>NZ_CAXBPD010000045.1:0-3479 GCF_963977555.1 uncultured Cyclobacterium sp. | reverse complement strand
TTAAACTAATGATTTTCTGAAACTTATGCTATTCCTCTTGCAAACATATGGCCTCCGGGGTTGGTGTATTGATAAAATATTGTTGTCCACGGGTTCCACCCGTGGTTATTGTTGTTGAAGCCTGTCAGGCTTCTTCAGTTATTTTGGAGTTGCGAAGATTATATAGCTTAGATAATCCAAATTATAAATAATCAATTAATCGGGCTGGTAACAGGTTCCTGAGCGGAAGGAGTAGGTATAACGGACACGTTGCCCTATGGCTTCGGCTCCGCTCAGCCGCCGGGAATCAAGCAATAAAATTCTCAATCCACAACTCTTTCCGCCACTACGGAGGGCTGGGGGATTAATACAGGAATAACAAACTATTTCCTCACTGGTATTTTTGTTTTAAGGCTAAAGTTAGAAATCGGTTCTATTTTTCATAAAATGAAAAAATAAACATAAACTATTTATTTTTTTTTGAATTTAATTTTTTAGTTTTAAAACGGATTGAAAATTTAATGCTAGATATAGTTTAAGAACCAAAGGTTTAAATCTATGGTGTTGAACTGATTTATGTACTTCCTAATAGTCGGAAATAAAATCTGGAGATGAAAAATATACTGATTTGTGTCCTCCTGCTGTGTCTTTCGGCTTCCTGCAAAGAAGCCAAAGAACTCAATCCAACCCCCAGGGAATTTGACCAGAAAATGACTTTGGTTCCTACTGATACTTTGACAATTCCTATCGGGTACCGATCGGATGTATACAGCAGGTATGTGAAGACTTGTAACATAGGCAATGTCCCTTATCTAGGGGTAGTAAATGTAAATACCAATGATTTGGAATTTTATGCACTTTCTGATAAGGGAGAGGACTTTAAAGTGCGTTTCCACCTGGATGGCCCAAATGCTGTAGGGCAACTTATGGCCTTTGAAGTAATTTCAGACTCTACCCTACTTATTGCTAGCACCTATAGGATACGGCTTTATGTAACTGATTTTGAAGGTAACGTTATAAAGACTATAAAAACAGATGATACATCAAGGAAGGGCAAGCCTTACGTGCAGATGTATTATACACAAAGGCCTTTGGTTTATCATAAAAGCAATGATGATTTTTACGTATTCACTAAAGTGGATACAGATTATAATGGACCTGGAATATGGTCTGGCACGATGTTTATGAAAATTGCTAACAGCGTAAACGAACCGATTCAACATATTTTGGAGCTACCCACGTTTTTCAACGATTTTGTTCATGGTGCTTTTTTCAGTCATGGATCTCATGTGTTAATTGAAGATCGCTACTTAGTTTTAGGTATCCCATTTTACAACAATATTTTAATCTATGATTTGGAAAAAGAAGAGTTGATTGAAAAGGAAGCAGGAAGCAGGCACTTTGGAGATGCCCTGCCCTGGGAACATGCTGAGAGTGGAAATAGCGAGAGCTTTTATGTTCCTTCAAACTCCTACCGAGAGATAGCCTATGATGAAGAAAACAAGCTCCTCTACCGCCTGGCTTACCAAGGTGTGGACTATATCGGCCCAGATGGGGAGCAGCGAAACTGGGACAATAAATTGCCTTCCGTTATCATGATAAACAGCGACTTTGAAAAAGTAGGGGAAGTGGACCTGCCATTAAATACCATATATACCCGCATGTATTTTACCCACAATGGCAAACTCTACCTCTCCCTTAACCATCCCGACAATAGTCCCTCAGAAGACAAGATGGTCTTTGTGGGATTTAAGCCGGAGAAGTTATGAAGAATTGGTTTCAATTGATGCATTTTGCAACCTGATGAAAAAAAATTAGTGAATTTAGGGTATATTAAAGGTTTGCAATAAAAAGGAAGAGGTTATTAAAACATCAAGCCTAGCTTCGACAGATGGAATTGTGGCCCACATAAAAAAGGAAAAAATCAAATTATGGAGGAAAGTGAGACGCTAGGTCTGAAGAGGAAAAACTGGGCTGGGAATTATACTTTCAAAGCAAAAAACCTTTATGAACCAAGTACTATAGCTGAAATTCAGGACTTGGTTAAGCGATTGGATCAGATAAAAGCGCTGGGTTCCAAACATTGTTTCAATGACATTGCAGACAGTTCTAAAAATCAGATTTCTACCAAGCAATTAAACAAAGTCCTTGGATTGGATAAGGACAAAAAGACCTTGACAGTGGAAGCGGGGGCACGCTACGGTGATTTTTGTAAAGAATTACACGCGCCAGGTTTCGCTTTGCATAACCTGGCTTCCTTGCCTCATATTACTGTGGCAGGAGCATGTGCTACAGCTACGCATGGATCGGGTGTTAAAAATGGGAACCTGGCAACTGCGGTACAAGCCATCGAATTGGTCATGCCCAACGGTGAGCTGAAAAACCTGGACAAATCAGATCCTGACTTTTATGCAATAGTGGTAGGTTTGGGTGCCTTTGGTATCATTACCAAGTTAACCCTTGAAGTGCAGGAAACCTTTGACGTCCAGCAAAATGTGTTTTTAGACCTTCCTCTGGAGCGTTTAGCATTGTATTTTGATGCCATAATGTCTAGCGGATACAGCGTAAGTTTGTTTACCGACTGGAGAGACAAAAAAATAAGTGAAGTATGGGTCAAACAAAAAGTGGCCGGCGACCCTATTCAAATGGATACCGATTTCTATGGTGCAACAGCAGCTACCAAAAACATTCATCCTTTTCTGGCGCAGTCGGCAGAATGCTGTTCTGAACAGATGGGCATGCCAGGACCTTGGTACGACAGGTTGCCCCATTTTAAAATGGATTTTAATCCGAGTGCAGGAGAAGAGTTACAATCTGAATTTTTTGTTCCCCGAAAGAATGCCATGGAGGCTATTCTAGCCCTAGAAGCGCTAAATGAGCAAATTTACCCCCATTTATTTATTTCGGAAATTAGGGCCATTGCTGCGGATGATTTTTGGATGAGTCCATGTTATCACCAAGACAGTGTAGCCATTCATTTTACATGGAAGCCTCATGTCAATGAAGTAATGGAATTGATCCCCAAAATTGAAGGAACACTGGCAGCATTCAATGGAAAACCCCACTGGGGAAAACTTTTCACCATGAACCCTAAAGCGCTACAGCAACAATATGAAAAGTACCCTGATTTTCTTGAATTAACCAAAAAATATGACCCTGAAAGGAAATTTAAAAACCATTTCCTCTCCACAAATATTTATTGAAATAAACATGATTTTTAAGAGATGAGCCCCTCAAGATTCTGTTGAGACAGGCGCTACTCCTCTTTCTCAAGGGGGAGTTTCGGCAAAAAGGTACTTTATTGCTGAATTATTGAAATTGTAACGGGCTGAGGAAATGTAAAATCAGGTACGCGCTCGTAAGTCCTGTAAGCACGAAATCCCCCTTTTCTTCAAAGGGGGAAAAAGGGGGATTATTTCGTAAACATCCTGACTCGTCCTAAAATTTAAGTAGGGTCTGCTTAGAAAATAAAAAAGAGGAGATTTAGGTGAATTGAGTGG
>NZ_CAXBPD010000044.1:0-4408 GCF_963977555.1 uncultured Cyclobacterium sp. | reverse complement strand
CCAAACTTTCGGTTAAGCACAAAGTTTGATACAAGCCAAAAGCCTTGATTTTACTAATATTTCGCCTATTTTTTATATAGATGGTTAGCCTTTCGTTATTCCTTTTTTTAACCTGCGCTGTTGCTCACTGTAAGGAATTCCATCCATGATCCAATCTTGGGCTTCTTCCCCTTTGAGATAATGACCAAACCACCTTAGAATTTTCTGTTGATAATCAGATGCGTTCTTCTCTTCTCTAACGCCATGGCCTTCCTTAGCGTACACTAGTAAAACAAATTGCTTACCGGCCCTACGAGCAGCATTGTAGTACTCGATTCCTTGTCTCCAATTCACATTCATGTCATCGTCTCCAACTTCAAATAGAATCGGTGTATTCAAAGATTCAACATTCATTACAGATGAATTTCGAATGTAATTATCAGGTGATTGCCAGGGTGGACTTATCATTCGCTCTTGAGAGACTTCAAAATGATTATTTTCAGGAGACCCTCCAAATGATGGTGTTATTGCCAAATACATAGATATAAAATTAGTCAAACCAGCGCCCGCTACACTTGCTGCAAAAATGTCAGTTTGAGTAGGTACAAAGCCTGCTTGATAACCACCCCAAGAGTGTCCTATTAGACCAACTTTGGAAGGGTCAATATCACCCTTTTTTACTACAGCGGCGACAGCATTCTCTAGTGTCTTTGCAGAAGAAACCCCTGGATCTCCCGATATGAATTCAATGTCTGGTTTCAATACAAAATACCCCTGTTGTTGCCAGACCGTAGTGTTATAATAGTTAGTCTTAGACGGTACCGTATATCTATGAAAACCATCAGAAAGCTTTTCATATACATAAGTTATCATTGGATATTTCTTACCCTTTTGATAATTTGCTGGATAGTATAGAATTCCCTGGGCGCTTTTATTTTTAGCATTATTAAAATTTATAAGTTCAGCCTTACCCCAGGCATATTCATCTTGAAAAGAATTTGTATGTGAAACCTTTTTCGAAATTGAAAAATCTAAGTCAGTAATATTCAGATTTGGAGATTTGTCAAAAGACTGGGATTTATAAGTCAATAAATTAAGTTCTATATGAGGTTGATCTAATTCATAAATACTAACATCATCGTAGATTAACTTCTTCAGTTTTTGACCAAGGATACCTTTAGAGAATCCTGATTTTTTAGATTTTTTTCCGCTCATTGAAAAGAACTGCTCTTTATCCAGATCAACGAATTCATCTTCATGATGGATAAACCTATGTCTGTAAATGATTTCATCTTCTTCTCCTGTAGTAATACGTTTTGAGAGATTTCCATTTACAAATCCTTGCCAAACATCAAATTCAGAATTGAATAGGAATGAGCTTCCATCTTTACTCCAGGCAGAGAACCCTCCACTGAAAGGCGGTTTTTCCTCTACGGGGTAATCGTATGAATCACCTTGAATAAACTTAGCGTTTAAACTAGATGTAATATTAATAGATGATTCTTTTTCAATATCATATAGATGTAAATTATTATCTTCTATATAAATGAAATATTTACCATTAGGGCAGATCGGCGAAGTTCTTCTGATATCGGTTAGAACCTTTTTTTTCTCTCCGTTTTCAATATTGATAAGGTAGATATCGTTGCTTGGCCTACCAAACATAGCATCAAATGAATAAGGGGTCTGATCCAAACCAATCATCATCTTATTGTTAACTTGTAAGCTAATATTTTCAACTAGTTCATTACTTAAAGCTAGATTGCTGTTATCATCAACATGCCATCCATATAAGATGGGTTCTTCGGAGTCTTTATTAGCGTTTTTCTTTTGTTGAGTAATCATCAATTCATCCTTACTGTGCCATATTTCTAAGTCGGGGGCTTCATATTCATCAATTACTTTTGGGTTTTTATTATCTTCTTTCTCAGAGTTATCTTTCTTTTTTTCTTCAGTTTGTATCCAAGAAAAGGTCTCGAAGAATACCGTGTTTCCGTCGTTTGAAATCTTAATATTATCTGATAAGATTCTTCTAGCATCTGGGAATGATTCTGTTTTATTAGGATCAAATATTGAGAAAATAGGATTCAATTTTGAGAAGCCCTTCCAATGAAGTAATTGGAAAGAATTCTCATCTGATCTTACTTGATTTATCGCCTTTATGGCAAATAAATAGTCAGCTTTTTCACCCCATACTAAATGAGAATATATATGAGCCGACTGATCTAATACTTTTATGATTCCTTTACTGGGATTATATAATTGAATGCCGTTCGCTATTGAGTCTTTTGTTTCCACGATCATCGCTATAAGTTCTCCTTTTTTCTGCCATTCAAAGAACTTTATATTTCCAAAACTCATTTGTGTTTGAGTTTTGAGGTCTTGTATTACCAGGGTGTTGACGCTATCATTTGTCCTTAGCATTGCCAGGTAGGAATCTTTCTCACTGAAGCTATATTTTATAACACCCTTTAGAAGCAAAGTGTCAGCGTTTGTTAAATTGACCAATACTTTATCGTTGGTTTCAGGCTTTTCTTTTTTCTCTTTCTTCTCTTTAGCCTTTTGTTCTTTACCACTTAATACTTTTTCATAGACGAACCATCCACCAGTTTGAGAGAATTTTGCTTCAGCAGCATTTAGGTAAGCTCTTGTAGTGTTCTTATTAATATTATAGAGGAAAGTCGTTTTGTCGTTATTCACCTTGTCTATTTGATAGCTTGACCAATTACCATCTTTGGAGATTGCAGTCGTTCTCAGCAATTCCCATTTTTCATAATCGTCTGATGTAATAAACCTTTTCTTTTGGGCCTGTAAATTACTAACAAACAGCGTTATGATTAAAATAATCGATAAATTAAGAAATGGGTTTTTGGTTTTAGTTAGATTCATAAGCGTAACTAGGTTTAATTTGAATATTAATATATATAGTTTTAATATTTGTTCATTGATTAGTCATAATGAAGGCCAACGTTTACGTATAAGAATAGTGCGGTTTTGTGTGCGAGGATTTTCCGCAGGAAAATCAGACGTAACAAAAGCGCTAGGACTCTTGGTTAAGCACTAAACTTAGCATTATTTTTATACAATGTTAGCAACTGTTTATTCCTTTTCAACATAAATTTCACCATTCTTCATCACAAAGATAACATTGAAAATCGTACTTGAGAATTCATTTTCTATATCACCTTTTACGGCAATAATATCTGCAAATGCTCCCTCTTTTATAATTCCTAGTTCATCTTCTTTACCCATAAATTTTGATGATAAATATGTTGAGGATCTTATTATATCAAGTGGTTTCATTCCTTCTTCTTCATAAGCTATGAGGATATTCTTTGCTGCTTCTCCTTGTGGCATTTTAAAATCAAGATAATTATCTGACCCTGTTACAATTGTTACTCCTGCTTTAATGGCTCTTTGCAATCTGTCTTGGTACCTGTCTTTAGCCATTTTTATTGCTATATCCTTATCTCCTTTATAATCTACAATATCTAATACCTTGTTATAAAGAGGTTTTGAGATGTCGGTTGGGACTAGGACAACACCTTTTTTTGCCATAAGTGTTAATGTAGTATCTGAAATTTGATAACCATGTTCAATACCATCAACTCCTGCAGTTACTGCCTCCCAAACAGCCAAGTCATTTGTTGCATGAGCAGTAACTTTTTTGTCATAACGATGTGCCATTTTTACGATGGCTTTCATTTCATCAATAGTAAGGCTAGTATTATTGGGTGAATTGTTCGCACAAATCTTGATTATATCTGCGCCATAGTTGACGTGAATCCTTACTGCATTTATGGCATCATCTACATTCTTAATTATAGTATATTCATCTTCAATTACGTTTCTTTGACTTTTAATTAAACCAGGAACTTGTCCGCCTTCAGAAATAATAATCGGACCAGACACAAACATTCTAGGGCCTATAGTGGTTCCTTCTTTGATGGCTTTTTTTAAAGCTACATCAAGAAAAGGACCTGAATCTCCTAAGTCTCTCACTGTGGTAAAACCTGCTTCTAGCCATGTTTTGGCTCGATTAGCACCTCTAAGCACTCTTAAAGCATCCCCTTCGAATAAGACTTTTTCGGCCATAGGATAGTCATCTTTTAAGTCGTCAAGAGTCATCAAATGTGTATGACCATCAATTAGACCGGGTAAAACAGTGTACTCCGTTAAATCAATAATTTTTGCATTTTCGGGAATTGAGATGTTTTTTCCTATAGTAGTTATTTTATTGTTTTGAATTTTAATAACATAGTTTGCAAGGATTTTTCCATTTTCAGAATCAAATAACTTTCCTGCCTTAATAAAAGTGATTTCATTTTTTTCAATGGATTGTGCAACTGCTGGTTTTGTGAAGAAAATAAAGTAACAAAGTATGCAGACGTATTTTAATTGTATTTTCATTATTTTGGTTTTAATAGTT
>NZ_CAXBPD010000043.1:0-4420 GCF_963977555.1 uncultured Cyclobacterium sp. | reverse complement strand
TAACAATTAACAATTAACAATTAACAATTAACAATTAACAATTAACAATTAACAACCAACCATCAACCATTAATAATTATATTAGCCCCTAGTCAATTTAACCAATACGATATCGAAAGGGAATGGAAAAATTACCATCATTTCCGAAACGAAAGGAACACCGCTATGAGAATACAGAAAATGTGGCCTATACTTTTTTTATTAACGCTATTGTTGCTCCCCTCATTTCTTGGATGGACCCAACAAACAGGCGAACTTCCAATGTATAAAAAGGCCAAAATAACAAAAGATTGGCTGCTTGGACCCATCGATGCCAAAACGGAAGTATTTACCAATGTGAAAGGAGAATTAATCCTGAGCAATGGTTTGATTGGACGTGTTTTTAATGTGGAGAAAGGTGGGGCAACAGTAGGCCTTGAAAATGAGATGACCGGGGAGCAAATGCTAAGATCTATACGGCCGGAGGCAATGGTCACAATAGACGGAATGGAACTACCTGTAGGAGGATTAATCGGTCAACCCATTCACAATTACCTACTGGGCGAGTGGGTTGATCAAATGGAGGTAAACCCTGCAGCCTTAACGCTGAAGAATTATGAAGTTGGAGAAACTCAGCCACGTTTTGCTTGGCAAAAAAGGCTGGAATGGATGCCCAAGGACATTCCTTGGCCTGCACCTGGTAAGCGATTGACTTTTACTTATGTTGCGGATGATGCTTTGCTTAATTACCTGGCAGCAAAGGCCTCAACAGATCTTGGTAGAACGGTAATGTTTAATGATAATTTTGCTCAGCTTAAAGATTCCTGGAAACTTACTGCTTCCAAAGGAGATGAGCGAAATTCTTTTATCAATGAAGGCAAGGCAGGGGAAATCATGGCCTTGGCCAATAATTCCGTAGTGGCTGAGAGAGATAGTCCGGAGGAAACGAAGGTATGGATAGTACAATTAGACCCGGGAACAGATCAGTCTGCAAGCTGGGGGCCGGGTATGGCCTTGGTCAATGGCAATGGTGGTGTATATAAAATAAACCTCAGAACCCAGGATCGTACTTTTGGTGTTTTCGATGGCCAAAAGGAAAGCAGTCAGGGGGAATATGAGGAGGGCAAACCTATTTTTCTTCGTGCGGAAAGAAAAGCTTCCAAATTGTCTTTTTCTTATAGTTATTCAGATGACAATTACGAACACCTTGTCGACATCAAAATAGATTCCAGTCCAATAATTAAGCTAAGGCTTGGAAAAATGGATCCCAAGGGAGGATTTGAGGATTTTGCCACACAAGGAAACCAGGGCAGAAGTCATGTGATGGAGGTCAAGCTTCTGGGTGAACAAAAAGAAACGGATAAAGCTGCTCTGAAAGCCCGATACAATTACCTGAAAGCAATCAAAGTACAGGTGCATTACGAGCTTTTTGACGGGATTCCACTACTCTCTAAATGGATAACCGTGGAGAATGGAAGCGATCAAAAAATTAAAATTAACACCTTTAAAAGTGAAATATTGGCCCTGGTAGAACCGGAAAGTGCTGTGGACGCCAAGACAGAGTGGAAAAAACCCAATATATCAATTGAAACTGACTTCCGCTTTGGAGGCATGTCCAATGACAACCTGTATTCCAGCAGTATTGCCTGGAACAATGACCCTTTGTATAAAACCCAAGTGAATTATGGCCTACAAACGCCCGTGCTTTTGGAAGCCTATCCTAAGCTTGGCCCCATGAAAAGCCTTGCTCCGGAGGAAACTTTTGAAAGTTTTAGGACCTGGGAATTGTTCCATGACAGTTGGGACAGGGAGAGAATAGGACTAGCGGAAAGAAGAATGTACAGGTCTCAGGCGCCTTGGGCAACAGAGAACCCTATGATGATGCATGTTCGCAATGCCGACAATGCTGCTGTCAAAAAAGCCATCGATCAATGCGCAGAAGTGGGCTTTGAGATGGTGATCATGACTTTTGGAAGTGGTTTTCAGATAGAAAATGACAGTCCGGAAAATATTAATAGAATGAAAGAATTGGCAGATTATGCACATGTCAAAGGAATCGCCTTGGGCGGGTATTCCTTATTGGCAAGTAGGAGCATCAATAAAGAAAATGATGTCATCATGCCGCAAGGCTTACAACCTCGTTTTGGCAATTCCCCTTGCTTGGAAAGTGAATGGGGGATCAATTATTTTGAAAAGCTGTATAATTTTTATAGTAAAACCGGACAGGATATCCTGGAACATGATGGGAGTTATCCCGGAGATGTATGTGCCAGTCATGAGCATCCTGGACACGAAGGACTTGAGGATTCGCAGTGGAACCAATACCAAAGAATCAAAACCTTTTATGAATGGGCCAGGGGTAAAGGCATTTTTCTCAATGTGCCCGATCATTATTTTATGGCAGGAAGCAATAAAACGGGTATGGGCTATCGGGAAACCAATTGGTCCTTGCCCAGGGCCCAGCAAGAAATCATCGAAAGACAAAACATTTATGACGGCACATGGCAGAAGACCCCTTCAATGGGCTGGATGTTTGTACCACTGGTTGAATACCATGGGGGAGGGAAAGCCGCTACCATAGAGCCCTTGAAGGAACATTTGCCCCATTATGAACAACGTTTGGCCAATCTTTTTGGTGCAGGTGTACAGGCCTGTTTTAGAGGGCCACAGCTTTATGACAGCCCACAAACCAAGAAGATAATTCTTAAATGGGTGAATTTTTACAAGCAACACCGGGAAGTTTTGGATGGAGACATTGTGCACCTGCGAAGACCTGATGGCAGGGATTACGACGGGCTCCTTCATGTCAATCCCCTTGGAGAGGAGAAAGGACTGCTTATGCTTTACAATCCATTGGATGTGCCCATACAAAAAGATATTTCAGTGAACCTGTATTATACAGGACTTGAAAATGAGGCCAGGCTGCTGGACAATAAGGGAAATATAACAAGCCTGGAATTGAATAGAGATTATACGATAGAGCTGCCTGTCAATATTCCACCCAGGTCTCAGCAGTGGTTTGTGATCAAATAATATTGATGGGTAGGTAAGGTCCTTTCCCATAGCTTTTTGTAGCGTTTTCAAGGTCCCTTTTGTACTGAATAAAAGCAGCTGTGAAGATTAGAGAATTATTATTTAAAACATAGGTTTGTTTAGTTTTCAGCCTTTGTCTTTTTATTCGTTTATGGCTTTAATTAATATTGATCAATATGAAGATACTGGAGGTTTTTAAAGGTACATGGATAATTTTGGTAGGGATTGTTATTCTTTTATCGATCCTTGTGGCTTGCCAGAATAACGATGAACTACCTGTTTTTCATGCCTAAGGGTACCTCATTGGTCAGCACCCCTGCGTTGGCGATGATACAGTAATAACAAATAAAGGAGAAGGTAAAGGATATCTGGTGGAAACCATAGGTGCTAACCCCGATACCTTAATGCTGTTTGGGGTACCAGCTGATATGTTTGATGTTCCACTAGAATGGCACAGTTCTTTGCCAGAAGAGAATCGTGACATGTTCAAAATGAAATTTTCCTATCAGAGATCGGAAGAAAACATTGGTTCACGATACCATTGTATTGGTTATTTTCCAGAGCATATATTGCGCTATCTGAATCCAGGATATATTGTTGTTAAAGCAGAAAAAATTAATTAAAGGTAAATCCCAAGATCTGGATAGGTAAATCTGGATATTTATTAACAGCCATTTAGAATCTTTACAGAAATAGTAGAGTCCTGATTATTATAGAATTTGGCTTTGGGAGAATTTATGAGCTGATAACCATTCATTTTCAAACCCGAATTTAAATCAAACACTTGGACCACCGCAATGGAACCGAAACGCGGCAATTAAGGGAAGAATAAGAACTTTTCCTAAAAGATTTCAGCTACTGTTTGCATTAGCCAATCCATTCTGTAGTCAAAACCCTGCTTTAAAGAAGAATTTTTTTTCTCACGGTCATTGTTAGGTTCTTGGCTAGTGTAGATGACATTTAAAATTGCTAGGTGATCCTTTTGAACTTGAAAAATGATTTTCGATAACTCCATTTAAAAAAACCTTCGAATGTTGCCTGGATTGCTAGGGTAATATCCATCTAGCTGTGTTTGTCAGGATTAATGACCAGTTCTTTGGTAGACCGAATGATTTCTCGTCTTACGCTAATGATCCTTTAGGGCTATATTGGTTTTTTCACTTTCGTGTCAGGCTTAGCCTGAACACCAAAGTGAAAAAACCAAGAGGTTCTCGCTCAAATGTCCCTTTGCCCTTCGGCAAGCTCAGGGACCACCTTCGACAATCTCGGGTACCAGTATTTCGACAAGCTCAGGTACCGGTAGGGAAGTCCAACCATCCCAAACACCAGCAATAGATTCTTGAAGTATTTACGTTAAAAAACAATTAACAATTAACAATTAACAATTAACAATTAACAATTAACAATT
>NZ_CAXBPD010000042.1:0-5475 GCF_963977555.1 uncultured Cyclobacterium sp. | reverse complement strand
TGGCTTTGCCACCATATCCGTACAAAGCCTTTATTTGATATGTGCCTTATTCAATCATTTAAAATATTTCTTTCACTTTTGGAGATTATTTTTTGGACTTAAATCAATATCAAGAACCATACAATCAATGGTTTATAGTATATTTTCCTTAGGCACTAAACATTTTCCCCTTTTTATTTTCGACCTATGGAATATTTTTTAATTCATTTCAGAGGGATTCTCAAATCACTTGCGTCTAAAGAGAAAACGAAAACAATATTTTATGAAAAAGATATTAATAGTGATCGCCATGGTAGCTGTAAGCTCCTTGACTTACGCCCAAGGACAAAGAGGCCAAAGGCCAGCACCTCCTACCACAACAGAAATAATTAAAACAGCTACCAAAGAATTGGGATTGTCCGAGGAGCAAGCAACTGAATGGAAGACCATCCATGAAAAATATGCTGATGACATGAAAGATCGGTCTACAGCCAAAGAAGTAAGAGATAAAATCGATACTGAATTGCAAGCTACTTTAACTGAAAATCAGTTGGAGACCTACTTGGAAAAAAAGAAAAAACGGGAAAGCCGACCCGCAAGAGGCCCTAGAAATTAATACGATATAAAAAAGTATTAAGGCATGGCTTTTCCTTCCAACAGATGCCAGTAAAATATTTTAAAGGTTATGGCCCAAACTAGACTAAAATGAAAAAAATAGAAAAAAAATCATTGTTACGGTATTCAAAATACTTGTATTTATTATTCCTAATCTTCACCATGGTCTCCTGTGTTGAAGATGTAGAAGAAATTGGTTTACAGGATGATGATGAAAAAGAGCTGGTCATTGATGATACCGATTTTGATCCAACTGATTGGACAGAGGCTACGCATAGCAATGATGCTGATCCCGATTTTGATGAAGTTTTTGAAGACTTGGCAGTAAAAAGATTGGATATTGTCATTACTGAAGACCGTTGGCAGGCAATGCTTGATGACATGACTGATTTGTATGGCACCTTCGGTGCTAGTAGCAGCGGCGGTGGCAGACCTGGGGGCGGTGGCCCTGGTGGAGCCGCTACTTTTACTGACGAAGACCCTTTGTTTGTACCTGCCGAGGTATTTTACGAGGACAATGAATGGTACAGAGTAGGTGTTCGATTTAAAGGAAATTCGAGCTTGCAAAGTAGCTGGCAGTCAGGCATTTTAAAGTTGTCATTTAAACTTGATTTTGATGAATTTGAGGATGATTATCCACAAATTAAAAACCAAAGATTTTATGGGTTTAAAAAATTAAGCTTAAAAAACAATTACAATGACAGGTCCATGTTGAGAGAAAAGGTAGCCACTGAAATTTTCCGAGATGCTGGTTTAGTTGCTTCACATACTGCCTTTTACACCGTATATGTAGATTATGGTGATGGGCCGGTATATTTTGGATTGTATACCCTAGTGGAAGAAGTAGATGATACCCTGATAGATACCCAATACAATGACAATGATGGTAACCTGTACAAGCCAGACGGGGATGCTGCCAGTTTTGCATCAGGAACCTACGATGAGGATGAGTATGTGAAGAAGACAAATGAGGACGAGGAAGATTTTACAGATGTTGAAAGCCTTTTGACCCTATTGCATGATGGATCAAGAACAAGCGATCCAGCTGCCTGGAGAACAAGTCTTGAGGAAGTGCTGGATACAGATGTATTTTTAAAATACCTGGCAGTAAATACCATCATTCAAAACTGGGATACCTATGGCAGAATGACACACAATTATTACTTATACAACAATCCGGATACCAAGAAATTGAACTGGATACCATGGGACAATAATGAAGCCTTGCAAACTGGAAACCAGCAAGGAAGTCTACCACTGAATTTCTCTGGATTAAATGCCTCTAGTTGGCCATTGATAGGCTACCTGTATGCAGATGATGTCTATAGGGCCAAATACGACGCCTATGTATCTGAAGTGATCTCAGGACCTTTTAGCACAAGTATCGTCCAGGCAAAATACAGTGCTTATTCAGCCTTAATAGCGCCATATGCCACGACAGAACTAAATGGATATACCTTTTTAAATAGCAGCGGAGATTTTCAAAATGCTGTCAATACTTTGATGTCTCATGCGCAATCAAGAGCATCAGCCGTTAGTAGTTACCTTAATAATTAGAGGACAATAATAGTATAAATAGGCTGGGTTTATCGAAACCTGGCAAAAAAGAAAGTTTGGGTTGTTTGTATACACCAGTACTAGGAGAATGATTTTCTTAAGGAAAAGCTTCTTCAGGTGCTGGTGTTTTTTTGTTTTAATTTAAAAACATATTTTGGTATACAACCTTGTGTTTCCAACTTGTTGAGGGAAAATAATATTTAACTTTGTATACTCTTTATTATGTGCAAGTTAATTTCTAAAATTAACAACATTAAAATTTTATGACCACCATCATTCTACATACAAAAATTAATGCTCCCATTGAAAGATGTTTTGATTTGTCAAGAAGCATTGATCTTCACAAGGTATCCACAGCCCACACCAAGGAAGAGGCGATTGATGGGGTTACAACAGGCTTAATCAACTTGGGAGAGTATGTAACTTGGAGAGCAGTACATTTTGGCCTAAGTCAAAAACTAACTTCCAAAATTACTGAATTCGAAAGTCCATCTTATTTTGTTGATGAGATGATTCAAGGTTCCTTTAAGAGTTTTAAACATTTTCACTATTTCGAAACTGCCGAAAATAATACTATCATGACCGATCGATTGGAATTTAAATCACCAATGGGGATTATTGGTAGATTTGTAAATGTAGTTATTCTAAAAAAATACATGAAAAACCTTTTGATCAAAAGAAATGAGGTGATAAAGGAATTTGCTGAATCAGACAAATGGAGAGAAATAATCATCAATCAATGATAAATTCAAATCTGTCTACTAATCTATGATAAAATAAGCTTACCTGATCAGCCAAAAAAGCTTCATTTTTTTAAAATGAAGCTGAGATTTTGTAGCTTGTAGAAGCAATAGACCCCTAAAACCATGAAAAGGATCACGCTTAGCCTTTTGCTTCTCTTTATTGCCTGCTTTCCAGGATTACCACAAGAGGATACTGTTACGATGATTCTTTCGGAAGCCAAAGCCAATTTGGAACGAATGAACGATTTTTCAGCTGATTTTACCTACAGCATTGAAAATAAAAGTAAACCAGTCTCAATCTCTAAAAAGGGGAAATTTCAATTTGCCAAAGGTAAATATGTGCTTCTTATGGACGACCAAGAGATTTTTTGTGATGGTAAATCCATGTGGATACATATTCAGGGGGATGAGGAAGTAAACATCCTGCATTATGACCCGGAAGATAGCACTGGTTTTGACCTGATATTATCTCCATTTTATGAAGAGGCTACCAAATCCATTTATGAAGGCAAAAAATTGGTGGATGGAATTACCTATGACCAAATCTATCTTGAATTTTCCAATCCGGAGCTAGATTATCATAAGGCCAGACTTTGGATCGATGAGGCTTCAAAAATCCTGGAGAAAATTGTCCTTGTCAACAGAAGGCAAACCATTTCTACCTATCAATTTACAAACATAAAAACAGATCAAGGGCTTCCGGAAAGTACCTTTGTATTTGATATAGAAAACTTTAACGGAGAAATTTATGATGAAAGGTAATAATGGAGAAAAGCAATACAAAAATTTGAACAGGTAGAATAAAACTATTCAATATTGACTTTCCAGCCTGGCAACCATGATACCGGATTGTGACTTGTTGTCCTTTAGGTAATGGTGAAGTGGCTTTGACGAGACTTCCACCTTCATCGAATTGGTGCTGGCGTGTAATAGGTGAATCCTTCCATTCCGTTTTATCGCAAAGCCCACATGGACAATATCTAAATCCGAAATGGTAGTTGTGATCGCAATCAAATCCCCAGGCTTTATATTTTTTTCATGGATAAAGACATCTTCCTTTGGAATGTAATAGTAAGTACGATTGCTTATTGCTTCCTCCGTTGTACGAAGTTGGGCCACATAATCCGGATTAGTAAGTTGTGAATAAAAATTGGGGTTCGCAGACATAAAGGAGGGAGCATTTTCATAAGTGACACCACCTATAGTTTTTGTTATATCCTTTAGAATGCCCTTCTCCTGGTTTTGATAAATCCAATCGGAAAAATAATGAAGCCTCGATGGATAAGCCATCCGAGTGCCCTCTTGGTACCTTATCAGCTCTAATTCTTTCTGGTAGGCCTCGAAAGTAAAATCTTTCTGCATGGCAATTCGAGTCAAAGCCACTACAGTTTCCAGGTAGGTGGTGCAGTCAAGCCCCATAAGATTCACCACCAACTGTTCCTCTCCAGTTAGCTCTAGGGTTTTACCTACATAAGGCGTACCGAGAAACCAGCCACCAATTTCAAGAGCCACTTCATTCATTGAGCGATTTGAAAGATCTAATTTCGACAAACGATTAAGCGTGGTACCTAGCCGTTCCCTACTTTCAGGTGTACATACCGTCTGTCCCTCTACCAAGTAAGGAAGGATTAAAAATACTATCAGAAACCATCGCATTAAAGGTGTTAAAATTTGGTAGTGATTAATTTATTTAAAGAATAATTGCATCATTTTAATCAGGCTGAAATATGCCTTTTTTTATTCTAGCACAAAGTAGTTGTTTTTTGTTTAAAAATGAATGGTTAGTTTTCTCCTAATAAACCCCTAAAATGGTTCAACCTTTAAATTTACTAAGGTACAGGCCTTCAATGGATGAGAGTTCTTTTGTTTAACCCCCAAAAAAAACAATCTTTACAATAGTTAGTTTTATAGATTATGATAAAAACCGGTCCAATTGTTTTTCTAATCCTCATAAGTCTAAATACTATCAACGCCCAAAATCTTGATGGCTTTAACAAGGAACGATTAAGTTTAAATAAAAAAGGGATGTTGGTTTTAGGTTCATGGGCCGCTGCTAACATTGCACTTAGTCCTATTCTGGTGAGCTCCTCATCTGGAAGTGAAAAGTATTTCCATCAAATGAATGGTTATTGGAATGGTGTTAATCTGGTTATTGCAGGGCTAGGATACTACAATGCTCTTAAAGCCGACCCAAATGGCCTCTCAATGAGCCAATCCCTGAAAGAACAGCAGAAGATTGAGAATGCCCTTCTCTTCAATGCTGGGCTTGATCTAGCCTATATTGCTGGTGGATTTTTCCTGCAGGAAAGGGCTAAAAACAACATCGCAAATGCCGACAGATTACAGGGCTTTGGCCAATCACTTGTACTTCAAGGAGGCTTCCTATTTATCTTTGACATAGGATATTATCTGGTTCAGAAAAATCACGGTGGCAAACTTTTTTCTTTGGTAGATAATCTGGCAATCCATCCATCAGGGTTTCGGTTAGTATGGGAAATCTAATGTTACTACCTATATACAGTTTAATTAGGGTCTGCTGAAAAACTCAGACAATCTAATCTATAAAAACCCAGTCCAGATT
>NZ_CAXBPD010000041.1:0-7217 GCF_963977555.1 uncultured Cyclobacterium sp. | reverse complement strand
AAAAAGGAATAGTTTAAAATAAAAATATTAGAAAAATGACAAATTTAAAAAAACAAGAGATTCAGGACAGAATGAAAGAAATTGATGTTTTGTGGATTCTAGAAGGTAAATTCATTCAAAGAGAAATTACTTTCAAGGATTTTGTCGAAGCATTTTCGTTTATGACAGCAGTTGCAATGATAGCTGAAAAGTCAGACCACCATCCAAATTGGAAGAATGTATACAACAACGTGACTATTAGTCTTAACACTCATGATGCAGACGGACTCACAAAAAAGGATTTTCAATTGGCAAAAGGTATTGATCAGATACTAAAAAATTATAGACACTAAAACCTATAATCAATAGCTTTCACTGGGACGCTAATGCTCATAGCCAAGTTAAACTAACTAAATAAATATTATGATATTCGCCAATACTGATAAAGAGATAACACTGATTTATAATTCTGATGAACACATCGGCCGGCAAATTCTGGCTTATGCGCAAACGGAAATCATACCTATTCGTGACATAGATCTGAAGCATATGAAATTAACTACCACACATTGGGTAGAATTGGCTTCTAAGATGAAGGTTAATGTTCGAGACTTAGTGAACATTGAACATCCTAACTTTTCTCAAAAGTATGGACAGTTAAATCAATTATCAGATGAAGATTGGTTAGACCTATTGATAAATAATCAAGACATATTAAAGGCACCTATTGTTATGAAAGGTGATAAAATAATAATGATGAGTAACCCACAGGAAATGCTTTATTTCGTTAAATGAAGCCACTAAAATAGTGGAAATCTGACAGGGAGAGTACTCTTTACAATGGTATAACCTTAAACCATTATAACAAATTTGAATAACCATCTAAGTAAAAAAAATGTCAAAAAATATATCCGATCAAATAGTAGAAATGCTTGTAGAGGCTGGTGTTAAAAGAGTTTATGCTGTAACTGGGGACAGTCTTAATCCGGTAAATGATGCCGTACGAAGAGATGGAAGACTCCAATGGATACATGTAAGACATGAGGAAGCAGGAGCTTACGCTGCTTCCATGGAAGCAGAGTTGAACGGCATAGGTTGTTGTATGGGAAGCAGTGGTCCTGGGCATATTCATTTGGTCAACGGACTGTATGATGCCAACAAGGCTGGAAACCCTGTTATTGCCATTGCTTCAACCATTCCTACTGAAAAAATGGGATTGGACAACTTTCAGGAGACGAAACCTGAATATCTGTTTCAAGACTGCTCCAAATACGTCTTTCAAGCAAATACACCCAAACAAGCTATAAATGGATTGCAAACTGCTATTCAGCATGCCATAAGCATGAAAGGGGTTGCTGTTTTAGCACTCCCAGGTGATGTAGCGGCAGCTGAGCTGGAATCTGTACATACATCTAATAATAATTTTTATACGCAACCACGAATAACCCCAAGCCATGAACATCTTCAGGAACTGGCAAGCATCATCAATGATCATGAAAAGGTGGTACTGTTCTGCGGACATGGATGTCGTTTTGCTGTGGATGAAGTCATGCAATTGGCACAAGCTCTTAAATCTCCTTTGGGATATAGTTTTAGAGGAAAAATATTTTTTGAACGCAAAGAAAATCGGTATGCTGTAGGATTAAATGGACTTTTGGGTAACAAATCTGGCTTTGAAGCCATGCATCAGGCAGATGTTCTTTTGATGTTGGGTACAGATTTTCCTTATAGTGAGTTCCTTCCTGAAAAATGTAAAATTATTCAAGTTGATACTAAACCTGAAAGATTAGGGCGCAGAGCGAAAGTAGATTTTGGATATTGCGGTGATATAAAATCAACGTTGCAAGATCTAATGCCTCTGATTGAAGCAAAAACTTCAACTGATTTTCTTGACAAAATGCGTTCATTACATCAAGAAATTGAAGATATATATGATAGCTATGTGGAAGAAAAGGGATCTGAAAAAAATATTCACCCAGAATATGTTGCCTATTTGGTTGATAAATTAGCAGATAACGATGCCATATTTACTGTTGATACAGGCATGAGCGCCGTTTGGGCTGCACGTTATTTAAAGGCTGGAAAAAACCGTTATCTGACAGGATCGTTTAATCATGGTTCTATGGCAAATGCTATGCCAATGGCAATAGGAGCAGGATTGTCACATCCCGACCGACAAGTGATCGCTTTTTGTGGCGACGGCGGTATTTCCATGCTTTTAGGAGATTTAATGACGATTAGCCAATATCAAATTCCTGTTAAAATTATCATTTTTAATAATCGTTCTCTGGGTATGGTAAAGCTTGAAATGCGGGTAGAAGGCTATATGGATTGGCAGACTGATATGTTAAATCCCGATTTTGTAAAATTGGCAGAATCGATGAATATCTCAGCATGGGAGGCTAAGGAATCCCAAGATGTGGAAGAAGCGCTCTCAAATGGATTCAAGCATGAGGGGCCAGCAATTATAAATATTTTTACAGATCCCAATGCCCTGGCCATGCCACCTTCCCTAAATTTCGAACAAGTGAAAGGCTTTGCACAATCTATGGGAAGAATGATGGTGAACGGAAAATTTGCTGAAATAGTAGATACGACCAATAGTGAACTAAAATACTTACGAGAATTAATATAAACCATTATGAAGCAAGCTATTAAATTTACAATAATTGCCTTCCTGATTTTTGCCGTACTTATATGTGTAATTGTATGGCCTTTACCTGGTTTTATTGGTCTTGTAATCTTACTCGTGACGCTTGGGTTCTATGATCTATTTCAGAAAAAACACACGATACTAAGAAACTTTCCTGTAATTGGTCATCTGCGATACTTATTAGAAATGATTGGTCCTGAGCTTCATCAATATTTTGTCGAGTCCGGTACAGATGGCAAACCCATTGATAAGAACCACCGCACTTATATCTATGAACGCGCCAAAGAACAAACCCAAACACATCCATTTGGTACCGAACTTAATGTACATGCTGATGATTATAAATGGATGCAGCACAGCATCTATCCTGCAAGGAAAATGGAAACACCACCACGCATTGTCATTGGCGGGAAAGATTGCAGACAACCCTACAGTGCCAGCCTTTTTAATATTTCAGCCATGAGTTTTGGAGCTTTGAGCAAAAATGCCGTAAAGGCATTAAATATGGGTGCCAGAGCAGGTGACTTTTTCCACGACACAGGTGAAGGAGGCATATCAAAACACCATTTACAGGGAGGAGATTTGGTTTGGGAAATCGGCACTGGTTATTTTGGTTGTCGCGCAGCGGATGGAAAATTTGACGTAGAAAAATTCAAAGAAAAGGCCAATTGGGAGCAAGTGAAAATGATTGAAATAAAAATTTCACAAGGTGCAAAACCTGGACATGGAGGTGTTCTTCCTGCAGCTAAAAATAATGAGGAAATTGCTAAAATTAGAGGTATTCAACCACATACTGATATCATTTCACCTCCTGGTCATTCAGCCTTTAGAAATGCTGAAGGATTATTGCAATTTGTGAAGCAATTAAGAGAATTATCTAACGGAAAACCAGTAGGCTTTAAACTTGCCGTAGGAAGCAAACAAGAGTTTATTGAAATATGTAAAAAAATAGTAGAGACAGGTATAAAACCGGATTTCATAACTGTGGATGGTGCCGAAGGAGGCACGGGAGCTGCTCCCATTGATTTCTCAAACTATGTAGGTATGCCCTGGGAAGATGCACTGATTTTTGTAGTGGATACACTCAATGGATACAACCTAAAAAAAGAAATAAAAGTCATTACCGCCACCAAGATTTTTACGGCTTTTGATATTTTTAAAGCCCTTTGTATTGGGGCAGATGTCTGTAATTCTGCTAGAGGAATGATGCTGGCTTTGGGCTGTACTCAAGCGCTTAAATGCAATACCAATGAATGCCCTACAGGTGTAACTACTAATAACCCGAAACTTGTGAGAGGTTTGGTGGTATCTGAAAAATGGAAAAGAGTTAAGAATTACCACAAAAATATATTACAAGATTTTTTGGAATTATTGGCCGCATCGGGCTGTAATTCACCAGAAGGATTGAATAGAAGTTTAATTTTTAAAAAGGTGAATAAACAATGGCTTTCCTATGCTGAAGAGTATAAAGAAATACAAAATGGAGACTATCTGAAAAAGCGAAAATAAATTAATCATTAAAATCGAATAACTAACATATAGCTAGAAGCGAGATAAGCGTAAACCACGCCACATAGAAAACGAATACAAAGTGATTTAGCACAATAGAAGTCAAAATAAAAATAAGATGAAACAACATATTGTAAAAATACAATCAGTAGACAAGGTAACTCATGATGTATTGAAAATTGTTACTGAAAAACCTGAAAAGTACGCCTTTACACCTGGTCAAGCCACGGAAGTTTCCATAAACAAGAATGGTTGGAAGGATAAGAAAAGCCCTTACACTTTCACTTGTCTGCCAGAGGATAATTATCTTGAGTTTATTATTAAAATTTATCCATCGCATAAAAGTATGACAAACGAATTATCTCATCTAAAAATAAACGATGAGTTAATTTTACATGAGATTTTTGGAGCAATCAGTTACAAAGGTGAAGGTTTATTTATTGCTGGAGGTGCAGGGTTTACACCATTTATTTCAATTTTTAGAGACCTTGAGGCAAAAAATGAAATAGGGAATAATAAACTCATTTTCGCCAATAAAACCAAGAATGACATCATACTCGAAAAAGAATTTAAAGCATTATTAGGCACTAATTTCATTAACATTTTATCAGATGAGAAAGTGGAGGGATATGCAAATGGACAAATTACGAAAGACTTCATTCAAGCAAACAGTATTGGAATAAATAAACTGTTTTATCTCTGCGGACCTCCGCCAATGATGGAAGCAATCGAAAAACAACTAGCAGATTTGAATGTAGATAAAAAATCAATTATAACAGAAAAATT
The DNA here is from genome assembly GCF_963977555.1 of uncultured Cyclobacterium sp. Classification (GTDB taxonomy): domain Bacteria; phylum Bacteroidota; class Bacteroidia; order Cytophagales; family Cyclobacteriaceae; genus Cyclobacterium. Next base: position 2,290 of record NZ_CAXBPD010000041.1, on the reverse strand, counting down.
TTAGATAACTCAATAAATAAAATACACATGAACACAAACAGACTATCAAAAACTATTGCAGCAGCATTGAATGCACAAATGACAAAAGAAGCGCATGCTTCGCAAATATATTTGTCTTATGCTGCCTGGGCAGACAAACGGGGATTCAGTGGTATCGCCAATTTTCTTTTCAGACATGCACAGGAAGAGCGGAACCACATGATGAAAATATTAGAATACATTTTAAAAAGAGGTGCAGAAGTAGAGGTGACGGCAATTCCTGCTCCATCCGAGAGTCCAGTAAGTATAAATAACTGCTTTGAAAAAGTTTTCGAACATGAAGTAGATAATACAAATGCGGTTTACAAACTTGTAAAAATGAGCCATGCAGAAGAAGATTGGGCAACATGGAATTTTATGCAATGGTTTGTTCAGGAACAAGTGGAAGAAGAAACGCTTGCGATGAACTTATTGGATAAAATGAAAATAGCAGGAGGCGAACAAATGAGTAGCGATGCTTTATATTCTTTTGACAAAGATATGGAAGAGACGCAAGATGAAGTGATACCAGCACAAAAGGTAACAGCAGAGAATCCTTAAATATTTAAGTAATTTCTGATAAAATGCACTATTTGAGTGCAGCGCACCTATCCAGACAATTTAAACAAATTACAGGGTTAACACCTACTTTTTACAAATCTCTACCTAAAAGAGAACGGATTAATTTAGAGGATTTGTAAAATTCTAAAAAGCTAATCATACAATAATGATTTCTAATTGTGTAAGATAACCCAACCTATAATTCCCCAACTTGACTAAAGTTTCCTGAAAGATATTTAACAAATTTTGACTCAGAAATAAGTCGCAAAATTGAAGCATGCTTTTGAAAATTTTTTCAAAATAGTAAAGGAATATTTCCTCATACTAAATAATTAAAAACGCAATCAATATGTCCATTCAAACAGTTAATCCAAATACAAATAAGATCGTAAAGTCGTTCGAAGAAATGACGGAGAAGACGGTTGACGCCAAGGTAGCGAAAGCCCAAATAGCTTTTGCTGGCTGGAAAGAAACGAGCTATCAGCAAAGGGCTGATTTATTACATAAAGTAGCCACCCTTATGCGAGCTAAAAAAACAGCACTAGCAAAAACCATTACATTAGAAATGGGCAAACTCCTTGCCCAAGCAGAAGGAGAAATCGATTTGAGTGCTAATATTCTTGATTATTATGCGGATAATGGAGAAGCGTTTCTTGCCGATAAAGTACTCGACCCAGAATATGGAACGGCAATCATTCGTAATAGTCCCATTGGCGCCTTATTAGGTGTAATGCCGTGGAATTTCCCTTTCTATCAAGTAGTGCGATTTGCAGCACCTAATATTATGGTAGGTAATACTATTTTACTTAAACACGCCTCCAATGTTCCACAATGTGCTACTGCCATTGAAGAACTCTTCGAAGAAGCAGAGGCTCCTAAAGGATTGTATACGAATCTATTCATCTCAGGAAAACGTGCATCAGCATTGGTCTCTGATAAAAGGATAAAAGGCGTTTCCTTAACAGGAAGTGAGGAAGCCGGTGCAAGTGTTGCTATCGAAGCAGGAAAACACTTAAAGAAAGTTGTATTAGAACTGGGTGGCAACGATGCGTTCATTATACTGGAAGATGCTGATTTGGAAAAAACACTAGAATGGGCAGTTGTAGGAAGGATGAATAATAATGGTCAAAGTTGTATTGCTTCTAAGCGGTTTATTGCAGTGGAAGCAATAGCCGATGAGTTTATTCAAAAGTTTAAGGATGCATTATCAAAATTAAAATTAGGGGATCCGATGGATCCTGCTACTCAATTAGGTCCCTTAAGTAGTGAAGGAGCAGCCGAGCATTTGGAAGATCAGGTCAATCGTTCAGTTGAAGGAGGGGCAAAAGTGCTACTAGGCGGTAAACGCGCAGATCGTAAAGGTGCCTTTATGGAACCTACCATTCTTACTGATTTGAAGCCAGATATTGCTGCTTATCATGAAGAATTATTTGGCCCAGTAGCTTCCTTTTATGTAGTAAAAGACGAACAGGCTGCCATTGATCTGGCGAATGATTCTGATTTTGGTTTGGGAGGTTCTATATTCACACAAGATATTGAACGCGGAAAAAGAATAGCTGACCAAATAGATTCGGGTATGTTATTCATTAATCACCCTACCTGGACACAAGCCGATTTTCCTTTTGGCGGAACAAAACAATCAGGTTTTGGCCGTGAACTATCGGAGTTAGGGATTCACGAGTTTGTCAATAAAAAACTAATTCGGGTAAGT
>NZ_CAXBPD010000040.1:0-7586 GCF_963977555.1 uncultured Cyclobacterium sp. | reverse complement strand
CGGTGTTGACTTATGGTTCATAGCGAAGCTTTTGAATGGTTGGCTTTTGAATTATTAGTAATTATCTTCTTTATTTTTTTTCATTGTTGTCCGATTAAAAATAGTTCATTTAATGAAACCCATTATGGACATAGGGTTTTTCAGGGCTTATAAAACTTATTGCCCTTGCTTTTTATATCCCAATAATTATAGGGATCAAAATTTTATTTTTAAAGCCTATTATTTTTAAAAACCGTTGCTTATCAGTTAGTTACAGTCAAGTCTTTATTCTATGTTCTAGCAGCGCAGCGGTCTTGGTTCTTTTGTCGGACAATAATGATTTTTTTGATTAAAATATTCTATTTATCTTCCATGAAATCAAGTTTTATAATTTAATTTCAGTGATGGCAAAACCAAGCCCATGGTAACCAAAACAATTATACCGGCAATAACAAAAGGATAATAAAACCCTCCCGAAATTAACCAAACCCCTAAAATTGGTCCTAAAATCTGACCAATACTATAGGTTGAACTTTGTATGGAAATGTTTCTGCCTGTGTGCTCCTTTGAAATCAAGGAAACCGCCGAAAGTAAATTAGGGGTCACCAAAGCGCCGCCAATAGCGAAAATAACGATGATGGCATAAACATATAATTCATTATTGAAAAAAGGAAAGGCAATAAGCGAACCTCCGGTTATTATTAGGCCTAAAGCTATTTGCTGTTTTGAAGACATGATTTTTTCTCCATAAGTAGCAAATACAGGTTGCAAAATTGCCATAACCGAACCACAAAGCATAAAGCCAAGACCTACTTGCTTACTGTTAAAGCTTAATTCATCTTTACCATAAATTGAAAATACGGTTTCAAATAAAGTAACTACAAATTGCATTACAAAAGAGAGTAATAACAGCACAATGAAATATTTGCTAAATGAAAAACGTAAACTTATTTTTTTGGCAGTAAACTTATGGGTGCGTACAGTATTTTTTAGCCATTTTGATATAATGATTAGGACTACCAATCCAAGCATCGCAGCAAAAAGGAATGGCACTGAAAATCGATCTAAATGCAGTATGCCAATTGAACACTCTAAATGTAAGGGTGTTTGAGAAAGGAATCCTCCTATGACAGGGCCAAAAATAACCCCGGAACTATAGGCCACTCCAGACCAGGCCATGATTTTTGTTCGCTGTGTTTCAGAAGTAATATCACTTAAATAAGCATTGCTTACAGGAATTATGGATGATGTTAAGATGCCCCCAATAATACGGGCCACATACAGCATTGCTATACTTGTTGCAAGCCCTGTGAGTACCTGCATTATAATAAAACCAATCAATCCGATAATGATGATGGGTTTACGGCCATACCTATCTGATAGTTTGCCCCAAAATATCACAAAAAGAAGCTGAAATAAAGGATAAATACTTGTCAGTAATCCTATATGGAAGTTTATTAAACCAGAATCCAGATTGTCTTTTAATGCTAATCTTTCGGTATAGTAGGGCAGTATGGGCAATAAAATACCATAACCCAACATGACAATAAACAAACTTAACAGGACCAATAAAATCCTGTTAAGTTTTTCATTTCCCATCATTATTTTTTGCCGATTTTCCGTTTCAATAATTGAGCATTTATGGCAACAATAATAGTACTTAAACTCATAAATACGGCAGCAACAGCTGGCCCTAAAACAAATCCTGAGGCGTAGAATACACCTGCGGCCAACGGAATGGCAACAATATTATAACCGGTAGCCCAAATTAGGTTTTGTATCATTTTACCATAAGTAGCCTTACCAAATAATATTAAATTAGCAATGTCTTTAGGATTGCTGTTTACCAAAATAATATCGGCTGTTTCGGCGGCAATATCGGAACCCGAACCTACGGCAATACCAACATTGGCCTGTGCCAATGCAGGGGCATCGTTAACACCATCGCCTGTCATGGCAACAAATTCGCCTTTGCCTTGTAATTCTTTTACGATTTCTACTTTTTGATGTGGCAATACTTCAGAATAATACCCATCCAATCCAAGTTTGTCACTTACGGCTTTGGCGGTTTTTTCATTATCTCCGGTAGCCATATATACTTTAATATTATTCTTTTTAAAGGTTTTTATGGCTTCTGCGGATTCCGGTCTGATTTCATCCGAAAGGGCAATATAACCTGCTAATTTCCCGTCAATTAAAACAAACACGACCGTTTCGGCAGCATCGCTGTAAGCATCTTCAGGAATGGTTATCTTCTCATCCCTTAAATATCCGGGGCTTACCACTTTTACTTTTTTGCCTTCTACATCAGCTTCTACGCCTTTACCGGTAATGGCATTGAATTTTTCAGGTTTTGGTATGGCCACATTATCTGCCTTCACTTTTTTAATGATCCCAACGGCAATAGGATGTTCTGAACTTTGTTCCAATGCACTTGCAAGCCTTAATATTTCTTCAGATTGGAATTTTTTATTTACAGATTCAATCCGGGTAACACCAAAGTCTCCTTTAGTAAGGGTTCCAGTCTTATCGAATAATAAGGCCGAAATTTTTCGGGATTCCTCAAAAGCGGTCCGGTTGCGAATGAGCAATCCATTTTGAGCAGAAACTGCTGTTGAAATAGCTACCACTAAAGGAATGGCCAAGCCTAAAGCATGAGGACAAGCAATGACCATAACCGTAACCATTCTTTCCAATGCATATACAAATGGAAACCCTAGAATGAGCCAAACTGCCAAGGTCCCAAAACCAATGGCCAAAGCAATATAGGTCAGCCATTTGGCAGCCCTGTCCGATAGGTTTTGCATTTTTGATTTGGTGCGTTGTGCCTCATCGACCATTTTAATGACTTTGCTGAGATAGCTGTCTTTACCGGTATGCTTAACCCTGACCCTTAAGGTGCTGTTTCCATTAATGGAACCTCCAATGACTGTATCATCCAATTCTTTTTTTACTGGTTTTGATTCTCCTGTCAGCATAGATTCGTTAAGATAACTGGTGCCCTCGGTAATAATACCATCTGCCGGTACTTTTTCCCCTGGTTTAATCAAGATTATATCATCTTTTATAAGGTCATCCAGTTTCACGTCTTCAATGGCGTCTCCTACAACTTTGTGAGCTTCTGAAGGGAGCATGCTTACCAACAATTGTAAGGCTTTGGATGCACCCAAAACCGATTTCATTTCCAGCCAATGCCCCAGTAGCATAATGACAATAAGCGTACTCAATTCCCAAAAGAAATCTTCGCCTTTCAAGCCAAATACGGTTGCCGTACTGTAAAAATAGGCAACGCTGATGGCCATTGAGATGAGTGTCATCATTCCTGGGCCCTTTGATTTTATTTCGTTGTAAAATCCTTTTAAGAAGGGCCAGCCTCCCCAAAAATACACAAAAGATGATAGAGCAAATAGAATATACTGATTACCAGGCAATAAAAATGTATAGCTAAAAAACTTCTGGATCATTGGCGAAAAAAACAGGATTGGAATGGTAATGATCGTTGATACCCAGAATCGCTTCCTGAAATCGGCTACCATCATTTTATGGTGGTCGTGTCCTGCCATTCCCATGGGTGCATTGCCGTCATGGCCTGAATGACCTCCACTTCCATGATCCATTTTGGAATGGTCTTCTTTGTCGTGGTTCATTTTTGAGTGGTCTTCTTTTTCGTGGTCCATTTTAGAATGATCCATCTTGGAATGGTCTTCCTTATCGTGGTCCATTTTCGAGTGGTCCATTTTTTTGTTTTTTTTGTCTTTGTGATTTTCCATAATTTTCTATTTTTAATTGTTATGATTAATATTTGTTTTTTAGGGTTTCTTCAGCTCCTATCCAAATTATTGGAGTTTGTGGTTGATATAACTTTTGAGTTATATTTTTCTGAGCAAAGGTATTGTTAACATCTTTTATAATGATTTTTGATTAGATACTTTTCAAGTTTTATTTTTTGAGTTTCCTTCCTTTAAAACTACAACCGACCTTGGCTTAAGATCATAGAAATCAGCATGAGCCAGTGGTGGTCCATTTGTCCGAAAGTCATCGGGGGGGGATAGGTACGTGTCTGTAATGCAATACCAATTTTTCCCTATCCTGTTTTCCGGCAACTCAAATTGTAAAGGTTCCCAATAGGCATTTACCATAAAGTGGAACAAACAGTCGCTTACTTTGTCCTGTAAGGTATAAGCAATACTGTGGGAGTGGTAACTCCAGTCAGGCTGGTTCATTTTGATGCCATGCCACAATATATTTGGCTCTCCCGAATTAGGAATGGCCCAATATTTTTCCAATTGGAAGATGGGGTGGTCTTTCCTGAATTGAATGAGATTTTTTACAAACTCGAACAATGGGCGGTTCCCTTCCACTTTGCCCCAGTCAAACCAACTGATTTCATTGTCCTGGCAATAGGTATTGTTGTTTCCATGTTGTGTGCGCCTTACCTCATCGCCCATCGAAATCATAGGAGTGCCCTGAGACAGCAGCAGAATGGTGAAAAAATTCTTGATTTGCCGCAGCCTGGTTGCTTCTATGTCCGGATTGTCGGTGTGGCCTTCAACGCCGTAATTACTGCTGAAATTTTCGTTCGAACCATCTTGGTTTCCTTCCCCATTGGCCTTGTTATGTTTGTTGTTATAGGAAACCAGGTCATTAAGCGTGAAGCCGTCATGACAAGTTATGAAATTGATGCTCCGGTTGGGGTCCCTGAAAGGTTTTTTATATAATTCCAAGCTCCCGGCTATGCTGGATGCGAATGGTTCCACCATCCCATTATCGCCCCGTAAAAACTTCCGGACATCATCCCGATATATTCCATTCCATTCTGCCCATTTATCACCGATGAACGACCCCACTTGGTACAAGCCTCCGGTATCCCATGCTTCTGCAATGATTTTGGTCCGTGATAACACGGGATGGGATTCAATTTCCCAAAGAATGGGTGGATTGTCCATCGGGTTGCCATGTTCATCCCTAGACATGACCGATGCCAAGTCAAAGCGGAAACCATCGACATGCATCTCTGTCACCCATCTTTTTAAAGCATCTATAATCAATCTCCTAACGATATATTGATTGGTATTGAGCGTATTTCCACATCCGCTGAAATCGGCAAAATATTCTGGGTTGTCGGCAAGGATATAGTAGAAGGTGTTTTCCAGTCCCTTGAATGAGAAAACCGGTCCCGTATGGTCCCCTTCGCTGGTATGGTTAAACACAACATCCAAAATGACCTCGATACCGGCTTTATGAAATGCCTTGACCATGTCCCTGAACTCATCCGCAATCACCTCGGGTTCATTACAGTAACAATAGCTGCTATGCGGGGAGAAAAATGCGAGAGGGCTGTAACCCCAATAATTTTTCAACAGGGGAGAATGTGCCTCAGTTTCATCGAACTGAAATACCGGCATCAGTTCAACCGTGGTGATGCCCAAATCTTTTAAATAGGGAATTTTTTCGACCAAGCCGGTATAAGTGCCCCGCATGTCTTCCTCGATTCCAGAATTGGGGTGTTGGGTGAAACCTTTTACGTGCAATTCATAAATAATCGATTTGGCATACGGATGATTTAGGGGTTCATCCCCTTCCCAATCGTAGGTGTAGGGGTCAATGACCACGCCTTTCATGGCATAAGGGGTGTTGTCCCCCGGAAGGGTTGCTGCTGTTCTGCTGTAATTCTCCCCTTTCACCACAGCCCGGGCATAAGGGTCAAGTAGCAATTTGGTACCATCAAAACGATGCCCCTTTGAAGGGTTATATTCCCCGTAAATCTTGTAGCCGTAGAGTGCATCTGGCTTTAAATCTTTTACGAAAACATGCCAATAGTAAAAGGATTTGTTTTTTGTTGCATCCAAAGGAATGACCTGAAAAGGGGTGGCATCGTCCACATCGTGGAAAAGGCATAACTCAACTTTTTCACTGTTTTTTGAAAAAATACTGAAATTCACTCCATTGGGATATACCGTCGCACCCAGCGGATAGCTTTTACCAGTATTGGTTTTGTAAGCGGCCTTGCCATGACCGATTCGGGTTTTCAATTTTTTATGATTCTTTAATTCCATTGCACTTTACTTTTAAAAATTCCATTTTATGCGGGTATAAATGGTATTGAATAACAACTCATAATTATTTGTATTTCCAAATAAGCTTTGTGAAATAATAGATAGGTCAAACTGTTTCCCCATGAGTATATTTAGGGTTGGATTTATAAAAATTGCATGATCGGTGGGGGAGTACAATAGGTTCATCGCTACATTTGTTATGGCACTGAATTCATAGGATAACTGGGTAAAAAAATTATGGGTAAACGGCGATAGGTTTTTTACACTTATGTCTGTTTCTACCAAATCCCCAATAGCATTTTTGCTTTTCCCGGATGAATTATAAAAATAAGCTCCATAAAGGTACAGCGAATTTTGAAAAGCATAGTCCATCGAGACCGAAGAAATAAATGTCCCTGAATCTTCGGAAAAGTTTTGGTAATTTCTAAAATAAGAAATTTCCGTTTTGAACCCTGCTTTTTCAATATTTCCCGCCCATCCCGTACCTATCACAATATCGCGTTTGTAAACACCGCCAAGGACTTGTATATCGTAATTCCACTTGTTGAATTTGTACAGTGCCGCCGCAATTAACTCATTTGGGTCATCGGTAATTTTTACCGTCAGGTCCAAGGTATAATCCATATCCTTAAAATACTGTACCCGCAAGGCATCGCTTCCTGGCCGTTCCTCATAATCAAAATCAATGAACGAGTAGGCATTAAAAATGTCGTTGGGGTTCCATATCCTGTCCACGCCCCAATTTACCCTTTGCCTCCCCAAGGTAACCTGCCAGCTGGTATTTTGCCATTGCACCCATTTCTTTTCTTCAGTTTGAGCCATTGTTTTGTTGTTATTTATTACTATTATTATATACTAGGCACACCTTCATTTCCAGTTTAAGATATGTTTAGCCCATATTTTGTTGTATATCTGGTACTACTTTGCAATCTTCAATAATTACCCATCTCTCCCTTTTTATGACCCTAGGGACGTGCGTTGAAAAAATAAAAGTAATTTGCTCCTCCTCATTTAATTTGAGCATAATATCCAATAAGTTTTCAGCTGATTTGGAATCAAGATTTGCCGTGGGCTCATCGGTGAGCACAAAACGTGGTTTTGAAGCCAAAGATCTCGCCACCAAAACCCGCTGTTGCTGCCCTCCAGAAAGTTGTGATGGCTTTGAGCCAGATTTATCTTTTAGGCCAACAGCTTCCAGTATTTCTTGCGTTCGGTTTTCCCGGTTGTTCGCGGACCAGTTTTGCAACAGCATAATGAACTCAATATTCTCTTTGGTAGAGAACACGGGGATCAGGCTATAGGCCTGGAAAATAAAACCGATATGGCTAAGCCTGAAAGTGATAAGTTTGCCCTTTTTTAGTTTCGAGATATCTCTTTCGTTTACCATAACCGATCCATCACTGGCATCATCCAGTCCGCCAATAATATTCAGTGGGGTAGTTTTACCGGAACCAAAAGGGTCCACAATAGCGGTAAATTTCCCTTTTTCAACAATGGCTTTGGCATCATCTTGAGGTTGGTTTTTGCCACTTATCAAAAAGATGGAGACTG
>NZ_CAXBPD010000039.1:0-8499 GCF_963977555.1 uncultured Cyclobacterium sp. | reverse complement strand
ACATTTTCAAAATACGGATGGTTCAAGGTAGTGATGCAGTGAATTTTCTGGCATGGAGCCCAACGGCAAGCTATGCGTAGTGCGGACTTACAAAGCCGAAACTCCCAACCTTGCACTTAGCCGAGGCTTTACATTTTGTATTTAGTTTCTTCTACCAAAATGCCAAATTAAAGTCTTGGCGGACTTCATTGCGTGAACGGATTTTCAATTGTGACGAAAACCCGCATTGCGTATAGCTTTTGTGTGTGCCCAGCATGGGCATCCGGTATCGAAGACACCAAATTATTCCAGAGGGTGAAAAGCCTGTTCCGAGTTTTATCGGTATCCCTCATGTGCGGGAGTTCCCGATTAAATTCGGGACAAGCTGTGTCCCGAAGCATTAGCAAGTCGCAATGCCTGCCCTGTTTTTCACAGGGGTGGTTTGTCGTGAGGCATGCCCTGAAGCCTCAGGATATGCTAAAAAGCGAGACTGCAAACCCCGGTTCCAACGAACAGAGCCTGTCCCGTCCAAACGGGAAACTGGATACTGAGGCCTGACAGGTTGGATGAGAGAACTGAGCGTAAAGAAAATATCCAGGGGATATTTTTAGTGAAGGGCCAGTACGAGTTAGCCAAGTACTGATTACTAAGTATGAACTCACCTTCCAAGAATACAGCTATGGTTTCTGTCCCAAGAAGAACATCCACAAGGCGGTAACACAAGCCCTGAAATATAGGACCAAGCGTAAAAAAATTGTCTCTTAAGACAATTTTAGCGAAGGGGCCAGGTAGCGGGTGGCAAGGCTATCAGGACATCGTGGACATTGACTTGATCCCGGTCAACCGGGATGATGAAGTAGACTATTCCATCCTACTACAGTTCATCTATCAACGGGTAAAATGCCCGACAACTCTCCGGCTTATTCGGAAATGGCTACGTGCACCCATCCAGATTGATGGAAAACTGCACAAACGTAGAAAAGGCGTGCCACAGGGCTCCCCGATCAGTCCCTTACTAAGCAACATCCTTTTGGATGTTCTGGACAAGGAACTGGACAGGAGAAACCTCAAATACGTTCGATATGCTGACGATTTCAGCATCTACACCAAATCAAAGACGGAGGCCAGAAAAGTGGGTAACGAGATTTATCTTTACTTAAGATACAAGCTCAGACTACCCATCAACAAGGAGAAAAGTGGCATCCGAAGACCCTCTAACTTCGAGTTGTTGGGACATACATTTGTTCCGACATATAAGAAAGGGGTCAAGGGAGGACTGAGCGTCAAGAAATCTTTTTGTAAAAGATTTTAGCGTGGGGCCAGGCTGAGGGGGGATTTGGTGGTGAAAAAGAACAGTTGGGAGTCGCTCAAACGTAAGCTCAAGCAGATCACCAAGAAAACCAAACCGTACAGCTTCGAGGAAAGGTTGAAAAAGCTGGCTGAGGTCTGGCGGGGATGGGTGAATAATTACCGCCCCTGACTATATCAGGACAGGCTTGCCAGTATCCACGCCAAGCTGAAAGCCATCGATGAATGGCTGCGAAACCGACTCCGCTACTGTATCTGGTCCCGGTCGACCGAGAGAAGAACCTTGAGCGGAAGCGAAAAAATCTGATCAGGTTGGGAGTAGAACAGGGACAAGCATATGCTTGGAAGGACCAAGCGTAAAAAATGACCTTTATAGGTCATTTTAGCGAGGGGCCAGGATGTGGGCTTGTAGAATGGGAGGCTGGGCCGTGGCTCAAAGTCCAATTCTGATTACTACTATTACTTTGTCACGCCTGAGAAGAAAAGGGTATGAATCTATGCTTTCCTATTACCTGAAAACGCAACCCATAATCCGGTGAACTGGGGCTGAGCGTAAAAAAATGATCTCTTTGGATCATTTTAGTAAAGAGCCTGAATGCAGGGTAGCTACGAGACTCCCGGTCGACCGGGATGGTGTGTCAGGCGCTCCCCGTCAGAGGAATCTGGCGGGGCCGTCTACACGATTAGTCTTTGTTAATTCCGCTGAATTTTCAATCATCTAACGGTAGATTATATAAAATGTTTCTTGTGTTTTTAAGAGGTATTAGTGGGCTCTCCAACATTAAATTTTGCAAAATAATTATCGTCTTGTCCGTGTCTAAATGTCTTTCTATATGAGCAACATATCCTGGCCATCCTCCACTATGTTTAACATACTTTCCAAATTTTTCATCTTCGATAATGTACCAACCATATCCATAACCTGTTGGAATACTGTCAAAGAATTTATAAGGTTGAAATATTCTTTCCTTATCAGTTTGATTTATAATTTTTTCATTTCTTAAAACTCTATCCCAATTATATAAATCTTGCGTAGTTGAATTTACCATACCATCCCCAACAACTCCGTCAAGATATGTAACGAATTTATAATCTGTCAAATTATCTGGTTTTACTTTTGTTTTTAGGCTATCTGAGTATAAATATCCAATTGCAATATTTTTCATCTCTTTAGGTTCATAGCGTTTTCTAAGTACCAATGTACTCTTCATATTAGAAGGAATAAATACTTTATTTTTTAAATAATCTTGGTAATTTAAATCGCTTGTACGTTCTATTATAGTTGCTAACAGCAAATATCCAGTATTACTATATTCATAGTCAGAATTGGTTTCGAAAAAAAGTTCGGGCTTATGTAATTCAAAGAGTTTTACAATGTCATCATTATTCGCGATTTTTTCCTTGTCCCAATATAAGTCAGCTAAATCAATATAGTCAGGTAGACCAGATGTATGATAAAGTAAATTTTCAATTGTAATTTTATTATAGAATGACAGTTCTGGAATGTACTTTCTAATATCATCTCCATAATTTATTTTACCTTCTTTCACCAATTGAACAATTCCCATCGCTGTAAATTGTTTTGATACCGAAGCAAGCTCAAAAATAGAATTTTCATTTAGGTCTACTTTAGTTTCTGCATCTGCCAAGCCATAACTTTTCTTCAATAAAATTTTCCCGTCTTCAGCTATTAAAACATTGCCATTAAATTTATTTTGATTGAATAAATCTGTATATAAACTATCTAATTTCTCTGTTTTTTTATTTTGTGCTTGATTGTCTTTGACTTTTTTATTATTCTGATTGCAGGATGAAAATAGAATAGAAAATGATATAATTATTAAGTAACTTATTCTCATTTTGTTATTTTTTTAATTACGGATATTTTTTCTTAATAAAGGATAACGTTCTTGTGTATGGACCGTTGCGTGTTAAAGCCCGAACCCATTCCAAGCACAAATCTACGTGAAAATTCCGCAGGGATTTTCCAGATGAGCACAGACCCAGTAATGGTTTATACACGGTGTGTGTGCCCAGCATGGGCATCTGGTATCGAAGATACCAAATTATTCCAGAGGGTGAAAAGCCTGTGCCGAGTTTTATCGGTATCCCTCATGTGCGGGAGTTCCCGATTAAATACGGGACAAGCTGTGCCCCGAAGCATTAGCAAGTCGCAATGCCTGCCCTGTTTTTCACAGGGGTGGTTTGTCGTGAGGCATGCCCTGAAGCCTCAGGATATGCTAAAAAGCGAGACTGCAAACCCCGGTTCCAACGAACAGAGCCTGTCCCGTCCAAACGGGAAACTGGATACTGAGGCCTGACAGGTTGGATGAGAGGACTGAGCGTAAAGAAAATATCCAGTGGATATTTTAGTGAAGGGCCAGTACGAGTTAGCCAAGTGCTGATTACTAAGTATGAACTCACCTTCCAAGAATACAGCTATGGTTTCCGTCCGCAGAAGAACATCCACAAAGCAGTAACTCAAGCTCTGAAATATAGGACCAAGCGTAAAGAAATTGTCTCTTAAGACAATGTAGCGAAGGGGCCAGGTAGCGGGTGGCAAGGCTATCAGGACATCGTAGACATTGACTTGATCCCGGTCAACCGGGATGATGAAGTAGACTATTCTATCCTGCTACAGTTCATTTATCTACGGGTAAAATGCCCGACAACTCTCCGGCTTATTCGGAAATGGCTACGTGCACCCATCCAGATTGATGGAAAACTGCACAAACGTAGAAAAGGCGTGCCACAGGGCTCCCCGATCAGTCCCTTACTAAGCAACATCCTTTTGGATGTTCTGGACAAGGAACTGGACAGGAGAAACCTCAAATACGTTCGATATGCTGACGATTTCAGCATCTACACCAAATCAAAGACGGAGGCCAGAAAAGTGGGTAACGAGATTTATCTTTACTTAAGATACAAGCTCAGACTACCCATCAACAAGGAGAAAAGTGGCATCCGAAGACCCTCTAACTTCGAGTTGTTGGGACATACATTTGTTCCGACATATAAGAAAGGGGTCAAGGGAGGACTGAGCGTCAAGAAATCTTTTTGTAAAAGATTTTAGCGTGGGGCCAGGCTGAGGGGGGATTTGGTGGTGAAAAAGAACAGTTGGGAGTCGCTCAAACGTAAGCTCAAGCAGATCACCAAGAAAACCAAACCGTACAGCTTCGAGGAAAGGTTGAAAAAGCTGGCTGAGGTCTGGCGGGGATGGGTGAATAATTACCGCCCCTGACTATATCAGGACAGGCTTGCCAGTATCCACGCCAAGCTGAAAGCCATCGATGAATGGCTGCGAAACCGACTCCGCTACTGTATCTGGTCCCGGTCGACCGAGAGAAGAACCTTGAGCGGAAGCGAAAAAATCTGATCAGGTTGGGAGTAGAACAGGGACAAGCATATGCTTGGAAGGACCAAGCGTAAAAAATGACCTTTATAGGTCATTTTAGCGAGGGGCCAGGATGTGGGCTTGTAGAATGGGAGGCTGGGCCGTGGCTCAAAGTCCAATTCTGATTACTACTATTACTTTGTCACGCCTGAGAAGAAAAGGGTATGAATCTATGCTTTCCTATTACCTGAAAACGCAACCCATAATCCGGTGAACTGGGGCTGAGCGTAAAAAAATGATCTCTTTGGATCATTTTAGTAAAGAGCCTGAATGCAGGGTAGCTACGAGACTCCCGGTCGACCAGGATGGTGTGTGAGGCGCTCCCCGTCAGAGGAATCTGGCGGGGCCGTCTACACGATTGTGCGTTCGTTTTTTTATTCAATTATTTTTTCGATTTCAGAGCCTGTCAAGTTCTGAATATTCCTCGTGATTTTTTCAATATTCCAATTCCACCATTGAAGCTCTAAAAGTTTTGTAATTACTTCTTTTGAAAATCTCTTTTTAATTTCTTTTGCTGGATTCCCTCCAACAATTGAATAAGGTTCAACGTCTTTAATTACTGTCGAATTTGTGGCAATAATTGCCCCATCTCCAATTGTCACTCCTGCCATGATAGTTGCGTTATAGCCAATCCAAACATCATTACCGATATTTATGTCTCCTTTTTGAGGATAAGATTTTCCTTCCATTGCATTTTCCCAACCATTCCCAAAAATCGCAAAAGGGTAAGTTGTTAGAGAATTTGTTAGGTGATTTGCTCCATTCATTATAAATTTTACTTCAGATGCAATCATACAGAACTTACCAATAGTCAGTTTGTCACCTACAAAGTCAAAATGATATTTTACGTTTTTTTCAAAATTTTCTACATTCTCGAAATCGTCATAATACGTGTAATCTCCAACAATAATGTTAGGGTTTTTAATGATATTCTTTAAAAAACAAAGTCTGTCATAATTCTCAAGTGGAAGTTTTATGTCTTTATTTGGGCCTGTCATATAATTTTATTCTGTTATGTTTATTGTGGTCTGAAATGACGCACAACGTTTAGTATATGGCAAGTAGGGCAGTAGAAAGCGATAAACTTTCGAGTTTGCTCTGAGCCAAAACGTTGTATTTTGTTTTTATCCTTTTCATTTTAAAAGCCAAATCAACGATTTGGCGGTGTTTGTAAATAGCACTAAACTTTCGTAAACCACTGAACGCCCTATTTGCTATATATAGTGTGTGTGCCCAGCATGGGCATCTGGTATCGAAGATACCAAATTATTCCAGAGGGTGAAAGTCCCTCATGTGCGGGAGTCGTGCCCCGAAGCATTAGCAAGTCGCAAGGTGGTTTGCCGCGAGACATGCACTGAAGGAAGCGAGACTGCAAACCCTGGTTCCAACGAACAGGAACTGGATACGGAGGCCGGTAAGGTAGGATGAGGTAGCACACCATACTAACGTCCAAAGGTTGGGTAACTAACAGGTGTCTTACCGGTAGATCCAGTGGATATTGGGGGAAGGAATATGCCATTACCTGGGGAGATCTTGGAATAGATTCAGTTTCTATGTGCCAAGAAGTCAGCAGAAGTCATATTAGTTATCGGAAACGAGCTGTAAGAGCTACAGAGGTCTCACTTGATAATGAAGGACTGAACATTGAATCGCGTCCTAATTCGGTTTGGAATGCTGAGAAATTGGTATAGCCTTACTTTAAGCGGACAGATAAGGAAAAGAAAGCAATGATAGCGAAAGTACTACAATCCAAAAATCTTTATAGGGCCTATCGTCAAGTGGTAGGAAACCAAGGGTCTGCAGGAGTAGACGGTATGGAAGTGAATGGTTTGAAGTCCTTTATAGACCAATATAAACCATCTTTACTAACGGGAATTCTTAGCAGGGAATATGTACCGAAAGCTATCAGAGGGGTGGAAATCCCCAAGAGTAACGGGAAGACTAGATTACTAGGAATTCCATGTGTAGTGGACAGGTGGCTTCAACAGGCGGTTAGTCAACAACTTGCTGTCCAATTCGAATTAGATTTTGAAGAAGAAAGCTATGGTTTCCGTCCTGGAAAGAATCTTCACGGAGCAGTAACCCAATCTCTTAATAACATCAATGATGGCTATCAGGACATTGTGGATATTGATCTGAAAGGGTTTTTCGATGAAGTACAGCACTACAAACTACTGCAACTAATCTATAATAAAGTAAAATGCCCGACAATCTTGTGGCTAATTCGAAAATGGTTGAGAGCACCGATCCAGATTAATGGGAAGTTGCACAAACGCAGAAAAGGATTGCCACAGGGAAGTCCCCTCAGTCCGCTGTTATCTAATATTCTACTGGATAAACTGGACAAATACCTCAAAAGTAAAGGGTTGAAATTCGTTCGTTATGCCGACGATTTTAGTGTTTATACGAAGTCTAAGGCAGAGGCCCGAAATGTGGGAAATGAAGTTTACTTGTTCCTCAAAAACAAGCTGGAATTGCCCATTAACAGGGAAAAGAGCGGTATTAGAAGACCTACAAAATTCGTGTTTCTTGGACATGGATTTACTCCTACTTACGGGAAAAGGGAAAAAGGCGACTACCAATTAGTTGTCAAGAAAGGTAGTTGGGAGAATCTAAGGCGAAAACTTAAGGGCATTACCAAGAAAACGTTGCCATACAGTTTTAAAGTGCGACTTCATAAACTCAAAGAGGTATGGATGGGCTGGATAAACAATTATCGTTTGGCCAATATAAAATCCAAACTTATTAAGCTTGATGAGTGGTTGAGGAATCGTCTGAGATACTGTATTTGGCATGACTGGAAAAAGCCAGTGCGGAAACGTAAAAATCTGATAAGGTTGGGAGTTTCACAAGGTTTAGCGTATGCTTGGAGTAGGACCAGAAAAGGAGGATGGGCAGTAGCTCAAAGCCCAATTTTGGGAACCACGATTACTCTTTCAAGACTCCGAAGAAAAGGTTATCAAAGTATGCAGGATTATTACTTGAAATTTAAATTTGAGATTCAATGAACCGCCGTATACGAGAACCGTACGTACGGTGGTGTGAGAGGCGCATCGTGGGCTTTTGGTTCACGACCGTCTACTCGATTGAACGAATCCTGCTAAGGCAGGAAGCCGGCAGTTTTTGCCGTTTCTTCCTACATTAGACTGATCCTTAATATTCAACATTTTAAGCTATGAAAAAAAAGCCAGCTATCATTGAAAAAGCCTATGAAAATGTACCAGGCTATGACTTTCAGCTCAAAAGGCTCCATAAATCAATAACCATTTCAGGCATGCTTCATAACTTGTCCCGAGAGTCGGGATCTTACCAAAGGGTTTACCCGCATCAGGCATTATGGCATCCGAGCCAGTGCTTTTAAGGCCTCACATAAAGTCAATATCGACAGTCAGATCGGTCAGGTCGTAATAGAAGTAGGGGGAAAACCTGCTTCCCTGCTCAGAAAGTGTCCTTGTTGCAAAACAGGAGAACTGCATACAGTGGCATGTTTCGACCAAAGGGGGCCACCAGCCAACTGGTTTAACAAAATCAGAAAGCAAAATAAAAAGCGCCAGCTAGCTTAATGGGACAGGTATGTCCAAAAAGTAAAACAGCCTCAAATTCGCTCCAAAACCCTTTACCTAATGAATAATGGCTACTAAAACAAAGAACCCTAGGCCAAAGGACAACTTAGAACCAGTAACTTTTTCATTCTACCAACGCTAAAAAAGCAAAAGGAGAAAACCATTCCCCATAGTAAATCTAATTCTCAACATCATTTCGATCAACACTGCATTCAGACTAGGCTGTTCCAGCCGTCAGAATGCTTAGTTATTACC
>NZ_CAXBPD010000038.1:0-17663 GCF_963977555.1 uncultured Cyclobacterium sp. | reverse complement strand
GGCTTTGCCACCATATCCGTACAAAGCCTTTATTTGATATGTGCCTTATTCAATAGAAAAATATTCAATTCTGGAATTTCATCAAGACCATCAATAATTATTAGTCCATTTTGCTTTTTCGATTGATAATAAAATCCAAGGTCGTTAAGCAATGAAGGTAATTTCTCTAACTTCTTTTCAAAACTATTATCGTCAACGGGGGGTGGAGTTCCTGTAAGTTTCAAATAAATAATCTCTTCCAACCATTGAATAAAATACCTATTTGACGTTTTTAAAGCTTTTGGAGTCTTATCATTAGGGATTTTTATAAAGTATTTGCCAAGAATATCTATGTTTTCATCCTCTGGTAAATAAGTTGCAACACTTATTGTCTTACCTGAGCCTGGAGAACCAGATAATAAGAACCATTTATTAGATGACTTAATAGTTTTATCAATTGTTTCATGATTTTCATAGTTTGGAGTTGAACTTTTGATATCATCTTCAAATTCCTGAGGAATATCTAACACATTTATTTCTTCCTCAACTTCTATATTATAATCGATTAAATAATCTTTAATTTTCGAAATACTTATTGC
Source organism: uncultured Cyclobacterium sp. (assembly GCF_963977555.1). Taxonomy (GTDB): domain Bacteria; phylum Bacteroidota; class Bacteroidia; order Cytophagales; family Cyclobacteriaceae; genus Cyclobacterium. The sequence continues at coordinate 17,085 of NZ_CAXBPD010000038.1, read as the reverse complement.
CAGTAACTTATCATCCTCCTGTTGTAAAATTACACCGCCAATTTTATCAGATGTAACTACAGGGGAACCAGAAAAACCACTATAGTCAAAATCCTTTTCAATTTCATCTGAACTTAGAATAAAATCACTTCTATCTTTAATTTGAATTTGATTTACATTACCGAATAGTCTTAAATCATTAGCTTGTCCGTAATATGGAAAACCATTAGTTTCCCAGTTTTCATTAAATCGAATCGTTCTGGATTGAAGAGGTAAAAAATTATTACACTTTTTCTCAATTCTAATTATTGCAATATCAAAATTTTCATCTTTTGATATTAACTCTCCTGAAATTTCACTATTGTCGAACAATTTGATTGTAATTTGAGAAGAGTCCACGACAACATGTAAGGCTGTTAGTAATAGTGATTCAGCTATCAAGAAACCTGTTCCTTGTTCTTCATCACAAATAATCTTTGCAACTGATTCTTTTATTTGAGTTGGTGTAATTATGCTCTTCATTATAGTTCAATTTCTATTGGAGACTTTTCTTTTGCTACATTAATCTCAAATAAATACTTTTCCTTCAAGTTTGCGTCATTTATCTCATGAACAAATTTTGGAGGGTAGTTAAAATGAAGATTGCGTGTAAAAGCAGATTTCCGATTTATTATTAGCGCTATCGTTTCGATATCTGGATGACCAAATTTGCTACCATCAGAAGATATGATATAATTTTTTGAATCAATTACTTCAAGAAGTTCTTTACTTGTATTTGTTATACTGCCATGGTGGGAAAGTTTGATAATGTCAAATTCCATTGGGAATTCTTCGTCTGAATAATGCATTTTCAAACTTTCTAATATTAACGAGGGGTGAGAATCGGCTAAAAAAAGTAATTTCTTATTATCTTTTTCAATCACAAATGAAATGGAACTTCCATTAGTTACGGAAGTATCTTCCATGATTTCTATATTACTTAATTCATCAACATCTATGTCTCCGCCAGAAATATCTTTCTTAACAAGGACTTTTTTCTCTTTCTCTTGTGCAATTAAAAATTCAAAAGCATCATCATAATTTGAGTCATCCTCTGTTATATTATAGCCTTTCTTATATAATTCTTTATACCAAAGTCTTTTAAGCTTTGAAAGCTTTTGATTATTTGGTGAAAGAATTCTTATTCTAGTATTATCATCAATGGATAACGTAGCAAGGTTATCTATTGAAACTGCTTTACCAGCAAATTCCGAATTCCATTTATAATTACCTTTTAATATAAGTGCACTAAGAGCAGAACCTTGCTCGGCACTGATTTCGTTCCTACCTTCTATAACTTCTTTTAAATATGATTTTCCGGAAAGTGCTGTTAAATCTGTTTTACCATCAAAATCTTTTAAACTGAGATTATCTATAAGGTCTTTGATGTGTCGATAGGAGTTATGCCAAATATTTTCAATGTCGATTATTTCACTATTTGTGTTTTTCTCTAACAGTCTTACTATTCCAGAAATATGGTCACTATCTATATGGGTTACAATTAGATGAGAAATCTTTTTTCCTTCTTCTGATTTCCTTTTTAGTTCATCACTCAAATATTCATTAAAAGTATTTACGTAGCCACCATCAATTAAGTAAAGATTGTTGGAAAAATCCAGTAAAATACTATCACCATTTAATGCTGGGAATATTTTAATTGTATTATCGCTCATTAGGTTCGTGGGTTAGGTAATTGCACTCTTTTGCAAATTTTGGTTTGTGGGTTTGCCTGTGCGATTTGCAAATGTGTGCAATGTGCGTTGGCTTCCCTAACTGTCCCGAAGGGCAGAAGCGCGGTGGCAAAAACTAATTTTTTCTTGCACCAACCTTCAATCAATGAGCCAATTTTATCATTCCGTTTTTCCAATTTTAAATCAGGTTATTTCTGTGTAATTCGGTCTCTTAGCCTTGCATACAACGTACGAATAAAGTGCACAGTGCACTTTATTCGCCTTACAACTGTAGTTCAATATACCTAAGATTATAATACTATAAAAGCATTTATTGTTTCAAGAGGGAATTGTCTTTGTATTTTATGGAATCACCTATTGAAAGGATATATAAATTTCAAAATCAAGGATAAATTCACAAAAAAAGGCCACTGAAACAGTGGCCTTTTATATATGGTATAAGAATGTTTTTTAATAATCCTTATGCAGCATTTCTAGCAGCATTAATGATCCCGAACATGGTTCTTAAAATCAGGTTTTGCAATGCCCTGTCTTCTTTTCCAGAATCCAATATGGTCTGGATGGCATATTGCTGGATAGTGATCAAGGGCAAAACAATCCTTTCCCTAATCGCTATAGATTCTTTACTTACCGGACTGTCCTCCAATAAAGCGCTCATACCTGCTACGGTGAGAATTTTATCGTAAGACCTTTGGTATTCACCATACATCAACTCCCAAAAACCTCCATATATAGGGTCCTCTTTAAGGTAGGCTGTTGCTGGGTAAAAGGCTTTGGCAAGAGACTGCATAGAGTTACCGAGTAATGAGCGGAAAAACAAAGAGTCTTTGTACAATTGCTGCACCTCTCCTAATCTGCCTTGCTTCTCTAGGTCTTCAATGGCCTTACCCACTCCGAAGAAACCAGGGATATTTTGTTTCATTTGAGCCCAAGCACCCACAAATGGAATCGCTCTCAAATCCTCAAACTTCATACTACCACCTTTGCTCCTCTTAACTGGCCTGGAACCAATATTGGTCATTCCAAAGAACTTCAAGGGGGTAACTTTTTCCAAGTAAGGCACAAACTGAGGATGGTTTTTAAGCTCCTTATAAGCCTTGTAACTGATATCTGCCATCTCATCGATGAGCGCTTTTTGCTTTTCAGTAAGACTGTTTTCACTTGAAGGATACAAATGACTTTCCATTCCAGCACTTAGCAATTGCTCCAGATTGTAAGAGCAACTAACCGGCTTGCCATAATTGGCACTGATGGTTTGTCCCTGTATGGTGATTTGAATCTCACGGTTTTCTACATTTGGCCCGAGTGAAGCATAAAAATTATGGGTATTTCCACCACCCCTAGCAGGAGGCCCCCCTCTACCATCAAAAAAGACAACATCTATTCCATCCTGCCTGGCTACTTTTGTTAGTTCTTCCTTGGCCCTAAGAATAGACCAGTTGGCTCTGATATAGCCTCCATCCTTGGTTCCATCAGAAAAGCCCAACATGATGGATTGCTTATTGCCTCTCTTACGGAGGTGCTCTCTGTAGATTTCATTGTTATAAAGCGCTTCCATGACACCATGGGCGGCAGCTAAATCATCAATTGTTTCAAACAATGGTACTATGTCCAATAAAAGATCGCCACCATTCGATAACAATAATTTGTTTAATTGAAAAACTTCCAAAACATGCAGTAAAGACTGGTTGTTGGAAATGATGTACCTATGACATCCCATGGGACCATTGTGCTTCTGAATGTAAGCTATAGACGAGATGCTTTCAAGCATCTCTCTATGGAAAGGATCTTCCATAGCACTGATTTCTGGCAATTGCTCAACAGAAAGGATTTTTTGGATCTTGGCTGCTTCATCTCCTTGATGATAAGCCTCTAAAGCAGCTTCACCATCATTTTTAGTAATAAGCGCATCCCAAAGGTCATCATGTTTCCTGCTATCTTGTCTTACATCCATACTGGCAAAATGAAAGCCAAAAACCCTCACTTTTAGTATGAACTCATCCAACAACTCTAAGGACAATCCACCATGCTTTTCTACTATGCCTTTTCTGGCAGCATATAATACCTCAAGCAATTCATCCTTGGACTTGAATATTTCTCCGCCTTCTTCATTTCCAAACAAGGTGTTGTAAATGCCTTTTTCAGCTTTAATTAGATGAGTTTCCACATCGTGGAAAGTTAATCTACGCCTGACTTTACGGATATCTCTATAGTAGCATTTAAGGATACTATTTTGAAGTTTATCTGCTACCTTTTTGGTTATTTCATGGGTAACAAAAGGATTTCCATCCCTGTCACCCCCTGGCCAAAAACCTACCTTCAGCAAGTTGGGGTTTTCCCAATCATGTAGCGGTATGTTCAATTGGTTGAGGATACGGATCATGATATCCGAAATACTCGGATAGAACACATATTCCAAAAACCAGGTCAGGCTCACCGCCTCTTCATAAGGAGAAGGTTTCTCTTTATTAATAAAAGCGGTTTTACCAAGCTGGCGAAGTAAAAGATCGACATCACCCAAGTCATTTTTCCTTATGGCTTGTTCCAAATCAGTAATAATGGCCAATACATTGCCAGGATAGAATTGCGTAGGGTGTGCGGTTAAAGTCAGTCGAACAGAGAAGGTTTTAAGCTTTTCTATCAGTTCTTCTTTTTTATGATCGTTTTCTGCCCTAGCAATCAGAGCCGTCATGGTACCTTTACCTTTGATGTCATTAAATTTTTCGAAAGAAGCATCTTCTATCGAATCAAATAAAACAACTTGACGCTCGATGTATTGGACCATTTTAAAAAGCAGGTCATGCCTTTCTTCATCAGATTTATCCGCCATTAACTCCTCAAAGAATTGACGGATTATCTCTTTTGGCGTTTTATTTTTTTGAAACCCACTTTGGCATGCCTCGGATAAGATAGGCAATAGTGTGCCCGTTCTGTATATTTGGTCAAAGGGCAGGTCTAAAAACAGACTGTTATAAATCGTGAAACGCTTTGCGACTTCAGTCTCGTATATGTTTGCCATGGTTGAAAAGGTTAAATTTATTCTTTGCAATATTTCAAAAATGCACATTTTTTTGTTTCTATGCATCAAAACGCTGGTATAATTTCACTACTAATTACCTCCCTCAATATATTTTGCTTACAATCAGTGGCTTATTAAAATTTCCAACTAACCATTGATGTAAAGGAGAATATAAGACCTGTCTAATCACATTATTTTTCGTATTTTAGGCTTTCGTTAAACAAACTCGTTAAATAATCGCTGATGTTGATTGCTGTAATTTCGGGATTTATTTTTGCTTTGGTGATCCCACTGATCATGGGCTGGCTGAAGCCTAAATCTACCATTTGGGCTGCTATTCTACCACTTTCCATTTTTGGGTATTTCCTTTCAAAACTACCCTTAATATTAGCAGGAGAGACCTTGAAGATGAGTTACCAATGGGTTCCGTCCATAGGTGTAAACCTGGACTTTTACCTTGATGGTTTATCCTACCTCTTTGTTTTACTGATCAGTGGAATAGGTTCCCTGGTTTTTATATACACCTCAGCTTATCTTAAAGGCCACCATTACCTAGACAGATTCTATGGATACCTATCCATGTTTATGGCCTCTATGCTTGGATTGGTATTGTCAGACAATATTTATACCCTTTTTATATTCTGGGAACTTACTAGTATAAGTTCCTTCTTTTTAATCGGGTTTAATAACGACAATCCTGATTCCAGAAAATCAGCAATAACAGCTTTGGCAGTGACTGGAATTGGTGGTTTGTTTTTGATGGCCGCAATGGTTGGCCTAGGTCATATTACAGAAGTGTATCAAATATCTGCTCTTGCACCTCTAGCAGAATCCATCCAATCAGATAGCCTTTATGGCTGGGTATTGTTTTTCTTATTTATTGCTGCATTTACTAAATCTGCTCAATTCCCCTTTCATTTCTGGCTGCCCGGAGCAATGAAAGCCCCTACACCTGTGTCCACTTACCTTCACTCCGCAACTATGGTGAAGGCGGGGATCTATTTACTTGCCAGGTTTACTCCCATCTTGGGAAATCATGAATGGTGGAACAGCACGCTTATTATTATTGGTGCCATTACCATGACTTATGCAGCCATTCATGCATTATTTAGGTTAGATCTTAAGGGCATATTGGCCTATTCCACCATTTCCGCACTGGGCATCTTGGTATTTCTAATTGGGCTTGGCACAAAAGAGGCTTTACTGGCTGCTTCCGTCTTCATTTTAGTTCACGCCTTATATAAGGCAACGCTATTTTTGGTCACAGGCATTATTGACCATGAAACTGGTACGAGAGACATTCGGCAACTTGGGGGTTTAAATAAAGTCATGCTTCCTGTGGGGATTGCCGCAATGCTCGCAGCCTTATCCAATGCAGGAATACCTCCCTCCTTCGGCTTCGTTGGGAAAGATTTAATTTATGACGCCACCCTTGGGATGGGTGATGTCGCCTGGTTACTCACCGGGTTGGCAATCTTCACCAATGCAGCCTTATTATTTGCAGGATTTTTGGCTGGTATAAAACCATTTGTTGGCAAGCTGCCTGAGAAATTCGAGCAACTACATCTTCCAGGCCCTGCCATGTATATCCCACCTTTATTGCTCGGGGTATTGGGTATTGTTTTTGGCCTTGCCCCAGGACTAATCGAAGGAAGTATCATAAGACCTACCGTTCAGGCAATTACTGGAGCTACACCTGATTTTCATTTAAAATTATGGCATGGCTTTAACCTGATCTTGTTATTAAGCGCTATTACCATTGGCTCCGGTACTCTTTTGTATTTTCTTTTGAAGCCCTCTGAAGGTCTGCTTGCAAAAGTGACCCGATTTGAAAAGGTTTCACCGCAATCAATCATTACATTAATAGCCAATGGTTTTGTTGCTATCAGTAGAAATTGGACCAAATTTTTCCAAAATGGTTATTTAAGGTTTTACCTGATTACCATTCTTTCCTTTTTATGTATTTTATTAGGATATCGTTTCTTCACAGGGGTAGAGTTGTATATTGATACTGCAAAACTTACAGATGTGACCTTATATGAAGCAATTGTAATCCTTATAATGGCCACTGCCATTTTCTTTACTGTCTTTTCCAAATCCCGCCTTACTGCAGTGGCTTCATTAGGTGTTGTTGGCTATTCCTTTTGCATGATATTCTTGTTTTATTCTGCACCGGACCTGGCCATGACTCAGTTTTCAATAGACACTTTGACAGTGATTTTATTTGTTTTGGTTTTATACAACCTTCCTAGGTACCTTGTCCTTCCCGACAACAATGATAAAATTAGGGATGGATTGTTGGCACTAGTATTTGGTACACTCATCAGTGTATTGACTTTAGAGGTAATGAACGAATCGGTCACCAAAGAGATCAGTGAGTATTATGCGAAGAACGCCTATATACTTGGAAAAGGTAAAAATGTTGTCAATGTGATCCTAGTAGACTTTAGAGGCTTTGATACCATAGTGGAAATAACGGTATTGGCAATAGCTGCTATCGGCGTATTTGGCCTTTTAAAACTCCATCTTAAAAGTACTGAAAAAGAATAATTATGAAAACCATCATTTTCAAGACTGCCTCGGTATACTTGCTTCCTTTATTATTACTCTTTTCCATCTTTATATTATTGCGTGGGCATTATTTACCAGGCGGTGGCTTTGTTGGAGGTTTGATGGCATCTATTGCTTTCGTAATCCATTCATTTGCCAATGGAATTGAGAAAACTAAAAACATCATGTCCATTCATCCTGGTTTTTTGATGCCAGTAGGGCTGCTCTTGGCCTTGGCCTCTGGTGCTCTGCCCCTGTTTTTTGGAGAATCATTTATGACCGGTCTCTGGATGGAGAATGCTGTTCCGGTAATTGGATCAGTTGGTACTGCCTTGTTCTTTGACACTGGCGTCTACCTTGTTGTTATTGGTGTCACCCTCACCATTATTTTCACCATATCAGAAGGTTTATAGTATGGAAATTTTATTGGTAATAATTATAGGGCTCCTATATGCCGCCGGCATCTACATGATGCTAAGAAGAAGTTTGGTTAAGCTGATTATCGGTTTAATTCTACTAGGTAATGGAGCCAATTTGTTGATATTTTTATTAGGAAAAATAGTTAAAGGGAAACCTCCTATTATCGCCTCTTCTGAGAAGATGTTGGGAGAAATATATGCCGACCCGGTACCTCAGGCACTAATCCTAACCGCCATAGTAATTAGTTTTGGACTACAGGCTTTTGCCATTATTTTAATCAAGCGTGCCTATAAAGTGGTTAAAACAGATGACTTGGACGAAATGAACGCAACCGACGAAGACTTATGAACAACCCTTACATTGTTTTACCGGTAATTTTACAGCTCTTCATCGCAATATTGCTGATGTTTTCTTGGAGCAGTAAGAATATTCAAAAGCTAATTTCTGTAACCGGATCTTTAATAGCCCTTGTAATAAGCTTATTACTTCTTATAAAAGTGGACAATGAAGGCATTCAGATCATGCAGGCAGGCGGATGGGAAGCTCCATTTGGGATTACATTCGTAGCGGATACCTTTAGTGCCCTTCTTGTATTACTTACAGCCATTGCTGGTCTGGCAGTCAGCGTGTACTCTGTTGGCAGTGTGAGAAATGCCCGTATCAAATTTGGGTATTTCCCTATATTTCACCTACTTATAATGGGATTAAGTGGTGCCTTCCTTACGGGAGACATCTTTAATCTCTATGTTTGGTTTGAGATCATCATTATCTCTTCTTTTGTGCTGCTTACAATTGGCGGTGAAAAAGCCCAAATAGAAGGTGCCATTAAATATGTCACCATGAACCTATTGGCCTCAGTCATATTCCTTACCGCCATCGCTATACTGTATGGGTTAACCGGAAGTTTGAACATGGCCGATCTTTCTCTTAGGGTGGCAGAAATTGAAAACAGAGGTTTGGTCAATGTCACGGCCATATTATTCCTTGTTGGTTTCGGGATCAAATCAGCTGTGTTTCCGCTTTATTTTTGGTTACCTGCTTCCTACCATACTCCACCGCCAGCCATTTCCGCCATCTTTGGAGGCTTACTTACTAAAGTAGGTGTCTATGCCTTGCTAAGGGTATTTACCCTGATTTTCATTCCTGACACTTTCCTATCCACGGTGATTATGGTCATAGCGATCTTAACCATCCTATCAGGAGGAATTGGGGCATTGATTCAAAATAATATTCGAAAGGTCTTTAGCTACCTCATCATCTGCCACATCGGTTTTATGCTTGCAGGACTAGGCGTGTACAGCACCTTAGCCATTGCAGGTGCCATATTTTATCTGGTACATGATATCATTGTTAAAACCAACCTTTTTATGGTTAGTGGGTTGATTTTCAAATTCAAGGGCACCTATTCCATGCGTTTACTAGGAGGCTTTTATAAAGAGCATCCAAAGATGAGTCTTTTAATGGCTATACCCCTCTTTTCATTGGTAGGTATCCCACCTTTATCAGGCTTTTGGGGCAAACTATTAATGATTCAGGGAGCCATCGATCAATCAAATATTTTAGTGGTGATTTTCATAATCTTGGGAAGTTTCCTTACCTTATTCATTATAGCACGATTGTGGTCAGAGGTATTCTGGAAAGATGGCCCTGTATTACCAGAGAAAAAACACATCAAATATTACAATGCTTTGAAACCTCTGAAAAGAAAAGCAATGGTCGGCGCAATTGTTTTCCTATCTCTAATTTCTTTGGGAATAGGCTTTGGCGCAGAATGGGTAATGCGATTATCAATAAAAATCGCAGAGAACCTAATGGATCCTACCCTATATATTCAAGCAGTTTTGGGCAATTAATTCAATAGAAAAATGATAAAAACCAGGTTTCTTAGTAACCTATTGCTTTCCTTTATCTGGCTGGCAGTGACAGGTACTTTCTCTTTTGTTAATTTCGTATTTGGATTTACGTTAAGCTTTTTTCTATTGTGGCTTATATCCAGGGACGAGCACAATAACCGTTACCTCTCCAGAGGACCAAAACTGGTAGCTTTTATCTTCTTCTTCTTGTATGAATTGGTCAAAGCCAATTTACAGGTGGCTTATGATGTAAGTACCCCCAGCTATTTTATGAAGCCTGGAATCATTAAAATCCCGCTGGATGCCAAAACAGATGTGGAAATAACCTTACTGGCAAACCTTATAACCCTGACCCCCGGAACATTGAGTCTGGATGTTTCTGATGACCGAAAAGTACTTTACGTACATGCCATGTATGTAAAAAATAAAGAAGCCTTTATTGCTGATATAAAAAATGGATTTGAACGTAAACTTTTGGAGATATTGAGATGAGTGTATACGACTTCCTATACTATATAATACTTCCTGTTTTGGCCATTTCAACCTTACTTATATTTATTAGGTTTCTAATAGGCCCTACACTTTCAGACAGAGTGGTAGCACTTGATCTATTGCTTACTACTGGTATTGGTATCATTACAATTTATAGTATATATACTGATCAGCCGGCGTTTCTTGATATTGCCATGATCATGGCACTGATCGCCTTTTTAGGCACCGTTGCCTTTTCTTATTATTTAGATAAAAGAGAGAAAAATGAATGATTACCTGATCATAATATTGAGTGCTCTAGGAGCATTGTTCATATTACTTGCCGCAGTAGGGGTTATTCGCATGCCTGATCTTTATTTGCGAATTTCAGTAACCACCAAAGCGGCTACTTTAGGCATTGGCTTGCTGTTAATTTCTGCTGCTATTTATTTTAATGAAATAGGGATTACCTCCAGAGTGTTGGCTATCATAACTTTCATTTTATTAACGGCCCCAGTAGGTGCACACATGATAGGTAGGGCATCCTATTTTTCAGGTGTGAAATTATGGTCAAAATCAAAAGAGGATGACCTTAAAGGAAAGTACCACCCTAAAACGCATGAGTTGGCCAGTGGCATGGACGAAATCAAAGAAAAAAATGAAAGTAAAAAATCTATTTAATAGCAGCTTACTAATGCTGTGCATTGCTTGCGGAACAGCCAACAATGAAAAAAAAGAAATGAAAGTCAAAGAGACCTCACCTACATATAAGTTCTTGCTAGGAACCTATACCAATTCTCCAGAACAGGGCATTCACCTGATGGAATTTGATCCGGAGGCTGGAGAAATAAAAATCCTTTCTTCTGCTTCAGACCCTGACAATCCATCTTTTGTCATTGCAAATAAAGCACAGGACCGCGTATATGCAGTGGAAGAAACCGCCGGAGACGATGGGGGAAAAGTAGGTGCTTTCAGTCTTATTGATGGAAAGCTAAAGAAATTAAACACTGTCAAGGCGGAAGGTAAATCTCCTTGCTACATTGCCTTGGATCCTAGTGAAGCCTTTGTCGTAGCGGCCCACTATTCATCAGGTGATTTTTCAATAATCCCTGTCGCTGAAGATGGGCAGCTTGAGACTGTCGTTCAAGTAATCGCACATAAGGGAAGTAGTATTATTTCCAATAGGCAAGCAGAACCCCACGTGCATTCTTCAATATTCAACCCTAAGGACGGCAACTTATTCATAGCTGATCTAGGTACGGATGAAGTAGTCGTATATGACTTCGATAGCAAAGAGGAAAAACCGTTAAACCCAGAACCAATATTCAGCTTAAAAGTAACTCCAGGAGCTGGACCAAGACACATGGTGTTCAATGATGCCGGTGACATGCTTTATCTGGTACATGAGATCTCTGCAGAAGTTGGCGTTTATGCCTACAATGGTGGAGAATTGAAGCATATTGCCACACATAAACTCACAGAAGACAGTTTTGAAGGTAAGGTAGGAGCTGCTGAAGTAAGGCTAAGCCCGGATGGGAAATTCTTGTATGCTTCTAATCGTGGAGATGCCAACGAAATAATAGCCTTTAAAGTCATAGAAGGAGGTGATTTGGTTCATGTACAAACCATTTCTTCCGGAGGAAAATCGCCAAGAAATTTCAATATTACCCTAGACGGAAAGTACCTGTTAGCTGCCAATCAAGGTTCGAATACCATCCTTGTCTTCGAAAGAGACATGGAAACTGGTGAAATAAAACCCACCGATATACAAACAGAAATACACAAACCCGTTTACATCAACTTCTTACCCTAATACCTGGGTAAGAACCTTGATATTTTCTTGAATCAATTCTTTTCTTTAATTTTGAGGCGATTTTGAGAAAAACAACAAATAGTGAACTTAGTAAATATAAAAACATGCTGGCAACTAGTGGGCTGAAATACAATTGCTTATTAAACAGGAGAGAAACAGAAAAGGCAATAGACCTTATCAAAACAAAATTTCCTGCATTGATGTCTGAAAAGTTGAACCTATTCAAAGTGTCTTGTCCACTAGTGATAATGGATGGTACAGGAATTAACGATGATTTGAGTGGTGCAGAACGTCCAGTGAGGTTTCCAATAAAAAATCAAGCCGATGCTCCTGCGGTAGTCGTTCAATCACTAGCGAAGTGGAAAAGATGGCAATTAGCTGAACTTGAGACGGAAAATGGAGAAGGCATTATAACTGATATGAGGGCCTTAAGACCAGATGAAGATTACTCACCTCAACATTCTCTTTATGTCGACCAATGGGATTGGGAGCAAAAAATCAGTGATTCAGATAGGAGTCTGGAATACTTAAAAGAAGTGGTGGAAAGTATTTATGGTATCTTTCAAGAATTGGAAACAAACATTTCCGCTATTTTCCCTGAGATTTCTCCAATTTTACCAGAGAAAATTAAATTCATTCAGGCAGAAGACCTTTTACAAGAATTTCCGGGCTTAACAGCAAAAGAAAGAGAATACCAGGCTTGCAAAGCCCACGGTGCTGTTTTCCTTATTGGCATAGGAGATGAATTAAGTAATGGTGAAAAACATGATGGTCGAGCGCCGGATTATGATGACTGGAGTAGTTTCAACTCAGAGGGATATAAAGGATTAAATGGAGACATTCTAGTTTGGAATCCCTTACTTGAAAACTCATTCGAGCTTTCTTCTATGGGAATAAGAGTAAACGCAGCAACTTTAGCCCACCAATTAAAAGTTTCAGGCGAAGAACAAAGAAGCGCTTTATTTTTCCATAAAAAATTACTGAACGGAGAATTACCTCAAAGCATAGGTGGAGGAATTGGTCAATCTAGAACTTGCATGTTTTTGCTAAGGAAAAAACATATAGGTGAAGTGCAATCTGGAATATGGCCCGAAAATGAAGTTCAAAAGTGCTTGGAAGAGGGCATAGAATTGATGAAATAATAATCCTATAAAAGGGTTGAATCTTAATGTTTATGCCAAAAGTATGGCCACAACATTTTATGCAATCTTTTAATTCCTGAAAATAAATTTATTCAAGAGTTTTATTTGCGAAAAGAATTCTTATCTTTACCCCAGTAAATACAATCAATTAATATTATTATGAACACAGGAAAAGTAAAATTTTTTAATGAATCCAAAGGATTCGGTTTTATTATCGATGATGAATCATCAAAAGAGTATTTTGTGCATGTCTCTGGACTTATCGACGAAATCAGAGAAGACGATGACGTATCCTTCGACCTTAAAGAAGGAAGAAAAGGTCTGAATGCAGTGAATGTGAAGGTAGTTAACGCATAACATAACATTGACATCAGTAGTGAAAAGCAGCCTTAAAGGTTGCTTTTTTTTTGTCTATACTTTTTCTAATTATGGTTTGGTACATTATCTAAACTATCTCAAAATCTTCGAAAAGTCTTTGGTCCTACTTAAACAGGACAAAACATACCAAACCATACATACTAATTATTCGCTGATTACCAACTTCCCAGATTGTATTCTTCCCTTAATAGTGACATCAGCATCGTTATTAACATACAGATCGTCACTACTAGATTGATCTCCAATGCTTAGCCTGCCACTACCTACATTAAAGTCAAAATTGAAATTTTTCAGAGAAGAGGTGGTGTTTACATTCATATAACCTGAAGAAGCGGACAAATTGGTTGCTGCACCTATACCACATTTTTTAGCTTCTAACATTCCTGAAGAAAGACTTATTTCACCTAAACGAGTAACGTTATTGAGGTCTGCCTTACCAGAACTCATACTACCTGAAAGTAGTCCCTCAATATTAGACAATACAACCATCCCGCTAGATCCTCTAAATTTAACATCCCCCTTCATACCTTCCAATGTGCCCATACCTGATGACACTTCCATATTTAATCCGCCTTCAATATTTTTCAACTCCAGTTTGCCTGATGATATTTTAACTTTTAAATCTGGAGATTTCAAATTCCTTCCTACAATCTTACCCGAACTTCCATGTAATACAATGTCATCATTACTAACATTGATAACTTCCAAGGTTCCAGATGAATTGTTAATGTTAACGGCCATGTCCACTGGACCAGTGAGGCTTATATAGCCTTTTACATTTAAAGATGAGAAAAAAGAACCATTGTTACCAGATTCAAAATTAATATTCAATTCATCTTCTACCCTTCTAACAATTACCCCTTCCATTTCAGCGTCACTTGCTTCCACAAAAGCTTCTATGTTTACACTTCTTGTATCCTCTCCACCAATATAACTGATTTCAAGAGCACCACCATTTACATTCACCTTGGTAATCCCATCGTAGGAATTCTCCATATCTGTGATTGTTTCCATAGGCAATGGATTACAACCAAATGGCACCCCTGAAAAACCAATTAAAACAAAGACAAATAATAATGGATACCTACTCATCTTTTTTAGATTTAAAGTCATTGCTTAAAGCTAACAAGGATAGGGTTTCTTGCGCCATTTTAATATTGTATTCGTAGGTAAGACTTTTGTAATTAACCAAGTCCACTATGGTACCCACAAAACATAAACCCACGGTAAATAAGTATAGGATTCCAAGACCAATTTGCCCCAAAATAAACCTATGTAGTCCAGCAAAACCGAAGAACCCAATTAGTGTCAAAATTAAAATCATTTGACTATCCTTTCTTCTGGCCCTGTAAACTTGTGCAAATAGACCTGCCTGTTCTTCAGTCATGTCCTTCAATATTCCCTGAATATAACCCAATTCCATACCTTCCAATTCTGGTAGGTGTCTCAATACATTTGCCATAATTTCTTTTTTATTTTTAGTTTACTTAATTCAATAATTCTAAATAAAATAACACCAACCCCAAACCAACCAAGTGGATGGTGAGTCCATGAACTAGTGAAATCCCCATGCATAAAATAATGCATGGATCGACCTATCCCACAGCCTGGACACCAGGTAAACCCTAAATTATCCAATGGGCATAGACTAAAAGTATGCGCCGACGCTCCACCAAAAGCATACAAACCAATTAGTGCAAGTAGCCATACAATTAATTCCAAAGTTGGGGATTGGTTGACTTTCATACCAATGAATATACGAATAGAATGCCAGTTATTAAATATAACATTGAAGCGAATAGAGGGCTATTTATTATAAGGAAGTGTTCGATTCAGATACAAATAATGTTCATTATCGTACATAATTCAAGCTGAGATTTAGAAAAATTGATCCTTAGATCCATGGCACTTTTATGGAATAGGAATTGTGCTAAAATTGCTAATGATTCCAAGGAGCATTTTGTACATTAGAAAATTAATTGATCCATCAAAACTATGTTTAAATTGAATATGTTCGGCGGCACAAATAAACTTTATAGTCTTTTTATAATAGTGTTTTTTTCCCTTTCTATATCCTATGGTTATGCCCAGGAGTCAACGGATTTATTTTTAATCCAGGCAAAAAAAAGTTTATTTGGTTTTAAAATCTATCCAGAAACGGTGAAAAAAATCACTAAAGGGAATAATTATGACAACCAGCCTACTTTTATAAATAAAAGCCAATTCGTATTTACCTCACAGGCTGAATCTGGTTATACTGATATTATAATGTACAACCTGGTCAAAGGCAAATTTACTAACATGACCAGAACTTCGGATAAAAGTGAATACTCTCCGGACATTACGAGTTGCGGTAAATACATCTCTGCGGTAACAGTGGAAAAAGACAGTACGCAGCGATTATGGTTGTACCCTATAAACTTGGGAGAGCCTGAAGTGCTTTATGATGACATCAAGCCCGTGGGTTATTATGGTTGGCATGGAGAGACTGCCGCGTTGTTTCAACTGGGAACACCAAACCGATTGGTCTATCCCTATAGCAGAGAGGATATATTTGAATTAGCGCAAAACCCAGGGCGTTGTATCAAGCCTCGTCCAGGGACTGACGAAATCGTTTACCTCGACAAAAATACCAACATAGTCTCAGATGGCAGAGAAAGCTATGAAATAAGAGCTTTCAATGTGGAAAGTAGACAATCAACAACTATAGGTATATCTCTTGGGAATGCTCAAGATTTTTTTTGGTTGGACAAGAACAATCTAATAATGGCAAGGGATAATTCCATCTACCTTAAAAACATCAGCAAAGGTACAGATTGGGAAGAAATAGCTTTCATTGATATGCCCGGATACCAAAACATTAGCAGAATAGCTTTAAGTCCAGATAACAAAAATTTGGTCATTGCGATGGAGCCAGCAAATTAAATGGGATTTATAATCTCCAACAAATAGATCTAAAACTATTTGAAGTCACAATTATGAAAGCATTAACTGAATTAACTTTCAAATTAACATCTGAAGGCATCCATTTACTAGAAATAAATTCACTTTTCAATTAATGAAAAAACTGTAGGGTTTTATAATATGCTTGGCAATGGTTTTATTGCCGTCTTTGCATTAGTTGGGTCGGGCATAATTGCTATTATTAGTGCCTTCAAAACCGTTCCAATCATTGAAATTGGTGTGAATAATAAAACCTATAAACTTCGGATTGTAAAGAGTCCAAATAAATTAGAAGAGCTGTTGAAATTTTTGATGCGCAACAAAATAGAAGACCTTCAGCAATAAGGTTACTTTATTCCGCACGGAAAAGAACCTTTCAGTAAGTTTTTTCAATTAAATGGAATGTTGAAATTGATTTAGCAGTATCACAAATACTATGGTATCCCCATCTTGTACTTAACAAAAGTAAGCTCTAGGTGTAGATTGCCTCTACGCCTTTTTATTCTTGTGCTCTATAATTATCATAAAATAAATCTTCAATAGCTACATGATTATAGTAACACTGTATTCCTGCTGTATATAGAGCCATATACGGATTCCGTGCTTGGTAGAGATTACCTTATCAATAGTGATTCTGGCAGTTAAACCTAGCTTATACAGTAAGTAATGAGCCCTTGTGTGAGCACCTCACTTTTAAAAACTGGAGTATTGTCTAGGTTTATTTACAAAATAGGCAAAAAAAAGACCCGTAGAATGATCTACGGGTCTGTAATAATGAAGGCGGCGA
>NZ_CAXBPD010000037.1:0-18474 GCF_963977555.1 uncultured Cyclobacterium sp. | reverse complement strand
ATAAAACAGTAATCTTAGAATATTAACATTTATCAAATCTAAAGGTTGGGGCTTGAAAAAAAAGCAACATAGGGCAGCTAACTTGAATTTACTACAATTTCTTTTTCATTCCGGCCTTATGGAAATTAGTAAAATGGATTGCTCAATGGCGTTAAGAACAAAAAATTTGTCTGACGCCTTTTCGGCGGAGTTTTTTTTTGTTTAGCCATTGAGTATTCATTTTGCGTTAAGATTTACATACAGCCTTGACTTTTTTGGTTCGTTTTTGGGTCAAGCCAAAAATGAACAGGAAGAGATTAGGGTAAGCAGTAGTTTAAACTTTTATAGCATATTAAGTGGTTAATTTACACCTATAATCGTATGATTTAGATTGATTTAGGAATTTCTAATATTTATTAGCCCAAATAGATTTTCATTCACTAGAACTGATTCATTCAAGTAATACCTAAAAACCCCAGTCTATTTCTTTTATCAATTGGTTCTTATAGAGATAAAACCTTCCAGGTTTCACTCTCCTAATTTTACCATCAACCTGATTATCAAAAAAACCTCGAAGGTTTGCGGAATTAAGACAATAAAAAATCAATTGCCTATATCAGGTTAAAATCAAAAATTGACCTTGTAGTCCGATATTTCTGCTGTAGCAACACTCCCATACTGGGCTTCCTTCATCCCCAAATCATAAGGAGTAGGCGTCATCCATTGGCTTCTCACACCTTCAACGGTAAGTGTTCCTGTAGGATCAATCGTGACAAAAGCATAAAGTGGATCTTTGTAAGCAGCAATATGTGGCAAGTTTGGATATTTTTCATACTGCTCTTTGGGGAATCGTTCCAAACTTGAATATTTCTCTCCCATCCATTGGTAAGACATGCTGTTAATTTCTATATAATCAATCCCATTCAGGTGACGATGAAAATCAATGTGATTGTGCCCATTAAAACAGCAAATGACTTTCTCTGCCTCAGCTTCCATTATTTCCTGAATGCGTAACCTGTTTTTCACTCCCCATTCGTGGTGCCAGAGACTTTGGTGAGAAAGAACAATCGTTGGTAATTTTGTAGTTGCAAGATCTGCTTTGAACCATTCAATTTGCTTATCATCAATATAGGTACGTAGGGAGTCATCCACATAAAAATTGGCATTTTTATAAGCTATGAATTCTCCCTTCTGGCATAAGAAATTAGCATCTAAAACAATGAAATGAACACCTTTTATATCATAAGAATAATAATTATTAGGCATGCCCCAGAAATCCTGCATTTCCTGCTTTGAGTTGCGATCCATGTCGTGGTTTCCTAAAACATGATATTTTGGAGCTTTGAAGGTTTCCCAAATGCCCATGAAATCCCTGTTTTTACTGTCTCCCATACAGAAGTCTCCCAATTGTATCACCATGTCTACCTCTCTAGTAATGGCCTTGTCTATAAATTCCTCCAACCGCTGATTGGCGTCTGGGATCAAATCTTTGTGTACATCAGCTACCAATCCAAAACGCAATGTTTTAGCATTATTGGCACTTGCAGCATTGGTTTTAAAAGACAGAGAAGTAAATGGTAAAGCCGCCAGCAAAGACCCTGCACCCAATTGGTGGACAAATTTTCTACGCTTCATAAATTAAATATCAGTTATTTTTATATGATTATAAACATTGAACAATGGCTAAAATCGATAGTTTTTTTTAATTCGCTATTGAATTAATACAAGCGCTTTAAATAGCTTTCTTTAAGAACAGTTTCGATTTCCTCCGAAGAAAAATCCTCACTATTGATATGGTCTGCTAACACTTTGGCTACAACAGGTAGCTCCTCTTTTTCTAGCCAGGTTTCAGGTTCCCATAGTTTTGACCTCAAAAATGCCTTTGCACAATGAATAAAACACTCTTCCACTTCAACGATTATACCTACTTCGGGAGATTTTCCATTAATTTGGTATTTTTCTAATAGCTCCGTGTCCCGGGTAAGTAAAGCATTTCCATTAATCCGCAAGGTTTCTTTCAATCCGGGAATAATAAAAATAAGGCCTATTTGAGGATTAGAAAGAATGTTTACCAATGAATCGCATCGCTTGTTCCCGATCCTTTCAGGAATGATCAAGTATCGCTCATCTAAAATCCCTACAAAACCCGCCGGATCGCCCCTGGGTGATACGTCACACTTTCCCTCTTTGCTAGAGGTGCTTATCAGAAGCATTGGAGACTTGGCAATGTAATTTCTACAATGGGCATCAATAAAATTAATAGATTTTTTTTTAACCATTTCCCTTGGGTAACCAAGAATTCCTCTCAATTCTTCGACAGTGCTAATTTGATTTTTAAAGGCATCATTCATGGATCTTTAGTTTACTTGTGAGGCAAAATACGGTTTATCTCTTTGTAGCATCAATAGCGGTCATCTAAGGATTCTCTCAAATCTAGTTAAACCTCATGAGGATACTGTAAAGACTTTGAAAACATTAATTTAATGATTAATTCCTATTTATTAGATATAGAAATACAGGATTGGTACCAACCTCCTATTGGTGAATTATTTCCATTGAATTTGAATTGTCATTTCCAAAATCAGATTAAAAGCCGGCTATTGCCTGCATCTTAGTAGGAACTATTTATCTTGGGTTTAACTTTTTAATCAGTAAAGGATGTTTTAGCCATTTAACAACTAATCAAAGGGAATTATGGGAAGTGAATTGGAGGTAAAACTTGAAGAAAAAAGCATAAAACCGACCACCATGAGGTTATTGGTTTTAAGGAAATTGGTAGAATCCACTGTCGCAGTGAGTCTTAATGATCTTGAAAGTAAGTTTGACCGAGCAGACAAGGCCACCTTGTACCGTACTCTCAAAACTTTTGAAAAGAAAAAGTTAATTCACAGCATAGAAGATGGGACAGGCGCCGTCAAGTATGCTTTGTGCGAAGAAGGCTGTGCCTGTGAACCTAAGGATCAGCACATCCATTTTCATTGCATCAAATGCAATGAAACTTTCTGTCTCACACAATCCAAAATCCCTCAGGCAAACATTCCAGGTGGGTTTAAGGCTTTAAGTATAAGCATGGTCTATCAAGGTATTTGTGGCAATTGCTCCTGATGCAGCATAAAATTTAAAATACCAGAGATTCATCCTATTTACTAAGACACCTTAAATTAAAAAGTGATTTTAAGCCATCTCTCCTTTGAAAAAATCAGTATTGCTTGCGCATGGAAAATGGCCCAAAACATATCTTCTTACTTTTCATAATTTGGAATATTTCAGTCAAAATATAGGTTAAGCCTATTCCCTAATACCTTTATAAAAACAAAGTAAGAACTGGAAATCTGCCCGCACAATAATTAAATAGCAGTCAAAATTATTAAATAGTATTTAATACCTGATAATAATTCTTTTTCTATTAATTGAATTTGAGATGGTTTTCGGATCGAAAAATTTTACCCTCTTTATTTATTCCCTAATAGTTTTATCCTTATTTCACTGTATTTAACTAAATTAGATAATGTGAACAAATTCTTCTTACACAAAAACATTAAGATGATAAAAATCCAATCAAATTGGGGCTTTTTGCTGTTAATCTTGTGTCTCATGATGCCCGGTTTTAGCCACGGACAAGCCGACACCCTTACTACTCCCTCAGACAGTATTATGATTACCATCATGATGAAACACCATCAGGACAAGAACATTGATGAGTTAAGAGAGATCCGTAACAAGAATGGATTTCTTGAAAACTTCCCACCTGCTTCAGCTCGAGTAATCAACTGGTATGTAATGATGGGCATAGGGCAGGTGGTAACCCTTAAAATACCTGCAAGTGAATTAAGAAATCTTAATATTGCAGTAGAAAAAAGTGTCTGGGGTGCCTTTTCTACCGAGTTCTACCCTACCTATGACCTTTATCCAATAATTAAAGACGCCAAAGATAAATTAAAAGTAGGTCAATAAATTTAAACTTAATTTAAAACAATATATTCAATTGATTATAAATTACTTATATACAATTATTTTAACAATACTTTACCCTACTATAATACTTAATTATAACAACCATGGCTAATAAAACTTGCCTTATTACTGGAGCAAATTCCGGAATAGGATTTGAAACAGCAAAAGCCCTTTGTGTAAAAGGTTATAAAGTAATTCTGGTTTGTAGAACAAAAGAAAAAGCCAATACTGCAATCTCAAATATAAAACTTCAGTATCCGGAAGCCAACATGGATTATGCCGTTGCTGACTTAAGTTCTCAGGCTGAAATAAGAAGTTTGGCTAAAGTGCTTGCTGAGAGGCAACAGGTGATAGATGTTTTAATTAACAATGCAGGAAGCTGGTATTCGGATATGGTTTTGACCGATGATGGCATAGAGCGACAGTGGGCCATCAATCACCTGGCTCCTTTTTTATTGACACATCTACTATTGCCTTTAATGATGGCCTCAGAAGATCCACGAATTATAACCGTCAGCTCAGATTCTCATTTCCATGGAAAAATTCATTTTGATGATGTCAATCTCACCAATAATTACCATGGTTTGCGAGCCTATGCTCAGTCCAAGTTGGCCAATGTCCTTTTCACGCGAGCATTTGATCAAATAAAGCCCCATAGAAAATTGACAATCAATGCCGTTCAACCGGGGCTGGTTAAAACAGATATTGGCTTGAAACATACCTTTTCCTTTCATGGATTGATTTGGAAATTGAGAAGGCTAACTGGAAAAACGCCTGACAAAGGTGCCGCTACGTCCATTTTTCTAGCTTCCAATGAAAAAATTAAAGGAGAATCAGGAAAATATTGGGACAATTGCAAGTCCAAAGCAGTTTCAAAAAAAGCAGCCAATACATATGATGCTGAACGCTTATGGAATTTAAGTCTTCAACAGTGTGGAATTACTGATTATTTTGGCCAAATAGTTTAATCACTACTGTAGACACGAAACAATCGCTCTAATAACCGCATCTTAATGGCTGTAGGAAAAAGACGAGACAGTTTGACCAATACCCAATTAATTTTACCAGGAATGATTATGGTTTTGCCCTTCAATAATCCTTTTAAACCTATCTCAGCCACCTCATCTGGCATAAATACTACTAAATTTGCCCGGTTTCCATGTGCCTTCATGCGTTCCAATCCTTCTGCATTGGTCACTACAGGACCGGGACAGACCACCGAGACCCCAACAGGTCCTCGTTTAAGCTCTTCTCTTAATGCGAGACTAAAGGCATATACAAAATTTTTGGACCCCGTATACACCGCCTTGTAAGGCAAAGGCAAATTGGCTTCCATACTGCTCATGTTTAAAATATAGGCTTTCTCTTGCTGTTGGAGCAGTGGTAAAAAATAATGACACATCCTGACCAGCACTTTATTATTTAAATCAACGATCTTTAGCTGTTTTTCCAAAGCTATATTTTCAAATCTTCCTCCTGTTCCTATTCCTGCATTGTTGATCAGCACATTGATTGTCAGCTTCATATCCATACAGAAAGCATACAATTGTTTTACAGCACCCTTCTCGGTCAAGTCAATGGTGAAAATATACACTTTCACTTTCCATAAAGCCAGAATCTCCTTTTGAACATCTGCCAATTGTCCATCAGGCAAAGCCACCAATACCAGATTCATCCCCCTTTCTGCACATGCTTTAGAAAAAGCTTTGCCTATACCCATACTAGCACCAGTAATCAACGTAAAGTTTTCTCCATTCATAAACATAAGTTATAAAATCCTGTGAAATAAACCTTCTAATCCAGTTTTTCTGAATAAAAACACTTTTAGTCGCTGAAACTTTAAATCTTTTTCATTGTCATTGTTTACCTTTATGGTCTATGCAAAACAATGATGTGATAAGAAGCTTGAGATATACTTTTGATTTTGGGGATGACCAAATGATTAAAATTTTTGGTCTCGCTGATCTGGAAGTAACCCGTACTGAGGTAAGCGACTGGCTCAAAAGAGATGATGACCCAGAGGCTTTACCTATCAATGATTTTAAATTGGCCGTGTTTTTAAATGGGTTGATCAATTACAAAAGAGGTAAAAAAGAAGGCCCACAACCCATTCCTGAAAGCAGATTGACCAATAATCAAATTATTCGGAAGCTAAAAATTGCCTTTGAACTTCAAAACGAAGACATTATGGAAATTTTAGCAGCTGCAGGAAGAGTGATGAGCAAACATGAAATAAGTGCCTTTTTCAGAAAACCTGAGCAAGCCCAATACAGGCTATGTAGGGACCAGGTTTTGCGAAACTTTTTACAAGGCATGCAACTTAGGTACAGGGCTTCTCAGAATAATAAAAAATGAGCAGCGTACAGTTAAACTCAGGTTTATCGTATAATGCATATACTTATTTAAAGGTTTGCACTTTGATGCTCTTTTGGCTGGTTTATTCATCAGTGAACAGTCAAATCCTAATTAAACCTATTCCTGATAAAACAGTTGTTTTGACTTTTGACGATGGTGTTGCCAGCCATTATTCTCATGTTGCTCCTTTGTTAATGGAGAGAGGCTTTGGGGCGACCTTTTTCGTTTGTGAATTTCCCCCTAACTTTTCGGACAGTACCAAGTACATGAACTGGCGGCAAATGCAGGAATTGGACCGAATGGGTTTCGAAGTGGCCAATCACACACACCATCATGCCCCTGTGGGAAAGTTATCTGAAGAAGAGGTTACTGGTGAAATAAATTATATAGAGGCAAAATGTGATTCTTTAGGAATTAAGCCTATGATTAGCTTTGCTTATCCGGGCTATTCAATAAGTGAAATCGTGCTTAAGGCCTTGGACAAAAAAAATTATTTATTGGCTCGGGCGGGAGGTAAAAGAGCCTACAATCCCTTGGAAGATCACCCCTATCTGATCCCCAGTTGGGCAACGGATTCAGAAAATGAGGCTGAAACAATGGAAGCTTTAAAACAGGCAAAAGCTGGCCAAATTGTGGTTTTAACCATTCATGGTGTACCAGATCTGGAACATCCTTGGGTAAATACCCCTCCGGACATGTTCTTAAGGTATCTGAATTTTTTAAGTAAAAATAAATACCGGGTATTGTCCTTTGAGCAATTGGCTGAGTACATAGATTTCAAATTAGCTCGAAAACAACTCAAGGTAAATTTTGAAAAACCATTAAGAAATTAGTCTCAAAGGATTAGGTTTTGTATTGACGCTAAATTTTGCTAGTTTTTTTCTCTATTTGGCTTCGAGGATTTTGCTTCAATTAGACTTCTTATCTTCCTATTTAGAAAGGCAATAAAAGGTATAATTCATTTTTCGGATAAGAGGATTTCAAGTTTTATGTATAAGTCTAAATACAAAATTAAATGCTAGAAATTTATGTGATTGATAGCGAATTAGATCCTTTGACACACAGTGAATATATTTGGTTTTTAGAAAATTAAGCAGTAATCTTGTCTTGAAAAGGGCTTTTTTACCGATAATGTCATTAAAAAGTCCCTTTTAAGATTTTTAGTAACGTATTTCAATTAATCATTTAACATATAAAACAATCATGTCCAAAAAAGTAGTTACTCTAGGTGAGGTAATGCTTCGCCTTTCTACCCCAGATTTTAAGCGTTTTGTACAAACTGATACTTTTGACATAACCTATGGTGGCGGTGAAGCGAATGTGGCTGGAGCCCTTTGCAATTATGGGCTGGAAGGCACTTTCGTTACTAAAGTTCCCGATAATCCAATTGGGCAATCAGCGATCAATCACTTGCGCAGGTACGGTGTGGACACACAATATATTGCTAAAGGTGGTAAGAGACTAGGCATATACTATCTTGAAACAGGTGCTTCAATGAGAGCTTCTCAGGTAGTTTATGACAGAGCTGATGCATCCATTTCAGAAGCTGAAATTTCTGATTTTGATTTTGATAAAATCTTTGAAGGTGCGGTTTGGTTCCATACTACTGGCATTACTCCAGCTTTGAGTGACAAAGCAGCAGCGTTAACTGAAGCAGCACTTAAAGCAGCCAAAGCGAAGGGTGTTACCACTAGTATTGACCTTAACTACCGTAAGAAATTATGGAGCAAGGAAAAAGCCAAAGAGGTAATGAGCAGACTTTGTCAGTATGTAGATGTTTGTATAGGTAACGAAGAGGATGCTGAAACAACATTAGGCTTTCACAGTAAGGAAACTGATGTGACCAAAGGTGAGCTGAACCTTGACGGATACAAAGATGTATTCAAACAAATGAAAGAAAAATTCGGATTCAAATACATTGCTTCTACCCTTAGGGAAAGTTACAGTGCTTCTGACAATGGATGGAGTGCATTGGTATATGATGGAGAAGAATTTTATCATTCTAAAAAGTACGACATTAGAATCGTTGACCGTGTAGGTGGTGGTGATTCATTTGCAAGTGGTTTCATTTATGGCTTGATTCAGGAAATGGGTCTTGCAGGGGCTACTGAATTCGCTGTTGCTGCATCAGCATTGAAACATACTTTCCCAGGTGACATGAACCATGCAACACTTGCAGAGGTAGAAGTGCTAATGGGTGGTGATGCTAGTGGTAGAGTTCAACGATAGTAACTACTAAACGACAAACCATGATACTTGATACATTATCCAATGCCGCAAGATACAATAGCGTGCATCCATTGTTTGAAAAAGCATTTGCATTTATTGCATCCAGTAATTTGGATGAGATGGAAGAAGGCAAATATGTCATCGATGGGGATAATTTAATAGCTGCCGTTTTTGAAAAAGGAGCTAAAACCCAAGCCGAATCCAATGAGAAATTTGAATGTCATGACAAGCACATAGACATTCAGGTTTTGATTAATGGGAAAGAAAGCATCGGATGGAAGCCGAGAGAAAAGTGTACAGAAGTAAAAGGAGCATACAACCCTGAAAAGGACGTATCTTTTTATGTAGATGAACCAGAAATGTATTTCGGTATGGAACCTGGACAGTTTGTTATTCTCTATCCTGAAGATGTTCATTCGCCTATGATTGGCGAGGGTATTATTAAGAAAATGGTTGTTAAAGTTAAAATTTAACAACAAGCACAAAGTTACTATAGATCAATAACTTATAAAAATTACCCCGGGAATTCTCCGGGGTAATTTACTTTAATCTAATCAAGATGAATAAAAACGAAACCATACTTAAAAAAATAACCGATCAGGCCATTCTTCCTCTTTATTTTGATGCGGATGAAACTGTTAGCCTTGAGGTTTTGAAAGCCCTTTATGCCGCAGGTATTCGCCTTGTAGAATACACCAACAGAGGTGAAGCCGCTTTGAATAATTTCAAGAAAATGGTTGCCTTAAGAAACAGTGACATGCAGGATTTGTTGTTGGGTATTGGTACCATTAAAAATGCACAAATGGCCACCACTTATATTGAGGCAGGAGCTGATTTTATCATTTGTCCTGGTCTTGTTGAAGAAGTGGTGGAAGTGGCTGACAAGCACGATATGTTATGGATTCCAGGATGTATGACTCCTTCTGAGATTATCAAAGCGGAAAATTTAGGAGCAAAAATGATCAAATTGTTTCCTGGTGACATGCTAGGACCCAACTTTATGGCGGGTATCAAATCATTATTTCCAAATTTAATTTTTATGCCAACAGGTGGCGTGTCTTTAGATAAGGACAATGTTGAGGCTTGGTTTAAAGCTGGAGTAAGTGCAGTAGGTATGGGCAGTAAATTGGTAAGCAAACAATTGCTTCAAGAGAAGAATTACAGTAAAATCCAAGAAATGGCAGAAAAAGCCATCGAGGTAGTCAATGAAGTAAAAGGATAAAATAAAAATAGCGGCCAAGAAATTGGCCGCTATTTTTATTTTATTTTTAATGTCACCTATTGCTTTCTTGCAAAGGATATTTTGACTGATTGAATCAAATCTTTTAAAACCCAGCGCTTCGAAAGCCTATTCTAATCTGTAGGTTTCATGTTTCGAATGGCACTTATTTTCCATTGTTTGCCTTTTTTTAAGGCTACAAAGGTGCTCCACATTTTTCGTTCAGTCCCATCCTCATTTTTAATGGTATATCGGGCATCTGCTAAAGCCACATCTTCTTTCAAATAACGCACTCTTTCTACCTTCAACACCCTGTCACCAGGGTTGCTACGCGAACTCGCAGCCATTCCTTTAACAGCAGCCTGCATACCGTGTCGCCATTCTCCGCTAGACACCAACTGATCCATGTCTTCTGTAATTATGTATTTGAGCATTACAGTATCGATGCTTTCTCTTGCCTGTGCATAGCTGGCAATCAGATCAATTATGGCTTTTCCATCTTCAAAGCTTTGGGCTTTGATAGAAAAAGAAGTACCTGAAAAAATCAATACAGATAATACAAAGGTTTTTGCTATGTTCATAAAAGATTGGGTTTGTAATAAAAGTAAGAATTTTTGTAATATTTCCCTATCTTTTTATTACTGTTTATTCAATAGTTTGCCTATTGAACACCCCTAACCCCATGATTTTGGGTCTTCGATCAAACAGATGTGATGCGTTTTTGGGTTTGAATGCTAGTCTGAAAAAAACTTATTCGCTGCTATTAAACTTTATCTGCTTTTATTTTTACGGTTTGCCTGCCTTAATTTCTTCTTGAATATTATTTCTTTATACCGTCCAACTCAATCGAAAATCCCACTCGCATTTTAGTTACGATAGGCATATTAGAGTGGAAATCCTTAGAGAATTCATTCACCTGCATATTGGAAGAGAAATTTTTGGAAAGGTCAATTATGGGCATATTTGATTCTTCTTCAGTTTCATCAACCCTAATTTCACCAGAATCATTTGGCTCATCCTTATCGGTTTCTATACCCTTGAACTTTGACTCAACCTTGGGTTCTTCAAAATTGAGGAATAATTCAGGTTTGAACTTTTTAATGGACTGAATATCTACCCCTGATAAAATTTCGCCTTGTTCATAAGGATAGTGTACGTTCTGTCCAAAAGAAGCAGTTGAAAATAATACAATTCCAAAAATAATTACTATTCTAATCATGGCTCTTTACTTTAATGAATGGTGCTATCCTATTATTATTGCAACGTTAAATTAAATATTAAGTTTGTAAATTCCCCTATCAGCCTATTAAATAGAGCCAATTATATTAATATTTAACAATCAATAACACACGGAAATGATTTTTTCTCACTTATCTACCGTGTTATGAGTATCCCCTTTTCGGTTCTTTGATGAAATTATATTTCATTCAATAAATAGCCACTCAAATCCATCCGCTACTCCTAATTTTTGTAGGAAACCTTCTTGTTTTTAACCCCCCTATGTTGCTTTCACCGTTTCCTTCTATTTCCTTTAATTCATGACTTTTAGTTTAATTTTTGTCAAATATCAGTGGAACTTTCAGCTATTTTCAGTTAAATTAAACAAGCAATTAAAAATAGCGTTGTTAAAACCATGAGATACCTTCTAATTGTTTTGTCCTTATTCTCCCTTTGCCAATCTAGAGAAGTAACTGCACAAACTGGCAATGACTATTCCCAAAAAGCGCCATCGAGAGACGGTATTGGCAAGGTATACATGGGAAGGGAGATTTCTCATGTTATGGGATTTCATGGGGTAGCTTGGCTGGAAAGAGAAAGTCGTTCGGAGGAAGAAAACACGGAACTGACCATCGCCAACCTTCCTATTAATAAGCGCAGCAAAGTGGCAGATGTGGGGGCAGGTTCTGGCTTTTATACTTTCCGCATAGCAGACAAGGTTCCGGAAGGCAAAGTATATGCCGTGGATATTCAACAAGCAGCCCTTAATTACATCGAGAACAAAGCTGCTAAACAAGATGTCGACAATGTAATCACCGTCTTGGGATCAGAAAAAAGTCCCAATTTACCAGAGAACAGCTTAGATTTGGTAATTATGGTGGATGTTTACCATGAGTTGGCCTTCCCTAAAGAAATGCTTCAAAATATCAAAAAATCCTTAAAACCTACGGGTAAGTTATTGCTGATCGAATACCGTGGTGAAGATCCTAAAGTGGCCATAAAACCACTACATAAAATGACCGTAAAGCAGGTAAAGAAAGAATTGGAAGCTAATGGATTCACGTTGACGACCAATGGCCAATTTTTAAATATCCAACATTTCCTGATATTCGAAAAAGCAGATTAGGTTCACTTAATATCCAAGGAAACCTCACAGCGTTGGCCAAGTAACATGGTGGAAATGGTTTCCTGGTCCCAGGTTCTTTTGAGTTGTTTTAGAATCGCTCCATATTCACTTTTATACTTTTTCCTTTTGATTGCTTCGACAAAGCGCCTAACATCTGTGCGCGTTTCTAGCAATAAAGGGGGTACAGCAGTTGGCTTGTCATCCTCCCCTTTTGCTACCATGGTAAAGTAACAAGTGTTGGTATGTTTCACTACTCCTGTTTTTACATTTTCCGAAATTACCTTAATGCCAATAATCATGGAGCTGTTCCCTACGTGATTGACAGAAGCCTTCAAGGAAACCAACTCTCCTACTTCCACAGGTTGTAAAAAATCAACGGTATCCACAGAAACCGTTACACAGTAAGCGCCGCTGTGTTTAGTAGCCGCAGTGTAGGCTACCTTATCCATCATAGAAAGCAATATGCCTCCATGAATTTTCCCGCCAAAATTGGCATACGAAGGAATCATAAGTTCTGTAATGGTAACTCGGGAAAAACTGGCCGGTTTGGCACTTAGGGATGCACTCATGTATCAAGAGGATTTGTTTAAATCAACACAAGTCGTAGCGACTTGCGCGTACAAATATATAGATGATTTATTTAAATCAGCCTGTAGGAGGCAAATGGATTTCCTAATTCCCTATCTTGATCGTACTCAAACCATAAAAATTGGAGAGACGTAATGATTTTGTCAGCATTGTTGCAGAAAATAGCAACAATACCGCCAAAATCTAGATGCTCTCCTCATTCATCATCCAAAGGTTGTCACCCTTGGCTACAAAATGCCACTCTTATGGGGTTACTTACAAATAGTATTTCATCCCCTACAAATCCGGTCCTAGGCAAAACTATACCAAAAGCATTAGTCCCTTCGCTTAATAGTTCTTCAGCAAGGATCTCCTTTGGCTGTTAATGATGAAATACCTGCCGTCAACACCTTTGGTAACCATAAGATAAACATCCTTTTCAGGATGATAATCCAATTCATTTAAAATCTGTAATTCATCAAAAACCAGTGAATCCATCTTTAAAAATTCCATTTCCATAAGGGCTTTTTCTTGTGAACCTTGGTTATTACAAAAAGCAAATAACAGCGATAATGAAAGCAAAAAACAAAAGTGTTTAAGGAGTATATCGTAACAGTTTTATTTAAAACTAATTAATTAGAATTAAAAACAAAGTTTTTAAAACCGTTTAACGATATCATTAGTAAAGCTAATGAGGGATGGGGTGCCTTAATTAAAAAAATTCAACTATCAGGAAAATCGATTACCATTGGTCTAATAAACCAACCAATAAAAAAAATAGCAAACTTATGTACCCACCTATCTAGCTAACTTTTTATATTTATAAGTTCGATATTAAAAACGCCCCCCATGACCCTAAACAATTCCTTGAAAAGTTACTTATTTTTACTCTTTCTGCTTCTATTTTTCCAGGCCCAAACCTATTCTCAACAAGCCTTCATTCCAAAAGATGGCGATAGAATAGTTCTCTTAGGAAATGGCTTGATAGAAAATGAACAACATTATGGATTCCTTGAATATAGGCTTACTGGGTTCTGGCCTGAAAAGCAACTTAGCTTTAGAAACCTTGGCTGGTCCGGAGACACGGTTTTTGGTGAAGCAAGAAGCTATTATACCAATCCACCCAGCCCCTATGATTTGCTTATTTCGCAAATAAAAGCAGCCAAACCGGACTGGATAATTATAGGCTATGGAAATGTGGAAGCGCAGGATGGTGCTGAAGGATTAAACCACTTTAAAGCAGGATTGAACCAATTGCTGGACAGTGTAGCGTCCATGGCTGTTAAACCTATCTTGCTATCTACCATCCCTCAGGCAATCTCAGGATCTGATGAGCTATTGGCCAAGAGAAATGAAGCCTTTCTGCTGTACAACCAGGCCATCGCCGAGATTGCTGAAAATAGGTCCCTTGGTTATGTTGATATTTTCAAGGCCTTCAATACGAATGACCAAATGAAGCACTACGAGAACAACGGTGTGCATTTGAATGAATCGGGATACTTGCTTCTTGCGGATACCCTATTGGAGCAACTGAAACTTACAACACAGATTCCTTCCTTTACCATTGATGCTTCTTCAGGTGCTATTGAAAGCAATGTGGCGACTGATAATTTCACAATAACGGATAAATCCAAAGGTTTCTCATTTAACAGTACCCTACATGCAACTTCATCACCTGTTGCTAAATCACAATCGGAAGGTCAAAAAATAACTGCGAATGGGTTGAAGAAAGGAACATATACCCTCTCCATCGAGGGTAAACTTCAGGCCGTAGGAAGCAGAAAAGAATGGGAAGAAGGAATTGCCTTGGTCAATGGCCCATCTTTACAACAATCCCAGCAATTGCTGAAATTGATAAGAGAAAAGGATAAAATCTATTTTCAGCAATACCGACCACAAAATAGAACTTATATCCTGGGCTTCCGATCCCATGAGCAAGGCAGACACAAAGAAGGTTTGGCGGCCTTGGATGCCTTAATCTATTGGATGGATGATCAAATCAATCAAACCAAAAAGCCAATAAACGCTCAATACTTAATGGAACGATTGCCTTAAAATACCGGCGCGAAATCGATTGAATCCTTTTAATGAAATATCCTCTAATACAATGAACTTGGAATCAATAACCTATATAAAATGTTTGCCAAAAAAGGCCAACCGGCAGAAGAAATCACCCCAATTCCTCTGGAATAAAATTTCTTTGGCCATCCTACTATTTTTAACAAGTATTTCGGTTCATGGCCAGAATGCCCTTAGAGATATCCCCTCCCCCGATCCTCAAGACCAAATGGACCGGTTTCAGGTTGCCGAAGGATTTGAAGTCAATTTATTTGCCACCGATCCAATGGTGGTCAAGCCCATCCAAATGAATTGGGATGCTCAAGGGCGCTTGTGGGTGGTAAGCAGTACCATTTACCCACATTTGAAACCCGGTGAAACCGCGAATGATAAAATCCTAATCATAGAAGACACAGACCGAGATGGTATTGCAGACAAATCTACGGTTTTTGCTGAAGGACTACTGACCCCTACCGGCTTACTGCCTGGAGATGGTGGCGTATATGTGGCTAACTCAACCGAAATATTGCATTTAAAGGATACAAATGGAGATGGCAAGGCAGACGAAACTAACCGAATACTTACCGGTTTTGGAACCGGAGACACCCACCACCTCATCCATACCTTTCGTTGGGGGCCTGACGGGTTGATGTATTTTAATCAGTCGATCTACATCTACAGTCATGTGGAAACCCCCTATGGTATCCGTAGACTTGAAGGAGGCGGTGTGTGGCAATACAATACCAAAACCAAAAAATTAGAAGTCTATGCCAAAGGCTTAATTAACCCTTGGGGCCTACAATTTGACAAATGGGGCAAAAGTTTTCTTACAGATGGGGCTGGAAGAGAAGGTATTAACTATGCATTTCCTGGTGCCACTTTTGCTACCGCACCAAACGCTGAACGTATTTTAAGCGGTTTAAACCCCGGTCAACCCAAACACAGCGGTTTGGATATTGTCTCTGGAGCACACATGCCGAACGATTGGGAAGGGAGTTTGATTACCAATGATTTTAGAGCCAACCGAATCAATCGATTCGTTTTGGAAGAGCAAGGCAGCGGATTTGTTTCCAACCAAGCCGATGATATTTTGTGGACAGATCATATTGGATTCCGGCCTGTCGATATTTTGATGGGGCCTGATGGCGCTATTTATATTGCGGATTGGTACAACCCTATCATTCAACATGGAGAAGTTGACTTTTATGATTCCAGAAGGGACCAACAGCATGGCAGAATTTGGAGAGTAACTAAAAAGGATAGTCCTTTGGTCAAATATCCTGATTTCCAAAATAAAAACATTCCCGAGTTATTAGAAGCCTTAAAATCTGAAGAAACCTGGGAAAGATTGCAAGCGAAGTTAATCCTTAAGAACAAGGACGAACAGGAAGTAAAGGATGCCTTAAGCAAATGGATTGAAGCCCTTGAGCCTTCCAATCCTTCTCATGAACACCATTTAATGGAGGCGCTTTGGCTGCATCAGGCCATTGGAGTTGTGAATGTGCCATTATTAGAAACCCTTTTAACTGCTCAAATCCCGGAAGCTAGGGCTGCAGCCATAAGGGTATTGGTGCATTGGAAAGAAGAAATACCTGAAGCCCAATCCCTATTGGTAAAAGCCTCAAATGACAATGATGCTACAGTAAGGTTAGAAGCAGTGGTAGGGATTCAAAATTTCAGCACCATGGCAGCAACAAATGCTGCCTTGGGGACCTTAGATCAAACCATGGATGTCAATTTGGACTTTGCTTTGTGGCATACCATCAATAGATTAAGCCCGGTATGGTTGCCAAAATTATTGAGTGATCCCGGTTATTTTGGTGACATGGACAAAACCATATTCGCGCTAAACACGGTAAGTGATCCAAAATCTACTTCTTTGCTCGCTGAATTGTACAGCAGCAACAAAGTTCCGGAAAAACACCTGGAAGCGGTGCGTGAAAAATTGGCTAAATACGGTACAGCGGAGGACTTAACCAAAATATACCTTCAAGTAATCAACCCAACAACAGCCGATACAGGCAAGCAGTTACAAGACCTGGAAATACTTCAGAAAGCAGCTGCAAGCAGAAAACTGAAACCACAGCATACTTCTGATCAATTGAGAACTTTGCTTAGCGAAGGAGATGAATCTGTAGCAATTAAAGTATTGCAGTTGATCGGCTTGTGGAAAAAAGCAGACCTTTTGGATCTCCTTTTACAAAAGAATATGGCCGAAAATGAGGAGGTAAGAAAAGCAGCCATGGAAGCCATGGGTAAGCTTGACGATGCAGACAGCCAGGAAGTATTACTTACCATGGCCACAACCCATAAAAATGAAAGTATTCGGATATTGGCCATTTCTCAGTTGGTAAAAACTTCACCGGAAAAGGCGGCTGAAGCTGCCATGGTAATGCTATCAAAAAAGCCCTCGGATACAAACACCCGGGATTTATTTGCTGCTTTCCTTTCTTCCAACAATGCAACGGCAGTATTGGCAGATGCGATGTCCGGCACAAAAATACCCACAGAAACAGCAATATCAGGTAGAAAGGCCATGCAAGAATTGCTCCCTTGGCATAGAAGAACCAAGGCTGGTGCCGTTAAGCTAAAAGATGTCTTGGAAGCCTCAGGAGGGGTTTTACCTCCGGAAAAAATGCCTCAGCAATTGGCCGACCGAGAAATCTATCTCCTTGGAATAGAAGTCAAAACGGAAGGAAATCCAGTTATCGGTGAAGCCATATATAGGCGAGCGTCTATGATGTGCCAAAACTGCCATGGCATAGGTGGTGCAGGTGGTCAGTTGGGACCTGATTTAAGTTCTTTGGGTACAAGTTTACCTGTTGACAATATTATCAAATCTATCCTTGACCCTACAGAATCAATTAAGGAAGGTTTTGAATTGCAGAAAGTGACAAAAAATGATGGGGGAATTGTCATGGGTTATTTGGTAAATGACGGTGCCAGGGAGGTTGTCATCCGCGACATGGCAGGAAATGAAAATGGCATTCCTAAATCTCAAATCAAGGGTTTGGAAAAGGTTACCGGTTCTTTAATGCCTGCAGGAATTACCGCAAGTCTGGAAAAACAAGAATTTATTGACTTGGTGAGTTACTTGTCCAAATTGGGAAGCAATGGGGATTTTAGGGTTACCAATGAAAAATTGGTTAGGCGATGGAAAGCAGCCCCTGATTTCAAAGCTTTAGCTAAGGTAGAAGGTGTCAGTAATTGGCAAAGTCTACTTGGCAAGGACATCAGCCCCATGCAAAAAAGTCTTTACAGTAAGGTAGCAGGAGATTTACCTCTTGCTGATATTCCTGAAATCACCGACAATTCAGGTCAAAAATTCAGTTTGGTTCAATTTGAAGTAAATATCCTCAAGGCCGGAGAATTCAGTTTTAAATTAACCGGAATTGATCAGGCCAAAATATGGGTAAGTGGCAAAGAGGTTTCCTTAAATAAAGGTGTAGGCGCTACAAATCTTAAGGTAGGTAAACAGTGGGTAAACATTGCCATTGACCGGAAAAAAGCCCTTTCAGGTTCCTTAAAGGTGTCGATAATAGATGGAAAAGCCAATAGTGCTCAAAGTCAGGTGATTTTAGGGAATTAATGGTACGCGAGGTATAAGGATAATATGACTGTTTAATATGAATTGAATATTAAAGCCATTAATTACCCTTATCTCTTCCTGTTCATTTTTGGCTTGATCCAAAAACGAACCAAAAAGATAAAGGCTGTATGTAAATCTTAACGCAAAATGAATACTCACTGGCTAAACAAAAAAAAACTC
>NZ_CAXBPD010000036.1:0-19418 GCF_963977555.1 uncultured Cyclobacterium sp. | reverse complement strand
CGTTTACTAGCAATATAGCCCTATTTATACCATTTAAAAAGCGCCTTATTCAATAGGATTAATTGTCTTATATCTATTTGATTCCTATTACTAAACCTTTATTTTAGTATTTAATAATATAGTAGAACGGAATAGTGTGAAAACAGGCATTTTTTAAAATTCATTTAATGTTTGATTATAACAGGCGCCGTGCACCATTAATACAACTCCTAATTTAGGCTGAATTAATACCTAACTTTAATAGAGAATCAAAATGAAGACAACATTACTTATTGTAATCTCCTTTCTTGTATTTTCATGTAATCCTTATGACAAAGAATTTTCGATAGAAGGTGAATATTCTATCATTGATTTTACAATGACCCCCGAGTTTGCAAAAGATTCAATTGCACGAAAAGATATATTACCAATTATTACTAGTCCCAATAGCACATTTATTTTTTCAAAGGACAATTCAACTGTTAATATTGATCCCAGGTTTGGTATGGAATTCTTTGGAGATTCCATTTATCAATATGAGATGGAGAATAAATTTATTGCCTTAACAAATAATGATAAAACCATAAATGTCCCATTTAAAAATGATAATGGAATAATAAGGCTATTTATTGACAGGAAAGGAATTGAGCAATTTTCAATTATACCAGCTAAGAATTAGTATACGTTTGGTAGATAGATTAAACCAAAAATTTTCTTCCATCACAAAAGTTTTTAAAAATGATGGAGAATAATGAAAATTCAGTTCCAAGTGAGCTCAAGCTTTATTGATTCAACAAACTTTTATACTATCCTATTTCTCGAAATTTACTGCTCACCAAGCCAAGAGGTATCCTAATGAACTTTTGAAAAGAAACTAACAACAGCACACAGTCAACTTTCGTCTAGCTTTGCTGTTTTTTTCTATTTAAAACAATAAGCCAATAGGCCAATGTGAAAATGAAAACCAGAGCAGCTACTAATATTCCCCAGCCATACAAATAGTGGTCGGATTGGGTTTTTAAAGCTGCAAAAATGATAACTCCTAATGCGGAAATTATTAAGGTATACAATGATTTTTTCATGATTTATTTACTTAACATTTTAAAGTACAGCCCAACCAGCTATAATAATGGATAATGGACTAAACAATCAACGCTGTCTGTCATTTACCTCCTATCACTCCATTAAATAAGAAATCAAATCCTAAAGATTCTTAATGCTAAGGTTCATTTGTAAACCTTACAGCATCAATGAATTTTTAATCAAGCCATAATTCGCTATCTCCTCCTTTGAAAAGGTAACAAAGGCCTCTACTAAGTTCTATAAATCTTTGCTGCCTTCAAAAGGAAAGGACCCCGATTACAGCAGTCTGCCACATCGTCACACTCAACTAAGAAAACAAGCCATTATGTCATTACTCAAATGCATAAATATGACGTATTGTCTTGTTTATCAAATCATTAAGTCATTTATGCAGTTGGCATTTACTTTGTTCAAAGAGTATAAAAAGAAGTTAAAAATTAAACATTTATAGCCATGACACTTATAAAAACAAACGGTAGAAAACCACAAGCTCCTGACTTTAACAATTGGTTGGACCAGTTATTTGATGTGCCCTCCTCTTTTGTTTTGGGAAATCCTGAAAAGCGATTCAATGGTAACAGCCCAGCAGTAAACATTAAAGAAAATGATAAAGAATTCCTTTTGGATGTAGCTGCTCCGGGTTTGAAAAAAGAAGATTTTAACATCTCCTTTGAAAAAAATCACCTGACCATTTCTGCAAGTAAAAAAACGGAAACAGAGGAG
The DNA here is from genome assembly GCF_963977555.1 of uncultured Cyclobacterium sp. Classification (GTDB taxonomy): domain Bacteria; phylum Bacteroidota; class Bacteroidia; order Cytophagales; family Cyclobacteriaceae; genus Cyclobacterium. The sequence goes on along the minus strand of NZ_CAXBPD010000036.1, from coordinate 17,633 downwards.
AAAGAGGAGTCTCACAAAGTTAAAAGAACTGAGTTTCATTACGAAAGCTTCGAAAGGTCTTTCTTAATTGAAGAAGACAGGATAGATGTAGATCAAATCAACGCTCAGTATCAGGACGGAATCCTTAAATTAGTCCTTCCTAAAAAAGAAGAAGACAAAAGAGTGAAGCAAATCACTGTATCTTAATCGGGAACAAGTCCTGAAGTAAATTAAAAAAAGTTCCTTGGTTAGCCAAGGAACTTTTTTTCGTTTTATTTCTATTAGGCCCCATAGGTTTGCTTAGCTCCAGCCGAATAGTTGTGCTGCATTACCACCGAGTATTGCTGCCTGCTCCTGTGACGAGAGGTGTGAGAGGTGCTCCAGCAGGTCCTCACGGTAGCGGCGGTAGGAGTCTGGTGTCGCAGCTGTATTGAAGCCCCCGCCATAAATCATCCTTTCGGCGCCCCAGGCACTGGTCAATTGGCGGATGATCGGCCTGATATCCTGATGAGGATAGCTTTCTGATGCGGGAATCGCCGCTAGCTTCATTACTGTGTTAGGAAAGTCAGCCCAGCGCAATACCCTGGCATATTCCTCTGGTGATCCTTGAAACGGACGCCCAAGATGATCGATGATCACGGTGGTGTCAGAAAATTCCCGAATATAACGCTCGAAGCCTGGAGCATAGCGGGGTTCGAAATGCAATTGCACAGCAACGCCGGCATCGGCGACACTACGCCACCATTTACGGAGTTCCGGTTTCCTAAACGGAGGCAACCGATCGGGAGCGTAAGCATGAACCCGGGACGCAATAATACTCCCTTCCCGGTCCTTCAAAAATGATGGCATCGCAGCCAGCGAATCAGGCTGGTCAGCGAAAAACAGGCAGGTACCCTTCAGTCGACCCCCACCAACTTCCAAACAATGATCCAGGTAGCGATGGTCGTCCTGGTACGGTTCCGGATGGACAACGATTGCGTATTTAACCCCTGCTCCGTCCATACAGCTCAGCAGGTGCTCTGGAGTGGCAGCGGCATCAGGTTGATAGGGTCCGTTGGGATGATAAGGAAATTCATTGCTGTCCGAGCCTGCAAAACAGTGCAGATGGGTATCGACGACCGGCAGATCGCTGTGGGCCTTCTCCGCCCACGACCTCGAAGTCAGTGCAAGGCTTGCAAGTGATCCACCTAAGATCCCTAGGCAGTCACGGCGTTTGATGCAATTCACCTCGTGACCTTTTTTCGATTGGCTTTGTTGCCTGCCGAAATAAATGGCTGTTGGATGGTTATTTGTATTAAAGGGTTTCATTTTCAAGGCTATATGGGTTTGGTATAACAACCCTTAAAAGTTACTACAGTCTTCCTAAAAAGACAAATGAATAGCTGGATGGACTGCAAAATTATTTCTTTGAAAAGGATAGGCTTGATTAAACCCTCCTTGTAAAGGCAATTTGGTAAAACCTCGAACCCTGCAATTACTTTTTAGCGTACGTTGGTCCAATAAGCTACCAAGGCAGTTGTATTTCCTTTCGAATCCGGAATACCGTTGAAACAAACCTTTTAAAGTTTTTATGACAACAACATGCTTTAGTGTTCCAAATTAATAATACAAACCTCAGCGATGTCACCCAACAGGGTGATTTGATCTTAATAATGACTCGTTTTTAAATAAGTTTACAGATTACATTTTAAAATATTAATATAGGTTTATGGTTTCGAAAAAATCCCCCTTAATGGATAAGGGGGATTGGCTGAAAATGAGATTTGGGTTGATTATAAGATGGCTTACGACATCGAACCCAGAAATTGTTATTTATTTCATTATAAAACCTTTCACGAATAAATTTTCAACGTACTGCGGTCTATTTTACCAAAGGTCTTCTCCGTAAGACCAACCTTCGCGAACTGGTTCTTTAATGTATGCATCTAACTCCGGACGACCAACGGCCTTCATGTTTTTTGCGTCGTAATTGATAGTTCCGCCAAAACGTTGGGCTAGTACTCCAACTAGTCCCATTTCTGTTAAGTCTGCACCGTAATCGAAATTTGAGCCCGGCAAGGTGTCGTTTTTTATGGCAGCCACCCATTCTTGTACTGGTTTTTCTTCGGCCACTCTCGGAATGGTTTCTGCTGGTTTATTCTTTTGGAAATCTGCCCATTCTTCTTCAGGAACAAGTAATCGAGGATTGTTTGGACGACCTCCATGATAAAGTGTCTTCTTAGAACCAATCATAATCATCCCATTGTCCGGCATTTCTTTAAGCCCATACTCTTCCTTTAATTCGGGTGTGCCCATGCCTTCTATCCATTTCATTGTAACAGGTGGTTTATTACCACGAGCTCCAAATTGCCATGTTATCGTTGATTCCTGGGCAATCATACTATGATCTGGAACTTCAGGATTTGGTATCACGGCATCTACAGTATGTGGCATTCCGAGATCCAATGCCCAAAAAGGAGCGTCTAAAGTATGACAACACCAGTCGGCCATTGCTCCGCTACCAAAATCGTAGAAAGATCTCCATGATTTAGGTGCATATTCATTATTAAAAGGACGATCAGCTGCGGGACCTTTCCATAAATCCCAATCTAAACCCTCAGGTACTTCATGTTCTGGAAATGGAAACCCTTCAGGCTTCGAGAAATATCCATCCGGGTTAAATGTTGTTGGACCTCCCCATCTAATTACTTCTTTTACCTCCCCAAGAACACCTGCATCATACCACTCTTTTACTAATCTAATTCCATGGGTTGTATGGCCTTGATTTGCCATTTGTGAAACGATACCATAATGTTTTGCAGCTTTTTTCATAGTGCGACATTGCCAAATATTATGCACCAGTGGTTTTTCAACCAATACATGTTTCCCAAGTTGCATGGCAGCCATTGCAGCAGGGAAATGGGTGTGGTCAGGTGTAGCAATCATAACGGCATCAATTTCGTTGGCCATTTCGTCGAACATCACCCTGAAATCCTTGTACTTTTTAGCCTTAGGTACCCTTTTGTATGCTTGCTCAGTCATTCTGTCATCAACATCGCACATGGCCACAATATCCTCTACGGCAACCTGACTCCAACTGGCGTGACCTCTGGCTCCAACACCAATCATTGCAAAACGCAATTTTGTGCTTGGTGGACGTTCAATAAAATTAGGGATGAATAATGCTCCTAAACCAGCTGTTGAAGCTGATTTTAGAAATGTTCTTCTTGTTGATTTCATTATATTCTTTTGATTTAGGTATAACTTGACTATCCAATTTAAAAACCCAAATTGATTTTTTTTGAGCCAGTTTAAGCACTGGCAAAAAGACAAGGGGTATCTAATTGGAGCCAATTTGGTTTATCTCCAGTCAAAATACTTTATTTTTTTGTCTTTTGGGCATAAAACACTTCTGATTTGTATATTTTGTTTAAGGCTAAAATCCAAGAGGTTCCACGTATCCGATCTGGTCTTAGTTTAGCGAAGCGTAACTTAGACCTATCATGAAGAAAGTTTTCAACTTTCGGTATTGAAGAGAAACGCTTTTTGCATTGACTTCGGCTCCGCTCAGTCACCTATACCATAGTCGAAAAAAACAATTCAATAGGAATGAGATTCATTATAAGTTGTAGATAAATTTCCGCCTTGTAGATTTCGGCATCAAGAAATTTAAGTAGGAGTTGAGAATGGCATAGGCATTGTTTGACGAAGTTTTGGAGTCTGAACCCTATAAACAACAAGTACTAAATAAAAAAACAAATGCGATTTCCTTGATGTGGGAAAACCAGATGCTGCTCCACGATATTTGTAATCAATTCTTATTTTCTTTTTGTCCATCTGCCGGGATCAATTGAAGTATGAAATACCCCCACAATAATTACTGTTTTCTTCGAATCATCAATGGTATAATGAATCATAAAAGGGAATATATCCAACACAGTCGTTTGAACAGCATCGTAACGAATCGATGAAATTTTGGGGTTTTGTCTTATACGTAAAACCTTGTTTCTAACTTCCTGGATAAAACGTTTACCTAAGCCTTTTTCTTTAGAATTGTACCAAGATGCCGCTTCTGAAATATCTTTTCTGGCAATTGGTAAAATTTCTGAATCGTACATCTAAAGGTCTTTTTCAATACTGTCCATAGCTGAATCAAAATTTAGTGCTTGTTCAGCATTATTCTTGAAGTCATCAAGACGTTTTTTTACTTCTTCTTTTTGCCATTCCGGAATATCAATCTTTTCCTGATCTATTCCCTTGTATTTAGCCTTGAGTTCATTCCATTCAGAGATGGGAATATATACACCCGTAGTTTTGCCCGTACTATCTGAAATATATTGAAGCTTCATAATCACATTAATTAATTTGAGCGTTCACCACTTGTAAAACAGCATCGAATTTGTTAAACTTTTTCTATTTTGATCTCCTATTTAACCTTAAATAAGGTAAAAACAATACTATTAAGATTATCATTAAAAACTGCCTATCTTAATGATAACACTAAAAACCATTTGATTTTCGCTCTTTCCAAGCGGTCTTTTTTAACAACTATCGATTGAAAACCCTTAAAAATAAGGATTTTTATTTATTTCAATAATTGAGCATCAACCAATCAACGGAAAAATTTGATTTATAGTTTACCCAAGTATTATTTATACAATGGAGTCAATATTTGGTTAAACTAATAACTATTCGGGTGCAATGGATAATTAGGTGGCTCTGAAAGCCGATCACAACAGAAACAAATAAGATGTGAATTATTAAAACTGAATACTTTAATAAATTAAGTCTATAAATAAAAAGAAGGAAAAAATGTTGAATCAGAGCTATTTCGAGTTAAACATTCAATGGATGGTTTAAACAGCTTTTATTTTTATCCACAAACTGGCAGTAATACGTTCATTTTTTTTTCCCTGAGTTACACAGGCCATGAGGTGCTCCGCTACAGGACAGGCCCTGAATAAGACAGGGTATACATGATGAAAAGAAACGAACCAAAGAAAAATCTAGCCAAAAGAAATCTTCTATAACAAGGGCCTCGTACCTTTGTAGTTTTGGACCCGGCCACGGCGCTCTTAGTTTAGCGAATACATTAAATTTTGCCAAGGAAAAGGACGCCTTAACAAATACATTGACACATCTCCAAGTATTGACTTCTTCACGGAAAGTTAAGCGTGCATCATTGTTCGCTATCACTATCAATAAGCCAATAATTCCTCCAATAAGCCAGGATTCACCTCTTTTATATACGCTTTCATCTGAAAGTCTAGTTCATTCGCTTTACTTGTATCTGTCCCATACAAATCCTTTAATTCCCCAAAATCTGAAGCCAGGTTATAAAGCTCCAATTTTCCGGTTTTCCAAAACCTGATGACTTTGTAATTTCCTTGAATAAGGGCTGAATGTGGATAGGCCTTGCTGTACCGGTGAAAGACCAGGTAATCTTTGTTTCTGCTAACTTTTCCTTTTCCTCCTGATTGAACAATACCTGCAAAACTTCCCCCATCCAGGTCCTCGGGCAAAGGCTGGCTATAACCTGCCAATTCACCAATGGTCGGTAAAATATCCCAACCTCCCACGGATTCGTGACTCATTTTCCCGGGTGCTATTCCAGGGCCTTTAACCATAAAAGGTACCCGTATGCCTCCCTCATAAAGGGTCCATTTTCCACCACGTAGGGGAAAATTCCGCATAGGCTTGTCGAAGGTATCAGGATGCAGCATTTTTCGCTTGGATGGTACTGGAGGAAGGAATTCAACCCCTCCATTGTCAGCCATAAAGATGATATAGGTGTTTTCCGCAATACCGAGTTGTTCCACCTTCTCCATTATGTCACCCACAGTTCGGTCCATGTCCTCCAACATCCCTGCCCAGCCAGGATTATTGTGCTTCACTCCTTTTGCCTTATTCCGGTATTTATCAAGGGTAGTTTGCTTGGTCTGAATGTCTACATGAGGGGCATAATGGCTAATTTGGAGGTAAAAGGGATTGCCTTCCCGGACCTGTCTTTGCATGAAATTCATTGCCCTTCCTGTTATCGAGGAGCTCCGCTTAGGGTCATCATTGATGAACAATCCCTCCCACTTATCTTCTTTATTGGTCATTAGATTTCCGTGGGAATTGCGGGTATCACCGTCACTTTCATCATAGCCCAGGTCTTCCGGGAAAATCTCTGCCCTTAAGTCCCACTTGCCAAAATGAGCGGTTTTGTAACCCGGATCTATGGCTTTCAATAAAAGGGGAATGGTGATTTTCTGCTCCTTGGAATAGGGCTGGTAATTTTTGGAGAATATTTCATCTCCCTGCCTTGCAGGCGTTTGTCCAAATAAAATACTCCGTCGGGAAGGAGAACAAATGGCAGCGGGTGCATAGGCATTGGTAAAACGAATGCCCTCCCTGCCCAACCTGTCAATGTTGGGCGTCTCATAATAATCACTTTTTGATTCCCGAATCCGGTCATCCATACCTATGGAGGTGCTGCTCCAACCCTGGTCATCGGTTAGTATAAAAATAAAATTTGGCGGAGCTAACTTCCCTGGTTTATTGACAAGTTTAAAGCTTCCTGCACCAATCAACGTTATAACGGAAAGCATAAAAATCAAAAGTATTCTTTTCATGTTTTTGGTGTTTGTCGGTTGAATTGAAAGCTTAATAAATTAAAAACCATAGCTCACTTCCGTTGGCCTTTTTGAAAATAATTGAACCGCGATAACATTTCATTGGGAAATTGGTCTTTGATCTCCAGGAACAAAGGGGAATTGTCTTTAATAATTCCCATTCGGGTACTTCCCGGATATTCACCACTAAATATTTCATCACGTAACTGAAGGGAATTTCCATGCGAAGAAAAAACCGTCTCTGTTGCCTCGTTATGGATTTGAAGACCAGGTTTAATCTCTGATGCCAGATTTGCAGTAATGTTCCAATATCCTATTTTGATTGTTGCGGTTCCATTTTCAATTTTTCCTTCCATCCATTCAGTATCTTTAACTACTTTCCCAGCTTGAATGACAGCAAAAAACCGCATTTTAGCCGTTTTGGTAGTGCTACTTGCCTTGAGATGATACTGATTATTCTTATAGGACTTTAGACTCCCATCTTCCTTCATCGTTTTTCTCCAATTTACTGCTGCTACCTCAAAAGTGTCGCTTAGGTGAAAGGTCAAATCTTCTGAAGCCCAGAGCCTTCCTTTTCCTGCTCCATTCTCCAGCTGTACAGCAAAGGTTTGGTTATTCTCGTCAATTGTCATTTCCTCAAGGCTATGGATGAGCCATGACCAATCCACCTCCTTGGTGGCCTCCAACTCATCATAGACAAGGACCACATCCGGTTTTAGCATTACCAGGTGCCTAAAGTTTTTCACTACGGAATATTCCTCACCAGTTTCTTTACTCTGATAAGCTTGAGAAGCATCTCCTTTGGCATAGGCCAGCTCATCCGCCTGCAGAAACCTGGAAATCCATCCAAAAGCTTCTGTGCTATAAGGTTGGCCTGCCCCGTCTACCAGTATACCATTCTGACTTTTTGTATGCTGGTACCAGCCTGTACGGTGTGGGTCTTTCATGGATACCTTATAACCTGTTCTGTAAAACAGTTTTTTTCCTCCATAGAGAATATTGAAAACGTTTTGGTCGGAAAGCATGTGCCCATAGGAGCCAAAGGGACTGGAACGCATCGCTACCATCAAGTTATCTTTGGTGTTGGTAATCTCACTGTGCATGGCCACCAGGCCTATATCAGTAAAAGACCTTCCCATAGGCAAGTCCAGTTGCTTAGGCAAATCGGGAGTAGGTAAATTACGGGTCTTTGTAAGCCGTATCCACCTCAGGACGGGCTCCTCCGATAGGTGCGATTTATCGTATTTTAAACATTCATTTGCATACCAGGCAGCTATTGGGTTTCCCGTTAGCTTTGCCAGCTCCAGGGCAAAGGCCACATAGTCGATACCTGGAACATTCACTTCTTCTGAATTGTCAGCAAAACCATCTGAGGCAGCACCTGGAGGAATATGGTAGATCATCCAATCGGCTTGGTTTTGGTACCAAGGATGTGCATTGATAAAGTCAAACCCTGTGAATTTTTTTATGTACAAGGGAATGTCTATCATGGTTTCCATATTCATTCGGAAATAAGAGACGCCTTCTGACCACCCACCGTCCATACCTCCCAATACAGGAGCTCTTGCCAAAAACAATTCATAGGCATAAGCCATCCACTTGGCTGCTTCCGGTTCATCCCCATAAACGGCCAGGCTTGTTTGAAAAAAATAATGGAGAATATGTTGCCATACATGTCCACTCAATACCTTGGCCTCAATATTATTTATCCAGTCATCGTAAAAATGGGATGCCCTTGCTTTAATGGATTCAAGTAAGGTAAATTTTTGCTTTTCACTAAGCCTGTCATAAAAAGTGTCATAGACCATGGCCATGGCAAGCATACAACGTGCATCACTAAAATCATTGGTACTCGATACGCCCTTTGGGTCCCAATTGCTTACCTCAATTGCCATTTGAATAGCTTTCTCAGCATAGGCCTCTTTGCCACTTAAAATATAGGCCTCGGATAAGGAAACTACGGCATCATAAACTTCAGTACCAAGTTCCTTGCTGGCATCAAGGCGAAGCTTTCTTTCCTGTTCTGCCTCTTCTCCTTTTCGTTTGGGCGTACCATCTTGCTCTTTAAGTATACCTGTAAGAAGGGCTAATTCAGCACTATTTATAATGGCTCGGGTATCTGCATTTGGCTCCAACCGACGAAGTTGGCCTAGTTCTGGTGCAGTAGCAAGTACTCTTGGGTGCTGCTTTGGCAATGACCGTAAAAATTGTTCGGCACTGTGGGATACCATCGGAATGGCTCCTTCGTCCACTTTAAAATGCTGAACATTAGACCAATTCTCTCCACTTTGCTTGAATTGCCAATACCAGGAACCGCTTTCCAGTATTTGGTGGGGGTTAAACATTGCCCAAGGGCTGTTTTTTATTTCAAGGATTTTATTTGGCGTAGAAAAATCTTTTTCAGTAGATAGCCGAACATCGTAGTGGATATTCTCCCCTTTTATTAAAGGCCATCTCAATACGGGGGGATTTAGCTGGGCAAGCATTCCTGCAGATGGTTTAGGGTAATCCAGGTAGCGGGGATAAACCACTTTCAAAAGATTGGTTTTTTGAAGAACTGCCAACTCTTGCGTCTTTTCCCCACATCCGAGAATTATTAGGCCACAAAACAGCACATAACCTAGGGTAAGAAAGCTATAATTTTGGTTAGGCTTGTTGCTTAAGCCAAATGGAACCATTAATTTATCTTTAGGTTTTTTCATTTACCAAGCTCCCACACTTTAAAGTTTTTGTACCTAAAATGGGTCCACTGCATCTGTCTAAACCCTATTTTTCCCCCTTCTAAAACTGGACCATAATCATTCTTATCCGTCCAGTCTATTATTTTCCGACCATCGACATACATGATTATTCGAGAATCGTCTTTTATCAATTTGAGTTTATGTATTTCTTTTGAGGCTACAGGAATGCCAGGTTCTTCTTGCTGCACCAGATGAAAACCACTGTTCTTCCTTAGATGTGAAACCTCCCTTCCGGGATTGTTCCTCCCGTTGGCATAGTAGGAAATGTGGTAAGTATTAAAATCCTCACTCTTGGTATATTGACTAAATGTCCCATCTCTCAAGGGAAAGGAGGAGCCAAACAGGTCCTCTCCATTTTTACCTTTGGCAGCAAAAAACAAGATGCACAGGCCAGCCTCAGTATTTAGGTTTTGGGCCTCCCATTCGGCAACAAAACTCTCTGGAAAATCCTCCGGGCACCAAAAAACATGGTGAAATTCCTCTTGGGGCGAGTACATTTCCATCCAGCCATTTCTAAATTCAACCTTTCCAGGCCCTTCCATTACCCATTCCTCTACAGCTTTTGCTGAAAACAGCGTATTTTCATAAATCAGTTGGCCTTTTTGAATTTCCAACGACTGTCCAAAACTTTTGTTCTGGCAATAGCAGAAGACAATAAGCAGGAAAAGTATCCTTATCATTCTTACTTGGAAATTCATTTGCCCCTATTTCTATTTTTCATTAATCTTTGGTCTGGAATAGGAAAATATCTCAAACTATTTTAACCGGATGGCTCAACTTTTTGCTAAAATTTTGTGCAAAGCGATTTCAGGGCTTCAAATATCAACACGAGAAAATTAAAATAGGAGAAAATTTCTCCTCTCCCATTTTAATTTTTTATTCCTGAGCAAATACTATTAATAACCTGGATTTTGAGAAATAGCTGGTTGAGACCTATCAATTTCATGTTGCGGAATCGGTCGCAACAAATGCATTTCCGATAAATTCCCATTTGCCTTGGTCCAGAAGTTGTACTTCTCGGTTCTCTCAATCAATTTTTCTGTTCTTTTCAGATCAAACCAACGGTTGAATTCACCCATCAATTCCCTTCCACTTTCATCAAGAATTAAATCAATAGATATCGTAGCGGGAGTTGCCCGGTAAGACTCTGTTTCCAATGAACTTAGAATCTCAGGAAATTTAGCTTTCTGGGGATTCACTCCTTCACCTACCGCGCGATCCAAAACTTTATTATAATACACATCAGCACCACCTAAAGCTCCTCCGGAGGCACCTTTTACAATGGCTTCAGCCGCCAAGAGGTAGGCCTCAGCAGACCTGAACAAAGCAAAGTCAAAAGTACCGTAACCATCTCCATAAGGAATATTCGGCTCCCAGAATTTCCACATGGAAGGCCTGGTAGCGGTTAGTCTTGAAATGGCTACTCCACTTATAATTTGCTCATGATTCATCACTGCATATTTTTTTGATCCTCCTTCATCAATGCCTTTATCTGCGCCATAAGCCGGCTGATTCCACGGGGTCCAATAGGCAACTGTATCACCGATTTCATAGCTCACTGTCAAGTTTGGATCTTCGAAACTATAGGCATAATTGTTTACAGGTTGCAAGGCATAAATCACCCTTAGAAAATTGTGTGAATACCTACTATCCAACTGAGGATCAAACATTCTGTACAGGGAGGGAGTAGGCTCATTGGGACTTAGGTGACGGTTATAATCACTGGTTCTTCCATTACTTCCTACCAATTCGCTGTTTCCAGGAAATAGAGAATGGTAATAATTACCTGGTTCTCTATTGTCCCCCTCATTGGCATTGGTCAATACATCATCATTGTATTGAATCGCAAATATTACTTCACTGTTACTAGCATCCTGCGAACCTGTATATTGAGTAAGCGGATTTTCGGTTCTGATAGGGAAAAGCGTCTTGTAATTCTGAACCAATGGATAAGCAGCTATAACTTGATCTGCATAGGTCAAGGCCTTATTAAAATCATCCGAACTACCTCCCAAAGCGTTGTTAAAATTCCATCCCCTGGTCAAATATACTTTCGCCAAAAGAAATTGAGCCGCTCCTTTCGTAACCCTTCCATAATCAGTTGCCTCCTCAGGAAGATCTGCTTCTGCTTCTGTTAAGTCTTTTAAAATTTGGGTATAAATATTGGCAGAAGATTCTCTTACCACCGCTTTGTTGGCTGTGATGGTTTCTTCCAAAGGCATGGGAACATCTCCCCAAGTCTGTACCAGGTAAAAATACGACAAGGCACGCAAAAACTTGGCTTCACCAACCCTTGCCGCTTTGGTAGTAGGGTTAGCATAAGTAATGTCATCAGCCCTACTTATAGCAGCATTCGTCCGACCTATTTCTCTGTAAAATATATCCCATGGCCCAGTAAAGGTTTCTGAGGTAATGTTTACGTAGGTGTCAAGCGCAGGTCCTTGACCTACTGCTTTTTCACTCCAGCCTCCATTTTGGAAAAGGTCAGTACCAGGCAAGGCAATGGGATATTGGAGAACAAAATCTCGCAATAGGGGATAACAAGATTTAATCAAGTCCTCATATCCTTCTTCTGTGGTAATGTAGGAATCAGTGGTAATATTTGAAATGGACTCTTCCTTTAGAAAATCCTGACATCCTGCTCCACCAAACATCAGTAGAAAAAACAGGACTATATATTGAAGGTTATATCTTTTCATTGTTAAAATATTTTAAGTTTCAGATAAGAAAATTAGAAGGATGCGCTAACTCCAAATTGAATTATGGAATGGGGAACATCATCCTGATAGGTACCTGAATTAAATTCCGGATCCATCCAAACGTTTTTTTCCTTGGTAAAAACATAAACATTATTGGCCTGTCCATACAGCCTTAGATTACTAAACTTGATGGTGTTGAGCAGATTGTTAGGCAAGTTATAACCAAGTGTAATGTTTGAAATCCTCCAAAAGCTGGCATCTTTGTATTGTATGGCTTCCCGGTAAGGATTGTTTTGCCATACGCCATAATAATCATCGGTAGGATTATTTTCTGTCCAGTAATTAAGGTTCAAGCCATTATAACGGTTACTTCCCAGGTCTCCCATAGTTCCTTGCAAAAGGCTGTTTCTAAACTGCACGCCTTGTCGGGTGTAGATAAAAATGGACAGGTCCCAATCTTTATAGGTAAAGGTATTGCTGATACCTGCCATCCATTTTGGTAACTGATTACCTAAAATTATCCGATCATCTATTCCACCTGATGAAGAAATGGTGCCATCATTGTTTTGGTCAACCACTTTTACAGAGCCAGGAACTTGTCCATAAGCCAAAGCTGCTTCCTTTTCATCCAATTGCCAAATTCCATCAAATTCATAATAGTAATTTGAATTTAAAGACTGTCCTACAAAAAGTTTATTGGCAATGTCCTCTTGAACAGTGCCCCCGTACAGTTCTAAAATTTCATTGTGGTTTGATGAGAAATTGATAGAAGTATTCCATCTGAAATCCTGGGTTTGAACATTTACCGAATTAATGGTTACTTCAATACCCCTGTTAAGTAATTTCCCCACATTGGAAGTTACAGCACCAAAGCCCAGTGAAGTAGGAATGGCCACATTTTGGATCAGGTCATTGGTTTTCTTATTGTACAGTTCTACTTCGGTATTAATTCTATTTCCCAAAAAGCCCATGTTGATCCCCAAGTTGAATTCTTCACTGTTCTCCCATCTTAAATCAGCATTACCAATATTCCTCGGAGCATAACCATAAGCAGGGTTGCCATTGAAATCATAGGCAGTTCTACTTAGGTAGGCCTGTGTAGAATAAGGGGCTACGACATCATTCCCAACCCGACCATAACTTAATCGAAGTTTTAAATCAGAAAAGAAATTAAGGTTTTGAATAAACTTCTCATCCCCAAGTCTGTAAGCAATGGCTGCAGATGGGAAAAAGGCCCATTGGTTCCCTACTGCTAATACAGAAGAACCATCATACCTTCCTGTTAAAGTTAAAAGGTACTTGTCATTAAATATATAATTTAACCTACCCATATAGGACATTATGGACCTTTCTACCAAGTTACTTCCAACACCGTTTATTTGAGCGGCAGTATTCAATGCATAAAAGCTTGAATTATAAGCCAGGTTCTCCACACTTATGCTAGAGGTTTCAAATCTTTCCTGAAGTGCACTCTGCACTGCCGTAATATTAAAGTCGTGCAGCCCCCTTTTAAATTTATAATTAATGATATTGTCCCAGGTATAGGAACCATTAAAGGTAAAATCATTCCCTGCACTTGGTAATTTATTTATCCTGCTTTTGGAATCTGCTCCCCTATATTCTCCTCTTCTACTGTTAAACACAGAAGCTGACAAAGAAGACCTGTATGAAAACCCTTCAAATGGGGTGAGTTCGATGTATCCATTGCCAAGAAAGTTAGATACCCTGGTTTCATCCTGAAAATTTTTGGCCGCGACTTCTGTCAGCGGATTGTTGACCTGAGTATCTTTGATTCCCATCCAAAAGGCATATCCGTCCACATTTTTGTCGTTGGTTTCTGTAGGATTGGTCAAATCATCATAGAAGATAGTACCTGTAGGCCTAGCCCTGTATGCATTCCTTAAGGTTTCAAATGAACCAGTACTTAAAATACTATAGGTATAATAGGTGTTAAAGCCTACCTTAACTATATTATTCAATTTGCTATCCATGCTCCCCTTTAGGTTAAACCGCTCATAACCTGTGTACAATACATTGCCTTTTTCATTTAAATAGCCAGTGGAGAAATAATGGGTAGTGTTTTCATTTCCACCTGAGAGCGCAACTACGTGACTGGTTTGAAGAGAAGGAGCGGTCACCTCATCTACCCAATTCACTGACCTGCCACTTTGAACATTGTCTAGTTGGGCAGTAGTCCAAACTACCTGAGCATTGGGATTTTCAGCAATAACCACATCGTTGTATGCTGTATAAAACTCCTGAGCGTTCATTAGATCTGGTAAAAAGGCTGGTGTTTTAACCCCGGCATATCCCTCATAAGTAACTTTGGTTTTACCCTTAACTCCTTTTTTGGTGGTAATTATGATTACTCCATTGGCCCCTCGAGCACCATATATGGCGGAGGAAGAAGCATCCTTCAAAACATCCATAGATGCGATGTCACTTGGATTTAAAGTATTCAGCCTACCTCCCATCACTCCATCTATTACAACCAGAGGTTCATTACTGAACCCTATGGACTGTAGACCTCTTATATCGATGGTATAGTCAGATCCAGGACGTGAATTAATCTTATTGACGTTGACACCCGCAACCTGACCTTGAAGGGCCTTTGCAGCCTGAACTGGGTTTTGCCTCACAATCGCTTCCGAATCAACCGAGCCAACAGCACCGGTTAAATCACTTTTCTTAACTTCTCCATAACCAACCACCACGACTTCTTCCAGCGCAGAGGCATCAAGTTCTAATTTAATATTCAACGTAGACTGATTACCAACCTTAACATTCTGAGCCTTATAACCAATATAAGAGAAAACCAAAGTTGCTCCTTCTTCTACGGTAAGAGAATATTTTCCATCCAAATCGGAAACCGTCCCTCTTGTAGATCCTTGAACAGTTATGGTTGCTCCTGGCAATGGGGAACCTTCATCATCAGTGATAACACCTGAAACATTTACATCAGCCAAGACTTCCTCTATATTTTTAGACATTGGAGAGGGTGAATCCGCTATTCTAACGTGGATATTATTGTTCACTTGCCGAAACTGAAGATTAGTTTGTCCGGAAAATGATTGTAAAAGATCGTAGAGACTTTGGGTTTTATTGGTTGTAGAAACCTTGTCAACATCCTTCATTTCTTTAGCTGAGTAAACAAAGCTAAAACCGGAAAGGTCTTCAATGATGGAAAATGCTTTTTCAACTTGAATGTCTTCAAGAGAAAGCCGGATCATTACCTCTTCTATGTCCTTGATTTGTGCATTACCGTTGTGACCAAAAAGGAAACTCATGGTTAAGCACTGAATCAGAAAGGCATAGGTAAATAGTTTTGTCATGCGTATAACATGGAATAGTACAAGTTTTTTCATATCTTTACTACAATTATTTTAGACTATTGAACAATGGTTTAATTAATTTAGACGGATAACCTATCTCAAAATTTGTATCCGCCAATTCTGTAAGCCGAAGATGTTGACGCATCTTCGGTTTACTTTTTGTTTCAAGTTTAATTCATTGGCATTTTGGTATTGGGTTAAAATCTTATTTCAACTTGATCTCTATTGATTGTAAATTTAAATTTAGAGGCATAACTTAAGCCTTTCAAGACATTTTTAAGGGTTTCATCCTTAAATTTTCCTGAAAGAAATATTTCCTTTTGAGGGGTATTATGCACCCTAATTTTTACCCCATACCAATTTTCCAAGGTTTTAATGCTTTCTTCCAAGGATGTTTTATCAAATAAAATGGTTTTGTTGGTCCAGCTCAGGATTTTATCCCTATTGAATTCTCTCTTTTTTAAAACTCCTTTAGTATTGTCCAATAACAAAGCCTCACCTGGATCCAATAACTCAAATTGATTATTTATGGCGCTTTCAACTGCCACTTTGCCTTCTATTAGGGCAATGTCAATTTGTTCAGGATTGTAGGCGTTAACAACAAAGGAAGTACCTAAAGCAGTTACTTTAGAAACGCCACTATGCACAATAAATGGCTTCAAACTGTCTTTAGCTATCTCAAAATAGGCCTCTCCATTTAAGTAAACCGCTCTGCTATTTTTGTCGAATATTTTGGGGTAACGAAAGGTAGAACCAGAATTTAGCAATACTTTAGTGCCATCCTTTAAAGTTAATTGTACTTTAACACCTGGCTCCGCTTTTTTTATTTCGTATACGATAGCTGCTATTTCTTCTACCTGAACGGGTTGATACAATTGAGAATAGATCAATGCCCCCATAAAAACCAGTAAAAAAGAAATTATAGCCACCTTGACCCACAAGAAACCATTCCTTTTCTTGGAAGAATTTTGATACGAACTACTTTTTAAAACCCCAATTGGATTAAGTGGGATAACTATGTTTTCTTCCTCTGGATATCGAATTTCAAGATCCTTATCGATTCTATCCCAGAGAAATTTTTGCTCTTTATCGGGTAAATTAAATTTCTTGGTGGATAGATTGAGAATAAGCTCCCTTGCTTGGGATGCTTCATATAACTTATAAGGCACTTTATCAAAAATATTTTCCCAATACAAATTGTCCGACGTCGTTGGTTTCAGCACCCATCTTCTAAAGTTGGGATCCAACACAAAATCTTCCACTTCATATTTTCGTATATCCATATTTTATTAATTCATGGATATAATACTTGAAAAAGGAAAACCTATCCTCCCTTTATAATATATTTTTAAAGATTTACATTTCCAGCAAAATACAGCCTCATTTTATGCGAAAAGGCGAGGATAAAATAAGTAATATAATAGAAACTATAAATAGAAAAGGTGCAGCGATACTATAGGGAAAACAATAAAGTACTTACAACCATAAGAAAGAATACAATCAACATTTTCTTTTTTAGCGTATTGATGGCTTTCCATGCCAGGGTATAGGCTGACTGAAGATTAAGCCCCATTATATGGGTTATATCATCATAAGAATGGTTGTCAAAAAATAAGTAATGAATAATTTCTTTTTGACGGAGGGGCAATTTGTCAATACAGACCAATAAATTTTTCCTTTTCAATTCATCAGTTTCCACATCGAAGCATTCAAAATTATCCAATAATGCAACTTCCTCATAGTCCTCAAGCGATTGGGTACTGTACCTTTTTTTATCCTTACCTACTTCTTTGTAAATCTTATGACTTAAGCACTTAAAAAGGTAAAGCCTTATGTTGTCGGTGTTTCCAAGTCTTTTTCTGGAATTCCAGATGGTCAAAAAGACATCATGAATGCAATCTTTAATTAAACTATTGTCTTGTTTAATAGACATTCCCATAGTATAAAGATCGCGTGAATACCTTAGGTATAAACTTTCCAGACCATTCTTATCTCCATTCTTTACCTTTTGCCAAAGTATCAAATCATTAGAATGATCTATGGTATTACCTTTAAAAGACTTGGTATACATTCTTGTTAAATTGGGCTTTTCAGAATGTTAAAGTAAAAATTAATCTTTTAAAAGAAAAATTTTTAAACTTAAGTCCATCGTATTAATCAAATAAAAAATAATCCTAAGATTGAACAAATAGGAAGGGTTGAGGTGATGAAGAACTTCTTTTGAAAAAAAGGGCAAAAAAAAGACCCGTAGAATGATCTACGGGTCTGTAATAATGAAGGCGGCGA
>NZ_CAXBPD010000035.1:0-21131 GCF_963977555.1 uncultured Cyclobacterium sp. | reverse complement strand
TCTCAATGTATAAAACAGTAATCTTAGAATATTAACATTTATCAAATCTAAAGGAATGGGGTTGAACATTAGCTTCCTATCCTAAAAAATAGCGCACATCAATATAAAATTTTGGGTCTATCTTAAAGTTGCAAAAAAATTCCTTAGCAGTAGATGTTCAACCCACGCTGGGGTTGGGTAAAAGGATGCTTGATGCGGTCCACGGGTTTTCACCCGTGGCTATTGTTGGTGAAGCCCTTCAGGCTTCTTACGTTTTCTTTAAAATTCTATTTTTTTCCAAAATGATGGGGATTGGAAAAGTAGGGTCATTACCTACAATCATTTAAAAGGTTTAATAAAGCATGCTAATTTCAATAATCCAAAAAAAGGTAATTAGTCCCAAAAACCACAGGCCTGAAGGGCCTGAACTATAATAGCCGTGGGTGGCAACCCACGGGCCAGAAACCATCCCACTAATTCGCAACCCCGAAGCGGGTTGAACCATAGCTTCTTATCCTAAAAGA
This sequence comes from uncultured Cyclobacterium sp., assembly GCF_963977555.1. Lineage (GTDB taxonomy): Bacteria > Bacteroidota > Bacteroidia > Cytophagales > Cyclobacteriaceae > Cyclobacterium. The sequence continues at coordinate 20,628 of NZ_CAXBPD010000035.1, read as the reverse complement.
TAGCGATCATAAAAATAAAGTTTAGGGTCTACATTAAAGTTACAAAATTTTTCCGTAGTGATAGATGTTCAACCCACGCTGGGGTTGAGAAAAAGGATGATTGATGCCGTCCACGGGTTTTCACCCGTGGCTATTGTTGTTGAAGCCCTTCAGGCTTCTTGCGTTCTCGTTAAATAATAAATTTTTTTCCAAAATGATGGGGATTGGAAATGTAATGTCCTTATCTAACAATCGCTTATAAGATTTAATAAAGCACTCTTATTTCGACCTACTAAAAATCGTTAAAAGTCCGAAAATCCACAGGCCTGAAGGGCCTGAACTATAATAGCCGTGGGTGGCAACCCACGGGCCAGAAATAACCTCGCTAAATCCCAACCCCGAACAGGGTTGAACATTACCCAAGTAAGCGAGTAAAAAATGATGATAAATAATAGTAGTACAATAGATCACTTAACGCTTTCATACAATAAGGAAGCCTTTTCAGATTTAAGGCAATTCTCAATACCACATTACCCCCCGAATTTCCGCCACAAATAGAGCAATAAAGTCAACAACAAGCTCAAGAGTATGCTGGTACCCAAGGGAAAATAAAAAGTGAAATTTTCTTTTTTAAAGACCATATCACCGGGCAAGCCTTTAAAACCCGGAAATTTAGGCAAGAACCAGAGCAGCAATCCTGCGATCAGTAACAGCAGTCCGATAAAAATAAGTACTTTTGCTAAAGAAGGCATTCCATTTTCCATAATCCAAAAATAATGAAAGCTAAGGGAATATTATACCTGATACCTAATGTATTGGTACTCGAAACAGGCCAGGACATCATGGCACCTGTGGTAAAAAACGTAATTGCAGCAACCTCCCATTACCTGGTGGAAGATTTCAGAACAGCTCGCAGGTATATCAGTAGCCTTAAATTAGGGGTGAACCTGGAAGAGGTGCACTTAGAAAAATTGGATAAAAAAACGCCCGATAAGCAATTAAAGAAATTGCTTGACCCATTATTAAAGGGGCATGATGTAGGCATCCTTTCTGAAGCTGGCTGCCCTGGAATCGCTGATCCTGGCGCCAATGCAGTTGCATTGGCGCATAAACTAGGCATTAAAGTAGTTCCATTGCCGGGACCTTCTTCCTTGTTCATGGCTTTGATGGGCTCCGGCTTTAATGGACAGTCCTTTACTTTCAATGGCTACTTGCCTATAGACCGAAAAGACAGGGTACAAGCAATCAAAGAACTGGAAGCCAAATCGATCAGGGAAAACACCACCCAGATGTTTATGGAAACGCCTTTCAGAAATAACCGGATGATCGAAGATTTATTGGCCAACCTCAGCAGCAATACCTTGCTATGTATTGCTAGCAATATAACGGGTAGCGATGAAATGATCCTAACCAAAAAAGTCGCAGATTGGCGCAAGAAACATCCGGACCTTCATAAAATCCCAGCCGTTTTTCTGATCCATCATTCTTAAAAAAACTGACAATATATAATCACTAAACCACGGGCTAGGCCCGTGGCTGTGACATTAAGCCCTTCCGGGCAGGTGAAATAGGGATAATAAACGATTCTACTACAATTACGGTAATGTCTTTAAAGAATGTACGATAGGAATCCTGACTATAAGCAGTGGGAAGTGATTCCTAGTGCAGCGGAAGGAATAAGCAATGTGTCCCCGTTACCCTATGGTTTCGGCTCCGCTCAACCGCCGGGATATGAGGGGATGGCTTCTATAATTGGACACATATTTATGGCGTTACCTGGAAATCCAAACGATCTAAAGCGAAGGCACTAATGCTATTTATAACCCTCCTTTAGCCTGTATTTGACAATAATAGGATTTCCAGCATCCAAATATTCAGCGTTTACATTGGAATTTTGTATAATAAGATCATCTTTACTTTCTGCTGAAAGCTTGTTCCAGTCTTCATAATTCAAGTAACCAAAAAACCATTCCCCGGCTCCATAGAGAGGCCCTTGCAAATTCACCTTCTCCACCCAGTTTTCTAGCAATGGGAAATGATCAAGCTTTTCTGTGCTTTTCCTGTAATAGGAGACATAAGTTTGATCTTCAGAATTGGCATAGCCGGCTACACTTCTGGTCCATTGAAAGCTCAGGTATTCCTCATTTTCAACAAGATTGGCAGCATTGAAAACATACGGGTTTCCCATTATAAACTTCCGCATGTCCATTAAAGGAAGTTTCTTGACCTTCTTGTCCAAGCGATCTGCTCCAAAATTTAAAATGTAGTCAGCCTCTATTCCTTTTTCCGAGATATTGTAAATGGTGTCCGTCCAGGCGTGTAGGAACCGAACGTTGCCATCATGTTGAGAAAATTCTATGGGAACTTGGTAGGCATCTGTACTTCCTATATCCGACACTCCCTGAATTGAAATGGTGGAATCCTTATTACCCAAAACCCTGATAAAATCCGTTTCCTCAGACCCAAAAGACCTGCCATCCATATGATAAGCGGTAAAATCTTGATTGATTGGGAAAAAATTGACAACCTGTTCCTCAAACGGGACTGGTTTTTCGTGCTTATAATTGCCTTCCAAATCGAATACAAGGATTTTCTTTTGGATTATATCCAAAATCTGTAGCGATTCATTGAACAAATTTAAATCAAATGGTTTGGAGAATTTGCCATCTCCTTCCCCAATATTGTTTATTTTAAAAAGGAATTTTCCAGCGGTAGAAAAACAAAAAACACTTTTTGTAACCTCCTTGTCAAGGATAAATAATTTATCCTTTTCCACAATTAATTTGTCAATAGCGCCTACCAATGACAAGTCATTTAACTCCAGCGGTACAAGGTCAAATTTGCTAAAAGCATAAGCCGGTTGAATGTCTTCCATTGCAATAGTCAGCTCCATCGGCCCTGTCGCAATTTCTTTCTTAACCGACTCCTTACAGGAAACGTTTAATAGAAAAGCGCTAAATGCAATAAAAAATGCCTTTTTCATAAACTACTGTTTAATTCTACATGCAATATCACGGGATAATCAAAGTCTCCATCCGGTAAATCTTCTACCGAGAATGTTTCGGGAAATTCCTGGGCATGCTTTTCCAATATTGACCGGTAGGTCAGGAAGAGCACTTGTTCTTCTTTATTGATACCGATAGGGTAAAAGAATACCATATCATCGTCCCTATCAGCTTTTAGTTTGTAAATATCTTTGCCCTTATGGAACAAAATGTATTTGGACATTGACATTCCTTTTTGTACTACAATGTCTGTAACCATCAAACTTCCCTGTTGGAAAACACCTCTAAAAGTGGCCCAACCATTTTCATTGATCTTTTCAAAGCTAGCCATAAGGTCCACATCCCAAAAATTGGACGGTAAATCATAAGTGCCAAAGTCGGCATGGAGAACCTGTCCAAGACTATCACCCTGGTACAAGTATAAATTTGGGTTGAATATTTCCAGCATAATAACCCCCTTATCAGATGGGAAAAAATTACGTTCCATCATGGGTAGCATTACGTTCTCATAATCGTTTTCCAAATAGCGCTGCTGAATATTCCCTTCCGCATCTGTTTGAATCACCCTATGCGTTACAAATGGCAGATTATACCCGCCTTGAAATAAAAAACCTCCCCCTTCTAATCTAATAAAAGAATGCGCACTATAAGCCAATTCAAAGGCTTCGCTTAAATTTCCATCCTTAGAAAATTTGTATACATCGGCTTTGTCTGCAATAGGAGAAAGCACCAATACCTCCTCTGCTTTTCCAAACTCAAAGTCCCTCAGAGATCGGATGCTTCCAGGGCCTTTACCTACCTCAGCAATCGCCCTAAGGTAACTTCCTTTCTGGTCAAATAAGTGAAGCTTATTGGTTTTGTTTTCATCCATAACTGCTATGAAACTGTCTGAAAATTTTATCCGCAGGTCCATACCCATCAGGTTGTCCTCAGTTGTTTCCAGGGGAATCATTTCTTTTACCGTAAAATCCTCAAAGGATAGTGTGGGATAATCATCAGGTGCTATTGAAACATTATTTGTGTTTTCCTCGGATACAGCATCCGAACAAGCCACAAAGGAAATAATGAGCAATATTTTAATCGACGATAAAATAAGATTGGGTTTTTTCATGTGCTTGCGTTTTTATAATGACCTATGAAACAATTGCCCTGACCTATACACTGCCCGAAAACCCTCTACCTCCTAATAATTTTTGCGAACTTCGGATAATTCAAGGAGGTTCATCTCTCAGAATCCATTGTAAATGAGAAAGTCAGGATTAAATATATATAATTAAAATTATAGTTACAAATACTTGTCTGTATTTTTAGTTCACGAATAATTTTGTGAAAAAAAATTTATAGGAATGAAAAGGACCCATTAATATAAATAATGAGCTACCAAGCTGAGATTAGTAAAAAGTAAATACTTTAATTGCTAATGACAACAAGCCAATAGAATTTCAGAAAATTTAAAGTTGAATATTTTCAATGATCAATGGTGGTTGTGTTTTTAACACATCCCTTTGTGCGTTTTCATGGAAACTAAAGCATATCTGAAAATTCATTATAGGTTGCTTTGACTATTTGTTTTCCTAGCCTGAGCCTTGGCACCAAAATAAAGGCCCAAAATTAAAGAAATGATGGAATTTAGAAAGACTTTAGTGTATTCCCAGACCTCAACAATTCCTTCGTTTTTATACACTTTTAATCCATTTTCAACTACTTGGTAGCCTGGATAATAAATTCTAATCAGCCCAAAAGAGATATAAACAAATGCACAAATGGCCAAAATCCAATTGGCTAATCTAAAAATATCGTATTCATTTACGATTTCTTTTGTGGTTCTGAGGATTGAACTGGAGGACTCAGAAGAAGTAGATTCATCACCCCAATCCACAATATTTTCATCTTTCGTCTCCATAGACACTAGATTCCCTCAATATTTAGTAACTCCTTGGTTCCATCTTTTTTCTCTATGTAAATCTTTGCCCCTGAATGAATATAAGCCGATAAGGCTTCTGTTATTTCAATGGCATTGGAAACCAATTGACTGCGATTATCATTTCCTGAATTCCTTCTTAAGACTTCAATCCTTTTTATGGTTGAGGGCCTTAAACTCATTTTTACCACTATGTTTTTTTCTTCAACATCAGTTTTCATATCACATGAGTGTTTATAAGGTAATTTAAAATAATTACGCCAAGAGTACCAATAATGTTGAAAATAATTTATCCCGTTATATTTAAAAATCTGGTCAAATGGATAAAAAAGCATAATCCTCTAGGCACTAACTAATAAAGAAAAAACATTGATCCCAATAGGACATTAATAGCTCTTTATACATTAATCTTAAAAAATTGAAAATTTCGCTCATCAGCACAGTGCAGGATGGAAGTGGAAGGATTACTAGGTAAGTTTATCGTTAATTGTAAGTACAGTTTCTTCTCAATATCGTTATAAACTTGTCTTATAACAGACAGAAATTAGCGTTGGCTGGAAAAAATTAAAGGGAGCTCCCGGCTATATTTTGCCTTGAACCAATGGGACTGAACCTTATGATGCTTATATTTAGAAAATGGAGCCAACAAAGACTCCTTGTATTTAGTTAATTATCCAAGAATAACCGCATTGATGAAAGTTGGATTATTTATACCTTGTTACGTAGAGCAATTTTACCCTCAGGTAGCCATTGCCAGCCTTGAGCTTTTAGAAAGCGCAGGCGTAGACGTGGATTATCCCCTTAAACAAACCTGTTGTGGCCAACCCATGGCCAACTCGGGTTATCAAGAATTTGGAGAAGGGCCCGCTGCTTTGTTTAGAAAAAACTTTAGCGAATTTGATTATGTGGTTTGTCCCTCGGGCAGCTGTACCTTACATACCAAAGACCATATTTATTCAGGCCAAGAAAATGAACCAAAGGTTTATGAGCTTTGTGAGTTTCTTACTGATGTATTGAAAATTAAGGAACTTACAGCAGATTTTCCTTTTAAGGTAGGTATTCATGCGAGTTGTCATGGACTAAGGGGCCTCAAATTGGCAAAACCTTCAGAGCTAATGGGTGTTGAATTTAACAAGCCCAAGCAATTACTGGAAATGGTCAGCGGCATCGAACTCATAGAACTAACCAGAAAAGACGAGTGCTGTGGGTTTGGTGGTACATTTGCCGTACTTGAAGAGGCCGTATCAGTAGGTATGGGCAAAGACCGTATCAAAGACCATGAGGAGCAGGGTGTACAGGTGATCACAGGGGCGGATATGTCCTGTTTAATGCATTTGGAAGGAATCCTTCGGCGGAACAAAAGTCCGATGAAGGTCATGCACATAGCAGAGATCCTAAATGCAAAGGTATCGAAAACCCAAAAACAGTAAAAAATGAAAGCGACACCAACCCATGCGGCTGCAGCCGAAGAATTTCTAAAGGACGATGAACGAAGCCATTGGCATGATGATACCTTATGGCATGTCCGCACGAAAAGAGATGTTTCGGCACAAAAAATTCCTGAATGGGAAAATTTACGAACCAATGCTTCTCAAATCAAGGACCATGTGCTTTCCAATCTCGATCAATTGCTCCTCAAATTTGAGAAAAATGCCATAGAAAATGGTATAGAAGTACTCTGGGCAAAGGATGCAGATGAGCATAACCAACATGTATTACGCATACTGGAGGAAAATCAGGTTAAAAATCTAGTCAAAAGTAAATCTATACTCACAGAAGAATGTGGGCTTAATCATTTCCTAGAAGACAAAGGTTATGATGTTGTAGACACAGACCTTGGGGAAAGGATCATACAATTCAACAAGCAGGTACCAAGTCATATAGTAATGCCTGCCATTCACCTTAAGAAAAAAGAAATTGGAGACATCTTCCACGAACATCTGGGAACAGATGCAGGTGCAGATGATCCCGCCTACCTTACCGAGGCAGCTAGACAACATTTAAGGCAAAAATTTATTCAAGCCAAAGCAGCCATTACTGGTGTGAACTTTGGTATTGCTGAGACGGGAGGATTTGTGGTGTGCACCAATGAAGGCAATGCAGACATGGGCACCCACCTGGCAGATTTGCATATCGCCTGTATGGGAATAGAAAAACTCATTCCGCGTGCAGCAGATCTTGGTGTTTTCCTTCGGCTCCTTGCCAGAAGTGCCACCGGACAAAGCATAACCAACTATACCTCCCATTTTCACCGGCCAAGAGAAGGAAAGAAAATGTACTTGATCTTGGTGGACAACGGCAGAACCAACCAATTGGGTAGAGAGGATTTCAGAAACTCCTTAAAATGCATACGTTGTGGTGCATGCATGAATACCTGCCCTATTTATCGTAGAAGCAGTGGGTTTAGCTATGGTTCCACGGTGCCAGGACCTATAGGCTCCATACTTTCTCCCGGTATGGATTTAAAAAAACACAGTACCTTACCTTTTGCCTCCACCCTTTGTGGCTCATGCACTAATGTATGCCCAGTGAAAATTAATATTCATGAGCAATTGTACAAATGGCGACAAGTAATTACCAAAGAAGGTCCCTCCCAGCCTTCTAAAAAATGGGCCATGCGCTTTGGTGGCAATGTAATGTCTAAGCCAAAACTATTCGACATGATGGGCAACTTGGCCAGAAAATCACTGTCTATTAGTCCTCGTGGTTTTGTTTACAATAGCTTTAATGCATGGGGTAAACACAGAGAGTTGCCGGAAGTGCCCAAAGAAAGTTTCAAGGAATGGTATCGAAAAAACAGGAAGCAATGAATAGCAGTAAAGAAGCCATTATAGCGGCCATAAAAAAGAATAAACCTGATTTGCTCCCATTGCCGGAGCATCCGGAATTTCCCTATGAAGACAACCTGATCGAACAATTTCAGGCCAGCATAAAACTGAATGGTGGCACAGCCAGAACAGGAGAAGGAAAAGCAGCCGTACAAGCCTATCTAAAAGATAATTACACCCCAGACAATCAGGTGTTGTCTATGGTTGATGGGATCACTGGAAACTTTGATATCGGGAAAGTTCAGGATCCCCATGAATTAGAACATATAGAAGTAGCCATCCTTGAAGGTGATTGGGGAGTAGTGGAAAATGCAGCCATTTGGCTTCCTGAGGAAAAAATTGTCCATAGGGCTTTGCCCTTCATTGCTCAGCATCTAATAGTTTTGCTGAAAGTTGACCGTTTGTTGGGAAACATGCATGAAGTCTATCAAAAGATAAATGTAGCTGAGCCTGGTTATGGCGTATTTGTAGCCGGACCATCCAAAACTGCAGATATTGAGCAGTCTTTGGTCATAGGAGCACATGGACCTAGAAGTATGGTAGTATTTCTAATGGCGTAATTTTATACCTCCTCAAAAAACAATAGGCGGATATAGCCATTGGTACTTGATAGCCCTGTTGCGTCTAAATGCCTCAGGGCTACTTTTGTTATATAGCAAACAAAACCTTCTGGATTAAGGATGGTTTTTAGCGGATCCAGCTGGCGTAGCTTCATAATTCATGGCCAATTCCTTTACTTTCCCCGGCATGGTATCGGCTAAATTCACCAGTTCTGAGGGATCATTTTTAATGTGGTACAACTCCCATTCCCCTCCGTTCATTCGGACAATTTTATAATCACCACTTCTAAACATTCTGAATTTATCCATTCCAGAGATAAAATACGCTGGTTCCGGACGTAGCTCGCCCATAAAGACAGGAAGTAATGAACTACCATGCAGCGGTAAAGTTGCATGACCATGGATCGAATCTGGGTATTGGATGTTTAGCAAGTCCAAAAAAGTGGGCGCAATATCCACCACATGTCCCACTTGGTCAGTAATGGTATTCGGGGCAATTTTACCTGGCCAGTATGCGATAAATGGCGTATGGCTTCCCCCCTCAAGGCCTGACTGTTTGTGTTGACGGAACGGGGTATTTCCCAACATGGCCCAATTGGTGCGCAAACTCCAATAAGAATCCGCAGGACCTGGCTGCTTATCGGGAATTTTATTGGTATAAAATGGGCAAGAGCCATTGTCGTTGAGGTACATGATAATGGTATTTTCAAGCTTTCCATTTTCCTCCAGCTTCTTCAAAACCCGCCCAATATTCTGATCCATCCGGTCAACTATGGCTGCAAAAACAGCCATTTCAAGGTCAAGTGAATCTTTTTTCGCCGACGATAGGCTATCCCATGCATAATAATCAGTATAATCTTCCAATAATGGCCCCCGGGATTTATTCAAATTGTTTTCCGGTGGGCTTAGTTTTGCACCTTGTGGAAGCACTCCCATCTCCTCCATTCGATCGAAGCGTTCTTGACGTAGAACATCCCAGCCTTTGAGGTATTTTCCCCTGTATTTTTCTATGTCCTCAGGTCGGGCCTGTAGTGGATAGTGCGCAGCATGATAAGGCAAATAGAGAAAGAAAGGCTCTTCCTTTTCAAAAGTTTCATCCAACCATTTCAAAGCATAATCAGTGATAAAATCAGTTTTATACATTGGTGATTTTTCATGTTCTATTTCATCAGCCCTTAGTTCCTTGCCCTCAAGGTAAAAAGGTCTTTCGAACGCTCCTGATGGAGGAAGAAAATATTCTGTTGTGGCCCAAAAATAAAAGGAATGATCAAATACATTTTCGGCTTTGCAGTATTCCGGTACCCATGGGTCAAAGTGTTCTTTACCACTCATAATGTTATTATAACCCGCTTGTTTGGTCAAGTTGGCTATATGAACGGCACCCGCTCCACCGTCATATAGACCTGTAAGCATGGTTGATCTGGTAGGGTTGCATTTGGCCATGTTGTAAAAAGTCCTGAATTTTAATCCTCCATCTGCCAGGCGGTTGATATTTGGCGTTTCAATTTCTCCTCCATATGCCCCTATATCAGAATAACCAATATCATCCCCCATAATTAAAATGATGTTTGGCAAAGGAGCTTTCTTTTCAGCACAGGAGTATAAAACCAATGCGAAAAGTAAATAAATCAAGGATTTTTGGGTCATGGTGTTTTTCAATTATAACACTTCTTAAAATAGAAATGAGAAGTTAAAGATTAGCCAGAAAATTTTCATCTAATAATGAGTAATAAAATTCGTGTAAAAAGTTGATTACACAAAATTAATTATCAGTAAAACAGACGAATTAATATTTATTACACGCAAAACTTGCACTAATGACAAAATATATTCCAATTTGTAATGGTAGTTTAATTGTTTTTATAGCCTTCTATGGCATTCCAGCTCTCCCAATATAGAGTAGAATTGATAAAAAACGTGTGTGGAACCTGTTTAGGTAAGAAGATTCATCACCGGAGGATTAGAGAAATACTTTTATAAGTTGTTGAAACGCTGGCAAAGAAAACTGTCTCTCCTTTTTCAGCTCAGTCATCCCAAAAAAAATATTCGATATGATTCCTGAGCAGGTATTAGGACGAATTTAACTCGAACTCAAGTAAAAATGATTGGTCATAGCCATAATAAACCCCCTGATTTCTGGAGCCAGGGGGTTTATTATGGCTATCTAATTATTCGCTATGGCTAAAGTCTTAAACAGAAAAAGATCCTCTCAGCGCTTTCTCGGTAGCCTCAAGCTGTTCACGTATTTCTACAATGCTTTCCCAAATGCGCCCTTCTTCACCATGCTCAATACCACAATAGCCATGGTAACCCGCTTCAAGCACAATGGACATCATTTTTTCATAATCCAATTGAGACTGGTTGCCTTTTCCATCCCAAACAGTAGGTTTTACACTTACTCCTTTGGCAAAAGGCATCAATTGTTTTACACCTTTATAGGAATCATAGGAAAGGGTTTTTTCTCCTTCTTCTCTATACATCAAGAAGTTGCCAAAATCCGGTAAGGTTCCAGCTCTTGGATGATCTGCTGCTTTCATTACACCAGTAAGCCATTTAGCATTGCTGGAAAAACCACCATGATTTTCTATCATTACATTAATACCCATTGTATCAGCAAATTCACAGAGGTTCCGCAAGCCATCGGCCACAAGCTTCATAGATTCTGCAAATTCCTTTTTATCCGCACTGTACCTAGCAAAAGAGTATCCATTTACCCTAATTGAGTGGCATCCAAGAAATTTAGCTGCTTCTACCCATTTTTTATGGTTTTCTACAGTTTCCATTCTCTCAGAAGTATCTCTGGCTCCTAATTTTCCTTCATTGTCACACATAATCAATACAGAAGTGACGCCTTCGCCTTCCGCTCGGGTTTTCATTTCTTTCAGATAACTCGTGTCCTTGGCTTTGTCCATAAAAAACTGGTTCACATATTCAACTGCAGAGATACCATGTTTTTTTGCGAGTATGGCAAAATCCAAATTGTCCATTTGCTTAGAAAAAAGCAATCTATTGACGGACCACTGGGCCAATGAAATTTTGAACAATTCCTCACGGGGCGCCAATGAAAAAGCCTGCCCTCCAAGGCCTAAACCTAAAAAGGCTGTTGCCAATCCGGTCTTTTTAATAAAGTCTCTTCTGTTATGCATGGAAATAAAATTTTTAGAAATGTTATTGCTGGATTAATCCATTGAAGATAGCAATTTTATTCTTTTTGCCCAACAAGCACTAGAAATGATCAACAGCTAAGGAACCAACCATGATGAATCCCAGGCATTATTTAATTTGTCAAAAACGATTCTCAAATGGCCTCCTTTATCCAGTTGCAAGCATTCTATTTGATCAGGAACGATGGTTAATACTGTAAAATTTTTACTTCCCAAATGGCTTTCTTGCTCCCAACCATCTTCCGGTTGAGCTACAGCAGTTTTAGGTGCCAAAACAGAATGATAGCTCTTTTGAGCATCTACTGGGATATTGTTCCAATGTTTTTCCTGTATTGTAGTATTGGAGTTAAGGTAGGCTTTCCCATTTATTTTAACCTGGCAGCGATCTTCTGGATGATAAAAGAGCAGGGAGACATGGATATTTTTGCCTATTTGAGATACTTTTTCACTTCTACTGTCGGTGTAAATAAACAATTGTAAGGAGGCATCTACCTCTCGAAGAACCACGTACCTACTGTCTGGCTGATCCTCATTTAGGGTACAAAGGTTTACAAAATGGAAAGGATGTTTAGGGTCAGAAGCACCCAGTTGCAATTGATTTTTAATGGTTGACCAGACTTCCTTTTTAGTAGATAAAGCGGTAAAAAGCATAGACTATGTTATTTGAATAAATAATTAATTCTAATGGCATTTAGAATAGCAAGTAAGGCTACACCAACGTCCGCAAATACGGCTTCCCACATTCCCGCCATTCCAGCTGCACCCAAGGCCAAGACCAAAAATTTTACGGCAAAGGCAAGACTTATATTTTGCCATACGATTCTTTTCGTTGCCTTCCCTATTCTAAATGCCAAGGCTACTTTGGAAGGATGATCTGTTTGGATAATTACATCGGCTGTCTCTATGGCCAAATCACTTCCCATTCCCCCCATTCCAATGCCCACATCGGCTGCGGCAATGGAAGGCGCATCATTGATACCGTCTCCAACGAAAGCTACAACTTTTATAGGGTCTTCTTTAAGGACCTCAATTTTTGCCAATTTTTCCTCCGGAAGCATTCCTCCTACGGCCATGTCTGCTTTTAGTTCTTTTCCCAAGGCTTCAACCACCTCGGCTTTATCCCCTGAAAAAATCATTAAATTATGAATCCCTAGCTTTCTAAGTGATATAAAGGCTTCTCTGGCGTCCGCTTTAACTTCATCAGCCAACACAAAATAACCACAGAACAATTCATCAATTGCACAATATATGACCGTTTTATTAGGGTAAGTCTCATTTGGTAAACCTTGTATTTCTTGACTTTCCATTAGCAGTCTATTTCCTGCCAGCACCCTCCTATGCTTAACCACTCCCATCAGGCCTTTACCTGGTATTTCTTTTAAAAATGTCACAGGACTTGCCCCATCTGATAGATGTTTCACTATGGCTTTCCCAATGGGATGATTGGTATTGGATTCAAGAGAAGCAGCCAAATGTTGCCATTCTGGATCAGCATTGGGTATTGATTCCACTTTTTCTACAGCAAAAACCCCTTTGGTTAATGTCCCTGTTTTATCGAATACCACGGTGTTGATCGTGGTGATTAAGTCTAGAAAATTTGAGCCTTTGAATAAAATGCCTTTTCTAGATGCTGCTCCTATTCCTCCAAAATACCCCAAAGGAATAGAGATGACCAATGCACAAGGGCAGGAAATAACCAAAAACACCAAAGCCCTGTACAACCATTCACTAAAAGCATAATCTGCTACTATAAAATAGGGAAGAATGACCAAGGCCAGTGCCAAGTAAGTAACAATTGGCGTATAAATTTTAGCAAACTTTCGAATAAACTTTTCCGTTTTGGCTTTCTTGGCCGTTGCCTCCTGAACGGTTAAAATAATCTTTTGGAGGGAACTCTCCGAGAAAGGCCTTAATACATTTAAGGTAATCAAATCTTGAATGTTTACCATTCCTGCCAAGACCTCTTCTCCTTTATTGATTTCGGCAGGCATGCTCTCCCCCGAAATAGCTGCTGTATTGAACGTTCCGCTTTCACTTAAAAGAATTGCATCCAATGGCACTTTTTCTCCTGCCCTCACTTCTATCGTTTCTCCAGTATCAACAGTCTCAGGCTTGACTAAATTCGAAGCGCCATCTCTAATCACCCTTGCACTGTCAGGCCTAATGTCCAGTAGGGCCTGAATATTCCCTTTGGCTTTACTGACAGCACGGTCTTGAAGCAGTTCGCCTATCGTGTAAAAAAGCATAACTACCACAGCTTCAGGATACTCTCCAATAGCGAAAGCCCCAATGGTAGCGATGCCCATAAGGAAAAATTCTGTAAACACATCGCCTTGTAGGATCAACCTCCACCCTGTGCGTAACACTGGAAAGCCTACAAAATAATAGGCCAATAAGTAAACGAAGAGCCAACCAGAGATTCCATAATTATGGAAAGGCAGCATGCTTTCACCTGAAACAGCTATTACTAAGAGGATAAAACTAAGTAGGCTAAGTAGCCATGGGGACTCAAAAAGAGTGTTAGATTTAGTATGAGAATGGTTATGCGTTTCGCAACAGGAATTCTCTTCTATATTAGTTGCCATTGTGCTATTGTTCGATTTTCCCGAAGATACGGTTAAAATCCATGCCTTTTAATTGCAAACTTTCACTGATTTACATGAAGGCAGTGCACAATTGGTGCCACTATTGCTAATCCGTAGCATACTTGGATTTGATTTTTTCACAAGTACTTTCAGGGTTGTTTCTATAGTAAACATAGGTACGGAGATCCAACTTACCCACTTTAAATAATTTCTTAGCCTGTTCGTAAAATGCTGCATCCGCACCATAACCATCCTTAAACTTGATTTTATTAAATACCTTTCTTTTACCGAAAAGGGTAGCAAAAAGAATGCAATTATCCACGTGGATGGTTTTCTGCTGATCATACCTGTCAACTACAAAAAAATCTTCCGGCTTATTGGTTACTGTTAAAGTTTTGGAAGCAATAAGGTCAAATGATTTCATCTGAGCAACACAAGAATGGATATGGTTTGGAAGGTATTCATCGTCTGCATCAAGTATAGCAATATAGTGACCCTCACTCCATTGCAAGGCTTTGTTTATGGCTTGAGATTGTCCTTCGTTGATCTTCCTTATGTAGGTTAACTTGGTTTCATGAAGACAGCAAAAATCAATCAATTTATTTTCTGGGTCATTGTGAGAGCCGTCATCTACCAGTACAATTTCAAAATCCTGAAAGCTTTGATTAAGTACAGAGTTAATCGCTCTTTCCAACTTATAAAATGGAGTGTTGTAACTGGAAATTAACACAGAAACTTGAGGTTTTGGGCACATGATTTCTAAAATTAAGCATCTATTTCAATAATAAACTATAAAAGGGTGAATTAAATTTCGAGTTTTTGAGCCCTGGAATGAAGGACCTTCACCCAAGGATTAACTTTAAAATAGGGTCAAAATCTCTTGAATAGGATTCTTCACAAATTCATCCTAATGATATAGGCCTCTCTAGAAAAATCTTAGAGCTTTTTTGACGAGGCTGAACCCATTATGCTTTGAATATCGAGTAAAAGCAAAAAATCAATACAATTGGCACTATATAAGTGCAAAACCAAAAAAGATGCCCGATGGCGCTGTCTTATTGTATGGCTCCTTTCAAAATATCAATAAGCGCATAGAGTTTGAAAATGCCTCGGAACAAATTTCTTTTGACATTTCACACGTCTTGAGGAGACCTGTAACAAGTCTGGGTTTGATACAATTATTAGAAGAAGGTAGAGCCATTAACAGGGCCGAACTTTCAGGGTTTGTTGGCTATGTTAGATCACTTTCACTAGAAATGGATCAATTTCCACGTGAATTGGACAGATTTTACAGGGAGAAAAAGAAAAAAATGAACAGTATTATAAATTTAGCCGGCGATTAGGATTAAATAAAAAACCCTACCGTATGGCAGGGTTTTCTTTTATAAGAAGCACTATAATGCTTAATTTTTTGATAAATATGAAGCTACTCCTTCTCTTGTAGCATTCATTGCTTCTTTTCCTTCTTCCCAGTTTGCAGGACAAACTTCACCGAATTTTTCTACGTGTCTTAATGCATCGATTAAACGCAACATTTCATCGATATTTCTTCCTAGTGGAAGATCGTTTACAGTTTCGTGTCTTACGGTTCCTTCTTTGTCGATAAGGAATGTAGCCCTATAAGCAACAGGAAGTCCTTGGTAGTTAAGTTCTCCTTCTTCGTTATAGTTCCAGTCTCCTGCCAATACGCCAAAGTTGTGCGCTACTGTTTTTACTGGATCAGCTATGATTGGATAAGTTACGCCTTGGATTCCACCTTCTGCTTTTGGTAAATTTAACCAAGCAAGATGAGATTCCTCTGTATCGCAAGACGCGCCTACTACTGCAACTCCTCTTTTTTCAAATTCTTCCAATTTCTCTTGGAATGCAAGAATTTCAGTAGGACACACAAAAGTGAAATCTTTTGGGTAGAAAAAGAAAATAACATCTTTTTTACCTAGAAATTGCTCCAAAGAGAAATTTTCTACAATTTCCTCTCCATCAATAACTGCAGGTACGTTAAATAAAGGTGCTTTTTTTCCAACTAATGACATAAGTAAATTTTTAATTGTTTATAGATAAATTAATGATATAAATAGAAATTTATTTCGTTTTTCCTTTTATTACCAATGATACTTCTTCAACTTCAAATCCTTCGATTTGGTTCTCTTTAAAGAAATTATTTAATAATTGCTCTAAATCAGGGTTCTTATAATCTCGAATATGGCTGCTTTCATTGCAATAAAGATGGCTGTGGGTGTCCATTACTGGGTCAAAACGCATCAAGCCTAAATCATCTCTAAATTTTTGCAAAATACCCGCATTGACAAAGCTCTCCAAGGTTTTGTAAACAGTACCCTTAGATATACTAGGATTTTCCTCGGTGATTTGATTGTAAACCATATCAGCTGTTGGATGATCCTGAGAATCACACAGTGAACGGTAGATAACCAAACGCTGATGCGTAAATTTCATCCCTTTGGAGGTGATCTTCTCTTTTAGCTTTTCAACATTCATTTTCATATAAGAATCATTCCTGTTTAGGATTCATTCTGCAAATGTAGGTAATAAATTGCAAAATTCATATGTATAGTTCTTTCATTTCTGTAAATTAACCATTTATTAATCTAACCTTTATAATAACATGCTGCTCGAAGTAGCTAAAAGACAGAAAGTGATCGTTTTATGGTAAAAGTGTTGTTTGTATGCTTAGGAAATATTTGCCGCTCTCCAATAGCTGAAGCGCTTTTCAATCATAAAATTAAGCAGAAAAATTATCAGGACCACTTTAGCTGTGATAGCTGTGGAACTTCAGAATTTCACATTGGTGAGTTACCTGATGAAAGGGCCATCGCCTGTGCCACCAGAAATGGTATTAAAATGAATCACCGTGGAAGACAACTTAACAGAACAGACTTTAGGGATTTTGATTATCTCATTGTAATGGATAAGTCTAACTTGGAAAACGTTAAAAAATCAGCTGAACAGCACAAAACCGTTCCAAAAAACCTACTATTGATGCGTACTTTTCAAAAAGATGCAGAATTTATGGAAGTTCCAGACCCTTATTATGGCGGCGTGGATGGATTTCAAAAGGTATATGACATCCTTGATAGTTCATTGGATGGATTGATAGCAGCGCTTGAAAAGAAACAACAGCTTCTAGAAAAAAAATAATTCCTGCATTGCCTATAATTTTTTAACTTCCTTGGGCTAAAACAGACCGTAGTAATAATATTCGTACTAAATTCTATTCCTGAAAAAGAAGTAGAAAACATCGTACTATTTAAACCAACTTATTAAGGATAGAAGAGCTTTCATAGGTAAAATTGGGCATTTAATATTTACTTCCTTTCGCGATTGCACCCCGGCTGCGCTGCTGCGTGGGATACTTTCATCTGGATTTATGCAATTCGAAAATGTTAGGCCTCTGAATGATAATTTTTTTCATCATCTAGGGTAGAACTCATTTTATTAAGTTCTATTGATAACTTTAAAGCACCATTAGTCAACCAATACTTTTAGATGATTTGAGTGGTCTATTGTTCTTTTTGAAACAACCATTGAATCAAATCTGGGCTTTTTTGCTCAAGCACTAGCTCCGTTTCCATCTTCCGGTAATGATCCATTTCCACAGAAGTAGGGTTTTTTACCGTGACCAGCCTCAGGTTATTTTTTATGCTTACGCGAAACACATCTCTAAATGCTTTAATAATTTGTTCCTCATCTACAGGAAGGGCATCTATTACAATATTTATATGGGCGGCCGCCCCTTGAATCAACTGAATATCAGCATTCAGTTTTTCGGCCACATCATAAATATAATCGAAATGAAAACCACCTAACATAGATAAATCCCTAATCCTCAATTCTATTAGGCTTAGTTTGTGTTTTATGATCGTTATAGGAATTCTCGGTGCCTGACCAAAGGCTCCTATGATGGTCCCAGCCAATGAAGGATTCAGAAACGACTTTACATGGAGAGAAATCCCGTGTTTACTAAGTGGCTTTATTGTTTTAGGATGAATGACACTGGCGCCATAATAGGTCATTTCAGCCGCTTCTTCGAAATCCAAATATTCAAATTTAACTGCATCAGGAAAAATATCAGGATCTCCATTCAGTATTCCTGCTACGTCTTTCCATATGGTGACAGCCGAAGCCCCAAGACTTACTCCCATAATAGCAGCCGTGAAATCTGACCCCTCCCTGCCTAAGGTAGTTGTATTTCCTTGAAGGTCTCTACCGATAAAACCCTGGGTAACCACAGGAAAAGTATCCAACATAGGAATCAATATTTTACGGCAATGCTGCATGGTCAAAGCCCAGTCCACCCTCGCCATTTTGGCACGTGAATCTGTGCTTACAAGCTCTCTGGCATCTTGCCAGAGGCAAGGGCAACCCTTCAAACAAAGGTATTCCTGAAAAATCCTTGTAGAAATCAACTCGCCATAGCCAATAATTTGATCATAAAAAAAAGCTTGATTTTCTTTTATTGCGCTATTTTCAAGGGATCTCCTCAGTTGGGCAAAATGATTTTCCACCCTGGCGAATATTGGATGACCTTCCTCAAATAGTCCCTTACAAAGGTCAAGGTGATAATCCAACAGTTCAAATAAGGGCGCATCAAAATCCTTATTATCAAAGGATAAGGAAATAAGGTGTTCCAGTTTGTCGGTAGTTTTTCCTGCAGCCGAAACCACTATGAGCAGGTTATTTGCCCAATGATTTTTGAGTAACTGGGCAATTCTTTGAATGGCTTTTGCATCTTTTATAGAGGCTCCACCGAACTTGTATACCAAAGGTTGTGTCATGAAAATATAGAATGGAAAAAGTAATTTTTTAACTATAATCTATTAACTTCAAAGGTATGAAGACACAGCCTTACAAACAAGATACTCAAAACCTCGCTTATAATGTCGGGGTTACTCTTGATCGTTTTATTAAAAGTAAACAGGAAGATTTTCCTTTCGCATCTGGGGAACTTTCCCAAATCTTACGTGACATCGCCTTAGCTGCAAAAATAGTTTCCAGGGAAATTAGCAGAGCTGGACTATCAGACGTAACAGGCGCTTTTGGTCAAATAAACGTTCAAGGTGAAGAACAACAAAAACTTGATGTCATTGCAGATATTCGGTTTACCAGAGCCCTTACCAAAGGTGGTGAAGTCTGCGCCATAGTGTCAGAAGAAGAGGACCTTGTTATTGATTTGCAAAACAGTAAAGGGAAATATGTGGTGGCGATAGACCCGCTTGATGGTTCTTCTAATATTGATGTGAATGTGTCCATCGGTACCGTATTCTCCATCTATCGAAGAGTGACTCCTTCCGGCTCTCCGATAAAAGAAATTGACGTACTACAAAAAGGTAGTGAGCAAGTGGCGGCAGGATATGTACTTTATGGTTCCTCCACCATGCTGGTTTACTCTACTGGACGAGGAGCCAATGGGTTCACTTATGAGCGGTCTTTGGGAGAATTTTTTCTTTCCCACCCTGACATGAAAATGCCTGAAGATGGAAATATCTTTACCATGAATGAAGGCCTTACTCCACTTATAAACCCAAATATTCTTTCCTATCTGGAAAGTTGCAAACGTCATGGTGCATCAGCCAGGTACATTGGAAGTTTGGTAGCAGATTTTCACAGAAACTTACTCAAAGGAGGAATTTACCTGTATCCTGCAACCAGTCAAGCTACCAAAGGAAAAATCAGGTTGATTTACGAGGCAAATGCCCTTGCTTTTATTGCTGAACAAGTGGGAGGAATGGCCTCTGACGGAAAAAATAGAATTCTAGACATCCAGCCAGAAAGCCTGCACCAACGCACCCCTTTCTTTATAGGCTCTACCAATATGGTTAAAAAGTTGCAGGAGGTTTTGAATGGGTCATCCTAAGTTTTTAATCCTTTCAGGGAAAAGCCGGAATGCAAAAAAATACAAGACCCAACTGGTGGTCCCTGAATTTATGGAAACGACTTGTGTTAGGCGTTCTTCGTCGGAGGGATCTGGCGAAGTTCTTTAAACAATTATTTGGGTTTCCTATTTGTGCTATTTTCTGGAAGGATTATCGCAATTTACATTACTACGATAAAGCAGAAGTAAGCATTGTTGAGGAACAACTTGCAAGGACCTACTGCAAAAAACCTTTCTTCAGCCCAAAACAGGTCATTGAATAACTGGGCAGGTTTTCTCATTCCCCCCATTGGATTATGGAAGTAATTGGAAATTCTGTTCCTAATATACTTTTTCCCATTTCCTGACTTCAAATACTTTAAAACTATGTTAGCCTCAGAATAATCGAAACAATTCTTATTAATCTGATTGAAGAAAGTCAGAAGCTCGTTTGATTGTGTAGATATAAACTTATGCTTCATAGTATATAAGTCAGCTTTGGCCTAACTAAAGAGATATAAAACATGACGATAAACGCGCGTGGGAGATTTGGCTCTTTTGTAAATCTTGGGATGTGGGTAGGCTTGTGCGGCTTTTCAAATTTGCTAAATGCGGGTTGGCATAGAAATTTAAAAAATGCAAATTGGGGGCTTTTAGATTATTTAGGGTCTGCTGAAAAACTCAGACAATCTAATCTATAAAAACCCAGTCCAGATT
>NZ_CAXBPD010000034.1:0-23078 GCF_963977555.1 uncultured Cyclobacterium sp. | reverse complement strand
GAACAAAAAGCTTTAAGGACCCTTCCCGGTTGACCGGGATCAGATGCTCTAACCAGCTGAGCTAAGGAGAGAATTTGTTGTTTATTTAAGGCCTTTGCCTTAATTGAGATGCAAACATAACAGGTTACTTAATTTTTTCCAAACATGAGGAGATGGTTTTTTCAAATATTTTTTGGTTGGAAAAAAATGATCTTCTAAATCAAGTAGTTATAGTGAAATTATTTTTTTTAATTATTGCTGGATTATAATTACAATTCTTCAAGTAACATTTCTGTTATTATTTTTGATTTGAATCGCTTTTAATTGATCAAAAATAAATTAAATTTGCCTTTCCTAATTAGTCAAACATAAACGGATGTTTGATATTGATAAAATCTCGGGGTGTAGAGCAGCTCGGTAGCGTGTCCTGACAAAAGTCAGGAGGGTCGTCTGATCGAAGTCCTGATAAAATAGGAATAGTAACAATAAAATAAATCTCGGGGTGTAGCGCAGCTCGGTAGCGTGCTTGCATGGGGTGCAAGAGGTCGTCGGTTCAAATCCGGCCACCCCGACGAGAAGCCAGGCTGGGATCACTCGGTCTGGCATTTTTTATGAATTATTCTGTCTACCTATTGTACTCTGTTTCCCTTGACCGTTATTATGTGGGTCAGAGTAAAAATCATGTAGAGCGTTTTGACCGTCATCAATCAGGTCGGAATAAATCTACAAAAGGCGGGATACCATGGAAAATTGTTCATGTTGAGTATTTTGAAGATCGTCCTTCTGCTGTTCGAAAAGAATGTCAAATTAAAAATATCGGCAGCCGGAGATCCCTTAAGAGATCGAAAGGTGAGTTAAGAATAGCTAATTTGCAGTCGAAACTTAAGCTCTTTCCGAAACTACCAAAGTGTAAAAAAAATTGATTTCTTACATAATTGGGGCTAATAATAGCAGTGGAATTTTTTCCACTGCTATTATTAGCTTGGCAGCTCTTGAGTTATATTTAATTAAAACTTAGCCCTATTTTACCAAAAGTCCAAGTTCTGCTATTGCAGCGAAACCATGACCTCCGGCAATTCTTACTGCCTCTAGTTTCAAATACTTGGCATCTACCGGTTCTTCAAAATCATGTCTCCTTAGCGAGGGGTCATTGATTAGGTTTCCAAATTCAAAACTCTCTAGTATTTGCCAGTTTGATCCATCTGAACTGTAATAAATATTCCCTAAGGCTATCATTCCTTCCTTGTCCTTTAAAGGGGGCAAATAGGTAAAGCCTGTTAATGTTAATTGTTCTCCCAAGTCAATTGTTATCTGCGGTTTTTCCTCGGCTTTTGCTTTCCAATAAGTTTCTTTTTTACCATCAATTGCCTTGGTTGCTTCATACCCATTTACTGATGCTGAAGAGGCTAAAAGTGTCCAGCTCTTTTTTACGGCTCCAAACAAAATCGAGGCTACAGCTCCCTGATCCTCTTTACCGAACGCAGCTGCCTTTACTTCTCCATGTGCCAAATAGAATGGTTCTTCATATAGGGTGGATTCGGCGGTGGGCTCGGTACCATCTAAGGTATATCTAATGCTCAGGTCTCTATTGAGACTTCCTGCAATGTCTTGCGCATAGGTTTTCCATCCAAAATCTGCTTTTTGTGCCTCAATGCTAACCATGCCTTCGATGCTTCTTTCAATAATCAGCTGTGGAGGGCGGGTTTTATAGTAAAAGGCAGACACATGGCTTATGGCAGGTTCCAGTCTTTCATCGAGTACATTGACACGGAGTTGGTCGGTGGTTATTTCCGGAAAGCGTAAGATGTTTTTGTAACCAATATTATTACCCTCGGCAATTGTCTTCCAATCCCCCTCAAGCATGGCTTCCAAAGAAAAAGCGGATACCCTTTCACCATGAGTGGCTATGGCTTCCTGAATGACAAACCTGTTTAATTTGATAGGAGTCTCTAAAACTATTTCAAAGGACTTTTCTTTGTCCAGTAACAAATAACTTTGGTCATCATTATCTAAAACTTGGCCTGGACCACTGGCTGTTGCGAGTAAATTGTTGCTGTATGTGTTTTTTATGCGATTGCCCACTTCCTCCAATACCTTTACATCCCTATCGGGAAATTTTCCTTCCGTATTGGGAGGGATGTTTAGTAGAAAAATAGAATTTCCGCCTACAGCTCTTTCATACATGTCAAAGACATCATCTGCACTCCTTACACCTTGCTCATGATCATTCCTATAAAACCAACCTTCACGGATAGAAGTATTGGTCTCCGCCGGTTGGTAATGCAGGTAATTGGCGCTGTTTAATTTCTCCAAGCTGGCAACATCTTCTCCGGTGATGTCATTGAAACGATTCAACTGATTAGGGTCTTCTTGATAAGGAATAACATTCCATTCAATTTCCCTGGTTTTTCCGGATTCATTGCCACCCCACCTGATGTCCTGTCTTCCGAAAATTACAGCTTCGGGTGCCAGTGTTCTAATCAATTCCTTCCAAGAGGCATAGTTATAAGTTTGCCCTCCTTTTGTTTTGGGATGAGCACCATCAAACCAGACTTCCGTTACTGGTCCATATTCCGTCAGTAATTCGAAAAGCTGATTTAGGAAATATTCATTGTAGTCATCCACTTCAAATTCAAAGGTTTTTGTGTTTTGGAAGGGTCTGTCCTTTATGGGGCTTGGGATGGTTCTCTTGGACTTTTTACTTAGGTTGCCATAAAGCCCTTCAGGGTTTTCTATTTGGTACAAATCCGCCGGAGAAAGGTATATACCCAATTCAAGGCCGTATTTTTTGCAGGATGCAGACAGGTCTTTAAGAACATCCCCTTTACCCTCTCTAAAGCCAGTGGACATGAGCCCATGCTGTGTATACCTGGATTGCCATAGGACAAAGCCATCATGGTGTTTAGCTGTAAAAATCACTTTGGTCATGCCTGCGGCTTTCATTGCTTCACACCATTGGTCTGTGTCAACTTCTTTTAAGTCAAAAACTGCAGGATCTTCCATTCCTGATCCCCATTCTTTAGCCGTAAAGGTGTTTGGTCCAAAATGAACAAAGGCAATGAACTCATCTTTCAAAGCCTCATACTGATTATTTGTAGGTACCACATGGGCTGCTTTGATTCTGATGCTGTCTTGGTTGTCATCCTGATCGATGGCTATTGTGGAATTGGTTTGAATGTGAAGGCCCTCGTTTGAAGAAGTGCAAGAAAAGGCCAATAGCAGGTATGCCCCTGCCAGCAAAAAAGATTGTTTTTTTAAGGCGGTAATTATTTTCATCATCGGAGGTTAGGTTATTTTTTTATTTATTATATCAAACATAATCAAAAATTTTGTCATAATAGACCTGAGTTAATTTTAGTATAGTAGTAAATGAGGTGAGGTGAAATTCTAACTTTTCTCTAACTAAGGAGGGGATAGGTTTTGGTCTTTTGGGAAAGGTCTTGTTCAAGTTGGAAAAGCTTACTTTTTAAAAGGTAAACTCCTATATTTTGTCCCTCTATTTTAAGTGGTAATAGTTTTTACCCGACAATTTTACTTTACAAAATACCCTGTAAGTCTTAATATAAATTCAGGCAATTTGCTATTGGCTTAGCTTTTAGGTTAATCTATCTGAAGGCGTTAATCCCAAATTGAAGAATAGGGTACCTACAGCGTCATATAATCGGTAATAATCAGGCTGTTTTGTGTCTATAATGCTGTGCAATTGAGTAGAGCCAATAAGCGCCTACTATTGATGGGAAGTTGTTGTAACTAACCGGATCTTTAGGGGCTAAGTGGTTTTTCTGTAGTATGGGCTGAGATTGAATTTATGGGGTGGGTTTTCCGAAAGCTCTTATAATTAAAGGAGTATGAATTGATTTGATAGTGAATAATGATTCGGTAGGTGCATTTGATTTGTTGAGGGCTAACATCAGTTTTTCCTATAGTAAGGTAAAAATGTGTAACTTGGGAGTCCAAATTGTAGACAGATTTTTGTGGAGATAATATTTATTTTAGGTGAAAAACTCGATTGATTTAACGTTTTGGTATTTGCGCGACCACAAATTCTTTAGACAAATAAGTTATAGGGATCTTAAGAGTTTATGTGTTATTACCGGTTTTAAAAAAGGTAAAAAAGGAGAGCTCGTTTTTTTCGAATCGGAAAATGAGCCCATGATTTTTTTTCTTAAGAAAGGGGTAATTAAAGTGGTAAGCGTAGATCAAGATGGTGAAGAGGTCTTACAGGAAATCGTGAGAAAAGGGGATATTTTTGGGCAGTTTCCTTCGATAATGGAAGGAAAAGAAGGTCGCAACGATTACGGAATAGTTTTAACCCAAAATGTGGTTTTGTGCAGTTTTACTGTCAGAGACTTTGAGTCTCTAATCATGAGAAAACCGGAATTGGCACTTAAATACATCAAATTTATTGGGTTAAAGTTTAAAAGAATATCCAACAATTATTCCAACCTTTTTCTAAAATCAGCAGAACATAGATTTATTAGTTTTCTCCTTGAATGGGCACATGCTGAAGGTCAATTACTGGACAAAGAAACCCACCTTGAAAATTACCTTACCCAAGCAGACCTTGCGCAGATCATTTGTAGTACCAGACAAACGATAATTTCTCTCATTAAGAAGCTGGAAGAAAAAAAGCTCATTCACTATTCAAGAAAATCCATAGAAATACCGGAGCTGAAAAAATTGGAGGAAATGTTACATTAATGTAAAGTAAATTACATTTGGTGATTATTGCTTTACCTAATTTTGGGTTTCATTAAAAAAGTAATAGCATGGTATCCTTTCTTTTCAATACAGTAACTGCGGTTATTGTTCTATTTCAGTTTTCACTTTACCAATCCGAAACCCATCTAAACCTTGAGAATGGATTAGCAGTCAAAGGGTATGACCTCGTCAGTTATTTTTCTGAGAGCAAAGCGGTAAAGGGAACAAAAAACTTCTCCTACAAATACTATGGAGCTACCTATTATTTTTCCTCTGATAAAAACCTTGCAACTTTTAGAAAATCTCCTGAGCAGTACCTGCCACAATATGGTGGATATTGTGCATTTGCCATGGGGGATTATGGCGAAAAGGTGGATATCAATCCAAAAACTTTCAAGGTAAAGGAGGGGAAACTTTTCCTTTTTTACAATGCCTATTTTAACAATACACTGACTTCTTGGAATGAGGATGAGGAAAAGCTTAAAATAAGTGCAGATAAAAACTGGAACAATATAATTAATGCAAAATGAAACTATCAACAAATAAAGTCACAATTATAGCCAATACCATTGTTGCAATTATTTACCTGCAAACGCTCTTTTTTAAGTTTTCCTCACACCCCGATTCGGTGTATATTTTCACCAAATTAGGGTTAGAGCCTTTTGGGAGATATGCCATAGGATTGGTTGAATTGGTCTGCGCAATTTTGCTTCTCCTTCCTAAAACTTCATTCTATGCAACAATTGCCAGTCTTCTTGTGATTTCCGGAGCGATTGTAAGTCATTTAGGTCCCCTTGGAATAGTGGTGGCAGGTGATGGAGGAAAGGTTTTTGGTCTTGCTCTAATTATCTTTTCCCTTAATCTTTTCACGCTAGTATTAAATAAAAATAAGTTTCAGTATTTCAAATCAATTTTCGGATGAGAATACTTATGCTGTTTTTTTGGTGTTTTGTCCTGACAGCCACTTGCCTTTTTAGGGGTCTTGGATAAAATTTATTTTGCAATCAATTGAACATAATAATTGGTGGTGAAGGGCATGTAACAAATAAAGTATTGACAATAGGTTCTCTTCAAAAAGGCCATCAAGCTTTTGTTGAAAAACATAATGAAAACTTAACCTTTATTTCGGTTTATTAAAGATAGAACTTTCCTAATATTGCACGCTCTTATAAAATTTCACCCAATGGAAAGTCAATAATAAATGGGGAATCAGCTTGAAGATAGCCCATTTTTCCGCATTTTATTTTCTATTCTTTAGAAAAATCACCTTATTGTAGGGTATAGGATTTCATTTTGGAATTTTATGGCCTTACCTTTTACCAAAACAAAAAATAATTAAAATTGATAATGAAGTTCAAGTCAGCTTTTTTCTCGTTGTTAGCATGCGTTTGCTTTCAGTCAATGGCACAGGTAATAGAGATTAAACCCTACCTACAAGATGTAGAACCCAATTCTGCCATTATAATGTGGCAAACTTCAGAAGGGGAAGAAAGTATTGTGGAATGGGGCACAAGCCCTGAGCTAAATAATAAAGCTTTGGGTACTTCTGAAGCAATCAATTTTGATGATGTACAAGTGCACACGGTTAAAATAACAGGCTTAGAGCGATTTACTGAGTATTATTACCGAGTGCGAACCGGGAATACTCGCTCAGATATCTTTCAATTTAAAACGCCACCTTTTTCTAATGATGGGGAGGATTTTAAAATAGTGGCAATGAGTGACATGCAGTATGACCACAATCAGCCGGATAAATTTAGTGAAATCGTGAATGAAGGGGTTATTGGTTATCTCAAGAAAGAGTTTGGCGGGTCATTGCCTGATAACTTGGCCATGGTGCTTATACCGGGAGACTTGGTCCAAACAGGATCTAAATTTTATCAATGGAAGGAACACTTTTTTAACCCGGCAGAGAAATTGTTTTCTGAAGTTCCCGTGTATCCGGTGCCAGGAAATCATGAGCGGAATTCAGTCTTTTATTTTAAATACTTTAGTTTGCCTGAGAATGGTACCCCAGCCTATGCAGAGCATTGGTGGTACAAAGATTATGGAAATACCCGCGTTATTGGATTGGATTCAAATGATGGGTACAGGAATTTGTCAGAACAACTTGACTGGCTGAAAGAATTACTCGCAAACACAGAGAAAGACGATAAAATTGACTTTGTTTTTGCCCAATTGCATCATCCCTTCAAATCCGAACTATGGATTCCTGGAGAAGAAGATTTTACCGGTAAGATTGTGAAAGAACTGGAACAGTTTTCCACCAAAAGCGGAAAGCCTAGCATTCACTTTTTTGGACATACCCACGGGTACTCCAGAGGGCAGTCCAGAGACCACAAACACCTTTGGATCAATGTGGCTTCAGCAGGTGGAGCAATAGACAATTGGGGAGAATTTGAAGGTAGAGATTATGATGAGTTTACCGTTACTCAAGATGAGTACGGATTTGTAATGGTGTCTGTGGACGGAGATAGGGCTGATCCAAAATTCACCATTAAGCGCATCAGTCGTGGCAATACCATCGAACATCGGGAAAATGAATTGAGGGATAGCATTACAGTTTGGAGAAAAGAACGTAAACCTAATGTTCCTCAAGGCATATCACCCTCCGGAAATGGAGTTTCTATCACCGGAGCGGTTCTGAAAGCCGGACCATTTAAAAGTGATTATACAGGTACTTTTCACGCCGCCTCCCATTGGCAGGTGTCAAAATCAGATAATTTTGAAAATTTAACCTACGAGAGTTGGCAGCAATTTGAAAATTGGTACTATAAAGAGAATCGACAAAAAGACGATGATTTAACCGATGAAAAAACGGAGCGCCTGAATCCAAATACGACCTATTTTTGGCGGGTTCGCTATAGGGATCAAAATTTGAATTGGAGTGATTGGTCTGAGGTTAAGGCTTTTAAAACAGAGTAAAATTATACAGCCATTTTCTACACAATCGATTTAGAGTTTATTGTTGATATTAACTCTATAGTAGTGTTTATAAATGGCGGTCAGCAAGTAATGGTTACCCCATATGATTCCAATCAACAAAAACCGGGAATTGCCTTTTTTAGCAAAAATTAAACACTAATAAAATACCGGGAAATCCATGAGTTAAACTCCATTTGGTAATTGGGTATAAGAAATTAAAAGAAGACCTGACATTTAAAGTCAGGTCTTCTTTTGCCCATTGAGATAGAAATAAAGTCAGAAGGGTAAATGCTTCAGCTAAAAGCTAAAAATCCTAAGTTTGGCTACGGGCAGTGCGAATTGCTAAAAATGGGTCCTTTTATTCCCGCCTATAATATTGTCATTTTAAAATAAATTGACCCATGAAAACTTCTCATTAATTATTAGCTCCTTATTTTTGTTCAAAAATTCAATATAGGCCAAAGCCGCAGGTGATAATTTTTTCGACTTTAGCCAAATTAAATTCCACTCCGTACGTAATGGTAGGCCTTTTACGGGAATAATTTGTAAGTCCTTGTTGCTTAATTCATTTCTGATGCCAATAAGTGGCATGATTGAACATCCTAATCCCGAAATAACAGCTTGCTTAACGGCTTCATTGGAAGTCAATTCCATCTTTTTACGGGCCGAATAGTTGTTTCTCGCTATGAAGGACTCCATGGCATTACGTGTTGCAGAGCCTTGTTCTCTAAAGATTAAAGGCGTTTGTTCAAATAGTTTTTTCTTGGTCAGACTTTTCTTTATTTCCAATTTATTGCTTGAAACATAAAATAGTTTGTTCTCCATCAGGGCTATTTTATTGACTTTTAGTTTCTTGGGAAGTACAGAAACCAAGGCGAAATCGACCTCGTTTAATTCCAGACTTTCCAATACACTCGATTTATTCGTCACGTCCATTGTCAAATCGACCCCCTCATTTTGATTGATAAAATCGGATAGAAAATAGGGCATGACATATTTCCCCGTGGAGACAATAGAGATTTTTAGCCGACCGGAAAGTTGCCCTTTGTAGGCTAGCGTTTTATAATTTATGGCATATACCTCATTGAGTATTTTCTCAGCAGCCTTTGCTATCTCCCTGCCAAAATCAGTAACATATAACTGTCTTCCTACTACCTCTGTGAGCGGGATTGGAAATTGATCCTGGAAATTTTTTAACTGTATAGAAACTGCTGGTTGAGTCAAATGCAGGGCTTCTGAAGCTTTTGTAATGCTCTGTAAATCAGAAATCTTAAGAAAGATATGGAGTTGGTGTAAAGTGTAATTCATAAATATTTCTTATACATAACATAACAAATATAAATAAAAATTAATGGTTTTTATAGCTAATCTTTGTGCTGTTAAAAGAAAATAAAACAATTGAAGTCATTAATAATCAGGTAAAATGGAAACCAAAGAAAAAACACAATTAGCAAAGACGACACAGAAAATCCAATTGGTAAAGGGTGAGTTTACTGCCTCGGAAGCCACACATGTACTTATGGGTTTGATTGATGAGAAGATCAATTTTCACAAAATCCAAAGACTTCAAATTTGGGAAGGCAATCACGGATCCAAAACAGCGCATTTGGATGTTAGAATTCAAGAATTAGAAATGGAAAAAAAGAAGGCGCAGGAATTTATAAACATTTCGAGAGGCCTTGGTCAAAAACTAAGCATTAATGGGGTACTGGAAATTTCTGTTGCCATTTAATTTCATTCAAGAGCAAAAAATACATCTCATGGAAAACCTTACCCTTTCAATCTCAGGACTACTTATTCTGGTATTAATTTTCGCAATGCCCTATTACAATTATCACTTGTTCTTGGATCATATTTTATCAGGCAGTTTCATTTTAGGGATCGCCTATGCATTTAAAATATTACGAGAAGGTATCGAAAGTACTTCAAATAAAGACCAAGCATAAGCGTCAAAATCAACTGATGTAATGCTTCTTATAAGTGGAGCACCTACAAATCCGAAATCGATAAAAACTTAGAAATGACAACTGAAAAGAATTTAGATTTAAGCAGTGCTCAAAAAGTTATGGGTACAGACACTTTCCTAAAAAAGCCATTTGCTGTACGCATTGTGACTTTATTGTTGTGGCTTCTGTTTATTGGGAACGCCCTATTTCTGTTCCTTAATTTCAACAAGATGCCTGATTGGGCTTGGGATAACCTATTAAGGATCAACGGATTTACCATTTTGATCTGGACTACCGTCAGCTTTTTTAGTGCCATTGTCAGCAGTTATGCAGGAACTTATCTCGCAGGATTTAAATTTCACTCCAGGTTTATGTTTCTCTGTTTAAGTTTTTCTTTGTCTGTGATGCTATTGGTCATGGCCCAGCATGTCCTTCTTTTGATTTTTAGCTGGTTTATCATGGGGGTTTTAATGTCTCAATTGATTGGTATAGACAAAAACTGGGGAGAGGCTAAAGAGGCAGCTAGGTTTACGCAGCAATATTTTTTTGCAGGGACCATCTTTCTGGCAATTGGCTTAATTCCTTTGGCTCTTTATAGTGGACAATTTACAATCTCAGGGATTGCTGAAGTCGTTGTTGAAATGCCATTTTATTTATTGCAGCTATCGGCGCTTTGTGTCATCGGGGCAGCCATTGTACAATCGGCCATGTATCCTTTTCATCGCTGGTTACTCTCTGCAATGACCGCACCAACCCCTGCTTCTGCGTTGATGCACGCAGGCTTTGTGAATGGGGCAGGCATTTTGTTGGCGCTTTTCGCTAGCCTCCTATTTGCCTCAAACACTTTATATGTCCTTTTTATTATTGGTGGTTTCACGGCCATTATTGCACAATTCGCAAAATTGCTTCAGGTAAATGTCAAACAAAAATTGGGATGCTCTACCATTGCCCAAATGGGTTTTATGATTATGCAATGTGGTTTAGGATTTTTTAATGCAGCAGTGGTTCATTTAATGCTGCATGGTTTTTATAAGGCTTACTTATTCTTGTCCTCCGGAGAAGAAATAGCACAAACAAAACCTAAGCAGCAAATTCCATTAAGAATCCAATCACTGCAAGCGGTAATTGTTTTGTTGTTTGGAGCGCTCGGAGCTTATCTCTTTGCAAGCTGGACCGGGAAAGGACTCTTGCTAAATAGTGGCTTGTTGCTAACCCTCATTGTGGCCATCACAGTAGGACAGGCAACCTACAATATAGTGAAAGAGAAAAGCCTTTCAATAATGCAGAAAATAGTAGTACCACCGCTGCTTTTCATCGCAGGAATAGGTATTTACGCTTTGATGTACAATGGCGTAAGCATACTTATGGCTGGTATGCCCATGGTTGCGCAGCCTTTGCCTTTGACCTCAGTCCAAATCATATTTGGGGCGATATTTCTAATCGGGTTTTTCATTATGAAACTTGGGGTTTATAAAAAAATCCCTTGGCTTTATGTCAAATTAATGAACCTGTCCCAGCCATATAAAAAATCCATTCTAATGTATAAATCAAAATCAATATGAACCAGTATTTATTAACCAGTATTGATAAAGCTGCAGAAGTAATAGGAAAAACTTGGCCCTTGTATACTTTCGTTGCTTCCAATCCTTTGGCAGGGTACGAAAAAGTACCTTTTCTGGAAGCTGTCAGCGCAGCTCAAAAACAATTCAATGCCAATGTTTTTCCAGCAGCAAATCATTATCGTCAGGCTTGGGAAAAGGGAGCTATTGATTTGAAGGTTTTGGATCAGATTTTGAAGGAAAATGGTTTATCCGAATCTCCGGATAACTACCTCAAAGTATTGGAAAGTCACCAAGGATCGGCAAATGTTAATGCCAACCACCAGGTGGATCGTTTAATGGTAAAATGGTTGTCTGCTTTTATGGATGAAGGGCTTGCCGAGTGGGAAATGCCTTATAAAAGCGAAGGTTTTTATAAGGCATGGAGACTTTTAGTCATTTACGATACAGCGTTTGAGGCTTCATCTTTAAAAGATCTTCCAAAATCTAGTGAAGCAGCATTGGACCTACTACTTACCGGTTATTCTGAAAAAGAGTACGTTAAAATATTTAGCCATCATTTGGCAGCACTTCCTGGCTGGGTCGGATACATCAAGCACCGCAGGGAATCCAATTCTGAATGGCAGCAAGAATTCCCTATTGATTTGATGGATTATTTAGCTGTCCGATTATGGATTGTCCAGAAATTGGGTCTAACCCTGCTTCCAGAAGAAAAGGAAGCCAACACCAACGGTTTTTTATTGAAGCTTCAATATATTTGGCTTCAAGCCTGGGAGCAAAGCTGGCAAAATCAATTGTTCAAGAGTTTGGAGAATGGGGCTAATGCCAGCGAACTCAATGATACACCTGAAGTGCCTGATGCTCAGATGGTCTTTTGTATTGATACCCGGTCTGAATTAATACGACGACATGTAGAGTCCGTAGGGAATTACGAAACCTTCGGATATGCAGGTTTTTTCGGGATTGCCATGGACTACCAAAGTCCAATAGATGGCATTACCCGAAAATCTTGTCCGCCAATTGTTTCATCAGCCTACACTGTATCAGAGTCAGGCCAAGTGGATAAAAAAGGGCGATTCCTCTCCTTTGAAAAGAAAAATGAACGCATAAAATTTGTTGATTATTTTCTTAAAAGAATGAAAAACATGCTGCCTTCGGCCTTTGGGTATGTGGAGGGGTCGGGCGTCTTTTATGGCCTGTCGCTACTGGCAAGAACCTTAATCCCTGGAGCAATTTACAGAAAAAATCAGCAGAAAGGTTCTTCAATGGAAGCTACCTGCCAACCTGATATCACGAACACAAGTCAAGTGAAAGCGGAGTTACCCGAAGTGTCTTTGGAGGAAAAGGTATCCATAGTTAAAGCTGCTTTTGACCTTATGGGTTGGAAACAATTTGCGCCTTTGGTTTTGTTTGTAGGGCATGGTAGTCACTCTGCCAACAACCCGTTTGGCTCAAGTTTGGACTGTGGAGCATGTGCAGCAAGTCCTGGGCGGCACAATGCCCGTATGTTGGCGAAACTTGCCAATTTGCTTCAGGTAAGAAGAGCTTTGGCAGAAGTTCATGGTCTTTTAATTCCGGAAAATACGCTCTTTCTAGGGGCTGAGCACAACACTACGACAGACGAGATTGTATTGTTTGATTCCGAAGCACCAGATATGCATAAATTGCTAATAGAAGATTTGAAAGCGAACCTTTGGAAAGCCCAGCACAGCGCTACGCAAAATAGACTTGGAGCCAACGGCAATAGTCTTTCAAAGGCGCAAGTAAAAGCAAGCAATTGGGGAGAAACACGTCCAGAATGGGGGCTGGCCAAAAATGCAGGCTTTATTGTGGGGCCTCGAGACTTGACCAAAAACACCAATCTTGACAGTCGCTGTTTCCTTCATTCTTACGATTGGCAAGTGGATACTACCGGCAAAGCTTTGGAAGGCATTATGCAGGGGCCAATGGTTGTAACCCAGTGGATCAATAACCATTACTATTTTTCTACTGTAGACAACAATGTTTACGGAGGGGGTTCTAAAATTACCCTCAACATTACAGGCAAATTTGGAGTAGTGCAAGGGAATGGGGGTGACCTCAAAATGGGGCTCCCCCTTCAATCTTTGTACAGTTCCGATAATGGAGTGTATCACCAGCCTTTGCGATTGACCGTGACGATTCAAGCTCCTATCAATCGAGTAACGGATATTTTGGAGAGAAACGATCAGCTGAAATCCCTTCTTGACAACGAATGGATTTACCTAATGGTGATGGATCCCGAACAGGAAAATGAAATATTTAAGTATAAAAAAACATTGGAATGGGAGTTTTTTTATAGTAATAAAACAAGTGGCACCCAAAGAACACTTAATACTTCAACTTTAACAGAACTTGCTGTGTAATAAGGATAAGAATAGACGAGGAAGGTAATTTTAAACAGGAATAGGAGGTAGGGATATTTTTGGATTTATCCGATAGTATCCCTATCATCTTTACTGTTGTTATTAATGCAGGATCTCTATAGAATTGGAAATGGTTTAGTGGTTTTGATCACGCTGGTTAAGTATTACCCTACATGCTTTAAAATTTCGATATGCCATTTGAAAGTGTGCAGGGAACAATGGAAACGCTGGTACCCGTCACGAAAAGGGAAGGGTCTAAATCTACCACTAAATCATCTGTAATTGGAATTTCCTGAGGCTTATTTCTGCAAGATGAAGCTATTGCAAAAGCGACAAAGAGCAAAGCTAAAAGTTTATAATTTACCATAATAGTTTCTTTGTAAGATTAGACGTAACTCTATTTAAAACCCCTCGATATATTTTTAATAGAATAAAAACGTTTCGAAAAATAAACATTTTTTTTGAGTCATCTTACTAAAAGAAACTTTGCTTCATCTAGTGATTAAAGACATATAGGTAGCCATTATAAAAGCTTGAGAGCAAAAGCAAGCCTTGCAACAATTTCCTTGACCAGTTAAATTGAAATTTTCAGCTAGGGGCTACAGGCAAATTTTCTAGATTGTAAATGGTAATACTTCGCTTTTCTTCAGTGCTTGTGCCATTTTGATCCTTGATGATAATAAGGAAATCAAAAATGCCTTCTACCGCATCTTCAGGGATGTCAAAGTGTTTATGAATATTGGCGTTTTTGGAGCCTTTGTATTCCTCCCAGGTTATTTCGAATTTCCAAAAGCTTTCATAGGTCTCTCCAGCAATTGGAATAATTTGTACTTGTACCTGCTCAATTAATTCTCCCGCTAAAATGTCCGCATTGAGGTGAAAATCACGTCCTATTACTCCGATTTCATCATTGTTTAAACCAATTTCAACATTGTCAATGGTGGGGGAAGGTAAAATTGGATCAGGATTTTCCTGACATGAGGCCAGTATTAAAACAGCTATAGCGGCAGTTAGGTAATGGTTGATTTTTTTTTTCATGATTTGAATGGTATTGGTCTAAATGTGTTTCTGTGCTGATTGGGTATTTATAAATACAGAATAGAAGGAGCCTATAGGCAATATTACCTTTGCACCTTATGCAACATAATTGCAAATATAGGTTATATCAGCATTGAAACAATGTTGCAAATGGAAATATAACTTAAATAAAAAATTCCACTTTAAAGAGAGCTCAAATCTTGTATATGCAATCATATTGCATTATGTTTGTGCAACAATATTGCATTAATTAACCAATTAAAAAAATCAATTTAAAATGAAGACACTTAGACAAGCATTTTTAATTCCTCTTTTGGCTTTGGCAATGTTTTCCTGCCAGGAAGATGAGGACATGACCTTTGATCCGGCGACCATTTCTGGCTTTGAAATGGGCGAAGGGAGCTCCCATTCTACAGAACCTGTGGCCTATCGTGGAACTGATTTGCACATGGAGGCTACCATTATTGCAAATGCCAATGTGGCGTCCATTACAGTAAGTATTCATGCACATGACCTAGAAGTGGGTGAAGGCGAAACAGAGTGGGACTTTGAAAAAGTCTATACGGATCCCAAGTATTTGGTGAAGAATCCGGCATTTCATGAGCATATTGACATCCCGGCTACAGCTCCGGCAGGAGAATACCATGTGGTATTAGAGGTTACAGATATTGCAGGCAATACTTCTGAGATTGAAGGGCACCTAGAGATAAGGAATTTGGTTCATATTAGTGGGTTTGAAATGGATGCTGAAGTTGTAAGGGGAGAAGATTTCCATGTGGAATTTTTAATAGCAGCTGCCCATGGCATTCATTCCGTCACCTTTGATGTTCACGCCCATGGCTTAAGTCCAGCGGACGGAGAAATTTCTTGGGATTATGAAAAAGAATTTGAAGAAGGCTATCATGAATTGTCTGAAGTTGAATTTCATGAGCACATAGATGTTCCTGCCAATGCCACTGCTGGAGAATATCATGTGGTATTTACCGTAGAAGATGAGGAAGGGAATGTTAGTGAGTTCGATACCCATATTGATGTATTGAACGAATAAATTTTTAATGTCTTTTTTAGGAATATTAAATAAGCCGGTTTATTCCGGCTTATTTTTTTTATTTACCATACTTCGATTTTAGGAAGTGTTTAAGAAAAATTCCTCCCAGTTCTTCCGGGACAGGTACTGCGGCCCTTTGCCAGATTGAGAATTAGCGGCATAATGAATTTATGCTCGTTTGGTGGAATTGATATGGATGGAGAAATGCAAAATCAGATTTGTGCTCGTTCGTCCTGAAAAAAACTAAATCCCCTTTCTCTTAAAGGTGGATTTCAACGAGAATAGCAAGTTATTAACAAGTCAAATGCTTTAGCCGTACTCAGGTTATTATAGCATTTAAAAAAAATCCAGGGAAATATTTTCAATAGACAAGCCTTTTCACTAAAAACTACCCCCAGTAGCTATATCAGGCAGCATTGGTCCTTCATGGATTAAATATCATGGTGTAAACTAAACTGCAGTTGATTTTTACTCCAGCTATCTGTGGATTGTCGCATGCCTCCAAGTTGGATTTTCAGGTCTTTATTGACCATATACCCCAAGGCTGCATAAAACCTGTTGCGATCAAAAATTTCAACCGAATTCCCCTTCCCAATAGCCCGCTGACCATTGATAAATATTTCATTGTAAAGAGCCAGGTAGAGGGTGTTTTTTACCATGGCAGCTTTATTCAAAGGGATGTTTAAAAATAAATTGTACCTGTAGCGTGTTCTGAAATCCTGATTTTCAACAAATCGCTGCTCATAGCGAAATCTATGGGTGGCATAAAAGCGGTTGCCAAATTGGGAAGGGAAAAGGGCTTCCTGGTATATTCTGGTCTCTGATGAAGTGCTTTTGTCATCCCCGTAAACGCCTGAGGTGATATTGGCAAGGCCCAGCGTAAATTTAATGTTTGTTTTCTTAGGTTTATAGGTCAGTCCCCCACGTAACAACAATTGTTCAAGGTCTCCTCCTTTGTTCCAGTTGCGGTATTGAATATCTCCTTGAAAACCCCAGCTACTTTCATTGAATGATGTATTGAAAAAATACATGTACCAGGCCCCAGTTTTATCTGGATCAATTTGTGCTTTTGCTGAAAAAGGAACGAGTAGAGTGAGGATTATGGGGAGTAAAAATAAAAGCTTTTTCATTTTAGGGTTTAAATTGTGTGATGGAATTTTGAATCAGGAGATTTTCTTATTTGAGCAACCTGAAATGATAAAGGTAGTTCAAAAAGTTGGTTTAAAATGCCTTCAGTAAGTTAGAATGGCAGATAAATGATCATTTTAAATGGCTTAATAAATTAATAGTCGCCCCATTTGGGTCTTTAATAAAAAAGCGCCTGACTCCCCAGTTTTCATTCGTGATAGGGTATTCGATGTCAATTTTTTGTTGCTTGGCCTTTTTATACCAATTGTCGATTTCTGATACTTCTATAGATAGGAAAATTGCAGAATTATCCAAGGGCGAATTGTCCATTTTTTTTAAGATTGAGATTTGTGCCGTAGGGTTTTCTTTTGAGACAAATGTCAGTATCCAGCCCATGTTCATGGCCAATTCCATGTCCAGAAAATCCATATAAAAGCGTTTGCTTTTCTCCAGGTCATTGGAATAAATATTGGTAACAATTCTACGCATGGATCATAGGGTTTTAAAGCTTTGTTGTCAAAGTTAAAACAATTTAATAAAAGTTGAGATCGAAAATCGTCACCCAAAACCCATTTTTGGTGTCTTTATAGAAAATAATGGATGCAGCAGTCTCTCGCTTTAATAAAGTCTCCAAATTGCTTCTTGACTCAAAGTACCTTCGAATCCTACCGAATAGCGTTTTATTAGGGAATTGGGAAGAACCCAATTAATCCTAAATTATTGATGCAAATAGAATTTTTTTTGACACTATCTAAATGCTAACTGGT
The DNA here is from genome assembly GCF_963977555.1 of uncultured Cyclobacterium sp. Lineage (GTDB taxonomy): Bacteria > Bacteroidota > Bacteroidia > Cytophagales > Cyclobacteriaceae > Cyclobacterium. The sequence goes on along the minus strand of NZ_CAXBPD010000034.1, from coordinate 5,603 downwards.
AAAAGTATTCCAAGGTAGCACCAATGTTTTAGCTCAATGGATGATTTCTATAAATATAAAAAGGGCGTATTATTAGCCAATATAAAAACGAGATAGATTTAAAATTTATAGGGGGAACAGAAGCTATTTTAATATATATCAAAATATTCCATTTCTTTCATTAAGAGAAGAAAGACGTGTTTATGCATGAATTGTTAACATATAATGCAAGACTTAGGTTACCGGAAGGTGAGAAATTTTAAGGAACCTCACTTTCTTAATTCAGGAATTCCGAAATATGATTTGTAAACTGGCATAAAATTTATGCATTATGTAAATATAAATTATCAATTAACTTTGATTTCATCGATTAGAACATAAAAGTTATGATTACGACTACTAATGTTTTGAATGTTGCCAATAATATAGTTGCAACAATAGGGGAGACTCCCCTAGTGCGTCTGGATAAACTTTTTCCAGCCAGTCATGCCTCGTTTTATGGTAAATTGGAGGCCGCTAATCCCTCCGGAAGTTTGAAGGACAGGACTTCGATTTTTATAGTCAAAAAAGCACTTGAAGAAGGAAGGATAAATAAAGGGGACACCATTATAGAATCTAGTTCTGGTAATATGGCCTTAGGCCTTGCACAGGCGTGTATTCATTACGGCTTACAGTTGATCGTGGTGGTCGATCCTAATTTGAACGCACATACCGAAAAGCTATTGAAGACCTATGGCGCTCAACTGGAATATGTAAATACCCCTGCTAAAAAAGGTGGTTTTCTAGCGGCCCGTTTAAATAGGGTACAGGAGCTTCTGCATGCTATACCTAACAGTTTTTGGACCAACCAATATGGTAACCCCAACAACCCTTTGGCACATCATAAAACCATAGACGAAATTATGAGGGACCTGGGAGGAGCCGTGGATTATCTCTTTGTTTCTACAAGCACCTGCGGTACATTAATGGGCTATGCAGATTATATCAAGGAGCATAATCTAGGAACAAAAGTGATCGCCGTGGATGCTTTAGGAAGTGTTTTGTTTGGAGGGAAAGCAGCCCCACGACTTATACCAGGACATGGGGCAGGTGTACAATCCCAGTTTGTAGATACTCAAAAATTTGAGGGCCATGTGAAGGTGAGTGACCTGGATTGTATTGAAGGCTGCTGGTCCTTGCTTAAAAAAGAAGGAATCCTCTGTGGAGGTTCTACAGGAGGAGTAATTGCGGCCATTGATCGATACATCAAATACATTCCCAATTCCAGTAATTGTGTGTTTCTTTTGGCAGATAGGGGAGAGCGGTATCTCGACACCATTTACAATCCAGATTGGGTATTGTCCAATTTCCCTGAAAGTGAACCAATGTTAAAAACTTCCATTGGATGGTAGGAGCCGAGGCAGATAATATACAGGATGTTTCAACTTTCAATATAGCAATCGTAGGTCTGGGGCCTAAGGGTTTTTATGCATTTGAACGTCTGGTAGCTCAGCTCAATGCAGGTGCTATTCAGCACCCAGTAGCCATATACCTGTTCAATCAAAACCCATTCTTTGCGGCCGGAAATGTCTATCGTCCCGATCAAGCATCTTATTTGCTAATGAACTATGCGAACAAGAATATCAATTGCTGGACGGATGAGCCCCCTTCTTCTGTACTTGATTCAAGGCACGATTTTGTCTCATGGCTGAAAAATATAAATGAAAGCCCAACAGCGGTAAAGGAAGATGGCTTCGCCTCAAGGGCAATGGTGGGTAGCTATTTGATGGAAGGATTTTCCGATTTATGCCATCATTTGCCAGAAAATATTCAGGTGGTAAAACACATCAGCACGGTTACGGGGATTGAGAAGAAAGGGGATAATTACCGGCTATTTACGGAAGGGGAAGCGCAAAACAAACTCCCAGCCTTTAATAAAGTATTATTGACCACTGGACATTTAGGGTGTGGTGCCGGGTTTTTGGAAAATAAGAAAAAAGGCAGGTTCATTGATTTTATATATCCTACAGATTTGGCTTTGGCATCCATTGAAATGGGTGCAAAGGTGGCGGTTAAAGGATTTGGTTTAACCAGTATCGATGCCATTCTAGCCCTCACCGAAGGCAGGGGAGGGAAGTTTAAGAGTGAGGATTCAGGAAAATTAACTTATATAACTTCCGGAAAAGAACCAGGTAAAATTTACCCTTACTCTAGGACGGGTCTGCCCATGATGCCTCGAACGGGAACGGAAGAAGACAAGCTGCCACTTGGTTTTTTTACCAAAGAAAACATTGCTTCTCTCATAAGCGAAAAACCTGCTTCCTTTGAAAAAAACCTCCTTCCCCTACTGATAAAAGAATTCACCTACAGCTATTACCGATTGCTTTTCAAAAAATACCGGTGGAGATTACTTTACTATTCCGAATTTGAACGCATTAGCGAGCAAATTGAACCTTTCCATAAAGCTTATCCTCAAGCGGAAAGGTTCAACTGGGAAAAATTGGTGGATCCTTTTGCCGGGCAGTCTGCATTGTCGCATTCGGTACTGCTTAATTATATGGAAATTCTGCTAATGGAAGCAGAAAAGGGTCCCGAAAAAAGCCCTTTGAGCGCGGTATTAGGTCGCTGGCGTAAGATTAGCGATATATTCAATGAAATTTACAGTTTTGGGGGCTTGGATGCGGATTCTCACAGACTGTTTGATGGATATTATTTTAACTTATTCAATCGCATGGCTTATGGCCCCCCCGTAAAAAACTTTAAAAAATTACTGGCACTTTCCGAAGCAGGATTAGTGGATTTAAATTTTGTTCGAGGTACGGAATTTGTGGTCGATAAAGGTTCGGGTACTTATGGATTTTTAAGGACTGAAAACAAAAGGGAACTTGCCATAGACTATTTGATCAATGCCAGAATCCCGAGAAATAATGAAAGGGTAGTAGCCGGTACGCTATATCATTCTATCTTACAAAATGGCCTTGGAAGAAAATTCACAAATTCCTCTGGGGGCACTTATACCCCCGGATGTATGGACATTAATAAGCAGGGACAAATAATTGCAAAAGAGGGAAGCGTGCAGGAAGGGATTGCCCTTTATGGCACGCCTACAGAGGGGCTAACCTTAGACAATGACACCCTTTCCAGAAAGCGAAACAATTTCGCTTCCCATTGGGCTGAAGAAGTTGCACTAGCAGTTAAATTGAACGAAAGCGTAAACAATTGTATTGAAAATGAAACCTAATTATACCAAAGGTAATCCGGAAGGAGGCCTGACAGCCATTACATCCAATTGGATGCATGGCATTTTTAAAGACCAGAAAATAATCGGTGAACTGATAGAAAAACATGGTTCCCCCATTAACTTGCACCACCTACCCTCATTTTCTGACAATATCATTACCTTCAAAAACCTTTTTGAATCCTATGGTTTAAGGCACCAGCTTTATTACGCCCGGAAAGCCAATAAATCTAAATCCTTGGTCAAGCAGGCCTTGAGCGATGGAATAGGAGTGGATACGGCAAGCTTAAGGGAATTGGAACAATCCATTTCTTTGGGCGGAAATGGCCGCAACCTGGTACTTACTTCTGCGATTAAAACCAAAGAACAGTATGCGTTGGCTATTCAAACCCAAGTCCCCATTATTTTGGACAATTGGGATGAATGCGAACAAGCCCAAAGGATCGCCGCGGAAATGAATCAACAGGCCATTGTGGGCATCCGAACCAGTGGCTTTAATGTGGAAGGCACCAAACTTTACAGCCGTTTTGGTTTCGACATTGCTGCCGTGGAAGACTTTGTTTTGGCTTATTTTGGAGAAAACAAGCTTTTCAAAAACCTTAACCTTCAAGGCTTTCATTTTCACTTGGACGGCTACTCCACCCTACAGCGTGGGAAGGCCCTTTCAGATTGTATTAGGCTGTCAGGTCGACTCAATGCCAATGACTATCAAATCGACTTTATAGACATGGGTGGAGGGATATTGATGAATTACCTGGAAAGCGAAACCCAATGGAAAGCCTTTGACCAGGCCCTACAAGAAGGAGTGAAGGCCAATGAGAATCCGCTAACTTTCAATGGACATGGCCTAGGCTATGAAATGATCAACAATGAACTAAGCGGTAAACTCAAAACCTACCCATTCTTTAACACCACCAATGGCCCTGCTTTTCTAAAAGAAGTTTTGGACTTTAAAGACTCGGAATCAGGAGATGTCAATGCCCATAGGCTAAAAGCCTTAAACCTGGAGATCAGAATAGAGCCAGGTCGTTCCCTGCTGAACCAGGTAGGAATGACCCTGGCCAAAGTCGCCCATAGAAAACAGGATGCCAAAGGACAGTGGCTGGTAGGTTTGGAGATGAACATGAGTCAGATGATGAGTTCCAGCGAAGATTTTCTTTTGGATCCCTATGTTATATATGTGGACGAGGCAAAGAAAAGCGGACCTGTAGAGGTGTTTTTTACTGGGGCCTACTGTTTAGAAAGGGATGTATTGCTCAAGCGAAAAATCTCCCTGCCGCAATTGCCGGCCATAGGTGATTTTGTAGCTTTTGTAAACACCGCAGGCTATATGATGCATTTTTTCGAAACCGAAGCCCATCTTTTTGAACTGTCCCAAAACCTGAGTTTTAGCAGTAAAGAAGATTTATCCGCATCTGAATTTGTGGAGGATGATTTGATTGGGTGATTTTTGAATTGTTAATCGATATAAATTTTTGTTTTACCTTAATATGCTTCTGTTTAGCATATTAATTTTGTGGAAATCAATCTTTTCGGGCCTATAAGTGTACTTGTTTCCAAATATATTCCTTCCGTTTATGTAAAAGTGTTATTTCTATGCTTGATTCTTTGTCCTAAATAGTTAATTTGACAAAGAAAAAACTAACTAAAGCGTTGGGTGCATAGTCCGTTTATACGCAAATCAACTGGTCAACATAGCTACTTGTTAGCTGCTATACTTGGAGACCCCTCAATTTGAAATAAATTCTTTAATCTTACAACCAAAATTAATAGAATGAAAAAACATTTTGCAGAACATTTACATGAAAATGTTTACGATAGCCAAATCGATGACGCAAGTGAGGCATTAAATATTTTGCCAACTGACACGGTTTCTATAAAGCTAAGACCAGTTAGAACCAATGATAATAATGAATATGAAAATGCTTATGCTTCGGGTTGGGACTATAAAGATTTCAAAAATTATTTAAAAACTAAGCAATCCGATTTCGCAGATGTTGACATAGACAATAATTCAGCATTGATTACCACCAATGATGGAAATAAAATATTTTACATTGAACACGAAAGCGGACCCGAATTCATTTTTGACGTTACAATGAAAGCTATTGAGTTTGTGACCGTAGTAGGTGGACTAATTCTAATTATTTCAGAGTTAATGAAAAAAAATGATGACAAGCGACATAAACCAGAAACGGGGAAAAATAGAATTGAAGCTATTAGTATTGAGGAACGGAAAAAAGGTAAAAAGACAAAAGTCACAAAAATAATTCGGATTGACGGTGTTGACAAAATAGACCTCACCTCGACTGAAATCAAGAACCTACTTAAAAAGCTAAAATAGTACAGCAGCCAATAACTAAGCATTCTGACGGCTGGAACAGCCTAGTCTGAATGCAGTGTTGAA
>NZ_CAXBPD010000033.1:0-26766 GCF_963977555.1 uncultured Cyclobacterium sp. | reverse complement strand
CGTTTACTAGCAATATAGCCCTATTTATACCATTTAAAAAGCGCCTTATTCAATTGTTTTAAATTCATTTTTATAATAAAAGAGTTAAAAATTCCAGTAAAAAAACTATGTTTAAGAAAATTTATTTGTAAATCTAAATTTATTAATATAGATTTATGCATGTATTAATTTGTATTTCAGATACTATTAAATCATCTTCCTATGAAACGATATGTTCTCCTACTGATTTTGTTGATTGGTTTCCAGTCTTTTTCTTATTCTAAAATTATTCGTGTTAATAATATGGAGGAATCCATCCCGGAAGAGAATCTGTATTCAAATTTGGAAGATGCGTATAAAAGTTCTGTTTCTGGAGATACGCTCTATATAGAAGGATCCAATATTCCCTATGGAGATTTGAACATTGAGAAGAGACTAACCTTAATAGGTCAGGGATATTTTACAAATGAAAATTTAGGGATCTCTTCAAACAAGTTTGAAACTATAGTTAATAGGATAACTTTATCAAATGGATCTTCGGGTTCAAAAATTTATGGTTTAAAATTTATTCAATCTGGAAATGCTAATGTTATTACTCACGTAGGCAATGTTGTATTATCAAATTGCTATTTTCATATTTCGATAATTGTAATTGGTCATAATATTGAAAATATTGTTGTAAACAGGAGTTATTTTAATCTCAGTGGAGGCCTTTCGGTGAATGGAGTAACTGAACCCCCTCAAAATTTTATTTTCACAAACAATATTGTGGTTGGTAATTTCTATATAAAGGATGAAAGTTCAGGTACCATTACAAACAATGTATTTAAAGGGTCGGTTTTTTCCGTTGGAGAAAATGCCAACCTACAGATCCATAACAATATTTTTTTAGGTACGAAATTATCCGATTATTTGATGCCTGAAGAAGGGAGTAATATCAGTCATAACATTTCCGCAATTGCTCCATTTAGCGATGAGAATAATAACCAAATCAATGTAGTAGAAGCAGATGTTTTTATTACAGGAGACCATTCCTCTGATGGTAAATTCCAAATAAGAGAAGGAGGGCCGGCTGATGGGAAAGGAAAAGATGGCATTGATATAGGGCCATTTGGGGGTCCCAAGCCCTACAAATTATCCGGGCTTCCGGATATTCCAACCATTTATGATTTCAGTACTTCTGGCTTTGGGAATGCTGACGGCAAGTTGCCGATTACCATTAAGGTAAGCGCCAACTAAAAAATAAAATCATGAAGCTTCGCATCTATTTTACGCTTATTTGCAGTTGGTTGGTTGTATTTAGCCTTCATTCCCAACAGGTCAGTCAGGGAGAGTACTTTTTCAATGACTATGTTGATTTTGGTAAGGGAAAAAATTTCACCTTAAATCAAGGTGAGGCTAATTTTGAAATTGATATTTCAGAACTTCCAGGTGGGCTCAATGTGCTTTTTTCCAGAGTGAAGAGTAACCAGGGCGTTTGGTCTCAGTTGACGCACTCTGTTTTTTACAAACATGTAACTCCTGTTGTGAAGGAGATGGTAGCTTTGGAATATTTTATTGATGTCTATAAAGATTTTGGTAAAGGGACAATAATCAATCTGAATTCAGGGGAGGAGGAATATCTTTTAGATGTTGGAAGCTTGAATTCCGGTTTACATGTGCTTTTTATAAGGGGGAAGGATAATTATGGAAATTGGACTCCCGTTAAAAAGACTGCGTTTTACATTGCTAACAATGAGATAGTTAATATTGTAGCTTTAAAATACCAATTTATTGGGGAGGAATTTAAAAGTGATACCTATACTTTTGATGATTTTGAACCTTCACCAGAGGTTCAGTTAGAGTCGAATGAGTTTCTGGCAAATGCTACAGGCTTAGAAGAAGGTAAAAGCTATAAAATTTTGGTTACTGCGATCAATGACAAAGGGCAAAGTAGCATGCGCTATACGGAGGAATTTGTTTTTAAGAAAGGGGTAGGCCTTACCCTCAGTGAAGTAAAAACTACGGAGACATCATGCTTTGGTGGGGATAATGGTACTGTATCTGTTACTGCATCTACCCAAAATGGAGATTTGGAATACAGTATAGATGGTGAAAATTTCCAATCTGAGAATATATTTGAAAACCTGGCTGCTGGTGAGTATACTTTGTTTATTAGAAGTACGGAAAATATATCAAATGTACTGGAAGAGACTTTTTCTATCACCTCTCCGGATGCCTTGTCTGCAAATATTGAGAACCTTTCACAACCCTCATGTACAGGGCTAGCAGAAGGAAGCTTTTCAGTCTTGGTATCTGGAGGAACTGCTCCAATGGAGTACAAGTTATCCACTCAGAATGATTATAAGACGGGGAATGATTTCTCAGGCCTTCTTCCAGGTAAATACACCGTCAATATCAGAGATGCAAATGGCTGTGAAATTAATACCGATGTAACATTGGTGGCTCAGGCGGAAAAACCGGAAATTCCAGTTATTGTAAAATCCAGTACTTCAGATGGGCTGTTTCTAAACTCCAGTAGTGAAGAAAACAACCAGTGGTTGAAAGATGGGATAGAGATTTCAGGTGCAAAAGCGCAAAAACTAAAAATAGTAGAGTCTGGGTCTTATCAAGTGAGGGTAGGCGAAACAGAGTCGTGTAGTTCTATTTCAGAAGCTTTTAAGGCAAACCCTATTCAGATTAATAAAATTGAAACCAAGCCAGTGAGTTGCTATGGAGGGAATGATGGACAAGTGGACGTGGATGTATTATTTGAAGGAGGTGAATTGGAATACAGCATTAGTAACGGGGACTTTGTTAGTGAAAGTTTATTTATAGGCCTGGCTGCGGGAGATTATTCACTATCCGTGAGGGAGAAATTAGACCCTGACTATGTGGTAGAAGAATCTTTTAAAATTGGGTCCCCATCCGAAATGTCAGCCAATATCAAAGAGATAGTTCAGCCGGTATGTGCAGGGGATGCTACAGGAAAGTTGAGCTTAGAAGTTTCAGGTGGTACTGCGCCATACTTATATAAACTTTCCGCTCAGGAGGGATACCAGGATGCGGCTATTTTTGAAAACTTGGAAGAAGGCGAATATTCCATAGCCATAAAAGATGCCAATGGTTGTGAAGTCTCACTTGTGGGTAATATAATTGCTCAAGGTGATCAACCTGAAACCCCTACCATTACCGTAGATGGAACGGATGGAATCTCTACTCAATTATTTCTTCAATCAAGTAGCAATGAAAATAATCAATGGCTAAAAAATGGTGAATTGATAGAAGGGGCGACTGATCCTACATTAGAGATCACCGCACCCGGAGCCTACGAAGTGATGGTAACTGGAGACTCTGGCTGTACCGCCATTTCAGAAAGCCTCGTTATAACGTCTTCACCAGAGCTTCGAAACACTCAAATACGATTTTACCCCAATCCTGTACAGAATATTGGACAGCTTGATTTTGCAAGATCAATTCAATTGGATCGGATTACAATCTTTAATACAAACGGAGTAATAATTAAAACTATCTCCAGGCCAATTGGTCCATCAAGTGTTTATTTTATTGACTTTAGTCGAATTCCAATAGGAGCTTATATCATTCAATTAGAAGGATTAGGATTGTTCGAAAAGGTTAGGGTATTTAAAAAATAAGTTTTTATGAAAATGTATAGAACTTTGTTACTTACCACTCTTTTGTTTTCCTTATTATCTTGTGTAGACGATAAGCCTAAAATAATACCAGAACCAACAAAGGAAGAATTATTGGTGAAAGAAAGGCAGGTTATTTCCGTTTCTTCCAATGATATGGCTGTTGACCATTCAGGTTTTACTATAGATTTTAAATCTGATGGAAACTTTAGCTTCAATACACCTGGAATTTCAGGACTACCCCCGTCTGGTAAATGGGAATTCAGTACTAATAATAATATAAAGCTTGATGGTACAATTGATCTTCATGTTGGCATTTTAAACGCTAACAAGTTTGTGTTCACATTTAATAGTACTAGTCATAAAGATACAAATGTGGAGACTGAGTTTACTATGGAATAATATTTTGATTCTATTTTATAAAACACGTTATCTAATTATTGATTGGAATAAAAGTAATGACTTTTTTTTAGTAAACCCATATATGGGTTTTACTAGTTTTGTAGTATCTAATGTATACGAAAATAGCGGATAAATTTGATCATTGGTGTGGATAAATATTTATAGATTATTGTTTTCAAATGATTTTCCATTTTGCTAATCTTTTAATTTCGTTTGATTACAATCGGAGGGAAATATAAGTTGATTTTTGAGATAATTCCTAAAATTCTGTATCAATAAATCCTTCAAATTTTTTTTGTTTTGAAGGATTTATTGATTAATCGGTTAACACTAGGTGTAAACCTTTCAAACTTAATTTCCTTGTTATTCCAAAATACACAGCAAATAATTATTTGTATTAATTTAATTTTTAATCTTGATAAAATTTTACTTTAAAATGCAAACCTAGTTTAAAAAATTTAAGACATGCGCACTATCAATTGTAATACTTTAATTGATTAAGTGATGAAAGTATTTGTTTGGTATATGCCTAATTTTAGGTATTTAATTAGCAACAAGAATTGGTTTATATTCATTAAAAAGAGCCTAGAGTATTTAGATCAACTTCTGCAAAAGTTGTTAAGCGCAATTCAAATGGCAGAAGCTTCTCTACTGCCTGCGAAGGCTTCTATTGCGGCCTTTCACAAAGAAAAAGTAAATTTTAAACGTCGCTTTTTAATGAAAGAGAGTAGTTTTAGAACCAATCCGGGGCGATTTAATCCACTTATTGAGAGGGCTATGGGACCTGTAGATCCAAGGGGATCGGTGGTACTTATTGAAACAATGGATGATAGACCCTTAGCTGTATTGGTAAATTTTGCTTTACATCCTGCGATTGTGGGGGGGAATCATTTTTAGCAGATTTCTCAGGAGTAGCCTCACAATTATTAGAAAGGGTGTATGGAAAGGAATTGGTAACAGTTTATACCAATGGTAATTCTTTTAAGATCAATCATATTGATGTGAAAAATAATTCATCTTTAGGTCAATACGAAGAATCTGCACGCATTGGAACAATTCTGGCAACAGATGTGCTTAAATCACTTACCTCACTCCATACGCTTGAAATTAAATTTCTTGAGGTTTTAAAAATGGAAGCTGCCTTAACCATACCAAATATAGCAATGCAAAACGTGGTTTGGGCAGAGGAGATTTTGGACAGGTTTGGTAAATCAAACCCTCCAAACTTTGCTGATGTAGTGGAGGTATGGAGAATTCTTGATTTAAATGGCAATAAGGAAGATATCCCTAGGGAACAGTATACCACAACAGTGCCGTTAGAAAAAGAAGGGAAGGCAATTGTAAGTGAAATACAAGTCATGGGTTTTGGGACTGAGCTGGCCTAGGTTGGCTTTCCGGGAGATGCTTTTGTGAAACTTAGTTTAGCAATAAGACTTAAATCTCCATTCACCTATACCATCATTTGTGAGTAATCAGGAAATGGAAACATTAGTTATGTACCAGACAGCAAAGCCTTTTTAGAGGGTGGTTATGAAGTTAACAGTGCACGTTTTTCGCCTGGGGGAGGAGAGCTTTTGATGGAAGGGGTTCAAAAGCTTTTAATCGAACTTTTTTATGATTGACTTTTCTAATAATCTCAACTAATCTCTACCATTAGAAATTGTACTTCAAGCATCTAAGACTAAGGGCTTTTGTTTGTTAATCTGGGGTTGTACATCGTCTAGCTACTTAAGCAGTCTCACTCTGCCAATGATTTAATGCCTAATAGCCACCAAAATGGATCGGTTAATTTAATGTTATGCCTCCTTCATTCTCTATATATCCATTGATAATTGGTTATTTTAAATTATCTTCCTATTATAAATTGGGGATTTAGATTTCAGTGATAAGTTGTTGGTGAGAAATAATGATAACTTGGTTTTTTTGTTCTGAGAATTCAATTTGAAAACTTTAATTATTATGGTAAAAATGTCATTTCGATTTTTTGGTTCATTGGTTGTATTCCTTATTGTTATTGTTTTAAATGCTTGTAAGCAAGACAACCTACAGGAGGAAGTATACTTGTTTAATGGAAATGACCTTAGCAATTGGAGCTCTTCTGACATGAGTTATTGGTCTGTTTCAGATAGTTCTATAGTGGGAGGGGAGGGCAAAGACACGATTGTCCGCAATCAATTTATTTGGCACAAAGAAGAAGTGAAAGACTTCTATTTGAAGGTACTGGTAAAAATGGTACCAAATACCACAAACGCTGGTATTCAATTTCGGTCTCAAAAAAAGGGTGAAGAAGCATTGGGGTATCAGGCGGATATCGGTCAAGGCGTGTGGGGAAGGCTGTACCATGAAAGTGGCAGGGAAAAATTGCATTGGGAGGGAAAAGGTGAAGAAGCAGTAAAAAAGAACGATTGGAATACTTATGAAATTCTGGCCGTTGGTAATAATATCTGGACAGCCATCAATGGTACCCTATCTGTAGCTTACCAGGAACCTGACGGAGAATTAGAAGGATTTATAGCCTTACAAGTACATGCCGGGCCGTCACAAATAGTGAAATATAAATCCATCAAACTAATACACAATCCTGAGCTCAGAATAGGGGAATACAATGAGTCAGAATTGATGGAGGCTCTTGTAAAATCTAATGGCAGCCCTTATATGGGGGGAATCGGCAAACCGTTTTACTTGTCTTTTAAGAAGGAGTAAATAGTTCGATAAGCGTGTAATTTGTAATGAGACATTTGTTAGTATGGGTAACCTTTTGCGCTGCTCTGCAACCAATAGGATGCCATTAAGCTATTTTTAGGTTTAATTTGCAATTCTTATGTTTATCCTCAATTGTCTGCAGTTCCATTCTGTATTCTTTAACTTCAACCATAACTCAATGTTTGGTTACCCAAGTGATTAATGTAGATATTGTAAGGTTATTAAGATTAGAGTCGAACTGGAAAACGAGAGGAAGTTGATTGATGACATGTGGATGATTATAGTCCTCCAACCTTGTGAAATATACAGAATAGGTTGGCATTCATTTGTATTGAAATAAGTGGGGTTGTTTCGGTATGATTATTAAATAAAACTTAAAAATTGATGAAAAGAAGAAAATTTATCCAAGTCAGTGCGTTGAGCGGTTTTTCCGGAGGACTTGTCCAACCCATTGACTCATTTTCTAAGAATTCTGATAATACCTTGGTTGTTAAGGAACCAGCCAAGGAGGTTCCCGTATCTGGCCAATATGATGTAGTGGTTAGTGGAGCGGGTCCTGCCGGCGTAATTGCCGCAATTGAAGCTGGGAGGAATGGAGCTAAGGTTCTTTTGTTAGAAATAAAAGGTTGCCTTGGTGGGGTTTGGACATCGGGTTTGTTGAGCTGGATTCTTGATCAAGAAGATAAACCTGGTATCATGAGGGAATTGGAATCCAGACTGGAAAATATGAATGCCAAATCACCTATTGATACGGGTAAGGTATTAGCCTACGATGTAGAAAAGATGAAAGTGCTCTTGGAGATGATGTGTCAGGAATCCAATGTTGATATACAGCTTCATACCTCTGTAGTTGGCTCGGTAAAAGACAATCATAACCGGCTCACCCATGTCATTACTGAGTCAAAATCTGGAAGGGAAGCCTGGGAAGGAAAGGTTTTCATCGATGCATCGGGTGATGGAGATTTGGCGGCTCTGAGCGGTTGCGGATTTGATTTTGGCAGTGAGCAGGATGGGACTTTTCAGCCGATGTCCCTTTTGGCTGTCATTTCTGGGATTCAGTTTGAAGAGGTTAAGAAATTTATTCGATGGGCAGGAGATGCAAAATCAGTTTCCAAAAAACACCTATTGGAAGAAATAGTCAGTGCCGGTGTGCTTCCTTCCTATACCAAGCCCAGCATATTCCCTATACACAAAGATTTGTTCATGATTATGGCCAACCATGAATATGGATTTTCCGGGTTAAATGCCAAGGATGTTACCAAAGCAACGATACAGGGTAGGCAAGAACTCCATAAGATCATTGATGGACTGAAATACCTAGAAGGTCCCTGGAAAAACTTAAGAATAGTTTCCACTGCCGAGCAAATTGGGGTTAGGGAAGGAAGAAGAATTCACGGATTATATACCGTTACCAAAGAGGATCTGATCGCTGGAGTACGGCATAAGGATGCAGTTTGTAGGGTGAATTTTGGGGTGGATGTACATTCGGTCAAAAAAGAAAATGAGGATTCCACTCAAGGGTATAATAGGGGGATCTCATCTAAACCTTATGATATTCCGCTCAGGGCCTTGATCGCTAAGGATGTTGGGGGGCTGTTAATGGCTGGAAGATGTATCAGCGGAGACTTTATCTCACATTCCAGTTACAGGGTGACTGGTAATGCAGTAGCCATGGGACAGGCAGCAGGAAGGGTTGCCGCCATTGCGGCCATTTCCAATAAACTGCCTAAAGATATTTCTTGGTCAGAAACAGGATTGTCCACCATATAGTATAGCATTTATTTATGAAACGGAGACATTTTATACAAAAAGGAACTTTGGCAGCAGTGGCTTTACCTGTCAAATCCCTAACACCCCTTGATTTTTTATACCCAAAGGGCTTTCAATCTAAAATAAAAATAGGATTGATTGGCTGCGGTGTACGGGGTACCTACCTTCTAAAAATTGTACAGGAACAAATTAATAATGCCGAGGTGGTCGCCTGTTGTGATATTTTGGAGTCCAATCTTCAAAGGGCTATGGGGCTATTGTCCTCGGAGGCCGAAGGTCATAAAGACTATAAGGCAATTTTAAATAGTAGTGAGATTGAGGCAGTGATTATAGCTACACCTTTACATCTTCACTTTGCCATGGCTATGGAAGCAATCGATGCAGGTAAACACATCTATTGTGAAAAGACCATGTGTTATAATATTCCCCAGTCACTTGAATTGTATCATAAAGTAAAATCTTCTCCCAATACTTTTCAGGTGGGATACCAGCAGCGGTCCAACCTGCTTTTGCATAAAATCAAGGATTTAATAAAGAATGGCTGGTGTGGGGAGATCACCCATATCGATTGTGCTTGGAACAGAAACGGGGACTGGCGAAGAAGAGTGAAAGATCCAGAGTTGGATAAACTAATAAACTGGAGAATGTACAAAGAATTTTCAGGAGGTTTGACAACTGAGTTATGCTCTCACCAAATCGATATGGTCAATTACCTAATAGAAGCTCATCCTGAAAAAGTTACTGGATTTGGGGGGATTGATTACTATAAGGATGGAAGGGAAACTTTTGATAACGTAAATATAATCTTTGAATACCCCAAAGGATTGAAAGCAAAATTTAGTGCTTTGACGACCAATTCCCATGAAGGCTTTTATGTAAAGCTCTATGGCACTAAGGCTACAATTGAAGTTACCAGAAAAAACGGGCAAGAAGCATTTATCTTTCCTGAACGGCCACCTGATACTTCCATGAATATGCATGTTGATGGAGTGACTGGAGCCACCATGGAAGCCTGGGACAGACAGGAGGGAATTCCTATCAAAACGGCAGGTGCAACCGATGATGAGACAGCCACCAAAATGGCCCTGGAAGGATTTCTAAACTGTGTTTTAAAAGGAAATAGACCTACGGCAGATGTCTTATCTGGTTACTTGACAAGCGTAAGTACCCACATGGCAAATGCTGCAATGTCTAATGAAAGAATTGAATATTGGAAAGAGGTATACAATGTCATTTAAGATTTAATACCATCCTTAATTTTTGGATTATTAAAAGGGTGCTTTGGTGGGGACATTTAAAGGCTTCTAAATAAATAAATTATATTTTTTTCATGTTCAATCCTATGAAACCATTTCAAGTTGCAGATAATTCTAATACTCCGTAAAAACGCTAAATATTTAAAACCGCTCATCCTAAAGTTGCGCATTACAAATGCCTATTTCGAACGATTAACATCTCTCCACTAAGCCAATGTTCTTGTTCTATTTAGAGTTTAGGTCTACCTATTTTTTCAATATCATTTAGACTGGGTTTCCTTAGCAAAGGCATACTTTAAAAAGCTCATTTTAATGTCTGATCGATTGGGATATTTCACTTGTAAATTTGACTCCTGTCAGTTACCAATTCAATTCCATTTAGCCTCTAATTAAAATTTTTGTATCAAAACGCAATTTTGATTAATATTAAGTATACAAGTAATTCCTTTCGAGTCGCATGTTAATAGCCAAGGATGAGCCACTTGTGATTCTCGTCACAAACAAACCACCAAGAATGAAAAACCATTATTTAATTCCTTTTTTGTTACTTTTTGTTTGGGCGTGTAAGGAACCAATAGACAATGAGGTACACAGTTGGGAAAAACGTGCGGAGCAAGTGACCATTATCAGGGATGATTATGGAATTCCCCACATCTATGCCAAAACAGATGCGGATGCGGTTTTTGGTATGCTTTATGCCCAGTGCGAAGATGATTTTCGACGGGTGGAAAGGAACTATATTTGGGCAACAGGGCGGCTTGCCGAATTGGAGGGTGAGGAGGCCCTATATAGCGATCTAAGGGCGAATTTGTACATGACTGAGGCAGAAGCAAAGGCTGCTTATAAGGAAGCTCCTCGGTGGTTGCAGTTGATATGTGAAGGATTTGCAGATGGCGTTAACTATTATTTATCCACCCATCCGGAAGTAGAACCGAAAGTGTTGACCCGTTATGAGCCTTGGTTTCCCATGTATTTTAGTGAGGGATCTATAGGAGGAGATATTGAAAGAATTTCTACGGAACGGATTCGGAGCTTCTACGAGGAGCAAAAAGGACTTGCCTATTCGGAATTTGGGGACGGCTTGATTCACCCCGATCCTTACGAGGAACCAAAAGGGTCGAATGGAATAGCCATTTCTCCTGAATTGAGTGCTTCGGGAAATGCATTGCTGCTCATCAATCCGCATACTTCTTTCTATTTCCGACCTGAGATTCATGTGGTCAGCGAAGAAGGACTGAATGCATATGGTGCTGTTACTTGGGGTCAGTTTTTTGTCTACCAGGGTTTCAATGAAAAAACAGGCTGGATGCATACTTCCACTCACTTAGATTTTATGGATGAGTTTATGGAAGAGGTCCGAGAAGTCGGAGATGGCTTTGAATATGCCTATGGAGAAGAGTGGAGGGCAGTAGAAGAAATACCACTTACCTTGAAATTCACAAGTCCAGAAGGTTTACAGGAAAAAACATTTACCATGTACAGAACCCATCATGGACCGGTCACCCATCAATTGGACGACAAGTGGGTAGCCACAAAAATCAATTGGGATCCTGTCAATGCCTTGATTCAAAGTTTTACCCGAACCAAATTAAGCGATTACACCGCTTTCAGGGAAATGATGGACATTCGAACCAATTCATCCAACAATACTGTTTTTGCAGATGCCTCTGGGAATATTGCCTATTTCCATGGAAATTTCATTCCTAAAAGAGACCCACTCTTTGATTTTTCCAGGCCGGTTGATGGCAGTGATCCCGCTACTGACTGGCAAGGTTTGCATGAAGTAGACGAAAGCATCGTAGTGCTGAACCCTGAGTCCAGCTGGATTCAAAATTGCAATTCAACACCCTTTACATCGGCAGGCCCTTACAGTCCCAAAAAAGAAGATTATCCCTATTACATGGCGCCAGATGCTGAAAACTATCGAGGAATTCATGCCGTTCAATTGCTTTCGGAGGTTGAGAATGTAACCTTGGAAAAGTTGATAACCTTGGGATATGATCCTTATTTACCTGCCTTTGAGCGTTTGATTCCTATCCTCCTGAAGGCTTATGAAAAGGAGGAAGATCCAAGTGATAATTTAACAGCGGCCATTGCTGTTTTTCGTGATTGGGACTACCAGACCGGAGTGGAATCTGTAGCCATGACCTTGGCTCATTTTTTCGGCATTTCCTTTAACCGAAGCATAGGGAGCCCAGATGCCTTGATTCCCTTTAATCAAGTGAATGGTAAAACCTTGGAGTTTGATCATAGCGAAGTTATAGCAGCCATGGAAAATGCCATAGTGCAGCTTGAAGAAGATTTTGGAACCTGGAACATTCCTTGGGGAGAAGTTAACCGTTTTCAACGCTTGACTGGAGACATTGATATGCCTTATGACGATAACAAAACAAGCCTTCCTATAGGACTTGCCTCTGGTCGTTGGGGAGCAATGGCCTCTTTTGGTGCCTCAGCAAAGGAAAACACCAAAAAGCTTTATGGATCTTCTGGCAACAGCTTTGTAGCGGCAGTTGAATTTGGAGATAAGGTAAGGGCAAAAAGTCTAATGGCGGGAGGTCAAAGTGGGAATCTGCAATCTCAACATTTTGACGATCAGTCGGTAATGTATGCCAATGGTACCTTCAAAGAAGTGGCATATTACCGGGAAGATGTAGAAAAAAGGGCTGAAGAAACCTATCATCCTGGTAGTAGATAAAACGTCAGGATTCAAGCTTGCTGGGAGGGTTGAACATCAATAGTTTATTTTAGAAACTTAAAGCCGAATAATGTGATTACGATATCCCAAAATATGGAACAGGGCCTTCTATTAAGTATTGAAATCACTTCCCCTAAAGAAAAATTAGGAAAGGCTAAGGTTTATTATTTTTCTTATATTTAGAGGTAATAATCATTCTTCGGAAACAGGTATTTAAACAGAAAAATATGAGACCACTTCTTCAAATTATACTAAGTGCCATTGTTTTATGTGGCTGTACTCCTACCGAATCCTTCGATGTGTTGATTAGAAACGGTCAAATTGTGGATGGATCAGGTGGGGAATCTTATTTAGGAGATGTTGGCATTAGAGCAGACATTATTTCTGCTATTGGCAATTTGTCTGATGCCAAAGGTGAAATTGAAATTGATGCTACAGGTTTAGTAGTTGCTCCTGGATTTATTAACATGCTTAGTTGGGCAGTTGATGCTTTGATTGAGGATGGGGAGTCCCAAAGTGATATCCGGCAAGGAGTGACACTGGAGGTTTTTGGAGAAGGAAGTTCCATGGGCCCATGGAATGAGGAAATGAAAAAAGAGGAACAGAAAATGCAAGGGGATATAAAATACCCTATTAGCTGGACATCTCTCAGCGAATACTTGGATTTTATTGTAGAAAAAGGTGTTTCCACCAATGTAGCCTCTTTCGTAGGCGCTACTACACTAAGAATTCATACAGTTGGTTATGAAAATCGGGTCCCAACTGACGAAGAACTGGACAGTATGAAAATTATGGTTAAGCAAGCCATGGAAGAGGGCGCTCTGGGCATTGGTTCATCACTCATTTATGCGCCGGCCTTTTATTCAAGTACTGAAGAATTAATCGAACTCTGTAAAATAGCTTCAAAATATGACGGTATGTACATCTCACATCTCCGATCTGAAGGCAATCAACTCTTGGAAAGCCTCAATGAGTTGATTCGAATTGCTGATGAAGCCAACATTCGGGCGGAAGTCTATCACTTAAAAATGGCTGGGAAAAACAATTGGAACAAATTTGATGCAGTGGTGTCCAAAATTGATTCTGCTCGGGCAGCCGGGCTTGCTATCACAACAGATATGTATACCTATACTGCTGGTGCTACGGGGCTTGATGCAGCTATGCCTCCTTGGGTTCAGGAGGGAGGTTATGATCAATGGGCAGAGCGCTTACAAGATCCAATAATCAGAGAGCGACTAAAAAAAGAAATGATTACCCCTACCAATGAATGGGAAAGCTTAATGATGGGGGTTGATTCCTATGAAGATATACTATTGATAGGTTTTAAAAATGACAGTTTAAAATATTTGGCTGGAAAGTCATTGGCGGAGGTGGCTAAAATGCGCAATACCTCTCCTGTGGAAACCGCTATAGACCTCGTCATTCAAGACGGAAGTAGGGTTGGGACAGTTTATTTCATGATGTCTGAAGAAAACGTAAAAAAACAAATCGCACTGCCCTATATGAGTTTTGGTTCGGATGCAGCTTCTTATGCTCCCGAAGGGGTCTTTCTAAAATCAAGTAGCCATCCCAGGGGATTTGGGAATTTCGCACGACTTCTAGGCAAATATGTTCGTGATGAAAAAGTGATACCTCTAGAAGAAGCTGTGTACAGACTCACTACCTTACCGGCCACCAATTTAAAAATAAAAAATCGTGGAGCAGTCAAAGAAGGCTATTTTGCTGATCTGGCAATATTCGATCCGAATGAAATTAAAGACCATGCTACCTACGATAAACCCATGCAGTATGCAACAGGTATGGTACACGTTTTTGTCAATGGCTCGCAGGTTCTCAATAATGGTGAACATACAGGTGCATTGCCGGGAAGGGTAGTAAAAGGCCCTGGGTATAAACCAGATTTTCAATAGCCAAAGATATTGAAATTCAATACCAGCATATAAATTTTAAAATGAAGAATTCGCTTACATACGCAATTGTTTCTTGTGTTATCTTTTTGGTAATTGGATGCCAAAGTGGGAGTACGCAAGAATCACCATGGACGAAAGCTACCCTATTATTCGAAGATAATGGTACGGAAAATTGGCAACAGAAATGGATGCTGGACGGGCTACAATCTCAAGTAATTAACAGTAAAGAGGGAATGGAGCTAATTGCTGGTCTTGAACATGGAAATGATTCCAGCCATACAGTGTTATGGACCAAACAAGCCTTTGAAGGAAATATCTCCATTGAATACGATTATACCCGCACAGATACTGCAACTAGATGTGTGAACATCTTGTACTTTCATGCCGAAGGAAAAGGTGGAACTGATCATCCAAAGGACATTTCTCTTTGGAATGATAAGCGAAAAATTCCTTCCATGCGCACTTATTTTGATAACATGAATACTTATCATATAAGCTATGCTGCTTTTGCAGCCAATGAATACTCAGGTGAAAACGATTATATCAGGTTACGCCGTTATAATCCCAACAAAGACGGGCTGAAGGGAACAGATGTGCCCGATGATTATTTTAATACAGGACTGTTTAAGCCTGGTGTAACCTATCATGTTGAAATTATCAAATACAATAATATCATTGAAATGCATGTTCAAAATAAAAAGGACACTTCTGATTATTCGGTCTGCAAGTGGGACGCATCTTTATTTCCTTTATATGATTCAGGAAGGATTGGCTTGCGTCACATGTATACCCGAAGTGCCAGGTATAAAAATTTTAAAGTTTGGAAGCTTAATTAAATACTTTTAGAAAATGGTTGCTTAATTTTAAGTGTTTTTACCACCATGATGACCATTTCTGAATAAGCCCATAAATATAAAAATGAATCATAACATTTCAGTAAACATTAGAAAGTGCAGTAAAAGCCTAATTTTGCAAGGGTTTATTTTTGCACTATTCTTTCCTATTTCCTTTATCGCAAGGGCCCAGCAACCCAATATATTGGTGATCATTTCAGACGATCTGAATACCAATATTGGCCCCTATATGGACACGGATAATCACACGCCTAACCTTGATCGACTTGCTTCGGAAGGAGTTAGGTTTTCCAGAACTTATAGTCAGTTTCCACTTTGCGGCCCATCCAGAGCTTCTCTGATGAGTGGTTTGTATCCGGAGACAAATGGGGTTTTGGGAAACAGTGATCAATTGGGCAGCTATAGAAAGGAAACCCCAGCTCTGGCCGATCATCCCTCAATGGCAGGCTTTTTTAGGGAGCGGGGTTATTATACCGCCAGAATTTCGAAGATATTCCACATGGGTGTCCCTGGGGGAATTGAGAGAGGTGCTGTAGGTGGAGATGATCCAGATTCCTGGGATTATGCGTACAATGTACTTGGGCCTGAAACCTTGAGTCAAGGCCAATTGGAATTGCTTTCTCCCAAAAACAAACATTATGGTTCAAATTTCGCTCAAATGATAATTCCCGATAGCTTGGAAGGAACACAGACGGATTATTTGGCGGCCAGCCAAGCCATTGCTGTGTTGGAAAATCGAGCAGGGAAAATTCCTCAAGGAGGTACGAACAAACAAAGGGTTAAAAAAGAGGTCCCATTTTTTTTAGCCGTTGGCTTCGTTAGGCCTCATGTGCCACTCATTGCTCCCGAAAGTAGTTTTATTCCTTATCCTGTCGACGAGGTAAATTTACCAGCTGTCCATATTGGAGACAATGTTCCTTTGCAGGCTTTGAAAAGGCAAAATGAAAAGATTTTTGGCATGGATAAGGTACAACAGCAAAAGACTATAAGTGCCTATATGGCCAGTGTCAACTTTATGGACAAGCAGGTTGGCAGGTTATTGGATGCTTTAGACAGACTGGATTTGAGAAATGAAACCATTGTTATTTTCATGTCTGACCATGGCTATAATTTGGGAGAACATGATTGTTGGTCAAAATCAAGTCTTTGGGAAGGTAGTATTAGGGTTCCGGTTATCTTTTCTGTTCCTGGAAAAGGGTATGAAAAAGCACATGGAAGCAGTTCTGATGGTATAACTGAACTGCTGGACATTTATCCTACTTTAGTAGACCTTGCAGGGTTTTCTTCAGAAAAACCAGCCATCCTTCAAGGCAAAAGTATGCTGCCACAAATCAAAGGAAATAGTACATCCCATAATGCAAGACATGCCTATACTATCTATAATGATGGAGCAAGTATACGAGATGAAAAGTGGAGGTATACGCGGTGGGGAGAAGTTGCTTTGGGGAACAATGAAGAACTATACGATCATGTCAATGATCCAGAAGAGTTTGAGAATTTAGTCGATGAAGATAAGTATGCTAAAGTTTTGGCAAGCATGCGTAAAAAATTAGACGAGACAAGAAACAATGCACAGAGCAACTTGAAAAATACAGAATAACTGAAGTTGTTATTTTTAAAATTATCTTAGACAATAATTCTTTTATGAGCAAGACTATTTTTTTGACTTGTATGTTGGTCCTATCCTCTACCGCCTATGCACAAATAAACATGATCGATTCAACTGTTCAGGTAATTGGCTATTGAAGCATTGATGATACCCAATCTTATTACTTATCACTTGAAAAATACAAAGTCATAGAAGGGGATACCACAGCCCGCAGTTTTATCATGTACGAGGTAGACATTGCTGTTAAAGATGCTACTGCTGAAAGTTATATAATTGAATGGTTTTATAAAAACTATAAAATTGAGACGGGTAAGGAGCTAGTTCAAAAACCATCCAAGGTAGCTGGATAAAAGAGATAGTCGAGAACAGTAAGTATTGCCTGATTTTAAAGTAAATTCACGAGATAATAATTTACCATTTCCCTCTTGGAATTTTGAACCCATTGAAGAGATTAAAAAATTAGCATGAACCAATCAATGAGAGTACTAGTCTTTCTTCTTGCCATAGGCTGTTTTGCCTTTACTACTGAAAATTATCGCGCCACTCACATTTTTATGATAGGAGACTCTACCATGGCCAACAAACCTGAGCGTAACTTGCCTGAATATGGTTGGGGACAAGTCCTAAACCATTTTTTTACTGATGAAATAGTGGTCGACAACCACGCAAAAAATGGAAGAAGCTCTAAAAGTTTTATTGACGAAGGGTCTTGGGAAAAGGTAATTAATCGAGTGCAGGAAGGAGATTACGTGATCATACAATTCGGTCACAACGATCAGAAATCAGATACAGCGAGGTACACCGGGCCTTTTGATACCTATCAGAAAAATCTTAAGAAATTCCTAAATGAAACGAAGGAAAAAGGTGGCATTCCTATTCTTTGCACATCAATAGTCCGTAGGCTGTTCGATGAAAATGGCATTTTGAAAGATTCACATGGAGATTATTTGACAGGAGTAATACAGGTAGCCAATGAAACAGGTGTGTATTTTATAGACATGGAGGCTAAAACGAGAAAATTGGTGGAAAGCTTGGGGCCGGAAAAATCAAAAAAATTGTATTTATTTTTTGAATCTGGAATTTATCCGCATCGGCCAGAAGGTCAAGAGGACAATACCCATTTGTCTCAACTGGGTACCTTTACTATAGCTGGTTTGGCTATCGAGGAGATGAAAATATTGGGCATACCTTTGGTCAAGGAATTGGTAAAAAAGTAAGTCAAAGACCAAGATTCCACTAGGTAATCAGTCATTTGATTTATTGAGTGCAATCGTAATTAGGTACACAATCAAACTAATTGAAACAGAATAATGAAAGAATTATCTTGGGATGACTTTATGAAGGTTGAAATGAGGGTTGGTACTATCCTTTCAGCAGAAACCTTCAAGGAAGCCAGAAACCCAGCCTACAAAATATCCATCGATTTTGGTGAACATGGGGTAAAGAAAACCTCTGCTCAAATAACCAAACTTTATGCACCTCATGATTTAGTTGGGCGCCAGGTAATTGCTGTTATAAATTTTCCACCAAAACAAATCGCCAATATGATAAGTGAATGCCTGATACTAGGTGGGCTTGGTGAACATAAGGAGGTGACCTTGATCCAACCGGATAGGGCAATTAAGAATGGAACCCGAATTGGATGAGGCATCCAAAAGTGAAAACAGGGGAAAAGTAGTCCGATCGACTAATTTTACCCCTCTATGCTTTTAAAAACAATTAATAATACCAAAGACATCTTTAAGCATGAAAAACCTATTTTTCTCAGTAGGCCTTTTAGTTATGGCCTTGTCTCTATCCTGTTGTCAACAAAAAGAAGCTACTTCAAATAAAGAAGTTTCTCAGGAGGTAATGGAGCAAATATTTGAAGAAGTAAAAACGCCTTTTAAACATGGGGTGGTATTTCAGCATCCGGATACGAGTAAAATGATTGACTCGCCAACAATCTTTCGCAAAGATGAAATTTGGTACATGACTTATATAGTCTTTGATGGGCAAGGCTATGAAACATGGTTGGCTGAAAGCCAGGACTTGCTACAATGGGAGTCTAAAGGTAAAATATTGCCTTTTACAGAAGATACATGGGATGCTAACCAAAAAGCTGGCTATATTTCACTTGTCAATACGGATTGGGGTGGTGATTATAGTGTAGAAAAGTACCAGAATCAATACTGGATGAGCTATTTGGGAGGTAATTCTGTCGGTTATGAATCCGGTACACTTAAAATCGGGATGGCAAACGCCAACTCACTTACAGATACAAAGGAATGGAGAACGAATAACACACCACTTTTGTCCCCCGAAGATGAAGATGTTCGTTGGTTTGAAAATAAAACGATATACAAAAGCTTGGTCATTCGAGACAATGAAAAGCATACAGGTCATCCTTTCGTAATGTATTACAATGCCAAAGGGGATACAGCAGACTATGAGAGCATAGGAATGGCTGTTTCTGATGATATGTTAACTTGGCAGCGCTTTGGTGATGATCCAGTTATCACCCGAGGCAAAGGCATCTGCGGAGATGCGCAAATTGCCAAGTACAATGATATCTACATCATGTTCTACTTTGGGGCCTTTTGGAAACCTGGTGCCTTTAAAAGGTTTGCCTGCTCCTACGATTTAATCCATTGGACCGATTGGGAAGGGGAGGACCTGGCTGCTCCTTCGGAAACCTATGATGAAAAGTATGCACATAAGCCTTGGGTTATAAAATGGGAAGGTGTGGTGTACCACTTTTACAATGCCGTCGGTAGCGAAGGAAGAGTAATTGCCTTGGCCACTTCAAAAGAATTAAAAAATAACTAAGCAGGTCAGGTAAAATGTTCGTACTGCTTATGCTACAGCAGTAAATAATAGAATGTTTTTATTGAATTAATAAAAGCGTTAATAAATAACTATTATCCAATAAGGAGGTTTATACTTTTTCTTTTATTCAAGACTAAGGGGGAACACGTACTCGGTTGTCATAAGATAAACATAAAAACTTATCTTATGAAACTTATAGTATTTGGCCCTTTTATTTTTGCCACCTGTTTGATAGTAAATGTAGTTTTTGCGCAAAGCCCCAATCAAACGATTAGAGGTAGAGTTGTAGATACTGATAGCAAAAGTGCTATACCCTATGCAAATATCATTATAGACAATTCTAATCCCTTGATTGGAGTGACCTCGGACATTGATGGAAATTTTAAAATTGAGAATGTAGCGGTAGGTCGTATTACTTTGGCAGTTTCTAGTCTTGGCCATGAAAAAGTAACCGTTCCAAATATTTTGCTGATTTCAGGTAAAGAAACAGTGTTAAATATTGAGATGAAGGAGTCCTTTCAACAATTGGATCAGGTGGAAATAAAGGCTTACAAAAGGGGAGAATCTACCAATGATATGGCAATCAGTTCTATCAAACAGCTTTCCATTGAAGAATCAAAACGATATGCAGGAGCCATTAGTGATCCCGCACGGCTAGTGTCATCCTTTGCTGGTATAATCAATGAAGGCTCTGGGAACAATGACATCATTGTGCGTGGCAATAACCCCCGCTTCATACAGTGGAGATTGGAAGATATAGAAATTCCTAACCCCAATCATTTTGCCATCGAGGGGTTGACGGGTGGCCCTATTAATGCCTTGAATAGCCAAATGTTGGCCAATTCAGCGTTTTATTCAGGAGCTTTTGCCTCGCAATACGGCAATGCCTTATCGGGTATTTTTGACATGAAACTCAGAAAAGGCAATGATGAAAAACAGGAATATAGTTTCTCATTAGGCGTTTTGGGATTGGATTTTACTGCAGAAGGACCCATCAGTAAAAAAAATAAAAGTAGCTATTTGGTAAATTACCGTTATTCCACCCTTTCCTTGTTAGATGATATCGGTCTAGTGGACTTTGGAGGTGTTCCAAGGTACCAAGATTTAAGTTTTAAATTCTATTTCCCAACAGCAAAAGCGGGAATATTTACCTTGTTTGGATTAGGAGGAGCAAGTAAAATTGGTTTTGTCACCACGGACGAGCAAGACGAGGACCTCATCCTGGAAGATGGGTCCCAACACAGCCAATTGGCAGTTTCAGGACTCAAGCACTTTATTCCTTTGGGTAGCAATACCTACTTAAAATCAATTGTCTCTTATGGTTTTAATGGAAGTGATTTAATCGAAAAAAGGCCCTTTAAAGAGGAGTTATTAAAAGAGTTTTATAATGCTGGGTTAAACAACCATACCACAAGGGTTTTGTCAACTTTACACCATAAGATGAATTCCAAGCACAATTTTCAAATAGGGCTAATGTACGCGCATAACAATTTTGATTTTAACAATACCTATTTCAGCATTCCTGATAATCAATACCTTAAAGGTCAGGAGAGTAAAGGAGATGCTGATTTTAGGGAAGGATATTTAAACTGGAAATGGAGGATTTCAGAAAGCTTAACTGCGGTGAATGGTATACATGTCTCCCAAAGTAGTTTGAATGACAAAGTATACCTGGAACCCAGATTGGCGCTCAAATACCAAATGGATGAAACACAAAATGTGAACACAGCATTTGGATTGCATAGTAAAATGGCTTCTCTACCAAATCATTATGCCATGGTATACCAGGCCAATGGCGATTATTCTATGCCGAACAAACATATGGAGCTGATGCAGGCTACTCATTATGTATTGGGCTATGAGAATTTATTGAATAGCAATTTGTTTTTAAAGGTTGAAGCCTACTACCAGCATTTGTATAACATCCCAGTTGAGGATAAAGTAGGGAGTCTTTATTCTTTAATTAATCAAGATGATTATTTTGTAGATAAGGCTTTGGTGAATGAAGGGGAAGGAAAAAATACTGGTTTGGAGATTACCCTGGAGCGGTATTTTAGCAATCAATATTATTTTTTGCTTACAACTTCCCTCTATGATTCGAAATACAAAGCAAAAGGAGGTAACTGGAAAAACTCAAGGTACAATGGGAATTATGTAGGTAATTTTCTCCTAGGAAAAGAATTTACTTTGGGCCGAAAAAATTCCAATGACAAAACCATAGGAATAAACTCAAGAGTTACCCTATTGGGAGGTAGAAGGTACACTTCTATTGATTTAGAAGAATCCAAAAGGCAGGAAAAACAAGTCGAAAATTAAGGTCAATACTTGGGGAATAAAGCTAATGATGTATTCTACCTTAATATTTCAGTAAGTTATCGCGTGAATAAACAAAAGCTAAGCCATGAGGTCAAGTTGGATGTTCAAAACCTGACCAATAACTCCACAGCGATTGATTATTTTTACAACAACGTGAAAAAAGAAATCGATGAAATTCCTCAATTGTCCATGTTCCCTGTGATGAGTTACACCGTCAATTTTTAAACAGAACAATTCAGCTTTTTATAATACCCCCTTTGTCGTTGCAATTAAGTATAAAGGGGGTATTTAATTCTTGTTTTTATCTCAGTTGCGCACTTTAGCTAATCTCCAAATGCTACTTCATTACCTTTACCTTAATAGGTGACTTTAAACCCTCATCTATATTTTCAATGACCTCCTGATTAGGTTTTCCATTGGGTACATAATACCTGAATTTGCTTTTGTAACTGTCTCCTGGAGCGATATAAAATTCACCATCCACCATGGGCGCATATACCCAGTAAGGCATGGAAGGGTGAACGCGTATGGCTTGTGGATACCTGAAATTATCAGGAAACCCAAATACAGTGACACCAGCAGTTTTGCTATCAACTTCGCCAGAAGCGGTGACCCATGAAGCATGAGTATGATTGGCATTTTCATTTGTGTATCCCTCAGAGGTAAGGATTTCCCAGGTATTGGTAAAGTTTGTGCTGTCTACATTGTTCCATTCTTTACTTCCTCTAAAACCCATTCCACCATAATGATATTCCAATATAAAAAGCGTGTCGGTACTGGTATTGGTTTGTTCCGAAATTAAGTCAAATAGGAAATAGTCATCTGTAGGATAAACCATGATTGTCCATTTTTCACCAAGCACTTCTCCCTCTTTAAGACTCAAGTGTCTCAAAGTACTTTCGATGATAGCTGCGCTAGGTCCAGCCGCTGCGCTAATCAAATTTACGTGCTCTGCAGTACCAGTTTCCGAATGTTGATTCCAGAAGTCTACCTTTTCTCCTTTAAATTTTGTGTTCACCCAGGCATTAAAAATAGCATGGTGATGGGTATGTCCTGCAGGAAATGCATCGGTTAGTGCTTGCCCGCTTGGACTATACAAAGGATGGATCATGCCGCTTCTCTTATAATAATCAGGAAGACCGCTCGGTGGCTTGGCCACTGCAGTTTGGTAAAAAAGTACCGGCTGCTGTCCAGAAATTACTTCTACACCTTCCTCAGTCTGATTAATTTTCATTTTATACTCCTTATTGCCAGATGATTTTGACAGGCCAAAAACAGCCTCGGTTTCAGAAGGCATTTGGTCAATAAATACCATTAGTTCTCCCGAGGGTAATGCTTGAGCCTGATACGTTTTCCCACTAGTTTCATTTTCAAGTATATAATCACCGGATAAAGCCAGGTTGGGATCGAGAGGGATAGTCAAAGGGTAATTTACCCTCTCTATACCATCTGCATTCAATTCAATATTTATAATTGGAGCTTTGGAACAAGCAGAAAACCAAACTAGAACTACTGGTAGGAGAAATATTCGAAAAGTCATATTGTCTGTTGAGTACATCGAGTTAATTAGAAAATTCAATATCGTTAGGAATGGACATTTATCCTACTACATATTGTTCAGGTAGGATATGTTTTTATGGAAGGCAACAGGTTTTTATTTATATTAGGGTGTTTTTACGTTTTTTATAAGAATTTAATACCTTGATGATACAATAGAATTGCCAATATTTCTTAGGTAATGATTTCTTCTCCGAGTAGATCATCTTTTGTATGTTTAGGACTAACCCTTACTGAATTTAATTGATACAGATGCAAACTATTAAGTCGTTTTTACTACTATTTTTATTGGGCCTTCTTCAGCCTTTTGGTTATGCTCAAGAACTGCTCGATGAATTGGTCCCATTGGATGAGAAGGTTCGGACCGGGCAATTAGACAATGGCTTAAAATATTACATCCAGCACAACCCTAAACCTGAGGACAAGTTGGAATTGCGTTTGGCCATTAAAGCAGGTTCTATGCAGGAAAACGAGAATCAGTTAGGCCTCGCCCATTTTCTTGAACACATGGCTTTCAATGGTTCTGAGCATTTTGAAAAAAATGACCTTATTAGTTACCTCCAATCCATAGGAGTAGCTTTTGGGTCTGACCTGAATGCCTATACGAGTTTTGATGAGACCGTTTACATGTTGCCAATTCCCACTGATGAAGAAAAGCTAAACAATGGTTTTCAAGTAATGCGGGATTGGGCAGGAGGGCTATTACTGAATGCTGATGATATAGATGCGGAGCGAGGGATTGTAGTGGAGGAATGGCGTACCGGTCAAGGGGTAAATCAAAGGTTGCGGGATGCTTATTTGCCAGTTTTGCTTCACGATAGTCGTTATGCCGACCGCATGCCTATTGGTAAAATGGATATCATCAGAAATGCAGCGGATTCATTGGTCAGGCAGTTTTACCAGGATTGGTACCGGCCTGATCTTATGGCTGTGGTGGCAGTAGGAGATGTGGATCCAGACAAGGTGGAAGAACTCATTAAGGGGTACTTTTCTGATTTGAAAAATCCTGAAACAGCACGAACGAGAGAGTACTACGATGTGCCTACACACAAAGAAAACTTTGTGAAAATCATTACAGATGAGGAAGCACCAGGCATACAAGTACAGCTCTATTACAAACAGGAGGCCAGACCATCAAACAGCTACGAGGATTATAAAGGAAGAATCCTTAGAACCATGTTTGGAGGAATGATTACACAAAGGTTGGATGAAATCAGACAAAAAGCTGATGCGCCTTTTATCTTTGCCGGTGCCAGGTATGGAAATTTGGTGAGACCTCTGGATTTCTTTACCATTTCAGGTGTTGTGGGTCCAAGGAAACTCAAAGATGGTCTTTTGGCTTTTCTTACAGAGAATCAAAGAGTAGTTGACTATGGCTTTACCCAAAGTGAACTGGACAGGGTCAAACGTTCTTTATTGAATAGTTCGGAAAAATCATTGAAAGAAATGGACAAAATGGAGTCCAGGACTTTGGTAGGTAGGTATGTTTCCCACTTCCTTAACACCAGCTTCGCTGATGGCCCGGAAAGCAGGTATGATTTTTATCAAGACATCATCCCAAAAATCACCCTTGAAGAAGTAAATGACATAGCCAGGGAGCTAATCAGGAAAGAAAACATTGTTCTCATCGTGACCGCACCAGAAAAAGACAAGGAAACCTTGACTCCAGAAGCTGAACTTTTGGCACTCTTGGAAAATGCGGACGAAATTGAAACGACTCCTTATAAAGAAGACCTGGTGAGAGAAGAGTTGATGCTTACCAAACCCAATTCAGGGGAGGTTATTAATGTGTCTCATGATGAAGAGGTAGATGTGACGACAGTGATGTTAGGCAACGGAATGCAGGTTTATTTTAAACCTACTGACTATAAAAATGATGAAGTAATATTCTCTGCAAGTAGTGAGGGAGGCACCTCTTTGTATTCCCTGGAGGACCATTACAGTGCGAATTATGCTGGCTCAGCCATAAATATTATGGGGATCGCCGACTTTACCCCTTCTCAACTTAAAAAGGTGCTGGCTGGTAAGAATGTACAGGTAATTCCAAATATCAGTACTTATTCGGAAAGTATCTCAGGTGCCACTACTCCCGGGGATTTCGAAATGGCCCTGCAATTGATTCATTTGTATTTTACTTCACCAAGGATGGACAAGTCGCTATGGGAAGTGTTTTTAGCGAATCAGAAAAACCAATTGGAGAGTGCCAGTGTCAACCCTGATTTTCAGTTTAATAAAAGAGTGAATGAAATTATCAGCAATGGTAATCCTAGAGGAAAAGGTATTTATACTGCTGGGCAATTGGATTCCATAGACCTCAATCAAAGCCTTAAAATTTATAAGGAAAGATTTGCCAATGCTGGGGACTTTAATGTCTTGTTCACAGGCAATATTGATTTGGAGAAAATGCTGCCTTTAGTAGCCCAATATTTAGGAAGTCTTCCTGGAAATTCTAATGAAAAAGAAGATTTTGTAGACTTGGGACTGTCACCTCCGCAGGATCTAAAAGAAACCATAAAAGTGGGAGTAGACGATAAAAGTCAGGTAATTCTGTATTTCAGTGGTGAAACAGCCTATGATTTAGAAAAATCTCAGCAACTCTCTTATTTAGGGGAAATTCTAACCATCAAATTAATCGAAACCTTAAGGGAAGAAATTGGAGGCGTGTATGGTGTTGGGGCTAGAGGCAGTTTGAGCAAGGTTCCTGAAGAACGTTTTAACTTCTCCATTTCATTTCCATGTGGACCAGAATCGGTAGACAAGTTAAAAGCGGCTGTATGGGAGCAAGTTCAAAAAATTCAAGAAGAAGGTCCTGATGAAGCCGATTTAGAAAAGGTCAGGGAAACCAAGCGCCTGGATCTCGAGGAGAACCTAAAACGCAATGGATTTTGGCATGGTCAGTTAAATGCTGCCATCAACGGAGGGCTTCCTTTAAATACAGTACTCGGAGCTGAAGATCGAGTACTAGGCGTTACAGCAGCTCAGGTAAAAGAGGTGGCCAATCTATTTTTGCAAAGGCAATTCCTACTGGAAATCACCAGGTACCCCGCCAATTTCGAAGAGTAAGGAGAACAAGATAATTATGCTTTAAGCCAAACTGAAAAATGCTAAAAGGTAACATTCATCAGCAAAATAAACTTATCGAAAGCAGTGAAATCAAGTAAGCTGCATAAGGCCTTCTCAGAAAGCATTCTGATTTATCAAAACGAAAATTTTCATTAACAATTAACAATTAATAATTAACAATTAATAATTAACAATTAATAATTAACAATTAA
>NZ_CAXBPD010000032.1:0-27310 GCF_963977555.1 uncultured Cyclobacterium sp. | reverse complement strand
AAATAAAATTCCGATATTTTTACAACATTTTTTCCGCTACTAACTTAGTATGACGATTTATGATGGGTTAATTATCAGTTGATCCATTTATTAATAAACTGCATAAAGCCATCCTTATAGCCCTCACTAACGCTTATATTCATAATCCCCATATTCACGGTGCTTTTACTAATACTGATAATCTGGTCAAGTGAAATGATATAGGAACGGTGAACCCGTAAAAACTGTCCTTCAGGAAGTAAATCCTCCATGCTTTTTAATGTCGTCAAGGAAAGCATTGGTGCATTTTTACCTACCAAATGGACTTTAACGTAATCTTTATACCCTTCTACCAAAACAATGTCCTTTAACATCACTTTGACAAGTTGGTATTCTACTTTTAAAAAAATGTACTCTTCAGCAGTGGCATTGTTCGTAACAGTTTGTTTTTCAAAATATTTTAGCGCCTTTTGACTGGCATTTAAAAACTCTTCATACCCAAATGGCTTTAGCAAATAATCCAATGCATCTACTTTATATCCTTCTATGGCAAATTGGTTGTACGCTGTAGTGAAGATAATTTTGGGAGATTGTTTCCCTTTTCTACCCTCCAAAACTCTTGCCAATTCCATCCCTGTTAAATCCGCCATTTGTATGTCTAAAAACATAAGGTCAACTGCATTGGCATTGATATAGGATAAGGCATCCAAGGCACTATCAAATTTTTCTTCCAAAACCAAAAAACCAGTTTTATTCACAAAATTGCATACCAGATCCAATGCCAGCGGCTCATCATCTACAACAATACATTTGATTTTCATGACAAATCTATTCTTAATTGCGTTCGGTATTCGTTTTCCGGATTGTCCTCATCAATAGACAATTTACATTTATTTCCGTAAATCAAATCCAATCGTCTTTTTGTATTGGTAAGTCCTATTCCGCTGCCCAACTCTTCCTTGCTTTTTGGGTTTGCTGGGAATTTCAAATTTACAGTTTTAAGTTCTAAAATTTTCCCCTCTTGGCTTACAAAAATCTCTATTTTACTCTCTATTTTTGCACTTACACCATGTTTAAAACAATTCTCAATAAAAGGTAGCAAAAGCATCGGTGCTATTGGTATGTCCTCGGTCTTTTCCTGAATATTTAAATTCAACTTTACTTTGTCAGACAACCTTAAACGCATCAACTCTACATAATCTCTTATAAAATCAAGTTCCATACTCAAATAAGTTGTGTCCTTATCTGTTTCATAGAGCACATAACGCATCATCCTTGAGAGTTTTAATATCGCTTTCTGAGCTCTCTCTACATCAATATTTGTGAGTGAGTAGATGTTGTTTAAGGTATTAAAAAAGAAATGAGGGTTTATCTGTGCTTTTAAGTAAGACAATTCAGAACTGACTTTTTCTTGTTCCATTTGTCTTCTCAGGCCAGCGTCTATTTGCCATTTTTCCACTACTACTACGCTGGTGCTTATCCCTAAACCAAACAATAACAGTAGAATGGTAAACAAATCGTAACTAAAATTCCTTGGCTTGGGCACATAGGGTTTCTCAGGCCTGAAAGCATTGTGCATCAATTCTGGAAGGTTAACAAGGTTTTCAAATTGTATGATTATTAGCAAAAACAAAAGTGTAATGGATATGCCTACACCAACAAAGGCCCATGTTCTCCCCTTGAAAAGTAGTTTTGGAACCAACAAATACATGTTGAGGTAAAAGCCAACCATAAGAAAAAAAAGTGTCAGGCCTTGTTTGAACCAGTATTCAATGGGAAGGTCTACCTTCCATGATAATGGGCTTACTACAAAAATCACAATGGCTATAAATACCCATACCAATACGTGGATAAGTAGCGTAATCTTTCTAGGCTTAATAGAATTTGTCATAATGAATAAATTTGGAGTTTGGCTACTCCGAAAGGCAATAATCCGATATAAACATAAAAGAAAGATAATAAAAGAAATGTTCAAATCTACCAAATGGGATAGAATACCGCTCAATAGCCTAAATCAATCTATAAACGCAATGTAAAATCACCAAATTTAATTTAGTCTGCTGTTTTGCGGTTTTTGTCGATGGAACAACCTTACCTATCTATTGCGTTTTTTAATTTGATAAGAAAAAATTTTCTTTGTTGAGGTATTAACGACTTATATCTAATTGAAAAATATATACAAATGAAAGGGTTATCCAAACTATTATTAATTTCGATTATGTTCCTGGCTGTGGGATCTCTAGACAGCTTTGGTCAAAAGGCTACTGAGAAAAAAGAATTTAAGATCTCAGGCAAGGTCATAGACAAGGCTACAGGAGAGCCCATCCCTTATGCTACAGCCTTTTTGAAAGAAGCAGCAACTGATGCTTCAGTTGCTGGAGGCGTTGCCGATGACAATGGCGAATTCTTTTTCAATGTAAAATCAGCTGGGAAATATAAGGTAGAACTTAGTTTTGTTGGCTATGACGCCTATGTGAGAGGAGATGTGGAAGTAGGACCAAACACACCGTCTTTATTTTTAGGAAATCTTGGTCTTAACGAATCGGCTGTTGCACTGGAAGAAGTCACCGTTCAAGGGCAGCGAAATTTGATAGAAGAAAAAGTCGATAGGACTATCTACAATGCTGAAAATGATAAAACTACTGCTGGTGGAGATGCTTCTGATGTTTTAAGACGTGTACCCATGCTAACTGTAGATTTGGATGGGAATGTTTCCATGCGTGGTAGCAGCAATATTTTGGTATTGATTGATAATAAGCAGTCTGCCATCGTGGCCAATAACATTGCAGATGCTTTAAAGCAAATTCCTGCCGAAGAGATTAAATCTGTAGAAGTAATTACTTCTCCCTCTGCTAAATATGATGCAGAAGGTACAGGTGGAGTGATCAATATAGTTACCAAGAAGAACAAATTACAAGGCGCTTCTTTGAACATCAATACCAGTGCTGGTTTGAGGGGATCAAATCTTGGGTTAAATGCAGCATTGAAAAAAGGTAAAATGGGTTTTTCATTGGGTGGCTTTGGCCGAATGGGTTACAATATTCTGGGTAGCTTCGAAAATGAGCAAACACTTTTTTCAGCAGATGGCCCGGCGACTAAAATACTCCAAGGAGCTGAGACCCGAAACAACATGATGTTTGGTAGGTATAATTTTGGCTGGGATTATGAAATCAACACTTATAATTTC
This sequence comes from uncultured Cyclobacterium sp., assembly GCF_963977555.1. GTDB lineage: Bacteria > Bacteroidota > Bacteroidia > Cytophagales > Cyclobacteriaceae > Cyclobacterium. Next base: position 24,144 of record NZ_CAXBPD010000032.1, on the reverse strand, counting down.
ATGACCACCTCTGTTAGCTTTGGTTTAAGAAACATGAGAATGAACCAAGATGACCTTTATACAGAGACTTATGTAGAAGATATGTTGGTGAATGAGCTATTAAGAGATGTGAGAACAGACAATCTATCAAACAATGTTGATGTCAGTTACAATTACACCAAATCCTTTGAAAAGAAAGGTAAGGAACTTAGTTTCTCTGGGCTTTATTCAAGAAGCAATAGAACAAACGACTTCGTTAATAGTCTATACAATGAGTCTTTTGATCAAATAATTAGTAGGATCAAAAATGACAATGACAACCTAAACGAGGAGTTTACAGTCCAGGTAGATTATGTGACACCACTTGGATCAAAGGATGAGCAGATCATTGAATATGGTGCTAAAAACATTCTCAGAAAAGCTACCAGTGATTTTGCTTATTTTCGAGCAGAAGGTGCTGATGGAGATTATGTGGAAGATGAAGATGTGGATTTATCCAATAAGTTTAATTACAACCAGAATGTAACTGCTGGTTACCTTTCTTACACCTTGGGGTTTTTAGAGCATTATACTTTAAAAACTGGTGTTAGGTATGAATACACTAATATTGACGCAGATTTCCTTGCTTCTGACCTACCAGCAGACATTCCTTCTTACGGAACAGTGGTGCCCAACATGAACTTTGGTAGAAAATTGGCGAATGGCAATATGTTGAAAGCCGCCTATAACAGAAGGATACAAAGACCTTCATTAAACTACCTTAATCCAAATATTGAGGCAGCAAATCCACAGCAAATTACTCAAGGTAACCCATTGTTGGATCCTGAAATGACTGACAATTATGAATTGTCTTACAGTACATTTATTAAGGGAACTTCTCTTAATTTCACTTCTTACCTTAGAAATACTACAGGTTCTATTCAGCCAATAAGGACGATCCAAGATGATGATGTTATCTTTACCACTTACGAAAATATTGGCAATGAAAGGGCTTATGGCTTGGGTATTTTCTCCAATATTAATATTTCAGGCAAGTTTTCTTTGAATGGATCCATTGATGGCTATTTTTCTCAATTGAACAATGGATTATCAGATCCACAATTGAAAACACAAAACGAAGGATTTGTAATTAGCGGAAGGTTATTTGGTAATTACACCCTACCTAGAGACTGGCAAATTCAAGCCTTTAGTTTCTACCGTGGCAGGAGAGTACAACTTCAAGGTTCAGCAGGAGGTTTTGGTATATATAGCTTAAGTTTGAACAAGCAATTTGCTGAAAAGCGTGGAAGCATAGGATTTGGAGCTGAAAACTTCTTTACTCCTGAGTTTAAAATGAGAAATGAGCTAGTAACCCCTACCATCACCCAAAGTAGTGTAACGGGAATGAAATTCATGAACTTTAAGATAAACTTCTCCTACCGAATCGGTAAATTGAGTGTCGATGGTGGAAAACGAAAGAAGAGAGGGGTCACCAATGAAGATTTAAAAGAAAGTGAAGGAGGATCACCAGCTATGATGAATTAATCGAACAAATGATAAATTAATAATTATTAAAAAGGGAGGGTTTCCAATTGGGAAGCCCTCCCTTTTATTTGGGGAATAAATTAACGAAACGTTAATCCCGAATTAGGTCTTAGGATAACAATTGTCCTTCTGAGTTCAATAAAATGCGGTTTTACCGGCACATAACAATATCAAGCGCTGAAAATTAATAAACCGATGTTAATTTCTCTAAGGTCTTAGCCTTCAACTTGACCTAAAAAATCAATCTCCCTCATAGACCGCGACCGCAATTTTGGAATCTGCTGTACCATAATATAAAAACCATTTTCCCTTATAAGGGACCATGCCCTCAATAAAACATACCAAATTGACTTGCCCCTCTGTTTCATAGGGTTTTTCGGGGGTCAAAAAATAGGTTTCTGATCTATCTACCAATATGCCCGGATTGTCTCTATCAAACAATGCCTGACCCGTCGAATAAGTGCCCGGAGCTAGGGTAGTGTCCCGATTCTCATTCTCTCCTAAGTTCATCCCATTATAAAGTAGTAAAACACCTTCCTCCCTATACAAAGCATAGGGACCAGCTTCTACTAACCTGCTATCAAAATAGCCAGGTCTTGGTTTAAGCACCGATTTTAGAGCACCCTCATCTAATAAGGGGCTCCAGTTAATCAAGTCATCAGAATAAGCCAGAAAAAGATCAGTATCGCCAAAATACATCCAGTACTGGTCATTAATTTTTTTGGCTATAACTTTGTCCCCTTTTCTCTCTGCGACAATGGCTCCTGCTTTACTCCAGGTATCTTTCCATTTTCCTTTCAATACCCGGCCATGTTTTTCCCAATTTTTTAAGTCTATTGAAGTAGCTAACATCAGCCGGGCAACTTCCCCATCATAGCTAGTATAAGTCAAAATATACCTACCCTCCTCAGACTCAACAATCCTTGGGTCTTCAACTCCTCCATCCCATTCTAGTGATTTAAGGCTGTCATTATCGGGGTAAAAGATTGGTTCAGGCAGCTTATTGAAGGTTACGCCATCATTACTCAATGCAAGGCCAATTCTTGAGGTACCATTGTTACTACCAATGCTATCCTCTGCCCGGTAAAGAAGGTTAATTAGGCCATCCTTAACTATTGCCGCAGGATTGAAGACATCTTTTTCTTCCCACTTGACAGACGTACCTAAAATAGGACAGGTAAAGGTAAGGTCTCCGGGAATAAGAACAGGATTCTTTTCATCCAGTTTTACAAATGGTCGCATTTCCCAAGGCTTGGAAGATAATTCTTTTGAGACAACATTTTCATTTGTTTTTTCATTACATGATAGGGTCGCTAGGCATAGTAAAACAATAGATAACCTTAGATTAAACTTTTTTTTACATGTCATTTTATTGATTCTTTAGAAAGCACAAATAGCTCAACTCTTCGATTCTTAATTCTACCAGCCAAATTCGAATTGGTTGCTATTGGTTTTTTTCCTCCCCAACCTTTCGTTAGCAACCTTTCTTTAGGAACGCCCTTTTCTAATAAGAATTCCTTTATCTTATTTGCCCGCGCCAATGACAATCGCGAATTAACATCCTCATTGCCATAACTATCCGTATGCCCTTCTATAGAGATAATCTTTCCCGAATTTTCTATCATATAGGCAGATAACTCATCCAAAGTCGTCAAAGATTCTTTATTAACCAACTCAACAGATCCTCTTTGAAACAATAGTTTCTCTAAAATAAGTGCTTTGCCGACAGCCAAAGTATCTAAACCCTTAGCTAAGCTACGGTCAACTGTTCGATCAACTTGATTTTGTTCAGTCTCCTTTAGATCATTGCTCAAAGGCAAAGGCTTATCAATTCTTTGAATCTCCGGATTATTAAGCTCCTCTTTATCGGCCCTATTTACTGGGTCATCAATCATACCCTTAGAAGAGGGGCCCACGGAGGCATTCCCATTAAAATAAATATTTCCAAACCCATCGCTGGTCTGCGTATTGGTGAAATAAGATCTTCCTCGTTTGGTAACTGGAAGATAATACATATCCATTCCAGCCATTTCTGAAGACCCCAATAATTTAGGTTTACTCCAATTCCCCCATGAATCATCCATTCTCTTGCTGAAGAATACCTCAATACCCTTTTCACTTTCAGCGGAATTGGTGGAGAAATAAAGTGTATCAGCATTTGAGGTGATTGCCGGACTTAGTTCCTGGCTAACGGTATTGATGGTTGCCCCTAGATTTAAGGGTCTTGTCCATGTATTGCCTCTTCTTTTAGAAATATATATGTCTTCATTACCATAACTTCCGTAGGAGTCCATTGATAAAACCATAATGGATCCACTGGGATCTAAGGTTGCACTAAAGTAAGTACCATTGGTTTTAAAACCAGGCATAAGCATTGGCTCGTCTATACTCCACCGGGTACCGTTCCATATGTATCTTTGAATTACCTGTTGATTGTTAAGATTTGCATGATAAACCAGAGCTATTTCTTGGTCTATAAACCCAATGAGCAAGTCATAATAGCGAGTAGATAGCTCAGGAACGGACTGAGGAAACTCAAATGCCCCATCATTTTTTGGAGCAAACCAGACATCACCTGGATCTCCTTTTCCTCCTTTATTGTTTGGGTGAAAGGCCAAGGTAAAATATAGGGTTCCATCTGGAGCTAAAAGTGGTTGCTGCTCGTCATACTCAAGTGAAAAAACACGCTTTAATTCTGTGGTTTGTCCATCAGATTTATGGAAAATAAAAAAAGCAAGCACCGAAATTGTGCTTGCTCTTAAAAATATTGAAAATACTTTGTTCATATTAAACCTTTCATTGTCCCAATACAATAGCGAAAATCAGCGGAGCTACAATTGTAGCGTCTGATTCAATAATATATTTTGGTGTATCTATACCAAGTTTTCCCCAAGTGATTTTTTCATTGGGTACAGCCCCTGAATAGGATCCATAGGAAGTAGTACTGTCCGAAATTTGGCAGAAATAGCCCCACAATGGAATACCATCACGCTGTAAGTCCTGATGAAGCATAGGTACTACACAAATTGGAAAATCACCTGCAATTCCTCCTCCTATTTGAAAGAACCCAACAGTACTTTCTTCTACTGCATTTTCAGTATACCAATCTGCCAGGTACATCATGTATTGGATCCCTCCTTTTACAGTATGTACCTCTTTAATGTCTCCAGCTATCACATGACCAGCAAACATATTGCCAAGTGTTGAATCTTCCCACCCTGGAACCACAATTGGTATATTTTTCTTTGCTGCGGCTAGCAACCAGCTATTTTCAGGGTCAATTTGATATTCACTTTCTAGCTTTCCTGACAACAAGATTTTGTAAAAAAACTCATGTGGGAAAAAATGTTCACCTGCTTTGTCTGCTTTTTGCCACTCTTCAAGAATCACATTTTCGATTCTTCTCATGGCTTCCATTTCTGGAATACAGGTATCTGTTACCCTGTTCATGTGCCTATCGACCAAATCCTGTTCTTGCTGGGGAGACAAGTCTCTATAGTTTGGGATTCGCTCATAATAATCATGCGCCACCAAGTTAAACACATCTTCCTCCAGATTTGCGCCAGTACAGGTTATGATATGGACTTTATCCTGACGGATCATTTCAGCCAAAGAAATACCTAGCTCGGCAGTAGACATGGCTCCGGCTAGCGTAATCATCATTTTCCCATTGTCATCTAAATGAGATTTATACCCTTCAGCGGCATCAATTAGAGCTGCCGCATTAAAATGTCTGAAATGATGTTTTAGAAAATTGGTGATTTCCATTTTTTAAATAAATTAATTGGCCAATAAATAGGTACTAATAATTTCGAATATAAACATCACAGCATTGAATAACAACGTACACTTCTATGCATATGGGATAATAATTCAATAAAAAAGCCCGGAAACCCGGGCTTTTTAAAATATATCAGTGTTAATACCCTTATTTTTCTTCTGCAGGCTCTTCTACTTTTTCTTCTGAGCTACTACTGTTTCCTTTATCTTTGTAATCTGCATTGATACCAGATATAACGTCATCAGTAACATCAAAGTTTTTCTTTGCATACCAAACGCCACCGCCTCTTGTATAGGATAAGATCATTTCAAGGTCATTTGAAGCTGCATAATCATTCAGGTAAACCTGAATCTTATCGTATACCTCATTGTACAAAGCAGTTTCATCCGCAGACAATTCAGCCATAATGTTCTGTCTGTATGTCATAAGATTTTCTTCTTTTTTCATTAACTCTTCCTGCTTTGCCTGTGCTTGATTTCTGGTCATATTACCACCTGTACTTTGAAAACTGGCAACTTCCTGCTCAAATCCTTTGGCCCTGTTGGTCAATTCACTTTGGTATTTATTGCCTTTTTCGGCAATTTCAGCAGACCTTTCTTTGAAATATTCAAAGTTATTTATTACGCTATCTGTAACGATATAAGCAATTTTTATATCTGATATATCTGTCTTGCTTTCTCCTCCCGAAACTGTTTCGTCGGTAGCAGATGGGTTACAAGCACCGATAAGAAGTCCTAAAAACGCAATTGCACTGAATAATGTCGTATTTTTTCTCACTTGATATGAATTTTAAAATTGAATGAGGCAAATATAAGAATTCTTAATCTTTTACAAATTCTAAGGACCTTAATAAATAGAAAATAGCTGAATTTCTATAAGCCAGGTTTTATAAATCCTGAAAAACATATTTAACTCAGCCTATTCTAGTGTTCAAAAAAATATTTCTTGAGCCAATCGAAAAGTATTGGCATGTGCTTCTATGATATTCTTTATCTCCAAAGAATAGCCACCCCCCATGCAACACATGATTGGGATGTCATTAGTTTTTGCTTCAGACAGCACCAACCTGTCCCTTTCTTTACAGCCTTCTAGGGATAAACCCAATCTTCCAAGTTTATCAGTGGCCAAAACATCTACCCCTGATTGGTAGATAATGAAATCTGGGGCAACTTTATCCAATAGTCCTTTTAAATGACTATCTAATAAATCAAGATAGCGCTTATCATCTATTTTATCCTCCAGTGGGACATCCAAATCAGACCGCTCTTTATGCATGGGATAGTTGTGTTTCCCATGCATACTAAAGGTGAAAACTTGTGGATCATTTAAAAACAAGGAGGCAGTACCATTGCCTTGATGAACATCGAGGTCAACTACTAATATTTGCTTTGCCCTATTTTGCGACAATAAGCATTTTGCCGTAATCGCAATGTCATTAAGTAAACAAAATCCTTCCCCCCTATCCTTAAACGCATGGTGTGTTCCCCCAGCAATATTCATCCCAATACCGTCGTCAAGCGCATTTATAGCAGCCATGACAGAACCATTCATAATCTGAATTTCTCTTTCCACTAAATCTGCACTTAATGGAAACCCTGTTCTTCTGATTTCTGCTTTGTTTAACGTAAGTTGCTTTAATTTTTGAAGATATACAGGATCGTGGACAGCAGTGATTAATCCTTCTTCAAGCAGGACCGGTTCAAAGAAATTTTTATTTGTCAATGTCCCTTCATAAACCAACTGCTCCGGCAGTAGTTCATATTTCTCCATGGGAAATCTATGCCCTTCCGGTAAACGGTGCGCATATTTTGTAGACCAAGCTACTTTTAACATAAATGGATTGTGTTTTTAAATAGGTAAATCCCCTATTCCTACCGCTCAGTCCTCTTCTTCTTCCTCCGATTCGAAAGTGTAAAAGGTATCATCTAATTTAAGCGTATCGTCATTGAAGGATTCAATAAACTTTTCGAGGGCCTCTTCGTCAATTGATTCTATGTTAAGGGCTGCATCTAAGCCAATGCCAAAATCATGATTGGTATCTAAACCTAAAAATTCCTGAACCCTGACAGTACCCTCTTCTTCCATGTCCATTATCATTTCTGTAATGAACCAACCTATTTCTTCTTCTTCAGTTTTCAATGGAATAAGGTTTCCATTCTCATCCTCCTCATATTTAATTCCTTTATAATTGGGGAATTTTTTAGCCACCTCATGTTCAGCCAATTCGTAGAGCTCACTTTGATAATGTAGCTTAAGGGTGTAAAGTACGGCGTCATAAATCACGTCTTTGCCTTCATATTTCCCTATGAAATGAAAATTGACATACTCATCCGTATTGTCCTCACTAGGGATAATTTTAAAACTTTTATTGCTAGAAATTAATTCTTGCTTTAGACCTTCTATATTTTCAGGTAAAAAACCATCGTTTGGGTATTTCATTTTCTGAAGGGTGGGTTAATAAATCGCTTCTGCTGTATTTAAGTTACAATAAAATAAAAATTAAATACTACTTCATAGTATCTACTCAATATTTTACAATCTTTTACATTTTAAAAAAAATGCCTTTATTAAAAAAAAATCGGTTAATGGGATAAATAAGCACCTACTTTATATGAAAATCATTTGTTAAGGTAGCACTTACTGGTAATAAGCTATAAAATGCAAATTATTATTTGTTAATGCAAATTCAAGAGGTAATTAAAAATCACTTTCCTAAACGACTGCCCAAGGAAATTCCTAGAATAGAATTCACCAGCGAAAGCACCAAACTGAATAAAAGTGCCCACCAGAAGTTCCCCACTGAAAATCCATTTACAATATCTGCTGCCAGCAATACCATGAGGGCGTTTATTACCAATAAAAACAAACCTAAAGTGAGTATGGTAATAGGGATGGTGAAAAATATCAAGATTGGTTTAACGGTAACATTCAACAAAGCCAAAAGGGCCGCGATCAGAACTCCTGTTAAAAAGTCCTCCACCATTATCCCTGGAAGCAAATAAGCAGTGAAAATAATTACCAGACCAGCAACGGCCAATTGTAAGAGGATTGAAAGAATTTGTTTTGATCTCATTCTACTTATCAAGTATTTAAAATTAACTTTTATAAACAACTATTTAATTGTGCTGAATTCTTTATACAAATAGGTTACATCGAAAAAGCTAAACCCAACAAAAATATTCCCAATTGATATCCGCCTTAATCAATATCCCTACAAGTATAGCAAAACTTATTTGAGATTAAATAGCTAAAAATTAATTATAACAACCCAGTAAATATCACTGGGTTGTTATATGTTAGGTTAGCTCCAGGTTCTGTCCCAAGATTTGATTTCATTCCAATCGTCAGTAGGTGCGAAAAATTGCTCTCCTTCTCTTAACCTTTTTTTAACTTCATCTTCATTAAGTTCCAGACCAATTCCTGGTGATTCAGGCACTGTCACATACCCATCTTTCACAAATGGCTTATCCACACCAGTAACCAGGTCTTCCCACCATGGATTGTCTACTGAATGGTGCTCAAGCCCAATAAAATTATAAGTGGCCGCTGCTGCATGTACTGTCCCCATAAAGGTGATGGGTGAGGCGGCATGATGAAGTGCCATCCCAATTTGGAATTCTTCAGCATAATCCCCAATTTTTTTGGTTTGTAGGTAACCTCCAGCACTTCCTGGGTCAGGATGTACCAAATCTACTGCCCTGGTCTCTATGAGGTCTTTGAAGTTTTTCTTGTGATAGGCATCTTCACCCGTAAGCGTAGGAGTTGATATGGATTCAGTAATTCGCTTCCATTGTTCAGTATTTTGCCATGGTATCAAATCCTCCAACCAAGCAATATTATAAGGCTCAAATGCCTTGGCCAATTTGATCATTTCATTGTATCCCATATGGCCAAAGTGGTCTATTGCCAAAGGTATTTCAAACCCTACCTTTTCTCTGGCCTTTGCAGCATATTCCACCATTTTCTCCAAACCTTTGGGCGTAATTTGAACATGGGTAAACTGATGAGGCGTTTGGGTATAGCTCATGACATCCTTGTCAGACCAACCTCTCATAGGGCCCCAAGGTGACTTATTAGTCAAAGTATCTTTTTGATCCTTGATCAAACCTATTCCAATGTCCATTTTTAACATGGTATAACCCATGTCAACCCTACCCTTCATTTTATTGGCGAACTCGTCTGGGTCCTGTACCGTAGGGGTATCCACATAAATCCTAACCTTGTCTCTAAATTTACCTCCCAATAACTGATACAAAGGAACGCCGTAGGCTTTGCCTGCAAGATCCCATAGGGCCATCTCTACCCCTGAAACACCGCCACCTTGCCTACCATGCCAGCCAAATTGTTCTATGCTTTTAAAGATTTTCTCAATATTGCAGGGGTTCTCACCTAATATCCTACTTTTTAACATCAAGGCATAACGCTTATCTGCACCATCTCTTACATCTCCCAAGCCATGAATCCCTTGATTGGTATAAATTTTTAGTAGGGGAACATTGCCATATTGGGCAATGCGCATATCCGTAATTTTTAAATCTGAAGGATTAGAGGAACGGTTCACTCTAGACGTAGTGTGCGCTAGTGTATCCTCTATGGGTAAAGTCATCATTCCCCCTAAACTCAACCCGCCTAAAGCAGCTTTCTTAAAGAACGACCGTCTCTCATTCTTAGGCTCTTCAAACAATGGCTGTGACCGTTCAGGACTGCCTACATTAGCGCTTTTCTCATCATGATACCGTTGCTGTAGGTGTTGGGTACTTTTTTTCATATTTGATAAGTTAATTTTGGGTAATGTTTAAATATAATTACATATTAACTTACAATATGACTAAAAATGATAGAAAATGAAAATTTCTTCCTAGCAAAACAGCCACTGAATTTTCAGTGGCTGTTATAACTTTAAAAACCTAAACTTTTAAGTTCTGTCAATAAATATTGAGACAAGCAATTTTATGCATATAATAAGGTTCTTTAAATCCCTTCAATCCCTGATATTTGTAAATACTGCTGGAAAAATGGCAAAGAAGATTGCAATTTGATAAAACCTACACAGATCAATGATCTTTTATCAGGTAGAAAGAATTCCAGCAATTCGCAAATCTTCTTCATCTACTTTTTTATCATCTATAATTGCCCTTTTTATGGGCGTAAAGACAATTTTATTGTTAATAATACCCACCATCACATCGTATTTTCCTTGTAAAAGGCCTTCAACGGCAGATACACCCAATTTACTAGACAAAATTCTGTCAAATGATGATGGCGCTCCACCCCGTTGCAGATGACCCAAAATAGTCACTTTTATATCATAAGAAGGTAAGATTTTTTTCACTTTCTCTGCAATTTCTTGCGCTCCACCACTTTTACCTCCCTCGGCTACAATGACGATATTACTCTCCTTTTTTGCCTTTTCCCTGAATTTTAGCCTGTCAATTAATTTCTCAACTGGGAATTTCTTTTCGGGAATTAAAATGGCTGCTGCTGCGCTACCTATACCTGAATTGATGGCTATAAATCCAGCATCTCTACCCATTACTTCTACGAAAAACAGGCGGTCATGAGAGGTAGCTGTGTCCCTGATCTTATCGATGGCTTGAATCGCAGTATTACAGGCAGTATCAAAACCGATAGTTAAATCTGTTCCAAAAAGGTCATTGTCAATGGTGCCTGGAAGACCTACTGCAGGAATTCCAAACTCTTTATAAAACAAGTGAGCACCTGTGAGAGAGCCATCGCCCCCAATCACCACCAATGCATCAATGCCATGACTTTTGAGGTTATCGTATGCTTTTTTTCTACCTTCAGGTGTACGAAACTCTACACTCCTCGCAGATTTTAAAAAGGTACCACCTCTTTCCAGCACATGGGCAATTGATCGACTATCCAATTTACGAATATCGTTGTTGATCATTCCTTCATAGCCACGGTAGATACCATAGACTTCTAAGTTATAATAAAATCCTGCTCGTACCACGGCACGAATGGCGGCATTCATCCCTGGAGCATCGCCACCTGAGGTTAATACTCCAATTTTTTTTATGTTGATAGGTTGGTCTTGCATGTTACTATTCTATGAATTCGTCGCTTATCTTTCGATATGTTTAATCATTAGTTCGGCCCCGGCTAAATTGGTGGCCAAAGGAATATTGTGGACATCACAAATTCTCATTAGCATTTGAACATCTGGTTCATGGGGATGTTTACCTAAAGGATCCCTAAAGAAAATGACCATATCTAACTCTTTCTGCGCCACCATCGCACCGATTTGTGCATCACCTCCTAAAGGTCCAGAAAGCAACTTTTCTACTACGAACCCTGCTTTCTCAATATGTGATCCAGTTGTGCCAGTAGCGACTAGTGTGATTCCTTCCAGTGCTTTTTTAGATCCACCAATAAAATGAACCATATCTGCTTTTTTCCCATCGTGGGCAATTAATGCTATTTTCATTCTTAAATTCTAATTTGGATGCTACTATTATGCGAATAACAAGAAAAAGAGGAATAAAAGTTTACCCCAAAAAAAATAATCTTCTTTATTTCGCACTTTTTTCCAAAAAATACAAAACCATCTGTTCCCATTCTTCAGCTAAGCTTATGTTTGGTTTAGTTTTACCTGCCCTATTGTACCAATAGGAGGCATTTCCCAAATCTCCTTCCTTCCTGTGAAGGTATGCGTGCAAAAATGCAGCATCAACGTCTTCCATTTGATCTATTAGTGCATGGGCCTTATCCCAGTCACCCCTGCCATCCAACCATAGCGAATGCAAGTAAACAGTCAAATCTTCCGGCATAAGCCCTTCTTGAATACTGGCTTTAAATTTTGATAGGTTCATGGTGATTTGTGTTTAGAAAGGCCAAAATAAATACATATTCATCAAGGGGACAAATTATAAGCTTAATTAAACACATATTATGAAATAGCATTTTCTATGCCCTTTCGTTGCAACAGGTGAAAGGGCTTTTTTTTGAAAATTCAAAGACAAGGTATGCGCTAATTAATTCTCGAGGTAAAAGCAAAAAGAGAAACCCAAAATTCAATGGGTATTTAATATTGCTAACAGGTATTGCAAAAATTTTACTGACTCAAGTTAATCTTTTTAATAGACTAGATTTGAAGAATAGGTTGTTATATTATTTTAAAGTGTACCATATCTATATTGTGTCAATGCGATGGAATTAAGCTGTGAGCAATACCTTTCATGGATTGGGCCTGCATTCCATATTGGTCTCTACAAGCAGAAAAATGTTCCAGGATTTGTTTTACTTCATTTAAGCTTTGGTCAGGATAGTGACCATGATTGTGGGGGTGCCACCAAATATGGTAGACTTCATTGTTGGTGGCAGCAGTAGTAATTTCGTTGATTATACGGTCAATTTTTAAATTATTGATTTTTCCTAACTTAGGATGGTAAGGTCTCAAAAAACGTGATGCAGGAAGTAAAACAGGATTTGGTCCACTTTTTTTATCAAGCTGATAGGAGGTTCTTTTACCCAAGGAAAGTATTGAATCCGATGTCCTCCAAATTTTTTTCAATAAGTCCCTTTTTTCAGGTGTTTTCCAAAACCAATCTACAGGATTTGTCCTGACAGCCGTAAATCCCAAATCACTTGCGACCTGTATGGCATTTGCACTGTATTGATTTCTAGGAAAAACCAGGGAGCTTAGTTCTATTCCATATTTTCCTTGAGCAATCCTTTTAGCTGCCAATAAATCTTCCCGGAATACCTGATCTAGATGCCCTTTTTCCATTGTATAATAATGTGAAAAAGTATGACTGCCTAATTCCTGTCCAGGCGTCTCAAGAATACGCTGCACCAATTCCGGAGCAAATAGGCAACTGGTGTTTTTTGGTCCTTCATTAAACCAATTATAGGCAGATAGCCTTGGATTCTTATAAGCTGGCTTTGATGAGGGGCAATAATGCAACCATTCTTCGGGACCTTCTGCCATCAACATTCCTACGGTAGCCCATGTTACTTTAACGTCATATTGACTAAATAAGGAAAGTAATTTAGGAACCACCTCTCTTGTGACCTGATAGTAAGTTTCCCAATTCTGGAGAGAAACTTTATCAAAGCGACCCCAGTGAAGTTCAAAATCTAATGAGATAACTAAAGTTGGACGATTCATTTCTCTAGCTTTTCTTTAGCTACTTCATAATATAAGTGAAGGGCAATAATACTAAAAAATGGAAAGTAAATACTCTTCATTCTCATTATGATGCCCAAATTATTTAAGGTGAGGCTAAATAAGATTGATAATAGTAGCCCATATGCCAAAACCGTCCAAAGATACAACGGTATTTTAAATTGAAACTTTAACTGATACAAGCTCCAAAATCCAAGAATAGAAAAAGCTAAGTTAAAAATATTTTCTACTCCAGCTGCGAAGGTCCAAAAGTCTTTTGACTCCCAAACAAAGGGCCTAAATAGGATTGTACTAATCTTTTCAAGCCAATTATAATCATTCATATTGATAGCGCTTGCGCCACCAAATGAAGCAAGATATTGGTTTTGCCATTCCAAAATATCCCCTATCCATCTTAAATTGAACCCATAAATTAAGCTTCCTAGGATGTAGCGATAGGCAAATATTGAGAAGATTAAGAAAACAGCAACAGGTATCAATTTTCTACGATAGGGACTAAGTATTTTATGAAAAGGGAGCGCCGTCAATACTGAAATAGTCAAAACCAAACCTTGAATAGGCCTAACCATAAGGGATAAAAATAAACCGATGGGTATAAAAATTAATTTATTTGGAAATCGCTGTACACCAAACAAAACCAGCATTAATCCCAACCATAACAAGGACTCCTTTCCAACTCCTGCAGTCCAAAAATGAACATTCGGAAAAAGTAAAATCAATAAAGCAATCTGTGGAATATATTTTTTAGAGGGTTTGGTAAAAGTTGAATTCACTATATCAAATGCGAGCAAAAACCCAAAATAGGAAAGAGATCCATAAAGTAAAGTTCCTGATAAATACCCCAAACCTCCTATTTGAGAAAATGGATAATTGACCCAATACATAAAGTAGGTCCCGGTTCCAAAGAAATCCAACCAGTTATAGGAAGCCTCCCCCCCAATTGAAGGAAGGTTCCAATACCTCCAACTATCTCCACTATGGATTATTATATACCGATAAAAAACGAGGCAAATCGCCATGTGATAAACCCACAAAGCAAATAACCATTTGACTTTTGCCGCTGAATAACCACGAGACTTAGCCCATTTTTTATTTATTAAAAAAGAAACTATTAATAAAAATCCAATAAAAGCGATGTCTTGTACCAATCAGATTACTCGTTAGTAGCTTTAATAGCCAAGTCATATTCCTTTAAGCTATTTTCTAAATCAAATAGAGGGATGGCTTTTGACCGTATTTCCTCCCTAGAAATGTTTTTCGCTGCGGTCAACCAATTAAAAAAGCGCTCTTCTCCATAATCATGGTGCATGAAGCAAAACCTCTCGCTACCAATTGATTTTTCCAGGTCACCTATCCCAGCAGATAGCAATATAGGTAAGCCAGACAGTAAATACTCACTTACTTTAATCGGTGCTATTCCTGCTAGGCTAGGTGCACTCTTCCTTAAGCTAATGCCAAGGTCTGCAGCTGCATAATAAGCTGGAAGTAAATTGAAAGCTACAGATTTAATGATAATACAAGCCTTCAAATGTGCTGGAATAGCGGACTTTAAAGCTGCTTCATCCCTAACAAGAAATAGGAACTTACTATATGGATTCCGACTGTGATAGTTCTCAAACAAACGCAACATTTCGCTTAATTGGTACTGAGGCCCCAAACTCCCAGAATACAACCAAAGGACAGTTGATGGATTAAGGGACAGTTCCTTCCTAAACCTTTCCCTTAACACAAGGTCGGGTTTAAAAAAGGCCTTGTTTCGACCATTGCTTACTACAAAAATTTTATTTTTGTATTGATTTCCAATGTTTTTCAAATGGATTTCTTTTGCCAATTCGGACCGGACTAAAATAATATTTGATCGCTTTAACAATTTGTTTTCCACATGTTTAAACCACTTATACTGCAAGCTATTTTGCTTTAAACCTGAATAATCTATTCTTTCCTGTAATGGAAATCCATCAGCGTCAAAGATAGTTTTAACACCTCGTTCTTTTAGCCATCCCAAAATTGGATTAACCATCATGGCTGGCATGGTAGATCGTGGCATTTGGTGGGTAATTCCATAGCTCTGGACCAGCTTTTTTATCGCTTTCCTTCCTTTAAGAGTTGTTAAAAAACTACCTATCACAGGATGTGGTTTTCGCCATGCGGGATGGTGAACATAGGTAATGTTCAGTTGTATAGCCAGGTTTGAAATCCTTTCAACTTCGGCAGCATCCGCCCAGGAAAATTGAAGCACATAAAATTCACATTTCACCTTCTTTTGGAGGCCTGTGAAAATCGGAAAAAAAAGATTTTCTAGGTAGTTGGTTTGGTCCGAATCCCAAGTGATAAAAAGTATTTTCATTGATGGTGTATTCATATTAAAAAGCTATTTGACATATTAGAAGAAGTTTTTTGTCATATTTAAGGTCCACCGTTAATATAAAAAAAAAAATTCCTCTTACTAACAAATTTCTTCCTTCACCCTTAAATCTGGACTTAATTTAGAGATCTAAACTAAATCCGCAAAAGCTATGAACCATTCTTAATTCAATTTAACTAAACATTTATTTTTTCATAAATTATTACCCCGTTATTCATTCAGTTAGGTGAAGTACCACAGGTTAACTTTAAGTCATCTGTTGAATAAATTTATTGAATAAGGCACCTAATCAATAATTTAATCTTAGTCTATTAGGCCTAAAAGGGGTTTTATTTCCGGAAATATCTCCAAAGGTCCAAATTGCTTGCTTTTGCCAATAAATGAAAGTATATAACATAATGATAATCAGTTCATAAAAGGCTTATTTCACAAGTGCTTAATTCAATAAATTTAAAGTGCACTCGGCTTTATACCAAGCGTTATGAGGTCGAACATGATCCCAATAATCACTCACAATATTGCATTCAATTCACCTTGGTATACCATTAGGTAAATGATTTTTTAGGGTAAAAAAATATATCAAAATTTTAAATCCTTCAAAAGTTTAATTTTCTTTGAAATAGATAGTTTGAATTGACTAAAATTACTATTATACAATCTATTAAAACATCAGAAATGAGCCCTATTCAACCAACATCAAAATTTCAAAATACAAAACAAGCAATTATAATATCTTTGATTCTATTTATTCCATTTACAATCAAGTCTTTGGAACCAGGATTAGAAATTTATCCAGCCATTATTTTTCCTGCCGGTGCTTCAACTTTAAATGTTCAAGACGAATTTAGAACCTTTGAAAGATATGAAGTTTATGGCTTAAACGATTCCCTAGTTAAACTAAATACACAGACCTTACTTAAAAACATCCCATCCCATTATTTCCACTCAGTTTTGAAAGGTAATTTTGGTTTGGAACCATATAAAAATACCTTCCTTATTCCTTTTACAATAAAGGAAGTATTCGAAGGAAATAACTTGAATCCAGAAAAAGTAAAAGCTTCGAAACTTTGGTTAAGTACAAATTTAAATGATGCGGGGTATACCGATTCAATATTTGTATTAAGAAAAATTAAAAAAAAATACAATTTAAATCGGAAGCAAATAGAGTCTGAAACATTGATTTATGAAAAAACTTTCCCTCTTTACTGAATCTTTTTTTAAAGAATTTTTCATCAGAATAACTAAAAATACAGATATCAATGAAAAACATTTAAGTTTTTACAGAGTGTTTTCTGGTTTAGTCTTTCTTTTGTATTTCAGACCCAATTATTCATGGCTATCTTCAATTCCTGAAGCCTTTTTTTTACCAAAACCTTTTAATATTGCTAATTTATTTGGAGGGTTTCCTCCACCTATTTATTTTGAAATCACAGACTATGTCATTATTATTTTTCTATTAGCCACAATAATTGGTTTTTTCTCGAGATTTGCATTTCTAGGTTTGTTCTTATTGACAGTTATTAATAATGGTTTTGCTTATAGTCTTGGAAAAATTGACCACTTCATATTAGGATCATTAATATTCCTAGTTTTTGCATTCACCAATTCTGCCACATCTTTTGCAATTAGGCCTGAAAAGAAAATAAAAGTTCATTCTAAAACATTGATGTTTTTTGGTATTTCCATAATATTTGGATTTTTCACCGCTGGCCTGCAAAAGGCTTACCATTGGATTGATTTTGACTTAACTACCAGCGGATTTTTAAGATGGGTATATGACATATATTTCTCTTCAAACCAAAAACCTTTGTTAGCGGAGTTTTTTCTAAATGCAAATCCTATTTTAATAGAAATAATAGATTATTCGGGAGTCCTATTTGAGTTATCAGGGATTATTTTCTTGCTTTATTCAAAGCTATCATGGAGGATTTATCTCATTTTCGCATCATTTTTTCACTTAGCAAATGCACTAATACTCAATATTCCTTTCACCATTCATTTTCTGGTTTTTGGAATATGGTTATTAAGTTCAGTTTTATTTAGATATAAAAAAGCAACATTTGTATTCGGGTTAGCTTACTTTTTTAGAGGAATTTATTTTGATGTTTATTTATGGACTTTGTCTTTAGCAATGACGTTAGTGGGATTATTCAAAAAGGATTAACTTTCTTACTTTATCAATTATAATTTTTAATATTTTCAAAATTATATCTTGCTGAATATTATGAGGTCATACTTAAACACCCCTATCAACCTCATTTTTAATCAATCGCCCAAATACAATTTGGCTTACCCGACAATCAATTTTGGATGATACCGTTCAAAAGGGAAAACTATAATACTCTTACAATAAAAATGGTAGATAAGATATTCGAGATAATTAGTTAGGTCTGAGATCTAGAATATAAAGAGAAGTTAGATCAAGAAGGTATTTATAAAAAAAGCAAGTGCTATTAAAGTAGAAATTATTTGGTTAATTCTTGGTCAACCATATTTTTAAATCTTTTAAAATTTCCCTCCAAGGTAAACTCCTTTAATACTTTTTTCCTTCCTTCCACCCCAAAATCTGTCCTTAAATTAGCGTCCTCAATCAATTGGCCCAAAGCAATGATCCATTCTTCATTTGAATTGGCCAAAAACCCATTTTCACCATGAATTACAACCTCCTTATTCATCCCTATTGGAGATGCTACTACAGGCAAACCACAAGCCATGTATTGAATCAGTTTATAGGCACATTTTCCTCTTTCCCATGGGTTATCAGGTAAAGGCATGATGCCAATATCCATTTTGAGAATGGCCTCCACTTCCCCCTCCTCTGTCCAGGGGATGCATTCCATTTCACCTTTAAATTTAATTTTGCTTTTCCCATTGACCAACAAAAATTTAATAGGATAATGCTCATGCAACCAATTTAATACCGGAACCATGGGTTCCAAATATTTAAGGGTACTAGGAGAACCTATCCACCCAATAACCAATTTTTTATTAGGTAAATGAGTTCTTATAACTTTGTATTTCTGAGGGTCAATCACGGTTGGGAAAATATCAATATTTTGAGCTCCAGCAGCAACAGCTCTTTTCTTCAGGTAGTCATTTCCCACAATTACCTGGTTGGCCATCTTCATCACATGGTCAATTTTTCTTGGCATCAGAAAAAATACCAACCGATTTTCCTTCTGATCATAATTATGAAAAACAGCATCGTCATAATCAACCCAATACCCTTTCACTTTGGATAGCATCCATTCAGCCATTGCAGGCAGATAAGGGAAAAGCTCTTTTTCAATGATGATCACATCATATTTTCTAACGGAAAAAAGAAGAAAAACCCTGCGGAAATAACATTTCAAAACATGCCAGTACCCAGGAGACTGATGGCTATAAATCGCATTCAGGTACTCCTCAGTAAAAAATGAACTTACCGATACAGCATAGCCTTCTTTCTGCCACAGCGGTAAAAATTGAAAAGATCTTAACCGACTACTGGCCCCTTTTCTAGGATATTTGGGAAGAAATAAAAGCTTTTTCTTTTTCAAGACAAATTCAAACTATTGGTTTTATAACTGGTCGCCTTCCTTTTGTTTGGCATCAATAATGGCTTGTCTACGCTGAAAGAATTTTTTTCGATCTAAACTTCTTAGGTAAAGAGTATATTTCTTGTGGACTATTAAATACAAACAAAAAAGCAAGAAATAGATCATCAGCATATTCTTCATGCGCATTGCGATGCCCAAATTACTAAGTGCACCCATGAAGGCAAAAGTCACAGGGATAAAGGTGACCATGACCACCTTTAAAAACAAGGGCATGTCCCTCAATGCTTCAACAGACCAATTCTTATAGATAAAAAGGCTTAACCACAAATAGAGTAAGTTCTCAAAGGAACTGATAAAACTAACAAAATTGTGGGCATCAAAAAACAATGGTCTAAAAAGATAAGTGAACAATTTCATGGGCCAAGAATAGGAAGAAATGTCAACGCCTGAACCTACATTTATTGTATTTAGATGTCCAGATTTATTCGATGAAAATGCCTCAATAGTTGACAGTTCAAAATCATTTAAATTAAGTGCTTGTAGCGTATAGGAGCTCATATAAACCGAACCGATTAGGGCCAATGCCGCCAAACCGAACTTATATACTCTGTTAATATCTGTCCCCATAAGTAAAGCGATGGCTGCCCCCCCTATCAGTGCTTGTCCCATATGAGGTCTGTTCATATAAATGAAGAAGAAGGCAATGGAGGCCTGCCACCATTTTTCTTTATATTGTTGAATAGCATATAAAAACCAGGCTATGGCCCAAAATGAAATGGAGTCTTTTCCTACACCTGATGTCCAAAAATGCATATTGGCGATATAGAAAACTGTTGGAAATAAAGGGATTCCTAAAATTTCATGATTGGTCGGAAAGTATTTGTAGACCATTAAAAAAATGTACCTAATTCCAATAAAACCTAAAAAACCAAAAAGAATATTTCCTGTTATATAGCTAAGTCCCATCAAATAGCTTGGGATATAACAAAGCCATAAAATAAAGGTGGTTCCTTCTCCAAAATAAACAGACCAACTTTTATCCCCTTTTATTACAACTTGCTCCATTCCGAATTTCCAGTAACCTAAAGAATCCCCACCATTATTTAGAATATACCAGGTGAAAACTCCACTAAAAAATAAATGATATGCTAATAAATAATGGAGATGTATTTCATATCTATAGGGCAGACCAAACTTCTTGGACACAGTTGTATTGGAATTGACCATGACAACACCTAGCAATAGTATGACTATTAAGTCTAACACTCGTGGGGATTTTGAATGATGAAAAGTGAATTATTACACGCCATAAATTTAGCCAAAGGTTAATTATTGATACCTTTAGCTTTTAATAGTTCCAAATATAGATGTTCAACATCCTTGGAATAGCGATCAGCAGAATAATTATCCATAGCCCTAATTTTTCCCTTTTG
Organism: uncultured Cyclobacterium sp.; assembly: GCF_963977555.1. Taxonomy (GTDB): domain Bacteria; phylum Bacteroidota; class Bacteroidia; order Cytophagales; family Cyclobacteriaceae; genus Cyclobacterium. The sequence goes on along the minus strand of NZ_CAXBPD010000032.1, from coordinate 3,374 downwards.
TCCCATTTTTTTCCCAATTCCCGGATTTTTAATTAAAATTTGGATTTTATCTGCAATCTCTTGAGGAGAAAAAGGGGAAACTAGAAAGCCCGTTTCTTTATCCAATATTACATCTTTTAAACCACCCACTTTAGTAGCAATTACAGGCAAACCATGCATCATGGCCTCAGCTGCTACCAGGCCAAATCCCTCCCTCGAAGAGGGCACACACAATACATCCATAATATCATAGAAAGGATGAGGATCTGATTGGTACCCGACATGAACCAGATTTTCAGAAATTCTTAGCAACTCTATTTCTTTTAAAAGTAATTGCTTATCTATTCCATCACCTATCACCAATAATTTTAAATATGATAAATTTACTAACTTAATTGCCTTTAGCAAATCTGTAAATCGCTTATGGTTATTGTATAATCTACCTACAAAACCAACAACAAATTCCGAATCCTTAATACATAGCTTATTTTTTAACTTATCTCGTTCTACTGCAGATGAAATTTTTGGAGTTAAAACACCGTTGGAAATTACTTGAATAGATTTCGATTTCACACCTGTTTTCATTTTCAAATAATTCCCAACATCATTTGAAATTGCTTGAAAAGCATCCGCACGGATCGAGAAAAGCTTTAAAAGAAAGTTTGCCTTTACACTTCTGTTTTGCGGATCAGAAGTTTCTTCAAGAATAGTTACTGGGACATTTCCTAAAAAGCCTCCAACTGAGGCCATAGTCATCCCTTCAAATACAGCTCCATGAATAATATGAGGTTTAAACCCACGAATTACCTTTAAAACCTCTTGATGCTTCTTCCATTCAAAAGGATGTTTAAAAGAGCCAATAGAGATCAACTCTACTCCTTCTTTTTCTAATGCTTCCGCAACCGCACCACCCTTCCAAGTGCATATAATTTTATGTTGGAACCTTAAACTATCTAAACCTCTTATTATCGTCAATAGTGTTTGTTCCACACCCCCTGAAGCAATGGTTTCAATGCAGTGTAGCACTCTAATTTTAGACATCATTATGAGGAACTATAGGTATACATTAATTGAATGAGTTTTCTGAAACCACGAAACAATCATTGCAAAACTTAAAGATTAATTCGAAAATTGTAACACAAAGAACATTATTGAATAAATTTTATTCCTAGTAATTAATTGCCAAACTAAGATTTATAAATTTCTAATAACTTTTTAATATAACTGTCAATCGAAAATCGAAGGGATTCTTTCTGAGCACGAAGCCCCATTTCTTCTCGCGTGGCTTGACTATGGTCAAGCATTTTTTGCATGGCTTTATGAATACTTCCAGATTGGGTAGGATCAACCAAAATACCGGATTCAGAATTTCCTAGGATTTCTGATGCTCCTCCATTTTTGGTTACGATTGATGGCAGGCCAGCAACCATTGCTTCGGCAAGCGACACGGAGGATCCTTCAGTGAAGGATGGTAAAACAAAAACATTAGACTCATGTAAAAAGGCGATAACATTTGTTTGAAAACCTAATAATCGAATTTTCTCAGAAAGGCCTTTACTAATCACTAATTCTTCCAATTTTTCTTTTTCAGGTCCATCTCCAATTATATCCAATCTTATATTTTTTCCTAGATTAGAAAAAATTAATTCTTTAAAAACCAAGATCAATCTTTCCAAATTCTTAATAGGGACCAATCGACAAGTAGTCACAAAAACAAAGGTATCCTCTTCTTTTTTATTAAAAGCTAAGGATTCATTTACTACTTCCCCATTAACTACTTGTTTATTAAAAGCTAAATCAACAGGGTTATATATGACCCTTACCTTCTCGTTTTTGACTTCCCCGAGTCCGATGATATGCTTTTTCACTGCCTCCGAAATGGCTACAATATAATCCGCTTTTTGGTACACCCACTTAAATATCCATTTCCAATAACTGTGGTGGTTAGGAATACCTATCTCCTCGCCTATGATTACCGGAACCTTTGCTATTCTAGCAGCCCAAATTCCATGAAAATTAGCCTCGGATCCTTGCGTATGCACAACATGCGGTTTGAATATTTTCAACAAAGTTCTTAACCTAAAAAGTAGTTTAAGGTTTGGGATTCTTGGATTCGCTCCCAAAACCTGCACATTAAAACCTCTACGCATCAGTTCTGAACTAATTACACCACCTTTACCCAAGACAATAACCTGAACATTAATCACATCATCATTTTGCAATGAAGGAATTGTATTTGCTAAAACCTTTTCCACCCCACCAAAATCTAACTCCGAAACAATACGAACAATTCTCATTTTAAACATAAATGTACCGGAAACAGAATTTCATGTAGTTTCTAAATAACTTACTAAGTGGTTTTTTGGAAAAGAATCCCTTCAATATTGGACTAGGTAATTTATAAAACCATCTAATTAGCCTATAACTTGACCCCACCTCTTTCAACAATGACTTAATCATAGGTTTATTCGAATTCAAAGAATAATATTCAAATAAATTAAAAAGGATAAATTTTTCTTTAAATTTCCTTATAGAAAATGAATCATTCCTCTGGTGTAAATAATTTTTTTTCAAAAACTCAGAAAGTATAGAAACTTTCAAATCCTTTTCTATCAAATTACTTTCAGACCCACTTAAATCATAGAAGACAAGCTGCTCCTTAATGAAAAACACTTTTCCAAAAAATGAAACCGCTCTAAACCAAAGATCTAAATCTTCTCCAATTTTTAATTTAGGTTTAAACCCTTCGTTTTTCTCAAAAAAATCCTTTCTAATTATAGTAGAGGAAGAAGAAAATAAAGTATTGTGAATTGCTCTTGAAAAATAATTTCGCAATATCAAAACTTCACAACTCCCTGTTTCTTCCAAAAGATTGGTTCTGGAGTAATAAGAGCCTATCATAGCAACGTCTTTGAATTTAAGGATTGTATCTGAGGTAATTTTCAGATAATTTTTATGCCAATAATCATCTGCATCTAAAAATGCTATATAAAAAAAATTGGCATGTTTTATCCCTGTATTTCTTGCAATTGATACTCCTTGATTTTTTTTATTAATTATTTTGATCCTGTCGTCCTTGTATCCCTCGAGTAGCTTCTCACCTCCATCTGTTGATCCATCATTGACCACAATTATTTCAAATTCCTGAAACGTCTGCGCCAAAACAGCTTCAATTGCTCGTTGAATATATCGTGCTTTATTGTATAAAGGAATGATTATAGAAAACAAAAGCTGATAACTATCTAATTGATTTTTATTTTTTTAATGAAATTTATCGTGTCATTTCAGACCCTTACAGTAACTCTTCATTGCAAGAAAAAACGATGAAGCACCATATTCCACGTCATACTAAGTTAGTAGCGGAAAAAATGTTGTAAAAATATCGGAATTTTATT
>NZ_CAXBPD010000031.1:0-34697 GCF_963977555.1 uncultured Cyclobacterium sp. | reverse complement strand
AAATCCCACTCAATTCACCTAAATCTCCTCTTTTTTATTTTCTAAGCAGACCCTATCTAGGTGGAACAAATCAAACCGTTATATCCAGTTGTAAAAAGGCATTTTTCCAGTTGTATTTGTAATTCAATTTCCGTTTCTTTTTCCTGTTTCTATTTTTCTTTTCAATCTGCTCAGTAGTAGCTATTACAACCGCCAAAGACCCTGTACCCCTTCCATTTAGCAATGGAAAAACTGTTATAATCTTCTGAACTAATAGCTCAGAGATCAAAAAAAAATTGCCATTAAATTTTATAACGCGCCTGTGTAAAAACACTTCCGGTGACTGTTTGTTTCCCTAACTTGGAGAGGACATCGGCATTAATAAATTCGGCTGATTCCTTAAACAGCTAGAGCACAGAAAGTAATACAGTTTAAAAGTCGAGTGGGGAGGATCTGGAAAAATGAGGAGGACCAAACAGTAAAATTATTGGTTTTCAGATAATTGTATTTTATCAAAGATTTTTCTTCGCACAATTCCAAGATATATCCGTCGTGTTCTGGTTGGTATTTTGTACCTTAATAGGTATATGTTTCGGATAACCTAATTTAATTTAAGCATGCCGGTTTTATTAAGAAAAATCGGCTTATTTTGCTTATAAAGCCACTTTTTTTCTTAACTTAATAGCATTGGTGTTTCACCATTGCTTTTTCAAAATTGGAAAAGTAGTAAACTTGAAAAGTTAGAAAATTATTAGAACAACAATATGTACGAACTGACTACTGAACAAAAATTTAAATTATTCAATGGACATACATAACAATATATTGAAGTCAAAATATAATGAAAGAAACTATAGAATTTAAAGGAATTTGGCTCTTACCATAAAATCTCATATAGGTTATCCCAGTTATCGCTAAATTTGATCCAGATAATTCTTTAACCTTGGAACTTATTAGGAATTTTCACGAAGATCAAAACTTACTATCAAATCGGGGAAAAAAAACTCAGAATTGATACATGGAATAGATTCTGAAGGAAATCAAACTAATTTCTTATAAAAATTTAAGATAAAACACAGATATCAATAGAGGTAATTTTTCATATTTGCTATAATTTCTTTATAGATTAATTAATAGAATTTAAATAAAAATTTCTTAAATCAATTACCCTCAGACTCATTTTTATATTTAGAGCAATAAATTTAAGGATTAATATTGTAAACCAATTTAAATTAAATTACAATAAATATAAATAACATATTTTATGCAAATTAAATATTATGGTTTTTTTAAGGATGGAAATTTCATTTCTAAAATGACTTTGGAAGAAATTCTTATCGTTCCTTATATTGAGCACATTATAAAAAGTGATAATTCACCTATGAGTAAAGGAAATTTACCGCAACAAGTAAATACCATTTTAAATAATAAAGGAGAAGAAAAACAATTAAAGTTTGGATGTTGGGAATTGATAGATATTACTTTTGAATATTATAGTTTAAATAATCAATTTTATAAATTTACATTTTATGATAATAAACATGAGAAAACATATAAAAGAACTTATTTTGGTGGTATCGAAAATTTTTTCTTTAATGACGTAATATGTTTTATGAAAAAATTATCTGATAATGGCGGATGGAAAATATATGAATATGAAATAGAAATTGAAAAATTAAATAAAAAACTTATTGAATTAAATCGAGAAATTGATTATTTAAATAATACAATTGAAGAATTAGAAAAAGATTAATCTAATTTGAATATAATTAAATTATTTGATCAGTAATAAGTTTTTACATTTTCATAAGTAAACTATTATTGGGTTGTTTTCGTTATATAAATTTAGGAAAATGTAGATATGAAGACAAATATGTTAATATTATTTATGAATAACTTATTTATATTTAATTATTGGCGGCATGTCTTATTCAATAAATTTAAATTTTATTATTTAACTTAATATTCAAAGTTTTAACTTATTTTCTTTTATAGAAAAAAATGAAACCAATTAAGAAAAGGATAAAAACACCGTTATAATATTGGTCTATCCAGATGTTGGAAATATGTCCTGTTTGTCTATCAAACTGAAATTCAATTTAATGATGGCTATTCGGTAGTAACTTTTGATAGGAGTTTTGGTAAATGTGATGATTGAATAAGGCGTTTGTTAAATGATAAAAATAGGGCCTTATTTCCTTTAAACACTGATTTTATGGAAAAAAGATTTAAGAGTCTATCAATATTTGAATTTCAGAAGCGGTTCCCTGATGACAGGTCATGTTATGAATATTTGGCAGATATGAAGCGGAAGAATGGATATTTTTGTAAAAAGTGTAACCATAACCACTATTGCAAGGGTATTAATGAGTTTGATAGGCAATGTACTAAATGTGGTCGGCTTGAGTCTCCAAAGGCTGGTACCCTTTTTCATAAATGTAAGTTCTCACTTCTTAAAGCATTCTATATCGTTTATTATGTTTCTACAGACAAGAATGGTGTCAGTAGCGGTGAATTAAGCCGCAGGCTTGAGCTTAGGCAAAAGACCTGCTGGTTCTTTAAGCAGATAGTGATGAAGGCAATGGAAAGCAGCCAGAACTTCCCAATGATGGGGAAAGTAGAAGTAGACGAATCATACGTAGGCGGTCAGGACGACAAAGCATTGGGAAGAAACGAAGGGAAAAAGAAAATCATGGTGGTGGGCATAGAAAGGGGATTAAGCGGTGTTTCTCGTTGGTACGGAAGAGTTATAGAAACCGCCTCAAAGGTCAATCTTGGAGGATTTATGAAAGATTACATCGATAAAGACGCAGAAGTTAAAACTGACTGCTGGAGTGGCTACAAGGGTATGGAGGAACATTTCCCGAAACTTGTACGTGAAAAATCTGGAAAAAAAGGCGAAAATTTTAAACAGATGCATCGGGTGATAATGATGTTCAAGGCCTGGCTGAGGGGAACTCATCATGCTGTTAGGAACCTTCAACCTTATATCAATGAGTATAACTACAGATACAATAGGCACAAAATGAAAGAAGGGATTTTTGAAAACCTAATGCAAAGGATGGTGGCAAAGCCACCTTATCCATACAAATCCTTTATTTGATAAGTGCCTTATTCAATGTGACGATTTTGAAATTCGACGAGATTTTCTTTACTACACCGAATTTGCATGGGACCTATAAGCTGTATTTGATACATTTATTGGCGAGTTTCAAAAGGTAATAAATCTTCTAAACAATTCAATAGAGAAAATTATTTCTCATGAAATTAATAAAAAAACTATTGAAAACTTTATATAATTGAACGAACTAGCTAAACACATTGATTTAGAAATTGATAAGTCGCAACGAAATTGCAAAAAAATCAGCATATTTTTCAAAAGAACTTATTGAAGACCTTCTAATTAAAATAGATACTTTATATGGGGAAACTAATGTCAACACCCTAACAAATAAAGGTAAAAATAAAAATGAACTTAAATCTCACCTCCAATTGCAGATTAATAATTTTGAATCCCTTACAAAGGGTTGAGAACAGAACATGATCGATTAAACTTATTTCTATAGCTCAATCATATGAATTAAATGAGTTATAGAATGTTATTCTATAACTCATTTTTCGATTCTGCCACAACATTTGAAAAAATCATTTTAATTTCAATTGAATATTAAGTATGAAAAAAGCATATTAATCGTATATTTTATGTGCAAATACACACAAAATGAGCCATATAGCTGAATTTGTAAAAGCCAGAAGAAAGCAACTTGGCTTAGCTCAAGAAGAATTTGCTGACAAAGCGGGAGTAACACTTACTGTGATCAGAAAGATCGAGCAAGGCAAATAAATCTAAACTTGTCAAAGATAAATCAGGTATTAAGCCTGTTTGGGTATATATTGACACCCTTTGGTGAAATAGATAGTAACTTGGTTAAATAAAAAAAGATGATGGTGAGTCGGAAATTCCGGCATACCATTATCACCTCAATTACTATGAATTTTAATTAATAGAAGGAATTTTAAAGTGAAATAAAAAATTAGATCAGGAAGAAAATTCTACTGTTTAAAAATGGAAAACCAAATTGAAATATATCAGGGAACCGACGGTCATACTCAAATTGAGGTGAAGTTTGAGGAAGATACTGTTTGGCTGAACCAAAAGCAAATGGCTGAACTTTTTGATAAAGATTCAGACACCATCAGTCTCCACTTAAAGAATATCTACAAAGATGAAGAATTGGATGAAATTTCAACTACCGAGGATTCCTCGGTAGTTCAACTAGAGGGCAAACGAAAGGTCAAGCGGACAATAAAATTCTATAACCTAGATGCAATTATCTCAGTCGGTTATAGAGTCAATTCCAAAAGAGGTGTTCAATTCCGTCAATGGGCAACAAAACGGTTAAAAGACTACCTAATTCAAGGCTATGCAATCAATGAAAATAGACTTGCAAAGAAGCAACAGGAAGTTCAAACTCTTAAAGATGGTATTCGCATATTAAGCCGTGCTATTGAACAAAAAGCACAAGATCAAAACTTGGATTGGCTGAATCAATTCGCAAAAGGACTAGAATTACTTGATGATTACGATCATGAAAACTTAGATAAAAAGGGATTAAGTAAGGGAAAAGCAAACTATCCTGAATTACCTGAATATCATGAAGTAATAAGGTCTATGAGATCAGAGTTTGAATCAGGTGTATTTGGTAAAGAAAAAGACGGAAGCTTTGAAAGCGCAATAGCACAGATCAGCAAGGGTTTCGGTGAAGATGACTTCTATCCTACTCTGGAAGAAAAAGCAGCAACCCTACTCTACTTGATTGTCAAGAATCATGGTTTTGTAGATGGCAACAAACGAATTGCTGCAGCTTGCTTTCTTCTCTTTTTGCAGTCGAATAAGCTACTTCATAATAGTGAAGGAGTTTCAATCATTAGTAATGACGCTCTGGCCAGCTTAACGCTTTTCATAGCATCCAGCAAGCCAGACGAAATGGACACGGTGAAGAAATTGGTGATTAGTGTGCTGAATAGGAATCGTAATTAATCGGGAAAGTCCAGTCAAGTAAAAAGAATTATAAAACCCAAGCCTATGACACACAAGAAAAGAGGACATTTAACAGTTTCGTGCGAATGGGCTAAACATTTAAGAAATAAGAAGAAAAAACTATTTTGAAAAGGTGAAAGATACACTAGTAAAATATTGGTTAGAACTGAGCTAAAAAGGCATACCCGTCATCGTAATATCAATTTCGATTAAGCGACTAACCAATCCTTAAAAAATCAATGTATATTCATGAGGAGAAATTATGGAGATTATTAAAATGCCAATCCAAATTGTTAATAATTGATTTAATTTTCCTTGCAAGGTTCAATTTTGTACAACTTCTGTACAACTGATCACCCTTAATGATATTGAAAATCAGATAGTTAACACTTACTGTATCGGAAAGTAAAGATAAATTTAGTTTAAAATTACTTTAATTATATATGTTTAAACATTTATTAATCAATACTTTATGATATAAAAAACATTACTTTAATCATTCATACGGAATATAGCTAAATTAAAGACATCCAAAATATCTAAACATGATCAAATCAGAAAAAGAATACAATGCCATTTTAGAAAGAATTGAAGAATTGCTTTCTAATCCAGATAATATAGAAAACACTGAAGCTAAGGGGTTTATTTAATTAAATATACTCTCAGATTTAGTTGCAGATTATGAAGAAGCGAATTTTCCTGTATCACCGCCTACCCTTGCAGAAGCCATTAAATTACGAATGCATGAGCGTGGCTTAAACCAAAAAGCCCTTTCTAATTTCTTAGGCATAAGCAGTTCAAGAATTAGCGAATATCTCAATGGAAAAAGTGACCCTACACTAAAAGTGGCTCGTGAGATAAGCCGAAAACTTGATATTGAAGCTTCTATCGTTTTAGGGGTTTAAATCTATAGAATCATGCTTCTATTTATCAGTTTACTAAACTCAAAAACATAATAATCTTCAACTTATTGAATCCAATTTTTTCAGCAAAATTGCCAGTAAGCTTGAATGCGCAAGCAATACCATTGCTATCTAAGGTTCACTTTAAATTTATCAAAGTAAAAGCCAAAGTTGTGTTTAGAAGTTATCTCCTTCTTTCCCAAACCACAAATCATTTATTAATTTAGGAAGAACGCTTTTTACCATCAACTAACCAATGAGGTGATTTATTAATTTTTTAGTAATTAAGTTTTCAAACTAATTTTTTATCATATATTTGTTAAGGGTCTATTTCCTAATAACAAAATGTAATGTCAATTATACCCAAAAGTATCGATTTACTACTACCCACCTTCCTCTGAAAAGTCTGAATTTGAACTGTGGTTTTATTTGGGAAATTTTAAATTTTTAAAAAATGAAAAATGTATCCTACCTCCTTTTGATTCCCCTACTCTTTTCCTGCGGAAAGGAATCTTCTGAAAATGCCCAATCAAGAAATATTCTAGAAAACCTGACCTTCACGGTGGATACAGTAGTAGTTGATTCAGGAGTTGATATTTTCATCTTAAGCTCAGGACTAGGGACTAAATCCCTTAATCAAGACAAAAGCAAATTGCTATTTTTTGAAAAAAGCCCACTGAATTTAGTCCAGGTGGATTTGAATAAGCTCAAGTTAGTTAGTAAAACTTCATTTCAAAAGGAAGGCCCTAATGGAGTTGGTTCTAATTGGCTTAGGTTTCAGTTGGGATCAGATGGGGATTTATTTATTAACGGCTATACTACACAGGGAATATTTGATGCCAGAGGCCGACTGCTCAAAAGTCTAAATGTGGTGCCGGAAGGAATTGAGCCTGACCTAGCCAATAATGTGCAACAGCTGTATGAAAATGCTGTTTATGATTTTGAGAATAATCGAATCTATTCCCAACCACCAAGTCAAGGTAATGAGAAGCACCTATTATTTATTATCGATCCGATAACCAAGGAACTTCAAATTGAACCGATACCTGAAATGAAAGCTGTAATGGAATTTACGGGGACTTTGGTCGTGGATGGGATGATAAACTTTTTTGCCGTCGACAACCAAATGTATATCGAAAATCAACAGCTTTTGCTTACCGTGGGTGCTATGAGCGCGGTTTATCGGTTAGACCTGATGAAAAACAGCTTCGAATTTATTAATATTCAGCACAAAAACTTTCCTAACCGTATGACATTCTCTGTAAATAATTCTACTGTAGAACAAGCAGAATTTAATAAAGATCGAAAAAAGGTTTTCGAGCATTTGAATTACATGGAGCCACGTTGGGATGAGAGCAGAGTAATGTTTTTACGACTGGGTAAAAAAACATTTGTGGGTAAAAAACGAGAAGATCCATCTACTTATGAGGTTTTTCTTTTCGCTTATGACCAAGACTTCAATGTTTTGGGCGAGACCAAAATTGAAGGCTTAAAACAAGCTCCGGGAAGCTACTTTTGGAAAGATGGCAAGCTCTGGTCCTATGTCAATGTCGAAGATGAATTGGGTTTTGCGGTGATTGACTTTAAATTTTAGACCTATATAGTCAGAAAAGAACCACCACTCGATTGAAAAAGCATTTAAGGACCTTTTCAACATTGTTGTAGAAAAATGCATCAACCTACTCAACTTCTTACCCTCTCCTAATTCCTATAATAGGAAATTATATCCGGGCCAGGGCTGCAGCGCTTTTCAAAATGAATTAAAAAACCTCGCTGTTTTCCTCCCTTCGCCGGATACAATTGCTTGGTTAATGATTGCTGAATTTAGACAACAGGATTTTTCTCATTGACAATAGAGATCTTGCTTTCTACTTTTACAGTATTTACCAGATTGTCCAATACAGGGCAACGGGCCTCTACCTCTTTAATAAGTTCTTGTATCCTTTCGGGACTTTCGTCAGAATCAATAATCGTTTCCACTTCTATTTTATGGTATCCGGGACGTACATTTTCGTCTATTCCCAGAAATCCCCTCCAGTCTATATTCCCTTTGGTTTCCACCTTGACATTGTTTAATTGAATTCCTTTTAGGGAAGCGACAACTTGATAGGTAATCACTTGGCATGAGCCTAGAGAAGCCAATAAATACTCTACAGGATTGGGGCCTAAGTTTGTTCCCGCCAAAGCTTCTGGTTCATCTGCGATAAACTCGAAATCTCTCGCCGTATTTTTCACGCGGACATGCTCATCCATTTCGGAAGTAACTCTAAATACTCCTTTTGTTAGGCTTACATCTTTTTTGGTAGCTTCAATAATTCCTTGGAATGTTCGCTGCACTAATTCTGACATGGTTATTTAATTTAAAAGTTAATAAATAATAAATAGGATTTTATAAGGGTGAAGCTGAAGCAATCACTCCATAGACTGAATCGTCTTAGTATCGGAAATTAGAAATGAATTTTACATGCGGCCAGACATAGACTTATCCCTATTGTGCAGCAAACAGCAACACAAATGAATCGTCTTGTGGCGAAAAAGTTCCTTTGAAAAGGTGTAAATAACGGGGTTGTGATTTGTCTTCATGTTGTCTTTTTTATAGTCCTCTTATTTAAGAGTCTGGAATTGGCACCTTTTCATTTGATGAAGGTTGCCAGTAGGTCATAGAGCCAGTCTCTCGCTACTTCTTTATAAATCAAGGCGTCTATTTTGAAAGCCTTTGACATGATTGTGGCACAAACTTAGGCATAGATTTCTAAAAACAAAACTATTTTGGTTTCTTTTACTAAAAGGACTTTTGGAAAAAGAATAGTCAGGTTTTTAATAATGATTAGGCCTATGCTGCAGGTCAAAACCTTCTTTGGGTACCTGAGTTCGATTATAGAAAGTATGCGTTGGTGGTGCTTATGCCTTCCTTAGCGAATGGGTAATTACCTGATAAACCAAAGCACCTTATAATCAACCAAGTCTCATTTTCAGCCACTCCCCTTAAATTAAGAGGGCATAGCCTGTCGCGACCAAAGTCGGGAGGGATTATAACGGTATAACAAAACAGCTACGAAATTGATTTTTGGAACGTTTACAGAAATCTCCACATTTCCTTTTAAAAGGCGGATTTACCTGATTTACTTTTTCTATATCTATTTCAAGGAAGGTTTTACCAGACATAATCTACCCAATTTTAACGGCAACAAGACATGTTTAACTGTTCTGGATTCTAGAACAATTAAAATTGGAGCCTTAAATCAAAATAAATTGATTATTAAAATGTAGGTTGACTCTCACAAAAGTATACTGTATATTTACACTATACATGTTCTAATGATAAAAAGTATCAAGAATAAAGCCCTAAAAAACTATTGGGTCAAGGGTGATAGAAATAAACTTCCGTCAACCATGATCCGGAAGATTGAGATGGTAATGGAGATTATCGATAGTATCGCAAAGGTACCTGATGACTTATACCCATTCCCTGAATTAAAACCTTACCCACTAAAAGGAAATAGAAAAGGAGATTGGTCCCTTGAGATTTCAGGTAATTGGCGTATTACATTCAACTACAACAGTCAAATTGGAGCTGCATACGATTTGGACTTAGAAGATTATCACTAAAATTTAAATGAAATGGAAAGACATATTGCAACATACGTTCACCCAGGAAGAATTTTCTTAGAGGAGGTAATTAAACCAAATCACCTTAAACTTGGTGAAGTCGCAGAACTTTTACAGGTTTCGAGGCTAACAGTATCAAAAATTGTTAATGAAAAAAGCGGCATCTCATCCAATATCGCACTCCGAATTCAGACCGTATTTGGTGGAAGCGCCGAAATGTGGACTAAAATGCAGCACAAGTATGACATGGCACTGGCCATCAAAGAATTCGAGCGAAACAAACCAAAATTGAAAAAATTTGAAAAGGCATAGCATTTTTAAAAAGAAACATCAGAAACCGTAAAAGATTACAATGTCTTTTACCGCTATCGGGTTTCGTTGGAATGAGGGGATGTTATAATATGCCATTTCAATAAAAAGATAGCAAATAAACAATATGCATTGTATACTCGTTAAATATGGTGTATTATTACACTATAAACGCACTAATAATGGCTAGACAAACTATCTCTGTTAACGAACCGAACGACCGGTGGATGAAACAAAAAATTAAAGAAAATGAATTCTCCAGTAAAAGTGAATTGATCAATGACCTGATTCGTAGACAAAGAGAACATGAAGAAGAACGATTATGGTTAAGGAATGAGCTTATAAAGGGTGAAAATAGTGGTATATCTAATAAATCTATGGATGAAATTCTTGCAGAGGCTAAACAAAGAGTAAAAATTGGCCAATGAATTATATTCTGACCCGCCAAGCAGAAGAAGACCTTATTCAAATTTATCTTTATGGTCAAGCAGCTTTTGGTCCTACCCAAGCTGAAAAATATCATGGAGCTCTAGAGAATACGTTTAATAGGATTGCTGAAAATCCTGAGATGTACCCTTTGGCAACATCTATTCGTAAAGGGTACAGATATTGTGTACATAGCTCACATACAATATTCTTCACAGTAGAGGATCAGGTCAGGATAGTGAGGATCATTGGTAAACAAAAATTTCCTTAGTCTATAAAAACCTAGAAATGTTAAATAAATTTCTTACCATATAACTACAGTGTACACAAATTTCTAATTACATGGTTGTAGTAAGCACTAGAGAATTTCGTCAAAACTTAAAAAAATACCTGGATTTAATAGACAAAAATGAGCGGGTTATCATACAGAAAGGCAAGAATAAAGTGTATGGAATCTCCAACAACATAAAAATGAAAAGCATTTTTGATGAACTGGTAATTCATAAAAATCTTAAGCTCTATTAAAAATTTAACTATTTTTTTATTTTAAAATGAAAATATAAAAGTTATTTTGGGGAAGCGTCCTTAAATTAAAACGACCAATTAATTAAAGTCTCTGTTTATTAGGTTGTTAATTAAAATAACTATTTATGATAATTCTATAATAGGTTCGTAAAGACGCTAAATTATCATTTATGAATTAAATTCATCCAGATTGCCCTTAAAATATAGACCCTGCCTAGTTAAATGATTAAAGATAAACTCACACTTTCACAGCTAGAGCAATATCTCTCAATAGCTGCTTGGATTTTAAAAGGCCCTGTTGACGCTTCTGACTTCAAGGTTTACATCCTCCCTCTCCTATTTTTCAAAAGAATCTCGGATGTTTATGATGAGGAATTTAGAATAGCCCTCCAAGAATCTGAAGGTGATTCAGAGTATGTGAATTTACCATTAAAAAGGAAATTATCTTTACCATAGAGTAAGACAGAAGTGGCTAAACCCTCAATGATCTTGATGAAAAAATTTAAGTTTTAAATACCCATTTTTATTATGCTCGTCGAAATTATGAAACAAAAACCTTTCATCTCCTATACATATCTTTTTATATAAAAGAATTTTTCCTTCTGGTTCAAACTAATATCTTTAGAGTGTATTTTTAAACAGAAAAATGATTTTTAATGAAGACTCAAGAGTAAAGATCCCAGCAATTGTGCATCTCACACGGCTAGGATATACTTATTTACCTTTGAAAAATGTCAAACTGGATAAACATACCAATATATTCATTGATATTTTTAAGGGAAAAGTAGCTCAATTAAATCTTGAATTATCCCCAAATGATGTAGATATATTCTATGAAGAGATTTCTATTTGTTTGGAAAACGAAGATTTAGGAAGAGCTTTCTTTGAGAAATTAATTGAACGCTCAGGGAAAAGACTGATTGATTTTGAAGATTTTGGTAACAATGATTTTCATGTGGTTACCGAATTGAAATATCAAAAAGATGATGAAGAATTTAGACCAGATTTGACGATTTTGATCAATGGCATGCCCTTATTTTTTATTGAGGTCAAAAAACCAAATAATTTGGAGGGAATTCAAGCCGAAGTGAAACGAATGACGACACGTTTTACTAATAAGAAATTCAGGAAGTTTGCCAATATCACTCAACTCATGGTCTTTTCAAATAACATGGAATATGATGATGAGGCCATCTCTCCCATCCAAGGAGCATTCTATGCCACTCCTGCTTATGGTAAAATGCATTTTAATTATTTCCGTGAAGAAGAAAAAGCTTTTGAACTTCATGTTCATGTAAAGCCAATTGATAGGGAAATAGAGTTGGATATCCTTCGGGACAACAATGTGGTAGGTATTAAAGACTCTCCTGAATACCAATCAAACCTTCTTGCAACTTCACCAACGCATAGGTTGCTTTCTTCCTTATTTGAAAAGAGTAGAGTGGAATTTTTACTTCGCTATGCAATTGCTTATGTCAAGGAGGAAAAAGGCTTGCAGAAACACATCATGCGCTATCCACAGCTTTTTGCTACCAAGGCGCTGGAGAGGAAATTAAATGAAGGCATAAGAAAAGGGATTATCTGGCATACTCAGGGTTCAGGTAAAACAGCCTTGGCGTATTATAATGTTAAATTTCTTACAGAATACTTTCAGAAAAAAACTATTGTTGCAAAGTTCTATTTTATCGTGGATCGATTGGATTTGTTGATTCAAGCAGCACGTGAATTCAAAGCAAGAGGTCTTGTAGTCCATGAGATTGATTCTAGAGAGGATTTTGCCAGAGATATTAAATCAACTGCTGCAATACACAACAATTCAGGTAAAGCAGAAATTACGGTAGTCAATATTCAGAAATTCAAGGATGATCCAGATGTTACTAGAAAGTCTGATTATCAATTAAGTATTCAGCGAGTTTTCTTCTTAGATGAAGTGCACAGAAGTTATAATCCAAAAGGAAGCTTCTTGGCCAACCTAAAGGAAGCAGATCCTGATTCAATTAAAATAGGATTAACCGGAACACCCTTATTGGGATCTGACTACAATTCTAGAGCCCTATTTGGTGACTATATTCATAAGTACTACTATAATGCTTCGATCAAGGATGGTTATACCTTACGCTTAATTCGAGAAGAAATTTCTACGCAATATAAAGCCCAGTTTCAAAAAATCCTGGAAGAAATAAAAGTATTAAAAGGCTCTTCTCAAAAGAAACACCTCTTTGCACATCGCAAATTCGTAGAGCCTATGTTGGAATACATTGTTGATGATTTTCAAAGATCACGAGCACGAATGGATGATTCAAGTATTGGTGGAATGGTCGTGTGTAATTCTTCGGAACAGGCAAAGATGCTTTTCGAAGTGTTTCAGGAAAATTACGCCAATGTAGAATTAACAGAATTTCTTTTTGCTGCAGATAAGCAGCAATCCATTACTATAAGTAAAAGACAACAAGATTGCAAAGTCAAATCAGCAGCCTTAATTCTACATGATGTAGGAACCAAGCAAGACCGTAAAGATCAAGTTGAGGCTTTCAAAGAAGGAAAAATTGATTTCCTCTTTGTTTACAACATGCTTTTAACAGGCTTTGATGCCAAACGCTTAAAAAAACTCTATGTTGGAAGAAAGGTGAAATCTCACAACCTATTACAAATGCTTACCCGTGTGAATCGTACGTACAAAGAGTTCCGATACGGCTATGTGGTTGATTTTGTAAATATCAAGGATGAGTTTGATGCAGCCAACAAAGCATATTTCGCAGAGCTGCAATCGGAATTGGGCGATGAAATGATTCATTATTCCAACCTGTTTAAATCTGCAGAAGAAATAAAAGAAGAGATAGAGGAAATCAAGGAAGTTTTGTTTCCATTCGACACCCTGAATATGGAAACCTTCTCCAAGCAAATCTCCCAGATCAATGATCGTAAAGAAATGCAGGAGATCGTAAAAGTGCTTCAAAATGCGAAAGTCCTTTATAACCTTATTCGACTTGAAGGTTATTATGATTTGCTTGAAAAAGTTGATTTCCAAAAGCTGGGAAGCTTAGGCAGAGAAGCAGAACATCGACTTGCTTTGATTAACCAAAAAGAAGTTTTAGAATCTGATTTAGACAGTACCAGCTTATTGAATATTGCCTTAGAAGAAGTTTTTTTCGCTTTTACCAAAGTAAAAGAGGAAGAAATGGTCTTGGCAGATGCATTAAAGAACACGCTTCAGAAAACTCGGGAAATGCTCGGAGGTAATTTTGATCCGAAAGATCCGGTGTTCATCAGCTTGAAAGAACAATTGGAACTCTTATTCAAAAAGCAGAAGTTAACTGAGGTGACAGCTGAAGATATGACGGTTAATATGAAACAGCTCGATAGTATTTACCAGAAAGCAAAAAAACTAGAATATGAAAATCAACTTATTCGTGCGAAGTATGCCAACGATGCTAAATTTGCCAGACTCCACAAGCGTCTTATGGAAAAGGATCCTCTGACAGAAAAGGACTCGAAACTATTTGAGGCTATGAGTGACCTCAAGCTAGCAATAGATGGCGAACTTGAAAAAAGCACCCGACTACTGGAACAGGAAAACTACTCCAAGCAAAAGATAAATCGACTGGTTATTGAACAATTACTAACCAAGCACCAACTACCAATCACAGCTGAAAAAGCACGGTTTCTGGGAAATTTGGTCTTTTCTGAATACTTGAATGAGTATCAGGGAAGAGTAGCTTAGCGGTTCATTCATATGCAGTAAAAAAATTAAAAATAGAATACACAATAGATTATAATGACTGAAAATCACCTGTTTGAAAGTAAAACAAAACTCTTAATCGATGGACTGAAAAGTACCTGCGCCAATTATGGTTTGGGAAATGACGGCAACGAATTCAAGATTATTACCCAAGTATTTCTATACAAGTTCCTTAACGATAAATTCATTTATGAACTTAAAAAGCTCAAACCAAATCTGGCTAATGCTGAAAACCTGGATGAAGCGATTCGTATGATTCCGGAGGCAGAATATGAGCTTTTGATGCTCCAGCTCAATGAAGGCACAGCTCGATTGCAGCCGGAGCAATTTATCTCTCAGCTTTATCAGCGTCAGTCCGAACCCAAGTTTGCTGAGATTTTTGATAATACCCTATTGGCTATAGCAAAAGAGAACAGCGATATCTTCTCCGTGGTCACCGAGGAAGGTGAGAAAATCGTCCTCTTTGAAAATATTTCTAAATACATCACAGACAAGCGGGATGATTTCTGCAAATCCATTATCAATAAATTGGTCAACTTCAGTTTTGAAGAAATCTTTAAAGAGAAGTTTGACTTCTTCGCCACGATCTTCGAGTACCTGATCAAAGACTACAATACCAACGCAGGCGGCAAATATGCCGAGTATTTCACTCCTCATGCCGTCTCCAAGATTATGGCTCGCTGTCTTGTCCAAGGCAAAGTGAGTAATGTCTCCTGCTACGATCCCTCAGCAGGTTCGGGTACCCTACTGATGAACCTGGCGCATCAGATCGGAGAAGATCGCTGCATGATCTATTCTCAGGATATATCACAGAAATCCTCCAGCCTACTACGATTAAACCTGATCCTGAATAATCTGGTACACTCTATTCCCAATATTGTCAAAGGGAATACTATTCTAGAGCCTTACCATAAGGAAGCCAATGGGGAGCTTAAGAAGTTTGATTACATCGTATCCAATCCACCTTTCAAGCTAGACTTCTCCGACTTTGTATCAGACCTGGATACGAAGCAGAACAATGAACGCTTCTTTGCTGGTATCCCAAAAGTCCCAGCCAAGAAAAAGGAATCCATGGCGATCTACCTGATGTTTCTTCAACATATCATGTATTCCCTCTCTCCTACAGGAAAAGCTGCCATTGTAGTGCCCACCGGTTTTATCACTGCACAAAGTGGCATTGAAAAAAAGATTCGTCAGCGTATGGTTGCTGAAAAGATGCTAGCCGGAGTAGTATCTATGCCTAGTAATATCTTCGCCACTACAGGCACCAATGTATCCGTAATCTTCTTGGATAAGCAAAACAAAGCTGATGTAATCCTAATCGATGCTTCTAATCTAGGAACGACTGTGAAGGAAGGGAAAAACCAAAAGAACTTACTCTCCATAGCCGAAGAAGATCGAATCATCGCCACTTTTTCTGAAAAGAAAGCCGAGGAAGATTTCTCAGTTCTGGTAAGCTATGATGAGATAGAAGCTAAAAACTACAGTCTTAGCGCAGGACAATACTTTGAGGTTAAAATTGAATATTCGGATATATCCGTTCAGGAGTTTGAAGAAAAACTAAATAAATATAAATCTAATCTCAATTCACTTTTTGAGGAATCTAAAATATTGGAATCAGAAATCCATAATCATTTAGAAAATATTAAATATGACTGATTTCAGACTTGTTAAATTGGGTGAAGTTGCAAAGTTTAGAAATGGTTTAAATTTCCAAAAATCAAGCAACGGTCAAAAAATAAAAATTGTAGGTGTATCAGATTTTAAAAATAGATTAACCCCTAATTATGAAGAATTAGAAGAAATTCAAGTCGATGGGAAGTTACATATTGAAGATTACCTTAATTATGGAGATATTGTTTTTGTTAGGTCTAACGGAAACAAGGCACTAGTAGCTAGAAGTCTTTTTATTGATAAGAATGAAAATTTATCATTTTCTGGATTTTGTATAAAAGCTAGGATAATTGACGAGAAAATACTCCTAAGAAAGTATTTTCTGTATTTCACTAAAACTAGTCAATTTAAGTATGCGGTATCAAAAGGTGCAATTGGCACTAATATCAATAATTTGAATCAAGGCATTTTATATGATGTAAAAGTTCTAACACCAAGTATTAATACTCAACAATTAATTGTTAAACTCCTATCTGACCTTGACTCAAAAATCGAACTCAATAATAAAATAAATGCGGAGCTAGAAGGAATGGCGAAGTTGATTTATAAGTATTGGTTTGTACAGTTTGACTTCCCCTTTGACTTCGCTCAGGGCAAGCTAGCAGATGAAAGTTCGGACCCCAAAGATGTCAAACCCTACAAATCCTCCGGCGGAAAAATGGTCTGGAATAAGGAGTTGAAAAGAGAGATTCCGGAGGGGTGGGAAGTGAAGGAGTTGAAAGATATAGCTTCAATAACTATGGGCCAATCACCTCCAGGTGAATCCTACAACGAAAACTCCGAAGGAACTGTATTTTTCCAAGGTTGTACAGACTTTGGGAATAGATTTCCGACTATTAGAAAATTCACTACTATGCCAACAAGATTTGCGAATGAAGGAGATCTACTTCTAAGTATAAGAGCACCTGTTGGTGCAATAAATATTGCAAAAGAACACTGTTGTATTGGTAGAGGGCTTGCAGCGTTAGGTGCAAAAAATGGGCAGAAAACATTTCTATTCGGCGTAATGCAAAATCTGAAACAAATCTTCGACAGAAGAAATGTTGATGGAACCACATTTGGAGCAATTACCAAAGACGATTTATTCTCAATCAAAGTAGTAAGGCCTGAAAAATCAATAATAGACCACTTTCATAAACTCACAATTACGAGTTTTAAAAAGCAAAATAAATGTGAGTTTGAAAATATTCAGCTATCTACTCTTCGGGATTGGCTATTGCCAATGCTGATGAATGGTCAGGTGAAAATTAATTAGAACCTAAATAATAAAATATGAATTTAAAATTAGCTATTTACACTATAGATGTAAAACATAAGCATAAAAAGGATAAAGTAAATTTTGAAAATGCATTTAAGACCATATCCGTAAACACATTAACTAAGGAAGAATATTATAAGGATTTTATAACAAAATATATTCAGTCTTTTGATGGGAAATTCACAAGTTCTGATGAAAATTCAAAATCAATAACAACCGATAATTTAGAATTTATAGTTAGCGAAAATCTGATTTATGGAATGATAAAAGGAGGAACAACAAATGTTGAAATAGATATTTTTGAATCGAAAAATAGTGGGACACCAGTTGGCAAGATAAGTCGAAATCAAATTGCAGCCCAACCATATTTCTTCTTACTTTACACTCCTTACGATAAATCATATGGAGTTTTAATGATTCAATACTATTCAATTGCTTCGGTAACAACTTCCTTCAAAAAAAACTTGCATGACTTTTTCAGAAAACATGAGTTAACTTTATCCATGTATCCATTTGTTACTGAAAAACAAAAGAAATCTTTTCTTAAAAAAAGTGTTATCAATAAGATTTCTCTCTCAAAGGTCGTTCGAGACAATGCTGTTAGAAGTAAATTTAATCCATTGATTATTGAAGAGGATTCTTATGAGGTTGTTATTGAGTTTAGAAAAATTAAACAAAACCCAGAGAAAATAATTGAAAGAATAAAGGATTCGGTTTTAAATAATAAAAAAATCATAGGTGCAGACTTATCTGATTTTGGAATTCAGGACAATAGTAATCTCAATTTAAAGGTTTTCTATGAAAATGAAGATGGTAAGAAGTCTCATTCCTCTATGAAAAATGACTTTGAAATTTTACCGACAATTGACTTACCAGATAGTCTAAAAGAAAAATTAAAAGATAGTCCTAATCTTTTGAGAACGAAAGAACATTGTTTCGAATTACTTAAAACAGTAAAAGAAGAGATTTTGAAAAAATGAATGAAAACTTCCACATATCTGAAATAATATCTGATGGTTTCAAGACAATAGAAAATAGCGGAAAGAGATTTCTTGTTTTAATTCTAACTCCAATTATAATAGGAATAACTATATCAATATATAAAGACATAGAAGTAAACAAAGATTATATTAATATTATCATTAGTAGTCTATCTATTTTTACAGGCTTCTTTTTTACTTTAATTGTTTATGTTGCTGATAAAGCAGCGAATAAAAAAAATGAATATAGAGACAAAAAAAATGAAGAAGACATAAGATTTATTAATACTTATCTAGATTTTATTGAGAAGTTAATCTCTCAAATAAGTTACTCTATAATTCTTTCAGTAATTATTATTTGTATCTCATTAGTTTCTCAGTTAGAATTACCTTGTTTAATTGACGGAAAATATTGCCATCACTTTGATTTATTAATTACATCTATCGTAATAAGCTTAATTTTTCATTTCCTTATTTATTTGCTGCTTATAATTAGTAATATGTACGCATTATTTCTGGAAGAAATAAAAAGATAACAGTTAAGAGCAAAAATATCTTTGATTTAATAGGCATTCTACAGAAAATATTGCCCCCTGTATTTGATGACCACAATTTTTGAAAATGAATATGGTGAACAGCGCCCATTTACTACCGATGAAAATCGGCAATGGCTGGAACAACAAAGGATAAGATTCATTTAAATACATTAATCCTAAATGAACTAATACACCTGCTTCCCAACAATAAAAACATCACCATTACAGGGGTATTATGTAATCTAAAACTAAAACCTAAACAGCACACCTAATTTCTTTAATCAATTGGTTCTAAAAGCTTTAATACCTTCCAGGTTTCACTCGCCTAATTTTAATACCCCGCTTATGATCAATAAAACCTGGAAGGTTTGCGGATTTAAAGGAACAATTAACAATTATATCATTTACAATTATCCAAAAAACCCTCCCAATCCTTACCATCTGTAAGCCAGAAAAGGTTGCCTTATTTTATTTCAAACTTTAATTCCTAATAATTTTCACCCCTAATTTATCAGAATCTGTTACTACCCACAAATAATAAATTCCAGGCGGTAGTGAAGCTACAGAAACGATGGTTTCATCTTCAGTCTGTTTCCAATTGACATTGGAACTTTTCCCCATTAAATCCACAACCATAATTTCTGAAATATTGCTAGGCTTGTTAAGTATTATGGAAATAGCGTCATAAGAAGGGTTGGGGAAAAATTCGAAAGAAAAATTTATTTCTTCAGGAGGCAAAGTTTCCTCAGGGGCGGGTGTTTCTTCAGGTGGTGTTATTTCCTCAGGAATACTATTTATTAATATAAATCCAACATCACTTATTTCACTTTCATTACCCTCTCGATCAAAAACTTTTAACCAGTAATATCGTGGACCATTTTCCAATTTCCCAGGATCTACAAAATTCTTTGTATAGGAATGGCCGATTCTTATGGCCGTGGAAAAATCATCAGATGAACTCCAAAAAATATAATACCCTACCAAATCTGGTTCTACGTTTGCTTTCCACCTAAGTGTTAAAGTTCCAAATCTAATATTAGCTGAAATAGGATGTGGTTTAGCAGGAGGATAATTTAAAGGAGAACCCATTACAGCTTTGGAAAATTCACTCCGTTTCCCTGAAATATCTTCTGTGATTACCCAATAATAATAGGTCTCACTGTAAGCTATATTGTAGTCTATATACGTAGGCTGATTAGTTCTACTTATCAGAGTGGCAGTGTTTTTATCTGATTTGGTGCTGCGATAAATCAAATACTGTTTCAAAAATGCATTATTGCTCTCATCCCAATTCAATTGTATAAACTTATCCCCTTCAGTTTTTGTCAGACTTTTAGGAGCCGTAGGGGCATCTTTAAATATTAAATTTACGGTAAGAAGAACGGTGGAATCTATGTTAGATTTATAAGTATGTGAAAATCGTCCACCATTTTTAATAAATTCTCCTCCAAAAGCAATGCTGTCACCTGAATATAAATCAGCATTTTGGTGATATATTTTAGACCCAAATGGAATGGAAGATTTATCATAAAATCCTTTAACCAATAAATCCTTTCCATATTTTGTGTAGGCAGAACTTCCCCAAGTAGCAAAAATCTGCTTAGAGGAATTATAAGAAACCTCAGGTTGGTGAAAAGTAAGAAATGAATTGACCCGAATAATTTCACCATCTTTTTCACCATTGGCCTTAAATTTTTGGATTTCAATTGGCCTTGAGTTCGATTTTTTAAATATGACGCAAAAATCTCCATTGTAATTGACTCCCAATCTGGGTAATCTCAATCCATCAACATTGGTAAATACTATCTCATCGCCAATTTCTGTTCCATTTTCATCAAACCTTTTAACTGCGGTTTTAGAAGAAAATGTCCATGCCAAGAGGATTTGATCATTATTGTTTATATTTATATCCAAGCCACCATTTGCCCCAAGTCGATTTTCATTCATCGATTTACTTAATACCTCAAAATTTTCATTATATACCATGATTGAAAGGTCATAGTATCCACTTCTAGAGGCTATTACAATTTTTCCATTGTCATTTATTGATACCTTTGAATCGTTTAGATAGTTGAAGTCTGGAACCGTCCGACAACATCCTTCTATGCTTTTTTCACCACTATCAAACCCATCTGCTTTTATTAAACGTGCATTTAAGTAACTATTTCCATGGTACCAGATAATAACAAAATCCCCCCTTTTATTGGCACTTATTTTTGGAAAAAAACTATTTCGAGGTACGCCATATTCCAAAACTTGATTTATAGTAAACTTCTCTGTAAGCGGCACACCATTTATGTCAAACTTTTGTGCATATATATTGGGACTGTTTTCCTCCCTCCAAAGAATCATAAAATTTCCAGCACTATCAATGGCCGCTTCCAAGTTACCTATTGCTGTGTTTGCCTTGATTTCAACTAGCTTAACATCTAAGACCTTATTGAACAAAGAATCATATTTTTGAGCAAAAATCGCATTATTTTCACCTTTATAATTATTCCAAATCACTAAATGATTATTATTTGTACTTAGCGTTTTAGAATATTCAGCTTGCTGTCTAAAAGAAGTATTAACTATTATATCTTCAGTCTGTTTATTGGATTTAAACAATGTTTTCTGAAGGTAAATATGATTACCTTCTGTACCGTTCACGGCATAAATGATAGAACCATGGTCATCATTGCTAAGTTTTACATCTATTGATGCTATACTTTTCTCACCAGTATCATCCCACATTTCAAGGGGTTCATAAACTTGTTGACCGG
The DNA here is from genome assembly GCF_963977555.1 of uncultured Cyclobacterium sp. Lineage (GTDB taxonomy): Bacteria > Bacteroidota > Bacteroidia > Cytophagales > Cyclobacteriaceae > Cyclobacterium. The sequence goes on along the minus strand of NZ_CAXBPD010000031.1, from coordinate 12,954 downwards.
AATTCTCTAAATAATAAACTTTGACTTTTCCTGATTTACTTTTGCTTCCTGCGAATACTTTACCCTGCTTATTTTGAGAAACCTGTATCAATAAAGAGGGTTCTTCATCCAAATGAAAATCAGATTGAGAACCATTGAAATTAGAAAAAAAAGACAAATAGGTGCCATCCGGATGATAATTTGAAAAAGAAGCCAGGGAAAAAGAAATTACAGTTTTCATTTCCCCATAATCCATATCGAAAGCAGCCATACAACAACTTCTTAATCCCAGTTCTCTATAATTTAAAACTTCACTTTCTTTATTTACGAACGTTACACTTCCACTTGGACTAGCACTTGTATGAGTCCGAAAGGATGCAATAGCCAAATAGCTACTATCCGTAAGTTCAATAGGAAAAGTATGCGGAGATAGGGCACCTACATACCAACTATTTATTAACTCTCCCTCTTTATTCTTTTCTTTATTAAAAAACTGGGATTTAATTTCATTTCCTGAAAACCAAGAAATAATAAATTCATCTTGAGCATTTTTGGATATATTTACGGAACCTTTTGAGGCTATTGTAAGCTTTTGAGGTTCATCAAAAGGGGTTCCTTGGGGATTAAAGACTTGATAATATACGATATACTCTGTAGGCTTTTCTACATGACTCCATACCACAATGGAATTTCCCCCTTTATCTACTGCAATATCAAAATCAGACCTCCAGTTATATTTAAACGGAACAGAAGCAATCTTGAATTTTCTCCCAATCGGTATCCCCTTGGGAGAAAAGGATTGTGCATATATATTGGTAGAGGTGTCCGTTTTAGTTTGCCAACCTAAGGAAAATTCTTCATTAGGATTATAGTCAAAAGCTACTTTCATTATCTCCTCTCCATACACACTTGCAAGACGAATAGAATCTTTTTTGTAAATTTGAGCATTAGCAGAAATGGTAAAAAAGAGTAAAACAATTGGAAAAAAAAGTCCTTTCATAAAAATCTGTTATGTATAAAATAATCAAGTATTGATTTTACATTTATTCGTAAAATTTCGAATAGAATAAAATCAAAATATTTATTAATTACCTACAGCAAATATAAGTCAAAACACCCACAAATATACACTTATTTGTATTTTAAATACAATAAAAGTTTATTAATAGTTTTGTTTAAAGTTATCCATCAGTGTTTAGAAATTTCAGATGAATAATTTTTAATACACTATACTATTCTCTACTTTAAAAAATTCGACCCTCTCTCAGTACCAAATAGGTCAACTTAGAATGTATGCTCACATGGCATAAGTAACATTCAAAAAAAAACGCTTAGGTGATCGACATTAAATCTTAAAAATAATCCCCCAATAAAAAATAATAGGGATAAAAGTTTCAAATAATTGATTTAGTTCCTATTGAAGTTAATAAAGGCAATAATGCGGACAAAATCATTTTATTTTTAATTACTAATCCGACAGCTCATCCCCAAAAAAAAATCTCACCTTACATGGTTCTTCTTTAATTTAAAAATCAACACTTAAATTCCGCAGCCAACTTCTTTAATCAATTGGTTCTAAATGCGTTAAAACCTTCCAGGTTTCACTCGCCTAACTTAAACCGCAGGCTGAATATCAACAAAACCTGGAAGGTTTCCGGATTTAATTTAAAAATTAACAATTAACAATTAATAATTATCAATTGTCCAAAAACTCCTCCATATCCTTACCATCCATAAGCCAGGCAAGGTTGAAAATGGCCATTTTACCGGAATAACCCTTAGGGTCTTGGCCTTCTCCTTCAAAGAATAGGTAAATCAATCCTTCGCTTGGAGTACCGGCTCTTCCGGCGGTCATGGAAGAATAGGCAAACTTGCCTTCTTCTACTAACTTATGGACAGGCCAGGTTTTGCCACCATCGAAGCTGGCCCAGACGGTGCCGTGATTTCTGCCTTCACTGGACACTATATTGCTGTAAAGCAAGACATCATGCCCTTCAATTGGCAGTCTAATTAAGCCTGCCATCAAGCCATAATCGCCACTCTGGTCTCCATCAGGCAGTACCTCACTGACATATAGGCCTTCCCAGGTTTCTCCTCCATCTTTACTGTGCGCAATATGTCGCATTCTTGGATTTAAACCATCAGTAGACAAGTGCCTGCGGGAATTGTAATAAATTGTTCCATCAGAAAGTTCTGTCAGCGTAGCTTCACCTGTTCCATTGGCAGGAAACGGGGTGCTTGTGTGCCAGGTTTTTCCTCCATCATCAGAATATATGGCGTTGGTGTAGTGGTTGGGCCAAAACTCCTTGTTATTGCCCCCACCATAATAACGTGTGGGCCGAATCAATCTGCCTTTCTTTTCTCCAAATTGAAGTGTTATGCCATGTTCATTCATGTGCATAGAAGGTGTATTGCCCATATTATCCGGCATCAATGTGGTCTCTTCTGCTGCCCAAGTTTTTCCATTGTCCTTGCTCCTGTACATTTTATAGGGCGAAATGGGATGCCCTTCTTCTACAAAAGTCAAAATATCCCCATCGCTTTCATCTACAATCACTCCTCCCCCTTGGAATCCGGGTTCAGCCAATTTAATTATTGGTCCCCAAGTTTTTCCACCATCTTCACTCCTTCGCACCTGGTAACTTTTATTTCCCCAAGTGGCAACAATCGATCCGTCTTTGGCCGTCACCACATTGGGAAATCGCTCCCCTTCAAAAATTTCTTTCACTTCAAAAAAAGCTTCCTTTTCATTCCAAAACTCATTGGTAGATTTTGAGGATGTACAGGCTCCTATACCCAACAGTAAGGCTAAAAAAACGATTGGTATCATTATAATTATATATTAAGTGTTCAACATTTCACAAGTAAGGAGAGCAAAAGATTACTCAAATTTTTTCTTTTTTACCAACTAGCAACACCCAAGGTTCTTTGTCAGGAGCAGTAAAGGTCTGAACTTTCTCAGATACTTTGGCTTCCTCCAAAAATGCACCGGTTTTGGGGTTAAACCAGCTATAGGGTAAATCAGTTGTCAACTCGCTTAAGGTGATCTCTCCACCTTCGTTGAGATAACTCACATAAAACTCACTTGCCTTGGCCAAACATGGCTTCCCTCCTGCTAAGTCAGATCGTTTTTCCATATCTGTAAATCGCATTCCTTCAAAGGCACAAGCTACAAAGCCTACATAACGGCTACCTTCAAGCTCTAAAGCTTCTTTCCAAGAAACCTCTGAATTTGCCCATTCGGCCCATCCTTCTTCATCTGCACTTACCTTCCATTGCCACATTCCTCCGGCACCATATACCACGCCCATGGTTCCACCGGACATCAGCTGCATCCAAGCTTCTTCCCCTTGCCACCAACCGGCACCATTTTCCGCGTCTCTGATACCTTCATAAGTAGGTTCCCCATTGGCTACAGCTTTGGTAGGTTTGTTTTCGTACATTAGCTCCACTTTATTGTAAATATTCTTGGCAGTATGTCCTGTTTGCGCCCATTGAAAATCCAACCATTCGGCTGCTTGATGGGCTTTATTGTAATGAACTTTATAGGTCTCCGGATCAGCCCAATTGGGGATAAAATCATCAAAAGGATTGTAGTGTATCCCGGTAGGCTGTTGGTAAGCGTCCCAAGCTTCAACGGCTTCGCCACCTTCTTTAACACCTACTTCTCTCCCCATTCCATCGGCACCTACCAACCACATGGCCGGGCGGGCCCCATAGCGTGCCACGAGGTATTTGCAATAACGGGCATATTCCTGTGGGTCCACATTCTTGCCTAGGACCTCTTTGCCTTTCCAACCAAAACCATGGAAAACCGGCTGATACACCGGTACAATTTCATGGGATACGAGTATTCCCATTAGACTGTCCAAGTATTGAAAATATTTGTTGTTGATTTGGTTGATATGTCCATCAGATAAATCCGCAAAAGCCACAGCAAAGCCTTGATCTGTATCCCGGGCATTGGGACCAACAGCTTTTTGGTCCGGTTGCAAGGTCATAAGCAAGGCAGTATTGAAGCGATCTTGCGCATATATCGCTGTATTGGTGTAAGTAGACCGCCAAGGCATGGCCCAAGGAGTGTCTCCTACCACAATAAAAGGGGTTCCATCGGCATGGACCACATTTCGTTTGCCTTCAGACATCTTTAATAAACCATGCTTCAATAATTTATTATCTCCCGTATAGGGTACACTTTTAAGCATTCCTTCTTGTCCATGTAAACCGCTGTCCGAAGCATCAGAAGCAACTGTTTTCCAGTGCCAATCTCCTTCTGCTACAGGAGAGGCAAAACGGACTTTCCATGTTTGTTCCCCATCCCAGAATGCAGGGCGGCGTAGTTTTTTTCCATCAGGACCTACGAACTCCGCATACATTTCTACATCCGTATAGGGATTGTTAAAGGTATTGAAAGCAGTAAAAACCAGCTCTATTTCTTGCCATTGTTGTGCCTCAATGGCTTCTTTTTCCGACTGAGAGGTATCACAACTAAAGAGAAAATTACTAATGACAAAGAGAGCAAAGACAATTCTCATGGGCTTAAATTTTTATTATTGAGTGGACAGTAATTGGTGAACTGTCTACAGTTAAGTTTAATGGTTAACTAAATCTTAGCAAAAGGTAAAACCAACAGTAAGATCTGCGAAATACAAATAAACAGAAATTGCTCCTATTTAATCAATGCTTTCCAAAAAATTTGGTGATTTGATAAGAATTGGGAATTTTAGTTTAATTTAATCCTAATGCAAGCACAAATAATCCACAGAAACCTTTGTTGCAAAAAAAGCCGGATTAGATAAAATCCGGCCTTCGGTTGGGTCATTTTGGACTATAAACTTGGCAACTATCCCTAATATAGGAAAGCAAAAATCATTTAATGCTTTCCAACACCGGTTTTCCTCTCCATACCTGTTGCATTTCCAAACCAAATATCCAGGCAATGGTTGCCGCTGTATCATAAGTCATGATCAGGTCCGAAATCTCATGGTTCTTTTTTATACCTCTACCTTCAATGAGCCAAGGAATATATACTTCTTCGGGACTCTTTCCTCCATGCCCTTTTCCGGTTCCTCCATGGTCTGAAGACAGCATAAAGATGGTTTCATCAGCAATGCCCGCCTCTTCAATGGCTCGGTAAATAAGCCCAATTCTTTTGTCCACATTTTTGAGTTCTTCATAGTATTCCGGTGTATCATGCCCAATCCCATGCCCTACTCCATCAGGCTGATCCAGATGGATAAACATAAAATTAGGTTTTTCATTGACAATTACTTCCACAGCTTTTTCCGTACACAGATCATCTCCATTTACATGAGTGACGATATCTATGGCATCCTTTTCCAGCAAGTATTCAATACCACCCCAACTGAAAATTGCAGCTGTTTTGGCTTTGGGCATCTGTTCTCTGATCAAGCCAAATATGGAAGGGTAAATCCCATAATTACCAATTTTCGCTGATGGAATCTCCGGCGTTTTGCTTCCCCATTCAGTATATCCATGGGCGGTAGGTCCTGAAGCCATTAACATAGAAGCCCAATTTACGGCACTTGATGATGGCAAAACCGTTCTGGCTTTCAGGCTATAACTTCCTGAATCCATGATTCTTTTTAAATTGGGCATTTCTGCTTTGGGGATGGCATAAGAACCTAAGCCATCCAAACCCAAAAGTACCACATGTTTTACTTTTTTCACTTGGGCATGCAGCGCACCGGTACTCAGTAATATTGCAGGAAATAGCAACATTATGGTTAATTTTTTACAATTCATTTTTTTGCTTTTTTATTATTAATTGATTCAAAACAATATTACTTATCAGCAGGTAAATCTTTCCATTTTAAGGGTTTTCTCAAAAAAATTTTATGGTAAGCCTACTTTCAATTATCCTATCAAGCTTCAAAACTACCAAATACTTATAAAGTAAAAGCTCCATTCATCCCATTGTCAGCCTGTTTTCAGTTCTCATACAAAAGTTATCCTTACCATATATCTTTAAATAGCAACTCACTCTCCCATTGACCCTTGTTTAACAAACTTGACTTAAATTAAATAGAGGTTTATTGGCTCCACAGTAGTTCAATCAAGAATATCAGTAAGTGCTTGATCTTATATAAATTGCTCTATTTATCCAGTCTATCCTTTAATAATTTTTCAATACTATGGCATGCAAATCACTCTGGATTCCCCTAAGTCCATAACAATATATCTCTAGCCTATTAAAATAAATGGTATATTTATTTTCAATTATTCTATTCGTTTTGATCCCATTTATTCAAAAAATACCGCCCAAAATGAAGGCAATGGGCTTATTTCCCAGAAATGAAGAAAAGTCAACAAATCACTGAAACAGATTACCAATACCAATGAAAAAAACATTACTATTCTCCTTCTTTTATATTTTGATACAGGGGAACACTCAGGGGCAGGAAGTTAAAATGCCAAGCCATTGGCCCGATGCTTTCTTTTCAGGAGACCAAGGGAAAATGCATGTACAAGGCATGGCTTTAGATAAGGAAAATGGATTTATTTATCTTTCTTTTACCAATAAACTGGTCAAAATGGACCTTTCAGGCCACATGGTAGGAAGCGTAGGCGGATTTATGGGTCACCTGGGCGATTTGGATTTCAACGAAGAAGATGGTAAAATCTACGGTTCTTTGGAGTATAAAAATGATGCTATAGGTAAAGGGATCAAAAAGACTTTAGGAAAAGAAGAGAGTACGGGTGTGAACGGATTCTATATAGCCATTTTTGATGGGGCCAAAATTGTACGGTCCGATATGGATGCCGAAACAGAGGACCTATTGCGTACTGTTTATTTATCAGAGGTGGTACAAGATTATGAAGCTAAAGTAAATGTAGCTGGTAAAATCATGCCTCACCGCTTTGCCTGTTCAGGCATCGATGGACTTACCTTTGCTCCTACTATAGGAAGTTCTAATCTGAATAAGAAGTATCTATATGTTGCCTATGGTATTTATGGGGATGTAGATAGGGATGACAATGACCATCAGGTAATTTTAAAGTATGATGTCAGCAATTGGGATAAATATCAAAAGCAGCTATCCCAAGATAACCTGCATACCTCAGGTCCTAAAAAACCATTAGAAAAATATTTTTTGAAAACCGGCAATACCCGTTATGGTATCCAAAATTTAGCCTATGATTCACATACGGGGAATTTGTTTGCGGCGGTGTATAAGGGATCCAAAACCCAATTTCCGAATTATGATTTATTCGTTATTGATGGCCATAAAAAGCCTAGAAGAAGCCAAATTCCTTCCGATAATAAAAAAATAAATGTCAAGACCTTGTCTTTGTTGCAAGCTGGGCCTAAGGATTCTGATACAGGTATTCGTGGTTGGCATTTTAAATGGGGAGCGACAGGTATACAGTCCTTGGGTGATGGTTTGTTTTATATATCCCACAATGAAAAAGACGATAATGGATTACAGCGGACCACCTTGTATAAATACAGATGGGTTGGCGATTCCCAAAATGCATTTATCAGAGAAAATTGAATTCCGATTTCAAATGAAGATTTTGTCAGCATTGTTGCAAAAAAAAGGGCAACAATACCGACAAAATCAAGTGACATTTGATTTCCTATCCGGTGGCTGACTCCACCGGCTATAATCATGTCACCCCTGCCGGGGTTTTCGGTTGTCATAAAGGTTAATATATGGTTTCGGTAAAGGACTTTACCGTTGTAATTTTGTCAGCATTGTTGCAAAAAAGGCAACAATACCGCCAAAATCAATGAAGGTTGAATTATCAATCCGGTGGCTCATGCCACCGGCTACAAAAATATCACCCCTAAAGGGGTTTTCGGTTATCGTAAAGATCAAATTTTTGTTTTAAAAGGGAGATTTGCAAGATGGTCTAATTGGCTAGATAGCTTTAGGTGTGTCATTAAATCTCGACAAAGAAACTCTTTTATGACAGCATATTATGTCAGGTATTTTCGGCCTTCAAAGCTTATGGTTTTTGGAGATGCATGGAGGGCGTTAAAAAAATGAGTTAGCTCCAATAAGGAGATCCACTCATTTTTAGCCCGGAATTCAGCGCCAAAAATCAAATGATGGATACGTTAATGATCAATTTTCCCTAAACCTAATCCATCATTTGAAATAAGATTTGACAGCCTTGACCTTTTTGGTTCGTTTTTGGGTCAAGCCAAAAATGAACAATGAATATAAAGTAAAATACCCCAGTCACGTAAAATTGAGATCGTAAGTTTAATTCAATTTTAGAAGAAAACGTTCATCACCGAGATTTTGTCAGCATTGTTGCGGAAATGGCAACAATACCGCCAAAATCAATTATCACCTACTTCCCTAATCCGGTAGCTCACGCCACCGGCTACAAAAATATCACCCCTAAAGGGGTTCTTTGTAGGCACATAATTAATAGGAGCTTCGATAAACCCAAACCAATTTATCGTTAAAATAAGTCTATCCCCTCCCTGAAATACCAAACTTGTCCTGGCTTATAAAACCAAAAAAACCGTGGATTTTCACCCACGGTTAATTAAACCTATTGCTACTTTCAACCCTATAAGTGTTTAAATAGAGTACTTTACTTTAATTTTCTAAACTTCTTGATTTTATGAAAGGTAAGAAAATTGGCATCATGATTATTGTGCGCTCCTCCCACTCCGTCGTCATAGGCAGTTCTAGATAAGAAAAGAATGTCTTTTCCGTTAAACAGCCAGTCAACATACTGAAAACCATGCTTTTTTACGTCTTCATGTTGTAATAAGATTTTCTTTTGTTCCCAATTGATCAAATCTGGAGAAGAAAAAAGTGCTTGAGTATTTCTTATGCTAGCAGGATTCGTACTGTCAAGGGATTTTTTCACTTCTTCAGGAATAACATTGGCGATGGTCCAGTACAAGTCACTTTCCTCATCATACCGAATGGTAAATTTCTTACTTCCTCCCGGAAAGGCAATAAAACCTGTGGATGGATCAAAAGTAGCTGTTTTGCCATCAGCACTTATCTTTACTCTGGCAGCTTTTTCTTCCAATGTAGATCGGTCATCCACGCGCAACATGTCCCAAATTTGTCCCTCTTTGTCTACGACTGCATTGCCTTCCAACCAGCCTCCAAAGTTACCATCCAAGTAGGTGGAATCATAATACAAAATATTGCTACTTGTCCAACTATCAGCTTGCAATAAATCCGCATCAACAGGTGCTGAAAGCATAAATGCCCCATATCTTTTGCCCCATTTTTTGATAGGCCCCATGGCACTTTCCATGCCTCTCCATAGTCGGCCATTGTGTTCTATAATTGCCATTGGCGCACAGTGGTACTCCCCTTCAAGGATTAAGCCATTGGTACCATCTGTTGGTTCCGTCCAGGTTTTTCCACCATCATCTGAATGCCTGATAAGTGTATTTCCATGGTGCCTGTCAAAGCCTATCAAGTAAAGTTCTCCTTGATTCACAAAAAGTTTGGACCAAAATGCCCCATCAATTTCAGCAATTTCCTCCCAGGATTTTCCCTTATTACTTGAGGTGAAGATTTTGGAGGTTGCCCTTACATGCTCATTTGACTCAGGTCCAAAAAAATCATGGGAAGCCACATAATCTCCATTGGGTAAAATGGCCAAGCTTGGAGATCCAATGTACTTGCCGGAGGAGGCAGGGCTATAGGCTACGACAGTTCCCGGAACCTTAGAATCATCAAATTCCTGGGCTGACAAGCCGAAACTGAAAAAAAAGAGGGTAATAAAAGTTGCTACTATTTTCATTTGGTTATTTTGTTTGAATATTATTTCAATGAAATTTTAGGGTGGATGTGAACAATTAGACTTTAAGTTCTTCTTTCTCCACTACCTGACCTTCATGAGATACCTAGCAAAGAGATCAATTGTGCTTTGCATTGATTGAATATTTGATCAAGTTTGCCATTGACACTTTGTAAGTCGTCATTTCAGAAAATCATAACTTACTGATTTCTCAATCTTAAATCGGTCAGAAATATTTCGTTTTTTAAAAGTAATAATTATGCTTTTAACATAAAGAAAGAAATGGTTGCCATCCTATCAAGCCAAAGCCAAATATACTTACTGTTTCTATCACTGTCCACTTTATACAACACCAATAATTAAAAGATTAACCGGTAAATACAACTAATTTTTGATAGGCTTAATTTTTTAAGCAAAAATCAGAGAGCCTTACCTGCTCTGCAGTTAAATGGGCTATGTATAATCGGCCTCTTCCCCTCGAGCAAGTAAGTGTTCCAATGCAACTGGCTATCCGATTTCTATGCCCTAAATATGATGAAAGTGTATAGTTATGGTATAGTAAGGTAAGAATTTTATATGGCTTCATGAATGTGTGCTTTTTTGGATAAATGTTTAATGGAAATAAATAATGGCTTATTTAATTTATGTTTTTTATCGTTATATGCTAATAAACAACAATCATTTCAAATAAATAAATTTTTGGGATTCGAATAATCAAATTAATAACCAACTAATTTTACCATACAAAACCAACTAAACATGAAAGCTGCAGTTTTTCACAAACCGGGTCAAATTCAAGTAGATAATGTAGACGATCCTGGTCTTATAGACCCAACAGATGTTATCTTAAAAGTTACTTCTACGGCCATATGTGGTTCTGACCTTCACATTTTAAGTGGTGCTGTACCCCAGGCGGGTAATATGATCATGGGCCATGAATTTATGGGTATAGTGGAGGAAGTAGGAAAAGGAGTCAAAAAGCTTAAAAAAGGTGACCGTGTGGTAGTCCCATTTCCGCTTTCATGTGGTCATTGCTTTTTCTGTAATCATGGCGCTTCGCCTCATTGTGAACAGTCTAATTATAAAAACTATGGCCCTAATGGTAATCTTACCGATCAGAAAGGAGGAGCATTGTTTGGTTATACCGATTTGTACGGGGGCTATTCAGGAGGTCAGGCGGAATATGTGAGAGTACCATATGCCGATATCAGCCCACGTATTGTTCCCGATGAGCTGAGTGATGATCAAGCCCTGTTTCTAACCGATATATTCCCTACTGGCTGGTCCGCAATCGATTGGGCACAACTTAAAGGAGGAGAAACAGTAGCGATTTTCGGCTCGGGACCGGTGGGATTAATGGCACAGAAAGCTGCATGGGTCAATGGTGCTGGACGAGTCATTGCAATTGACCCCCTAGAGTATAGGCTTAAAAAAGCAAGTGATGTAAATCACGTTACGACGCTCAACCCACATGATGTAGAAGTGGTAGAAGCCATTCGAGGAATGACTGAAGGCAGAGGTGCCGATGTTTGTGTGGATGCTGTTGGTTTTGAGCCAGAAAGGACCATGATGGACAAATTTAAGGCCACTATCAATTTTGAAAAAGGCAGTATGAAAGTACTGGACATGGCTTTTAGGGCAGTAAGAAGAGGAGGCACAGTAAGTATAGTCGGCGTATATGGGTCTACTTATGACAATTATCCACTTCACAGGGTTTTTGATAAAGCCATTACCATCAAGCAAGGTCAGGCACCTGTACTAAATTATATAGATAAACTCATTACCCTTGTTGAGGAAAATAAAGTAGTATTAGATGATATTATTTCACATACGCTTCCTCTTTCCGAAGCATCAAAAGGCTATGAGATATTTGATAAAAAAGAAGACGACTGTGTGAAAGTGGTTTTAAAACCATAAAAATTCCTAATAATGCCTTATGTACAATAATTTATATGCATTGGGAATGGTCAAAACATTAAGGGTGATTTATTAGCGTCTTTCAAATAAGGTATTGCAGGTTCATGGAAGGTTAAGGCTAGTACTTAACCTTCTATTCCAAGACAATTTTTTTTACTAAAATCGCATTAAAACAAAAACCTATCATTAATATGGATATTAAACATTTTCTAATCACCCTGTTGTCAGGGATAGCCGGTACCATCGCCATGACTTTGGTGATGTATTTATACAGTGCACTAACCAATCGTTTCACTAAAGTCATCCATGTATTGGGAAGCATGATCTCAGGAGAAAAAAATTGCTTTGCGCCTCAGAAAAAGGCTTTATTCCTGGGTACTTTGGCACATTTTGGAGTGGGTATTATTTTCTCGTTTTCTTATTTCCTATTGTGGAATTGGGGAATATTTGATATTAACCTGCAAGATGCTGTATTAATAGGAGCTGCAAGTGGACTTGTGGCTGTCATTGTATGGAAAACTTACCTCAGTCTTTATAGTCAGCCTCCAAAGCTATCACAGCTACACTATTTTATTGCATTGTTCTTGGCCCATATCGTTTTTGGGATAGTTAGCGTTAATGTCTTTCAACTCATCACAGACAATCCTGAATTTTGGTATCAATTGCAAGACAAGGCAAGCCTCAGGTCTGGAATAAACTAAAAGCAAATGTTAATTTCTTCATCCACCATTAGATGGGGTCTTACCATACCACCATTACTTTCAGGTTAAAAAAGGATAAACAAACAGATTATGGATTTAATTCTGGCCTTGGATATGTTAGATAAAACCTTTAAATGATATAAACATGAGTTATTTGTATATAGTTATAATCTCAATTTTAATAGTCTCCGCACTAATGGCAGTGTTATTGGCCAATTCTAAAACCAGTATTGACTTCCATTTAGCTGGTAATAAATTAACCATTTTGCACCCCTTTAAAAAAGAAGTTATTAATTTGGATACGGAACTAAATAGCTGGAATTTTCAAAAAATCAACACCCTCTGGCGTGGGAAATTTTATTCTATTAACCTGAAACTAAATTCTGGAAAATGGACTAAAGTCTATTCCAGATCCCGTTCTGGGAATATGGAAATGCTCATTAATTACCTGCAAACCAAAGCAGTTGATAAAGAAAGCTAAATGCCTACAGCACGTATAAAACAACCAGTGTATATAAGCTTACAGAGCTTCTAGAAAAAAGAGGATATAAGTTAATTGAATAAGGCGCTTTTTAAATGGTATAAATAGGGCTATATTGCTAGTAAA
>NZ_CAXBPD010000030.1:0-42891 GCF_963977555.1 uncultured Cyclobacterium sp. | reverse complement strand
TGAAGGATTCTACACCACTACGAGACTTCTTCCATAGAATAAGCTTTAGAAAAGGAAGGGTTTCGGCAATAAGTGCCACCGCCCGTAAGCTGGCGGTTATCATCTGGAATAACTTGTCCCGTATTTTCGGGATAGTGGTGAAGGGAGTTCCCTATATTAATCCGGAAGGCTATCTCTTCCTAGATCAGAAAAGAAAATTGGGTTTAGTTAAACGGATAAAGAAACAAATCGATAAATTCGGTCTGACTAATGAGGACCTTGGGCTCGAAATTGAGCCAATTTGAAGGTTTTTTTGTAACGTTAGTCAGAATTAAAAAATAAAAAAAAATGAAATCAATGGTCAATAACATCACCGCCTTAAACCAACAAATCTATTTTGAAAATCTAAAGCGATTGGAATCCAAACCATACAAATCATTTTTTCAAAAAGACATGTACTTAAATAATGAAATAATAAAGCATGTTCAATCCGGCGAATTACCTCATGACAAAATAACTCATCCCAATCCAGGTGATTTTAACGAAATGCTAAAAGGGGATTTGTGGAAAACAACAGGATATAGTGTGTTAGAAAATGGTACTTTATATAGTGCAAGTCATACGGAATTGCCCAATTGCACTGCTGAAATGTTTGAATGGTGGTTTTGGTGGCATTCTGGAGAGTCTGAACGCTATGCCTTATGGTATCGTACTGTCACGTAAGTATTGAGGCAAAAAATAAAGAAATACTTGAGGACTCAAAACTTAGTCATAGAGAAAAGTACATTGGTAATACTCATATTATAACCGAATACTTAAATGACACTAAAAATGATATTGAAATAGAATTTGTTCCACCCGAAGAATTTGGGTTTGAAAAAGAAATTCTTGAAAATGCAGGCATAACAGCAAGTGCATGCGGCTATGTTTATTCTCAGAAACCCAAAGCAAAAATTTGTGAAATGATTCACTTATTCAAACAAACTAAAGAGGGCGGAGAACTGATTAGTAGGTATTACGTTGGCGAAAATATGGCGGCATTAATTGGAAGCAAGGAAATTGAGTTACCTAAATTTCTGAAGAAAAAAATATTACACAGCAATAGTTCCGGAATACAAATGGCGTATGAACAAGTAATGCATGACCAAATTGAGTTTACACATTTGGCTTCAATGCTTCCTGAATTATTCAAGGAATATGGAAAGAAGTAAAACTACTACTAGCGTTCTGTGACCCATAGATTTGGGGACGGTTTTGTTCTCAATTTATCGGGATAATCCTGTCCTGCTGCAGATCAACAGTCATTTGATTTGTAGTAAACTACCGGAGTCAAAGTACTGTTTGAAAAAACAGTTTTAAATTGATCCTCTCGTCTTCATACTTCACCCTTTTCAATAAAGGAAACTGAACAGATCTTAAGATCGAACTTAAACGTTCTTGCAGGTATCTTTTACAAATGACATTTATTCCAATGCCATATTTCAATACCACTTTTTTTCGTGCTCACATAATTAAGTAAATAATTTCTAGACTTTTATTTAGATTATTTCCAAACTAGATGTAATAAATAGCTTAGAATCAAAATCCATAATCATATATAGCTGGATTAATATAACTTCATTGATTATAAGTTGTATTTTTAATGGATAAAGCATAACTTAGTCTAAAAGACAGCATCTTATGAAGAGTACCGATAGAGCTAAGGGCGTAGCCGTAAATAAAATCAATGTCAACCTCAGTTTAAACAATCAGAATGTTAAACTAAAGTTGCAACCTTGGGTTAGCCTTCTTGATGCTATTCGAGACCATTGTGACCTTACGGGGACTAAAAAGGGTTGTGATCATGGGCAATGTGGCGCGTGCACCGTGATATGTGATGGAGAGCGTATCCTAAGCTGTCTATCGCTGGCGGTGATGAAAGACGGATCTAAAATCACTACCATAGAAGGTGTCGCAAATGGCAAAGAACTGCATGCGCTTCAAAAAGCATTTATTGAGCACGATGCTTTTCAATGCGGTTATTGTACGCCTGGGCAGATATGCAGCGCTATAGGAATGCTAGATGAAGGCCATGCCAACACCCGTGAAGAAGTCAAGGAATTAATGAGTGGTAATCTATGCAGGTGTGGAGCTAACAGCAATATTATAGATGCTATTATGGAAATTAAAGAAAACGCAAATCATGAATAATTTTGCTTATCAAAAAGCCGCAGATACCAGTGATGCCCTGCATAAAGTAGCCCAAGGTACAGCATCAAGTTTTATAGCTGGAGGTACAAACTTGATTGATTTGTGGAAGTACAATCTCGTACACCCAGAAAACCTTATTGATATTAATGGGCTTAGAGATTATAAAAGTATTAATAAAACGGAAGATGGTGGTCTGCTCTTAGGTGCGCTAGTCACCAACTCGGCAACTGCCTATAACGAGCACATTGTTGAGAAGTACCCCTTACTTTCTAAGGCAATCTTAGCAGGAGCTTCGGCGCAGATTAGAAACAGTGCTACCAACGGTGGTAATCTACTTCAAAAAACCCGTTGCTATTATTTTTACGATGCTGCTTCACCCTGTAACAAACGTGAACCAGGAACTGGATGCCCAGCAAAAGAGGGTTTAAACCGTATGCACGCCATTGTAGGATACAGTGAAGATTGTATTGCGGTCTTTCCCTCAGATATGTGTGTGGCATTGGCAGCTTTAGAAGCTGTAGTCAACGTTAATGGGCCAGAAGGTGAGCGCAAAATCCCGTTTGAGGATTTTCATCGTCTTCCTGGTAATACGCCACATATAGACAATAACTTAGCTAAAAACGAATTGATCACAAGCATCTCCTTACCGAAGGAAGGCTTCGCAGAAAACTATTCGTATCTCAAACTTCGCGATAGAAATTCGTATGCCTTTGCTTTGGTAAGTGTAGCCACTGGAATAAAACTGAAAGATGGTAAAATTGAAAAGATAAGGATCGTGCTCGGCGGTATAGCCCATAAACCTTGGCGAGTTACCGAAGCTGAAGATTTTCTTATTGATAAAGAAGCAAATGTAGACAACTTCATGGCAGCGGCAGAAATTATTTTAAAAGGAGCCAAAGGTTTTGGTGATAATGACTTTAAAATAGACCTGGCAAAACGAGCCATAGTCCGTAATGGAATGATGGCATTGAATCCAGAATCACAACGCCCAGGGGCGCAACCCTCTCTATAATATATAGTATGAAATCATCATCACAAATAGGCAAACCTACAAGTAGGCTAGAAGGCGAACTTAAAGTTACGGGTGCTGCCAAATATGCTGGGGAATATAATGTAGCTGACCTGCTGCAAGGATATCCTGTCAACAGTACGATAACCAAAGGAAAGATAATAAAACTGGATGAAACCACCGCTAGGCAAGTGCCGGGAGTAATCGAAATCTTTTCACATAACAACCGTCCAAAATTACCTTGGTTTGATTTTATGTTTATGGACATGGACGTACCGCCTGGAAGTCCGTTTAAACCGCTACTTGATGAGAAGATAATATATAATGGGCAACCCATTGCTTGCGTCATTGCCGAAGACTTTGAGACGGCCCGTTATGCTGCTTCCCTGATTCAAGTAACTTATGAAGAAGAACCATTTGTTACCCAATTGGCCGCAAACTTAGCGGAAGCTCGCAAACCGAAAAAAGGGATGGCGACCTTTTTAAAACCACTGCCTCCAAGCCCTAACGGTAATTTTGAGAAAGCTTTTGACCAAGCAGATGCGACGTATAGTGGGGAGTTTATCCACGGTACAGAACACCATAACCCATTAGAACTTTTTGCCAGCACCACGGTTTATGAGGGAGATGGCAAGATTACGGTTTATGATAAAACGCAGGGCACTAACAATTGTCAAATTTATATAGCCAACATTTTTGGTCTCAGTTTTGGGGATGTTCGGGTGGTTTCTCCTTTTGTGGGAGGCGGCTTTGGTTCCGGGTTGCGACCACAGTACCAATTATTTATGAGTGTAATGGCGGCGCTAGAACTTAAGCGTAATGTGCGCGTAACGTTGGATAGGGCACAGATGTTCACCTTTGGGCATAGACCACAGACCGTACAAAAAACAAATTTTGGAGCCTCGGCAGATGGTAAGGTTACAGCCATTAATCATACTGCTATCGCAGAAACTTCGCAAATAGAAGATTATACCGAAGTGGTGGTCAATTGGGCCAATATGCTTTACCCGGCAAAGAATACCAAGTTAGAATATAAACTTGTAAACTTAGATGTTTATACTCCTATAGATATGCGTGCGCCCGGTGGAAGTACTGGCTTGCATGCCATTGAGGCAACAATGGACGAACTCGCCTATAAATTGAATATTGATCCGTTGGAGTTTAGGTTGATTAACTATGCCGAAAGGGATGTGAGTTCAGACAAACCATTTTCAAGTAAGGAGTTGAAGGAATGTTACCGTCAGGGTGCAGAAAAATTTGGTTGGTCAGACCGCAATCCTGAAACGCGTGCCACCAAGCGTGGCAACCGTTTAGTAGGTAGTGGCATGAGTTCTGGTATGTGGGATGTTATTTGTATTCCCGCTAAAGCGAAAGCAAAGCTGGACAAGAAGGGGAAGCTGATCGTTAAAAGTGCCGTAACAGATATAGGAACAGGAACGCTAACCGTAATGACGCAGATTGCCGCCGATGCTTTGGGAATGGACATCAATGATGTGACCTTTAAATATGGTGACAGTAAACATCCTATGTCACCTATTCAAGGTGGCTCCTATACGACCGGTGTGGTAGGCGCCGCTGTGCACGGAGCTTGCCAAGCACTGAAGAAAAAAATCTATAAAAAAGCAAGAAAGATGGAAAACTCACCTTTTTCATCTGCAGCTATTGAGGATGTAGAATTTAAAGAGGGTGCGATTTATCTTAAGGGTGATTCCAGTAAATCGGTAACCTTTAAACAAGTCATTGCGCAGAATGGTGGTGACCCATTAAAAGCATCTAAAAGTAATATTCCCAATGTTTTTAAACTGAAACAATACACACGTGCTGCCCACAGTGCTGCCTTTGTAGAAGTTGAAGTAGATGAGCAATTGGGTATGGTCAATGTTACAAGAGCAGTAACTGCCGTAGCCGCAGGAAGAATTATCAACCCTAAAACGGCTCGAAGTCAAATACTCGGCGGTATGGTTTGGGGAATAAGCAAAGCCCTGCGTGAAGAAACTTTAATGGATCATAACCTGGGTAAATACATGAACCCCAATCTAGGTGAGTATCACATTCCGGTGCACGCAGACATTCACGACCTTGAGGTGATTTTTGTAGATGAAAAAGACGATATCATAAATGAGCTTGGTGTTAAGGGCATTGGAGAAATTGGTCTGGTTTCGATGGCTCCGGCCATTGCCAATGCTATTTACCACGCTACTGGTAAGCGAGAGAACAAGCTTCCCATACATTTTGATAAGCTGTTATAAACACTCCCACCTTACCCTTCAGTGGCGATACATTAGAGAACTTATACTCGGTATTGGAATATTTAAGTCTTTGGCAACTGTTATAAAGATGCTGATGATTCTTAATAAACAATAATTCATAAGCATTAAGGATTCGGAAATAGGTAGATTTTAAGTATAGAAGTAACTAACGCAGATGCCTTGGGATGATCTTGAAGTGATATTAAATAAACGTATTCCGCCGAAACAAAGAGGGGGACATGCTCATCATCCACGGGTACTGATTGGTGCTGTAATCATCAGTTTATTGAGTTTTTCAGCAGACCCTAATTATTATTCTCAGAACCATGCTCAGGGGCCAAATTGGTCAAGTCATCATGTTGGGAATTAGACTTACTAGGGGGAAAATCTTTCCCTTTTTTGTTTTTTAATTATCACATATAGAATAAATAGTTAGGATGTTATATTGCGTTTTTTAGGTGATTAAGTCGTCGACTTTCACTTGAGCTTTAAACCTGATATTTTTGCTTTTATTACCATTGTTGAGTTGAGGCTACATAAGGTAATGGTAGTGGAAAGCTAAGTTCATTCTGTTCGCTTCTCAAGGTTCTAATATTTCTAAATTATGCGCCATATTACATGAAAATGAAATTGTACCATATAATATATAATAATTTTAATTTAAAATAGGGACTATTTAAAAAATCCTTATATTTAGAAATTAAGCAACAATAAGCCCAAAAATGCCTCAATATAAACTTGATCCTTTCTCAAGTGAAATGCCTGATATTAATAATTTGGAGTCTTCCAAGTTGTTAAAGGATACTAGTATATGGGATAATTTCAGAAATGGTGCTGAAGCTGCATCCATTCAAATTTCTGAGCAATTTTTTGGTAATCTATATGCTTGTGACAATCGCTTATCTCAATATGAACCCCAGACCAAAGACAGGAATAAGGAAGTCTTCTTTGATCTCCGGGGCCTAGGGCATAAAATAGGCCCTACTGACAATATTAAGTTTTATTTACTGAAATGCCTTAAACGGAAACTTCAGCGGCATTATTCCAAATTGGAACACATAAGGGAAAGCCTTGAAACCAGTAAGGATTTAGAATTTACAATGCCCCATAAACAGTAGTTGGATAGCTATTGGACCAATTGGATGGTAGCCTATCCAGAGTAGGTAAGGGAGTTTAAAAAGGCCAGAGAAATTTTGCTTAGGGTTCGGTACAAGTAGTACCAGGTACTTAAAGTCATCCGGATGGATATCCTGCAGCAACAGCTTTGGTAATCAGAACAGAAAAAGAAGATTGAAAAAGTACCTTCTTTTCAATTGGCGATCCATGGGGCTATTTTACCGCATTGCCGCCATTCTCTACCTTTCGTTTGGCCTCGTGGCTGTCTAACGTTTTATAGGCACAATACCGCGCCTGGTTGAAGACGAAATTATCTGGTCTGGCAGATTTCAGGAGAAGACCCTATAGCAGGTAGTATCAAGCATAGCATATATTGAGGAATTAAAATAAAGCATACATGAAAAGATGTTTCAATTAAAATTTTAAATCTATGGTATACTTATATGACCCCTAAAAAAGCATCCTGGTAAAAACCAACCAGCAAAGGACTGGTCTAAAGATGGTGAACATTTAGGGATGAGGCCATCCATAGCCCAGACCTATTGAAATTAATTTCCAATAAACCCCAAAATTATGAAAAATAAATTACTAAAGGCAATTCTCATATTGTCAAAAGGCTTTTTGTACGGCTTACTATTACCAATGATGCTGGTTAACTTTGCCAGTATCATCCAGGCAAAGGTTGTAGACAAGCGGATAGAAGAAGTATCCATTCGTTTATCAGCTTCTGAGCTGAGTGTGCAACCATTTTTCAACGAGGTTGAAAGCGAAACCCCTTTTAAGTTTTCATACGAAAACAAAGAGTTGGATAAATCTCAGATCATCCAATTTAAATACAAAACAGGAAGTGATGAATACCGGCTAAAAGAGATGGGTCGGCAATTAGGCATGAGTTTTCGGCAAATGAACCACCCCATTCATTTGGCCCTGAATGAACCACCAGAGGTTAAGATCCTTGAGGAGGCGGCCTGGGGTCCGGTTAGCGGTACGGTAACCGATGAAAATGGTGAGCCATTGCCGGGGGCATCTGTTACTGTAGCTGGAACAGCCACCGGTACTGTGACAGATTTGGATGGCAATTATAGCATTAATGTTCCAGATGGAGGGACATTAATTTTTTCTTATATAGGGTTTGAGGCGATGCGGGTCTCGGTGGATAACAGGTCTAATATTGACGTTAGTTTACAAGCTGATATTTCTTCATTGGACGAAGTGGTGGTAGTAGGCTATGGCACGGTTAATAAAAGGGATTTAACCTCAGCTATTTCACAGGTAAGTGGCAAGGATATTGAAAACCGTTTCACTTCAAGAATTGACGAGGCCCTTCAGGGCAAACTTGCTGGGGTATCTGTCCAGCAAACCAGTGGCTTACCCGGAGCAGCGCCTGTTATAAGGATTCGTGGCACCAGCTCAATTACCGAGGGTAACCAACCGCTATGGGTGGTTGATGGCATGCCCATCGAAGATGCCAATATAATTGCTAATATTAACATGAGTGATGCCGAGAGTGTGGAGGTACTCAAAGATGCCGCAGCAGCTGCCATTTATGGTTCTCGGGCATCTAATGGTGTGGTTATAATCACTACTAAAAAAGGCAAGTCTGGCAAACCAAATATTTCCTATAACATGAGATATGGTATACAGGAACCTGAAAAATTAGTTGATTTTGTTTCAGGGCCTGAACAAGCTGAGATTCTGGCAGAATGGAGGTCATGGCGTTGGGAATCAACCGGTGGTGATCCAAATCTGCCAAATGCAAGTAGACCGGCCAATATGAGGATTGACCCCAACTGGCTGACAGGGGATGTTCCTGATCATAATATCCAGGATCTTCTATTCCAGACTGCCACTATTCAAAACCACAATGTTTCCCTTTCAGGCTGTTCTGACAATACGACTTATTTCATGTCATTAGATTACATGGATCAGGAAGGTATTGCTGTCGGGACCTCTTTTGAAAGGTTCTCGTTAAGGACCAACATTGAATCAAGAGTGACAGATCTTATCACTATTGGGTTAAATATGGCAGGAAGCACTTCCACTCAGATTGACGCCAATTCTGAAGGAAAAGATAGAAATATAAATGTTTCATTGAGGAATGGTGCTCTTGTAGACGCCTCAGATTATTATTTTTTGGATAATGGTTTTTTATTCAGAAATGATTATTCCTTCGAGTATGGGCTAGGTAATTCTTCAAAAAGTGTCTATGAGCTTAACAATCTAAAACAGAAATTTACCAGACCACAGGCACTCATTAATACGCACATCGATTTTAACCTAATTGATGGCTTGGTCTTCAAGGTGGCAGGATACTATAGATACAATTCTCTTAAGTTTTCAGAAAGAAGAGATGTGATACTTGGGGGGGGCAATCCACTTGCTTCAATTTCGAACGAATATCAGAGTAATTGGACGCTGGAATCAACACTCAACTACAACAAAAAAATTGGTAAACACGCTGTTACAGGGTTATTGGGATATAGTAGTCAGAAAGACTATTCCGAATTTTCATCCTTATCAGGCAGGGGCTTTCCCAATGACCTTTCCCTTACTTTGAATAATGCAACCGAGATATCGAATTGGAACGAAAATATCAATGAATGGTCCCTTATTTCCATGTTTGCAAGGGCTACTTATGGTTATGACTCTCGTTATTTAGTCACTGCGAGCACCCGAAGAGATGGTAGTTCGAGGTTTGGTACTAATAATAAATGGGGCTTATTCCCATCTGTTTCAGCAGCCTGGAATATTTCTAATGAAGCCTTTTTGAGAGATAATTCAATCATTAGTAATCTAAAGTTACGAGCAAGCTATGGAAAGACAGGTAATAACCGAATTGGAAACTACCGGCACTATGCTACACTGGCAAATGCCAATGCTGTACTGGGATCAGGTGAAGTACTTGTCAGCGGTTTGACACCAGGTGGTTTTGAAAATAGAGATTTAACCTGGGAAAGAACAGCAACAACTAATATTGGGATTGACCTTGGATTTCTCAGCGATAGGATTAATTTATCTATTGATGCCTATGAAGCGCTAACTGATGATCTCCTTTTATCAACCCCGCTACCACTAACAACAGGATTTTCATCCACTATATTAAATGTAGGTGATGTAAGTAATAAGGGTATAGAGATAGAATTGAATACAAGAAATATTACTACCTCTGATTTTCAGTGGAGTACTACTTTTAATTATTCTTTTAATAAGAATGAAGTCTTGAAAATGGGTCAAAATGATGCTCCGATCATAGATGGTGAGTGGTACTCTCGTGTCAGTTACACAGGAGTAGGGGAGGCAATTGGAAGTTTCTACATGTGGGAAGCAGATGGTATTTTTCAAAATGAGGCAGAGGTAGAAGCCGGACCTATTTTTAAGGATGAAGGGGTGGGAGACGTACGCTTCAAGGATCAGGATGGTGATGGGGATGTCGATGAGGATGACAGAAAGATCGTAGGTCAGCCAATGCCCAAGTGGCAATTTGGTTTGACCAATAATCTGATTTACAAAGATTTCGACTTTAGTATTTTTATCAATGGCTCCGGAGGACATAAAATTTACAATGCTCAAGCCAGATATTATGACAGGGCAAGTGCTGCTGATGGAAATTTGATGAGCCGATGGGCAGATAGATGGCGTTCCGAAGCTAATCCTGGTGATGGTATCACGCCAAAAATCTCTTCTACAACCGGTACCAATGGGACAGATGAAGAACAAGATGCATGGCTTTATGATGCAGACTGGTGGAGAATTAAAAACATCACACTTGGCTACAATTTACCAGAAACCTTATTATCAAAAATAAAGGTCTCCCGATTGAGAGTTTATGTCTCAGCTGATAATCTTTTCTTAAATACTGATTATGTGGGTTATAATACAGAAGGAGTGTTTGCTCCCGGCGCGGCAAACAGAGGTGCCAACCAAACTGAGGCCAGCGCAAGCGGAAGTTGGGGTTATGATTTCGGAACCTTGCCACTACCAAGAACTTTTGCAGTTGGTTTAAATCTCACATTTTAAATGCT
This sequence comes from uncultured Cyclobacterium sp., assembly GCF_963977555.1. Taxonomy (GTDB): domain Bacteria; phylum Bacteroidota; class Bacteroidia; order Cytophagales; family Cyclobacteriaceae; genus Cyclobacterium. The sequence continues at coordinate 32,326 of NZ_CAXBPD010000030.1, read as the reverse complement.
ACTTACCATGATGAAATTAAATAAGATATATAGGACAGTTCTATTACTATTTGCAATCTCTTTGGGGGCATGCAGTGAGGAATTTCTAGACCTGCCCCCACAGAGCAACGGTACAGTGGGTCAGTTCTATTCCAATCAGGCTGACTTTGAAACAGCGGTAGTAGGTTTATATTCCGGATTTAGAGGCGCAATGATTGAATTACAGATGCTGGAAGAATATCGTGGAGATAATTTGACGAATATTCAATATTGGTATCTCGAACTTGCTGAAAATCAATTCGGTCCGAATACAACTAGTAGGTTTTGGGATCTTTATACGCAATTAGTTTATCCTGCCAATGTCATACTGGACAGAGTTGATGAAGTAGATATGGATGATGCAGCCAGGGACAGAATAAAGGGTCAGACCTACTTCTTTAGGGGATTTGCTTATTACACTTTAAACTTATGGTTTGGAGGTGTACCAAGTGTTACAGAACCACTAAGTGTTGATGAATCCTATAGTCTCGGACGATCTACTGAAGCTGAAATCTGGGCTTTAGTGGAATCTGACTTCTCTCAGGCTGTCTCATTACTCGACCCTTCAGTTGAAATAGGAAAAGTGGATAAGTATGATGCTGAAACCTATCTGGCAAAAGCCCTTATGCAACAGCAGAAGTGGAGTCAGGCAGAAACAGCTTTAGCAGATGTTTTCAATAATAGTGGGGCTGCACTTGAGACCAATTGGAATAACTTGTGGACAATGGATGCCGAGAAAAGTTCTCAGGAATACATGCTTTCAGTAATATTAAGCCCAGTTGCTCCAGCCAACAACTGGGCGCAGCAGTTTTTATATATGGAAAACACACCAGGTTTACAGGGTAACTTCTTATATAAGCCAGGTTATTATGATTCATTTGAAACTGGTGATATCAGAAGGGATGAGACACTGGGTTTTACCCCTAATCAATTGAAAGAGGAGAATAGGAAATATGACTTTGGATTTGACCTAAATGAATTTAGGTTTATTGGAGATCTGGTTGTACTTAGATTCGCAGATGTACAACTGCTGTATGCTGAAGCTATCTCCATGAATGCAAATTCAACCCAACAACAGTCATTGGATCTGATGAACGAGACAAGAATCAGAGCAGGTTTAGCCCCTCTGACTCTTGAAGATGTCCCTACGCTTGATGATTTTATTACAGCTATTTTAGCAGAAAGAAGGGCCGAACTGGCATTTGAGGGACATAGGTATTCTGACCTGAAAAGGCAGAATAAGCTTGTAGAATATGTAAATGCCATGGGTGGAGTCTATAATTTTAATGAAACTTACAACTATGTTCCAATCCCATTGCAGGAGATTGACAAGGTAGGAGCTGATATCCTGAAACAAAATGAAGGTTACTAATACCAACCGCCTCAGCTTCTATGAAGTAAATTATTAGTGAACTGATATTGATCTCATAAACAAATGAGGTGGATTAGGTCCACCTTATTTGCTTTATATGTTCGGGTTTATGGTTCTTTCTTACTAGCAGCTTATTAAAATAAATTAAAGAATAATAGCTTTATCATAATAAAAAAATCATCATGAAGCATATTACCATTGTCTTGCTAATTATCTTTTTAATGCCAATAGTCCAATCATGCACTAATAAGGTTATTGACAACAGCTATATCAAATACGAAAGTGTCCGGTTAAATTCCGAGGAGAGAAAGATTGTGGAGGAAAAACTGGACGAACTTCACGAAAAATTCGATCCTGAGGAGAACATGATCACAAAGACGCTGAGCGGATATAACTACCATACCGATGCGGATAGTGGCGTATTTCATGAAGTTCGGGGCTCATTCTATTATGCCGCTTTATTATTGGATTTGGCTGATGACCAATACACGGATCGGGCTTTTAATATTATTGAAAAGACAATCACTTTGCAAGATCAGGATACTACTTCCAAATCAGTTGGTGTATGGCCCTATTACCTGGAAGAGCCACTTTCAACAAAAAAATCGCCTATTGATTATAACTGGGCCGATTTCAATGCTGTAAGTCTTCTTGACGTTTGGATGGGTCATCAGGATAGGATTCCAAGCGACCTAAAACCCAAAATCAAAGACGCGCTGATTCTGGCAGCCAAATCAATCCAAAAACGAAATATGCGCCCTGGTTATACCAATTCGCTATCATGGGGGCTTATGTTACCTATATGACTTCAAATCTGTTTAATCTTCCGGAAATGAGTGAATATGCAAGTGGAAGACTGAAACGATTCTATGATTATACGCTTGACAAGGGAGGGTTTTCGGAGTACAACAGTCCTGCATACACGATTGTAGCTCTAGATGAATTGTTTCGCATGAAATCACACATTATTGAGCCCACTGCCAGACAACAAGTTGACTCATTGTATGCCATCGGTTGGGATATCATTGCCAGACATTATCATAAACCCACCGGTCAATGGGCTGGACCTCATAGCCGTTCATACAGTACATTGGTTCAGCCAACTTTTTATTCAATATTAAAAGAAGGGTCAAATGGACAAATAGATGTAGGAATTGAACAAAAACGTAAGAATGTAAAGATCAAACATCAAATCCCACCGTATTTGATGCCCTATTTTCTTTCTCCTGAATACCCGCGTACAGAAAAAGATGTCTTCGAGAAAGAAAATCCTCAAACCATTGGTACATGTTACCTAACTGATGAATATGCACTTTCTACGGCAAACAGATCAAGTCTTTGGAATCAGCGCCGTCCATTTTTATTGTATTGGGGACAGGTTCAAAAACCGAAATACTTACAGGTTAGGTTTCTGCATGATAATTATGATTTCAGTTCTTCCACTTTTTATAGTGAGCAGGAACAAAATAAAATTCTTGCAGGTATCAACTTTATTTCCAACGGGGGAGATAAACATATTAGTATAGACCGGTTAAAAGACGGGAAGTTCATTGCTAAAGATCTTCGGCTACGTTTTGAGTTTGGTAATATGAATGACCAGGATAAACTTGTTTTACCAAAGTCAGTTAATGACTTGATCAAAATTAACCTTGAACAATTGAATTTAAATATGCAGCTATTCAGTGCCCAATTTGACGAATTTACCGGTAGTTGGGAAAAAGGCGGTGATGATACTAATTGTTGGATAGATCTTGTCTTTTATTCGGGAGTTGAGAAGGAATTTGATTTAACTAAAATCGACAAAGCCTTTGCGGGATTTATATTTGAAGTTAATACGGTGGGTGATCGTCAGGAGAATAGAGAAGTAAAAATCTCTGAAACTGATGGGATATTGAATATCGAGTGGAAAGGACTTAAATTGGAAACCCCTGTAAAACCTCAATCCCCGGAGAATACATTCATTTAAAAAGAGTTGTTTTTCCCCACTCATGAATTTAGGGGAATTATAGGTTTTAAGTTTGATCGTAAGTGATTTTGTTTCTGTGGAAGGATGGGAATAGTGGTTGTCAGCCAAATGCTGAGGCCAGTTTAAAGAGCGTAAGGTATGCCGAATAGAAACAAAAACTCAAATCCAATCGAAGAGCCTGTGGCCAAAGATCTCAGGTACTTCTATTCCAGAAAAAGTAAATACTGAAAAATGAAAACCATTGACAGGTCTAAAAAAGGATATAAGCCGGTCTATTCTAAATTGGATGATTGGAAAAAAAGATAAATGAATATGCTTATGCGTTTAAAATGTTTTTTTGATAGATGGCCCACAATGACTAAACTGAAAATTTTTCTGTTTACTGTTTTGGCTGTTTTTTGTACTTCTTCGGTGAAGGCACAAAATGATTCAGCGAATGATACCTCCGGAAATAAAGTGCTTTTCAAAATTTTTCAATTCCCTAAAAATCAGATGCCACGCATAGATGGAAAATCGGGTGACTGGGATATGGTACCGGAATCGTATGTATATGGTAATGAAATGTTGAAAGATACAGAGGATGGATTTGGGGACGCCATTGATCATACCAGTGATTTGAACGTAAGCGTAAAGGTAGGTTGGGTAAAGGGATTGAATAGGCTATACTTTTTGTATGAAGCTACGGATGATTTTTGGGATTTCGGGAGGTTTAGTAACAAGGGGTACCTCAATGATATTTTCGAAATAGTGGTTGATGGCGACATGTCGGGTGGTCCTTTTATTTATAACCCGATTTATAATAAAGATAACCTGAAGTGGGATAGCAAATCGGAGGCCTATTTAGAAAACCATTTTACGTTTAGTGGTGTCCACGCTCAAAATTACCATATCTATACGCCACCTGTAAATAACGCATGGGTTTTGATTTGGGGAAATCAACATTGGATAGGTGATTTTCCACAATCCAATTATGCTTATGATTACAACTTTGAACCTGGAGATGGAGGGAAGCTCGTTTTGGAATTCTGGGTGACTCCTTATGATTATGCCCCTTATGAAGGCCCTCAAAAGGCCATAGAATCGGAACTCATTCAGGGCGATAGCATTGGGCTCTCTTGGTCTATTTTGGATTTTGACGGTGGAAAAAGAGAAGGCCATTTCAATTTATCTCAAGATGTACGGATGGTGAAAGACGCGAGCTACCTGCGCAAGTTTAAATTGATGCCACTAGAAAGTGAATTAAAGGATTTGATCAAGGCAGAATGGTCTTTTGAAGTAATAGATATGGAAAATAAGCGTGTATCCTTCAGAGATGAATCACAAGGTGAGATTTTGAAATGGGAATGGGATTTTGGAGATGGAAATTACTCAAATCAACAAAATCCGATCCATCAATTCAAGGAAAAAGGAATTCACAAAGTGGTGACCTTAACTGTAGAAGGGCCTGCCGGTAAATCCAAGCATACGAAGTATTGGGAAGTAATGATTAGATAAATATTGTTTTGTAGCAAAGGGGATAGGGCTTATTAAAAGAAGGCTCGACTTTATATATACAAAGCCCCTGCAAAGTCTCGGAATGACGAATATATAAACTTCCGCCTTGTAGCTTTTGGGCATTAAGAAATTTAAGATGCGATGGCAAGGGCACAGGCACTGTTTGACGAAGTTTTTGGTTTAGTAATCATTAAATAAACAAGGCCAATATTAAAACCAAAAACTAAGGAGTTTGCCTGTGTGCGGGTGGCCTTAAATTTTAGCCGAAAAGATACATAGCGGCGGGGTTTTTCCTGACTAGCTCCGCTTCAGGACAGGTTGCTTACATTTTTGACCACTGAATTGCTCCGCATAAGGGCAGGCCACTGAGTCGCTTCGCTTCAGGGAAGACCTGCAGCAAAAAAGTAAAAATGGTTATTTAATATGAATTGGTATAGATATTCAGAAATGTAAATCAAAATGCATCATGGACATATTAAAGCCCTTGGCAAAAGTAAAGGCCTAATTAAAATTTATCCGTTCATTTCTTTTCTCCTGAGTTGCTCCACTTCAGGGCAGAACTAGTACGAAAAAAAGAGATCCTGCCATATTTTGGCAGGATCTCTGGTACGTCACCTTTTATCATCTTTTTCCTGACATGACGATCAATTCGCCATCAAGATGTCTTCGACTATAGGCCCTGTTTTTCAAAGGGCGCAGGCAATTCATTAAAGCATAAATCGTTGTAAAGAACTATGGTTCAAGCGTGATTGAAATGATCCCTGAATCGGTTTCTCCTGAAAATACAATAGTAACGGCATCGCCTACACTATTCAAACCTGCTTCCGCCTTTGTGTAGGTTACGGTTGTAGTCAAATCTTCACCAACCGTCACCTCTTTTAAAGACCCATCTAAAGGCAATAACTGTAATGCTCCATCTGGATCCCATGAAGGCACCTGGTTTTTTAAAACCTCTGCTTTCATCACATCTCCTGGTTTTGCATTTGGAAAATAGGCATTTATGGTGAAGTCAGGATCTGCTGCTGTCACATCAGTTGATGTGACTTCAGAAATACCTGTAAAGATCACGTTACCATTTGCATCTAGAGGGATGTCAAAATAGGGTTGCTCGGTACAACTCATCATTAATAAAAACGACACTACGAATGATATCGATAATATATTTTTAGTTTTCATATTTATTCAACTTTTTGATTAAATGAATTCCTCAAGACTAATTTGCTTGCGTTGGTAAATACCCAAAATTCTGCTGGATTTCCCCATTGTTATTCATTTCATCTCCCGGTATTGGAGATAATAAATGCTGGGGGGTAAAAGCAAAGTTGAATATCTTAGGTTGGTGTCCAACGAAGTTTGCAATGCTTGTGATTTCTTCCTCCCCGTAAACTATGCATCTTCTCGTACGGCGCTGATCCCAAAGCATTTTGTTTTCAAATACCAACTCCCAAGCACGTTCACTAAGTATTTCTTTCAGCGTAATCGTTGCACCATTTAAAGGAGCTAAACCTGCTCTTAGCCTTACTTCATTTATTCCTTTTTCTATCTCTGAAGGACTTTCACCCAATGCCCAGTTTACTTCTGTGAGCATTAACAATATATCAGCATATCGGTAATGGGACCAATTCAATCCGGATCCATTTACTGATTTTACTGCTGCTGCATCGTAGTATTTGTACAGGTGAGGGGGGAACCGAATGGTGTCGGTCTCATCATCAATATTAGTATCCCAAGTAAAAAACATTGCTCTCTCCATGGCTCGATTATCATTTTCACCATAGGAATCATGATAATGCTGAGCCGGAACAAATGAACCATTTTCATCAGATTTCGAAATTTTAGTCAATAAAGGTAAGGAAGGTTGTAAAATGCCATTGTTATAACCGGGTTGGGTGGAATATTGCACTTGAAATATCGCCTCTCCATTATTATTCATAGCCGGGTCATGCAAATCATCATAAGTTCCAAGCACATAATTACCGTATAGCGCGTCAAGCTGAGTTTTCGCTTTCTGCAAAAATGCCCGGGCAGTACCACCGGTCACAGGATATTCTTGCATGGCCCAAGATCCTTCTCCACACCAATCTTGACTAGGATTAGTCTCTACTTCCTGGTAGGGATATCCGGAAACTGTAAGGTATACATCCGCTAAAATAGCCCTGACCACATCCTGGGTTACACGTCCATTGTTTGATTTACCGGCTGGAACTGCATTTAGTGCAAATTCAAGATCAGGGATAATTACCTCATCATATATCTGCTTGAGACTGGTTCGAGCCATTGCTGCTTCAATTACATTGTCTAGTGGTGCGGTGATCATCACTGCATCTCCCCAGTACCGAACGATATTGAAATAATAGAAGGCGCGTAAGGCACGAACTTCACCTTGATATTGTGCCAATAAGGCTTGAGGTAGGTCTACAGAAGGGAGCAAATCCAGCGCAAGGTTAGCATCCTGAACTCCAGCATACCAATTCGCCCACTGATTATTGAAATTATCCAATAGGTTACCTGTAACCTGGTTCGTAGCATATTTATCGAATTGGGCATGTGGTTCGCTTGTAAATGCCCCACCTGTAGGGAACTCTAAGGTATTGGGTAAAATATTTCCCCAATCTCTGGCACCGCCGGTCCAGGAAGATAGCATTCTGTAAGCACCAATTGCTAAAGGTTCTCCGAATTCCCTAGCCGTCAAATCCCCTTGAGCGGTAAGCTGGTTAGTCGGTACTTCCTCCAAAAATTCCTCACAACTACTTAGGGTAAAAAAGAATACCAATAAATAAATTGCGGGTCTTATCACGATATAATTATTATTGTATTTCATATTATTAGCTCTTTTAAGATTAGAAATTAACATTAACTCCTAAAATGAAATTTGTAGGATTAGGATATTGATATTTATCAATATTCTGAATATTAGATCGTCCTTTATCCAGCGAACTACCTTCAGGATCGTACCCTTCCATCTCTATTGCAGTTAATAGGAAGAAGTTTTCCATTGAGTAATAAACCCGCAAATTATTAATGCCTACCAATTCAGAAAATGTGTAGCCTATCGAAGCTGCTTGTCCTCTGATAAATGCTGCATTATAAATTTCGTGGGTGTCAGTAAACGAATCGTAACGTGCACCGGCATTACCAGCTCTTACCTGAGCTACAATCGTTCCCTCCTGATGGTCTGGACGCCAGGCATCTAAAACCCTGTTAACCATACCTGACACAAATTGACGGTCTTCAGCAGACTCATGCACGATGGCTTTGTCCACCCCACCAACAAATTGTATCGTAATGTTCGCATCAAAATTCCCATAGGTGAATGAATTGATAAATCCACCGTAAACCCTAGGATAAGAATTACCAATAATATTACCATCAGAAATCAACTCGATTTTTCCATCCTGATTTACATCTTCAAACTTCAGGTCACCGGGCACCCTTCCATAGCGTGCAGCCAAAGCAGCTTCCTGTGTGCCATATACCCCCATACGGTTAAGGCCAAAGAAAGAACCTATGGGTTCCCCAACTCTATATACTGAAGTGGCATTACCTGCACCGGTATCAACAAAAACGTCGGCGTTTGTGGGACCAAGTTTCAAAATCTTATTTCGATTGGCAGACAAGGTCAGGCGTGAAGCCCATGTAAAGTTTTGCCTTTGAATATTGGTGGTTGCCAATCCGATTTCTACTCCTTTGTTTTCCACTTCTCCTAAGTTTACAAAAGCACTACCGGGTGCACTTGACTGTGGTAATGGAAGATTAAACAACATGTCGCTTGTTGTTTTATGGTAATAGTCAGCTACGATATTGAACCTGTCATTGAAAAGGCTCAGGTCTATGCCAATATCCCACTGAAAAGTTGTTTCCCATTTTAAGTCGGGGTTACCTGTAGATCCCGGATAGAATCCTGATCTTAAGCCATCACCAAACATTACATTTGTTGTGTTGATATACCTTTGTGTTACAAAACTTCCAATCTCTTGGTTACCTGTCTCACCAGCACTGGCTCGAACTTTTAGGTTAGAAATTACCCTGTTATCTTCCAGAAAAGCTTCATTGGAAATTGTCCAGCCCAATCCAATAGATGGAAAGAAAGTATATTTATTGTTGGGCCCGAACTTTGAAGATCCATCCATACGCCCAGTTGCTGTCAACATGTATTTGCTATCATAAGCATAATTGACACGCGCAAAGTAGGAATTGAGTGCACTTCTTTGATTTGACGAATGGGCTTGAGGTGTATTTGCACCTGCATTTAAATTATTGAAACCATAAAAATTTGATGGAAAATTAGATGCTTGTGCTTCTAGCCAATCTATTTGAGTTTCCTGCCAGGAAAGCCCGAGTACACCAGAAATGGAATGCTTATCAATTACTTTATCGTAATTAAAATAGTTTTCATTTTGCCAGTAAAACCACCGTTGATTACTTCCCCTAGCGTCAGAACTCCTTGTTCCTTGGAAGTCCCCGTTAAACCATCTACTGTCTTCACTTCTGTTATCTATCGCAAAATTAGCCTTAAAACTTAAATTTTCAGTAATTTGAGCATTAAGTACTACACCTCCTGTCAACTGTTGGTTTAGATAGTATCCTTCTCTCTGATCTGTTGTATACACAATATTTCTCCAATTTTCTCCAACTGGAAAATCTCTGCCAGTACTCCAGGTACCTGAATATATACCAAATTCAGGATCATCTGGATACTTGGTAGGCAAAATTGGCCACGTCTCTGAAATAGTCCTCAGTTGGTCATCTCCTCTAGTGTTTTTTGACCGTGAATACAAAATATTTGTACTTACACCTAACCATTTATTTAATTCGATATCCGTTGTAAATCGAGCATTTGTACGCTTGTAGTAAGATTGCATTAAAAGACCATCCTGGTCAGTATGTCCCAAGGCAAATGAGTATTTTGCATTTGCAGTCCCACCACTTACATCAATATAATGGTCTTGTGAAAAGGAATTGTCAAAAGCGATATCTTCCCAGTTTGAATAATACCTAGGTTTGTAATAATTTCCGTCATTCCCAACTAGATCCATAAAGTAACCTCCCTGGGGAACCTGTTCAAACAAATGCGGCATTTCAGACCACGAAGCGCCTGTACCTTTACCTCCTCTGAAATCCTTTGACTTATCCAGGGTACCATATTTAGGTGTGTTGGTAAACGCCTGCTCATAGAGGTAAAAAAATTGATCTGCAGTAACAGTATGATTATGTCTCTGCATTGTTCCCATAGTTGCAGAACCATTATAATTAACTTTCACTTCACCTACTTCTCCTCGCTTGGTGGTGATGATGATCACGCCATTTGCTCCTCGGGTACCATAGATCGCGGTTGCTGAAGCATCTTTCAGAATATCCATTGTTAAAATATCCTGTGGGTTTATATTTCTCAAGGCATTGCTAACTCCAATGATCCCATCGACTACGAAGAGTGGATCACTGTTCGAATTAATTGAGTTTGTACCTCTGATACGAATGATTGGATTGGATCCTGGGTACCCAGCCCCTTGCTTAACTACTTGAACACCTGAAACTTTGTTTTGCAAGGCTTGTCCAATATTAACCACTGGTCTATCCACGAGTTCCTTTGTTGATACACTGGAAACAGAGCCTGTGAGATCGCTTCTCCTTTGCGTACCATAGCCTATCACTACTACTTCATCGAGCCCGCTGATATCTTCAGTCAAGGTTATGTTGATTATTGTTCGAGTGCCTACTGTCTCACGCACGGATTCGAACCCTATAAAGGAAAAGTCCAGTATGGCATTTCCATCGACTACATCAATCTCATATCGCCCCTCTAAATCAGTGACAGTTCCATTTTGAGTGCCAACAACGCGTACATTTACCCCGGGGATACCCTCCGGATCAGTTTCAGTGGTGACTTTTCCGCTGACTGTTATAAACCTGACGGCAGGGGTGGAGCTGGACTGCTGTACTTTTTGAGCTTGGTTTTCTCTCGAGGTAATTACAATACTGTTTTCACTTCTTACATATTGTAATGCTGTATTTGCCAGAAGTAGATCCAGTGTAGTCTTGAGGGTTCTTCTGGACTTACTTAACGTTAGGTTTTGATGCTTTTTGATTTGACCCAACTGATAAGAGAGCTTGTAAGGAGTGCTTTCATTAATCTTTTTGAAGGCACTCAATAGTGATTCATCATTTAGTTCTATACTGACAAAAACCTCTTCAAGATCCGGTAATTGATTGTTGGCTTTCGTTGTAGTAATCATAAAAAGAAATACTAAAAAGCCGACTCCAAGCGTTTTAAAATGAATTGCCAATGATTGACAATTCACGGGATAAAGTCCACGGTTTTTAAACAGGACACGATTCATCCTAGATAATTGTAATTTCATAGCTTTGATTTGGGTTAATTGATAATGACTCAATTTTTGCCTTTCATTAGGCAGCGCTGCTTCGGGTGCAACCGGAGCAGCTTTTTTGTTTTTGTGATTTTACATAGGCTGTGTTGTTTTTATATTTTTAGGTCAATTAAAATGGTTGTTGTTATTTTCCTCCCTTGAGGAAATACCGCTGCGTTTTGTCAACGTTTCAAGGACCTGATCTAAGTCTTCCCCCCAATCTCAGGGTGTTATGTCTCAATTCAAAAATTGCTTCTCTAGAAAGGGTTACTAATCGTGTTAAAAAATCCTCAGGAAGCCTTATCATCGAACCGGAGTTCAACAAGATTTCACTGCTATCCGAAAGATCCATGTATTTTCTTTCACCAATACCCGCTGAAAAGGGTGTAAAGTCTTTTTGGTTGATTTGTTCAGTTTCTTTTGAAAGAAAAAATAATGGAGTCAAGCTAGCAAAGAGATTAAAGAATGCTGCAGCCCAGTACCACTTCCTATTTATATAAGTTGGTTTTGAAACATTTAAATGAGCGGCCTTTCTTTCATTGATTTTTCGACACGAATCACTACTGGATAGCAAGCTACGATCTACACCAGCACTAGGGAGATTCCACGACTCTTGCATTTTTCGGTTTGGAGTATCCCTATAATCAGGATCACTGAGCAATCCAAAAAGCTCCTCTTTCTTAAATGGCGAACTGGTGTTGGGCAGATATTTATTGAATAGATGCATAAATCGGGCATTAATATTCAATTATTAATAGTTTATTTTAAAATGGTTATTAATTAACAAATTTTAAGTAACATAAACAAATTTGAGCAAAATGCTGTCTTAATTTAAGATCAAATTTAATATTTCGGTTTTTGAGTCCGTTGTGAAAGTTTTTAGGTTAAATTTGGAAATAGAATCTCCGATAGTACATTCTCAGGAGGTTTTTTGTGGTCATCAAAGGGGCTATCTAGCCATTTTTGAAATTCAATTTTAACTAACCTATTTAGTCGAATTAATATTACCAGATTGGACAGATGCCATTCTTATTTTGCAGCCGCCTACTTTTTAAATACTAACCGTTGGTATGCCACGAAGCTGTGGTAATCCAATGGGAAGTGCAATGGTCTTACTGTAGTAATAGGGGTGGAGTGGTTATAGATGGATTATACCTAAGCTGGGTAGATTCATCTGAAAAGCAAATAAAGAAGGCTATCGGTAAGCCATAAGAGGGGGAACTTTCTTGTATTTAACCGGATACAATTTGATTTAGGGGGTACTGATGGTTTACTTCTTCTTATTATATTTATGGGTATTAATAAATAGGCTATCAGGCGTTACTCTACTGGCATATGCAGAAAAACATGGATACTGTTCCAGAATAGGTTAAATTCGGATAAAGGTAAAATAACATATGATTGAAAAAAGTGTTCACAATGGCCTAACATCACCTTGGATAAAGCGGGAGTTTCTGAGTAAATATGAAAATGCAATAGCTTTATAAGCTAGGAGAAGGTTGGAAAGGTAGGTTCCCAAATGCCGACCGTCTCTCATTTGAATCCCATTTGAGGCGACTGGCGCACAGACTAAAAAGAGAATGTTAAATTGAAAGGTTTGGTATTATAAAAGCAAATAGAAAGACATCACATGCATTTTACAGGAATGTGTGTTAAAAGACACTAAAAATAATGAAAAGAGTACTTCAATTACTGTTATTCGTAACCATAGGATTAATATTATTAGTCTCATGCGAAAAAGATGATTCTCTGTCAAAAATGAGATTATGCGATGATAAAGAAAATTTCTATTACTCGGGAGAGGGAAAAATTTATCTTGGAAAACAATCATTGTCTGAAATTTATATTGTGTTTGAACAAGAAAATATTACAAAAGAGTTAGCAGAGTCCATACTGAGTAAATATTCCTTCATAACAAATAGCGCTATAACAGGGTACATCAATTACGATCAAGTTTGGCTAAGAATCAATGAGCCTTTGACCGACTGTATGCAAGTCAATAATTATTTGAAAGAATTAAATCAAGACGATGAAATTTATTCAGCTACACCTATATTTTACACCAATGAGAAAGACCCAAATTCTTATTTTGTTTTACTAAGTGAAGTTCTCACAAAAATTGATGAGAATATTATTTCTGAATCTGACTTTATAGATTATGCAGAAACAAAGAATTTAGAATTAATTAGTTCAAGTTATTCTATTCAATATTTTAAAAATAAAAAAGTTGAAACAGGTTTTGAGTCCTTAGAAATTTCTCAACAGATTTATGAAAGTGGAAAAGCAGCATATTCTCACCCGAATTTTATTGTAAAGATTGAACTGCATTAAGTGGCTTTATGGAGAAGCCTACACCAGGTTTTTCGAATATAATAGAAAAGAGTTTTAAAAAATGGGGGAAGATATAGATGCTTCTCTTTATTCATCAACATATTCTAGAATTGTTTATAAGGCAATGATAGTAGAAATCTAAGTCCATTTTGCTAAGTTCTCAGATTCCCCCATAACATGAAGGTTTGCGGTGTAATATTCAAAAATGTAATTGTGCCATTTTTTAGGCAATAATTTTAATTTAAAATAGTGACTGTTCAAAATATCCTTATATTTAGAAATTAAGCAACAAAAAACCCAAAAATGCCTCAATATAAACTTGATTCATATTCAAGTGAAATTTCCTATGGAAGAAATCCGGATACCTCTAATACTGTAGAGGATAAGGTGCTATGGGATGAATTCAGAAAAGGTGCTGACGCTGCCTTTATTCAGATTTATGAGCAATTTTTTGATAGTCTATTTGCTTATGGCATGCGTTTATCTAAGGATGAATCTCAGACCAAGGATGGGATTCAGGAAGTCTTCTTTGACCTCAAGCGCCTGCGCCACAAAGTAGGACCTACGGACAATATTAAATTTTATTTACTCACATGTCTTAAGCGGAAACTCCAGCGTCAGTTTTCTAAATGGGAACATAAAAGAGAAAGTTTTGACACCAGTCAGGATTTCGACTTCACCATTTCACACGAACAGCAGTTGATTGATCAACAAATGGGTATGGAGAAGATTGAGGAGTTAAATAATGCTATTGCCAAGCTAAGTCCCAGAAAAAAGGAAATCATTTACTATTTTTTTTACGAAGGTTTCAGTTACGTCCAAGTTCAGGAAATAATGGGATTAGAAAGTGTTAAAACTACTCGAAATCTAATGTACAAGGCTTTGGACTTTTTACGAGAGAAGCTTAAATAGGACAATAGGGAAGTACAATTCGGAAGCCTTCTCCATTCAAAATTAAAATATTTTGAAATAAATTAAATTTTTTAGGTGTTCTTTTGGAGCTGCTCTGTATTTGCCTATAAAGCCAATACAATTTCGATGAAAACCAAAGAGGATTTTTTAACTGATCCAGAGTTTATTAACTGGGTAATGCATCCAAATGATCAGATGAATGATTATTGGTCTAAATGGATGCAAGCCAATCCTGAAAGCGTTCGCGAATTAAAATTGGCAAGAGAGCTCTTATTGCGTACCAGCTATGGAGAATACAGGGCTCCGGTGGGGATGAAAGAGGAGATTAGGCAAAAGCTTTTAACCATAAAACCCGCGGACCATCCAATAGAAAAGAAGAATTACCGATGGATAATAAATCTAGCAGCTGTATTCTTAATAGGGTTTGCCTTGGTATGGATCTCTGGCGTATTTAACCAAAACATAGTAGAGAATCCTGTTGAAATGGTGGTGATGCATCATAAGAGGACTGCTTCAGGCGAAAAATTACAGTTAACCCTGGCGGATGGCTCAAGGGTTTGGTTGAACAGCAACAGTGAAATCTCTTTTCCAGATAAGTTTGGAGCTACAGAGAGAAGGGTGATTTTAAAGGGAGAAGCATTTATAGAAGTGGAGAAGGATAGCCTTAAACCATTTAGAGTAGTGGCTCAGGGATTGGTGACCACAGCTTTGGGTACTTCCTTCAATATTAAGGAAAAAGGAGTAACAGAAATCAGTATTTCATTGGTAACAGGTAAAATTAAGATTGAGAATGTTTCCACAAATGAAGGCTTCTTTCTTAGTCCTGGAGAACAATTGCATAGGGATCCCAATACAGGTGAAAAAAGCATACGGAAGTTTGATACGCATACTATTTCATCATGGAAAGAGGGGACCATATTATTTGAGAAATCAAATCTTGAAGAGGTGGTCGCGATACTGGAAAATTGGTATGGGGTAAAAATTGAAGTTGAGAACACTACGAATGCCTCTTGGGAATTTTCGGGTGAATACCATAAGCAAAGCCTTGCAAATGTTTTGAAGAGTATGGCTTACGTACAGAATTTTGAATATGAATTAAAAGGAAAAAATGTCACAATCAAATTTTAAAACTAGAATTCCCAAAATACCACCTTAATAAAACCGGTTGGATAAATCCAACCGGCAGTGGGAGGTCTAATGATGGAGAACATTGGGGAATGGATCCACCAATAGACCATGCGTATTGAAATAAATTCCAATAAACCCTTAAAAATATGAAAAAAATATTACTTCAGACAATTATGATGTTGTCCAGAGGCTTCTTGTACGGTTTAATTTTCCAAATGTTGGTGGTTAATTTCACCAGTGTTATACAAGCAAAAGGCCAGTATAAAAATATTGATGAGGTGGAAGTAAACCTCTCCCGAAAAAAATTGGACCTTTACACCTTTTTCAATGAGGTAAAGCGACAATCATCTTTTAGATTTTCCTATGATAAAAAGACGCTTAAAAAATCATCTGTTTTATCCTTTAACAAACAGAAAGGCACAGTTGAAGAATTCTTGATTGAAGTTAGTCTTCAATCTAATTTGCATTTTAGACAATTTAACAACACGATTGATGTCAAAGTTGCGAAGATGAAAACACGATCCGAAAATCAATTGATGGATCCTGTGACCATCTCAGGAACAGTCAAGGATCAATCAGGGGAACCGCTTCCTGGGGCAACTGTTTCTGTTTTGGGCAGCAACAAAGGTACCGTAACGAGTATCGATGGGACGTATTCGATTCAAGTAGAAGCTGGTGAAACCCTTGTATTTTCTTATATAGGATTTGAAAACCAATCTTTTGATATAGGCAATCAAACGACCATAGACGTGATTCTATCAGAAGATGAATCTTCCTTAGAAGAGGTCGTTGTAGTGGGGTATGCCGAACAAAGAAAGCTTTCCGTGACAGGAGCTGTAAGTTCTGTTTCCTCCGATGAGTTGGTGAAAAGTTCCTCTCCAAGTTTGGCCAATGCCCTTGCTGGAAGATTGCCAGGCCTAACCTCAATCCAATCTGGAGGAGGCCAGCCAGGAAAGGATGATGCAACTTTATATCTAAGAGGAGCTGCTACAACTAATGGTAGAAGCCCATTGATATTAATAGATGGCGTGCCAAGGGATAACATCAGAACCTTGGATGCCAATGAAGTAGAATCTGTTACTGTACTTAAAGATGCTTCAGCTACTGCTGTATTTGGTGTTCGAGGTGCAAATGGGGTAATATTAATTACCACCAAGAGAGGTAAACCTGGTGAAATGGAATTGAACATTAGCCTTGACCAAAGCTTAAGTTCTTTTACTTACGAGCCGGAAAGATTAACTTCTTTGGAGTACATGAATCTCAGAAATGAGGCAGGTAGGAATGATGGAATGACCACGCCATTTTTTAGCGAAGATGTCATGGCAAAATATGCCAATCCGCTTTTAGGCCTTGACCCAAATGATCCGGATTATGAGAGAAAAGCAATGGTACGTCAATACATGTACCCCAATCATGATTATTACCGTGAATTTATTTCCAGGTATTCACCTCAGACCAGAGTCAATGTTAGTGCCAGAGGGGGTACAGACAAAGTCTCCTATTTTGTGAATGGAGCCTTTCTTAATCAAGGAGGAAATTTAAATACTGAGCCTAAATCTCAATTGGGCTATGATCCTTCCTCCTGGATGAAAAGGTATAATTTCAGGGCAAATATAGACTATAAGTTAAGTGAATCTTTTAAGGCCTTTTTAAATATAGGAAGTTATATAGAACAGGTCAATATGCCTTCTGCTTGGCTTTATGGCGGGGGAGATACCAATTGGATGATGAGAGACCTATTCTACCAAGCCCAAACCATTTTACCAATAACACCAGGTCCAACAACAATTGATGGGTTTGGTGTTGCCCCAGGGCAAATCGTCGATCCAGGATATATGGACCGCTCTGCTTTTGAAATAATGAATCGATATGGGTATAGAAACGAAGTGCGGTCAAACTTGAACTCATCTTTAGGCATGGAGTTGGACTTGAGCAATATGGTTACTGAAGGCTTAAGTGTAAGAGGTATGATGTCCTATGATGCCAGGGCTACTACGGCCATGCAAGGGAGTAAGTCCGAAAGGTTATTTTTAGCTGAGGTAAACCCCAATACTGATGAATTGAGTTATGCAGTAAAAAGACCTGATGAGTCCCTACTCTCCTTATCAAAGGGAGCAGATTCCAGGTACAATATTAACCTGCAAGCTGCGATCCAATATGCCAGAATTTTCAACGATAAACATAGGGTAAGTGGCCTTATTCTGGCCCAAAGGGACAATTGGGAATCTACAAGTGGAGAAATTCCATTTAATGTATTGGGCATCGCGGCTAGGGCTACCTATGAATACGATTACAAGTACCTGGCAGAAGTGAACATTGGTTACAATGGATCAGAACAATTTGCTCCGGGTAACCGCTTTGGTTTTTTTCCTGCCGTCTCTTTAGGATGGATTTTAAGCAATGAGAATTTCCTTTTGGACAATCCTGTGCTAACAAATTTAAAGTTCAGGGTATCCAATGGACGGGTAGGAAATGATCAAATGGGCTCTTCCAGATTTTTATACCAAAGTGACATTACGATGAGTGGAGGTCCTTTATCTAGCCTAGGAAGAGGACAAGGAGTTCGTCAGGGTTTATTGGGTAATCCTAATATAACCTGGGAAATAGCAGACAAGCAAAACTATGGTATCGACCTAGGATTAATGGATCAACTAGACCTTTCCTTTGATTATTTTATTGAAAATCGAACAAATATTCTAATTTCCAGAGGGACTGTCCCTGCATTTCAAGGGGTGCCATTAGGCAATATTCCAAAGGTAAATATGGGAGAAGTGGATAACAGTGGCTTTGAACTGGAGTTGTCCTATAGAAAGCAACTTTCCGAGGATTTTAACATCAATGTCAGGGGGAATTATGGGTATAACCATAACGTAGTCAAATTCATTGATGAGCAAATCAGAGATGATTCCTATGTGCATAGGTACCGCAGTACGGGTTATGCTATTGGTCAAAATTGGGGGTACCAAATCGATTATGACAACGGGAATGGCATATTTAATACTCAGGAAGAGCTGGATGCATACCAAGAAAACACCCAATATGGATTTGGTGTGCCAAGAGTAGGGGATTTTAAATACAAGGACCTCAATGACGATGGTACTGTGGACGACAAAGACCTATCTCCAATTGGCTATTCATCCATTCCTAGGGTAACTTATGGTGCTGGTGTTAACCTTCAGTACAAGGCATTTGACTTTTCAATTTTCTTTCAAGGAGTAGGAAAATATTCTCGTAATTATGGTTCTCAGGGAGTGTATGAAAATATAATCCAAGGAACCTATTTTGATTACCATAAGAATGCCTGGACCCCCGAAAGATTCGCTGCTGGAGAAGAAACTACTTATCCTGCACTAAGCACCAGAAGTACGACAAACCATACAGCAAACAGTTTTTTTATAATGGACAGGTCCTTTGTGAGGTTGAAAAATATTGACATAGGCTATACCCTTCCAAGCAACCTGACGCAGGTGATAGGGATGAGCTCTCTTAGGGTTTACCTCGGTGGGCAAAATCTCCTCACCTGGGACAATTTGAGAATGGGACATCTTGACCCGGAAAATAATGATTCCATAGGTTACCCAGTTACCAGGATGATGAACTTTGGTTTTAACGCCACCTTTTAAACCCAAAATTAACGATGAAATTAGTAAAAATAAACCTAGCAATATTGCTATCGGTCATTTTGACATTTTCTTGTACTGATGTGCTGGACATGGCTCCCGATGGTAAAATTTCACTTGAAGAAGTATTTTCGGACAACGATAAAGTCGGAGCATTTCTCAACAGTTGTTATACCAATTTACCCGTAAAGGGAACCAGGTACTTTTTTTGGAGTAGAGGTCCAGTGAACTGGAGTGATGAATCTTGGGATACCGATGCTGAAGCAGAATCCTGGCTTACTTCAGGGAGAATGTATAATGGTGATGCTTCTGCAGCCAATCATCCAGCGGTCCAATGGAGCAACGAAAATAATGGTGCGTATTGGGACCGGTACTGGAGTTCTATCCGCAACCTTGCTATGTTTCTGGAGAGAATTGATGAAGCTACAGTAGACAATCCCGAGGACAGGGAAAGATGGAAAGCTGAAGCCCATATATTAAGGGCTTTCTACTACATGGAAATGCTTAAATGGTATGGGACCGGCCTTCCCATAGTAAGGACGCCCTATGAATTTTCAGATGATTTTTCTACGGTTGAAAAGGCGAGTTATTATGAAGTAGTACAGTTTATACTTGAAGATTGCAATGCGGCCATCGCTATTGACGAACTGCCCTGGAGAATTACTTCTGGAGGGGAAGCAGGAAGGGTAAACAAAGCTTTGGCTGAGGCCATTAAATCTACAGCCATTTTATTTGCTGCCAGCCCACTTTATAATAATGGGCAAAACCATTGGGAGGAAGCTTACCAAATAAACCTTAATGCGGTTCAAAACCTAAAGAACAATGGTTATGAGTTGTATAATCAGGTGAATTTACCCCAGACTTACCTTTCAGACGTAGCCTATTTTGGAGAGAATAATAATCCCTATGCAGCATTGTATAATGAATATTTTACACAGACCTCTGCTTACTCTCCTAATCCTGTGGATAAAGAAACAATATACCAAAGCCGTGAGGGTCAAGGCAATATTTTTAATATTGACGGCATAGGGGCCCAAGATGGATACAAGTCCGGAACCTGCCCTACACAGGAGCTGGTAGATTCCTATGAAACAATTGATGGGGAGCCAATTTTAAATTTACAAAATCCATACCTGGATGACCAGCACCTAAATCCAAATTACAACCCAGATAACTCACGCTATGACCCTCAAAATCCTTACGAAAACAGGGATCCAAGATTTTATGCGTCAATCTATTACAACGGTTCTAAAAGAAAAGCACTATGGAATTTTGCTGAAGCACCTGAGTCTTATGAGAATTACCCTGCAGGTATTGGTAATAGAACGAGAATCATTGCGACCTATGTAGGCGAACCGCAGACAGGTATTCATCCCACTACAAGAAGGGCTACTAGAACAGGTTACTTTCAGAGGAAATTTTTGCATCCAAATTCTGGAGGTGATAATCCTATAGGGGGAGCCAATTGGAAATATTACAGATTAGGAGAGCTACTGCTTAACCTGGCTGAAGCTGCGGCCCAAGCAGGCCATTTGGTGGAAGCTACTGCTGCTGTTAACGAGATAAGGGCAAGAGTAAATATGCCTGAGTTGCCACAATCACTTACCCAGGAAGAATTGATTCTTAGAATCAAAAATGAGAGAAGAGTAGAATTGGCAATGGAAGAAAACAGGTATTTTGATGTGCGTAGGTGGACTTCTCCTGAAGGAGATCTTTCGGAAACAGACCAATGGATTACCGGAGCTGAAATTATTAGAAATGAAGACGGAACCTTTACTCATGGAAGAAGGAATGTGAGAGAAGTTGAGCGTAAGAATTATACCAATAAATTTTTACATGTACCCATTCCGCTTAACGAGGCCAATCGACTTCAATCGATAACAGGAATTAATTGGCAAACTCCTGGTTGGTAAAACACCCTTATAAGTTTTTCTGAAAGACTATAAAGAACTCAAAATGAAACGATATATAAAAAATATAAAACTTACTTTAAGTTTCTTGTGCCTGCTGGTTTACCTGCAAGGCAGCCAGGCTATGGCTCAGGACGCGATGACTACTATCACTGGAAAAGTAATAAATGAAATCGGGCAACCCATTCAAGGTGTATTAATAAATTCAGGAACCAGCGATCAGGGAACTTACACTGATACTGAAGGTAACTATACATTGAGCCTTCCTATATCTGAAACTTTTCTGCTTTTTGAAGCAAAAGGATTTGCCAATAGGCAAGTTCAAATTGACAATAAAAGTAACATAGACCTTGAATTGGCATTTGATAGGCATGGGAAAGATGATGTCATAGCTTTGGGCTATGGATTTCAGTCAAGAAAAGAGCTTACAGGATCCGTTTCCACTGTATCAGGTGAAGAACTGGAACGATCTCCAGTAGCAAACCTTAGCCAAACATTTTCTGGAAGATTTGCTGGGTTGACAACGCAGGAAACTTTTTCTGAATTATCCAGAGCAAATACTGATTTATTTGTTAGAGGAATATCCGGAGCCAGAAAAAACGGACCACTGGTAGTGATTGATGGAATACCTGTTTCTTATAATAGCAACCAGATTTTAGAATATATATCTGCAAATGAAATAGCATCTGTTTCTGTACTAAAGGATGCTTCTACTCAAGCCATTTATGGCATACAAGGCGCTAATGGTGTAATCGTTATTACTACCAAAAGGGGGAGAAAAGGACCTCTTCAAGTCAAAGCGAGATTGGACCATTCTGTACAGGAGGTTACTACCCAACCCATGTATTATGCCGCAGGAAAATATGCACAAATGAGAAATCAAGCAGCCTTTAATGATGGCTTTGGCGAGGAATACTTGTACACCAATAGTGAAATTGAACAATTTCAGCTTGGGAACAACCCTAATTATCCTAGCAATGACTGGTATTCAAGGTTTGTTAAGGATTTTTCCACCATGCAAAGAGTGGGTGTAAATATTACAGGTGGTAATGATAAGGTTCAATTTTTCTCCAATGTCAACTTTATGCATCAAAGTGGGCAATTTAAAACCGATCAGACAAATTATGACCCCAGTCCCAAAAATATATGGGTGAATTTTCGATCGAACGTTGATATGAAATTCAATGAACTGCTTTCTGGTTTTGTGAGATTAAGTGGGAACATTAAACGTGAACACACCTCGGGAATAGGCAATCAGAGCATTTATAGCAGCATTTTTCAAATACCTCCTACGATGTTTGGGCCGGTTATTCCTGAATTGACAGCTGACGGTGAACCCTCCCTGGGTGCTGGTCAGGTTGTGACTACTGAAAGGGTTTCGTCTCCCACCTATGGGATGCTTAACAGATCAGGATATTACAATCATACAGTGACTAATATTGCCTCTCAATTTGGCTTAGACCTAGACATGGGTTTCCTTACTGATGGGCTGAACCTCTCTGGTGTATTTGCTTACCAGACTAATTCTGTTGGTAGCTTGGGTACCACCCAGGATTTTGAACGTTGGCTAAGAACGGATGAATTAAATGAACTGGAATTTGTCAAGAAAGGATCAGAACAGAATACCCCATTGGCTTATGGCAAAGGCCACCAATACTATTACCACTTGTCTTACAATAGTTCATTAAATTACCAGCGGCAGTTTGGCGCCAGCAAAGTTTCGGGTATGGCTTACATGTTTTACCAAAACTTAACCAAAGCAGACAATTCCTCCCCCGGTCTATTGCCCTACAATAGGGTAAGTTCTGGAATTGAAGGGAATTATTCTTTTGACGACCGATACCTGCTTAAATTGGTTGTGGGCTATTCTGGATCTGAACAATATGCCAGAGATGTAAGGTACACGACCACACCTGCAGTAGCAGGCGCATGGGTAATTTCCAATGAATCATTTACATCTACCGCCACTTGGTTGAGCAATCTGAAATGGAGAGCATCTTATGGTAAAACAGCGAATGATATAACAGGTATTGCAAGATATGCCTATCTGGACAATGTGACAGCAAGTCAGGGGGGGCTTATTCCTTACCTTCAGTACATTGTCAATGAAAATCTAGTAGGGAATCCAAATATTTCAGCGGAAATCTCCACTAAAACTAATATTGGAATTGACCTGGGCATATTTAATGCCTTTTCACTTTCCGTGGATGTTTTTGAAGAGCGCATGGACAACATGATCGTTAGTGCCCTTGCTACAATTCCTGCCTATCAAGGTGTACCATTGTCCAATTATCCGCAGATCAACGGTGGACAATTTGAGAACAAAGGCTTTGAAATTTTAGCCAATTATAAAAAAGTATTTAACCAAAACTTTTCTGCTTATTTGGGAGGAATGTATGGCTACAATAAAAACAAAATCATAAGTTGGAATGAAGCTGAACGTACCGACGATTATGTTTTCAGGCAGCGAGAGGAAGGATACTCATTCGGACAGGAGTTTGGCTATTTGGTAGATTATTCCAATGGTAACGGTTATTTCAATTCTGAAGCTGAACTAGAAGCAAGTGACCTTAGCTATGCATTTGGAGTGCCCAGGGTAGGAGATTTGATCTATCAGGATTTGAATAGTGATGGTAATATTGACGAAAGGGATTATGCTCCCATTGGAAATGGGAGTATTCCACGCACTACCTATGCATTGTCAGGTGGGCTTACCTTTAAGGCTTTCGATCTAAACTTTCTTTTTCAAGGGCTAGGTAATTACTCTACTCTCCTAGGTGGAACAGGTATTCTGGAAACTGAATTTGATGGTATTTTTGGTAGTCTACACCAAAATGCATGGACAGCTGAGCGCTATGCAAATGATCAACCTATCACTTTTCCTGCACTTTCATTGGCTAAATCTGTCAATCATGAACCTAGCGATTTTGTGAATTTTGACAGGTCTTTTATTCGACTTAAAAACCTGGAGGTCGGGTATACGTTGCCGCTATCGGTTTCTAGAATTTTCAGATCAGATAATACGAGAGTACTTCTCAGCGGGCAGAACCTTTTAACCTGGGATAAGCTGAAAACTTCAGACTTTGGCCCTGAAGGGGGAGGTTATTCAGGATTTCCTGTTTACCGAGTTTATAATCTGGGATTAAGTGTCACATTTTGATAATTAGCGCTATGAATTGTATAAAATATATATTTATTACCTTCATTTTCATTTCAGGCCTTGCCTGTAACGAACAATTAGACCTTCCCAGTGATGGAAGGATAACGATGGATGAAGTTTTCAGTGATTATAACAGAACAAGGGGTTACCTTAATTCCTGCTATGGCCATGCTCCCAAACCATATATGGACAGGTCTTCCTATACAGACGAAGCCCAGGATGCAGACGATGTCACTCCAGGCTCAAATTATGTGGTTTGGTATGGAGGAAATGTCACCCCCACGTCCTACCCCAGTTATTCTGCAGATGGTAGTCCTTGGAATAGGTTGTACGAAGGGATACGAAAGTGCAATGTTTTTCTTGAAAATATTGAAACGGCCACTGTTTATGCTACAGAGGATGAAAAAGCATCCTGGAAAGCACAGGCCCACACCTTAAGGGCCCTGTATTATCTTCAGTTGGTCAAAAGGTATGGAGGTGTTCCTATTTTTGATACCCCTTTAGAAATTGGACATGATTTTTCCACTGATACTAAAGCATCCTTTGCTGAAGTCGTGGCTTTCATTCTGGAAGATTGTGACGCTGCCTTGGCTTTTCCTTCTGGAAGAGATGGTTTCTCTTGGGATATTTACGACAATCAATACGGAATCATGACTAGAGCAGTTGCTTATGCGATAAAATCCCAGGCCGTCACTTATGCCGCCAGTGATTTATGGTCGGATGGTACTTATTCTTGGGAGGATGCGGCTGCGATTAATGCGGAGGCACTCAGCCAATGTTTAAGCAATGGTTACGAATTGTTTGATGTAGCAACTTCACCCGATATCGCTCAAAATTCCTATGCCCTCTATTTTATAACAAGTTCCAATGATCAGCGGGCAGTGGATAAGGAAACCATTTACCATTGGGGTGATCAAATGCAAGTTTGGAAATTTGCGGGCTTGCCTACAAATGATGGTATGGAAAGAACAGGGCCTTGCCCCACGCAGGATCTTGTAGACAGCTACGAAATGAGCAATGGAGAAAGTCCAGTATTGGGATACTCTGATTCGGATAAATTGAACCCTATTGTCAATCCAAATGCTGGCTATGATCCTGAAAACCCTTATGCCAACAGAGATCCAAGATTCTATGCCTCCATTTATTACAATGGTGCGGTAAGATACCTTGATCAGCCTGATGGTGAAAAGGTAGAAACTTTCGTCGGTGGCGAAGAAGAAATCTCCAATACAAACAGGAGAAATACCAGAACAGGATATTACCTAAGAAAATTTAATAACCATCAATCAGGCTTAAACAACAATGCAGATGGAGCAATCCGCCTGTTTCGATTGGCAGAGCTATACCTCAATTTTGCCGAATCGGCCTATCAATCCAGTGGACCAGATGCAGCCATTTCTGTAAACGGTCTATCTATGAGCGCCAGAGATGCTGTAAATGCGGTAAGAGAAAGGGCTGGAATGCCAAGCTTTCCTTCCGGAATGAGTGTGGAAGCATTTGAAGAAAAGTATAGAAATGAAAGAAGGATAGAGTTGGCTTTTGAAGAACATCGGTTTTTTGATGTGAGAAGATGGAATATTCTTAATGAAACAGACAAGTTTGTTACAGGCATGCGCATTACTAAAGAGGAGGGTGGTACCAATTTTCAGCGGTTCCGTTTTGAAAATAGAGGTTCGGCAGCTGATAAATATTTAAGGTATCCTATTGATCAATCGGAGGTCAATAAAATTGTAGGTTTAACAGGTGAAAATTGGCAAAATCCAGGATGGTTAGATTAATGGTTTCAAATATATATATCAAGTTCAATAGGAAAGTACTGTTTAATGTCAGCCTTTGGTTAGGCTTTGTAGCCATTTCCCAGGCGCAGGAAACAGGAGGTACGGATGATTTGGGAAGAACATTGCCTACTTATGCCGAAATAGGAGATAAAAAAGAAAGAACGGTTGCCATGTTTTATTTCCTATGGCATGGCGACAATACATCGGCCAGACATTTTGACCTAAGTAAAATTATCCCACAGCATCCTGAGGTATTGAATGACTTTGATAATCCACACTGGGGAGGTGGAGGAATGTATTATTGGGGAGAGCCTATTTATGGCTATTACCGAGCGGATGACTATTGGGTGCATTTGCGAAGCCTCCAATTACTTACAGATGCTGGTGTCGACTTGTTGGTGATAGATGCCACCAACCGGTTGATCTATGCAGATAGGGCCAATGTGTTGATGAATGCCATGGAGGCGATAAGAAAGCAGGGTAAAACCCCTCCTAAAATTGTATTTTACACCAACACTAAATCTGGAGAAACCATGGAGGATGTATATAACACTTTCTATAAGAAAGGGGCAAAATTCTACCATCCCGAATCTTGGTATTATCTCGATGGAAAGCCTATGATCCTTGGTCACTCCTCCGAGTTACAAGGAAAAGAAGCTGGTGATTTTTTTACCATCAGAGAATCCCAATGGCCAAATGAACCCTATAAAGAGAATAGCTGGCCATGGATTGAGTTCCAGAGACAACAAAAATTACACAAAAACCATAAAGGTGAAGTAGAGATCATGAACGTCTCAGTGGCCCAGCATCCTAATCCTACAGCAGGAATGGGAGGATCGGCATTTTATGGAAACCAGGACAACTGGGGCAGAAGCTTTAGAAATGGGAAAAAAGGAAACCCAGTTGAAGACATTATAATGGGGTATAATTTTCAGGAGCAATGGGACAATGTTTTAAAGGTAGATCCTCCCATTGTTTTCGTAACAGGTTGGAATGAATGGATTGCCACGAAATTTGAAAGCCATGATGACAATCCTGAACACGCTTGGTTTTGTGATCAGGCCAGTCCAGAATACAGCAGGGACATTGAACCTACCCGTACTGGCGGTTTGAAAGACCATTATTACATGCAGCTTATTGGAAATGTTCGGCGCTACAAAGGAGGAGTAGCACCTATGACTTTTGGTAAAGAAAAGACAATCAAAGGATTAGAAGATTGGGTAAATGTCAAAGTAGAATTTACAGATTATACTGGTGAAACAGACCCAAGAAATCATTTAGGCGCCCAATCTGATCCAAAAGTTACTTATACCAATTTGACCGGTAGAAATGATTTTCAGACTTTAAAGGTAGCTAGAGATAAACAATCCATCTTTTTTTATGCCCAAACTAGCAAGCCCATATCTCCAAACAATAGCGAAAATTGGATGCGGCTTTATCTCGATATCGACAGGGATTTTGAAACAGGCTGGAAGGGGTATGACTATCGAATAGTTCTAGGGAATAAACTTCAAAAGTATGAGGATGGAAATTGGGAGACCATAAGACAAGTAGACCATGTGGTTTCTGGCAATGAAATGATGATAACCCTGCCAAGGTCTAATGATGAAGGATTAAAAGGGAAGTTAAACCTGGAGTTTAAGTGGTCGGATAACATGCAGGACGAAGAAGACCCACTGGATTGGTACATCAATGGAGATGTTGCCCCAGGTGGAAGGTTGAACTATATTATAACAGGCTAAAATGAACAGCTTAAAAACCATTTTATTCTTTTTATTAGCTGTATCAAATTCCTTCGGGCAACAAGGTGAAATCCTAATTTCCTATGAAAACCAAAACAATATTGAGATTAAAAATGATAAGCAGGGGAGTTATAGCATAACAGCGATAGGTCCTGATCCTTATTTATTTACGGTCCCATTGACCTTTGAAATTTCGGAAGAGGAGACCATATTCACATTTGAGTATTTTTCCACAGAATACCTGAATAATTTTCAGGTTTTCTTTGGGCCTCCCGTGGAGGAAAACTACAGCTTGTATTCATCTTTAGGAATACGAGAAGGGTGGAGCAGTCACTCAATAGATGTTCGGGAAGCTATACCGAAAGGTTGGGGGAAGCCAGGGGATGTATTGCGCTTGGATTTTGGAGGAGGGGCCGGATATACCGGACAGTTTAGAAATTTTAGTTTTAGGGAACCCAATGCAAGTGAAATTCGAAAGGCTCAAGACAAGGAGGCTTTATTGAAGGAAAAAGAGGCATACAAGACTGAATTGCTGTCTTATTTGAATACTAACTTCCCTAATTCAATTACAGAAATCAATGTCTTGGATTCTGTAATAGTTATCAGTGGCTTCCTTTCTAAAATGAGCCCCAATTATTATATAGCAGAAGTTCCAATGCATGTACAGGTGACAAAGGCCAAGGAATTTGAACTGATGTATCCAATTTCAAAATCACAGGGTGAGTATGAAGTTCATGTTCCAAGGTATTCAAACCAGGGTGATTTCAAGCAAGATGGCTTATTGTCAGGGTGGGTGATTTTAAAGAAGGAAAACGATCGTTTTGAGCTCCAATCCCATCTTCGCTATATGGATAAAATTGAGCCGGTTTTTGACTTAGAGGAAGCAGTGCTGAAAAATAAAAAAGGTCTAGGTAACTTCCATAGCAATGATTTTGTGACTGATTTGGATTCACTGGGTGTAGGTAGTATCACCACCAATATGTGGATTTCCAAAATGTTAAGAACTACCCCTTCTGTTGAAACCATGACCTTTAAGTACAATGGGAAGGAATATTTTGCTGATAGGAAGTGGGTAGAAAAGCATGACAAAGCATTAAAAGAAGCTAGTAAAAGAGGTGTAATCACTTCTGCTATAATTTTGATAGATAAAGCGGTGAATACCCCTGATAATAAAATAGGAGACATTCTGGAACATCCGGATTGTGATCCCTCGGGCATCTATAGCATGGCCAATCTTACCAATCCGGAGTCAGTACATCTATATGCCGCTGCAATGGATTTCTTAGCCAAAAGGTACAGCAATCCCAAGGGAGATCATGGCAGGGTACACCATTGGATTGTGCATAACGAAGTGGATGCAGGATGGGTTTGGACCAATATGGGTGAGACCGATAGCCTTACATTTATGGATACCTATCATAAATCTCTTCGACTAATCAATAATATAGGCAAGCAGTACAATGCACATTCTAAAGCTTTTATTACCCTTACTCACTATTGGAACTGGACGGTGGATAAACATTTTTATTTGTCCAGGGACTTGCTGGAAATTCTTATCAAATACAGTGATCTTGAAGGAGACTTTGATTGGGGGATTGCCCACCACCCTTACCCGGAATCTCTTTTTGAACCCAAAAGTTGGTTGGACGAAAAAGCAACCTTCAGTTTTGATACACCTTTGATTACCTTCAAAAATATTGAAGTTTTGGATGCATGGGTAAAACAGCCCTATGTCAAATTTAAGAATAGAACCAAGCGCACCGTTTTTCTCTCAGAACAGGGGCCTAATTCCAGAGATTATACGCCCAAACATTTGAATGAACAGGCAGCCAGTATTGCTTATTTGTGGAAAAAGATGGAAGTTTTGGATGGGATTGACGCTTTCCAGTTTCACAATTGGTTGGACAACAGGTCTGAAGGTGGTTTAAGAATAGGCCTTAGAAAATTCCCAGACGATAAAGAGGATCCTGCAGGTAAGAAACCAGTGTGGTATGTATACAGAGATCTGGGAACAGATCGTGAGCTTGAATCAATAAGCTTTGCAAAAAATATAATTGGAATTTCATCTTGGGATGAGGTAAGACATACAAAGAAAATAAAATGAAAACATCTGAATTATTCACCATCATTGGGTTACTTGCTTTTAATATCGGTTTTTTTACCAAGGTTGAAGCACAGCATGAATTGATGAATTATAGTTCGCACCTTCCTG
This sequence comes from uncultured Cyclobacterium sp., assembly GCF_963977555.1. Taxonomy (GTDB): domain Bacteria; phylum Bacteroidota; class Bacteroidia; order Cytophagales; family Cyclobacteriaceae; genus Cyclobacterium. Next base: position 2,318 of record NZ_CAXBPD010000030.1, on the reverse strand, counting down.
CTACAGATAATTTAGGTCGTTCACTTCCGGGTTATGAAGAAGTGGGCCCCCTTAAAAAGGATAAATTTGTGGGTATATTCTATTGGACTTGGCATACCCAACAATCCAACAATAGTGTCAAAGCATTTAATGCCAGTGAGATTCTGGCAAAAAAGCCTGAAGCGATCAACGATTACAATGACCCGATATGGCCAACTCAAAAAGAAGCAGGCGCTTTCTTTTGGTCGGAGCCACTCTATGGATACTACTTGGATACAGACAGGTGGGTATTGTACAAACATGCTGAGATGTTGGCTGACGCAGGTGTTGACATGGTCATGTTTGATTGTACCAATGGCTCCTTCACCTGGAAGGAATCTTATATGGCACTTGCTGAAGTTTTCACGGAGGCACGGAAAAATGGCATTAAAACCCCTCAGATTGCTTTCATGATGGCCTTTTGGCCTACAGATGGTAGCCTCGAGGCGATCAAGGAATTGTACGAAGAGCTTTATGCACCGGGATTGTACCAGGACCTATGGTTTTATTGGAAAGGGAAACCATTAATAATGGGATACCCTGATCGTTTTACAGCTATTGAAGGAGATCCTGAAACCAGTAAATTGCATGAGGAAATCAGAGCGTTTTTTACATTTAGACCTGGACAGCCGGTATACCATAAAGGGCCTATGCGAGAAGATCATTGGGGTTGGTTAGAAATAGCTCCTCAACATGGTTTTGTCCCAGACAATAAGGGGGGATTTGAGCAGGTAACGGTGGGAGTCTCCCAGAATTGGTCCAAAGATAGGGGCCTTACAGCCATGAATGCCCCGGGATCTTTTGGCAGAAGTTATACGGATGCAAATGGTCATTCGAAGGATTCAAAAGCAGTCAATTACGGATTGAATTTTCAGGAGCAATGGGAAAGGGCTTTTGAGCTTGATCCGGAGTTTGTTTTTATTACAGGATGGAATGAGTGGATTGCTGGTAGATTTGAAGAATGGCAACAGCAGCACAACGCTTTTCCGGACCAATACAATCAGGAGAATAGCCGGGACATTGAACCCATGAAGGGCGGACATGGTGACAACTATTATTACCAGATGGTAGCCAATATTCGAAAGTTTAAAGGGGTAGCCAAGCCGCCTAAGTTTACCAAAAATCAAAGCATCAGCATTGATGGTCAGTTTGGAGATTGGGAAGATGTATCGCCGGAATTCAAATCCCATAAGGGAAATACCCTTGAAAGAAATAGTCCTGGCTGGGGAGATTTGGTGTATAAAAATACCTCAGGTAGAAATGATATAGTGGCAAGCAAAGTTACTAGTGACCATGAGAATCTCTATTTCTATGTAGAAACTGCAAATCCGCTGAGCTCGGCAGATAATCCAGCCTGGATGAGGTTATTTATTGACACAGATCGAATTAGAGAAACGGGTTGGGAAGGTTATGATTTTATAATAAACCGATCAATCCCCGGAGATAAAGCTACCATTGAGAAGAATACAGGAGGATGGAACTGGGAAAAAGCAGGCGAGTTGAATTGGAAGATGTCAGGCAACAAAATGGAAATAGAAGTACCAAAAGCTGTATTGAAATTAAAAGAGACTGTGAACATTGAATTCAAATGGTCAGATAATATGCAGGCAGGTGGGGAAATAATGGACTTTCTGTTACATGGCGATGTTGCCCCACTTGGACGATTTAATTATTATTATGCGCCTTGATCTGAGTTGGTGATGGGGTGATGGGGTGATGAAGTGATCTGTGATGGGGTGAAAATCTAGCTAAAGAAAACTTCTATCACTAGGTCCAACACCGCTTCGTAGTTGTGGCCCGGCCATAGCACTCCAATTTATAACGGCAACGTTATAAATTGGAGTGCCGTCATTGCGAACCCTTTTTTGGGGAGGTTTCGCGTAGGTAAAGGGTGTGGCAATCTCATTACCTTGGAGATTCCTTCGACTTCCTCGACGCAAATACCCTGCAAAGTCTCGGAATGACGTATTTTAAATATAACTGATTAGGGTTCAATACAATTTGTAAAATATTTTCCGCCTTGTAGCTTTTCGGCGTTAAGAAATTTAAGCAGGGATTAGCAAGGGCACAGGCACTGTATGACGAAGTTTTTGGTTAAGTAATCAATAAAAAAGCAAGGCAAATATTTAAACCAAAAACTAAGGAGTTTGCCTGTGTGCGGGAGGCCATAAATTTTAGCCGAAAAGATACACAGCGGCGGGGTTTTTTACTTACTTTTTGGGCCTGTAGCAAAAAAGTAAGAATAGTCATATTCAATGACTTGGTATAGTAGAAACAGTAATGCTTTATTACCCAGAACT
>NZ_CAXBPD010000029.1:0-49059 GCF_963977555.1 uncultured Cyclobacterium sp. | reverse complement strand
ATAAAACAGTAATCTTAGAATATTAACATTTATCAAATCTAAAGGTTGGGGCTTGGGAGTTCGGGATGATCCAACTCCATTTATTTATGGGGATTTCTGTATTTGATAAAAGGGTTAGATGGAATGATGCAATAGGATTTTTCGATTATTCTCGAAATATTGCACTCGCAAGAAAACCAGGCAATTTTCAATTTCAGCATTCAATTGATTACTATTTCTGGTTTTAGCAACTAAAAGCAAGGCCAGAGAAATTATCCACCCAATTTGGACAAGATAAAAGATGTAACAAGCTACGAATATCATGAAAAGGACCTCCAATCTGTGGGAATTGAACAAGCTTCAGACTTCTCACAATATCATTGATTACATTTCTCTTGGGCATAATACTTCAAAAAACGAGGCTGAAATTGTGCGGCTTCACTTTAGGCTCCAAGGAGCTTATGATTTCAAATTTACCCAACTGAACGCTTCCTATCAACTTTCAGGCCTATACAAAAGCCGATAAAATTTTAAGAGATAAAAATGATCAGAGAGGACGAGAAATACCATCACTTTCGAATAGAAGTGCCGCCGGACTTCAAAGAAGTTTTTTCTCATTTTTATTTTGCCGAAAATACAAGTGCCGAACCTGTCACCAAAACCCTCCTCCCTTCTTTCCAAACCATTTTGGTTTTTAATTTTGGTACAAATACAATACTTTATTCACAAGTACAAACATCTATCGAAATAGCCAAACACCTTGTTTTAGGCCCTATAAAACGAGCTTTTGATTATACTTTACCTGCTAAAGCTGAAATTTTGGTTGCCAATTTCAAGGAAGATGCCTTCTACCGTTTTTTCGGAAGTGTTGCACTATCCGAAAACCACTCCCTTAATCCTGATGATCTGACAGATGGAAATTGCTTTAGCCTACTGTGGTCTGAACTTGACAAAATAAGGAATGTAAACCATCGGATAGGATACATTCTTGATTTTTGTAAGCCCTACCTGAAAGAAAGGAATGTGATTGTCCAACAATTGGCAAAAATCAAGAATGGAGCACTTCATACCATAAAAACCATTGCAAGCCAACAAAAACAAAGCGAAAGAAACATCCAACTCCAATATAAAAAACAGTTTGGGTATTCGGCTAAAGAAATGAATCGCTTTCAACGCTTTTTGAAAGCGATGGAACAACTGCAAAATATCGCTGCCAAATCGTCCAAAATCGATTGGTTTGAAATCATTGAAGAATGTGGCTTTTACGACCAAAGCCAACTTATCCATGATTTCAAACATTATATCCATCTTAGCCCCACGCAATACCTGAAGTTCCAACAAGACATTTGCACGGTAAAACCCTAGTTTCGTTTTCTTACAATTTTCTCAAACCTCCTAGCCCTACTTTTGGTTCAATAACCAAAAAAAGGACAATGAAACATTTAATAATATATGCCCACCCCAATCCTCAAAGTTTGAATGGCTATTTCAAAAACCATTTGCAAGCGTATCTGCTGAAGAATGAAAATGAAATTGTGACACGGGATTTGTACCAGATAAATTTCAATCCAGTTCTTTCCTATGAGGACATGGCTGAGCAACGGAATGGACAGGTATCCGAAGATGTGAAATTTGAACAAGAACAGATCAATTGGGCAGAATGCATTACGTTTATCCACCCAATTTGGTGGACAGGTTTACCAGCTATGCTTAAGGGATATATCGACAGGGTCTTCAGCTATGGTTTTGCCTATCGATATGATCAAGGCATACAAAAAGGGCTTCTAGTGGATAAGCAGGTAATAATTATCAATACTCAGGGTAAATCAAAAGACGAATACAAGGCCATTGGAATGGATAAAGCTATATCATTAACTTCCGATAATGGAATATATCGCTATTGCGGGCTTACTGTCAAAGCACATTTGTATTTTGAAAACGCCGATAGAATGACCAAAAAAATTGCAGAAGAAGGGCAACGGAAAATCAATGCATTGTATTCCACCAAATAGATCAAGCTCTAAAGCATTGGAATTATCTAAAAAAAATCTAAACACTTAACTCCCACATGATCCTCTTATTTTCTACTTGTCTTACTTCATGACCTCTTCCGATCCCAAAATGGCTTATGTAGCGTTGGAACGGTCAACTTTTTACGCTATATTCACCTTTCCAAACCTTCTTATTATTAGGCATTTAAAACACTTAGGAAATTAAATAATGAACGTAAATTTAAGCTATAAATTAACACTATTGGTCACCCTATTTTTGACTTTTACTTTTATTATTGGGTTCAATTTTAAGGAAAATTCAAACACGCTACCTAAACAACTCATAGAGGCTGAAGGAGAAGTTGAATTGCATGAACAGAAGCTAAGCAACTTTACCCTTGGTGATGGTGAAGAATACAAATTGGTAAATTCTTCTATTAAGCAATTTTACACCATCGCTTTTAGTGGGAATATTGTAAAATTTGACACCCTTACCATTGGTAAAGGTAGTGGCAGGTACCTGACGAGTAACCTGATCATCACTCCCGACAGTATCATAGCCAACAGGGTCACTAATGTTACCGCTAGAACCGCATTCAAGCACCAGCTAAAATTAAAAAATGACATAAGCATTGAAATTGAAAGAGGCCTGAGTTCTAGCACCGTCACAATAATCAACGAAAAGGACACTTTAACCTTCTCCTCTGATTTTATAGGAATGAACCAACCCTTTATTCATTCATCAGGCACGGTGATAAACGTGAACAGTTTTGAATTTATTTGCGAGGATTACATGTCTGATGTATTTGTTTTTGGAGACAGCTATGTGAACAGTGCCAGTTCTTCCAGGTGGCCCTATTATATCCATGATGCGGGCTATCAATTTTTATGTGATGGATTGCCAGGGGGTAAATCCAAAGATTCCTACGATTTTATCAATGCTGCTTTTTCTGTTAACAAACCAAAATATGCTGTTTGGTGCCTAGGAATGAACGACACTAGCGATACCGATAGGATCGCCAATGAGGAATGGAAAAGCTATGTAAAAAAGGTAATGGATCTCTGTGAAAAGCACAATGTAACCTTAATCCTTTCGACAGTGCCTACAGTAGAAATTAAAAACAATAGAGGCAAGAATGATTTTGTAAGGGCATCAGGATATCGATACATCGATTTTGATGAAGCTGTATCCGATGGTGAAGGAAACTGGAAAGCAGGCATGCTGGCAAAGGATGGTGTGCACCCAGCAGAAATTGGCGCAAAAGCCATGGCAGATAGGTTTATATCAGACTTTCCAGAAATCAAGGATTACATAAGGTAATGTACTCCTCCGGTATCAAATATTATTGGAAATAAAAAACAGGAAACAATGGGAAATAAATACCTTTTTCATTTATTCTTATTAGTCTTCACTTCAATTACGATTGCCCATGGTCAAAGGATAGCTGAGGAGAAATATGTCAGCATAGGTGGGATTGAACAATGGGTTACGATAAAAGGAGAGGATGCCAGTAAGCCAATAGTTCTTTTTATTCACGGAGGTCCTGGAAGCACGCAAAGTCAATTTGAACAAAATATGTATGCCAATTGGACTAAGGATTTTATTCTGGTCCATTGGGACCAAAGAGGCGCAGGGAGAACTTACGGCCGAAACGCACCGAAAGAACTTGATGAAGCATTTTTAATCAATCATCCCTTGTCAGTGGAAACAATGACCAATGATGGAATAGCACTCACTCAATACCTTCTAAATCACCTAAACAAGAAGAAAGTAATCCTTATTGGCTCTTCGTGGGGATCGGTTTTGGCTACAAAAATGGCTTTGAATAAACCAGCCCTATTCCACGCTTATGTAGGGCATGCCCAAATCGTTAATTTTTCAAAAAATATTCAGGATGCTTACGAAACTGTTTTTGAATTGGCCAGAGATCATAAGGACAAAGAGACTAAAGAAATGCTGGATTTATTTGGAAGACCACCTTATGAGGAGGCCAAAAATTATGGCAAACTCCTGAGAATTATAAAAAAATACGAGGCAGAAAGGGAAACCCCAGCCCCTGCTTCTTGGTTTCAATTGGCATCAGGATATGACAATGAAAAAGACAGCGAAGACCGTTTTAATGGAGATGATTATTCCTTTGTCAACCTCGTTGGGCAAGAAAGTTTAGGCATAATTTCTATGGTTTCTGGCATTGATTTTGGCGAAGATGCTTTGCACTTTAAATTACCCATCCTTTTGATTCAAGGAGAGGGAGATATATTGACATCCATGAAGTTAAACAAGGCCTATTTTGATAAAATATCTGCGCCAAATAAAGCCTACTTTCTTTTACCAAATGCTGCCCATGGTTTTAACCAATCTGTAATAGACAAGCAGTACGAGGTTATAACAAAGTACTTATCCATTGAATAATGGAAAGGCAATGAAAAGTTCAAGTTCGAAAACACTCTGAACTAACTAAATACCACCTTGAGGTATTTATTGAAATTAACCAGATACTAATCAAAAGAAAAAATGGGGAAATATCTAGAGCCTACAACAGAAACTGGAATCCGCTTTTACAAAAATTTTAATGACAAAGGAAAAGTGGTAATGATGAACCTGCTGAAGTTTAAAGCAGTGGCTGACTACACCAATCTGGAAGTTTTGAAAACTAGCGATCCGATTTCAGGAGCGCAAGCCTATCAACGCTATATGGACAAGACCCTTCCCCATTTGGAAAAGGCTGGAAGTCGCATTCTCTTTTATGGAGAATGCAATAATTTTATAATTGGACCGGAAGCTGAGAAGTGGGGCGCCATTTTATTGGTTGAACACCAATCAGCTAGCGCTTTCATATCCTTTTCTCAAAAGAAAGAATTTTTGAAATATGCAGGACACAGGACTGCTGCATTGGAAGATTCGAGATTACTTCCTATTTCCGAAAAAGAGAAATACACCTAAACTAATCCACTTTCTATCCCTATTAAGCTTTTACAAAAGTTATATAGTACTTACTTGAGCTTGACGAATACACTGCCCACTTGGGCAAAACTCATTATTCTTGTTGAAATCCCTCTGTCCTCTTCCCTACCTTAGATTTGAACTACTCTCTATTCATGCCCTTTCCAGGCTGGACAATTGATTGCCAATGCAAAAACCTAAGAATCAATTTAAAACCCTAATTCATACAAATCACCCTTGATACAAGTTCCCAGATCTTGAGCGGAGCTGAAGGGGTAGGTATTGCGTATTCGTTACCCTTTGGCTTCGGCTCCGCTCAGCCGCTGGGCTTGCAATTTGATTTAAACCTCTCATAAAAAATCCCCTGTATTTAATGAATTAGGAAAATATTTAAAATAAAATGAACGTTCATTCATTATTTTCCGTTGAGTAAGTATTCCAACAAGGTAAAAATGAACGGTAGTATTAAAATTAGGAATAAAAGAGAGGCATTGGTAAAAGCGACAATTCAACTTGTCAACAACAATGGTTTTCATGCTACGCCAATGTCGAAGATTGCAAAGATGGCTGGAGTATCCCCTGGGACAATTTACCTATACTTTGAAAACAAACAGGACTTAGTAAATCAGGTATACATTGAGGTCAAGGCTTCCTTCACGCAATTTGCTTTTAAAGATTATAAGGAGGACGCTTCAATAGCAATTGGCTTTGAAAAAATATGGAAGAACATAGCCAAGTTCAAGCTGAATGAAATAGAAGAGTCCCTGTTTTTATCTCAATGTGACAATACCCCGATGATCGATGAGCCCAGCAGAAAGGAAGGATTGAAGCATTTAAGCCCCCTGCTGAAGCTTTGGGGACGGGGACAAGCAGAAGGAGTCATAAAACAAGTTTCTCCTTATTTGCTTTATGCATTTAGCATCTACCCGATTTCCTTTCTATTACAACAACGGGATCGGTTAGAAATCAAGCCGAAAAACATTAACGAAGCCTATGAAATGGCTTGGAACAGTATTAAAATTTAAATAAAAAAACATGACTACTACAAAAACGATTAATTTAAAAAGCAGACCACATGGAGCTCCTGCCTTATCAGATTTTGAATTTACTACTTCTGAAAACCCAGACTTGCAAGATGGAGAAGTTTTGTTAGCTACAAAATATGTTTCTGTAGACCCTTATTTAAGGGGAAGGATGAGTGATGCCCCATCATACATCCCTCCTTTCAAACTTAATGAACCAATTTCTTCAGGGATAATTGCTGAAGTTTTGGAATCAAAAAGTACAAAATTCACCAAAGGAGACAATGTAATTGGTTCCTTACAATGGAAGGAAACACAGGTAGCCAAAGAAGATGCACTTAGACAGGTTGACCCTGAAAAGGCACCCCTTTCTGCCTACTTGGGAATCATTGGCATGACTGGACTTACTGCTTTTCTTGGATTGAGAGAGATAGGTAAACCCAAAAAAGGTGAAACTCTTCTCGTATCTGGAGCAGCCGGAGCAGTAGGATCTGTAGTAGGCCAAATTGGTAAAATACTAGGGCTACGTGTAGTGGGAATAGCTGGTACTGATGAAAAAGTGAAAATGCTTACTTCTGAATTCGGATTTGATGAAGGTATCAATTATAACACCACTGAAAACATGGTGGAGGCAATAAAAAGTGCTTGTCCTGATGGTGTTGATGTTTATTTTGACAATGTCGGTGGTGAGATATCAGATGCAGTTCTGCTCAATATCAATAAGTTCTCGAGAACTATAATCTGTGGCGCGATATCTGTTTATAATAAAACTGAGAAGCCTAAAAGCTTAAGCGTGCAACCTTTCCTAGTAAAGAAAAGTGCTTTAATGCAGGGATTCGTCGTTTCTGATTATGCAGACAAACATGTTGAAGGTGGCCAGCAGTTGGCAGAATGGTTGCAACAAGGAAAATTGCACGCAACTGAAACAATCCAAGAAGGATTTGACAACATACCACAGGCCTTTTTAGACCTTTTCGAAGGAAAAAACAAAGGAAAAATGATAGTGAAAATTTAGGCTATAAAGCAATAATCAAAACGTAACCACTTGTTTCCGATGATTTTATAGTATCGTATTGCTATAAAAATCATCGGTTTCAAGAATGATAAGTATACAATTCCCTTGACACAAGCTTCAGTAGCTTTTTTAGAAAGCCTGAAGTACAGTAGGGGAGCAATTAAAAACGAAAAAAATGAAAGTATTATTTGTATTGACTTCCCATGACAAATTGGGAAAAACTGGAGAAAAAACTGGTTTTTGGATTGAAGAATTCGCAGCTCCTTTTTATTTACTTAAAGACAATGGCATTTCAATTACCTTGGCTTCCCCTAAAGGCGGACAACCTCCTATAGACCCCAAGAGCGAGGAACCTGACTTCCAAACTGAATCGACAAAAAGGTTCAATGAAGATAAAGAAACAAAAGCTATCCTGTCCTCCACTGTGAAATTAGACAAGGTAAATCAAGGAGATTATGATGCGGTGTTCTTTCCAGGTGGTCACGGGCCCTTATGGGACTTAGCAGAAGACAAAAACGCAATCACCCTGATAGAAGATTTTATAAAAAACAACAAACCTGTAGCTGCTGTATGCCATGCGCCAGCCATTTTTAAACACACAAAAAATGCAGACGGCACACCTTTAGTTAGCGGTAAAAAAGTAACTGGTTTCACCAATGGCGAAGAAGAAGGTGTTCAATTAACGGACATTGTGCCTTTCTTGGTAGAAGACATGTTAAAAGCAAATGGTGGAGTCTATTCCAAAGGCGATGACTGGGCCTCCTATGCAGTGGAAGATGGCTTATTGATCACTGGTCAAAATCCGGCTTCTTCGGAATTGGCCGCTGAACTTTTATTAAAAAGACTAAGTTAATAAAGCTTAGGAATAGAAAGGAAAGCCTTAGGATTATACCTATGGCCTTCCTTTTTCATTGTTTCTTTTCATTCTCAAGCGATGGCGAAATATTAATTAAATTGCCTTAATCAAACCCTAAATATTATTTAAATGTTTAGACACCAAGGCAAAAGCAGAACCTTCAAGCACAATTTGCAAATTGCTACTTTTTTGTCTTTTGTAGCTGGCATTGTTAATGTTACCGGATTTTTATCCATAAAGCAGTTGACCACAAATGTGACTGGTCACTTTGCCTTGTTTATAAATGACCTATCCAATTTTGAATTTTGGAAGGGTACCATCTATTTCCTTTATATTTTTGCCTTCCTCTTCGGTTCCTTTTTATCAAGCTTTTTAATTGAAAATTATAGGGGAAACAAAAAATTGAATGTCTTTGTATTGCCCACAATAATCGAATGCATTATTTTATTATCCATTGCCTTGATGAGTAATTTTGTGGTTATAACTCACCCAGATGTAATTGCCTGCTTGCTTCTTTTTGCAATGGGTATACAAAACTCATTTGTTACCAAAATTTCAAATGCCGTTGTAAGAACCACCCATTTGACCGGGCTTTTTACGGATCTAGGCATAGAATTGTCCCAATTGTTATTTCCAAAACAACACCCCAACAGAGAAAAGATTAAAGCCACGATTAAACTCCGTATTTTCATTATACTTTTCTTTTTTGCTGGTGGACTTATAGGAGGATTTCTTTACTCAAGAATTGGTCTTGAATTAAACACTTTAATTTTTGGTGCAATAATTTTATTAAGTGGTCTATTTTACGATGATTTTAGGTACCGCGTTATTAAAACAAAGAGAAAATATAACCAGAAAAAAATCAATAATTTAGTTACCTAATTTTGCACCTCCCACCTTCAATCTACAGCCATGAAACTAGAAAATAAAGTAATCATAATAACAGGATCATCCAGAGGAATTGGAAAAGAAATCGCGCTACTTTTAGCTGAAAATGGCGCAAAAGTTATCGTAAATTCTTCCAATAGCATGCCTGAAGCACAAAAAGTAGTTGACACGATAGTTAAAAACGGTGGTCAGGCTTTAGCCATTAAAGCAGATGTAAGCAAAAAAGAAGAAGTCACTCAGTTATTTAACGAAACGATAAAAGCTTTCGGAAAGGTGGATGTGCTGGTAAACAATGCAGGTGTTATGATCACAAAAAAACTAAAAGACTTTACACAGGAGGACTTTAGTTGGCAATTTGATATCAATGTTAGGGGCGTTTTCAATACCTTGCAAGAGGCTGACAGCAAACTCGCAGACAATGGAAAAATAATCAACTTCTCTTCCAGTACTGTGAAATTGATGTTCCCCACTTATGCGCTGTATTCGGCCTCTAAAGCTGCCGTGGAACAGATGACTAGGGTTTTCTCCAAAGAGATAGGTCGAGGAATATCCGTAAATGCAATAGCTCCTGGGCCAACAGAAACTGAGTTGTTTTTAAAAGGCAAAACTCCTGAAATTATAGAAAAGCTAAGCGCCATGAATGCCTTTAACAGATTGGCAACACCAATGGACATTGCCAAAGTCGTGTTGTTTATGGCAAGCGATGACTCAAAATGGGTGTCCGGACAAGTATTAGGCGCAAATGGTGCAATGATATAACCCTAACAATTAATAGATACAAAATGAAACTAAATTTAATTGCGCTGACAATAATAAACGCTTTTCTCATTTCTTGCAATGGGAAAGAACAATCCACTGAAATTGAAACCTCTTTTCAAAACAAGGGCCATGAGCTGGTTTATGAAATGGTGCAAAGAGTGGGTGATTACAATACCCTTGCGAACCACAAAGATGTTGTATATTCTTATAAATACCAGACCCCTGATGGAAAAGCGGATATCTCCACAGAAAAGTATGTCTTCGATGGAGAACTCTCCTATGGGGCATATCAGCCTCACGAGCGAACTTTAGCCAATCTTGAAGGGCCGATTGAGCAGGGTTATGATGGCAAAGAGTATTGGCTAAAGCACAAAGGAAAAATCATCACAGACACGACCTCATTGAAAAGAGTCGCTTTCAACAGGCCTACCAATTTCTATTGGTTTACCATGTTTCAGAAATTATTGGATCCTGGTCTTAATTATGAATACATCGGAGAAAAAACGGTAAATGACAATGCCTATGACATTGTCAAAATCACTTTTGAATCAGCAGAAGACAGGGCCACTGATATTTATCAAATATACATCAACAAAGACACAAAGTTGGTAGACCAGTTTCTTTTTACGGTAGTAGATGCAGGAGTAATAGATACGCCAATGTTAATGGAGCTCGAATACGAGCAAATAGAAGATTTACTCATACCGACCAAGCGACGCTACAAAAAATCCACTTGGGAAGCAGAAGTATCCGATGAACCTTGGATAACGGTAGACTGGTCCAATATAAAATTCAACAATGATCTAAGCAGGGAGCTTTTTAAGAAATAGTATTTAGAACCTAAGTTTTTAAGGGCCTATTAAGTATGACAATTACTAAATAGGCTTTTTTTTCGATTCGTCCATGAAAGCAGAAGGCAAGACTATTTTTAGTTGGGAATGTTTCCAGATCAATTTTCCGTAACCCGCATCACTCCCTTCATCATTCTCCAATGCCCTGGAAAGGAACAAATAAATGGATAATCACCTGGCTTGTCAGGGGCAGTAAAGTCCAGTTGAAACACCTGATTGGAGTTAATTAAAGGGGTAAAAAACAATACTTCCTTCAAATCCGGCACAAAGTTCTTTTCATACCCATCTTCCAAACTGGCCATATTGTCTGCAGCTGTTCCCACTTTTTCAGACGTTCCCGGTTCAAGGATCAAAACGTTGTGTGGCATTTGATCTTTGTTATCAAAAAGGATGGAAACCGTTTTTCCTGCTGTCACTTCAAAGCTCTCTTTATCAAAAAGCATTTTCCCTGGAAGTGTCCTTAGGTTAATTACAATTTCACCTTTTTTATTATCAGCAGTCTTTTGTAAAACCCGTGATTCCTCTCCTGGATACAAGAGGTCCAAATGACTTTGTTTAAAGTTCGTTACTGCGGTCACTCCTTCCAAATCTTGAAAGTCCTGCTCTGAAAGTGCTGCCACTCCATATTGTGGGTACTTGGGGTCGTCCGTAATAAAACCAGGCACTTTCAATTCTGCTTTAGAAGCCAAAGGCCTGAGTAATCTTGCCGCTTTTTCAGGTTCATCCGCTAAAAAAGTTATGTCTCTCCTGAACATTTCCATCCATACTGGTTTCAGGTGCTTAAAAGATTCCTTCAAAGCATAATCCAAGTAATCATCCGTTGGTAAAGCTGAAACCTCCAATAAGGTATTCACCGTGGCCTCATTTTCAAAATGGCTCAATGCTATAACAGCTTCCAAACGAACGCGAGGGGAAGTATCTTTGGATAGAATTTTAAATTTTCGTTGCACATCATCAACTTCATCCTTCCAATAATGCAAGACCCTGGTTGCAGCCGCTCTTATTGGGGCTTCAGGGCTATCCAATAATTCCTCTAATAAGGAGAGGTTAGAGCGGTTAAATTGCTGATAAACCCATAAGGCTTCCATTCTCAAATGTTCCGAATTTGGATCTTTTTGATCCAATTGATCAACCCAAGTTTTAAGTACAGGAAAAACCTGCTCCCATTCATATTCCCTCAGCTGCGTTCTGGCCCTATACCTTTCCCTGTCCTCATATACCTTAAGCTGATCGAGTAGTCCACTGACATCCAATTTCGTCATGTCTATTGGCTTTAGGGTATCCTTGTCTTTGTGGCTAATTCTCCAAATTCTGCCTTTGCTGGAATCCCTTAAAGAATCACGGAAATTTTGCTCCCCGTGTTGGACAATGGCATCGTACCAATCCACCACATACAATGCGCCATCGGGACCGAATTTCAAATCAACAGGGCGAAAATTTGGATCCTTGGACTGGAGAAGTGGAATCGTTTCATCTGCTTGAAAGCCACTACCCTCCTCCCTAACTACATGCTGTTTCACTCCTTGAAAACCTATAAAGGTGTTGAACAAAACATTACCTTGGGCATTTTCAGGAAATGCGCTGCTCGATATGATTTCTATCCCACAGGTTTTGGGTTTTATTGGGGAATTCAGAAAGTCTTTCATCACCATGTGCTTTTTGGGATATTCAATGTCCACGGTAAGTGGTGGAGCAAAATAATTCATCCCTGTAGAAACATCTGCCACTAGGTGTGTTCCATCACGCATAAATACATTGCCCCAGGGATTGGCATAAGGATAAGAGATATTGGGCTCCAACTTCATGGTATAAGGTTCATACCTCCAGGTAGTCCCATAAGCACCCCTTCGCGGACCATAGGGCGTTTCAATTTGCGAGTGCAAGAAAGTACCCATATGGAAATACAATGCTCCGTCCTGCCCCCAGGTGAAAGCACTTAAGCTATGATGGGAATCTTCTGTCCCCAAACCACTAAATAATATCTTTCTGGAATCAGCTTTTCCATCACCATTCGTATCCATCAAATGGACCAAATCAGGTGCCTGGGTCACATACACTCCCCCATCACCCAGTTCAAATCCCAGTGGTAGGTACAGACTGTCTGCAAAAATGGAATGTTTGTCGGCTTTGCCATCCTGATTGGTGTCTTCAAGAATTATGAGTTTATCCAAAGGCATATCCCCAGGCGTGTATTGTGGATAAGAAGGCATACTGGACACCCACATTCTCCCTTTTGGGTCAAAAGTTATTGCAACGGCATTGGCGATGGGGAAATCCAGTTCAGAAGCAAACAGTTCAATTTCATACCCTTCTTGAAGCACAAACTGGGACTTGGCTTTTTCAAGTTCTTCCTGAGTAGTCGGCTGAGATTCTGGCTTTTTCATGCCCTGATTAAAGCTTATTATTCTTTTGGCCTTCTCGATATCTGCCAGGGAATTGGCTGCACTTCCATTCCATACCACACTGTCCAGTCGCTCAATAATGGTATCAATCAACTTGTTTTCCTCCTTCAATTTCTCTCCTCCTGACCAATCCTTTCGGCGACCATAGATGTATTCACCATTTTGCGCCTTAAAACGGTAAAAAAAATGTTGGTTTTTCTTGGCTACTGCTTCCCTAAGAAATTCAAAAGAAGGATCATTTTCCCAAGAAGCAACTGGAAAGCCCAATGCTTTAGCCATGAACTCACTAACCATTAAATACCCTTTGTCGGTAAGGTGAATTCCATTGGATGTTAGTGGCGCTGATGCACCCATCCAGTCCTTAGTAGGACGATACAAATCAATAAAAGGAATGTTTAAACTTGCTGCAACCTTTCGCATCTCTTTCGTGTACATGGAGAGGTTTTGATTGTTTAGCGTGGGGTCGGGTAAAAAGCCTCCTTTATCTTCCTGAGCAATGGGTGAAACCAATACAATTTGAGGGCTATTTTTACCATTGAATTGCTGTTGCTGTAAGTGGGAAAGAAAATCTTGTAGGTCTTTGCTGAAATCGGACAGGCCTTCTTGCCCTTTGAAAGCTTCATTTAAACCAAAACAGGCAAAAATCAAATCTGCTTCCTGCTGTTGTAGGTGATCATCTAATGTGCCAAAACCTAAAGACCTGGGCCTAAGGTTCACTTCATCGGCATTCCAGGCCAGGTTCCTTACTTTAAGGTTTCTGTCTGGAAAACTCTTGTACAAAAGCGTTTCAAAATAATTGTTGTTCTGAAGCCTGTCAGCAAAGGTGTTTCCTATAAAAACGATATTGCTATTGTCTTTAGGATCGAAATGGTACACCAGCTCTTTGCTTTCGCAAGCAAATAAAACAGAAATGGCCAAGGTTGAAATAGCCAAAAGGAACCGTGATTTAAGAGGTTTAATTGGGTTTACATTAATCATTGGATGTTGTTTAAAACCTAGCAGTGTTCAATCCCATGCTGTAGATTGGGTTTTTCATGTGAATAATTCATTCAATGAACAAAACCTAAAACCTCCAAAATTTAATGTTTTTATCCTAGTAAACCGCTCCGTTCATAACCTATTGCCGATTTATTTCATTTGATGAAGCAGGATTTGAAAATTGCTCAAAACTACAAGACGTCAGGATAGCTAGTGATTTGCCTTTTCAATATGCACTTCAAGTAGCTTTTTAAGTTTCTCTTTTCTGTCATGGTATAAGGGGACTTTAGCGAGGTTAATCATCTCACCCGGATCTTTTTCAAGATCAATCAACAGCTCATCTCCATTGTCATAGAGCGTGTATTTTAGGTTATTACCCCTTATCATAAAACCCAATTCATTTTCCATAAACAAGTATTCCCTTGGACTGTAATTGAATTTTTGGCCATTTATTAAGGCCGCAAATGAAACACCCGGCAGATTTTCAGGAGTGGAAATCCCCGCCAAGTCACAGAGTGTAGGGAATAGGTCTAAGCCATTGGAAATAATGTTTTCATTATCCAATGAATTAGCATTGACCATGTCTCTGTACCAAACAACCAAGGGGATATTTGAAGACTCCTCATAAAAGACTGTTTTGTGTTCCAACCTATGGGAAGCACTCATTTCACCATGATCTGAGGTAAAAACCACGATGGTGTTTTCTGCAAATTCAGACGATTCCAAAGCATCCAATACCGTCCCTATCTGTACATCTACGTTTTCGGTCAATCTATGGTAGGCATACCTGTGCATGCGCCAATCTCTTTCCGTCCAGTTTTCCCGCGCATCAATAGTAAAAGAATGCAGTGCTTTCAAATCATATATGGCGGATGGTTCGGGTGAAGTTGGTTCAAAATTAGCCGGCAGAGGAGGCACATATTTGGCTATAAAATCATTTTCGCTAATTGAATCTGGAATCGAAATGGCTTCCAATAAAGGCACCGGAACATCAGCAGGAGGTCTGTTGTTCGGAGGGAATTGTCTGATGGCCTCGTAACAGATGTCATGAGGATTGATAAAATTCAAAGCCATCATGAAAGGTTTATCTGAATTTCTATCTAGCAATAAAGCTGCACTTTCTTTTGCCAAATCGTCTCTTTCATCCTTAGAGATAAAGGTATTAAAGCCATAAATGGACACCTCATTTTTTGCCCCGGGTAGGTGAGATTTGCCACCATAGAAAGTTTCATAGCCAGCCTTTGCAAAAGTGTGGCCCATTGCATTGGGAATTATTCTCTGAAGTGTGGGAATATCTAGTTTACTCCCATTGTGCCGCATGTCAATTGCAGTTGGATAATGTCCAGTAAAAATACTAAACCTGGAAGGAGAACAAACCGGGTTGGTTACGTAGGCTTTTTCAAACCGCATGCCTTTCATGGCCAGTTTATCCATATTTGGCGTTTCCAACCACTCATTGCCAGCAGCACTCATCATCTTGGCATTTTGCTGGTCCGTAATGATAATCAGAATGTTTGGCTTTTTGTTTTGAGCCAGCAAAGGGGTGTTGATCAAACACAGAACAAGCAATACTATACTTTTTTTCATATGCGATTATACTTAATAAAATGCTAGCCTTAGAAGAAAAATCGGAAATTAATCTTCAAATGGCAAGAAAACACTATCAAAGACTCAAATCCTTACCTACAAAAACCCCTCCTTCTAATTTTAGAATTAGTATTGCTATTAATAAACGGGCTACAGGCCGTTCCTATTGAGGGAGTTAGATGAAGCTTGGATATAATGTATTCCAAACTCGATCGATTAAATCCCCCAATATCAATAACTCCATCTATAGCTGGGAGGGGGTCGAAAGAAATAGGATATTTAAGGGCTTTGGCCCAAAATTCCCAAAAGAAGATTAAAATAGAGCAATTAATCCATAAACCAAGATTAATACAATATGCTATAGGCACCCAACCACTTCAAATTTTTGCTTAAGTAAAAAATCAATGACCTAAAAAATGTAAGATCAATATTACTGACCTCAAAAAAAGGGACCGCTTTATAAACCGCCCCTTTTATCAAAAAATTATCACCCTAAATAATACCTTTTCCTTTTTCAATACCTATCTCCATCGAGTTTCCTTAAAAAAAACAGCCTCCTCTCGGACATACTTTCCTTGATTCCCCAATGAATCACTTATTTCAAAAGATAAATCATAGAAATAGGTCGGCTTTCCGGAAATTCTTGCACTATAAATCCCATCTCCTTTTACAGCATCTTGTCCTAAACCATCATCTTTTAATTCGATGGAAAAAGTAGAAGGTACCAAGTCCCAGTTAACATGTTTCAAAGTTGACTTTTCCTCATTAGGAGATAAAGTAAGCATGACTTTATTCACTGATGTACCATCATAAATTCTTGCTTCTATCAATTCATCGTTTAGCACCTGAACCCATTGCACCACCGGGGCAGTCTTGTCTTCACCTTTCACGGTTATATTAATTTTACCTTTGTGAATGATATGCTGCCCACTTATATCCCCCGGTGTCCAGTATTCCACATAAAAAGGAATCTTCTCACCTTCTGGAATTTCTCCGCTTAACACCGGCATTGTGTATTTTACTGTCCCTCCAATATGGTCATATTCTTGCCAAGGATCGGCAATCCGAATGCTCACATTATCTGGATTGATGTATTCATTGATAGTATAAGCATCTGTTCGCAAATACTTCCCCTGTTCTTTGGCCAGTATAACAATGGTTTCTCCGGGATTTGCAATACCATCTCCATTTCCGGCACCCACAACCATAGTCACCGAGTCCACTGCTTCTTTCACGATGGTGAATTCTTTTCCATCAGCTATCACAAAATCGGTAATTTCATCTACTGGATCTTTGAATAGTATCTCAAACTCCTCCTTCCATGTATTGCCTTTGTCATCAGCATAATCAGCTTGAAACTTCGCAATATCATAACCCATTCGATTGTTTCTGACCTTAAAGATTCCATTTACTTTTTCTTCTTCTTGGGGTTCCAAGTCCTTAATCTTGCCTTGACCGGACACTATATCTAGCCCCTCACTTATGGGATTTATTTCTGCTATGACATTTTCAGCTGTTGCAAATCCTTTGTTCAGCACATTCATAGAGAATTCTACTACTTGGCCACTTTCTGCCCAGTCCATATTCTCTATTTTGATATTGGACATCGAAAGGTTTGGCATGCTAGGAGAAAGGCCGATCCCAATCTGATGTTCACTCCCATTTAAAGTCAATTTCAACCTGCCTGAAGCATCGCTTTTTATGACATATTGTTCACTTTCCATCGTGCGGACATCTATGTCAGTCACTTTATATTCAGTATTCTTTTTATAAATTGGAGCAGTTAAAACCTGCACCTTTACATTGGGCATCAATTCACCCTCGTGCAGAAAATTTCGGACAGCTAGGTAGAAACCAGCTTTATTGACATCTCTTAAAATGGTGTAGCCGGAGCGATTTCTAGATGTTTCTATCTTATAATCCCATATTTCAAAATAGGGATAGATATCTATATAATCCCATTTCTCAGGTAATGGCAAAGGAGATTCAAAAGCATCTTTCAGAAAATGAAACATATCCCCCATCCCACAGGTCACATGTGAGGCTTCATACTGCTTGAACTGATAATGGGGAACGGCATTCAACAAATAACGATTCATGTCTTCATGATAAAACCGCAACCGATCACTGTCTCCATTGTGCATCCGCAAACTGATCGTTTTGAAGTTATCATACATATCGCTATGCGCATACCTCACTGGAAAATCAAGAAGGCCTGCTGAAAATTCAGTTGACCCACAAAAATTCCCTGCAGCACTTACCCAATCGGGTAATTTTGCTGCTAGCCAAAAAGTCATAAAGCCCCCCATCGAGAGTCCCGATACCGCCCTGTGGGTTCTATCGGGAACTGTACGGTAATGACTGTCAATGTATCCAATAAGCTCCTTGAAATATTCAGGAAATTGACGAAAGGTAGAAACAAGGCTTACATTGTAAGGGCTTAAATTAATAGGTTCAACCTTGAACTGATTCAAACCATCCACCTTTAATACAATGACATCATTTTCGGAAACAAATTTCTCAATATTGTCTCCATCATTCTCATCCCCAAAATCATAATTTGAATAGCCTTCGCCCATTGAACCAAAATACCGCTGTGCCCAACCATGAAAAAAATAAATCACAGGATAATTTTTTTCAGTGGTTTCACGGTAGTTTGGTGGCAAAAAAATGCGATAGCTTCTATTGCTTGAGAATGCCTTGCTATAGTGATAACTGTCAATTACTTCCACGCCGGAATCCAGAACATCACCCTGACTTTGTGACCATCCTATATTGGATTGCATCAAGAGTATTCCAATTACTAATACTTTTAGTAGCTTCATAGATTATTTGTTTGGATAAACCAAAAAAATCGATTTATTTCAATTGCTTGAAATGCTTGATTAGCTCGGCCGTGATCTTATCCGAAGCATCTTTTTGAACCCTATTGGTTGTTAGCCAAGACTCATAACCACCCAATTTATGTTGAGCAGGAGTTGGTAAATAACCGTAAGAACCATTGGCCAATTCTATGGTAAAGGTATTTTTAAAGGGACTTTGCTCCTTGATATCCAATCCAATTTGGGTAAAAACCTCAAAGGGAATGGAAGCGATTCCAATATCGTTGATGGCAAAAGATTGCAGAACGATTTGTACAGAATCAGGGTAGGATGATTCCATATTAAAGACACGACTAGCATAGGTTTTTTCCAATCTATGAAACATAGGCTCTGAACCATTATAATCTCTAACCAGGGCTATATTTTTAAGAATTTCAGGAGAGGCCCGTCTCACAGTAAGGGTCATTTCTGAAAGCGCTGAGCCTAGTTTAACTTCTGACTGAAAATCCAACTCTTTGTATTTTTGATGTACTTTATCGGCAACATCATTGGCTACATAATGCATCTTTTCATAAGGAGGTAACGATTCCCCACGAGGTTTGGAATAGTCGTTGTTATTGACATCTCCTGATGTACCGTTGGTCATGATCCCTACAAAAGCCGGAATACCAGACCCTGTTTCCAATAGTTCACCCACTCGATTCCCAAAAGCAGCAAAGTAATCTGCGGAAATATGCCCTTTAGGCACTCCACCCACATAATGTAATGAATAGTTGGCCAACAAGGCTATGGGAGTACCTTCCTGAGATTCTACTGCAATAAATGCCACCTCAGGATCTACCGGACCTGCAGGCCGAAGTAAAGCATTGCTATGTCCAGGGTTCATTTTAGCTATTTCCAATTGTCCCAGGGGATTCAGCACTGAATCCTTCATGATCCACCTTCTATTAAATACATGCTCCGGAACATCTACACTTCCGAAGGCAATTTTTGCTAACGCTTTGTTTTCTCTGGCAATCTTTACTCCATCTACCATTCTTTTGACAACAAAGTTCTGGTATTCATCAAGAGCAACTCCTATTTCGGGAGATATGCTTTTTAACCCTTCTCCATTAAGGCTTATCCCTGAATGGGTATGTGTTGAGGCCATCATTACATCTTTTGTCGGAATATTTAAATCTCGATCTAGCATTGCTTTAGCAGCATCAAAAACCTCCCGATTAATATGAACATTATCCACAATCACAAATACCAATTCCTTCACACCATCATCCAGGACAAGGGTTCTAACACTTAGAGGGTCATGAATATAGGTTGCAGGAGGAGAGTTGTAATTCCCAACAATAGGATGTCCCAGATGCGGAGTAATATCAGTAATTGAAGCTCCGGCTTTAAATTGCTGGGCCAAGACTTCATTATTTTGGGCAAAAAACAGCATGCTTAATAGAAGCAATCCTCCCGTTATTTTTTTTATTACTTTCATAATCAATTTTCTTTAAGGTATAATATTGCAATCAGGTTTTTGGTCTAGCAGGTAATTTTTTAAGGCGCTTTTCGATTGCTCAAGTCCATCGGCAAACAGTCCCGAAACTGCACAAGCACCTTGTTTGCTTAAATGGGTATTGTCTTCCATTCCTTCCGGCAACTTCTCAAAAACCCCCGGATCTATATGTAAAAACCATTCCTTGGACTCTTCAGGCCCTAATTGATTTAAATAATCCGTGGTCATTTGATTTAAATCTATCATTGGAACACCTGCTTCTTTAGCCGCTTCGCGAGAGGCCAATACATAGTCACCGTGCGTATCTACGAGCTGATCTTCTGCATTAAATTTCCTGCGCGCTATAGAGGTAGCTATAACAGGAAAAGCACCATGCTCTTCCGCTTCCTTTGCATACCGAATTAAGTTGTCTTTAAACGCTCCAAAAGCTTCAGTATATCTTGTGGTATCTTCTTCTTTTTCATCATTGTGTCCAAATTGGATGATAACAAAATCCCCTTCCTGAATCTCCTCCAATACTTTATCCCAATAACCTTGAGCCCTAAAATTCTTGGAACTTCTGCCACTTACCGCCATATTTCTTACTTCCGCATTGTCATTCAAGTATGCCGAAAGCGCCATGGCCCATCCTCTTCTCGGAAAATCGGGGCCTCCATAGCTCTCCTCCATCTTTTTTAGGTCATAATGACTCATTGTGGAGTCTCCAATACAAAAAACCTTAACCTCTTTTTGGACACAACTGCCTAAAAAGAGAATCAGGCCGTAAAACAGGGCTTTAATTGGTAGAAATTTCAAAAGAGTAATCCGGGCCAATAAGCCCGGATTTTCTCTATTTTTCATTTGATCCATATATCGAATTTACTGTGTCAAAAAAATTGAATTTATTCTCCCGTGTAGAAACAAATCTTACCAACCTGGATTTTGATCCAGGTTAGGATTTAATGTCAATTCTGTTTGAGGAACACTTTCAAGATAATTCCTATTGGGATTAAAATTATAGCCGTTTGGCAATTCAATTTGCAATGGATCAACGAGTCCATTTTCGTCCAATATTGGATTTTCAGTTGGGAATTCTGCGCTATTAAAAGGATATCCTTTAGGGCGCATGTTTAAAAACAACTCATGTGCAGCCCAACGCTTCCAGTCCTGCTCTCTTAAAACCTCAAATGCCAATTCTACCCTTCTTTCCCTCCTAATCTCGTACAGTGCATCAGAAACTGGATAACCATAATCTACTTTATTAGGATCGGCATCTTGAGGCAAAACCTCAAATTGAGGCATTCCTACTCTGGCACGTAATAAGTTCAATTGATCATAAGCAACAGTTCCATTCAATTCTACCAGGGCCTCAGCATAGTTCAACAAAACTTCTCCATACCTAAATATAATCCGACCAGCATCATTTGCATTGGCATAACCTAACTCTTGATAAGGATTGGTGTATTTTTTGATTTGAAATCCAGTAGGGTTGTTTTCACGGCTTCCTGCAAATAGAGGTGGAGAATTAAACACTACATTGGATGGGTAATGTTGTACATCTCCAGGTATCCATATGCTTTGTCTTAATCTTAAATCCACATCACTGGCAAGCATCTCCAGGAAATCATTGCCTTTTACACTTTGAGAAATGGCCATATAATCCATTGGTTTTCCGTCTTTTCCTAAATGGGACGTTACATAGGACCAGGTTGCACCAAGTTCCGAAGGGGTAGTAGTGCCATAATAGTTTTGATTATGACCAATAAATTCACCCACATTGTATGCCCTATACAATAATACCTCATCTATGCCTCCCATGTCTCCAGTACCAAATAAGTCATAATAATCTTCCTCAGGATTACCAGTAGAATAGATCCCTACACTGTAATCTCCATTTATCAATTCGCTTCCTGCATCCACAGATGCTTGAAAATATTTATCTGGATCAGCTCCTGCTGTACCAAACTCATCACCGCTGTGGTACTTCTGCCAAGTCCCTTCAAACAAGGCTACTCTAGATTTAAAAGCCAAGGCTACTTCTTTATTTATCGAATTATTACCCCAAGGGGCTTCCGCTTTAGTTTCTAAATTAATTACCGCTTTATCCAACAAATTCAAAATAGAATCCACAACCACTATTCGAGAATCACGCGGTTTAATCAACTCAGCTTCATCATCAGGAGTCAAAGCATGTGTATACCAGGGTACGTCCCCATAGGTTTGGACTAAATCGAAATATATCCAAGCTTTAAAAAACTGGGCTTCACCAAGGTACTGCTTCCACGAGCTGTAGGCATCTTCACATTTGCTGTAATTGTCTAAAAAGATATTTATACTTCTTACCGGCGCGAAGCCACTCTGCCAAGAACCAGTAGACAAAGTCGTTTCACCATTCAATTTAGAATTTGCAGTTCTATAAGTTATATTATTAGCTGCATCCTCGCGTCCCACAGTCGACATGCTGTTTTCATGATAAGGCAGGCTCTCGTAAAACTTAGCGGTATAATTTTTGAGATCTACTGTTGACTTCCAGTATTCATCAATTCCAATTTGATCCAGAGGGGGCTTGTCTAGAAAATCTGTACAAGACCAACCTGAAAAAAATGTCAAAATATAGATTATTTTTAATGTATTTTTCATTTTAAATAAGTTTTGTAGAGAGGAGATTAAAAGGTAACGTTCAAGCCCATAGAATAAATGCGATCCGCTCTGTAGTCTTTTCCAGTGCTGTCACGATATCCTCCAGAAGGCAAGGTTGGGTCCATACCTATGGGCAAATGGCTTAACGTTATGAGATTAGATCCTGAGAGGTAAACCCTTACTTTACTCAATCCAAATCTACTAATTACAGCATCATTAATACTGTATCCCAACTGAACATCTTGCAATCTTAAATAGGCGAAATTACCTAAATAACGAGAATTATAGGTTTGATTTTTAACATTAGAGGCATTGTCCTCATAAGGGCGTGGATAGAATGCATCAGTATTTATATTCGCATCTCCTTCATATAAACCTACATATTTAGTACCTGGAGTATCTCTGTAATAATCCAAGTGATCCCACTTTGGTTGAGACCAATTTGCTCGTCGAAATCCATAATAGGCATAATCATTATAATTCATGCCTTTATCACGTTTGGCAGTACCTTTCCACAACATGGAAAAGTCAAAGCCTTTATAATTGGCTCCAAAATTAACCCCAAATTGATAATGTGCACTGGAGTTACCAAGAAGCATTAAATCCCCATGGTCATCGATAGTATTTTGACCATTGTTTATTACTCCATCACCATTAAGATCATCATATTTTACATCTCCAGGATTCCATAAATTATAAATAAAAGATTGGTCAGCATGATTGTCAATCTCTTGTTGAGACTGGAACAATCCATTGGAAGACCATCCCCAGATATCACCTACTTCTTGACCAACAAGCCAGGATCCTAAATAACCAGTGGGATTGTTATATTCTGTTACAACCGCCTTGGCATCATAGAGGTTAAAACCAACAAAATAACTTAAGTCAGAATTAACAACTTCCTTCCATTTTACAGACAATTCCCAACCTCTGGTTCTCAAGGCAGAATTATTAGAGCGTGGAACAGATGCTCCGAGTACCCCTGGCAAAGTCTCAGATGGGCCGATCATATCAGTAGTATTTCGCTCAAACCAATCAAAATTAACTCCAAGTTTGTTAGCAAGAAATTCCATGTCTATACCAATATTAGTAGTGGCAGCTTTCTCCCAAGTCAATGAAGGACTTACCAAAGAAGGCGTCAACGTGTATCCAACCTGTCCAGTTTGATTGTAACCAGGAAGCCAGTTAAGCAGGTTTTTAGAAAGTTGAATCAACGCCAAATCCTGGTAAGCAGATACATTTTGATTCCCTAGCTGACCCCATGACCCCCTAATTTTTAAAGTGTTGATAAAGCCTGATGATTGCGTCCAAAAGTCTTCATTACTCACAACCCAGCCGGCTGAAAATGAAGGGAAGAAACCCCATCGTTTACCTTCCAAAAACCTAGATGTTCCATCATATCTCACATTGGATTCTACAAGGTATTTTTCTTTATAGTTATAGGTTAAACGACCAAAATAACCTTCAGTAGCCCATTGACTTAATCCTTCATTGAGTGATGGATCACCTGTAGCGGTATTTAAAGAAATAATATCAGGTACAATTAAATTTCTAGCCTGACCTGTCAAGGAACGGTATTTGGCTGATTCATATTGTCCTCCTGCCATCACCATGAAATTATGGGATTCATTGAGACTCCACTCATAAGAAGAGAATATATTAGAACTCCAGTAATAATCACTTGCATGGTATTCATTGACCTGACTCGCTACCCAAGAACTGGTTTGTTCTCCGGTAAGCCAATTTTTTTCGCCAAATTCTCTACCATCATGCAGCCCATAAAAATCAGTGGATTGATAGGCAAAATCGGCATTAATTTTCCATCCTTTTAATGGTCTCAATTCCGTGCCTATGATTTGCCAATTTTCTGTAGTCTCATCATTACTCGCTCCAGCTTCAAAAAAGCTTTTCACGCTGCTCTGAACTTGATTCCCGAAACTATCGAACACTGCTTGCTTTGGTGCTGTGTTGTAAATAATGTGCAGAAGGGCATTGTACGAATCAATAGATTCAGGTCTTGCCCCAGTAGGGAAATGACGGTTGTTTTTCGTTAAACGCGTTTCAAATCTTAAATCCCACCAATCAGTCAGCGCAGTCTTAACTTTAGCAGTCAGATTATAACGCTTGTTATAATCATCAGCCCATGTAAAGGAACTTGCCTGATTTGTAAAACCTGCTGATAGGTAATAGGAAGTTTTATCAGATCCGCCCTGTACCGAGAAGTTATGAGATTGTCCCATATTAGGCCCAGTAGCCAGGTCCCAAAAATCATTGTTGGCATGACCGTCACCATTTCCACCGTGCCACCCTCCTCCAGGAGCAGGAAAAGCGGACCAGTTGGTCACATCACCAGCAGGAAAATCTGCAGGAAATTGTGCGCGTATAAAATCATAATCCCCTTCTTGATAGGCGATAACCCTGTCAATGGTTTCCTCACTAAACTTTAAGGAAGAGCCTTTGTTTAATGCTGCCTCGTTGAGTACACGAGAGTAGGTGTAGGAATCTAAAGTTCCTGGCAACTTAGCAGGTGTTACCAAATTCATACTTCCTGAATAGTTAACCCTTATCTTTGAATTCTTCTTACCAGATTTTGTTGTGATAAGCACCACACCATAGGGAGCTCTTGCACCATATATAGCGGATGCCGCAGCATCTTTTAATACAGATATAGATTCTATATCTTCTGGATTAAGGGAGTTCATGTCTCCAGGAAAGCCATCGATCAGTATGTATGGCGCTCCTCCATTCAGAGATCCAATTCCACGAATATCTATAGAGGCTTTTGCGCCTGGCTGGTATCCGTTGTCATCAAAACCAAAGTTCAACCCTGGCGTTGTTCCAACCAATAACTGGGAAACATTTGCCGCATGTCGGTCTTCTAACATGTCACTGGAAATTACATCCACCGATCCAGTCAAATTAACCTTCTTCTGCGTACCATATCCAACAACCACAAATTCATCCAATGAAGACATTTCTTCATTTAAACTTACGTCTAGGACGCTTCTATCGCCAACTGCAATCTGTTGTGTTTCAAAGCCTATAAATGAGAATACCAAAGTAGCACCCTCAGGTACTAAAAGTGAATATTTGCCATCAATATCTGTAGCAGTACCTATAGATGTTCCCTGAACAGAAACGGTTGCTCCAGGAATAGGCTCACCATTGGAATCTGAGACGATTCCACGAATGGTAATATCGACTTCAACCTTTTTTTCTTCACTATTTCTTTTGGCCACCTTGACGCTAATTCTATTGTCTACTTGCTTGAAAGAAAGTGTGTGGCTTGCAGCTAGTGACAACAACACATTTTCTAAGCTTTGGTGTTCTACCTGTAGGTTTACAGGAAGTGATGCATCTACCAATTCCTGATCATAGATAAAGAAAAAAGATGTTTCATTTTTTATCCTGTTAAAGGACTCTGTCAAGGACGCATCTTTGAGGTCTAAACTCAAATAAACTTCGCTAATATTCAGAGAACTTTGCCCCTTGGTTGGAGACGCGTACATCAGGTTTAGACACAACAGCTGCAGAAAGAAGCCGTATAGGTAATATTTCCCCACCATACTAAGTACATGTAATGATTTTTTCATAACTTTGAAAGTTTTATTGTGATTGATGGCATTAAAACTACAGTAGGAAGGTAGCCTGAGAACTTCCCTTCTTTCTGGCATTGGCCGATGAATTATCATTCATCGGCTTTTTACTTTATCTTCATAGGCTATTCACTTGCTTTAAATTGAATTAACACGGTTTTATTTTTCATCGAGAAATCGAAATTATAGGCATAGCCCAAACTCTCAAGAACATCTTTGAGGTAGGTGTTTTTTTTAAACTCACCAGAAATTCGCAGGTTATTGGAAGACATGTTTTTAACTTTAATTTCAGCAGCATACCAACGCTCCAGAACCTGAACAACTTCTTGAAAAGGAATCTTTTCAAAAACCAATACCCCTTCCTTCCAATTGAATGCTTTATCAATGTCAAACTTGCTTTTAATTAAGTTGTTATCGGTACCAATTACAGCTTCTTCACCGGGAATTAAATCAACTGATTGGCCTTCTTCAGCTAAATTTGATACCCTGACCTTGCCTGTAGCCAACTGCACCTGAATGCAATTTTCTTTATAAGAATTAATGTTGAAAGAGGTACCTAAGGCAGTAGTGATTATATCCCCGCTATGAACCCGAAAGGGCAGTAAACTATCAGAAGCCACTTCAAAAAAGGCTTCCCCTGTTAAATATATTTCCCGATGGCTCTGTCCAAATTCCCGTTTGAAACGCAACTCACTTTCTGCATTTAACACCACATTACTACCGTCGGAAAGCATTAAAGTAGATTTTTGTCCTTTAGGGTTGGTTTTAATTACCCATTCGTCAAATTGCGTTTCCTGCGCAATTGGTTTATTGTACTCTACTGATAAAAAGGCGTAAACCAAAACCAAAGAAAATACAGCAAGTATGGACCCTCCCAGAAATAGTCTTATTTTATTTTCAAGTCTACCACTATTAGAGGTGTATACATAACGGTTGGAATTTATCTTTTTTTCGTCAAGAGCTATAATCTTGTCTTTGATCGCTATGAAGGTTTTTTTCTTCCTACTTTCCTTCCATTTCAAAGCGGAAGCATCCATTTCCAGAAGAATGGTCCTTGCTTGACCCAATAACTCAACCTGAGTAGGGTTGGCATTTACCCACTCCTGCCAAAATTTTGCTTGTTCAGCATCATTATTAAGCACCCATTCCTTAAAGGATTTATCTTCTAAAAAATCTTCTATTTTTTCGTAGGACTTCATTTATCAAACATCTATAAATATAAGAGGGAGATTACTGGCCAATCTCACCATCCAATTGATGTTTTTTTAAATAAAATATTTAATTTTTATAATTGGCAGATGAAAAATTAGGCATCTACATTGATAAAACCGAACAAAACTACAGCCTTAGCTGTAAAATCGGACGAAGTAAGGAATTGCTTCATGGACTTAAGTCCTTTTAAAACTAAGTTGTAGAGTGAAGGAACTTTTATCCCCATCAACTCTGAAATCTCATCATAAGACAAGTTTTGCAAGTACTTGAGATAGATCGCTTCCTTTTGTCTATTGGATAAATTGTCTAAAGCGGAAGTAATCTTTCTGCTTGACATATGTGTAATTTGGTTTTCAATCAATATCTCTTGAAATGAATTCTGCCAAGCTACGCTTGAATGATAATCTTCCAGCATCTCATGTTTCTGATTTTCTTTTAGTCTTCTGAGCAGTTCTCTCCTGAAAGATGAAAATAAATAAAACCTGATGGAAGAGTGGATATGCAAGCTGGATTTTATCTCCCAAAGGTGTACGAATATGTCCTGAATAACATCCTCAATAAGCTCACAATCTGTAGTGAATTTCTGCCCGTATTTAAAAATACTATCAGAGTAAGAAGTGAAAACATATGCATATGCTTCTTGATCGGCAGATTGAATCAAACCCCACAATTCATAAGAACTCAGTTGTTCGTACTTCATAATAATTTGGATGTTAGGGTTTAAAACACTTAAAAATGTGGATAAAAAATTAAACTTCCAAATATCAAAATAAATTACCTCCAAATACTGGCTATTTCAAATACCCTTAAAAATAAAAAATAGGGCATATTTTAAGTGGATTGGAATGATTTATTAGTTAAAAAGGCCTTCAAGGTTTGGTTGTTTTATAATTTTCAATTATAACTTGAAATGAGAACAACTATTAGCCGCCAATACTAAAAAAAGACCCTCTCACCATCCAACTATGGCATAAAATTTTCCAAACCTCCAAAAAACCACCCCAGAAAACAAGTAGCAATAGGCGGACATTATCTTATTAATAGCTCCTAAAAAAAAGAAGCCCTTTCTATTAGAAGATTTGATCAAATAAGAGAAAGGGACTTCAAAGGCCAATGCAAACCCGACTGTTAAATTTGAGCTTGATAATCCAATCGTCCTATATTAAATTAAACAATTGTAAGTTTCATCTGGATTCATCAAATGTCCCCATCCATAAATCTCTTCATTTTCAATTCCCTTAATTGGTTGCAAATAGCCACTTTCTACAAGTGCGCCTACATGAAAATATACCGCATCTACATCTGAGGGTTCATTTCCAGGGAAATGACTAAAACCTCCGTCCTCTTTTTGACACTTTAGTATCCATTCATTCGCTTTTCGATAAGCCTGCTTTATTTCCCTTTTCCGATTCGCAACTCCGCCGACCTGCTTAAGAACAAACAAGGCATCATAAACTGCGTGAACATCCCAGTCTGGTTGATGGAGTGACCAAGAACCATCTTCTTTTTGGTCTTTTAGTACCCTTTTCACCATTTCTTCCGCTAAAGGTGTTTCCTCACCAATTAATCGATAATAATGAGCTGCATGAAAAGTGGAGGCCACGTGATCCCCAATATACCCATCTTCTGTTTGGTTATCCATTAAATACCCTCTCATTTTCTCATCGATATTCGATGGCATTTCCGACCTCCATGCACTGTAAAATAATGCAAAAAAGCTGGTCGTGTATAGCGGTAAGTCTTGAAACCTGTTCCCTTCAAAGAAATAGGTAATAACTGGAGTCGGATCATATTTTGGCTCAATTCCTAATATTTTTAATGCCGCAACACTTTGTACGGTATTGTATAATTTGGCAAGCGGCAATTCCATGTCTCCTTCCCCTGTAGGTGCATAAAATGCACCATCTTCTTTTTGACAGGAAAGGAAAAAGTCTATGGTTTCTTGCTCATAGGGCAATTCCCAGCCAAAGGTTTTATGAATGACAACTGCATAGGTAGGGGCTGCAATGCCAGAAAACTTTGTATCTGAATTACCTGCATAATCATTGGCTTTTCCTGGTCTAAAAGTGCCATCTTTATTAGCAACTTTTTGAAAAAATGAGCGAACCCCATCAAGCACCTTCTTTTGATTGTCGATCATCAAAAAGTCAAAATCGCCCATAGCTACTCCTCCAGTTACTACGGGTAATAATTGCAATACTTTTCTTCGGCTAAAATTCATATTTAATGTTTTAAAAATTTTGAATTTGATTCATTCTCAACCGCGTAGAATTTTTTTCTACCGCTAACAGATTGAAGGCGAAATATGCAATCTTTCCCTCAAATTTGAACACTAATTCAGCATATTTTAAAACAAAAAAAAGATGCCATCTCCCAACAGAGATGACATCCAAACACTCAAACCCAACTAATAACCTAAACTACGCTAAGAAAAGTGATGCAATTCCTAATACTTGATCTTTGTTCAGAGGCTCATCCCATCCTTCTGTAACTGCTGCAGAATCAATACCTGTCAGTTGAGTAACATCCACACCGCCATGGCTTACATTATCTTCGCCGGCATAAATCGCCTGAGTTGCAGCAGGTAATGTACCGATTGACGCCTCAGTTATCCAGCCCTTAATGCTGTCATGCCCTTTCTTGGTACGAAGTCTTCTCACCATCGAAGCGTGTCTGGCTTCTACAGAATGAATTGAAAGTGCAGCAGTCAATACCACATCATTTTCCATTACGTTGCCTGCTTGACCTTTATACGCCCTTACTCCAGTATCCTCAAAGGCTTGAGACAATGCCAGAAAAGTAGGGTAATCGGTAAAAGGGGAGAAATTTCCACCGGCAGTAAAGTCAAATCCTGGTTCCATTACAGGGGTTCCACCCAAAACATTCCCAACTACCTCCGTTAAAAAGTTAACGTGAGCCAACTCATGATCTCTGATTTTTTCAAAAATCGCCATATCTGCTCCTTCTATCACACCTGCGTCTAAGCCCATTTGATAGTACCTGTACTCCAGGTGCTCCAAAGTCAATGCATAATTCAACACACCAATGAGACTTTCAGTATCTGCTTTAGCTACTTTTGGCAAAGCGGACAAAATTCCTAGTGGAACCGCTGCCATAGCCATTTTTTTGCTCATGTCACCAAATTTGTGAAAAGCCTCTCTTCTAGAAAAAAACAATTCTTTTTGATCCGAATTTTGAGTATCCGGACACATTTTATCTAATAATTTTAATAAGTTCATGTCTATTTTAGTTTAGGTTAAATATTAGCTTGGCAATTGGCTGAAGTCAATTGGCGTGGTCACATAGGTGCTCGCTGCAGAAAGAACTTCTGAGAAGCTAAGTGTGCGCTCAAGACCATTGGAATCAATCAAATCATCCCCAGCAAAATCTACGGAACCTGGATTCAATAAATCCCTGATTGCTGCAGCATGTCTTGCTTCAACTGAAACAATCTTCCCCGCAATCAATAAATAGCCAGCATCCTGAATAAATTTTCCTGCGCCGTTATAGGCAGCTACACCTAAATCTTCGAAAGTTTTAGCCGCACTCAAAACAGACATTCTGTTATTAAAGTCAATTGCGCTAAAGTCTACTTCCAAATCTGCAATTGCAGAATTTCCTAATGCTGCTTTAAAAAATTCCTTGTGAGCTCTTTCATGTTTTTCAAGGTCCTCCATGATTTGCTTTTCTTCCGAACTGGCATTGGCAAAATAATCACCTTGTAATACTGTTGCGTAAAAAGCTGCTTCAAGTTGCTCAAGTGCATAGGCATAATTTAATATACCAATGTCACCAGACCCCAACATTACGCCTTCTTTCATTGGCGGCATATAATCATCTTCATCATTACATCCGACCATAAACAATCCAGCCGCGGCAATGGACAAAGAACCTTTTTGAAGGAACTTCCTACGATTGGCGTCTTTCACCAGTCCCTGCGGTTTAATCAAATCATTTTTCATTTTCTTAAAGTTTAGGTAAATAATTCGGTTTCGATTTCATCATAAATTGTCAATCGAATCGATGATTGATTTGTATGACTTATTTGATAAGAGTTACGAACCAAATGATGCCTTTGGATTTAGCAGGAGCTAAACTTTTTTATAAAAAATGGTTAGAAAGGGATAATTAACTATAAAAACCCTATTAAATCACGTTTAACAGGGTTTTTATCAAGCATTAAAATTTAAAAAAAAATCTTTTAAGCCCTAAAAGGTAGGGACAATTCACGTATTTTTAACTTAAAGGATCTTCACATCAAAGGCTAAATTTTATGGTTTTGATGAATGAGGAGCTATTCATAGCCATGGTAAAGGTACAAGGCCCCATACGTCCAATTTGGACCTACCATACCTGGATAATTAATTCTATCCATCATCAAAGCCACATAGCGGAATGGATATCCTTCAGGCAATTGTACCACATTTGGCCAAACTCTTGTTCCTGAAACCGCATCCCAAGGCGGTAGGTCCATTTTCAATGTTCCTACTTCCTCCAAGTCCGGGTAAGTATAAATAAAAATATCTCTCTCCGAACTCCCAGAAAAACTATACAAGCGCCCCCCTATTTTCTGAATGGATGTTCCTGTGGAATCATGAGCAACTGGTCCAGCGATCTTTACATACCCTTTGTTCCAATGATCAGACTCCATAACTATTGCTTTGTAACCACCTTCATTAACACAGGTCAAAATTCTCCATTTACCCACCTCACTGTCATAAAGAATATGTGGATCCTCCACATCCCCCACTACTCCGAAAGGAACTGCTTCCATCACCGAAAAACCAAACCTTGGATCTTTTTTACTTTTTACAGCCAGCAATTGCTTTTCTTCTTTTTCAATATTGGCGTAAGCACTAAAACCTGTAGTGATCCCTTTCCAACTATTATCCTTGCGGTCAAAAAAGATATGCGAGGCAACCTCATTTCTTAAAAGCCCATCCTGGCGATCAAAAAGAATGACCCCTTCTAGTTTAATATCGAAAACAGAAGGGTTCACACTGAACACTCCCTGAATATGATGTGGCAAGGCACGCCCTCTTATAGACATGGTGTACCACAAGCGCCCTTGATCCAAGAGCGGAGAACCATCCTCATAAGTGATTGCACGAATATCGGCCAAGCCCACTCCCGCCGTAAGCCCCATCAGTACCCTATCTATTTTAATTTCCCCTGAGCCAAGACCAATATATAGGTGTGATTGAAAAGAATGCAGGTATTCTTTTTTACGCAAATCTATTAAAGTATTGAAATCAGACTGGCCTATAACCTGTGGCAATCCCTCGTCTTTTAAATATAGCACCAAACCACTTCCCAGCATTTGCAGGTAAAGCGTTCCATTTAAGGAGGTATTTTCAGATAGGTTAACAGCGATGGATTCTTCAGTGCTCATACCGTCCTTGTCGGTAAAGTGTAGCCTTGCATCCTCCAGTTTTTGCGCGTTGAACTGCACCTTAATGGTTAATTTTTCTTTGGTATTGGTTCCGGAAAATGAAAAACCAATTGCTCCTTTACCAATACATGAGGCCAAATCAATTGAATAGGTAGCTACAGGATTAAAGCCACCAAACCAGATGTCTGTTTCCGTTTTTGCTTGAGATTGAACGACCAATTGACTGGCATTTATGGTAACATTTGAACTATCCCTTAGCAGGTGGCTAATTGGGTGCATGACAGAAAAACCTGTGATTTTTTCTGGCCAAATACCCGCGATAGGTATGGTCTGGTCCTCATCAAAAACCAACCTTTTGGAAGCTTGCCGGGTAAATTTTATTTGGTCAGGGCTGGTTTGTGCCTGAAGAGGAATTCCACATAGGCTCATCCATAGCATATGGAAACATACGAATTTAAACAATCTCATGGGCTATTAAATAAATTGGGTTACCGTTTTAAAACTTTTTAAGCATCACTTTTGACTTTGAACCTCAAAACCGTTTTTAATTTTTCGACTGGCACTTTTCTAAAATCGCTAAGGTATATTTCTTTATGGGTTTTCGAAAGTCTTTCCAAACCCGCTTCGTTCGCATAAGCATCCATTTTCGCAAAAGATGCCGCCTCATTGTCATAACTGCCTACATGCAACATCTGTATACAAGGACCTTCTTCAATAAGTTCAAACCTAGCACGCTCTAGTAAAGGCTGAGGCTTTTTCTTTTTTGTCACCGCCAATATCTCCTCATAAAAGGACTTTTGCACAAAATTGGGTTGACGGATCATTATGGCATATACCAAATCATTTTTATTGATGCTTCCATCAAACTTGGCCTTGGCCGTAGCGTTAATGTCCCAATCCCCTTCCAGTGGGTAAACGGTATAATCTTGATAGGCTTCCGGTGGATCACCGACCTTTTTGAGGGTCATTTTGATGGCATAAGACAGGGTATAGAGAACAGTAATACAATCCGAAAAATGCCTGCTATTTGGGTTTCCTTCACCAGAAATGCTGATAAACTTAAAGGCCGGGACTTTTATTTGTGACGGCTTGGCTTTGGGTAAATAAAGCTCTTTTTCGGATTTCCTCCATTCATATTTCATGGTGCATTTAGGTTGATTTTGCAAGAAACGATTTGATTCAGCCAGTCATTTTTGATTAAACCTTAATTTCGTTCAATTTACCCATTCCCCGATGAAAAGGAAAAATATTTATTCCTGATAAAAGGGAGGACACAATTCGGAATTTAATGCAGCAGTCACAAATAGTTATAAAAAACCCTCCCTCATTTTTTGAGCAAAAAAAAGAAGCCATTATAGCATTTCGCTACCATGGCTTCTTTTCAATTACCAATTAATAATCAAATGTATTCAATGGTTGAAGTCTTCATTAATCCAACACGGTCACCAAATCCGCTTTGCTTTTTCTTACTTTCTTAAGGTTTACCAACCAATCTTTTTCGCTGTCTCTATAGCCTAACGGAAGGACAACACAACTTCTAAGTCCTTTTTCTTTCAACCCTAAAATTTCATCAAGGGCATTAGGATCAAAACCTTCCATTGGCGTGCTGTCTACCCCTTCAAATGCAGCAGCGCTAATCGCCTGTGAAAAGGCAATATAGGCTTGCTTGGCAGCATGGTTAAAATTCTCATCAGCCGGCCTTTTCGGATAAGTAGCCAGCAGTTGCTTTCTGTAGTTTTCCCAACCTTCATTGGTAAAGCCTCTTTCCTCATTGGTGAGGTCAAACATTTTATTGATTCGCTCCTCAGTATAGGTATCCCATGCTGCAAAAACCAACAAATGAG
Organism: uncultured Cyclobacterium sp.; assembly: GCF_963977555.1. Taxonomy (GTDB): domain Bacteria; phylum Bacteroidota; class Bacteroidia; order Cytophagales; family Cyclobacteriaceae; genus Cyclobacterium. Next base: position 14,801 of record NZ_CAXBPD010000029.1, on the reverse strand, counting down.
AACAATCGGTAATTACTGACTGATTCCAAGCAATAGGTTTAATTTGTTCTTTAATTTCCTGGTTGGTGATCACTATCACTTCAAATGGTTGTAAACCACTCGAGGTCGGTGCTAGTGATATTGCTTCTATTATATTGTCCACCTTCTCCTGCGGTATTTTCTCGCCATTCATGGCTTTAGCCGCATATCTCCAATTCAATTTATCAATTAATTCCATTTTACTAATTCTATTTATTTTCGTTTTGATCGTTGTTTTTTGAAAGGATTTTCATCCAGTTATTTAACATTGTCCTCAGTCCAGCGATTTCATCTATTTCAATGCCTTCTGCGGATAAATTTTCAAGCATTTTTTCAGGGATAGGCAAGGCTTTAGTTTTCAATTTTACTCCTTCCTCAGTTAAGGATACAATAACACTTCTTTCATCTGCCTTTGACCGTAGCCGTGTGATTAGCCCCATTGCTTCAATTCGTTTAAGAAGCGGAGAAAGGGTATTGGTATCCAATAATAATTTCTCTTTGATCTGATTTACACTTATCCCATCAGCCTCCCATAGTACCATCAACACCAGGTATTGTGGGTAAGTCAGGCCCAGTTTGCTTAAAAAAGGCTTGTAAGCCTTTGTTATCAGCCGTGAGACAGAATAAAAAGGAAAACAGATTTGATTCTTTAACTCTAAATGTGAAGCGTCCATCAATTCTTAGTTTTTTTTGATCGATAATCAGCCCATGCTCCTGATGACCAAAGGGCCCATACAATAAGTACTGGCTGGAAGAAAAGACGAATTAAACGTGCCCTATCAGAATCCAAGGCCCCGAAAGCATCTTTTCCGTCAAGGTATTGGGCCACATTCCCTGGGAAAACCAAGAGAAAAAATGTAGCAAGCGCCCATCCAAAGTTCACCCGCTGTCTTTTCCAAAAGGCCAATCCAAGCCCGAGTGCAATTTCTACATAGCCTGAAAGCACTACAACCAAATCCTTGCTGAAAGGCAGCCAATCTGGAACCTGCGCCTGAAAATCAATTCTATTAAAAGTCAAATGACTAATTCCAGCATAAACCATAAATGCCGACAGTATTAGCCTGAAAATATTTTGTATCAATGAGGTCTGATTTTTCATTTGTATATTTTTAATCTTGCACGTTTATATCGTAAACGATACAATAATACAAAAGGTTTCTTAGGTCTAGTTTATTTATGAAATATCAGTTGTTTTGGAGAAAAACCACCGCTTAATGACCAAGCAATTCAGCTTGAAGTGTTGCTACGTCTGCGATCATTTGATTGATCGCAGTTTTATTAAGTCCATTGTATATGCCCCTAATATGCCGCTTACCATCAATCAGTAAAATATTTTCGGTGTGCAAAAAATCTTCAGGTCCTTTTTCTAAACCCATATCTTCTTCCACAAAAAATTGATTTCTACCTAAATCATATATAACCTCCCTATTTCCAGTAAGTAAATACCAATCTTCACTCGGAATCCCATTTTTATCTGCATATTCCTTCAATTCTGGAACACCATCCATTTCAGGCGTTACAGAATAGGAAAGTAACTGCAACTGCTTTTTTTCTCTCAATTGCTTTTGAACCAAATCCATATTGGCCATCATTTTGGGACAAATCCCAGGGCAGGTGGTAAAGAAAAAATTCACGATACTGATTTTATTGTCAAATACTTCTTCCGTGATGGCATCGCCCAACTGGTTGACCACAGAGAATTTGGGGATATGATGAAAATTTTTGGGCACTTCTTCCCTGCTGGAAAACCACTGAGGGGTGAATGTCGCTTCTTCGTAATATGGTAAGGTCTCAATGGTGGATTGATCTACATTATTATCCTTACTAGCTTCGCAAGCTGTAGCCATTAAAACGATCAATACAATTGTTAATTTATTCATCTATCGCAATATTTTCATCTACCAATTCGTAACACAAACTCGCTCTTTTTAAACCATAGATACGGCCATCCTTGGCTTCATAATTCACGAAAAGTTTCCCATTTTCTCTCCATGCCTGCTGCAGTCCCTCCTCCTTACCCTCAACAATATGAAGCACTTTAAAGAGTTGCCCGCTGATGTACCATTGTTTTTGTACCCCATGGACCACACCGCGATGAAAATTAGCCATAGACCTTTGTTTTCCATTAGACCACCAAGATTTAACCACGCCATTCAGTTTGTTCGCTTCATAGTTGGCTTCAAAACTCAATAGGCCATTTTCGAACCATCGCTGCAGCACCCCATCTCTTTTGCCATTTAAATAAGTAATTACTTCTGACACTACTCCATTTGGATAGGTGGCTATACCTGCCCCAGTAAATGGTTTTTCCATATAATAAACCATCCCTCGATTGGGATTTAGTACAAGCTCCTCCACTGAAACCGCCTTATTCACTAATTTAACTGGTTTTAAAGTATTATCACCAGACATTCCTACCGGAGTATAAAACCCTAGATTTAGCAAGGAGAACCAGAATATTTGTTTAACGAATAGCATTCGGACTGCCTTGATAATTCCCTGGAAAAAGGATATAATACTTATTTAAGTACAACTCATTTTGGATATGATAGTGGTATTCCTCCTCTTCATTGTACTTGGTGATGGATGTATGTCCACCCGAATCATCAAGATCATTGGGATAAGCTCCTATACTCACACATTTCCTGCCGTACAAAAAGAATCCATCTGAAATAATTCCGATTAGATTATCGTCATTATCTGAAAAAGCAAGAGGTTCCAAATGGTAGTGATAGCTTTGAGGGCCTGTATGTGCCCCGTTATAATCTAGGGAAGGGGCGGCATCATCCAAAGGTACACTTGGCCCCTCTTCGTCATTGTAAATCATGGATCCGCTAACAGCGATCCCTATAGGGCCTAAACCTGTAGATGATGTAGAAGATGCTTTCTCAGGAATAGCTGGAACAATAAGTGTATAAGCCCCATTAAAATCATCGATATTACCTGGAGCCATTTGCCCAAAAGAAGTGAAGGTAGGATTTACGAACAAGGGATGGTTAAAGGTGGCTGCTTGAGTTACAAGAACACTTCCTCTGGGGTCTATTGCCACTCGCTTGGTAGTATTGGACCAATAAGGCGAAGGATGATTGGGGAGCCCATTGGATTCTATAATAATTTCATCTCCTTCTAAAATTATAGTGGTATTGACTTCATCAAAGGCCCTAAAAGCGGCAGGTAATTCAGTTAGCATTTTGGTTGAAATCACTGCTTTGTTATCGCAAGAACAAGACATTAAAACGATGCTTAGGACTGCGATCTTACTAAAAACAATTTTCTTCATGACTATAGTAATATTTATTGCTATAGACGTGAGATGGTGATCAATCCCTCGGTATTGGTGGCATATTTCCTCTTTCTCCTAGCAAAACCTGCTGCACTTCGCTGATAATCTCATTGAATGCCTCCTTTTGTTCTTCTTTGCAAAGGTTTTTTAGCTCCTCAAAATGAGCATAGGTCATGTCAATTTTTTCTGCTTCTTTAAGCGCAACAGCATTTAATTTTTCTGCTCTAGCCACTTCATCCACCACTGGCATTTTCAAAAACTCAAAATATTCTTTTACCAACTCTTTTTGTTGCTCCTCTATCATTGCCATTCCCTTCTGGTGGTTCTCAGCTGATATAAAAAAGCTTTTCTTTTGGGATTCAGAAAGATTAAGTTCATTACTAATTTTAAACATTAAAGCACCCTTTTCTTGAGGTCTTGAAAAAGGTGGCCTGGGATGGTTTAACATCACAAAGGCAAGTACTCCGTTGATAATCAACAGACAAAAAAAACCAATTTTAAATATCTTATTTTTCATCAGTCATAAATATTATAATTTGTAATCAAACCAGTGTAGGCAGATTCTACTTGTTCGGTACTTTCTTGGTAAGTAAAGTAATTGTTCAACACAAAAACATTTGCACAAACAAGTAGTAGCATAACCGCCGCCACAGCCATCCACTGCCTAGGGTTCTTGGCCATTTTACTCCTTTTTTGATCAGCCAATTTCTTCTTGATAGCTAACAAGCTATCCTTGGGTGGATGAACCTCTTCCATCCCTTGCAGGCTATCCATGATTTTGTTTTTCCAGGCTTCCATATTTTCTTAGACGTAATGTATCATTTTTTCCCTCTCTCAGGATAAAATTTTTCAAGCTTTATTCTCATTGTAGCCTTTGCTCTCTGCAATAGGGACTCTACAGACTTCCTACTGACCTTCATGATGTCTGCTACCTCTTGTTGTGGCAAGCCATCTATCTGGGTAAGGATAAATACAGTTTTTTGGTTTTCCGTCAGTTCATCCATTACACGAAACAATAGCTTCGCATCTTCGGAGTTTTCCATCTTTACTCCCGGATGGACAAAATCTATGGGTTCTATTAGAATTTCACCAGAGTCCTTACTAAACAGGGAGGAGAAAATACCTTTTCGTTTTAGACTGTTCTTTTTGCGAAGAAAGTCGAGACTCTTATTAATGGTAATCCTATAAATCCAAGTACTGACAGAAGAATCGTTCTTGAATTTTGAGGCAGAATTATATAAAGTAATAAAAACATCCTGAAGTAGTTCTTCAGCATCTTCCTCATTTTTTGTATAACTGAGCGACGTTGAATAAACCTTTGCTGCATATTTATTGTAGAAATAGTCAAGTGGCTTTTCATTGCCATTTGCCATTTCCATAAGAAATTGGGCTTCATCATTTATCTGTCGCACATTTGTCATTCAGGCTTAATCTATACTATAATTTTTATAACCATATTTTTTATAAAAAGGCAAAAAATCACCAAGCTAAACTTCAAGTATTGTTTTGAGGTGTTTTTGGTTTTGAAGCCTTGGATCTTTGGATTTAATGTATACTGGTCTGTTTTCGACAACTTCTGCACACCTTTCCAAAGTTTCCCTTTCAAGCCTAGCCATGGCCTCTTGGGTATAAAAGGTAAGATGGGGAAATAAAATCACATTATCCAATTCATAAAGTTCTTTCAAAGGATGGGATTCTTGATTTAGAGGTTCCTTACTGTACACGTCTAAACCTGCGCCTGCGATCTGTCCATTGATCAGACTTTCCACTAAAGCCACTTCATCTATCAAGGCTCCACGCGCAGAATTGACAATAATCGCTGATTTTTTCAATACAGCCAATTCTTCCTTACCAATTATATGCTTGGTTTCATCATTTAACACCGCATGCAAGGAAATAAAATCACTTTGTTCGAGCAGAGAATGCAGTGATTCAATTTTTACAATTCCGTTTTTTGATAAATGTTCCTCTGATTTATAGGGATCATATCCAATTACCTTTGCCCTGAAGCCCAAACCAGCCATTTTTGCCATACTACTTCCTATCCTACCACAGCCAATTATTCCCAGTGTTTTCCCTGCTATGTCCTGAGACATCCATTGTTGAGTAGGCCAGGCCCAGGAGAACTTTTTCATTGTGTTTTGGATGGTTGGCATTTTCTTGACCAACGCCAGAAGCATCGCAAAGGCACCTTCCGCGACCGTCTCTTCTGCGTATTCGGGAATATTTACAACCACTATTCCCTTTTTATTGGCCGCAGCAATGTCTATGGCATCTATCCCTACACCGTATTTGATTATGGCTTTAAGCTGTCTAGTACCATTTATTACCTTAGCGCTAATTGTGGTGTAACACATCAATAAAATATCGCATGTTTCTATTTCATTGCAAAGGGTTTCCTCAGACACCGTTTCTGGAAGTAAAACCAACTCATGCCCCTGCTCTCTTAGTACCTGATCTACCATGGGAAGCTCAAGTTCCATGTCCGTTCTGACTATTTTCATCTATTAGGTATCTTCAGTAATTAGAATTTACTTCTTTAAAATTGACTAAGGGAAAATTGCTTCAGATTTAACTTTCTTTAATATCATTGTTCAGATCATAAGTTAAAATTTGCAAGCCTTCATGGAAGGATTCTATTGAAACAAGTTTCAGTTTTGCTTGGGTCTTTGACCCGCCAAAAAGTGTTTGCCCTTGCCCTAGAATTATGGGGTTGACTTTTAATTTGACCTGGTTTATTAAACCATTGTCAAGGAGCCATCCAGCGAACCGCCCGCCTCCGCATAAATAAACATCAGTATCGGAATTACTGATGACATCTTTTACGTTTTTAATTTCCAATTGTGACAGGTGAACATTTGGCGCCAAAGTAGAGATTTGTAGATTATTGGAGAAGATGTAATGTTCCATATGCGGATAAGGCGCCTGTCCAGGTTTTAAGCCATACTTGTATCCAAACTCGTAGGTTTTCCTGCCCATAATTACCGTGTTGAATTTCATCAAATCCTCCTGGTATTTGGCTACCCCTTCCCCTTCACTTAGAAACATACCAATGTCCTCATTTGGGCCAGAAATGAAACCATCTATAGACATGGCTACATAATAGATTAGTTTTTTCATGATAATAGTTTTAAGTTAACAGATAAGCCAGCCATCAAATTTAAAGCATATATTGATTTCGCATAAAACCTAAAACCCGAAATTCGCAATCGTCCTTCTATTTCGGAATGGAATTAGAAAATAGGAAGCCTTTGCTTAAAAATCAATTCAACATTTATAGCACCCTGACTTTATACAATTTCATATCATTCACCACTAATGTATCCTTAGGGTTGGAGAAATAAATATGGTGTGTCCACCAACTTATCTCTCCTTTGGTATAAACTAGCGCTTCTGTTTCAGCATTATAATTCACTGATTTTACATGCCCTATTCCCTCAAGGGGCTCAAAGGGCGTAAAAAGGGAAGTAGAAATATCAAATTGCCACACACTGTTGGTTGTTGTCAAAAGCAATCGTCGATCACTTGTAAGAAAAAGGTCATGACCACTTTCATCAGGAATCTCCCATTCGTTCACTTTGGCTAACTTGGGTTGCGCGCTCTCCCAATCACTTAGCTTGTATTCCCTTAACTGATCAAATCCCAGAGCAAACAAACTGTTCTTCTCTTCGTCCCAAACCGCACCATGCCCAGAATAGAGGCTATCTGAAAAAAGTATTTCATCTGGCTGGTCGACATCGTAAAGTCGGATTGCATTCCCATTTTCGGCAGTGGAAAGCGCTACTACTATCCTTCCTCCGGGAAGAAATTCCGCAGAATGGGCATTGGGAACCCGTGCGTAAAAGACAGTTTTTTTATCCTTACGGTTTACCAAGGCAACTCCTCCACTCGAAGAAGTTATTAAAAATTGGTTCTCTCCCACAGGCTTGCAATCATCAGTACTATTAAAATACGCGTGGAATTCCTCGGGTAAACCCTCAGAAATAGAAGCTGACCATTCCCAAACCTTGACAAGACTATCCTCGTACGATTTTACCCTATCGAAAATGACTACGTTCTCATCCCCACATGCGATAATCTCTAGTGGGTCTTGGTCTAAAGCACTTACGTTCTTTTCAGTACACGAAGAGAACCACAAAATCAAAAATAGTAAAGAAAGTAACCTCATGGTAAAGTTGATTTTTAAATTTAAGCCAAAGCTTCTCTTAAAGTTAATATAAAGTCAATCAAAGGATTGATTAGATTCCCCTCAAATTATCTTTTCACCAATAATACCAACCAAAAACCCTATTATGGCACCCAAGGAAGAAAGATAATTGTTTTTTAGCTTACTTTCAGGAATGATGTCTTGAATCAACAAATATAAAATCCCTCCACTTGCGAAAACCATTAAGTAGGCAGTTAAATCTGGATAATCACTTAAATAAAAATGCCCTATCAAGGCGCCTATCATACCAGAGAAACTCAGGAAAAAGAAAATGAAAAGGGTTTTACGAATAGTAAAACCACTCTGAACCAACTCCCTGAAGGAATTAAATGCTTCAGGAAGATTTTGCAAACCTATAATGACGGCCAATAGTGTTGCCATTTTTGGATTAATTGCAAAAGTGGCACCTAAGGCAATGGATTCAGGGACAAAATCCATCATCATCGCCAATAATGTGGCAACTTGCCCACCTTTTTTCGCCAAATACCAATCAATAAACATAAATAAAATCGCTCCAATTAGGAAGGTGCCTACCAATGGAAATAATTCCAGTTTCTCCATTCCCTGTGGCACCAAGACCAATGCCAGGGCTGACAAGATAATCCCTGCACCAAAAGACATCAGTGCATGTATAATCTCATATTTGATTGCCTTTTCTTTGATATGGTGATTAAAATAATTGGCCAATAAACCACCAATAAAAACGGTAATTCCTGAAAAGCCTGAGAAGAGAATGATTTTAATTAACATATAACAAAGTTAGCTTATCCTTAGAATTTCAATAGCAAGCAGAAAAAGGGGGCAAAAGAGGTTCCGGATTAGAAATATATCAAGGTAAGGACACATTGCATGACTGAGAAATGGTTTTTAACTGGTCCATAATAACTGGATGAACTGGTATCCCTTCGTTGATTCTAATAGAATAGGCTTCTCGCTCAGGATCCCCGGGCACAAGTACTTTGGCATCTACGTTAGCAGCTACTGCATTCCTCATGGTAACAATCCAATGATCCATACTTTTTTTGAAGTCTGCCAAATCCCTAAATCCTTCTATGTCCCAGGCGGTAAAAAAGTGACCGATTCCTTTCCCTACCTGTATTTCAGGCATAGTAGAGTGGATTGCAAAAGGAGTGGCAAATGGCCCCCAATTGGCACCACTCAAGACTGAAGTGAGAATATCAACGGCCCCTGCCAAACAATAACCTTTGTGACCAGAGCCCTCTTTAGTGCTTCCTAAGGGCAACAAAGCCCCACCATTGATCATTTCCTCAGGACTGCTTGTAGGTAGGCCATTTTTATCAAGACACCAACCTATGGGTACATTTTTACCTTCCCTTTGAGCAATCTCAACCTTTCCATAGGCAACGGTGCTACTTGCGAAATCGATGACTACTTCTGGCTCATGCAGTGATGGAAATGCAAGTGCAATGGGATTTGTTCCAAGCATTTTTTCCCTTCCATTAAATGGGGCTACTCCTTTAGTGGTATTGGTCATGGATAAGCCGATAAAATCTTCCTTTACAGCCATAAGCGGATAATAACCTGCAGCTCCATAATGGTTGGTATTGCAAACAGCAATGGAACCTGAACCATGTTGATGGGTTTTTTCTATTGCAATGTCCATGCACTTGGGTCCAACTACCAAGCCCAAACCGTTGTCACCATCAATTGTGGCTACCGCATGTTTTTCTCTAAGCACCTTTAGTTTTGGTCTTGGGTTCACTCTGCCAGCCTTAAGCAAATCAAAATACGTTTTAAGTCTGGCGATGCCATGTGAATCTATACCATGTTCATCACTATAGGCCAGGACATCGGCAGCCAAAGCAGCCTCGTCATCAGGAACTCCCAAGGATTTAAAAACGCTTGTGGTAAATGTTCTAAGGGCCAAGTGATGGATATGGGTATACGCGCTGGACATAGTTTATTGGTTAAAGATGGGCCAGAATACCTTTAAAATAAAATTTCGGCAGGACAAAACAAAAACATCCGGCTAACCTAATGGCTAGCCGGATGCACAATTTTGTATCTAAATATTGGTTGAATGATCCCCCATTAAGGTAATGGTTTAATCATGATGTCTTTATAATAAATCAAACTTTTCGGATCATGGGCTTGAAGGGCAATTGTTCCGTGGCTTAATTTTTTTCCACTGTCACCAATTTCTCCTCTATCTGTTTTCTCATTGAATTCATTGACTACTTTACCGTTTATTTTAACGGTGATGTTATCCCCTTGAACAATGATGTGCTGCGTATACCATTCGTTATCCTTCACATAAGTCTCCTTTACATCCTTGAAGCTATAGACACTTCCAGTTTTTCTCCAGTCTCCTTGGGTTTGGTTTACTTGGATTTCATAACCTTTACTTGGCCATCCATCTTCTTCAAATTCGGAGTGTATAAAAATTCCTGAATTGGCTCCAGGCATGGTTTTCACCTGCATTTTTAACTCAAAGTTCTTGAAATCATGTTTTTTATATTTTCCTGTATAAAACATGTGGGACCTAGGGCCTTCCACTTTCACCACTCCATCTTCAATACTAAATGAATCAGGGTTTTCGCTAAAAGACCAACCTTTAAAAGACTTGCCATTAAAAAGCTCCTTCCAGCCTTTATCTGCTTTCTGGGCAGAAACATTTAAGGAGATAAATGCACATATAACAATTGCTATGATTCTTTTCATTAGGTATATTTTGGTATATTATTATTTAAGCGTTCAAATTAATACTTTCTTAGGGATATTTCAAGTAGAAAAAGTGAAACGCAATTCATTTTTTTTCAACTAAATTATTCCAAACAATTTGATAGCAGAATGGAAAATAAGGAAATATAAAAGACAATTTTCTTTCTTTCATCACCTCTTTTAAAATTAAATTAACTTAGAAAGTAATTACATAACAGTATCCTCAAAAATAAAATTTTTGATTTCAGATTACTCACTGTAATTTAGGGAAATTTTTAAAGTAATGTTTTATGAGCCAGGTAGAAAAAACCAGTTATTCCAAGGATGAGCTTTTGGAATTTGAATTGCTTATTAATGAAAAACTGACAATCGCAAAAGATGAATTGAATCAGCTAAAGCGCTCACTCAGCAAACAAAATGACGGAGGGACTGAAAACACAGCCTCCACTTCAAAATTGCTGGAAGATGGGGCAGACACACTGGAAAGAGAAAATTTAAGCCAATTGGCTGCCAGGCAGCAGAAATTCATAATAAATCTTGAAAATGCATTGAGGAGAATAAAAAATGGCACTTACGGCGTTTGTGTAGATACTGGTAAAATTATCAGCAAAGAGAGATTGAGGGCTGTCCCTCACACCATGCACAGTATAGAAGCAAAGCTAGGTAAAAAATAACAGTGGATTATTTACCGCGCCATATAGAAGCCCTCGTATTCTGTTCTGGGGAACCTCTGGGAATAGTAGAAATCCAGAAATGTCTTGCAGAAATGTTTGAGACTGAAATTCCTATGGCTCATCTTGAAGAAGCTTTAGAAGTGTTGACTAGAAAATACACCTCAGCCGATTATTCTTTCAGTTTGGAAAAAATCGCTGGGGGCTATCAATTTTTAACCAAGCCTGCCTACCTAAGTAGTGTAGCCATCCTTCAAAAACACCAGTCTCAAAAACGACTTTCCAATGCCCAATTGGAAACCCTCGCCATCATTGCCTACCGCCAACCGATAACAAAATCGGAAATGGAACAAATCAGAGGAGTTAATTGTGATTACTCTGTTCAAAAACTCCTAGAAAAATCTTTGGTCGCCATTAAAGGTAAATCTGAAGGACTGGGAAGACCCATAATTTATGGCACCAGCCCCAAATTCATGGAATATTTTGGCATCAATGACTTAAGTGAGCTTCCACAGCCTAAAGATTTCAAGGCTGAAGACAACGAAATAGGAAATCAAACCGATTGATTTTAAATTTCTATGTTATTTATCACATAAATAACACTAAATTTGCACCCGCTTTAAAAAGGGGCAATTCACCTTATAATTAGGCGTTTACATTCTATTATTTTTAATACAGCAGAGATGCTGCAAGATTATGAAAAAATTCAATAATAAAACCGGGGATTCTTCAAAGAAATCCTGGGGAGACCAAAAGGAATCAGGCAAACGTAGCTCCTATTCTAAGAAAAAGGACAGTACTGACAAGGTTCCTGAAGAGAAAAGTGAATACAAAGGTAGGGGACGAAACCAGAAGCCTATGTTTGGTAAAGCCGAAGACAGGGACAGGAAGAAAAAACCTTTTAAAAAGCCATTCTCTCCTCTTAAGAGTGGTAAAAATAAAACAGACGAGCAACAACCTGTATACAACCTAAAAAGCATCCAAAAAACCTCCCAAACGGATGCGGATGAAATTAGACTTAACAAATTTATCGCCAATGCTGGCATTTGCTCTCGAAGAGATGCGGATAAACTCATTGAAAAGGGTGAGATTTCTGTAAATGGGAGTATCGTAAAAGAAATGGGCTACAAGGTCCTTCGAAAAGACCGGGTAGAATACAAAGGGAAATCTATCCGTCCTGAAAAGCCCGTTTATATATTACTTAACAAGCCAAAGGATTTTATAACCACAACTGATGATCCGTTTGAGCGAAAAACGGTTATGCACCTGGTCGAAAATGCTTGTGAAGAGCGTCTTTTTCCAGTAGGAAGGTTGGACAGAAACACCACAGGTTTATTACTTTTCACCAATGATGGAGAGCTTTCTGCTAAACTTACTCATCCTTCTTATGAGATCAAGAAAATATACCAGGTAACGCTCGACAAACCTATAGGTAAAAATGATGTGGATGCTATATTGGAAGGCGTAACACTGGAGGATGGTCTCACTGAAGTGGATGACCTTCAGGTGCTATCTAAAGACAGAATGATTTTAGGTATTGAAATTCATTCGGGGAAAAACAGAATCGTTCGAAGAATTTTCGCTCATTTTGGTTATGAGGTAAATGCACTGGACAGGGTGACTTTTGCCGGGCTAAGCAAAAAAGACATACCACGAGGGAAATACCGATTCTTGGACGAGAAAGAGGTAATTAATCTCAAGTTTTTAAACAAAAGGAAAAGTAAAAAGCGACCTATATAGGTCGCTTTTTTGTTTCTAGCACGGATTTGGCTATATTATTTTAAAATAAATCCAAGCAATATGAAAGCCATCTGGAAAGGAAAAATTCTCGCTGAGTCCAATGAGACTGTTTTTTTAGAAAACAATCACTATTTCCCTAATGAATCCTTAAATAGGGAATTTTTCGAAATATCTCAAACTACTTCTGATTGTCCTTGGAAGGGAAGGGCCAATTATTTTCACATTCGCATAGGTGAGGATACCAACCGCGATGCGGCATGGCATTACCCCGCTCCAAAGGAAGCTGCCAAAGAAATCAAAGATTACGTAGCTTTTTGGAAAGGAATAGAGATTAAAGAATAGAGAGCTATGAAGAAGTACAATGCGATCATTATCGGTGCCGGCCAATCGGGAATGCCACTAGCGAAAAAAATAAGTGCAAAAGGCTTGTCTGTAGCGCTCATTGAGAAAAGGGTCATTGGAGGCACATGTATAAATGACGGCTGTTCCCCTACCAAAACCATGGTGGCCTCTGCAAGAGTGGCCCATCTGGTGGGCAGGGCTGAAGACTTTGGTGTCAATGTAAAAAGTTTCTCTATTGATCAAAAAGTCATCAAAGCCCGTAAAGACCACATTGTTACTACCTTTAGGGGAGGGGCTGAGAAAAGCCTTAAAAAAGCAGAAAACGTAGACATCATCTTAGGAAAAGCAACCGTTCTTTCCTCCAACAAAGTAAGCATTGACCGCGAAGGTGCGGAGGTTCTTGAAATTTCTGGCGAAAAAATATTCCTCAACACGGGGTCTTCTCCTTTTGTCCCGGAGATTGATGGTTTGAAAGAAACCCCTTACTTGACGAGCAGCAGCATCATGGAGCTCGAAGAAACGCCTGAACATCTGATTATCTTAGGTGCAGGATATATAGGCCTTGAATTTGGGCAGATGTTCAACAGGTTTGGGAGTAAGGTCACCATTATCGACAAAGCTTCTAGGCTTGTACCCAAAGAGGACAAGGATGTTTGTGAGGAAGTTTCAAAAATATTTAATGAAGAGGGCATTGAAACAATTTTAGAAGCTGCTGTTACAAGGGTAAACTATGAAAACAAGCAATTTAAAATTTATCTGGAAGACAATACAGGGCCAAAAATGGTTGAGGGCAGCCACTTACTGGTAGCTACAGGAAGGAAACCCAACAGCAAAGACTTAGGTCTTGAAGCCATAGGTGTTAACCTAACCAAGAAGGGTCATATAGCGGTGAATGAGACTTTTGAAACAAGCGTTCCAAACATCTATGCCCTAGGAGATGCGGCAGGTTCACCCCCTTTTACCCATATGGCTTATAATGATGCTCACATTGCTTTTAGGAGCATTTATGAAGGGGATAAAGAAATATCATCAAATTACAGGCTGCTTCCCTACTGTGTATTCATCGATCCTCAATTGGCAAGGATTGGACTTAATGAGCAAGAAGCCAAAGAAAAAGGCATCTCCTATAAGGTAGGTAAATTTTTTATGAAGCATGCCGGTAGGGCACTGGAAACCGATGAAACGAATGGTTTTTTTAAGGTAATAGTGGATCCGGAGAGCAAGCAGATTTTAGGTGCTACTATATTAAGCCTGGATGGAGGCGAGGTGATGGCGGTGCTTCAGATGGCCATGGTGGGGAAGTTAACTTATGATAAAATACAAAACCTGCCTATAGCGCATCCTACATTGGCAGAAAGCCTGAATAATTTAATGATGCAAATTGAGTGAATTCCATTAACAACTAATTGTTTTAATGATGGTTGTGTAATACCCCCCTTCAAGGTGGCTAGGGAAAGAGGATTTTCAGAAACCCCAAAGGGGTGCCAAGATTATAGCAAAATGGTACCTGAAAAATAAATGAATCCCGTAGGGATGGTATTATAAATTTAGCCAATCCAGCAAAAAATAAAATAAAATAAGTGGCAGGTATAATTTTACCCTTTGATGGCTTTAATGCTGTCACCCCTTTGGGGTTTTGAATTTGATGCGATTTTTAAATCTATAATCCTGTCATCCCTTTGGGATTCGATTTTGTAAATTTGTGTTAGTACTTCCTATGAATAAAATTTAAAACGGTAAACTTTTTTCAGGACGGGTCAGTTTTATACTGTAAACCTATACCAGTACATAAATAATAATATGTACTTAGGGTCTGCTGAAAAACTCAGACAATCTAATCTATAAAAACCCAGTCCAG
>NZ_CAXBPD010000028.1:0-56436 GCF_963977555.1 uncultured Cyclobacterium sp. | reverse complement strand
AAAGAACTTTTTCAAGAAAAAAATGTTCTCGGAAATTAGGAAAGCAACATAGAAGGGGTGACATTTTTGTAGCCAAGGCTGTGAAGCCTTGGTAAAAACGATACTCAAAACTTGATTTTGGCGGTATTGTTGCTATTTTTCTGCAACAATGCTGACAAAATCCCTAACGCTTATGGTTATCCAAATTTCTACCTGTTCATTTTTCCCCCTGAGTTGCTGCGCTTCAGGGCAGGCTTAATACAAAAACGAACCAAAAAAATCAAGGCTGTATGTAAATCTTAACGCAAAATGAATCACTCCCTGGCTAAACAAAAAAAACTCGGCCGAAAAGGCCTCAAACAGTTTTTTGTTTTTAACGCCATTGAGCAATCCATTTTACTAATTTCCATAAGGCCGAAAAAAATAAATAGAATTGAACAAGCTTAGGCTGCTAAAGCTATATAGTCTAGCTATTTAACCTAGCAAAGAACTCACATTGCTTGACATTACTCCCTTTAGTAATATTGACGGTAAACTTGACAAATCCCAAAAACCCAACAGGGGTGCCATTTTTATAGATAAGGCTGTAAAGCCTTGGTCAAAATGATAAGCAAAATCCGATTTTGGCGGTATTGTTGCTTTTTTTCTGCAACGATGCTGACAGAATCTCTTTTACAAGAATCATAAAATATAATTCATAGGGGAAATTAACCTTTTGAGATGGTTTATTGATTTTTTCTAATGGTTACCCTTTTCTTTTCCTGTTCATTTTTGGCTTGATCCAAAAACGAACCAAAAAAATCAAGGCTGTATGTAAATCTTAACGCAAAATGAATCACTCCCTGGCTAAACAAAAAAAACTCGGCCGAAAAGGCCTCAAACAGTTTTTTGTTTTTAACGCCATTGAGCAATCCATTTTACTAATTTCCATAAGGCCGAAAAAAATAAATAGAATTGAACAAGCTTATATAGGTAAAGCTATATAGTCTAGCTATTTAACCTACCCTAGAATTCATTTTCACTTGACATTACTCCCTATGGTAATATTGACGGCAAAACTTAACGAATCCCAACAACCCCAGAGGGTGACATTTTTGTAGCCAAGGCTGTCAAGCCTTGGTAAAAACGATACTCAAAACCCGATTTTGGCGGTATTGTTGCTTTTTTTCTGCAACAATACCGCCAAAATCACAACCTAAGTTAAGAGGATAAGAGAAGCTGGGACGAAAGAGCTCTGATTCTCCATTGTAATATAGCCCACTTTTATTCATCCTATTCTATTCGGAATATCCATTCTTTCATGCACGATTC
The DNA here is from genome assembly GCF_963977555.1 of uncultured Cyclobacterium sp. Lineage (GTDB taxonomy): Bacteria > Bacteroidota > Bacteroidia > Cytophagales > Cyclobacteriaceae > Cyclobacterium. Next base: position 55,146 of record NZ_CAXBPD010000028.1, on the reverse strand, counting down.
GGTCAATTTTTAGAACTTCCCCATCTACTTTATAGACTATGAAATGCGAATTAATTTTAATCATTCTGTGGTTAGGTTTTATGCTAATAATTTGCCTTCCAAGTTCCGGGTTAATACAAATATTATTGATTTGGTTCATTATCTGCTTGACATAATTATCCGCTTGTCTTAAAGACCAGTTTGTATAGGTATATTCCCAAATATTTTCTAAATCATTACTTGCTAACCTACTTAATTGAAATTTCAATCTCATTTAGAATGTTTTGCATGCATTTTTTCCAAAAATTCCTTGGTATCAAAATCAGTGATATAGCCACTTTTTTCTCCCGCTTCAATGGCTTCTCTTAAAGCCGTTATTTTTTGCTCTTCTTCTTCGATTTTTCGTAATCCTGCTCTAATCACTTCACTCGCCGAAGCATACCTTCCCGAAGCAATACTTTTTTCGATTATGGTTTCAAAGTGCTCACCTAATGTAATTGATGTATTTTTTGCCATTTTCTAGTATTTAAACTTTCAATATACCAATTATTGGTATTGATATCAACATTGTGTCTATGGTTTTACAAACCGCAATGCTTATCGAATCCCCAAACCCCAAAAGGGTGCCATTATTGTAGCCAAGGCTGTGAAGCCTTGGCTACAGACGATAAATGCATCCTGATTTTGGCGACATTGTTGCTTTTTTTTTCTGCGACAATGCTGAAAAAATATCGAACCAAGTGAGCTACCTAACATTAATTTTTGCCGAGGTATTAGAATTCCATCTTACTCCTTAAAATTTGCAAAAAAATTAAAATCAGCCTGTAAAATAGAATTTTTAAGGACTTAGAGACTGTTATAACTTATTTCCTCTGTTCATTTTTTCCTTGATGAAAAAACGAACCAAAAAAATCAAGGCTGTCAAATCTTATTTCAAATGATGGGTAATCGTTCTAAGAACAAATGTCTTTTACGTAGCCATCATTTGATTTTTGAATCAAGATTCCGGGCTAAAAATGAGTGGATCTCCTTATGGGAGCTAACTCATTTTCTTAACGCCCTCCACCCTGCTCCAAAAACCATAACCTTTGAAGGCCGGTAAAACCTAATAGACTATACTCTCAAGAAACAAAACACGATTACCGATGTGGAAATATCTTAACGATAGATGATAAAGGTAAACAAACCCCAAAAACACCGTAGGTGTGACATTTTTGTAGCCGAGGCTGTCAGGCCTTGGTCAAAACGATCAGCACAACCCGATTTTGGCGGTATTGTTGCTTTTTTTTCTGCAACAATTCTGACAAAATCTCTTTTATCAGAATCATAAAATATAATCAATATAATTCATAGGGGGAATTAACCTTTTGATATGGTTTATTGACTTTTTCTAATGGTTACCCTTTTCTTTTCCTGTTCATTTTTGGCTTGATCCAAAAACGAACCAAAAAAATCAAGGCTGTATGTAAATCTTAACGCAAAATGAATCACTCCCTGGCTAAACAAAAAAAACTCGGCCGAAAAGGCCTCAAACAGTTTTTTGTTTTTAACGCCATTGAGCAATCCATTTTACTAATTTCCATAAGGCCAAAGAAAATAAATAGAATTGAACAAGCTTATATAGCTAAAGCTATATAGCCTGGCTATTTAACCTAGCAAAGAACTCACTTTGCTGGACAATACTCCCTATGGTAATATTGACGGCAAAACTTAACGAATCCCAACAACCCCAGAGGGGTGCCATTTTTGTAGCCAAGGCTGTCAAGCCTTGGTCAAAACGATTAATAAAACCCGATTTTGGCGGTATTGTTGCTATTTTTCTGCAACAATGCTGACAAAATCACTTTCGTAAACCACAAAAAAGAAGAAAGCCACATCCCTTAATACCCCATAGCCTAGGCAATAAAAATTCTCTAAACTTGCCCCATACTTGGTTTTAAGAAAAAAATGGTGAACTCGTCCGATGGTGTACTTTCGTTTTTTTTAATTATTGGTCTTCATTTTTAGTGTGATCTCTCCAATATTGTATGCATATATCGAAGCGGGAAGAAAAGTAAATCTCAAACCTTGTATTTCTTTCATCCCCATTTGATTAATTGAAGTGACAACGGCAGATTTAAGGCTATTTGCTTCACAAAAGTTAATTAAACTTTTCAATTCTTGGGGTTTATCGAAATATCGGTTACTCCATTTAATTTCTACTCCCCAAACAGGTTTATAGTTTTTATCATCTACCAAAACAAGATCTACCTCCCCTTCATTTCTGCCGTCTTTCCATCTAGCATAGGTTAAATCTAGTTGCTCTCGATGCATCCATTGTGAAAGAATTGCTGTTTCAACCATGTTTCCCATTTCTGGGTCTGTTTCACTTATAGGGGAAAATAAAGCCGTGCGAAGAGATGGGTTGGTAAGATACACTTTGAAGCTTGTGATTCTTTTTAATCTTTTCGCATTGACCCCAACCTTATTTAATACCTTAATTAAGAATGCTGCTTCTAAATATTCGAGATATTTTTTTAATGTATCCTTTTGAATCCCACTTTCTCTAGACATGGTCTCATATGAAAATTCATTACCAGTATTATAAGCTATGTAGGTGAAAAATCTGTTTAACTCCTGAACATCTCTGATTCCGTACAAGCTTGGAAGATCTCTAAGTAGCACTTTGTCTACAATGTCATTTTTCACATACCTACCCATGTCACCTTGTGTTTTTTCAGATAACACAACCTCTGGATATCCACCAAAATTTAAATAATGGACAAATTCTTTATTCAATGCTTTAGGATCATGAGTTAAGCAATACTTTATATCCTTGGACCCATATTGAATCTCCCCTTCAAACATTAAGTGGTCTAGTTTTTTTAAATGGATATATTCCTGAAATGTCAATGGAGGCAACAAGAAATCAGTGAATCTACCCGCACCACTTTCCGTACTGTGCCATTTCAAAGCTGCTGCTGCGGAGCCAGAAACGATAAATTTTATTTCCGGATAGGAGTCAACCAATACTTTTAAATGTCTTTCCCAATCTTTCAAGTATTGTATTTCATCAAAGAAGACGTAACAACCGTTTAGGTTTTCAAGGCTTAAAGCATCTTTACATAAAGTTAAAACATCCTCCAAGCTTAAATTGACATAAATTGGATTGTCAATCCCGATAAAGAATAATTTATGAGGATTCGTTCCTTCTTTCAGTAAATTTTCTATGCAATGAAATAACATTACAGTTTTACCAACCCTTCTAGGCCCCATTAGAACTAAAGCCCTCTTAATGCTCCTTTCAAGGACGAATGGATAAAAGAGATCAAAGTACAATCTCCTGGACATTGAGCTATAGGTGCTCGGTATCTCTTTGGTAATCCACCATGGATTTTCATATCGAAGACGTTCAATAATCTTTTCTGTCGGGATAAGATTCATCATTGCCATATTTTCATCTTAATACAGCAATATAGTAAATTTAAATAGATCATAAACTATCTATTAATACAAAAAATGAATCTTTAGGAGAAATACATAGTAAATAGATAGTTAATTGGACAATCGCTCAGCTTGTCGCAAATAAGCATAACGGTTAGTTTAATATTCTTTCTCCATTTTTAAAGCTCACTTCTTCTTTAACCCGGATTATGCAATAGGATTCGTGATGAGTGTTGAAATCGCAAGAAAATCAGGCTGTTTGGAGATTTTAGCATAGCAGGGCTATGGTGAAATCTCCAAACAGCAACGAAGTGGCTGATTTTAAAGCGATTTCGGCACGTAATAGATTGTCTATTGCATATTTCGGGTTTAAGTTTCCTTAACTCACTAATCAATATCCTAGCGTCCCATCTAACACTTTAAAGCTTAACAATACTTTATGTGGCCGTACTACCATGATGCCTAACGAATCACAAAAACACCGTAGGTGTGACATTTTTGTAGCCGAGGCTGTCAGGCCTTGGTAAAAATGATAAGCAAAATCCGATTTTGGCGGTATTGTTGCTTTTTTTCTGCAACGATGCTGACAGAATCTCTTTTACAAGAATCATAAAATATAATTCATAGGGGAAATTAACCTTTTGAGATGGTTTATTGATTTTTTCTAATGGTTACCCTTTTCTTTTCCTGTTCATTTTTGGCTTGATCCAAAAACGAACCAAAAAAATCAAGGCTGTCAAATCTTATTTCAAATGATGGGTAATCGTTCTAAGAACAAATGTCTTTTACGTAGCCATCATTTGATTTTTGAATCAAGATTCCGGGCTAAAAATGAGTGGATCTCCTTATGGGAGCTAACTCATTTTCTTAACGCCCTCCACCCTGCTCCAAAAACCATAACCTTTGAAGGCCGATAAAGCCTAATAGATTATGCTTCGAAAAAGAAAAGTAATTATCAATATACGAATCCCAAACCCCACAGGGGTGACATTTTTGTAGCCAAGGCTGTCAAGCCTTGGTAAAAGCAAGAAACACAATCCGATTTTGGCGGTATTGTTGCTATTTTTCTGCAACAATTCTGACAAAATCACTTCTGTAAACCGGATTACCTTACCATCTTGCCTAGGGCCTCTAATAGCTGTGGGTTTTCATCCAACCCAATCTTGGCAACGGCGTAGAACTCACTCATCCAGTCGTCTATCTTTGCAAATGCGGCGGTAAGGTCATCCGCTGAAATCTTAAGTCTTGAAAGTTTGTTTTCATGTCGGGATCTGTGATTTTGTGAACTGTGATACGTGGTTATTTTACATAACACCAGTTTGAAAGCAATCCAGAACCATCACCTTTCACCAAATCACCCCATCACTAGCTCACCACATCACCCCATCACTAAATCACTACATTATCCGATCACTACATCCGCATTCCTTTCAGTTCATAATTTGTACTCCTTCCTCCTGCCGCTTCTTTTTGTAGTATTCCTTTGTCAATTAAATCGTTAATATCCCTAACAGCCGAATCTTTGGAGCATTTTGCAATCTTAGCCCATTTTGAAGAGGTAAGTTTTCCATCAAATCCGTCCATCAGCTTATTCAATAATTTCCGCTGACGGTCATTCATTACTGTGTCAATGTGTTTTTGCCAAAAGTCTGCCTTAAATAACACCCTTGTCAAAACAGAATCCGTTGCTTTTAAAGCATTAATCAAGCAATTTAAAAACCAGATAATCCATGTGGTTATATTTAAATCTCCTTTTTGGGTTTTCTCTAATATATTATAATACCCTTTTCTTTCTAATCGAATCTGAGCGGACATACTATAAAAGCGTTGGTTACTTTTATCAGACCGGGCTAAAAGCATATCTGTCAATGCTCTTGCTATCCTTCCGTTTCCATCTTCAAAGGGGTGAATTGTCACAAACCATAAGTGGGCAATAGCAGCTTTAATAACCAAATCAACTTTACTAGTATTAAACCAATCTATCAATCGAGTCATTTCTTTCTCTACCAAATCAGAGTCAGGTGCCTGAAAATGTACTTTTTCTTTTCCCAATGCTCCAGATACAACCTGCATTGGTCCGGTAGTATCCTTTCTCCAGTCTGCTACTGTGATCTTGTACATTCCACTTCGTCCTGTCGGAAATAATGCAGCATGCCAATCAAAAAGTCTTTCTGTCGTTATAGGATCAAAGCATTTTTGAGTTGCGTCAAGCATCATTTCAACGACTCCTTCTACATTCCGGTCAGATTCAACTGCACCCGCGATTTCCATTCCTAATCTACGAGCAATTGATGATCGCACTTGGTCTGGGTTAAGAAATTCACCTTCAATTTCCGATGATTTCAATACATCCAGTGTTAAGGTATCAAGTAGGGCCTCATTTCTCAAATCAAAACCCAATGTTTCCATTTTCCCAATAAGTCTGCCTTGTAAATTTCTTGCCTCACTAAGCAAATCCAAGAAATCATTACTATTCCAAGTAAATGCTGGCCAATTGTCTTTTTGATGTATAAAAGCTTTCATTCGATGCATCATTTGCAACGAAAATAATTTTTATTTGTCGCAAATCAAATTAATCGTTGCAAATATTGCATTAAATACCTTCGTTATTCATTGCATGGTCCTTTCTTTTGCTTGCTGGGTAGCGTAGTGCCTGATAGCCTACTTTAATGATAATAAGAAGAAGCGGACCATCAGCCCCCCCCTTCATCAAAGCGTATACTAACAATTGCAGGTCAAGACCTACCTTATTATTATCTTACCACCTTACCTAATGCTTCTAATAGCTGTGGGTTTTCATCCAACCCAATCTTGGCAACGGCATAGAACTCACTCATCCAGTCGTCTATCTTTGCAAATGCGGCATCTTTGATTTTTGTGGCATCTTGTGATTCTCCTTTTTCTCTCAAATAGTTAGAACGAGCTACTTCTATGTCTGAGATCATTGCCTTTGCCGCATTTAGATCATCCACTGAAATCTTGAGCCTTGCGAGTTTGCCCTGGATAAGACTGTCTGTCGAGGCAATGCCATAGTACTTTTTAACTGCTTCTAACCACCGCATATAGGCTCGTGGCTTTGCTCCGGAAACAGCCAATTCCTCTGCGGTTACGGGGTCTTTCCGGAAAATAACTTTTGCTTTCTTCCGATGCATGCTAAAAACATCTTCCAGTTGTTCCTTTTTGCTTGAAAAATCAGCATAGGCTGCTGTTCTCTCATCATCTTCGGTTTGGTTTAACTCGTAGGCTTGTCTGGTTTCGTTTAGAATGGCGCGGCCTTCGCTAATCGCTGCTGCATCATAACCTAACTCAGCCATGATCGCGGCGATTTTCGGTTGAGATTCGGCATTATCTAATGCAATCCTGTACTGCTCTAAAACTCCGGCTTCTGAATATTTGGGTTTACTGGCCATATAAATTGAATTTAAAGGTTTATAAAATTGTATGAAATCCTCATTCAAAACCAAACCCTCACCCGATCACCAAATCACTACATCACCAAATCACTTCATCACCCGATCACTTACATCTGCATTCCTACAACCTACAATTGCATCCCTACCACTTACATGGCTGTTCCTACGACTTACATTTGTGTTCCTACCGCTTACATGGCTGTTCCTACGACCTGCATTTGTATTCCTACTGCTTACATTTCCATCCCTACAGGCTACAATTCAACCCCTACCGCTTACAAGCCTATCCCTTCCCATCACAACTCCCTAATTTATAGAAGACATGGCTATAACTATGAATATAATAAATTTTTATGAAATCAAAAAATTGGGGAGGCCATTCGTCGTTGTAGGTCTAGTTTTCAACATCGTCTTAATTTTCCATTGAAGTTTACCCTGAACATTTCTCAGGGTTCAATTATGCATTCAGACTAGGCTGTCCCAGCCGTCAGAATGCTTAGTTATTAGGGTATGAATTTTTTATATTTTATAGACTTCATTAATCCTTAGTTCTCGGGGTATTATCATAAATAACCCAACTATTAAGTCAATGGTATTCACTAAAAGGAGAGAAGTTAAAATAAGGAGTAAAGCAGATTTTGCCCAGATACACATGGGTAAGAGATAAAGGTATAAAGCTCCAATCATTATAGCGATATAGATAACTAAATTCACAATGATCCAAGTAAAATGAACAGGAAGTCTTCTTTGATTTTGTTCAGTTAGAAAGTACATTTCAGGAAATATTCTCTCTTGAAAATCACTGAACAAGTTCATTATTTCTATCAGAACTTTGCTGTCGTCAATTTTTCTTCCTTTAATCTTGGCATACTGCTCCTTCATTTTATTGAGATAATAGGAAGAAGTATTATCAAATGTCAAATCTTGCTTGTATTCATCGCAGAAAGCCCAAAAGAAACCGCAATATTCAATGAATCGACCTATTTCACTGAGACTATAATTTTTAAGTTTATTGAAGCTTTTATAAAACTCAAAATCGGATTCTTCGTTGTTCAGTAAGCCTCTTAATGCCATGTATGCTTGAGGTGCAAGTTCGCCATCCAATTCCTTAGTTAGTTTGTCGTAATCTTCCCATTTCTGTGACCTAAACTGTTCAACTGTTAAGTCCGTGTACTTTTTGTCCAGATTTTGCTTTGCTTTTGGTGCGAATTTCCAGAACTCGTAATCGCCCATTATTCGGTGAGCAATTTTTCTAAGAGCCATGACTTTTTTTGAATATTCATCAATATTCGCTTTTCGTTGAACCCTGTCTTGTCTCTCAGCAAAGAGTTTCGAGAAGAAAAATGTTACAAGAATTGCGATAGTAATAGAAGTAATAGAGACAATTAAATTAATCAAATCATTGGCATGTTCTAAGGTCAATCGTACTCCATTAAGTGACCAAATCACTATTATGGTTAATACTAAATAGATAATATACTTGAATACTGTTGTCTTCATTTTTTTATATGTCCAAACGTTCCGACTAAAAAGCGTTGCCATTCCCCAGAGTGGCTATTATTTTTAGCCATTGTTAGCAGCTTTTTTTATTTTGGTAAATGATATAATTGGATTGCTAGTTTTAATTCTCGGTTCTTATCTCCATTTATATGAAATCGATAGTTATACCAATTCTCGTCTGACTTATCTATAAATCCTAAGTAATTTTCATGCTCCTTGGTAGAATTCCCCACTTTTTCAAGGATAGAGGTAAAGTCTTTTTGACGAACAAACATCACAACTGAAGCCTTAGTATCTCTCCATGTCAAGTAATTCAACAGTTGTGAAATTGTCTTCAGATACCCTTTTTCTCCACTCCAAAATTTACATTCAGCTATAAAAATTACTGAACTATCATATCTTAATTGAATGTCTGTTTTTCCTGATTTATTGAAAGTTTCTCCGCTTGCACTTCCTAATTCAAAATTTGGGTCAAGAGTCATAAGAATATGATCTCTCAAATCTTCCTCTTCTTTTCCCTTGTACACACTTGGCATTCTTTCAAAGTTCTTACCGACATCATTAATTAATTTTAAAATATGTCGATAGTTGTTGTCGTCAAGTGTTGGCTCAGGATTAAATCCTTTTTCTAAAACCGATGGCTTTATAGAGAGCTTTTCCTTAAATCTTGGTTGTGGTACTGAAAATGTCTCGGAAATATTGGATTTCTTCTTTAAAGGAACACCTAAAGATGACATTAAATCATTTTTAGCCAAAAGCTTTTGTTTCCTTTGAGTTAGAAACGATTTTGTATTTGAAGCAAGTGAATTATTGAAGCTTATTATGTCGTTACTAAGAGTTTCATAATTCCGATGAACCCCTCTTACTTCACTGTCAAAATCTTGCTTTATTTTTTTGGGGTCATTGTGGAAGTTAATGAACTCAGCAACGATTGTGTTTCCCTTTATGTGAAAGTTTCCTCCTCCACCAAGAGATATTGAGGAAGCAGGACAATTAGATAACAAATCGGCATCTCCTTCTACTGGTATTATAAACTGAATTACTTCCTTTTTGTACTTTTTTCCTTCATAGACATGAAAAGACATTGGAAAGTACTCAGATGGAATATCCTCTTCGTAACTGTCGGCATAAACGTCCTCGAACATAATTTCAGGTACGCCCATTGAATATTGTTCAGTTAGATGATTAACATATTCAGTTTCATTCACATTCAGAATATAGTCTTCCGTCTCATTTTCAACAGTTCTTTTTATGCTGGTTAAAGCTGATTCAAACTTGTCTGAGATTCTTCCTGAACTAAATATTCTCGAACGACTATTATATCTGTACATTTTGGTTATTCAAATTGCTGCTAACGCCCAACTATCATCCGTAAGCTGGACTTTTCAAATATCTACTAAAGTATCACATCACACCAGCCTTTGCAAATAGCTCAGTTAGCTTATGGATGATAGTGTTTGTTACCCACATTTGATTTTTTCGTTGAGTTGCCAATTGTCACTTACTATCTTAAACAGACATGGTGTTGATCTTTTCCATTGAGTAGAGAAGCAGTGATCATCTGTTACATCTGTTTCATCTAGCTGACATATTGCATAGAATGAGCACATTGGAGCTGACTCGTTTAATTCCAATACTCTATCCAGTACAATACTTTGCCCCATTAAATCTAACAACTCATTAGCTATTTGTTCTTGAGTGCTGTCTAAGATCTCTGGGGGAAAATACTGATAGCCATCTATAGTTCTAATGTATGGAATACCATAGAAATCTATTAGTCCATGTAAACCAGCAACCCCAGAGTCATCGTAAAGCGTTTCGAGCAAGGGGCAAATACCTTCGTTAACAGACCACTTAACATTATCTAGCAATTTGTTGAAGTGATTCAATTCCGCATAAATCGAGTTAGATAAAGCTGTTCTAAATTCTTCTATTGAAGAAAGTATAAATTCTCTAATAGAAATTTCTTTTGATTGATAGATTACTTTGTGTTCAGAGAGTAGTTTTTCGTAGAGAGCTTTTCCAGAAATATCAGATTGTTCATTCAGAAGTGTCTCATAGAGAGTTAAGCCAGAGTTTTGAGAATTCAAGGCAATTAAACAAGCCGAAATCAACTTTCGCTTATCCTCAGCCATTTTTGGGTTTAAGTGTTCACAAAGAATTTCAACAGCTAGATATGGAAAAGTATCATGTTTTACTTCTGGGTCATATAAAGACTGGATTAAATGAGCCATTCCTTCCTTCACACAAAGGTTACCTACGAGAACTGACTTTACTAATTTCCCATTGTAGTAAAGTTGAAGGCATGGAATCTTACTCGTTCCACGCTTTTTTAAAGACACCTTCACCTCGTCAAAACCAACTGTTAATGTTTCTTTAGTTCCATAATATTGATCAAATAACTGTTTCCCTCTTTTGAGGTTCTCAGTAAAATCTATATCCACATTTTTCAATGGTAGTTCAAATGCAGAGTTTTTAGCAATGTGGGATTTAAGTTCATACAAGTAGCGGAAGTAAAATACACTATTCCTAAGCCCAAAAATTGTTGTTATATTTTGAAGATAGTGGACGTATTCGTGAGCGAAGGTGCCTAGATCTGGAGTTGATAAATTGTTCAAATCAGGATCATACCGCCCGTTTATATACAGGGCAAAAAAATGAGGTTTATAAAAACCTCGAAGCTCATATTCGTTCTGGTTTATCATTGTGGGTAACATTTGTATATAAACAATTCTACCAAAAAAGTTACGTATATACCCACTATACCCCCAACTCCTTCGGCTTATTTCTCCCCTTAAATTAATAATTTAGGCCAACCAAACCATTGCAAATACTATATTTTAATGGAATTTATTAAAAATGGTCAGAAAAGGGACATAAATGGACATTGCTTGCACCAAAAAACAGAATATACTTAGGTTTACGCTTTTCTCCCTTCCTTAATATAAAAGCAATAAGCCCAACAACACTTCCTCAGCCTATTTAACCCAAAATATGCAATAGACCTTCTATTACGTGATGAAATCACTTCAAAATCAGTCACTTCGTTGCTATTTTCGACTTCACCATAGCGATGTTATGACTCAGTCTCCAAATAGCCTGATTTTCTTGTGATTACACCACTCATAACGAATCCTATTGCATAATCCGGGTTTAAAAAAATACAATCCCCCGTCCACCCAAATTCCTTTCACCATTTAAAAGGCCTATAAAGTGCTCCCTACGATTCAATTAGATACCCTTCGGCAGGCTCAGGGTTCAGGGTTATTTCAGCCGGCCGGGTGCCTGTCTATTGCCAGTCGTGTTTTATTTTAATCCCAAATCTCAGGTCTATTGATATTCATTGCTCGTAAATAGGACAGGAATTGTCCGGCATGAACGGATTCATGGTAGCCAATCCGCAATAAATATTTCCCAAGGATTTTCTTTTCTCCATTTCCGGGGTGAAGGATTTCAGTTTCGTTTAATGCTGTATCCGAAAATTCCCGGACACTTTCTAAAAATGCTTGTCTATGGGGTTTGGCAAATTCAAGTTCGTCAGTAAGGCTAACTATTGGTCGGTTTTTCCAAGGGGTTTGATAATTTGCCATACTTCCCTTATTGATAATGATGTTCCACCCATAATCGGCCTCTAAAACATGCCTAATCATTTCTATAGCTGACATTGCTTTTTCGTCAGGCTTCCAATGGTAATGGCTAGCAGGAAGACTTTTCCATAGTTTTATGCTTTTTCTCCTTATTTCAGTAAAGTTCAAAATTAAAAGTTCGGACTGCGTCATTTTCTTTATTTCAAGGATATCAGTTTACATGGCTATTCCTCTATTTTTTCCATCAGTAATTGCTTTACAAATTCCCATTCTTCTTTGAATGCTGTTAACTGTAATTTTAAATCCTCAAGGGAACTCTCCTCGGTATCATTTCCTATTTTGGCAGCGATATCAGCCAAAAGATTACAGCGAATGGCCATCATTGAACCTTTTATTGAATGCGCAATTTGTCTAATGGTTTTAATGTCCTTATTCTCAAACGCTTGGTTGAGTTGGTTGATTTTATCCGGCATATCACCCAATAACATGGAGATTAAAAGTTGCGCACTCTTCATGTCTCCTCCAAGGCTACCTAACAGTTCGCTGTATCCGAAATGAGCTTCATTTGTAGCCGCTGCCTCATTCCTATTTGTATTGGCTTTTTTTCCCTGCTCAATGAATTTATTCAGCACCAATTCAATTTTATGTACCTCTAACGGTTTTGTCAGGAATTCATCCATTCCTGCAGCCAAACACTTCTCTTTTTCCTCCTTGAGTGCTCCTGCTGTAAGTGCAATAACCGGTACATGGTTGCCGGAATTAGACTCTATGGCTCTAATTTCCTTGGTGGCTTCAATGCCATCAAGTTCAGGCATCTGTATGTCCATGAAGATTATATCAGGACCTATCTTCTTGAATCGTTCCACAGCCATCATGCCGTCCTTTGCTTCGTAAATTTCACAATTGGGCATCAGTTGGAGCAGCAAAGTCTTGCTTAGCACCATGTTCAAGGGGTTGTCTTCAGCAATGATAATTTTTATCTTTTCTTTAGAATCAATTGCATTCGTTATTACTTCGGTTTCTAGCTGTGGGCTGGTTTTTAAATCTTGATTTAAATTAGAAAGATATATAAATAGATCATGGCTTTTGACAGGTTTGGTTAACCGAAAGCGAATCCCAATTTCCACACATTTTTGATGTATTGCTTCATCCTGCGCGGAGGAGTAAAGCAGAATTACCGGCTGTCTCTCAGGACTTAAGTTCAACTTTTCCTTCATGATGCGAATGGTTTCCAGGCCATTAATATAGGGCATATTATAATCGCAAATGATTACATCATAAGGCGACGCCGTTTCCAGTACTTGTAGTGCCTGGAATCCATTTTCGCACATATCTGATTCAATCTGCCACTGATTGAGCATTTGTTGCAAAATAACTCGATTGTTGGCATTGTCATCAATAATCAAACAGCGATTTACGCCTGCAATCTGTTTGTTATCTGGTTTTTCTCCTTCTTCAAAAAGAGTAGTAACCTCAAAATAGAAGGTTGTTCCCACATCAGGTTCGCTATCAATGTGGATTTTGCTTCCCATTTTTTCCGCAATCATTTGCGAAATGACAAGCCCTAAACCGGTACCTCCAAATTTACGCGTTGTGGAGCTATCTGCTTGGGAGAATGACTTGAAAAGCTTGGCTTTTTGTTCTTCGTTAATGCCAATACCTGTATCTTTTACAGCAATTTTAAGGGTACCTTGATGGCCATGGAGTGGAAAAAAACCTACTTTAACGACCACTTCCCCTTTTTGGGTAAACTTGACAGCATTGCTTAATAGGTTGGCCAGAATCTGCTGGGTGCGAATGGGATCTACATGAGCAAAACGAGGCATGGAAGGGTCAATATCCATTAATAATTCCAGCTCCTTTTCTGCTGCCGAGAATTTGACTATATCGATGCAATTTTCGAAAAGCGCGATCATATCGGTCTTCATCTCATCCAGCTCCAACATGCCTGCTTCTATCTTAGAAAAATCAAGAATATCATTGATAATCCCCAGAAGGGCATGGCCTGAGACATTGGCACTATGGACATATTGCTGCTGTACGGGGCTAAGTGGCGTCTTGGTAAGTAAGTCGGTGAAGCCAATTACCCCATTGAGAGGGGTACGGATTTCGTGGCTCATATTGGCAAGAAACTCTGATTTGGCTTTACTGGCAATTTCTGCTTGTTCCTTAGCTATTTTCTGCTCTTCTTCCGCATTTTTCTGAGGGGTAATGTCAACATTGGTCCCTATCCAGCGATAGGGTTGACCCTCTTTGTTCCGAAGAGTTTTACCCCGCGTCATGATCCAATGCCAGCTGCCATTTTTGTGAAGACAGCGATGTATTATTTCATATTTTGGAGTGATGCCATTCAAATGATCCGATACAGATTTTTCAATTGATGCGACATCATCAGGATGCCATAGTCTTTGCCATCCCTCAAAGGAATTTTCTATTTCCGAGTCTTCATACCCAAGCATGGCTTTCCATTGCTTGGAGAAAACCACCTTATTATTTATCATGTCCCAATCCCAGATCCCTGCTTCGGTGCCATCTATGGCCACTGAAAAACGCAATTCGCTTTCTGCCTTCTCTACGTCTCCTTTTTTGCGTTCGGTAATGTTTTTATGCGTGCCTACAACCCGTGTCGCTTCTCCACTTTCGTTTCTTTCAACTACTTTTGCTCTGTTCAATATCCACAGGTACTCCCCTTCCTTGTTCCTAAATCTGTATTCATGGCTAAAGGTGTCTCCATTTTCTGATGATTGAGTAACTTTATTGATTTCTGCAAATACCCATTCAATATCATCAGGGTGCAATCTGTCCGACCATTCGCTTGCTAGGGATGCAAGCTCGCCCACTTTATACCCCAACATTTCCACCCAGGCCTTAGAAAAGACAGTAACACCATCCATAGGGGTCCAATCCCAGATCCCGTCACCCGAAGCATCCATCGCATAATTCAATCGCTTTGTGAGTGCTTCTTTTTCCAATTCAATGTTCTTTCTTTCCGTTATATCCTGTGCTACTCCCCTTAATCCTATAATTTCCTTGCTTTCACTGCGTATGGCTTCCCCCCGAACCCACATCCATCCCTGGCTTCCATCTATTTTAATGGTACTTAGTTCTAATTCATAAGGAACCCCTTGGTCTTTGGTTAAGGCCAAGGAAGAAGTAAGTTGCTCCCAACTTTCAGCTGAAAATAACTTCATGTGTTCGGTATAAGGAGGAGGAGGTAGCGTAGGGTCAAAGCCATAAATTTCATAAAGCTCCTCTGACCAAACTACCTCATTGGTTTTTAGATCCAGTTCCCAACTACCTAGCTTGGAAACATGTTGGGTGTTGCGAAGTAGATCGGTACTCTTTTGAAACTTTAATTCGCTGTTTTTTATTTCTGTAATATTTTGGTGAGCCCCCAACATTCTTACTGGTTTGCCATGCTTATCTCTAATCGCTAAGCCACGGCACCTAATCCATACAGTAGAGCCATTTTTGTGCGTGTAGCGTAACGTTTGGTCGTAAGGATAGTTTGGGTTTTCGAAATGTCTGGTAATGCTTTCCGTAGCAATTTTTAAATCATCAGGATGAATAATGTCTTTCCAAGCCGAAGTTTTATGTGGCATTTCATTGTGGTTGTACCCCAAAACCTCCCAAAATTTTGCATTCATCCATTCTTCTTCAGGATTATCCAAATCCCAATACCACATGCCATCCATACAAGATTCTTGAATGAAATCAAAAATTCGCTCATCTGATTTTATGAGTTCGTAGAGTTCTTGTTTGAGGTAATTTGTTTCCATCAATCCGCTTTTAATACTGTTTAAAAAATTCCAAAAGCATTTATTATTAGCAATTTTTTAGGTGATAAGTTGCCTACTTTCGAATTAATTACCAAGCTCTTTCAACTTGTTTTTTTGTTAAAATTAGGGAATTCAGACAAAGATTGCATTGGAAACACTAATATATTAATGTTAACCGTGAAAAATGTGAAAATGTTTGTAAAAATAGGTCGTTATTCGCCAAATAAGCACAACCTTGTGTTTATCCATTATTGGTTTGAATTTTCATAAGCGATGGGTAGTAAAATCAACCTTTGGCCCTTCATATAAAAAGCCACCAAGATTAACTCTTGGCGGCCTTCACTTGGTGATAATTCAGTAGAAATTGTAATTACTTATCGCCTTAGTTTTAATTGGCTGTATCCCACCATACATGCGTGATGTAATTATCAGCTCCTTGGCTGCTAACTGCTGCGTTGTAATTTTCAACGTTGAGTACAGGCTCATTGTCTGGGTACCTTAGCCTGCCGGGGAACAAGCCCCCCGTTTCATTGTCAGGGTAGTTGATAGGCGTCAAGACAGGGTAACCGGATCTTCTGACATTGGAAAAGGCTTCATAGCCATTCAGGAAGGTAGCTGCCCAGTACTGAGTATTGATTTGCTCCAGGGCTGCTTCCACATTTGAGGTGCCTGCAAATGGATGGGCGGCCAAATAAGTAGCGATTTCCTGATCTGTAATGGTCGCTGACTGGTCGTATTGCTGAAGCATTTTCATGGCTTCTGAAACACCCGTTTCGTAATAGCTGCCAGCATCTCCACTTATCCAACCTCTCAGGGCAGCTTCTGCCATCATGTACTGCACTTCCGCATTAGTAATGAACATCCTTGGCCCATCCAACTTGGCATATACGGACCTGTTTACACCGGAATATTGGTGTTCCTGACCTGCACTGTTTGGATTATAGCTAGGATCGGCTTCTAAGGTTTGTCTGTCCAAGCCATTGGGCAAGCCTTTTTGAATGGCCGGATCGGTGTTTTTAGTAGCTACATTCGTAGGATCAGTATATACGGCTACGGTATGCTTTAAACGAGGGTCATTGTTGTCATTTAAGAAATTAAAGAAGGTAGCGGCAATTTTCCCGGGGCTTCTTGTGCCCACACTTATGGTCCAGCTCATGCCATTGGCCAGGTCAGCGGAGGTGCCTGTGGCATCTGTTCCACTGATCAAAAGGTTGTCTTCGTTGTCAGTAAAAACACCACCTGCTACGGCTTTTTTAACCCAAGTCTCAGCGGTGGATGGCTCCACTTTAGACAGTCGCATGCCTAGTCTCAGCATCATGGAATTTCCCAGTTTTTTCCACTTGGCAATGTCACCCTCATAGGCGATGTCTGCTGCTGAGAAATTGTCTTTAGTCGCATCCAATTTGCTAACGGCATCCTCAAGCTCACTCAACATGTCCAGGTAAATGTCCTTTTGGGCATCGTACTTGGGCTTATAGATTTGGTCATAATACCCTCTGCTGGATTCAAAATAAGGGATATCGCCATACATATCAGTGAGTCTGTGGTAAATGATGGTTCTCCATATTCTTGCCATCTGCCGGAGGTTATTAAATTCTTCATCCCCTTCCGTTTGGAAGATAATGTCCTCAATTAGCTTGGCGGTATTCCCATACGTAGCATTCCAAAGTGCCTCATTATTTCCCTTATGGTACACATATTTATCTCCATGGTAATCAAATATCCCCACATTACTCAGGGAAGCCATTTGCTGCACAAAGCAGGTTCCATAATACAAGCTGGTATTGTGATCCCCCTGTGCGCTGCGCAGTTGTGCGGTGGTCAACAGAAAGGAGGGGTTAAATTGTTCGGCTGTTACTGCATTTGGATCTTTATTGAGCTCTTCAAACCCCTGGTCGCAAGATGCCAGGACCAAGAGACAAAATAATAGTGCGTTTCTTAACAGATTATTTTTCATGATGATTCGGTCTATTATTGACATTAAGATTAGAACTTAAGGTTTACATTCACACCTAAACTCCTTGTAGGAGGCAAGGCACTCGATTCAACACCCTGGCTGTTTCCTGGATACAGGTTGTTTTCAGGATCTATGCCCGGTGAATGACTCATTAGTATTAGAAGGTTTCTTCCTACCAAAGAAATGCTTCCACCTTTTACGAATCCTAACTTGTTGTAAAATGATGCTGGTGGGCTGTAACTCAAGGAAATATTCCTCAATTTGATAAAGCTTGCATCATACAGGTAATCATCAAGTGCATCTCTGCGCCTTACAATAATGGCCCTGTTGTTTACCCTGTCGGCAGTTACCAATACTTCATTGACTTCCCCATTTTCATTTACACCTGGCAATACTGCTCCGTTTTCTCTACCCAGTAGTGATCCGTAAGACATGCCTCGGTGTTCCAGGTCATAGTTGGTTTGGGAATAAATGCTCCCCCCAAATTTACCATCTACCAAAACGTTTAAATTGAAGGACTTGTACCTGAAATTATTGATCAGTCCTCCTGTCCATCTGTGCACACCTGTACCAAAAGGAACCACTCCAGCAGGAACGATAGGAAGTCCTGTGGCATCGATAATGTCCCTGCCTTCGTCATCTCTCAGAATGGTTCGCCCTACTATCTGGGAATACTCCATTCCTTCTATGTGTTTGATAAAGGCTTTCGTAGTGGTCGCCAAAATCAACTCATTGGAAGTATCCGAAATCTTCAATACTTTACTCTTATTGTAAGCAAGGTTACCGGTGATGTCCCACTCAAAATCATTTGTGATCACAGGCTTGCCAGTAAGCAAAAACTCAACGCCTCTGTTTCTGATACTCCCGACATTTACAGATACTCCTGAATAACCACTGGTAGTAGAAATACTTTCCACGGCAATGTCATTGGTGGTCAACTTATTGTACACCGCAAAGTCCAATCCCAGCCTATTGTCCAAAACCCTAATGTCTAAGCCAGCTTCGTATTCATCCACATTAAGGGGTTGAAGCAGGTTATTGGGCACGGTTTCCTGATTGATGATACCTAATGGTTTACCATTGTAATTATAATTCAATAAGCCATAGGTCAGGTTTAACCCATAAGGATCTGTGTCACCACCTACGGAGGCATAGGCCACACGGAATTTACTGAAGCTAATGGCTCTTGGCAGGTCGATGGCATCAGAAAGCACAAAACTCACTCCTGCAGAAGGATAGAAGAAGTTGTTTGAATTGGGATTAAGGGTAGAAAACCAATCATTTCTCCCGGTCAGATTGAGGTAAAGGTAGTTCCTAAAGCTCAATTCCATGGTACCGAAAACCGAGTTGATTTCCTTGTCATAGTTTTGTGTGGAAGTATTTCTGATAGAGGTATTGTTGACCACATGCAATTGGGGAACAACAAATCCCAAACCTGAAATATTCGTGGTGTACCTGTGTTGGGACATTAAGTTACCTCCCAAATTCACCGCCAGGTTAAAGTCTTCATTCACATCTTTGTTGATGCCAATAAGCCCTTCAAAATTTCGCTCCCAGAAATTTATTACCCTCTGGTCGATTTGTCCATTTGCACGGAATCCTGTACCATCCGGTATGATATTGTCTCCTTTAAAGGTATAATAATCCTGCCCTGCTCTACCCTGCACAAACAACCATGGAAGCACATCCCAACGTGCAGTTACCCCAGTAATAAACCTGTCTTTCTGGGTTTTGTTGCTCATTCTATTGATAACATAATAAGGATTGGTAGCATTGAGGTCTGTTCCAAGTACCTTTTCGCTATAATCCTCATTGTAGCCCGGCGCCAATGCACTTGTTGGCATATTGGTGTTTACAAAAAGGATGGTTCCGCCAGCACTTCCCTGAGTTCCTCTATTGACGTACCTGTTGTTTACATTTTCTGTAATGTAATCTACATTGGCAGAAATGGTAAGGTTTTTAGCGGCCTTTTGGGTAAGCCCTAAGCTGATATTGTTCCTCTCCATCCCTGAGTTAGGGATAATACCAGTGTTTTTCAAGTTGGTAATCCCCAAACGGAAAGACCCATTTTCACCTCCACCGGAAAATGAGATATTGTTACTAGAAGTACTACCTGTTTGGTAAAAATCATCCAATACCTGGTCTTTCACGTAAGAATAAGGACGCGATACGCCATCAAGTTGAATGACTTGAGAGCCATCAAAAGGTGCTCCCCAGTGATTTTGTCCGTGGTTGGCAGCATCTTGCTGGCTGGCAGGTTTTACGCCACCATATCCCTGACCGTATTGGTCCTGGATTTCCCATAGATAATAAGGGACATCAAAAGTATTGTGACTAGTAATTTCAACTCCGAGGCCTTTCTTACCAGCGCCGGATTTTGTGGTGATTACAATCGCACCATTTTTTGCTCGTGAACCATACAATGCAGCAGCTGTAGCTCCCTTTAGCACCGTGATCTCTGCAATATCGTCTGGGTTAATGCTGGAAATATTGTCCCCCCAATCAGGATTCGCGCCAGATGGACTACCAAATTGAGTATTGTCCATAGGCATACCATTTATTACATACAGAGGTTGGTTGTCTCCAGATATGGAAGTATTTCCTCTAATGGTTACTCTTGAAGAGTTTCCCGGCCCAGAACCTACGCCTGTAACGTTTACACCAGCCACTTTACCTACCAAAGAGTTGGCGAAGTTGGTTTCCCTAGCCTTGGAAAAACTTTCTCCATCTATTCTGGTAACCGAATAGCCAAGTGCTTTTACTTCTTTCCTTATACCCAAGGCGGTCACAACCACCTCATCAAGTGCTTTGGAATCCTCCTGAAGGGTAATTGAAATCATAGAACTGTTGCCTACAGCTACTTCCTGAGTGAGGAACCCTATATAGGAAAAAACCAACACATCATTGCTCTCCACACCATCTAGCGTAAAACCGCCGTCTAGGTCAGTGACTGTTCCTCGGTTTTTGCCTTTAATTAAGATGGTAACCCCCACAAGTGATTCCCCACTGGCGCTAACTACTTTACCCGAAATATTGGCAAACAATTTACCTTGATTAAGAATTGATCGCGGCGCTAAGACCGCTTGTTTATTAAATGCTTTTTCTTCTTCCTTAATAAGCTTATCCAAATGCTTGGACATGCTGCGGAGAGATTTTAAGCCTTCCTCATCATTTTTATAGATAATTAAAAACTGCTCATTGATCAGCTTAAAAGTAAGCGAGGTCTTCTTCAGCACCGAACCTACAGCATCTTCTACATTTACTGCATTCTTGTCATATTCCACCTTTATGCCACTGACCAAAGCCTTGTCAAAGGTAAAATAAACGTCAAAATCCCGGCTGATCTTATCGATCGCCTCAAGGAGGTACATCTCCTCCCTTTCTTTTAGGTCAAATGCATTTACGTCCATTACAGACAATAAACTCATGGCCCACAGGCCAAATAAGCCTAGCCTCCATTTTAATTGTTTCATAATCTATTTCAGTTATTTAGGGTAATTATTTGTTATATTATAAGTGTTTGATTTCTACTACATCATCATTCTCTATAAATTCTATGTCCAATGACAAGGACAAAACCTGCTTTACCGTATCCCAATCGGAAAAAGGTACGCCCAGGTAAAGGTCTATGTCCAATAGTGCTTCATTCTCACAGACAAAGGTTTTCCCATAAATATTGGTAAGCTTCACCAGCACCTCAGCCAGTTTCATGTCTTTGAAATTGAGAATTCCATTTTTCCAGGAGGCTGAATTGATCAAAGAGGTATTGGTTTCTTTTGCTATTTCCTTGGTTTCTGGGTCTACCTGTACTTTGTCTCCCGGAACCATTTTTATCACCTCAATTTCAGGATCTTTTAAATGAACATTGAGACGTCCTTCATCCAGGTAAATGGCTACTTTTTCACTTCTGTTGTCCACATTAAAGGAGGTGCCAATAACTTCCAGAGAGACTTCACCCGTTTCCACCACAAATGGAATTTTGCCAGGAAGCGACTGTATATCAAAAAATGCCTCGCCGGTCAATACAATTTGTCGCTTGCCCTTTGCCTCCCATGCTTTATCCCAGGTGATGCTAGAGTTGGCATTTAACTTGATCTCACTCCCATCAGGCAGCGTTAATTCCTTTACCTCTCCAAACTCCGTATGGTACTCTTCAAAACCTGTAGCACCGTTTTGCAGAAAGGCGAACCAAGAGGTAAATCCTACAACCATTAAAATGGCAGCGGCTATCCCCCAATAAGTGAAATGCTTGGTTGACTTCTTTGCAGCTGAGGCTGCTGTGGTTACTCCATTTTCACCCTCATAATCATGCTCCCATAATTTATCCATTTCCTTATCTAATGCTGCCAACGAATCGTCACTGTCAAGCAGGCTTAGGAATTTTTCGTATTCCGCTCTTGAAAGGGAACCATCAATATATTTTTTAAATAATTCTTCGAATTTATTTTTCACAGGTAAAGCTTTAATTGACAACATAGGTATTCCATTCAACCTCTTTTCGACATTGTCAAGGGGTAAATCGGTAGCGAAATGGACAGTCCATTTCTACTTTTTCATATAAGTTCAACCTGAATTAGACATTTTATTGCATAATCCAGGTTGAATTACGATTTCAGGCATCTCCTTCTCAAATGGCCTTAGTCAATAAATTCACAATCGTAAAGAAGACGTCACATGGATAGAAACAGACCAGTGGAAAAGAAATATTTTTAGAAAAAAGTAGATTATTTGGTATTTTAAGGAAAAGAAGACGTAATGGCCTACCGTTAAAACATTTAAAATCACTTCTGTTTTTGTTTTTGCTTTTTTTTAATAAATTAGCCATTCGTATCTCCTCTCAAATATTTATATAGTCCTTGTTCAATCTATAGCCCAATATTTATTATTAAATATGAACAATGGAAAATAGGATGAAGATCTTAAGGAATAAGGTTTATTTCTTTATTTTAAAACTTGTCAAAGACCCCACCCTCGCAGAGGACATCACCCAAGATATCATCCTGAAAGCCTGGGAGCGTAAGGATAAAATTCTAGGCATGGAAAATGCAGACTTTTATGTTTTCAAAATGGCTAAAAATGCCGTGATGGATCATTTTAAAAAGCTTGCCAAGGAGAAATCTTTGCAAGAGGCTGTTTGGATGCGTATGGAAAAATCCGAAAACAAAACTGAAAGCCCGATTTACGAGCGGGAAACGTTACAACGCCTTGACCTTATTATCAAAGCACTTCCCCAAAGGCAACAGGAAGTGTTTAATTTGCACCATTCGGAAGAGTTGTCCCTTCTGGAGATTTCTCAGGAGCTAAACATTGCTCCCAACACTGCAAAGAATCATCTTTTTAGGGCGTTAAAGGTTATCAGATCTCAAATGAAACCGGAGTTATTGACCATAATATTAGGGGCCATTGGCCAATTGTATTTTTAGGTAAGGCCTTATAAAGACCTTTATTAATTATCAATTTAAGCGCTTTACCAGCTAATGAACGCTATTTAGACATGGCATTTAACCTACCCCTTAATTCATTTTCGCTTGCCATTATTGCCCATGGCGATAATGATGGTAAAGTCTTATAACTCCCAAAATCCCATAGGGGTGACATTTTTGTAGCCAAGGCTGTGAAGCCTTGGTCAAGACAATAGGAACGACCCGATTTTGGCGGTATTGTTGCTTTTTTTTCTGCAACAATGCTGACAAAATCATTTAATGAGTATTTCCGAAACCACGCTTACACCTCTACCTGTAATATCACCCCTACATCTTTTATGATTTAAAGGCCTAGCCTACTGGTTACCCTTATTTCTTCCTGTTCATTTTTGTCTTGACACAAAAACGAACAAAAAAAGTGAAGGCTGTCAAATCTTATTTCAAATGATGGGTAATTGTTCAAAGAACGGATTTCGTTTAGGTAACCATCATTTGATTTTTGAATCAGGATTCCGGGCTAAAAATAAGTGGATCTCCTTGTGGGAGCTAACTCATTTTTTTAACACCCTCCATCCTGCTCCAAAAACCATAAGCTTTGAAGGCCGATAATACCTAATAGGTTATGCTTTCAAGAAAACCTACGATTACCGATGCGGAAATTTCTCAATCATAGACGATAAAGTGAAACGAACCTCAAAAACACCGTAGGTGTGGCATTTTTGTAGCCAAGGCTGTCAAGCCTTGGTAAAAGCAAGTCGGACAACTCGATTTTGGCGGTATTGTTACTTTTTTTTCTGCAACAATGCTGACAAAATCATTTAACTAATCCAATAACCCAGGATTTCCCAATTTCCCCACAAACAAAAGCGCTCCACTGCTATTCTCCTGAATAAAAAAGACAAAAGGCTTGTCCAGACTGAATACCCTTGGCTGAGAAGGGCCGACACTAGTAAACACAACTTCCACCACCGTGGCAGCAGCAGCTTCGGTACCTTCTTCATTCACTTCAATAACCGCCTCGTGAATCACCCTACTGATCGCCATTGGTGCGGTTGGATTTACAAAGAGCTTACTGAAATTTAAAGGGCTGGACATAAATGGTTTTACCAATCCCAAGGCCTGTAGTTCTTCTTTTAAATTGTCTATTCTATACCCCATCTTAAACTTGGGCATCTTTAAGATAAAATTCGTGGTATCTGCATTGGCCCTAAATTGCTCCAGGTCATCCAAAGTAAAAGCCTCCAGCTTACTGTCCAAGGCGAAATCATCGGAAATAATTACTCCCATGGTATATTGACCGGAACTATAAGGTATCTCCAGGTATTCCAAGTCCCCCTCTTTTAAATAGCGAAGCCCAGCAGGGGAAGACATTTCCATCATGTCTACGGTCACTTCCTGACCGGGCGAGGTATAAAAAGGTGCTTTCTTTGTGTTATCAGCATCAAAACGGTACTTCCAATCCGCTTTAAAATAGATGGCATTGACCAGGTACATGACTGCTTCCGGGGAAACCGCGTCAAGCATGTCTTTGATCATTCCATTGGTATTGTTTTCGATCCATTGATTAATTATATCCTTGGATTGTGGATTGGACATGTCCAGGCTTGCAATCTCTGCGCTGTAACTGTCCCTGACATCATCAGCAAAAGTAGTGTTTACCTCCAAACCCTGTTTGTACCAGATGGCATTGGCGATAGACAACCTCACTTTGGGATCAAGTTCCAATAAATAATTGGTCAAGGACTTTGCTGCTTGATTCGCTTCTTCCAATTCCATCCCCTCAAAGCGCAACACCCGCATAAATTCTGCTTCAATCTCGTTTTCATTGCCATTCATGGCCATGGCGAGTGCCTGATGCACACTGTAGGGACTGAAAAACTGGTTGACATCTTCCTTCTTCTGAAGTTCATGAAACAAATCAAAGGCGAATTGTGAACTACTCAAAACCATCTCTTGCTCCTGAACCTGCAAAGGCCGAATATTGGGTGTAAGGTCGATTTCCTCATCTTCACCCCAGTTGCAAGCGGTAAATGCCAATAAACAGAACAAAGCAGTAGTTATTTTCATGGTCTTCGGGATTGATTTAACACCTATACGGGAAGAGAAGGGCAAGTGCTACAAGCTTCTCAATAAAAAGTGTTAAAACTAATTTGCATTATTAAAATTTAATTAGAAGATTAAGCCCTTCATTAGCATTAAACCCAACCTTAACCATGGAAAGAAGACAATTTTTAAAGATTGGTGGCCTGAGCTCTGTCGCCTTATTTTCCGGAATTCCTTTTTCAAGTCACGCACGTTCCGATTTCAAAATCAAAAAAATCCGTTATTATGCAGCTCCCGGATACAACAAGCCGCTTTTTAACCAGGCCAGGGGCATTGTGGAAATAGAAACCGATTCCGGATTGATTGGGATTGGTGAAGGAGGCACTCCCGACATGGTGAAACAATGTGCGGAAATGCTTATCGGCGAAGATCCATTCAGAATCGAACACCTTTGGCAATACCTGTATCGAGGCATGTTTTACCCTCCCGGCCGTGAGAAGCTTCATGGAGTTGGGGCCATTGAAATGGCTTTATGGGACCTTAAAGGAAAAGCTTTAGGAGTTCCCGTTTACGAATTATTGGGTGGGAAAACGCGGAATTATGTAGAATGCTATGCCACAGGTTTTCGCAAGAGCAAAGCCACCACCATGGAAGGCCAGGCGCAGGACTGCCTTGAAGCCGGGCTAAGGTGTTACCGAATAGGCCCTACGGGCGGAAATGGAGATTTACCCTTTGATTTTTATGAGCACAGCAAGAAAACCATTGAAATGTGTCAAAGACTAGACAAGGCAGTTGGTGGAAGTGGCAATTGGGCAGTTGACCTTCACACGCGTTTTGACACCACTGAGGCCATAAAAATCTGTGATGCGCTAGAAGAGCTGGAACCCTATTTTGTTGAGGACATCATCCGATCTGAAAATCCCGAGGTTTACAAAACCATAAGAAACATGACCAAAGTCCCCATTGCCGTGGGAGAACAATTTGGAGACCGTTGGGACAGCAATGTGCTGATGGAAAATCACCTGATCGATTACAGTCGGGTTACCCTGCCCAATACCGGAGGGATTTCCGAATTAAAGAAAATAATAGCCATAGGAGAAACCCATTATGTAGGCATCATCCCCCATTTTACCGGACCCCTGTCTACAGCTGCACTTGTACATGTACTGGGTTCTTCCAGTCCTACCCGCTGCATGATAGAGCTGGCAGGAGGAGAACCTGAGAAACCCAGCTATTTTAATGAGGATTTTATAGATTTCAGGGAGGGTAAAATTCATTTGAATGACCGCCCGGGACTAGGTGTGACTTTCTCACCGGAAAAAGCATCTTTATTGTTTGAGGTAACTAAAAACACCGAATTTACCCATCCCTACCTTAAAAGCCCTGATGGCGCCATACACAATTGGTAGTGGGTGTCTTAAGTAATCTAAGAAGTTAAGATTTTGGCGGTATTGTTGCTTTTTTTACGCAACAATGCTGACAAAATGACTTTGCAAATACACACCAAACTGAAAATCCTCGATGATTTTTAGAAGTAGTAACGAACAAGCGATTTCATGGGGATTGTTTTTTTATTCAGCTATTCTATTTTTCAAATCCATTCTTTCGTGTAAGATCCTGATAATTTCAATTCTTTCGGGATTAATTATTTGATAGAAAATTAAATGCTTTCCAGATTTTATTCCAAGAAGATTTCTATTTATTCCTTCATATTCTTTTCCCATGTTTGGATTATCAGCGATTCCATTACACACCATTTTTATCGCTGCGTAATACTTGTCCGCTTGCGTTTCAGACCAGATTTCGGAAGTGTAAAACCAAATATTATTTAAATCGTCGATGGCTTCTTGTCTAAATACAACCTTAGCCATTTTTTCTTTTTTCGGCTTTCAAATTTTTAAGATTCTCATCGAAATCAAAGTCTTCAACAATTGGACTATTTAATCCTTGTTGAATTGCATTTCTTAAAGCTATTTCTTTGCTTTCCTCATTCTCCAATAATCGAAGGCCAGCTCTGATTACCTCGCTTACGTTTTTATACCGTCCGGCAGAAACTTGGCTACTTACAAATTGGTCAAAATAATTCCCGAGTGATATCGAAGTGTTTTTACCCATAATTTCTAATTTTCACACTAAAATACCAATTATTGGTAATTTCCCCAAATCACACCAACTGATTTTTTAAATACAAATTTTGCTGAAGATTTGTCTTATAGACAAACAGCTACCCCTTTTTTAACGCTTTTAGAGAAATAAATTTTACCGCTTAATATGATTTAAAGGCTTAGCCTACTGGTTACCCTTGTTTCTTCCTTTTCATTTTTGTCTTGATCCAAAAACGAACCAAAAAGATCAAGGCTGTATGTAAATCTTAACGCAAAATGAATCACTCCCTGGCTAAACAAAAAAAACTCGGCCGAAAAGGCCTCAAACAGTTTTTTGTTTTTAACGCCATTGAGCAATCCATTTTACTAATTTCCATAAGGCCAGAAAAAAGTGAAATAGAGTTGAACAAGCTTTACCAGCTAAAGAAAGTTAATTATACTTGGCATTTAACCTAGCATTGAACTCATTTTTGCTTGACAATACTCCCTATGGTAATATTGATGGCAAATCTTAACCAACCCAAAAAACCCATAGGGGTGACACTTTTGTAGCCAAGGCTGTGAAGCCTTGGACAAGAAGTTAGGAATGACCCGATTTTGGCGGTATTGTTGCTTTTTTTTCTGCAACAATGCTGACTAAATCACTAACTAAAATCCTTACAATCTATTACTTTTTACTATTGTCCTAAAAGCTACCCAAAACAGAAGGCTCCCCTTCCGATTAGACAATTTCTTATACTTTCCCTAAGTCTGAGCCTTCAGGTTAGGCATTCATGATAATTAAAATCCATTAAAGCATTCAAACACTTTACACCTTAACCTAAACCCCATTATATTAAGTAGTTAATTTATCAACGAAAATTCGCTGAGTAATTTAAATACAATAAATTGTTTGATTAATAATATTTATAGGGTAATTACTAAGTATTCATTAGCAATTGGATCAAATTAAATTTCAATTTTACACCTATTTTTATTCTTAGTATTTTTATAAAAACATCATATTAATTTACAAAATCACATTTTAGCAATCATATATTGCTTGTTTTAGTGAATACTAATTATATTGAGAAATTAATTAATAGATCATATAGCAAAATTAATATCAAATAAAATTACCAAAACAGCTATAAAAAGTATTTGTATTAAATTTTAAGCATTAAAACAGACTATAATTTAATTAAATACCCAATTATTACAGTATTACATTTTTATAAATACACTTATTACCATAGATATTAAATATTATTCAACCCAAAACAACCTAAATTATGAAAAACAAAGTACTTTTGCTTTTTCTGACAATGATTTGGTATGGCCAGATCTATGCCCAGAACAATAGTATTACTGGAACAGTGACAGATGCAAGTGAGGAGCCCATTCCAGGGGCCAGCATCATGATTAGTGGAACCACACAAGGAACCGTCTCTAGCATTGACGGTAAATTCACCTTAAATGCAGCCCCAAATTCGACCTTAATTTTTTCCTATCTAGGTTACGAATCTCAATCCATCAACATCCAAAACAGAACAACCATTAACGTAACCCTACGCGTAAATGACATTGGCCTGGAGGAAGTCGTGGTAACCGCTTTGGGAATAAAAAGAGAAGCCAAGACACTGGGATTTTCCACCACAACTGTTGATGGAGAATTGATTTCAGACAACAGGACACCTAATTTCGCGGATGCACTTCAGGGCAAAGTAGCAGGAGTAAACATCTCCTCCATGTCCACAGGACCAGGAGGAACTAGTAAAATCCGAATAAGAGGACAATCTTCCTTCAGTGGGCAAAACAATCCTTTGATAGTTATCAACGGGGTGCCCATGGACAATTCCAACTATTCACTTGGAGGCGATTTTGGAAATCGTCAAATGAACAATTCTGATGGTGGAGATGGACTTCAAAGCATCAACCCAGATGACATTGAAACTTTGACGGTGTTAAAAGGAGCGACTGCTGGAGCTTTGTATGGATCACGAGCCAAGGATGGAGTCATTATGATCACTACTAAAAGCAAAAATGCAAGCAAAGGGCTTGGGGTTGAGATTAACTCCAATTTCACTACAGATACCCCCTTAGATTTCACAGATTTCCAATACGAATATGGTCAGGGTGAAGGAGGGGTAAGACCTACAACCGCCTACCCTACCTCAGGAGTATGGAGTTTTGGAGAGAAATTTGAGCCGGGAATGACCCAGATCCTTTTTGACAATGAAGAATGGCCCTATGAACCTGTACATGATCGAATCAATCAATTCTACAACACAGGGATTAACTGGACCAATACAGTTACGGTGGCCAATAGCGGTGACAATGGAGGTTTCAGTATTTCATTTGCCAATACTGATAACAAAAGCATTGTTCCCAACTCCAAATTAAATCGAAAAACCATCAACCTGGGTTTTACTCAAAACATCACATCCAAGCTTGTGGCATCTGGAAATGCCAATTATTCCCATGAAGCAAACCAGAACCCTCCTCAGGTCAATGCTCAGGATTTCTCTTCGGCAACTGTGATCATGACACTGGCCAATTCCATGCCTTTTGAAGCACTGAGAAACAACATCACCTACCCCAATGGAGATGAAATAGTAATGGCCCGGTTCCTTGTCAGGAACAACCCCTATTACTCCACTTCAAAGCGATTTGACAATGTGAAAAGAGACCGTCTTATTGGTAACGTATCCCTAAATTACCAATTTACTCCATGGCTATATGCAATGGGCCGCCTCTCCATGGATTTCTATGTCAGAGACAATGATTACAATACCCCCAATGGCTATGCACCTATACCTCCTGCCCCTGCAGGTTTTGTAAATGGTAGCTTTACTCAAGACACCAGAAGGTTCAGGGAAACCAACCATGACTTTTTAATCGGTGCCAACCGGGGATTTGGCGATTTCAATATTGACCTTACCTTGGGAGGAAACCAGCGCTATGTAAGGATGGATTACAACAGTGTAGCTGTAAAGGATTTTGTAATTCCGAACTTGTACACCGTGATGAATGGCCGGGTAAAAGACCCTTTGTACAGCCTTTCTGAAAAAAAGATCAACTCCCTTTATGGACTTGGTGAGTTTTCTTATAAGGAATGGCTTTTCCTAAATTTAACTGCCAGAAACGATTGGTTTTCCACGTTAGCACCAGCCAACAGAAGTATTATGTACCCTTCGGTTGCAACAAGCTTTGTATTTTCCCAAGCCTTTCAAAATTTACCTGAATGGCTTTATTTCGGCAAATTAAGAATGGCCTATGCAGAGGTAGGAGACGACAACGTCTCGCCCTATTCCAATGCCCTTTTTTATGCAGTAGACAATAATCTTTTCCCAAATCCTGATGGACTTCCTTCCCCGCTAGGAAGGGTCAACGCCAGCACGGTGCCTAATACCAACTTAAAACCGCTTAGGGTACAGGAGACGGAGATAGGAATGGAGCTCAGGTTATTTGACGAGAAAATCAATCTTGACTTCGCCTATTACCGAAAAGTCACCAACGACCAAATTCTTGCCACACAGATTTCTGATGCCTCTAGTTTCACGAATCAGTTGGTCAACATTGGCCGAAGCATGAATAAGGGACTGGAAGTGCTGGTGTCAGGATCCCCTGTCCGCACCAACAATTTTCGATGGGACGTAAGCGTCAATGCCACTTACAACACCTCAGAAGTATTACAACTAGGGGTATCTGAAGCCGATACCATGATCACGGTAAGCTCTGGAGGAGGAAGAATTCTCCGGCAGGTAGTAGGTCAGCCCATTGGCCAACTCTACACCTTTACGTATCTGAGGGATGGCCAGGGAAGAATGGTTTTTGACGAAAACAGTGGTCGCCCTCTACGAAATGATGAACCTCAAAACATGGGCTCTGTTTTGCCTAAATACTTTGGAGGAATCTCCAATACTTTCTCCTATAAAGGCATAAGTCTGTATGCTTTGATTGACTTTAAATTGGGACATAAGATGATTGCAGGTAGAAATCAAAACTTCCTGCGACATGGATTGCATAAAAACACCCTCAATGGAAGGGATCAGGGTTTTGTAGTAGGCGATGGTGTCAACCCTAACGGAGAAACAAATACTACTCAATCTTTAATTCAGCCTTTCTATGAAACCACAAATGTGTTAGGAATCAACGAAGATTGGGTGAGCAATGCAGGTTTCTGGAAGCTGCGTCAGGTTTCTCTAAGTTACGATTTCAGCAAGCACCTTCCTGACAAGCTCTTCATCAAGCAATTGCGTTTAAGCGGTGTGGCAAACAATGTGCTGATTTTGAAAAAATGGACCCAAAACATGGATCCGGAAAACGTTTCTGTAACCTCTGACAATGCCAATGGCATGGATTTCTGGCCTGCATTACCTCCTACCAGAAGCCTGGGATTTAACCTAAACGCAAAATTTTAAAACCATGAAAAAGCTAACAAAATACCTTTTGAGCCTGGTTATGGCAGTGGGATTTTTCAGTTGTGATGAGAAATTTGACGAAATCAATACCAACCTGGTTGACCCCACTACATTAAACCCACTGTTCTTACTGAATCAAGGAATCCTTGACATGAAGTACCGAGATGGGGTAGCTTCCTTACAGGACCTCTCCTATAATTTTGGAATTGTACAGCAAATCATCACTCCTTTTGGCAGCTCCCTCGCCGGAGCCAACTACAACCAGTTAAACCTGTCCAATTCACAACACATTTGGACCAATACCTACCGGAATGTACTCAAGAACACAGTAGATGCAGTAGAAAAAAGCAAGGCCGACCCTGACAACACCAACCTGTATCATTCAGCGAGAATCTGGAAAGCCTATGCATTCATGGTATTGACAGACACTTATGGTGACATCCCATATTTTGAAGGGGCCAAAGGTTTTATAGAGCAAATAGTCACACCAAAATATGATAGTCAAGAAACTATTTACATGGACCTACTAAAGGAACTTGAAGAAGCCACAGCTGGGTTAGACGCCAGCAAAACCTCTTCCTCAAGTGAAATCCTGTATGGTGGTGATCCTTTAAAATGGAAAAAATTCGGCTACTCTTTGATGTTGCGCGCTGCCATGCGGCTGACCAAAGTTGACCCCTCTACTGCCCAGTCTTATGTCGGCAAAGCTGTGGCGGGAGGCTTAATTTCCTCCAATACCGAAAATGCTGTGCTTCGCAATACTTCCATCTTTAACAATTACATAGGGGTGCATTTGGGAGCCAGGGAGAAGGCCAATTATTACTTAACTGAACCATTTGTAAATCACCTTAAAAGCAACGAAGATCCAAGATTGGTATCCATTGCCATCAGACATGTGGGCGCTACAAACGGTCCAAGTCAAACAATAAATAGAATAACCCGAGACCCAGACCTACAAATTGGCATGCCCATGGGACATGATGATGTTTCAATCAATAGTGTTTCTAGTGAAACAGGTGTCGTAAGTCTCTGGGATTATACTCAAGCCAATATTTACACGGTTTTAAAAGTAGACTCTCCCCAATTTTTCCTCACTTATTCCCAAAACCAATTGCTATTGGCAGAGGCGGCTATAAGAGGATGGGTGCAAGGCGAGGCCTCAGATTACTACGAAGAGGGAATTCGAGCGAATATGGAGCAGATGGCATTGTATGATGTAGAAGCTACTGTTTCGGAACAGGATGCTGAAGAATATATCGCCAACCACCCTTTAGAAAGTGAAATGGCTTTGGAACAGATCAATACAGAATATTGGATTTCTTCCTTCCTGGATGGGTCAGAATTATTCGCCAATTTTAGAAGAAGCGGATTCCCAACCTTAGAAGCAAACCCTTATGCTGGATCTGAAATTACTGGCGATTTTATCAGAAGCATGCCTTATCCTGATTCGGAAACGGTTGTCAATCGTTCCAATTTACAGGAAGCAATCAGCAGACAAGGTCCCAACAACCTGGACCGAAGGGTTTGGTGGGACCAGCCTTAAAGGAACCGTACCTGTCAAAAAAAGGCAGGTACCCTTCTTTTTTTAAAAATCTGAGACTTATTCCACCAAAGGTTTTTAATAGTTTAATTTGTGCACTAAATTCTAGCTTTCATTTTACTGCTTAAAATTTACCAAAGAAAGAATTTTAACCAAGTGCAGCAGTTAACCACCAAATAGCTATGATTAACAATGTTTGACTTTTTATAAGCATGCGAAGAAGACTCGACCCGACAGGAGGAAGAAAACCTAAATCACGCTACACAGCTCGGAATGCTAAATACCCTTCCTTCTATCCGTAAAACAAGAGCCATTAAGAAATTTACAACCAAATAACCCATGAAAAAAACCAAAAAAAACAACAAGCGTAAACCAGCCACAGGTCTCGTATCAAGAAGGAATGCCATCCAATCCGTACTAGGACTGGCAGGAACGAGTTTACTACTCCCCCTATCTTCTTATGCAGAAAAGCCTACGCCTGCAAATTTTAAAGCAGGAGAGGTAAGGATCACCAAGCTAGAAACCTTCTTGGTAAAACCGCGCTGGATATTCCTCAAAATTCATACAGATGCTGGTGTTGTAGGCTTGGGTGAACCTCTGCTCGAAGGCCGTGCACTTACTATACAGACAGCCATAAAAGAATTAGAACCTTACCTTATAGGCAAGGACCCAAGACATGTCGTTCATCACTGGCAGGCCATCTACCGACATGCATTTTACAGAGGAGGCCCCATTTTAACTTCCGCGCTGAGCGGAATTGACCATGCGTTGTGGGACATCAAAGGAAAGTTGCTGGGAGTGCCCGTATATGAACTATTTGGAGGACCTACCCGAGACAGGGTTAGGATTTACGGCCGTGCTTCTAATGCGGAAGAAATGAAAAAGAGAAAGCAAGAAGGCTTTACCGTTATCAAAACGGGGGTGGCCAAAAAACAGCCCGCAAGGATAGTCGAGAACCCTGCATTTATCCAATATGCGGCTGACAATTTTGCCTCCCTTCGAGAAGCTGGTGGACCGGAAATGGACATCGGTATTGATTTTCATGGATCCATCTCTCCACAAACAGCCAAGGTACTCATCAAAGAACTGGAACAATACCAACCCATGTTTGTAGAAGAACCCTGCCAGGCCCAGAATGTAGATGTGATGGCAGAAATTGCCAGAGGTACCCATTTACCAATTGCTACAGGAGAAAGGATTTTCACCAAGTGGGGATTTCGAGAAATATTAGAGAAAGGTGCAGCAAGCATTGTTCAGCCCGATCTTTGTCATGCTGGCGGCTTGACAGAGGGAAGATTGATTGCCGGAATGGCAGAAGCTTATTACGCCGCCATTGCTCCACACAATCCCATGGGCCCTATTTCTTTGGCTTGCGGACTACATTTAGCAGCAAGTGTGCCTAACTTCTTGGTGCAGGAACAGGTCACGCTGGGAGAAGGGTATTTGAAAACACCATTTAAACTGGAATCAGACGGTACGGTACTTATCCCTAAAGGGCCAGGACTAGGCATAGAGCTAGACGAGGATGCGCTACAAGACAAATTAGGCCACGATTGGACCAATCCACAAACCTACGATCCCAGAGACGGATCAGTAGTGGACTGGTAGTAATTTCCAACCCAATAATTATTAACAAAAAACGATAAATCATATAGTCAATCAACAATGAAAGAAAAGGAAAGCAACACCAGAAGAAATATGCTCAAAGGTTTGGGACTGGGCACTATGGCAGGAATGCTGGGCGTACTCCCTAATGCCAAGGCTGAAACAGTAAAGGAGAAACCTGCCCACCTCAATGGCCTCCCCCCTTTAACAATCACCAATGTGAAAGCCATAGGTCTGGCACCGAGTGGCTCTAACCTTATAGTAATTAAAGTAGAAACCTCCGAACCTGGTCTTTATGGACTGGGATGCGCCACATTTACGCAAAGGGCTTTTGCAGTAATTACCGCCATAGAAAAATACCTTAAGGATTTCTGTATAGGCAAAGATGTTGACAATATTGAAGACATGTGGCAGGCTGTTTTTGTAAGCTCTTACTGGCGCAATGGCCCTGTACTCAATAACGCTATAAGTGGAATTGACCAGGCCTTGTGGGACATCAAAGGCAAACGTGCCAATATGCCGGTTTACCAATTGCTAGGTGGTAAATGCAGGTTTGCAATTCCTTGTTACACGCATGCCAGTGGCAATACTCCTCAGGAAGCGGCAAATCAAGTCTCTTCTTTTATGGAGGAAGGCTACCGTTATGTAAGAATTCAGCAAGGTGGCTATGGTGGCGCGGGAATCTCTGGCGAACCGGACTTTAAAAAGCAAGGTTTTGCACGTGACACGGATCAATACATGGATCAGGGAAAATATAGAAAGGATGTACCAAAGCTTTTCGAAACCGTTAGGAGACAATGTGGGGAAGAGGTTGAGCTATTGCATGACATACACGAAAGATTAGACCCCATTGATGCTATCAATGTTGTCAAAAGTGTAGAACCTTACAACCCTTTCTTTATTGAGGACCCTTTCTCTCCAGAGCAAATGGAATGGTTCAAAGAATTGAGAAATGCCACTACGGTTCCTTTAGCCATGGGGGAATTATTCAACAATATCAATGAATTTAAAGAGCCAATGACCAATCGTTTGTTCGATTATATCCGAATTCATATTTCCCAAATTGGCGGGATTACACCAGCTATGAAAGTTGCCCGCCTGGGTGAATTTTACGGCGTTAAAACTGCTTGGCATGGCCCAGGAGACGTATCACCTGTAGGGCATGCAGCCAATGCACACATAGATCTTGCCATCTGGAATTTTGGCATTCAGGAAGCGGCCCATATTTCGGATTTATCCAGAGAGATTTTCCCAGGATCACCTACAATGAAGGACGGCTATATGTGGGTAAATGAAGTCCCAGGTTTGGGCGTAGACATCAATGAAAAGCTAGCTGCTAAATACCCCATGCACACCAACTCACGATGGACTGTAAGGAAGTTTGATGGAACGATTATCAGGCCTTAAAAGGGAGAAGTGATGTGGTGATCGGGTGATCGGTGATTGAGTAATCGGTAACGAGAATATATCACAGATCACTACATCACTTGATCACTACATCCCCAAATTATAATTGCTATGAAACAGGAAGAGTTCAACGAAATATTCAGAAACCGGACCAAGATTCTGGCATTGCAGGTAATAACTTTATTAGGTGAACTTAAGTGCAGTGATGCATTAGGGATAATAAGAAAGCAATTGATTAGATCAATAACTTCCACTGCCGCAAATTTCAGAGCCGTCTGTAGGGCGAGGTCAGAAAGGGAAAGTTTCGCCAAACTATGCATAGTAGTGGAAGAGGCTGATGAATCCTTGTTTTGGATAGAAATGATTACAGAAGCCGGTTTTATTTCCAAAGAAAAAATGACAGGATGCTACAAAGAAGCCAAAGAAATATTAAAGGTAATGGCCGTTTATAAGAAGAAATTGCACAAGTGAAGAAAAAAGAATGATTGAGTGATCGGGTGATCTGTGATTGAGTGATCGAGTGATCGGTAACAAGAGTACATCACAGATCACCGCATCACAAAATTACTACATCACAGATCACCACACCATTCCATTATCTAAAATACTCCCTATTAACCTGCAACTCTCCCAATAGCGGGTCGTTTATCTCTTCCATTTTGCTTAAGATTTTTTTATGCAGCGAATCAATAACTTCACGAACTTCATTACTTGAATCATTAATCAGGTTTATATTTTCCTCAGGATCTAGGGCAATGTGGTACAATTCGTCCCGTTTGGGGTCAATAAAATCTCTCACCAGTTTCCACTCAGGAGTTCTGTAACTTCTCAAAAATGAAGTGGCATAATTAATCATGCTATATTCTGAATAAAAATCATTGTCCCAGTGTATGGGTTGCTCCCCTTTAAGCAAAGGCACAAGGCTCCGACCTCTCAATAAATGTTCTTCAGGCGAAGGAAGATCCACTCCTGCCATTTCAAGTAAGGTAGGGTAAATATCAAGTACCGAAATAGTCTGATCTATCTTTCTACCAGCCAGTGTTACTCCTTTCCAATATACAATGGCAGGAATTTTTATAGAGTTATCGTAAAGATTAGGCCGGTAACCGGAGTTTATATTCTCATTATCAGCGGGTATAGTCTTGGTAATCCATTTCCCATTGCCTTTATGTTCTATTCCGTTGTGCCCCATATTGTAGCCATGATCGGATAAAAAAATAACAATGGTATTGTCAATCCTACCTGTCTTCTCAAGCGATGCCATGAGCCTGCCTACGTTTCTATCCATACCAGCTGTACTCGCCAGGTACTCTCTCATCTTTCTTTTGGTTTTTTCGATGTCCAGATCTGGATAGTTCGGATTTGGAATAATTGGATCCATATTTTTAAATGGCGCCCAATCCACATCCGCCACAGGTAACCACTGGGAATGAGGCGCTCGAGTGTTGAAACACAATAAAAAAGGTGCATCCCTTGACTTTTCTATAAACGCAATGGCCTGGTCGGCCAATATATCTGTTGTCAAACCTTTTATAATTTCCAACTTCCCATTTACTTCCAGCTCTGGATTCTCAGGAGTAGTACCCCCACCTGGAAGCCCCATAAAAAAATCAAACCCATGGTTTTTAGGATGGTACTTTTCTCCTTCTTTAGATGTCCAGTCCCCCAAATGCCATTTACCCACTAAGCCTGTATTGTACCCAGCTTTTTGAAGCATTTCAGCAAAGGTGGTGCTGCTTGGATCAAGACCTGCATTTACCTTCGGGTCATACTGCAATACACTATGAGTGGGACTGACAATAAAATCCAAAACATTGTATTCACTCGCATACCTGCCTGTCATAATGCTGGTCCGAGAAGGACTACAAACAGGGGTAGTGGTGAAGGCATTTCGGAAAGTCACTCCTTTAGCAGCTAAATCATCTAAATTGGGGGTATACGCATTCGGGTCACCAGAAGCTCCAAAAGCCCATTGTGCCTGATCATCGGTAAGAATAAAAATGCAAATACTATCTTGACGCTTTTAGTGTACATTTCTTTAGGTTATTTATTTATGTGCTAAATGGCTTCTTGTAATATTTAAATCTACAATCTAGACAAGTCTGATAGTAGGTTTATAAGCTTGGATTTTACTAGTAAAACAAAAAAGGGAGACATACCTTAATTTCGAAAACCAAGGTAAATAAATATCCTTGAATTTTGCTTTAATGAGGACTATACCAATTAAAACCCAAATCCTTTCCCAACCTTAGTTGGCAATTAATACTTCTATTTATAGCTTTGCATCATGCAGACAAAGCCCTTTAAATATGTGTTCAGATTGCAATACTTAGGTATTCGTTACCATGGCTGGCAAGTGCAAAAAGGATTAAAAACCATTCAGGGAACACTTGAAAGAACCTTCCGCTATGTGCTGCAACATGAAGATTTTAATATTTTGGGCTCAAGCCGAACAGATACAGGCGTTTCTTGCTTGCATGGCGCTTTTGAATTGTTCTTGCCCCAGCCAATTAACCCTGAAGACTATATCAGTACTTTAAATGAGAATTTACCTTCTGACATAAAAATATTGAGTGGCAAACAATCTACTTATGCTTTTAACATCATTCAAGATGTCACCAATAAAAGTTACGGGTATTATTTCGCTATTGGTGAAAAACCCCACCCCATGTTTGCAGGGTCGGTAGCCTATGCCGGATTGGAGGTCGATTTAAAAATCATGCAAGAAGGTGCGACCATATTAGAAGGCAAGCATGATTTCAGAAGGTTCTGCACGCACAGTAAAAACACCGATGACTTCGTAAGAAATATCACCCAGTCCAAAATCGAAAAGCCACCTGAAGACCATGCTTTTTTGCCCAAAAATGACGTCATGGTATTCAGGGTTGTTGGTGACGGCTTTCTGATGCATCAAGTTAGAAGAATGGCTGCAGCGCTTTTATTGTTAGGGAAAGGTGAAATTAGATTATCAGAAATTCAGGATGCACTAGAGAGCCCTTTAAAAATACCATTGTGTGGAAAAGCGCCTGCTAATGGTTTGGTACTGGAAAATATTTCTTTCACCAATGACTCATTTTGAAGCAGCCCCTCTATTATCTACCAGACAAACAACCAATTACACAACAATCACAAAAACCACCCTTAAATAAATAACTTAAGCCTCAGTAGTAATCTTCTAAACCTAGAAGAATTAATTCTTCCTAATTTGTTTGATTTATCCCAAAGGTTTTTTTGTTTTTAGGATTTCAGATTACCTTCGTGACTTCACCGATAAGAAGCAATACATTATGAGAACATGGTTTTTGTGTAAGGTAAAGTACGCCAAAGAAAATGAGGAGGGACTTCTCAAAAATGTCTCAGAACAATACCTAGTAGATGCAGTATCTTTTACTGAGGCTGAAGCCAGGATATATGACATGCTAGGCAGTGTCATCAGGGGCGACTTTCAGGTTACAAGCATCAGTAAAAGCAATATCGTAGATGTCTTTTTCTTTGAAGATGTGGATGTTTGGCATAAATGTAAAATCACCTATATCATAGCCGATGCTGACAGTGGCAAAGAAAAAAAAGTAACCCAATACATGCTGGTAACCGCTCACAATGTCAAAGAGGCTTACGAACGTATCTACGAAAGTTTGAACAACATGCTGGTAAGTTTCAATGTTCCAGATATTTCTGAAAGCCCAATTATTGAAATTTTCCCTTACGAGAAAGACGATGAAGAGCTTAATCCTGCTATTCCTGACAACTTGAAGCCTTTAGCAGAAGTTGAAAGCGAAAGTGAGGATGTAGAGGAAAACTAAGCATTGAAAAGATTTGCTCTCTTAAAATCATTGGGCGCTTCCTAATTTGAACAATTACAAACAATATTGGCTTATAGATTTTGAAACATCAGCTCTGTATTGGATAACAAACAATATAGACGAACCTACCTTCTAGGTCCGTTAAATAACAGATCATTGCCCGAGATGAAATAAATTCATCTCGGTTTTTTTATGCTTTTTTTGGTAAATGGTCACAATAGCATCCTATATTTTTTCCTTAAATTAACAATTGACATCCTGCTTAAACAAAATTCATTTCGAGCTATTTTAAAGGTCACGTATAAACCTCCATTTAACAGTTAAAACATTTATAACTGAAAATATGTTGAATTTAAAGCTCGAGAAAAAATTATAACGATCTGCATCCTTATGAAATTTCGTAATTGAAGGATTGATTGGAAGAGATCACATTGAAACAGTTTTTATTAATTACGAAATACGTTTTACTTTATATATTAATAAGTTATTACTAACTTGTCAATTACATAACAGGAAATTTTATAACATGAAAAGCACGCTATCCATATTAGTTTGTATCTTTTTATTATCATTAAATCCAGTTTTTTCCCAAGACAATCGTACAGACAGGCTTGGTATTGGCATTGGACCGTCATTTATGTATGGTGATAATACAGGTGTTCATAGTAAACTTAAGTTCAAAGTTTTACCTGCGCTTTCAGTCGATTATCAAAAAAAAATAAACCCCTTTTTTGACGTGAAAGGAACACTTGGCTGGCAAATGATTAACAGTGGTGATCACTACAGTCAAGAACAAATTGATTTAATCGCTGAATCAAATCTCCCACATGCCTTTTCAGGCAATGTTTTCTATGTAGATGTAATGCCAATTTACCACATCAACCCTAACTTAAGTGGCTATATCCCTTCCTTGATAAAAGTTTATACAGGGTTGGGATTAGGTTATTTCTACTCTAAACGAACGGATGAAAAGTTGATTCTAAATGACCCAAGGAGGCTTACCGAAAGCTATCCAGCTTCTGATTCAGGCGTCTATTTTCCTTTCCGAATAGGAGCATTTAAAGATCTAAAATCTGACGCGGATATTGGCTTAGAAGCTACATTTATCTATAGTCCGTTCAGTGAACTTGATGGCAATGACCTACAACAAAAGCGGGTAAAAGCTGACATGTTGATGCAATTCCAGTTTTATTATCGTATTCATATAGGCGACCGTCGCTATAGATAAACAGGAACAGTAAGTTGATATACCATAATATCGTTTACAGTAAGGCCCTATCAAAATAATGGATGTTTGCCTGCAAAAAAACATGGAATATTACATTTAAACGCATTTTTATAAGACCTTAAATGTTTGCGACTGGTATTTTGGTATTCCTTTCACCT
Source organism: uncultured Cyclobacterium sp. (assembly GCF_963977555.1). Taxonomy (GTDB): domain Bacteria; phylum Bacteroidota; class Bacteroidia; order Cytophagales; family Cyclobacteriaceae; genus Cyclobacterium. The sequence goes on along the minus strand of NZ_CAXBPD010000028.1, from coordinate 13,793 downwards.
TTCCTGCATTATTACAATCCCCAAAGAAGCAATCATTTATGCCGTTAGTCGGTTGCCATGGTGGATTAGAATGTAACAATCAATGAAATCATTGAAATTTAAATTCGGAATAAACTTTTTAAAAAGCCCATAACTTTTTAGATTTAAAAAAAATCACACCCAGATAATCTATGAAAATCAATAGCTATGTCCTGTTTCTCTCTCTCGTAGCCGCGCTGGGAGGTTTTTTATTTGGTTTCGATACTGCCGTCATTTCAGGTGCCGAAAGGCAAATTCAAGAGCTTTGGTCATTAAGTGATTGGAGCCATGGCTTGGCCATAGCTATCGCTTTGTACGGTACTGTTATAGGAGCCCTATTTGGAGGTATACCAGCAGACAAATACGGGAGAAAGAAATCCCTTATTTGGATTGGACTACTCTTTTTTGTATCGGCTGTTGGTTCTGCTATTGCTCCAGAAATTTATTCCTTTATGGCCTTCCGTTTTATAGGTGGGCTTGGCGTAGGTGCTTCCTCAGTTGTTGCACCAATGTATATTAGTGAAATTTCCCCAGCCAAAAATAGAGGACAATTGGTAGCTTTGTACCAATTTAACCTGGTTTTTGGTATTTTGATGGCTTATTTATCCAACTACCTTATTGATTTGAATGTTGAAGAAAACAGTTGGAGGTGGATGTTGGGTATGGAGGCCATTCCTGCCTTAATTTACACCTTATTGGTAATGAGAGTCCCTCTCAGTCCAAGATGGTTGATTGCTAAAAAAGGGGATTTTGAAAATGCCGAGAGAATTCTTAAGAGAACAGATCCTGAAGGAGTGGAGGAAGCTGTTAGGCTTGCTTTGGAGGAGAAAAAGGAAAACAAACTCCAAGTAGGTTTTATGGCTTTGTTTAATAAGAAGTACATAAAAATTACGATGCTGGCTATCTTCATCGCTTTGTTCAACCAGCTTTCAGGGATTAATGCTATCATTTATTTTGCTCCTAGAATATTTGACATGGCAGGCATCAGTGCTGAAAGCGCATTATTGTCCACTGTAGGTATAGGGGTAGTTAATATAATTGCCACCATGTTAGGACTCTTTTTAATCGATAGAATTGGTAGAAAAAAGCTAATGTATATTGGATCCATTGGTTATATTGTTTCCTTGCTTTTAATAGCTTATTCCTTTTCCGGGGCTGAGATTAACAATTCCTTTTTGCCGATTTTTATGTTTATGTTTATTGCTTCCCATGCTGTGGGCCAAGGCGCTGTCATTTGGGTATTTATTTCAGAAATATTCCCTAATGAGCTCAGAGCGCATGGACAGTCCATGGGCTGTTTTACACATTGGATATTGGCGGCAATTGTAGCCAATATTTTCCCACTTATGGCCAATCAATTTGGTCCCATGGTAATCTTTGGCTTCTTTGCTTTAATGATGGTGCTCCAATTTATCTGGGTATTTACTAAAATGCCTGAAACTAAAGGACGTTCACTTGAAGAAATTCAAAAAGAATTTGTAAAAAACAATGGTTAAAAAAATAATTTGCTTTGGTGAAATGTTATGGGATGTTTTCCCTAAGGAAAGCATTGCTGGAGGTGCACCTATGAATGTGGCTTTACATTTTCAGCACCTTGGCTTGGATGTAAAAATGATTTCTAAAGTAGGAAATGATAAACAAGGACGTAAATTACTTTCAATAACCGAGAAATACGGACTTAATCATGATCTAATCCAGATAGACAAGGACTTTCCTACCGGTAGCGTTTTGATAGACAACCAAGACAAAGAAAATATCAAATATGAAATCGTAAAACCTGTAGCTTGGGACCATATACAATGGTCTGAAGAAATAGATAAGGCAGCAAAAAATGTAGATGCAATCGTTTTTGGCTCGCTTGCAGCAAGAAGTGAAGAAAGTATGACAACGCTTTTCAAACTTTTGGAGTCTCCAGCTTTAAAAATTCTGGACATCAATCTTCGCCCACCTTTTTATACCGCTGATCTACTCGATCGCTTGATGACCAAGGCGGATATCTTAAAGATAAATGAGGATGAGCTTACGTTACTAGCTAATTTTTATGATTTGCCTAATCAGATAGAAGCAGCCCTAGAAAAGTTGAGCGAATTATTTTCATTTGAATTGGTTTGTATAACTTTAGGCAGCAAGGGTGCCGCTATATATCAAGATGGAGAGTTTATCAATCATCCAGGTTATCCTGTAGAAGTTCAAGATACTGTAGGTTCGGGTGATGCCTTTCTCGCTGGGTTTATTAGCAAGTACCTCAGCAAGGAAAGCCCAGAGAAAATTCTTGATTTTGCTTGCGCGCTAGGGGCTTTGGTCGCGACCTTTAATGGTGGCACACCTCAATACAAGCTTGAAGACATTGAAGCTATAAAAAGCATTTAAAGCGTGACTTACAATAGACCACCTGATTAATAAATGAAATCCCCCGAATCATGACAAATCATGTTCAGGGGATGGTATTTAAAAGTCTATAGATAGCGAAAAAATCACTGAATACAGTCCTTAAAACATTCCGCTCACTACTTCTTAAGGTTATCAAACAGATTAGAAGCTTATACCTGCTGACAGCTTAAATCCTCTATTGTAAACAGATGCATCCGAATCTTTGAAAACAGGATTTATCCCAAAATCATAACTTGCTTGAAGGTTAAAGCCTTTTGGTAAATTATACCCAACACCTACAACCACAGCTGCATCAAAATCATTAATACTGTCTGTGTCCCAGCCATAGGTATTTCCTAATGCATCGGCTTCAAAACTTGAGCCCACCAGCACGGAGGCCTGTGGACCAAAAAACAAATTCACCCCATCAGTGGCATAAATTCTAAACAAAATAGGCAAATCAACATAATTCAATATAGCCCTGGAATTGACCAAGTCATCATTTTGTGTTCCTTTTACAGAATAATACAGACCCGGCTCAATAGAAAACCGATCAGAAACAAAACCATTTCCATAAAACCCTGCATTGAATCCTACACGATTGTCGTAATCATTGCTACTCACGTCGGATCCGCCCCAGGTAAAGAAATTAGCTCCACCCCTAACACCGAATCCTGATTTACTTTGTGCATGAACCGCGACAGACCCCAGTAGCAATATTGAAAATAATAATCCAAATTTCTTCATGATAATTAAATAATTGGTTTGACCTTATAGCATGGACCAAATCTATGCCAAAGAACATATTTTAACCTAATATTATATTAATAATGTATAAATAATAATTACTATTTATCCTGTTAAATTATCAGCTTATCTACTTTTGAAGTAATAACATTCTTCCTCGCAAATCACCAATTAAATATATGGAAGTCAATGAATTATATTAATTCTGCAGTATCTGGTGAGAAAAAATTAACACGTAAAAAACACGACGATGTACCACAAGACTTTATAAGGCTTTTTTGGTTAATAAAGCCATTATTGGTTTTCTTTCCAACTAGGCAAAAAGAAAACTTTGAGCTTTGCGAACCCAACTTTTACGCATCCCATCCCTGCTATCAAAGCTCAGCAGAAGCAATTTTTCTACTGAGCTTCGAAGCAATAAAATGGATCAAAATGATGCCACTTATTAAGTAAAAAAGGAACTGTTAAACGACTCTCTTTTCTATGTAACTAGAATTAAGAATGGCCAAGGCCCCCATGTATTTCAACTGGAATTTAATCAAGTCCCCAACTTTATAATTTTGAGGGTTTTCACCCAGATTAATAATGATCATATCAGAACTCGCACCCAAGATTTCAAAGGCTCCATCATCAGGTATAAGGTATTTCGGATCAACATCCAGAAGGCCTAGGTCAAGAATGGCACGATAAGAAGATTGTCCATAAAGAGAGGTGTCGATTTCCATAACTTCTCCCTGGGGGTTTGCTGCCAAGGTACCTGTAGGGAGCAATGGCTTTTCCTGCATTTCGATGATCTCAGCAAACAATTCAAAAACATTACTATGCATCCCCTCAATGGTTTTTTCTTCAACCAAATCAACACCAAAATAAAGCGTTTCGCCAATTCTAAAGTGGTTCACCCCTTTGGGCAATTGTTTGCGAAGCATAAGTGGGATGGTAACTGAAGTGCCAGCAGATACCCAAGGAATCTTTTTATTAAATTTAAGCTCTATTATTTGCTTGTAAAGGGAAAGCTGAATCAATTTATCAGCAGAGGGAAGTACCCCATTTAAACAGTTTAAATTGGTACCAAGCCCTATCACTTCAATGTTTGGCAATTCGAATACCTTGGCATAGAAGTCCAGCAGATGGTCTCCCATCACCCCTTCACGAAGGTCACCGGTTTCCACCATGATGATAATTTTATGCCTTCTATTTTGCTTTACCGCTTCATCACTAATCCATCTGATGGTATTTAGTTCGCTGTTTAGACTAACATCGGCATATTTTACCACGTCACCAATATTTCGCTTAGAGGGTGGTTTTATATAAACCGTCTGAACATCAGGATTAATTTCTTTTACTTTAGCCAGGTTACTGATTCGCGAATCATGGATTTCATTGGTTCCCATGTTGATTAACTCTTGCAGGTACATTCGGTTACCACAAAGAATTTTCGACACTATACCCCATGACACTTCATTGACTTCAAACTCATTTTTCAGAAACTCAAAATTAGCTTTGAGTTTATCCCTGTATAGATTTAAGAATGCCATATTATCTTTTCAACCTCATTTCCAAATATTTATTCTCAAAGCCTAATTTTTCGTAAAGAATTTTTGCCGGGTTATCAGGCTCAACATGAAGTGCTACGTCACCATGAGCCATATCTATAGCTGTTTGCATTAGCTTTTTCCCCATGCCTTTACCTCTTTGCGAAGCATCTACAGCAATGTATACAATAATATTTTCGGGGATATAGCCAGACATCCCTGTCTTATTGACCACCACAACGCCTACTACCTTCCCTTCTTCTCTAGCTAAAACTGAAAAACCACCTTTATCCGCAGCTTGGTCTAGTGCATAATCGAGGCACCGCATGATATCCTCTTTAGGGTCACCATATTGATCAAGGTGCTCAAATAAAAAGTCAGCAATTTCAAGTTTTTGCAAATAGGTAGCATTGTCTATAGCCGATAGTGTTTCTAAGGTAAACATTTATGATTTTTAATTAAATTTTAAAGGATCATTTATTAATCTTATATACAAGCAAAAACACTGCTAGAGATGCAAAAACCCCAAAAAAGTTAGGATCAAGACCAAATGGCAGGGCCAGCTCCAATAGAGACAATACAGCCGTAGTAACGCCGCCGACGATCATTGAAGCCAATGCAGCATGAGGAGAACGCATGTTCCAGAACAAACCTGCAATTATGGGAACGAAGAGACCAGAAACCATAAAAGCGTAAGAATACAACATTAGTTCAAGTACATTGGTCATTTGTAAAGCAATGACTAATGCTACCACGCCAATGACCAAAGTAAAGAGCTGACTCACTCGCATTACAAACTTATCCTCTTTAGATTTTAAAAACTTCCCGAATATATCCGTGGTAAGGTTTCCAGAAGCAGCCATCAGACAAGAGTCAGCTGTAGAAAGTACCGCTGAGAAATATGCGGACATCATCAACCCCATTATGCCCGGAGGCAAAACGGTACTTAATAATATAGGCAGTCCCATTTCTGGATCCAGACTTTCAATACTTTCTACGATCAAACCCTGCTCAAAAGCTACTTTAGCCAATAAGCCTAAAGAAACACCCATAAAAGCCATTATGGGCCATTCGAACAAACCTGCAATAAACCATGCTTTCTTGGCAGATTTCACGTCTGCACTCGCAAAAATTCGTTGGTAAAGTGTCATGCCCACAAACCAAATCGGCAGAATAGTAATGCCCCAGTTGGCAAGATCCTGCCACCTTAAATTTGTCAAGGAAAAATATTCATCAGGAAGCGTAGCTCTGATCACTTCCCAGCCCCCTACGTGATAGTAAGAAATCGGCAAGCCTATAAATATAAAACCCATCATCAATACGATCCACTGGATGGTATCAGTATAAATCACAGCCTTTAGTCCCCCAATCACTGTATAAATGACAGCTATAATACCCATAATAAGCAGGGCCGTGTTCAAGTCAAGAGTGGGGAATGTACCAGATGCAAGTTTGGCCCCAGCAAGTAATTGGGAAGAGGTAAATCCAAGGTACCCTACAAAGGAGATTACGGCTGCGGCTATTCCTACTTTCTTGTCAAACAGGTACTGAAATATTTGTGGCAAAGTATAAAACTTTTCGAATGCAGGATTCGCTTTTACTTTGGGAATCAAAAATACTGCAGCAATCCAAGCTCCCAAAAGACCGGTAAATAACATCCAGCTACCGGAAAGTCCCATTACAAAACCTAAACCACCAAGTCCAACAGAAAAACCACCTCCTACATCAGTGGCGACTACGGAAAGCCCTATGTGCCAACTTCCTATATTTCTCCCACCCACATAATAATCATCCTGACCGGTGTTTTTCCGCATAAAATAAAAGCCTACACCAAGCATAAATATCATGTAGACAATAAAAATAGATAAGTCTATAAGCTCCATTTAAATATATTTTTTGATTAATTGCTAGCCATAAATAAAAAAAAATACCACAAAACCTAATCCTCACCACTAGAACTACCAAACGTTACTAAAACAATGGGGGTATGGCAAAAAAAAAGACCGGAAATCCGGTCTTTAATTATTTTTGAAATATGTTTCAATGTTCCTCTGTACTAAGAGAAGCAGCAAAATATTCTCTATTCATTCTAGCAATATTACTTAAGTCAATTCCTTTAGGACACTCTGCAGAACAAGCGCCTGTATTTGTGCAAGCCCCAAATCCTTCATCATCCATTTGAGCAACCATTTTCTCTGCTCGTTCTCGTTTTTCTACTTTTCCTTGTGGCAATAATGCCAACTGAGAAATTTTAGCAGAAACAAATAGCATTGCAGAAGCATTTTTACACGCCGCTACACAAGCTCCACAACCAATACAGGTGGCTGAATCAAAAGCTTCATCTGCAATTATCTTTGGAATAGGAATTTCATTGGCATCAGGCACACCACCTGTGTTTACTGAAACATATCCTCCAGACTGGATGATGCGGTCAAATGAGCTTCTGTCTACTACCAAATCTTTGATAATTGGAAAAGAACTTGCTCTCCAAGGTTCTATAGTGATGGTATCCCCATCCTTAAATGAACGCATGTGCAATTGACAAGTAGTCGTTTGAGTAGGTCCATGTGGTTGTCCATTGATATATAAGGAACACATGCCACAAATTCCTTCCCTACAATCATGATCAAAATGAACAGGATCATCTCCTTTTTCTGAAAGGTCTTCATTCAAAACGTCTAACATTTCCAAGAAAGACATGTCTGAAGAAATTCCACTTAATGTATAATCTTTAAAGCCCCCTTTATCAGATGGGTTTTTCTGCCTCCACACTTTTAATGTAAGATTCATATTATGATGAATTTTATAGGTTCAATCAATTATTTGTAGCTTCTCTGTGTAAGCTTAACATTTTCAAAAACAAGCTCTTCTTTATTCAAGACTTCTTCTTTGCCTTCACCCGTGAACTCCCAAGCAGCTACATAAGCGAAATTCTCGTCATCCCGCAAGGCTTCTCCTTCAGGCGTCTGGTGCTCATCTCTGAAGTGACCACCACAAGATTCTTCTCTATGTAGCGCATCCACTACCATTAGCTCACCTAATTCCAGAAAATCTGCCACCCTGTGTGCTTTTTCCAAAGAAAGATTAAGCTCTTCTCCAGTTCCTAAAACCTTAACATCAGACCAGAATTCCTTCTTAAGTTCTTTAATCATTTCTTTCGCCTTGGTAAGACCAGCAGCATTTCTGGCCATTCCACAATGGTTCCACATGATCTTACCCAATTTTTTATGGAAATGATCAACTGTTTTACTACCATTGATAGTCAACAATTGTTGCACCTTGGCTTTCACTTCATCCTCACATTTTTTGAACTCTGGATGATCAACTGAAATTTTATCGTTCGGATGGCTAGCCAAATAATCTCCCAAAGTATAAGGGATGACAAAGTAACCATCTGCTAAGCCTTGCATAAGGGCTGAGGCTCCCAATCGGTTTGCACCGTGATCAGAGAAATTGGCTTCTCCAAGTGCGTATAGACCTGGCACATTGGTCATCAAATTATAATCTACCCAAAGTCCACCCATTGTATAATGGACCGCTGGATAAATTTTCATTGGTGTTTTATATGGATTCTCACCGGTAATTTTTTCATACATGTCAAACAAGTTGCCATATTTACCTCTCACAGCGTCTTCACCATCTCTCAAAATGGCATCCCTGAAGTCAAGGAATACTGCTTCACCTGTTTCATTTACGCCTCTTCCTTCATCACAAACGTACTTCGCATTTCGAGAAGCAACATCTCTTGGTACCAAGTTACCAAAGGATGGATATTTTGTCTCTAAGTAATAATCCCTGTCCTCATCTTTAATGTCTTTAGGGGCTATTTCCTTTTTTCTTAATTTTTCAGCTGTTGGTATAGTTTTAGGAACCCAAACTCTGCCGTCATTCCTTAGGGATTCAGACATAAGTGTTAGCTTCGACTGGTGATCACCTGAAACCGGAATACAAGTAGGGTGAATTTGGGTGTAACAAGGGTTGCTAAAATAAGCTCCTTTCTTATGTGCTCTCCAAGCTGCAGTCACATTTGAACCCATTGCATTGGTAGAGAGGAAGAAAACATTTCCATAACCGCCAGTACAAAGCAAAACGGCATCAGCACTATGAGACGCTATGGCTCCTGTGATTAAGTTTCTTGTAACAATACCTTTTGCTTTTCCATCTATAGTGACTACATCCATCATTTCTGTTCTTGGATATAGTTTTACCTTCCCATTGGCTACCTGTCGGCTAAGTGCCGAATAAGCACCCAATAGCAATTGTTGTCCAGTTTGACCTCTGGCATAGAAAGTCCTTGAAACTTGTGCACCACCAAAGGACCTATTGGCAAGTAAGCCTCCATATTCCCTGGCAAAGGGTACTCCCTGAGCAACACATTGATCTATGATATTGACTGATACTTGCGCTAAACGGTATACGTTACCTTCTCTAGAGCGATAATCGCCTCCTTTAATGGTATCATAAAACAATCGGTAAACAGAGTCACCGTCATTTTGGTAATTTTTCGCGGCATTAATCCCACCTTGAGCAGCGATGGAATGCGCTCTTCTTGGGCTATCCTGAAAGCAGAAAGCCTTGACATTATAACCCAGCTCAGCAAGAGAAGCCGCGGCAGAAGCGCCAGCCAAGCCAGTACCAACTACTATTATATTGTATTTTCTTTTATTGGCCGGATTGACCAATTTAACGTTAAACTTATGATTGGTCCATTTTTCAGCCAAAGGACCATTGGGTATTTTTGAATCAAGTTTCATCAATATTCAAATTTAATTTCCCTTTAATTTCTTAATTTTAGTCTCCTTAGCTTCCCTGAATAAACATCACAATGGGAATCAATGCAAATAACGCAGGAACTATTATGGCAAATGCCAATCCTAATTTCTTGATAAAAGGGGTGTACTTCTTATGATTAATCCCTAAAGTTTGAAAAGCACTGGGAAAACCATGGGCCAAGTGAAAGGCCAAAATCCCCATACTTACTACATAGAAAATAACATAAAATAAATTCTGGTATGCAGCTGAAACAATGGCAAAACTGTCTTTGTAGCTTACACCATCATAAGTAACAATTGGTACCTCCCCAAACTTTAACTCGTACCAAAACCCTCTTAAGTGAACCAAAAGAAAGATAAGAATCAAGGTTCCTAGAATCCCCATACTTCTGGAACTCCAAGTGCTATTCTCAGAAGCTTTCGTTACAGCGTATCCAATCGGCCTGGATTTTTTATTACGCCGGGTAAGAATCGCAGCATACACAGCATGCAGAAGAATAAACCCGAAATTTAAAATTGAAACAACTCTGATCAATGGATTCGACGCCATTGTCTCAGCATAAACATTAAAGGATTTCCCATTATCTGGCAAAATTAATTGCAAATTTCCAGCGAGGTGAACCACTAGAAATAAAATAAGGAAAAATCCCGTAAGGGCCATTATTAATTTTTTGCCCAGCGTACTATTTAAGGTTTTAGATACCCAACTCATATAATTTTTCGTTATTACGGTTTGATCTTTGTATTGACGCCAAATTTACATTTGTAATCAATAGCAAACAATCAAACAACTGTCAATCATCTTATTTTAAATAGTTCTAAATAATTAATCATTTAATTACTTATACCATTGATTTAACTTAGTCTTTGCCTTTTTGTTTTCGCTCACGGTACTACAAGAATAAAAAAATATTTATTAGGCTAAATTAGAACCGTTTAAGAAAAAAAAGTTTGTTTCGCCCTTCTATTCTTCTGCTGTATTTATTTTAAATCGCCTTTGCGAGGGCTAAAGGAAAAAACTAATCAATAATAAAATTCTACAGAAAATGAGAAATTCGCTATAAAGCTATAATTTAGGGTAACCATTGAAAAAATAAAAACGTTTTGTTCTTAGGAGCAAGAATTGGATCCGATGTACCTTAGCGATACGGAGCCAATTCATGTAAACTTTAAAGGGCAACCCGCTGAAATAAACCATAATATGAAATATTGCTATTTTCTATTGGGCTTGATGGCTTTAATGCTAAGCTCTGTCTCCTCTTATGCTACTCATATTAGAGCAGGAGAGATTATTGCCGAAAGAGTCTCTACTCAAACATTAACTTACAAAATCACCGTTGTGGGTTATACAGACACACGTTCATCTGTCATTTTTGGCCCAGGTGAAATCGACTTTGGCGATGGCAGGTCTGAGATATTGAACACGGAAAGTGACATTACTAGCACCGAGAACTTAGGGAATGACATCGAGAAAAATACATTTGTAATCACCCATACTTATCAAGGTCCAGGAACCTATACCATTAGGTTTATGGAATTTAATAGGAATGCGAACACATTGAATATGGACCAATCGGTCGACACTCCTTTCTACATTGAAACGATGATAAACATTGACCCCTTTTTGGGCGTCAATAATTCTCCCGTCTTAACCATAGCCCCCGTAGACAATGGAGCGGTCAATCAAACTTATATCCATAACCCTGGAGCCTATGACCCTGATGGAGACAGTTTGGCTTATGTGTTGGACATCCCAAAGCAAGCCTTTCAGCGACAGGTAAACAATTACCGAAGCCCTGCTTCAGGTGAATTTAGTTTTACTAAACAAGATGGTTCTACACCAGCAATATTGGAATTAGACCCTGTTACCGGAGACCTGATATGGGATGCTCCAGGTATAGCAGGTCAATACAATGTCGCCTTTCGAATAGAGGAGTGGCGACTGGTTGCTGGAGAATGGACCAGAATCGGCTATGTTTTGCGTGACATGCAAATCATTATAGAAAATACAGACAATCGAAGGCCTGAATTGATTATGCCTGATGACATTTGTGTTGAGGCGGGCACTGAAATTACAGAGATTTTCCAAGGCATGGACCCTGATGGTGATCCAATTAAAATCGAAGTGTTTGGTGATCCAATAGAAATCACCTCATCCCCTGCGACTTACAATCCTATTTCCATTTTTCAATCCTCCCCAGGCATAGTTAATTTCGATTGGCAAACTGTTTGCAGCCATGTTAGGGCACGAACTTATCAAGTAAGGGTTAGGATAGCTGATCAGCCAGATTCCGGCCCTTCTTTAGTGGACATTAAAACCTGGAACATTACCGTAGTAGCCCCCTCTCCTAGTTTCTTCAATATAGAACAACAACAAGGGCGTTCAGCACTGATAGAGTGGGATCCTTATGCCTGTGCTAACACAGCAGAAACCATGCAAGTTTGGCGCCGGGTCAACAGTGACAATTACGAACCTGACTCTTGCGAAACAGGAATAAGACCGGGATATGAATTGGTGGGCACTACCGATATGGACGTAGTATCATTTGTTGACAACAATGACAATATGGGATTAAGCCCAGGAAACACTTATTGCTACCGACTAGTTGCGGCTTTCCCAGCTCCCAGAAGTGGAGAAAGCTATGTTTCGGATGAAATTTGCATTACCGTAGATGTCGACGTACCACTCATCACCAATGTAAGTGTGGAGAAAACCAGCTCGGACGAGGGCGAGATTTTGGTAAAGTGGACTCCTCCATATGACATCGACCCAGTCTTATACCCTGGACCTTACACTTATCAACTAATTAGAAGCCTAGGATTTACAGGGACAAACGAACGTACTTCATTAATTACAACAAGTGACACGATTTTCACTGACACCAATATTAACACTGAAAACCTGGTTTATAATTATAAGGTAATCTTATTGTCGCAGGGAACAATCACAGATTCCTCCAATACAGCATCATCCGTTCGTTTGGACCCCACTATTATCAATGAGTCTATCGAATTAAATTGGGATTTTGCCGTCTCTTGGAACAATGAAGTGGCGAAATACCCTCACTTGGTATACAGGAATAGAACAGACCCTGGAGCCATTGATACAGATAATTTTGTCTTGATTGGTGAAGTTGACGTGACGCAGGCTGGTTTTGTTTTCTTGGATGATGGAAGTCACAATGGCATCCCTCTGGATACGGACAAAGAATATTGCTACTATGTGATTACTAATGGAGATTATAATATAGATATTCTGGAATACCCTCTGGCGAATAAGTCTCAAATTGTTTGTGCTAAACCCGATGATGACAGACTACCTTGTCCTCCGGTACTTACCTATGAAGGACCAGAATGTCAGGCATTCCTTGCAGATAAACCGTGCAATTTCAGTGATTTTTATCACGACCTAAGTTGGACACCAGACTTCTCAGGAAACTGTGATACCGAATTGAATGGCTATAAAATTTATTTTTCAGAAACTGGTGAACAAGGCACCTTTAGCTTTGTGAAAGATGTTTCTGTCATCAACAATGAAACAAGGATAGAAGGCTTAAGTGATTTAAAAGGTTGCTATTACATCACGGCCATCGACCGCTCTGGCAATGAAAGTGCTCCAAGTAATATTGTTTGTATAGACAACTGCCCTTACTATGAGCTACCAAATGTATTTACACCTAACGGAGACAATGTCAATGAAACCTTTCAAGCCTTTGACAATCCCTATGTCAAATGTCCAAGATTTGTAGATGCGGTTGCTATCAAAATTTACAATAGATGGGGCGGGTTGGTTCATGAATACAATAGCGCTCAGGCAAGCGAAAGGAACATCTACATCAATTGGGATGGAAAGGATCTAAATGGAAATGATCTTCCAGCAGGCACCTATTTTTATGAGGCCATCGTTATTTTCGATGTCCTGGATGAAAGCTTAAGGCAGAAAAAAATCAAAGGAACGGTACAACTTTTAAAATAAAACAGATTGCTTCGTTGTGCCTTCTCGCAATGAGGTAGCATCTAGAAGTTATCCGGCAATTGTTTTAAGCCGTCATTGGGAGGAACAAGAGCAGGGTTTCGATTTGCCACTACTTAGAAGTAGTCCCGAAGCAATCTCACGCGTAAATCAGACTGCTTTGTTCGGACTTCTCACTATGAGGTAGCGTGGGGTAAAGTCTCGAATGAATTCGGCAATTGCTTTCAACCCGTCATTGCGAGGGACAAGGAGTAAATGTCACCTATTCTCGTTGAGCATTTGTCCCGAAGCAATCCATGTACTATAATGGAGATTGCTTCGTCGTACCTCCTCGCAATGAATTGTGTATAATATCAAGTTTTAGTTCAAAATTTTATTTTG
>NZ_CAXBPD010000027.1:0-70252 GCF_963977555.1 uncultured Cyclobacterium sp. | reverse complement strand
AAAACTAAAACCCCAACAGAATTTGTTCAGCTTTTAAAAGTAATGGTGGCAGGATTTTTTTAAATCTCACAACCACCTGAATTTAAGTATTTTAACCACTTTTAATTTAGTATAATTCACCGAATTGCACACTAAAGTCAAAAAGAACCATTTAAAGGCAAATTGTATTTAGCTTTAATATTATAAAGTTACAAATTATATTAAAATAATAACCGAACAATTTTATTTTACTCAATACACTTTGAAATTTACCTTTTCCATAAATTCAAAACACTACTATAAAAAGAATTATTTAATAAGGATTTATAAAAGCATCAATATCTGACCTCGACAATACAGGGTTTGCTCCTTCACTTTGCGCTACCATAGCGCCAACGGCGCATGCAAAATCTACAGCTTCTTGTGGATTCACTTTATTTAGTAATTGACTTATCAAAGAACCTAAAAATGAATCACCTGCGCCAACGGTATCAATCACTTTAATAAGATAACCACTATTATAATAAAACTTATCATTATACAATAATACAGCTCCATGATGTCCTTTTGTTACGCAAATATGCTTAGTATTTGTTTTCTGGGCAATGTATCGAATATTCTGTTCCATCGAACGGTATTTAGATTCTAAATACCCACTAACCTCATACAATTCATCATCATTAAACTTAATAAAATCGGCATCGTTCATTAATCTAATTAAAAGCTCTTTCGTATAGTATGGAGGCCTTAGATTTAAATCGAAAATTTTGTATTTAGCCAACTCTATAAGTTTAAATAACGTATTTCTAGAACTTTCATCTCTTGCCGCAAGACTACCAAAAACAAAAGCATCCGAGTTTTTAACTGCCTTTTTGTTTACTTCCGTCAATCTTATTTTATCCCAAGCTCTAGGGTATTTAATATCATAGGAAGCTGATCCTTTTTCATTCAGCATCACTTTTACTTTCCCGGTTTTATATTCATTAAGTACTTGGAAACAACTCATATTTATACCACAATCCTTAAGGTATTGCATAATTTTAGCTCCACTTTCACCCTTCCCAATAGCGCTAATCATTGTTACATCATGATCAAATGATTGTAATCTGCTCGCAACATTTAACGGTGCGCCACCAATTTTTTTATGGGTTGGAAACACATCCCATAACACTTCTCCAAAACATACTATTCTAGCCATAATATTTCTTTAAAAAAAATCCCAGAAGAAGTTAAATTTAACTTCTTCTGGGAAAAATTCAACTAAACTAAACACTAACTCAACTATTTATTTTTTTACTATTTTATAATTTAAAGACTCTTTAGTGTTTTCATCCAAAGTTTTAATAATATAAACAATGGCAGTGTATTCTAATACACTGCCATTAAATATGTTATTAGTTTGCAAGCCCTAAATCTGCTAAATGGCGTAAGATATTTTTAGTAATAATCTTCATGTTATCGCCATTAGGCACACCTCCTACTTCCCAGTCCCAAGTTCCACCTATAGCGCAAACTACGGTACCAGTTGTTCCATCTGATGGCCACTCAATACCCCAAACTTCATTACCTCCACAATTACCCCAAAGAATATTTCCTCCAACCATTGTTTCAAAATTTGATCTTGCTGCTTCTAAAGTTCCTGCTGCCCATGGTCCAAAATCCATGTTATATTGAGCAACTCTATTCTTTTTTAGAGTACCAGCAGCTAACGTTTCAAAATTTGTACCAATACAACCACCTGTAGTTGAAGATACGCCTGCAAAGTATGGGCTAGAAGTATTGGCAGTCCAGCTACCACCCCAAGCATCACCTGTTGCCCAAGCTTCATATCCTGTACCTCCCCAAGCTTGATTAGGAACTCCATTGCCATCAACTACACCAATATCATCTAAAATAAATGCGGCGAAATTACCAACAAGTATGTTACCCCCAGCTTCATAATAGGTTTTAACTTTATTAATTAAATTATCGGCTAAATCTGGACATGCAGGGCCATCTGCAGGTCCTTCACCAATTATACAGTTAGCACCATTTTTAGGAAACTGAGCAACTCTGTCTCCCCACCAGCCACCATCGAACTGAATCCAAATAGCATGATATACACTTAAATCTACCTCGCCATTGGCTACATCGGTGAATGAATGATATGTAACTTCTGTTAATGGCCCTGCAATATTTGGAAACCATGTCGCAGCAGTTTCATCGTCATCTACTGTAAAATCTCCTCCATTGGAGGCATTCCATGCAGCTGGCGTGTTTTCTGAAGCAGCACCTAAAAATGCAATTTTTCTAATATCAAAACTCACAATATATTCAATAATTCTAGAAGGTGAAATGACATTAGCAGTGTTAAAAGTGTTAATCTTAAAAGTATAATTTCCTTCAGCGATATCACTAATAGTATAAGATGTGGCATTTCCAGGTAAATTTACCACATCATCATTAATTTGTAGCCTTATACTTTGTAAACCGGTTTCTATTAGATCCCATGTAAGAATAACATTCCTAACATCTTGTTCAGCCTTAAAGTTGCGAACAGCTTCTGGACCTTCCCTACGTAAACTAACAGTTTCACCTAAAGAAAGATTACCTTCAGCATCTTTTGTTTTTACGGTAAATGTATAATCCTTATTTACATCAATAATGCCATAGCTAAATGTTGTTGCAGCACTTTGAATGTTTGCAACACCATCGGTATGAACTACAACTATGCTACTCGCATTTGGTGGATTCGTCCAAGTTAAAACAGCATCGTCACCATTTAAATCAACACTCAATCCATTTACTTTTTGAGCAATAGTTGGCGTTATTGGGTTCAATTCTAAATCTTCACATGATGATGTTAGCGTTAATAAGAAGCCGAACGCTAAAAACATCGAAACTCTTTTAATAATTTTAATCATGATTTTCTTATTTTAGTTGTTATTTTATTTTATACTATTATTTAGAAAGTAACTTCACTTAAGGTTTAGTTACTATTATTGATTTAAAAAATACGGTACTATTATCAGCGAACACACCCCAAGATGTATTTGGTGCTTTGTAAACTCTTGATGTAAGTGCAACTTGATTATTAACATAGATTACAACTATGGAATTTTCAATGACCACCTTCACATCATACTCTACATTTGGTTCTAATTTGAATGAAGTCTCATTATCTGAACTTGTTGAACTCGATAAAGATGACCTAAGTGTTTTATCTAATCTTATTTTATTCTCACTTGGCACAAAACGTAAACTTATTACGTTGTTTTTTTCATCACAGGCACCTAGAAAAAATCCAAAGTCTCTATTTGAATTGGAATATGACACTGTAGTTGATATTAAATACCTTGGCGCATCAATGGGTTCATAAAAAACTGCTGAAACATTATTATTAGTAGAACTACTAAGATTATAAGACTCTTCGTTTGAACCTGTTTTTTCAAAATTTCCAATTTCTCTATTTAGCTCCAAAGTAATTTTTGTTTGCATGCCACTGGCTACCGCATCGGGTATAGATAACATTAAATCACCATTAGAGTTTTGTGATAATTTATGAGCCACTAAATTTCCGCCCCAAGTTTTAACACCAGAATCTAAATTATTCTCGGTTTTTGCAGTCCATCCCATAATAAAAGCATTTGTTCCGTTACTTACTGCTTTTGCAGCATAAAAATCATTACCATCTAGAAATTCAGAACTAGTTGGTTGTTCCCATGGTCCGGTTGCTGAACTACCTTTTCTATATAGAACTTTACGTGAGTTTATATCAGAAAAGATTAAATAATACATACTTCCCATTTTAAAAACTTGAGCTGTCTCCATAAAAAAGAAATATTTAGCACCTCCATCATAAAAAATACCATCGTATGTCCATGACAATAAATCTGAAGATGTATAAGAAACTATTATACCTTTAAAAACACCACCAACATTTGCTCTAGCACTAACAAGCATATAGTAGATACCTGCATCTTCAAAAACATACGGGTCTCTAAAATTATCTTGCTCATCAAACTGCATGCCTTTAGGTGCATATATAGTTGTAAACGATTTATTTTTTGTAAAACCAACTTCAGGATTGGTTGAAGTTGCCAACATAATACCTTCTTTTGTGGTTACACAGCTTGATAGAACATTAGGATTATGCCCAGTATAAAAACCATAATATGTATTGTTTTTAACAAAAACCGAACCTGAACCAATAGCAAAGTCTTGGTCACATCCTGCAGAACTTGAACTAATTATTTCTGTAGGGATTTCATTATATGATGAAAAATCTGTTGTAGATAGTGTGTACCATGGGTGTCTTTGGTTTGAATTATCATTCCAAATATCTTTCAAATAATATAAGTAAAACTTATTTGAAGCATCATCGTAAATAGGCATTAAATCACCTATACGAGTTCCATTTGAGGTTATTTTAAAAATTGAATAATCAGATTGTTCTACCTGAGTGCTACATTGCAAGCTTTGAAACATAGGATCTGGATCTGGTAAATCGGGATCTTGAACCGTGTCTAAAGAATCATCATTCGATTGACAACTGCTTACCCCAATAAAAAGGCTTAACAGAAGTACTGAGATAAAAAATTTAATTTTATTTTTCGATTTCATAACTTCTTTTTGATAATTATATGATTGCGATTAATTTTTTGATATCCAGAAGAAACCGTTTTTAATTAATTTCTTCTGGAATTTCTAAACTAACTCAAAAACTATAATCTTTTCAAATGATTAATATCCTGGATTTTGTGTATATAATCCTCCTGTTACATCAATTTCTCTTTGTGGTATTGGATAGTATTCATCTCTACCAGCAGTAAATTGTGCATTGGCTAAAAAATCTCTTTTTGTTTTCTCAACAGCTACATAACCATTTAAAACCTGTGCTGCTTGACCCCATCTTACTAAATCAAAGAATCTAGCGCCTTCCATGGCAAACTCTAAACGTCGTTCAAACTTTAACGCTTTAAGCGCATCTTCTTTTGAAAGAGTTAATGGATAAGTTCCAATAGCATAAACATCAGTAGCTCCTGCATTAATTGGTCTGTTAGTACTATTAGCTGCACGATCTCTAATTCGATTTATTATTGCTATACCTTGAGACACTTGATTAAGTTGAATTAAAGCTTCTGCTTTCCATAATAGTACGTCAGCATATCTAATAAAATCAACATTTTTTGATGTTCCAACAAATGGCCCTTCTTTTACATAACAAGAACAATCTGGAGCTTGTTGTTCTTTCATATTTCCAAAATAACCATAAACACCTGGGTCTCTGGCCCAACTAAAATTGTAAATCATATCCCCAGCTTCATTTACCGTATTACGATATTTAAACGGGCGTCCAGGAATACCTACTGTATGATCTATCCTAGGATCTAATGTAATACCTGGTGCCAATGGGGCTTTACCATTACCATCTACTGAGTCAAAAATATCTACATCATTAAACGTATCCAAAAGCGGTAAGCCATTTGTATCTGTTTTAAAGGCATTTACCATATTTTGACTTGCTAGGTGAAAACCACAACATCCATACAGTTCAGTACTATTTGGAGAATTAAGCCCTGTAACAAAACTTACTCTGCTAACCAAAGTACCATCATTTATTGAAAATTGAGCTGCCCAAATTGATTCTGATCCATTATCAAAACCATCCAAAAAGTTATTACCAAAATCTGGTTCTAAAGCTCCCGTAACATCATCAGCGTAATCAATAACTTCTTGTAACCTTGCAGGGTTTATGCTAGTTACTTGATGTGTGTCATTTTGCTCGTAAGCTTGGTATAAACGTAACTTAGCCAAATAAGCTGCAGCAGCACTCCTATCAGCTCTTCCAACTTCATCTTGTGATTGTGGTAAATTATTATAAGCAAATAAGAAATCATCTGCTATCATATTCCACAACTCATCATTGGTCATATCGTTAGTTGCATTGGCTTTTTCTTCAGCTGTCATAGTTTCAACTATATAAGGCACTTTTTTAAATAACAACTTCAACATAAAGTGGCTGTGAGCTCTTAAAAAGCGAAGTTCGGCTTGTCTTAGCGTTTTTTTAGGAAAATCTGCTTCAGATGCTTCGTTTATCAATTCTAAGGCAAAATTAGCACGACTTATGGCCTTATAATGGTTCACCCAAGTTTTAGGTGTCATCCAATCTCCATAATCCGGAATAGTTAGATTATACATTTCGTAGCGGTTAATTACATCTACATCACCAATTCCTCCTCCACCTTTGTAAGCATCATCAGCACGCACACTTCCATATACCCATTGATGCGTTATTGGCCCTACCATTTCATCATTTGCTATACCTGCATAAGCTGCTATAACCAACCCTTCTAAATTCTCGGTGGTGCTTACATCGGCTTGAGATAATAATCCTTCTGGTTTATACTCTAGAACGTCTTCATTACAAGCTGTTAGGAAAACCATCGCTAACAGCCCAATTAAAAATATTTTATTGTTTTTCATGATCTATTTTTTTAAAAGTTTAGGTTAAATCCTAAAGAAAGGACTGTTGGCACTGGTATTCTGTTCACATCTGTTCGCTCTGGATCTGGACCTACATAGTCTTTATGTGTTATCCAGAATAAATTCTCTCCTTGTAAATAAAATCTTGCATTTGTCATTCCTCCAAGTCCGCTAATCATATCTTTTGGTAAAGAGTAACCTACTTGGAGGTTTCTTAATTTGAAATAGGAATTTTTTCTAAACGTATAATCTGATGTTCTTGTATCGTTAAATGCTAAAGTTGCAGATGGAATATTCGTATTTGTATTCTCTGGAGTCCAAGCGTTTAAAAGCCCAACACCCCCATTTTCTCTACCCGATGCAAAATTGTTCCAAAACACGTAAGGATCTTGACCAATACGGTTTGTTACACCCGATCCAAATAATGATAAATCAAAATTCTTATAAGCTAAGTTTATTGTAACGCCATACTCTAATTCGGGAAGGGTTGTTCCTATCCAATCTCTATCATCAACATCTATAACCCCATCACCATTAATATCAACATATTTGATACTACCTGGTCTTGCCAAATCTTGAGTTGGGCTATTATTTACGTCTTCTTGACTTTGAAAAAGTCCATCTGTTCTATAACCAAAAATAGAGAACAATGAGCGTCCAATAATTGAATTATCAACGGTACCACCAAAATCTGTTTCTCCACCTTTGTTAAGCTGTGTTATTTTATCTGCAAAATGAGATACATTGGTTGAAATCCCAAAAGTAAGACCACTATCAAAAGTTTTGTTATAACCTATTGCTAACTCCCAACCTTGCCCTGCTGTATTAGCAATGTTTAATACAGTATTAGCACCTTCACCCTGTGTTGCAATTGTTCTAGGAGAACGCAAAATATCTTTAGTTTCTCTGGTATAATAATCAAATGACCCCGTAATTTTATTTTTGAATAAAGAAAAATCTATACCATAATTATATTCAGCCGTTTCTTCCCAACTTAAATTTTTGTTCTCTGATTGAATTCTTACAAACCCTGATGGCAATGTTCCAGTATTATTACCATTAATATCATAAGCTGTTCCCACATTATAATATATATTGAAGAAATCAGGTGAATATAGATTTTGATTAGGCTCATATCTTGTTTCAAATAAACCAAAACGTGCACCATCACCAATTTCTTGATTACCTACAACCCCATAACCAGCTCTTAACTTTAAGCTTGAAACAACATCATTTTCTGGAAAGAAGTCCTCATTGTTTATTCTCCAACCAACAGTTGCTGCAGGAAAAATACCATATCTAGTATTGGCACCAAAACGGGAAGACCCATCACGACGCAAAGTAAAGGATGCCAAATATCTATCAGAAAAGGCATAATTAATTTTTCCGAATTGGGAAACGAGTGTATTTGCCGTTGAAGTACCTCTAGAAGTTCTTACTCCCGTGGCCGCATTCAGTACAAAGAATTCTTCCGTCTCAAATGGAAAATCGTCGGCTTGAGCTACGAATGTATCAAAATCATTTCTAATATACTCATAACCTAATAAAACTGCGAATCGGTGATTATCTCCTAATTCTAAATCATAATTTAATGTATTTGAAAACACAAAACTTGAAAACTTATTGGTATCAATTATTAAACGGTTAGTTGGCCTAGTAGTAAATCCATTGTTTACTTTACGTTCAATATCTTTTCTTTTAAAATCGCTAAAATCTAAACCTACATTTGTTCTAAACGTTAAACCCTCTAATAGATCAATTTCTGCAAACACATTACCAAAAAAGCTATTTTTATCAGTATTGTCCCAGCGGTTTAAATATTGCATTAATACCGGATTATTTCTATCTGAATAACCTGCTCCAATAGGACCAGCAAATTCTCCATTAATATCAAAAACTGGAATTGTTGGTGCTAAAGTAATTGCTAAACCTGTAGTTGGAGCACTTCCAACATCTGGAGATACTAACGTTTCATTGGAAGTGAAAAACTGTGTATTAACCCCAACTCTTACTTTATCGTTAAACAACTTAGTATTAGCGTTTATTTTAGCAGAATACCTATCATAATTTGTGTATTTTAACATTCCTGTGTTTTTTAAGTAACCGAAGTTCATCATAACGGATGATTTTTCTGAACTTGCAGAAATAGTCACCTCATTATTGTAAACGAAACCAGTATCATACATTTCGTCTTGCCAATCAGTATCTCCAACAGGTACATTAGTATCACCACCAACAAATGGTTGTGCTGTTACACTGTTTAGCACAGGATTATTAAAATCCCCGTTCCAGTCAAAGTTGTATATTGAACCATAACCTGCATTTGGGTCGGCTCTATCATTCACAGAAGCTTGAAATAACACTTGTCCTCTTTGAAGTGAATTCATCATTTCGTAGCGTTGTTTTTTTTCAGATTGGATAGATAAATTTGAATTAAAGCTTACAGTAACACGCTCTCCCTTAGCTCCACTTTTGGTAGAAACTACAATAACACCATTACCTGCTCTAGATCCATAAAGAGATGATGCTGATGCATCTTTTAGTACTTGGATAGACTCTATTGATTCAGGATTTAAACTTGCAAAAACCTCAGGCCTCTTTGTAGGAACTCCATCAATCACATAAAGAGGGCTATTATCTCCTAGTGTGGTAATACCACGTATTAAAATATTACTTGCTGCCCCAGTTGGGTCTCCAGACTTTTCAACAAAAAGCCCAGGAACACGTCCCTGTAAAGCCTGCATAGCATTTCCAGAACTTCTACTCTGTCCTTCAATGGCACCAACGTCAACAACGCTTATGGCTCCTGTTACATCTACTTTACGTTCTCGAGAATATCCAGTCAACACAATTTCATCAAGTTGTGAGATATCAGTTTCTAATTGTACATTAATTGTAGTTTGACCATTAACAGGAATTTTAATGCTCTTATAGCCAATATAACTAATTGATAATGTGGCATCGCTAGGTACGCCACTCAAAACATAGTTCCCATCAAAATCTGTTGCAGTACCTTGCGTTGTGCCAGATACAATTACAGATACGCCAGGCAAAGGCATCCCGTCCTCCTGTGAGGTAACAGTTCCTTTTACCTGACCTTGCGCCCAAATGCTCATAAGAGCAAATACAGGCAGAAATAAAAGTTGTTTTAATTTCATTTTAATTTAATTTAGTTAATATTTAGTTTGTGAATTTCAATGTTGCCAAGCATAAATTCTTGGTCTTTAGGTTCAATACTTAATTTATCGAATGGTGAGTTCGGAAAAAATATTTCTGTCATTACTGTTTCTCCATTATCAAAAAACAGTTCTATAGATGTTTTATCGAGAATAATTGTACCAAGCAAATCTGCATTTAGTGATGTTCTTTTAGCCAAAGAAACTCGATCTGCAAACTTTTCTGAAAATTCTGTTTTACCAGATTTTCTTCTATCTACAAAAAAGTTTTTATCACTGTTATTATATCCAAAAGCTAAGGTGTCCCCTTGTTTATTGGTGAGTTTGAACGTGAAACCACTATTTTTTAAATCGGAAATTTTAAAATTAATTTCTGTACTTGATAAATCGATTGCTTTTGAATCAATAATTTTTTCAGCTCTTTTTATTGCTATTGATTCTTTTTTAAATTTGATGCTTCTATAATTGGTTAATTCTTTTACAGGTTGAAATAATAATCTATAACTAGCATTTACTTTTTGAAGTTCAATTTGTCTTGCTACTGTCATAGCACTTCTCCATGTTTCAGTAGGCACTACATTAGCATATTCCCAATTAGACATCCATCCCATAAACAATTTTCTGCCATTGGAATCGGGTATATTAGCCCAAGTTACGCCTGCATAATTATCTCTTCCGTAATCTATCCATATAGATTTATGTTCAGAACTATTTAAATCTTTCTCAAAAGATGGATCTGTCTTAAATTTTTTACCATCAAAATCGCCCACAAAATATTGTGTTGCACTACCACCATTGGGTCCTCCTGGATTGATACTTACAAACAACACCCATTTTACCTCATCTGTTCCTTGTACTACCATGGGGAAGAAATCGGGACATTCCCAAACCCCACCATGTGCACCTATACCATTACCAAAATCAGATTCTAATGTCCAATCTTTTAAGTTAGAAGAACTATAGAACATAATTTTTTGACCAGCAGCCAATACCATTAGCCATTTTTGATGTATTGAATCCCAAACGATTTTTGGGTCTCTAAAGTCTTTCATTTCTGGGTTTTTAATTACAGGATTTCCAGAATATTTAGTAAATGTTTGACCTTCATCTAATGAATATGCAATGGCTTGTGATTGGTAATTTGATTTGCCCGCTTTCTCACCTTCCATATCATGATAAGTAAACATAGCAATTATGGGTTGCCCACCTCCTTTTCCAAATCCTGACGTGTTATTAACATCAACCACAGCACTACCAGAAAAGATATATCCTTTTTCATCTGGATATATGGCTATAGGCATTTCTTTCCAAGTTACCATATCTGTACTTATGGCATGACCCCAATGCATGGGACCCCAAACGTTTCCATCAGGATAATGCTGAAAATATAAATGGTAATACCCATTATAGTAGAACATACCATTTGGGTCATTCATCCAACCCTTTTTAGGTGTAAAATGAAAATTAGACCTGTAAAGTTCTTCTTCAGAATATGTGATTGGTTCTGATGTTTTTTCTGTATTTTTATTTTCTACATTTTTGTCTTTACAACTAACAAATAATGATATTAACATCATCATTAAAACCAGATTTAAACTATTAATTCGTTTCATTTACTTATTTTTTCTAATTAGTTTTTTACTTAATTCTTCAAGCGAAACGCCTTTTGTTTCTGGCATCATAAAAATTACAAATAGCAATTGGAACACCATCATAATGGCAAAGAACAAAAACACGACTCCTGCACCTATACTGGAAAATAGTACTGGTACCAAGGATGGCACAACGGCTGCCAATACCCAATGAGTTGAACTTCCAAAAGCCTGCCCAGAACCTCTTAAATGATTTGGGAAAATTTCAGAAATGAACACCCAAATCACGGTGCCCTGCCCTACTGCATGCGACGCAATGAACATGAATAAAAACATGGGCATAGAGCCACCTTCCCAATGAAATAAAAACGCACAGGACACTAAAGCCAATGATATGATATAGCCAATGGAGCCTATATACATGAGTTGTTTTCTACCTAATCTATCAATAAGGAAAATACCTAAAAGCGTGAATAGCATGTTAGTTACACCAACACCTATACTGCTTAATAGCGCTGAGCTTTCTGCAAGACCCGCTTCAGTTAAAATACGTGGTGCATAATATAAGAAGGCATTTATACCAGATAATTGATTGAAAAATGCAATTAAAAACGCTAGAATTAATGGAAATCTGTATTTCTTAAGAAATATATTTTCATTAGGCACAGTATTTTCCATTTCATCCTTAATTTCTAACATGAGTTTTTCCGGATCCTGATCTGGATTTATAATTTGAAGAACACCAATGGCTTCACTATTTCTAAATTTAGTAAGTAACCAACGTGGACTTTTTGGTATTGTTAAAGCGAACAGAGTATAAATAGCAGCTGGAAAAGCTTCTACTCCAATCATCCAACGCCATGCGTTTTCACCTATATTATTCAGTAGATAATTTGATAAAAAGGCTACCAAAATACCAAATACAATATTAAATTGATAGAGACCTACTAGTTTCCCTCGGTCCTTAGCTGGAGCTATTTCTGAGATGTATGCTGGAGCAGCAATGGTAGATGCGCCAACTCCCAGACCACCAATAAATCTAAATACCGCAAATGTTATGGGGTCATTGGCTAAAGCAGATCCTACTGCGGATAAAGTATATAATACTCCTATCCATATTAAGGTGTTTTTACGACCAATTTTATTAGTAGGGATACCACCAAAAAAAGCGCCTACAACGGTACCCCAAAGTGCCATTCCCATTACTACAATACCATGGAACATATCTGACGACCCCCATAATAATTGTAATTTTTTTTCTGCGCCAGATATAACAACAGTATCGAATCCAAATAAGAAACCTGCTAAGGCTGCTGTAATAGACCAGATTAATATCTTTCTATTCATGTGGTGGTGTATTTAGTTTAGTGTTCACAAGATATATTGAAAGACTGCTTCTGTATTTTAGATTTGTATCAAATAAATATGAAATTGTTAAGCCTATGTTAATTATTGTATAACTAATTGTTTATCAATAGTTTAAAATATATATTATTATTGTAAAAATATTACATTTCAATATTGTTACATTTTTTGTATAAAATTGTTACACGAATAGGTGAGTCTGTTTGTTGAATTGACAAAAAGAAGATTGTTAATTGTATAACTAAACAAAAAATGGGGTTGAATTCAACAATTAAGCAATAAACATTCGTAAATATTACGAAAATGCTAATAAAAAATTGTGGTTTTTATTTGAATTTACTCTTCTCTAAATTCTTTGGGTGATTTTTTGAATTTAGATTTAAAGCTAGTAGAAAAGTAATTTGGAGATGAATAACCAGTAGCATAGGCAATTTCAGAAATTGTTAGATGCGTTTCTTGTAGCAATGCTTTAGCTTTTTCAAGTCGTATACTTTGAATATAATCACTCACATTTACCCCCATAATTGCCTTCATTTTTCTATAAAGTTGAACTCGGGAAATATTAAGATTAATGGCTAAATTTTCTACTGAAAATTTAGAATTATCAATATTTTCATCGATTATTTTATTCACTTTTGAAATAAACTCTTGCTCAAAAGAACCAAAATTGTTGGTAGAATCTATATTATGAACATTGTTTACGAAATAATAGCGAAGTTTTTCTCTATTATAAATAAGAGTTTTTATTGACTGTGATAAAATTGCGAAACTAAACGGTTTCGTTAAGAATAAATCTGCTCCAACTTCCAGGCTTTTTATATAAGATTCTTTATTATTTAATGCTGTAAGAATAATGGTTGGAATGTGAGATGTTCTTAAATCCTTCTTCAAAATTTCACATATTTCAAAGCCACTTTTTTCTGGCAAACTAATGTCACATAATATAATATCAGGGATTATCTCAATAGCCTTTTCAATTCCATCTGTACCATCAGAAACATATACACTATATTCTGGAGATAATTTACCTTTCAAATATTTTACCAAATCAGGATTATCTTCAATTATTAAAACTGAATAATGTTCATCATCATTTAAAATTAATTGTTCGCTAAAAGCATCGTCTTCATAATCTAAATTGGAATGTAAAATGTCGTTATCAATAATGTCTGCTTCATATATGATTTCGTCTGCATTTAAATGAACATTATCCTTGTAGAGCGTTACAATAAATTCGGTACCATGTTTTGAACTCACTTCAATGCTTCCTTTGTGCATTTCTATAAATTCTTTAGACATATGTAACCCTATTCCTGAACTTGCTTTATTATTATTTGACCCTTGATAAAAAGCTTGAAACACATTATTCATTTCTTTTTTTGGGATACCTATTCCTGAATCCTTAAAATATATTTTTACATAATTACTGTCAAAATCATCTTGTATATCTATAGAAATCACGCCGTTGTTGGGCGTAAACTTAAAGGCGTTAGATAGCAAATTAAAATACACTTTGTCCATTAAATTTCTATCTAAAAAAATAGATAAATCTTTGTTATTGGAGTTTATTGTAAAATTAATATTCCGTTTTTGTGCTTCTCTCTCAAAATCTTTAAAAATTTCATTTGAAAATTGAAATAAATTAGTTTTTGAAGCTCTCAATACAAACTTACGGTCTTCTATTTTTCTGAAATCTAGCAACTGATTAATTAAACGAAGTAACCGTTTAGAGTTGTTAAAAATTAAACCAACCTCATTCAATAATTTATTATCTCGTATTACTTTATTTTCTGTTAATGACTCTGTTGAAGACAAAATAAGTGTAATAGGCGTTTTAAATTCGTGCGACAACCCAGTGAAAAAATTAACTCTGGCTTCGTTACTAATTTTAACTTCTTCAGCTATCTTTTTAATTTGATTTCTTTGAATAGTAATTTTTTGATTTCGTAGTTCAAGTTCGCGTTTTTTCTTTCTTATGTTGTATACCGAATAGATACTAAAGGCAGCTAAAAGCAAACTTGTAATTAACAACGCTAAAAGAACCTTTAGAATGTTTCTTTGGGTTGAATAGGTTTCTTCCTGTTTTTTGATTTTTATATGTTGATAATCTATATCTTGTTGTTGATAGTATATTTTATCAAATTGTTTACTCATAATATCGGCATTACGAGCATCTATAACAATGGTACTTAAAATATTGTTTTTTGCAACTCTCTCTCCATTTAATATTTTTAAAGCTAACCGAATAGCTTCATCACCACCTGTTGGATATAAAATGGTGGCTAGTAATTTTTGGTCTTTAACCAATTGAATACCTCCATTTGGTCCATTTAATCCATCAACGCCAACTATTTTTATCTGGTTTAAAAGTTTTTTTTCCTTGACAATTTCCCAAGCACCTAAAGCCATTCTATCGTTATGCACAAATATATAATCAACGTCTTTTATATCATCTAATGTTATGCGCAAACTATCTTTTATAGAATAACTTTCCCAATTTCCTTCAATGGTTTTAACAACTTCTAAATTAGTATCAGAATTAATTACATCATTAAAACCTAAACTTCGCTCTAAAGCAGGTGAAGAACCAGTTAACCCTTTAATTTCAATTATTTTTTTATCTTCATTTGATAATGACGCTAAATAATTGGCTGCATTCGTTCCCACTTCATAATTATCTGCACCTAAATAAGCTGTGTAATTATCTCCATCGGTTTTTCTATCCACAATTAAAACCGGAATACCACTTTTAAATACTTTTTCAACTATTGGAGTAATGGGTTTTGATTTTATTGGTGAAACAATTAAAATATCGACCTTTTCTGAAATTAGTTGTTCTATATCTTTTATCTGGTTATCAATATTATCTTCACTATCAAGAATTATTAGTTCTAATTTTGGATAAAACCCAACTTGAATCTTCATCGCTTCATTCATCGATTTTCTCCAGTCGTCATTAATTCCCGTTTGAGAAAAGCCTATTTTGTACTTTTTAGTTTCAGAATTATTGGAGCATCCATAAGCAATAAAAAGGCTTATTAGTAAAATAGACTTTAAAAAATAGTAAATACGAATCTTTATCATTACTTATATTATAGTGTAAATTTCTAAAGTATAAATTTTTCTGATTAGATACTATTATATTATTCCAAAGTTTTCCCCAATATAAAATTACTTATTACGAGTACTTACTATCATATATACTTCTCTATGTAAAGCGTGTTCGCTAAACTAAGAGGAAGAGCAAGAGGGTAACACGCTGCGCGATGTTACTGATTTGTATTTGATTGATTTATAACAAGTTAACATACTAATAGATTTCGTTTTTCCGTGAATTTTACTAAAAAAGCTTCGAACACCCAGTAAAATCAAGGAGTTTTTTAGTAAAAATCACGGAAATCTTAAAATTTGACTCAATTTGATAGAATTTGTTAATAGGGATTTTCGTGTAAATTAAGTCCTTACTACCGCGCTCGCTTGGGGCGAGCTTGGTTCATTTTTAAAGCAATGGATTCCCCGCGCACACTTCTGAACTGTTAAAAAAACATTTTTAAATACCCAGCCTCTGAATCCATCCCTTTAAAAACGTTTTTCAGCCCTCTAAAACTTCAATTGCATTTTTCTTTTTTGTTTCAAACCTTATGAGAAGGTTTTGTATATCCTCGCTTATCTTGGTCTCCACTACCCGCGCATAGAGCTGAGTGGTGGATAGTTTAGTATGTCCCAGCAGTTTGGATACTGTTTCGATGGGAACGCCGTTGGATAGCATCACCGTAGTGGCAAAAGTATGCCTAGCAACGTGGAAAGTAATGTTCTTGTGTATGCCACAGTCCTTGGCTATTTCCTTTAGGTAACTGTTTGCCTTTTGGTTTGAGCAAAGGGGTAACAGTGGGCTGTTTTCTTTCTTTTCACTGGCATCCCTGTATTTATCGATAATAGCCATGGCTTGGGGCAGGATGGGTATCTTTACCCTTTCGTTCGTTTTTTCCCGTTTGGTGAATATCCAATGGGTCGCATCTATTCCTATGGTGATTTGGTTTAATGTCAGTTCCTTGACATCGACATAGGACAGTCCCGTATAGCAAGAAAATATGAAACAGTCTTTTATTCGCTCTAGCCTAAAGTTGTTGTAATAGGTGTTTTCAATTTGCTCTAGTTCCCTATCCGTTAGGTATGCCCTATCATATTTATCAAACTTCATTTGGAATTGGGCAAATGGATTTTTCAATATCCATTCCAGTTTTACCGCTAGGTTTATCATTTTCTTAAAGCGTTCCAAATGTTTCATGACACCATTGTTAGATAAGGACAATTTCTTTTTATTGTTCTTATAGTGTCTCAAATACTGTTCGAAGTCAATGATAAAGCGATAATTCAATTGTTTTAAATGAATGTCGTTTGTGTTTAGTTTGTGGTTTAAGAATTTTTCTAAATATTTTTCTGTAGTAGCATAGTTTTTCATCGTACCATGTTTCAAAACGGTAACCATATTAGTGTTATGGTAAGCAATTAATTCTTTTAAAGTCTTATGGTTATCGTCCTCTCCCAAGTACCTTGCTTTTATGGCATTGGCTGTAATCATCTTGGATTCTTCCAACAGTTGTTTGTGGCAATCCAATAATTGGCTATAAACTTGATCTAGATAGGCGTTCAAAACTCTTATTTTATAAGTGCTTCCTCGTCCTCTGTTTTTGGAACTGTCCCATTCTTTAAACAGAATCGTTCGTTTTAGACTAATTTCTGAACGTTGTCCAGATACGGTAATGCGAACATAGATGGATAACTCGTTCGCAGTACTTCTTGATTTTCTTGTATAGAAAATAATTGAAAAGGTGCTGTTTGTCTGCATTTTAAATCGCTTTAGTTTGACATTTTTTTGTAAAAACGAAAGTCAAATTGCTTTTAAATGCTCTTTAAATTTACAACAATTCTGGTGAGAAAGTGCACACCTGATTGTACACCTTTTTATTGAGTTTAATTGCTTTTATTTGGCATCAAATAAAATGCCTAAAAACAAAAAACACTGATAATCATACGATTAACAGTGTTTTGATACTTCCTATTACTAGGTTCGTCGGGGTGGCAGAGTTTGAACCCTACTACACAATGCTTTATATATCAATCAGTTACAGCTTTCAAGAAACAACTGTTATCCGATTTGTTGACGATACTTAAATGAACTCAAAGTAAATTGCTTTACTTTCTGACCCTACAAATATAAAATTTGTTAAATATTAAATCAACCCATTTAGTAACAAAATTTTATAATAACCCATGTACTTTATATATTATAATCAATACAATACTTTCTTCAGTGAAGCAACAAAACTTTCATGCTTCTCTGGATTGCCATTTTTTAGTTTTGTAAGGTTCTGTAGTTTCCATTGGACGGCAGGAAACCGTTCAAAATCATAAATATCCCAATTGGGTGTTCCTTCTCCAAAACTCAATAAGAACTCCTTGTCTTTGTCTGTTAGATTTTGATGGATTGTTTTTATCAATTCCCCTCTGGTCTTTTCAAAATCTTCATAGGTAAAGGGTTCCTCACTCATACCTTCAAATTGATTGACCAAGGTTTCTCTTTGGTCGATAAAATTGGGATGCAACATTTCGTGAAGGGGGCGATTACTGCACAAAAGGAACAATATGAAACCTTTTTTGATTTCTTCGGTAAATCCTTCATTTTCCAACAGATATTTTACATCGAACAAATCCCTAGGATGCTGACGGTCCAATGCAGCACAGATTTTTCCACCATACAACTGACCTAAAGGAACCACAGGTATGGCACAAAAAGCATCAAATTCCTCTTGGGTCTTTTCGCATAGTGGTAGCGTTACTGTATCATCCATAATTCCTCTGTTGATTTGGTTCACTTCCAATTTTATCTGTGCGTTTACGGTCGTGATTTGAAGCTTCAATGTTTCCTCTTTAAGGGTAATTGTAGCTTCCAGCAGAATTTTTTCGAGTTTAGTTTTTATCTGGCCAAGACTTTCAATAATGTTCTTAAAAGATGTCTTTCTGTCCTCAATGGGAATGTAGGTCAAATCGATGTCCACAGATAATCTGGGCATATCCCGTACAAACAGATTGATGGCCGTACCTCCATGCAATGCGAAAACTGGTTCTTTTGCCACTTCCGGCAACACTTGTAACAATAGGGAAACCTGTTGCTTATAGTTACTCATAATTCTCCAATGCTTTAGGGACAGTAATTTGATATTTGGATATATAAACACCATCCTTTACCAAGGAGCGCTTTCCTTTTCCAATATCTATATTTTCCAAACTCATATATTTAAACCAATCGTGTCCGGCTTTTTCTGCCATGTATAGGAATAATCGTTTTACCTTTATTGAATTGCATGCCTCCAAAAGTTCACGTACCTGGTTTGGCCTAAGGTTGTTTAACCCCTCCATGATTTCATAACACTCGACCAATTCTTGTTTTTTTGGCGTTAGGTAGAGGCATTCCATCAAAGCCCTCGCCGGGTTGGACACCAACAAATTAAAAGCTCCCTGTTCTATAGCTTGCATCCCTATATTGGGTGGAAGAAAGGAGGAACTAAAGTAATTTACTTTTACCTCCCAATCGTATTTTGAAAACCAAGCGGGCAATTTTTCTTCGCTACCCCCGAATAACGTTACTTGTTTTGTGGATAGCTCCAAATAATGGGCCTTTCCTATTAAGGATAAGGCTGTTTTACCTCCTGGATGTATATTCAGGTCAGCTTGTTCTTGCAATGCAAACAATGCTCCCTGATAAGTAGGCATATCACCCACTCTCATCCAAGCTCCAGGACCTACGGAATATATCCAATTGCTCTTTTTATATCGATTAAGCAATTGTGTGGAGAACCCATTTTCCGTTAACCATGAGCTTAAATAGACAACTCCCGGAGGCTGTAAATTAAGAAGGTGGTTTATTTTTTGTTCTTTTTCCAAACTAATAGTTTCTGTTTTTAACTTTTTTTAAACCACACAAAGTTATCGTAGTTTATTTTTTTTCAAATATACAAACTATTAGTTTGTGATTTTATATTTTTATAAACTTTAATATTCAACAAAATTCAGCTATATTTAAACCAACTTTAACACAACCATTATTCGGCACAATTAATTTTATTTTTTGGATAATTTGAAAGTGCTTTACCTATTTTGAGAACTTTTGAGTTAGAAGAAATAAAAAGAATTCTTGAACACGCACCTAGTGTCAAGATTTTAAAATCCCGAAATCGGGAATTAATACTGCTGTTTCTACTATCGACTTTCCCAGATACCGGCAAAAGCCATTCTTACGATTTTATTCATACCAAACTTGCAGACCACCTTGAAAGTATTGAACTGGAAGAAGATGAGGAAAACGACCTTCAATTTGCAGATACGTATGAGGTAAAAGCCAAAAAACTCATTAAACGATGGACACAACTGGGTTTCTTGACCAGTTTTAGAAATGAGAGTGGCACACCGCATTATCAGCTTACCAATCACACCACTAAAACCCTTATTTGGTTGGAAAGTCTTAAGAAAAAAGAGTTTGTAGGAACCGAATCAAAATTCAAGGAAGTCTTTAATCAGCTCAAAGAACTTGTTGAATGGACCAATGACGATGTTGAAAAACGTATCGAAATCCTTGAAGTGAAAAAGCGTGAACTTGAGAATGAAATCAACGAGTTAAAAATTAGCGGTAAGGTAGATACCTATCAGGAATATGAAATTATTCCAAGGTTTCAGAATATCAATGATACTGCAAAAGAATTACTTTCAGATTTCAAAGAAGTTGAAATCAACTTCAAAGAAATTTCAAAAGAAATTTATCTTAAGCATACCGATTCAGACCTGTCCAAAAAAGAAGTACTGTCATTTACATTTGATGCCATTGACAAGCTCAAAAAAAGCCATCAGGGAAAAAGTTTCTATGCGTTTTGGCAATTCCTCATAGACAGAGGCCTAAAAACCGAGTGGAACAGTTTAATAGATGAATTGTTAAGCAAGCTAAAGGAAAAGGAAATCGAGGTCGATGATGACTTTCTCATAGGTATAAAAAACAATCTTTTTGAGACTGGCCAGCACGTCTATAGGGCAAATGATAAAATGGCTGAAAAAATCAGTCAAATCATTAGGGAGAGCGACTCTTTACAAAGAGAAAGCCTCAAAAGACTTTTGGCGGAAATAAAGAACCTGTTAATACAAACCAGTAGGGTTTCAAAATCACCAGATATATCCATAGAACTAGAAAATGAACCGGAAATCAATCTGGATTTTGATAAGAAGCTCACGCTAGAAAAGAAGAAAGATAGAACATACAGCCAACGACCGCTGGTCGTCCCGAAAGACATTGAACAATCTTCGCAGTTTGAGAAAATAGCTGCAAAACGAAAAATTAGTAAAAAGGTTTTGAATGCGAATATCCTTCGAACCCTTGAAGAGAAAGGACAGGCTTCTTTGGCCGAAATTATTGATGACAATGGTGGCGTTACCCAAGGACTGCCCGAAGTGTTTGGATATTTCAGCATTCTGAAAAACTTCAAGCATACCTTCAATAGTGATAAAGAAACACAAATCCTGTTCGATGGTACAGCGAATAAAATAATAAGAATTCCAGAAATAATAATCACAAAATGAACAGTTTGAGTTCCAATCTAAAAGAATATTCCTTGGCAATTGTACGATTGTTAAAGGGCACGATAAATAGTGACGACAAGGTTTGGGACGACGTGCTGTTGTATAGAAAACCCATTCAAGAATATGTTAATGTAATAGGGTTAGAGCTCATCATTAAGGAAAATGATGGCTATGCTTTTTTAAAACAATTTCCCATTGATGATGATGACAATACCATAGGATTGGTCTCACGAAAACAACTAGGTTTTGAAACCTCTGTACTCTTGGTGGTATTACGACAGATTTTGGAAGATTTTGAAACAAACCCATTGGATTTCACCGGGTCGGAAAAATTTATTGATAATGAGGAATTAATCAACCAGATAGAACTTTTTCTTCCCGAAAAATACGATAAGGTTGGCTATTTAAAGAAGCTTGAAGATTACATCAAGCGGATAGAAAAACTGGGGTACATAAAAAGAGTGGATTCCGATGACCCCAATACCCGATACCGAATCCATAAAATCATTAAAGAAAAAGTGAACATAGATGCACTAGAAGAATTTAAAAACAAATTGAATGAATATGTTGAGTCTATTTAGTACACGGTCAGATACCTCTGGATTTAGGCTCAACTATCTTGAGGTCTATAATTGGGGAACATTTGATGACGAAATTATAAGGATTGAGCCTAAAGGAAATAATTCACTACTTACAGGTGCCAACGGTTCCGGTAAGACAACTTTTATAGATGCGCTATTGACTCTTTTGGTACCACAGAAAAAGGACAGGTTTTACAATCAGTCATCAGGCTCAGAGAAGAAAGGCGACCGTACCGAGGAAAGCTATGTATTGGGTGCGTATGGTACAATATTGAAAGAAGGTGCCAGTAGCGCAACAGCCCAACGGCTACGGAATAAAGACACTTATTCTATATTATTGGCTTCCTTTGGGAACGAAGACCAAAAAACGGTAACCCTCTTTCAATTAAGATGGTTCTCAGGCAACGAGATGAGACGTAGTTATGGTATAGCCCACATACCCTTGACCATTGAGAATCACTTTCCAAAATTTGATGACAAAAACCTTTGGAAACATCGGTTAGAGCAAGAGTTCAATAGCAATACCCAGAAAAAAAGAGTTGAATTTTTTGACGATTACCCTACTCGTTATGCAAAGCGTTTGATAGCTGTATTGGGGATGAAATCATTAAAGGCTCTGAAGCTCTTTAATCAAACTGTTGGTATTAAGGTATTAGAGGATTTGGATGGCTTTATCAGGATTAATATGCTTGAGGATAAAAAGCCTGAAGCAACTTATGTTGAACTTCGAAATAGTTTCGTAACTCTTAGTAGCGCCAAAAACAAAATCGATAAAACGCAAGAGCAACTCAATCAGCTTGAGCCCATCAATAATCTAGCTGAAAAGCTTAAAGAAAAAACTAGCAGAAAGGAAAAACTAATCCATTCCAGAGATCTTGCAGTACTATGGTTTTCCAAAAAAGGAAAAGAGCTTTTTGATACCGAGAAAGAGAATTTGGAAGGCGAAAAGGAAAAAGTTGAGACTCAATTAAAGGAACTTGATGCCCAGGAAGAAACGCTTAGTGAAGATTTGAACGAGGTAAATAATCAAATAAAAAATGATGAAGTAAGTGCCCAAATCGATAAGCTTACCAAGAATGTAAAAGAATTGGAAGTCAAAAAGTCGCAACGGCAAACCAGGCTGGATTTGTACAATGCTTTCGCTAGAAAATTAACCCTCGAAGAAAACCCGACAGAAAGTGATTTTGATGAAAACAGAAACAATGCTATCAAAAGAGCTAAAGAAACAGATGATGAACGAACTCAAAAAATCGAAGGAAAAACAGCTGTTGAAATTAACATAGCAGAAAACAAAAAGGCAATTGACTCAATTGTTGATACGATAGAAACGCTTCGTAAAAACGATAACAACATTTCTGGCCGAGTGGCATCCATTAGGGAAGACATCTTAACTGTAACTGGTGCTTCAAAAAAGGAAATTCCTTTTGTTGGTGAACTCATTATGGTGAAAGACGAGCAATTAAAATGGCAATCTTCTATTGAAAAGGTGCTACATTCATTTGCCCTTCGATTGATTGTTCCCGAGAAATATTACAAAAAAGTAAATACCTATGTAAACGACACGAATTTACGTGGTAAAATCACATATCTGCGCCATACCGATTCCTTGTTGAGTGGTTTCAACACACCATTCCAAGATGATGATAAATTGATCGGTAAATTGGAATTTAAGAAAGATTCTCCCTATTCAGACTTCATCGAAGACAATATAGTATCGCGTTACAATTATCTGTGCGTTGAGGACTTGAACACTTTCGCGAAAGCTGAAAAAGCAATTACCATCAACGGGCTTATCAAAAGAGGGAAGGGAAACCACGAGAAAGATGATAGAGCTAAAATTAATTCTAGAAATAACTATGTTTTGGGATGGGATAACAAGGTCAAGATAAATGCACTAAAGGATAACTACACTAAACTTCGGGAAAATGGCGACAAACTTTTAGAAGACAAAAAACAACTAGATGCTGGTATAAGTACACTCGCAGATTTGAATAAAAATTACAATACATTTTTAACGAGTTTTGAGGATTACGACCTTATAAATTGGAAGAAGTATGCGCTGGAAATACAAGAGTTGAACGACATAATCAAAGAACTGGAAGAGGGAAACGATACCGCCAAAACTTTAAGAAAGCGGAAAAAAAGTCTGGAAGACAAGATTGCTGAAAATAAGGCGGAAAAGAAACCCAAATCTGAAAGGATATTCAATATCAATAGGATATTGGGTGAAATTCAAGGGGAACTTAAAACCTTTGAATCTCAACTCAAAATACTATCTGAGAACAATATTGATATATCAGATTTTGATGCCGAAAATCCATTGTTGAGCAATTTGTCCTATCAGAATTTCAAGCAGGTACGGTCAACATTTCAAGAGGATAACCAGAGTAATTTAAAGAAGGTTGAAGAATCAATTTATAAGACCAGAGATAAGCTTACACCGAGAATATCAAAATTCAAGAACCCAGATATGGATACCCTTGAACGATTTCCTGATTGGGGCTCAGATGTTAGCGAACTGACGAGCAATCTTGACCATCTTTACCAATACCAAGACCTTTACAAAAAACTCAAAGAAGATGATTTGCCAAGCTTTCAGGCCAAGTTTGATACCTACTTAGAGGATACTATTATCGATAAGGTAGGTGCTTTTAATTTTTTCTTTGAAAAATGGATTGAA
This sequence comes from uncultured Cyclobacterium sp., assembly GCF_963977555.1. Lineage (GTDB taxonomy): Bacteria > Bacteroidota > Bacteroidia > Cytophagales > Cyclobacteriaceae > Cyclobacterium. The sequence continues at coordinate 45,789 of NZ_CAXBPD010000027.1, read as the reverse complement.
GAAATCAAGAATACCATAAAGACCCTTAATGCGTCCTTACAAGCCATAGACTTTGAAGTTGCACCTAGAAGCACATACATTCAATTGTCAGAGCGAATGGCTCTGTCCGAGCAAGCTGACGATTTCAGAAAACTGCTTCACGAAGCCTTACCTGACGTTGCGCAAATAACAACTACCGAATCTAAAAGAATTCATTTTGAAAGCTACATAGCACCTTTAATCGAACAACTCGATAATGAAAAGTGGCGTAAACAGGCTCTTGATGTTAGGTATTGGTTTCAATATAGAGCAGAAGAATTTGTTAGGGAAGACGACCAGAAAATTGCCACATTTGAAAGTATGAGCCATAGGTCTGGTGGTCAAAAAGCCCAACTTACCTATACCATCTTGGGTGCGGCGATTGCCTACCAATTCAATCTGACTTCGCAGGGGTTAGAAGCCAATTCATTTAGGTTCGTGGCCATTGATGAAGCATTCAAGGCTCAGGACCAAGACAAATCAGAATATTTGTTGAAGTTATGCGAACAACTTCACTTACAGGTGTTGGTAGTGACCCCAAGTGATAATATAGAGATAGTTGAACCTTATATTTCCTTTGTGCATTTTACGGAAATTGAAAATGGCAAAAAGAGTTCGTTATACGATATGCCAATCGAGCAGTTTCAAAAGGAAAGCGAAAAATACTTAATGACCAGTTGATATCATCTTCAGAAATAAAGAAAAAAGCACTTAGAGCATACGCTTCATTTTTGTCCTCTCTGGTCAATCAAGAAGAGCTTTTTCCTATGGAAATTAGAGGGAATAAATCGCCAGGAAAGTCGCTTGAGGTTTACAGGAAGGAAATGGATGATTTATTAAGCGATTCAAATGACGACAACAAATACGGCTACACTATCGAGTGTGTAAAGACCAAAACCCGTTTTATAGGTTCACAGAGTTTGCCTAAACGAATTTACTTCGAAAATGAGCTTGACTACGTTGGCTATCTGGGAAAGATTAACGAGGTCAAGACCTTCAAACGATTAAAGGATGAAACGTTAAGCCTCTATCCAGAGCTCAAAAGTTGGCTCTGTGCCAACCCTCTGAAATTGGTTGCCATGATAGAACATTGGCAAGATATCCTAAAAGTGGTCGGCTATTTTAAATCCAATCCCAAACCAGACCTTTACATTCGGGAACTTCCAATAAAAGTTCACACCAAATTTATAGAACTGAACAAATCACTACTTCGGGAATTGTTGGATATAATACTTGCCCAATCTCTAAATTTTGACGAACACAATCACTTTGAGACACGATTCCACCTAAAATACAGCGAACCTTTGGTGCGTTTCCGCTTGCTTGATAGCCAAATAACACAGCAGTATTTTTCAGGGTTAGAAGATATTTCGATAAGACTAAGTGATTTTTCGAAAATTGAGTTACCAATAAAAAAAGTCTTAATTGTAGAAAATCTTATGAATTTACTCACTATTCCTGAAATGAAAAGTACCCTGTCGATTTTTGGTAAAGGCTTTAAAGTACTATCGCTAAAGAATATCGAGTGGTTAAAAAGCTGCCAAATTTGGTATTGGGGTGATTTGGATGCCCAAGGCTTTGAAATTCTTTCAGGCTTTAGAGGGCACTATCCTCAAACGAAGAGCTTAATGATGGATAAAGCCACATTTGATAAATATTATGAAGATGACTTAGAGACTAAATCGAAAGTCGCATCGCTTCCAAATCTGACTGAAGATGAGTACCAAATGCATCAAATGCTATTTAAAAATAAATGGAGATTGGAACAAGAAAAAATCCCAATAGACTATGCTCTACTAAAGCTAAAACCATTAACCGAACAAACATAACAACCAATGTATATATCAAATGTTTCCATAGTCAATTACAAAAGTTTTAGGAATGCCAAATTTTCGTTCAAGGAAGGCATCAATACTATCATAGGCGAAAATGGGTCTGGAAAAACTAATCTGTTTCGAGCCATCCGCTTGCTTTTGGATGATAACTTATTGCGAATGTCTTATAAGTTGGATGAAAGTGACTTCAATAGGCATTTGGGTGCTTGGAAAGGCCATTGGATAATCATCAGCATTGAGTTCAGCAATCTATCGCCCGATGAAGAAATTCAGGCATTGTTCGTACATGGCACGGGTGATGTGACTGAAGAACCTCTGACCAAGGCAACCTATACACTTCTGTTTAGACCAAAGCCAGATATTCGTATAAGACTTTCAGAATTAGCGGATGGCGATACAGTTGGTTTAGAGGCAATCCTAGATAGTTTATCCATAGATGATTATGAAACAAAATTTACAGGAAAGAGTACGGTGGATTTTAATGACGAGAATGTCTACAAGGATATTGTTGGCGATTTTGAAAATGTAAAGTTTCCTTTTCCAGATGACACATCCAAAATAGGTATCTTGATACCACATCAACTATCAATTTCGAGAGAGGTTTCCTTTACGTTTATTAAAGCATTAAGAGATGTGGTTTCAGACTTTCATAACAACAGGACGAACCCACTTTTGACTTTATTGAAAGCCAAAAGTGAGGATATTGATGAAGATGAATATGCAAACATTTCAAATCAAGTATCTGAATTAAATGAATCAATTGAGCAGTTGCAAGATGTCTTGGATGTTACTGACAATATTTCCCAAACGATTAAGGAAACTGTAGGTGAAACCTACTCACCTTCTTCGCTTAGTATTAAATCGAGTTTATCGGATGAAGCCAACAAACTTCTGCAATCTTTAAAACTGTTTATCGGGGAACCCGGTGAAGATTACGAAGGTGGTATCCACGAGTTGAGTCTTGGTGGCGCCAACCTCATTTATTTGACTTTAAAGCTATTGGAATTCAAGTATCAAAAGGCCAATGAAACCTTTGCGAACTTTTTGTTAATAGAAGAACCCGAAGCGCATATCCATACTCATATTCAAAAATCGCTGTTTGATAAACTGAACTATGGAGATACACAAATAATCTATTCGACACATTCCACTCAGATTTCAGAGGTAAGCAATCTATCAAACATCAATGTGCTCAGTAAAAAAGAAAATTATGCCGTTGCCTACCAACCTGCAAATGGTCTAGATGAACCAAGAATTATTAAGTTGGAACGCTACCTAGACGCCATACGGACAAACCTACTATTTGCCAAAGGTGTCATTTTGGTTGAAGGCGATGCCGAAGAAATTTTAATACCATCGTTGATAAAAAAAGTCCTTGGATTTAGTTTGGATGAGATTGGCGTGAGCATCATAAATATCAGAAGTACAGGTTTCGAGAATATAGCTGATATTTTTCACGACGACAGAATACAACGTAATTGCGCTATCCTAACAGATTTGGATACATCGATTGCAGATGTTGCCATTCAAGATGGGGATTCCGATGCGATAAAAAAATACAAAACCAAGTGTTACAACTCTGAGAAGAAAGGTAAAGAACGGCAAGAAAAAATAGCAGAATATATTAACGACAATAGATGGATTGAGGCTTTTTATGCACACCACACATTTGAGGTGGACTTTGCTATGTTGAATCAACCCGAAGTTGTGACAGGTATCGTTGAGCAGGTATATTCTGACCCAGATACCATCGACTTGGCCAAAGAGCAATTAGCATCTGATGAGGTGGCCATTGTTGGCAAAAGAATATTGACTATGGCAAAACAAGAAGGTAAAGGATGGTTTGCCATTCTGTTGGGAAGCAGTATTGACCATAATACAAAAATCCCAAACTATATTTTAAACGCGATACGTTTTGCGACACCTAAAATGAACCGAGAGATTATAGCAGGAATTTTTAATCATAGAATTAAAACACATTTAAAAGATGCCAATGGTTTTAATTTTAATGATTTAGAAATCAATTTGAGACGTTATCGAAATAATGAGATAGAGCTTCCAGAAATTCTAGATGAATTTGAGGCCTTAGTTCTGGATGATAGAGGTTTGGATTTTTTAAGACTATTGTAAAAATGTTTGTTTGGACCGATAAAGAACTAAATGAAGAGCAGAGTGCCGTTGTAAGGGACAATGACAACATTTTATTGGTGGCTTGTCCTGGAAGTGGTAAAACACGAACGCTTACCTATAAGGTAGCGAATGAACTTTCCAAATTAGATTCCCACAAAAAGTTTGTCATAGCTATTACCTACACCAATCGTGCAGCTAACGAAATAAAAGAAAGAATTGAATTGTTAGGTGTTCCAACCGACCAATTATGGATAGGTACTATCCATTCCTTTTGCAATGAATGGATTCTCAAACCGTATTCTTCACTTTTAGAAAAGCTCAAATTTGGATACCGAATTATGGATGCCAATGAGTCTGAAAACTTACTGAATGATATATGTGCTGCTTACCAAAAACCAAGAATTTCCAGTTGGGATTGTGGTCATTATGCAAGCATCAATGGTATTGTTCAAGTGACTAATTCGGGTTATAAGTATGATAATGTTAGCGCTGCATTACAAAGCTATTTTACATATCTAAATGAGCATAACTTCATTAGTTATGAACTGATTCTGTTATATGCCCATAAACTTCTTGAAGAAAACCCTATTATTTCGAATACGCTGTCCAAACTATTTGAAATCATTTTGGTTGATGAATACCAAGACACTAAAGAAATTCAGTACCACATCATTTCCAAAATATGGAATTCGGCGCAAGGAAATACAAGGGCATTGATTGTCGGTGATCCGAATCAAACAATTTATGGTGGTCTTGGTGGTTATCCTATTAAAAAAGAAGAGCTCGAAGCACTTTCTGGCCTCGAATTTAAAAGATTAGAACTTGAACAAAATTACCGTAGTTCTGTATCCATTGTTAACTATTTTGACAATTACAAGACCATAGAAAATAGTGTTGTGGCATCAGGAAATGAAAAAGATTATGTTAGTGTCATATCATTTAATAATCAAGTTCACGTAGATAATTTAGTAAAAGAAATGAGCAGATTACTCAGGTACAATATTGAAGAACTTGGTATTGACCCAAATGAAATCTGTATTCTTGGACCTCAATGGATTCATTTGGCATCTATTTCACGAAGTTTAATGATAGAATTGCCAGAATATAGTTTTAATGGCCCAGGGATGGCACCTTTTTCAAGGGATTTGGATAACTTTTGGTATAAACTTTCTCGCATTGTACTAACCGAAGCTTCGCCAAATATGTATTTGAGACGTTTGCGTTGGGCAAGTGAAGTTCTTAGAGACTTAGAAGATTCGGGATATAATGTCGATTCAATCAATCATAAACTTATTTTGAGAATTTGCAATGGGATTTATATCGAAGAATCTAATGGCTTACTCTATCTAGAGTCTTTTTTTGTATCATTCTTGGAAGAATTAGGAATTGACCTAAGTACAAATGTCTCATTAACTGAAAGTTTCACTTCTTTTTTTGATAGTTCAAAAAAACGCATCGAGAGAATAAAAAATGATGGTAACGACTTCATTGAGCATATAGACAGCTTCAAAAAAGTTTTCCAACAAAAGGAAGGTACTACGATTTCCACTATCCACGGTGTAAAAGGTGCGGAATTCGATACGGTTATAGCGTTTGGCCTACTTGAAGGTTATGTGCCTCATTTTATGGATGCTAATGGTGTTGAGTCTGCAAAAAGACTACTCTACGTAATTGGGTCAAGAGCTAGAAAGAATCTTCATTTAATTTCTGAAACAGGAAGAAAAAATAGGCAAAATCAACTCTATTATCCCACAAACGTCCTATCCCAAGTAGTTCATCAGTACGATGAGATTTAAAAGTTTTTGAATTCTAATATAGTTTAATAACTATAGAAGTTACCTAATCAATACTCTGCTAGGGTAAAATCGAAAAACATCCCCTCAAAAGGATATATATAATTATTTGGAAAATAGTAATTGAGAGCTATCAAGACTCAATTAACATCAATGAATAAATTAGTGTTTTCATAATACCCGCTCAGCACATTCCCCTACGTTCCACGGCTCCCCGCAAAAGTGCGAATAGCCACTCCATTTCGGAAAAAGAGCTTCACTAAAAAAGCCTTGAACACCATCCCCGTTTTTGGCTTTACATTCCACTACCCTTTCCCGTATGACTGGGAAGGGATGTTTCAATCCCGAGCCAAAAAGAGAATGGAGTCCGCTTATCAACGGAAAGCCACCGTCTCGGTTTTCCTAACGTGATTTTCGGCAAGAACTTCTTTGGCCCTTGCTCGAAATCCCTAAAAACCAAACTGCTGCCTTACACATTTTAAGGGGTTTATAATGGATAAAGCCTTTGTCGTTTTTCGGGGCATCGAAAAACGGGCACAGTATAACCAATTCTATTCCAAACCCCATCCCCTTCACTCGCTTAACTATCTGTACGCTCCCTTGTGTACGGCTTTGGAAGAATTGCTAATACTCTTATGGAACTTGTCAAGACCATAGCTGGTTTCAGCGAAAAATAAGGTTTCTACTTCCTTGAATCCGCCGAAAAGGCGGATTGCTACGTCGCAGACACTCCTGATTTGTTCCCCGAAAGTCTTGACAAAACCCACTTTATCCATTGGTGCCATGCACGTAAGAAATCAAACAAACACCCCTTAAAATTTAATCACGATTGAATGGAAAAGGGAATTATTAATCTTTTAAATATTTAGTTATGAGCAGTATTAAAAATCATGTACAGCTGATCGGGAACGTTGGGCAGGAACCGACCATTACGAACCTTGAAAGCGGCAAAAAAGTAGCCCGTCTGTCATTGGCGACCAATGAGAACTACAAAAACGGCAAGGGAGAAAAACAGACCGATACCAATTGGCACACCGTTGTCGCTTGGGGCAAGGTTGCCGACATCATCGAAAAATATGCCGAAAAAGGCAAGGAAATCGGTATCGTGGGCAAGTTAAAGACCCGAACCTACACTATGGACGATGGTAACCAACGCTATGTTACCGAAGTGGTAGCCGATGAAATCCTGTTAATGGGCAACAAGTAAAAAAGTAAAGAGGGTGTTACCGTCGAAAGCTGCACCCTCTTTTTCATTATCAATCTTAATTAGAATAACAATGAGAAACAAAGTTAACGAAATACAGATACGGTACCGAGAAAAAATAAGCGTCTCGAAATCACCACAAATGAATAATTCCGAGAATGTGGCAAAATTGCTATACGAAAATTGGGACAAGGACACTATCGGGTTGCACGAAACCTTTAAGGTACTCTTGCTTAACAACTCCAACAAGGTCAAGGGTATTTATCCATTATCCACAGGTGGTATTACGGGCACTATAGTCGATTTACGGCTATTGTTCGCCATCGCACTGAAAACCCTGTCCGTTGGCATCATACTCACCCATAACCATCCATCGGGGCAGTTGAAGGCATCCAAAGCGGACATTGACCTTACCGAAAAAATCAAGAAAGCGGCACGGCTTTTCGACATTCGGGTACTCGACCATTTAATCATTACGCCAAATGGTGACTATTACAGTTTTACCGATAATGGACTGGTTTAAAATCCCGCATCATGGAAAACAAGGAAAAGACGGCATTTGAAATATGGTTGGAAAATGGGCAGGACTTGGGGGATTACCCCGATGGTTTCAATCCCGATTTGTACGACCTATAATATTTTGAAAAATGGTACATCTAAATTATAACAATCTCGATGACGAAACCCAACAACGGTTGCTATCAATGTCAAAAAAGGACATTGAAAAGCGGTTTGGGGAACAATTAAGGAACTACGCCAGGGAACACTTTGAAAATTACCAAACCCTGTTGGAAGAGGAAGCGATACGAAATCTATACAATTACAAGTATATTTTTAGAATCTAAAATGTTAAATAACACCAAACAAGCCCATTTATTATGATGGGCTTTTTTTATGTCCAATACCCTAAATTCCATATCTTTATAGAGTTGGAACTGAATATATTTCCAACGGTCATCACCCCTTTTTGATTTGACTTTCCTTGATGACCATACCCATTATAAAAGCAATTTGAACGGAACGCAGTTTCCGTAAATCGGCAACCGATTTTTAATCGGGTTGTTCGGAAAATTTTGGTCCCTGCGGGACGAAATTTGGAGAAGCAAGAGGGTAACACGCATAGCGGTGTTATAATTATTTGTTTGCTCATAAAGCATTGTTAATCAATATCTTAAAAACATACAAGTATTTGATTAGCAAGGCCTTTTACAGTAAATGCGGCCAGATCGCCCGAAAACAGGGAATTTTTTACTGTAAAAAACCACTGGGATGAACCCGTAAAGAATTTAAAGGAAAATAATTCGGAGACAGGACAAATCTCGAATACTTAAATCTCGATTATCTAGTAAAAATGGGAGATACCTATCAAAAATATCGCTTTTCGGCCATCAGCATCAAAAAGAAAACGGCCGTGCGCTTTCGGACATTTTCCCGTCTGGTGTCGGATTCCCATACCCGTACCCTAGAGATCGTGATGGACTTTTTTGAACGGAACGACCTTTCTCCAAACGATGACCTAGGAATCCGAAATAATCGTACCAACAAACGTATCAATGCCGTGATTGCCATCCTGAAGAACATCGAAAAGCAACAGACCCTGCCCACCAAGGTCATGTTGAATACCCTGTTCCAGGAAATGTCACAAGTGGAAGACCAAGAAAAGGAAGAAAGCTTTGATTTCGGAACGCCGGAACCTTTTAGCAGGGACAGGGAACTGGAGCATTACCAAAACCGCTATGTGGAAATGCGGCAAGAACTCGGGCAGTATAAAAACCGTGTTCAGAATGTAATGGAACAAATGACCTATGTAAAAGGAACATTTGGCAAAGGGCATTTTAAGCTGGATATGGGCAAGGATGAATTTGAAAAACTCAAAAAAGAATTATAGGATGTACATTACCATCACGGCACAAAAAACTGATGGCAACTATGCCCAAAGTTCAGCAGACTTCGTTTCCTATCTGGAAAAGGAAAACGAGGGCAAGACCGTAGAAGAAATGAAACACTTCTTCAATCAATTTGGGGAAGAAATATCCACGGAAGAGGTCATCAGGGAAATAGACGGGAATACGGCCAAGCTCAAAAAGACCGAGCCCAAGTTCTATTCCATCACCCTGAACCCAAGTGCCAGAGAACTGAAAGCCATACAGGATTCCCCCGAAGCGCTCAAAAACTATACACGGGAAGCCATGAAGGAGTACGCCAAAGCTTTTAACAGGGAAATAGACGGAAGGCCAATCAATGTGGATGATATTAAATACTATGCCAAGGTAGAACGGCAACGCACGTTCAAGGGAACAGACAAGGAAATCCGGGAAAACCAACCCTATGCCACACGGATATTGGAATTAAGGAAAGAGATACGTGGCATCGAGGCCGGACAACAATCGGGCAATATCCGTAAACTGAACAAAGAAATCCAAAAACTGGAGGCAAAGGCCCCACACCGATTGAACGGCAAACGTATCGTTCGGGGAATGGCCAAACCAGGACCACAGAGCCATGTACATATCATCGTCAGCCGTAGAGATGCCTCTAACCGGCATGGTCTTTCCCCGGGGAGCAAGCACAAAGCCTCCGAAGTGGAAATGCACGGCAAGTCCGTAAAACGGGGCTTTGATAGGGACACTTTTTTTAAAAATTCGGAAAAGACATTTGATACCTTGTTCAAATATCGGCGCAATTATGTGGAGACCTATACCGCCCGTAAGACCTTTTTAAAAGACCCCAAACTATATTTTTCTATGATAACCAAATTACCGACCAACGAAAAGGCCGTAGCTTTTAAACTACTTCAAAAATCCGGGGTGAACACCACATTGTTGAGTATCCCTACGAACAAGCTCCAGCTCACCATAAAGGCCATCAACCAACTGAAAAAGGGAATCGGCAAGGCTATTGAATCAGGCTCCATCGGGATATGAACTGGCAATGGGAACATATCGCCCTGTATATCGTTGTACCTATTTTGTTTGCTGGAACTGTACTCTATGGTTTGTTCTTTGCAGAATGGAAAAAACCAATGGATAAAAAGTATCAGGTACATTTTAAATTGAAATATGGGAAGTTTAAAATAGACAACATCAAAAGAGGTGTGTCTATTATAGGTTCTGCAGGTAGTGGTAAAACAGAAAGCGTTATCTATAATTTATTGCAGCATTTTAGCAAACATCAATTTTGCGGTATTCTTCATGACTATAAAGATTTTGAATTGACGGAAATAGCCTATCCTTTATTTAAGGAGAATGGGGTGAAATTCTACACCATTGCTTTTGACCAGATCCACTATCGGGTGAATCCCATAGCACCGAGATATTTACCTAATGAGGAAAGCGTGCATGAAGTTTCAAAAGTCTTGATTGAAAATCTTCTGGGATTAGATGAGTCAAGTACAAACAGTACTTCTAAATTTTTCAATGATGCTGTGGAAGGCTTGTTGGGTGGAATGATATGGAAGTTAAAAACGAGCTATCCCCAATTTTGCACCCTGCCCCACATCATCGCTCTGTTCCAATCGCTCAGCACCAAAAAACTGGTTGCCTTCCTGAAATCGGATTTGACTTCCCAAAGTATGGCAAGTGCTTTTTTAAATGGTATCGAATCGGAAAAACAGACCGCCGGAGTAAAAAGCACTCTGGCCAATGCCTTTAAAAAAATCAGTTCACAAAAACTGTTCATGGCACTGTCAAAAGATGAAGTGCCTCTTAATGTCAATAATGAAAAAAATCCTGCGGTACTTTCCATAGTGAACCACCCTAAATATGAATCCGCATATTCGCCTATTATTGCCGCAATCATTCATACAGTAATTAAACAAATGAGCATCAGGGGGCAGAAATCCTCATTTTTGATGATGGAAGAAGCACCTACTATAAAGTTGCTCAATATGCACCGTATTCCGGCTACACTTCGAAGCTATGATATTGCTACCATTTATGTAATGCAGGATAAGATCCAGAACGATATGCTCTATGGTGAAAAAGCGAGTAAGGCCATTTTGAGCAACCTATCTTATCAATTCTTTGGTAAGGTCAATGACCCGGATACTGCAAAATATTATGAACGATTTTTTGAAATTATCAAAACGCCGACCAAAAGCATAAGTAAAAGCAGTGGGTTGAGTTTTGAGAGTCGAATCACCAAAGGCGAAAGAGAGGTATCCAAACGGAGGGCAGACGCTTTCTTTAGATTGAAACAAGGGGAATTTATCACTTTTGCGGATGGGAAGGATAAGAAACTTCATTTCAAACTGCAACCAATTCAAAAGCTATTTCCTAAAAAAGCAAATCTATTTTCAACTGAAGATTTAAGATTGAATTTTGAGAGAGTTTATAGAGAGACTCAAAACATAGTAAAATAATAAGTTATAAACTTAATCTAAAAACAATTCTTTTATTTTTTTTCTTTGGATTAATTTTTTAATTTTGACCAATCGTTTATTTTAAAATATGAGTCCAAGAACTGAAAAACAATTAGAAGCCCATAAAAAAGAAAAGAAGGAAAAAATCATACGAGGGGCACTACGGCTATTTGCAACCAAGGGGTATTTCAATACTTCAATAAGTGACATTGCCAATGAATTGAACATATCAAAAGGATCTCTTTACAACTATTTTGATAATAAAGAGCGATTGTTAAATGAGGCTGTTGATTTTGCTTTAAAAGAGGCGTCGGAATTAAACCTGTCAGAAGATGATTTAAAAAATTTAAGCCCTGAAGAAATATTTATAGCAGTAGTTGAAGGGTACTTTAAGTTACTTGAAGAAAAGAAAGAACTTTGGAGTCTTATAGTGTCTTTGGCCATACATGTAGGTTCAATACCATCAGTTCATAAAACAATTTCATCCATATATGAAGAACTCACCAAACAATTGAGTGAGCTCTTTACCATGATAGGTCACCATGATCCTGAAAATGAAGCTGTCAAGCTAGGGGCGTTAATGGATGGCATTGGTATTCAATATATGATTTTCGGTGAATCATATCCTTTAAACACGATTAAAGAAAACATTATAAAAGATTATATAAATTCTAAAAAAAATTAGCTATGAAATACAAGTTACTATTATTGTTAATGGTTGTTTCTAACTTCTCTTTTAGTCAAAATGCTGATGAGATTGTTAAAAATGCTGATGATAAATTTAGGGGGAAATCGTCCTATTCAGAGATCACCATCAATATCAATAGACCAAAGTGGTCCAAAGAAATGAAAATGAAAGGTTGGTCAAAAGGTTCAGATTATTCAGTTTTAGTAATAACCAGTCCAGCAAAAGAAAGGGGTACTGTTTTCCTCATGCGAGAAAAAGAGGTTTGGAATTACCTGCCAACAATTGAAAGAACAGTAAAGTTTCCGCCTTCAATGATGTTGCAGAATTGGATGGGCACCGATTTAACAAATGACGATTTAGTAAAACAATCCTCATTGGTGACAGATTATGATAAAAAAATTATTGGTGAAGAAGAAAAGGAAGGTTACATGTGCTGGAAAATTGAGTTGACCCCAAAGCCTAATGCCGCTGTTGTTTGGGGAAAAATAATCATTTGGATAGATGAAAAAGAATACATGCAGATGCAGACAGATTTTTATGATGAAGATATGTTTTTGGTCAATCAAATGATAGGATCGGACGTAAAAACATTTGATAGCAAGTTACTTCCTTCAAAACTAACTGTTGTGCCGGTCGATAAACCGGGACAATCTACGGTAATTAGTTATAGTCAGTGGAAGTTTGGTATCGATATACCTGATGAATACTTTACCACCAATTACATGAAACGCATCCATTAATTATTAATTAGTAAACAATGATTCTAAAAATTGCCTGGAGAAACATTTGGCGTAATAAAAAAAGGAGTCTAATTACTGTAGCCTCTATACTCATAGCAATATTCCTTTCCTTAATCATGCGTTCTATGCAGTTGGGTACTTATAAGGGTATGATAGACAATGTGGTAGGTTCATATACAGGATATATACAGCTACATCATAAAGGATATTGGGATAATCGATCAATAGATAATTCAATAATTGTAACTAGTAACTTAATTAATCAATTGTCAAACACAGAAGGTGTTGAAACGATTTTACCAAGATTGGAAAATTATGGTTTATTGTCCTTTGGCGACCTTACTAAAGTAATTAGTCTCAATGGGGTTGATTTTAAGAAGGAACAAAAATTACAGGATATAAATTCAAAATTGATAACAGGTTTCCTTCCTCAAAACCCAAAGGATATTATTATAGGAAAAGGAGTAGCCTCTTATTTTAAAGTAGAAACCAATGATACTTTGGTTTTTGTAGGACAGGGATACCATGGAATGTTGGCTGCTGATAAATTTCATATTTCTGGAATTATAGACTTGAAAAACCCTGCCTTGAATAAAGTTACGGCTATGATGTCCTTGGAAGATGCCCAAAATCTTTTTAGTGCATCTGGCATTGTTACAAGTCTTGTGGTAGATAAAAATGACAATGTCCAACTTAAGTCGTTGCAAAAAGCAATCTCAAGCAAGTTGGACAGTAACTATGAAGTAATGAACTGGCAACAAATGATGCCTGAATTGCAACAAACCATTTTAGCAGATAGTGTTGGTGGATTGTTGATGATAGCTATCCTGTACATGATTCTCATCTTTGGAATTTTTGGCACCGTACTAATGATGACACAAGAAAGAAAATATGAATTTGGTGTGCTCGTCTCTATTGGGATGAAAAAAGGCAAGTTAATGTTTATGGTGTTTATAGAAACCATTATACTATCATTGTTGGGAGTAATTATGGGTGTTCTTCTTGCGTATCCAATCATGTTGTGGAAACACTACGACCCTTTGGTACTACCTGGTACACAAGCCGAAATGATGGAGAACTTCGGGTTTAATGCAGAAATTCCATTTTACATACAACCTGACCTGCCCTTGGTGCATGCTTCACTAATTTTCATAATAGCCTTGTTGGTATCTCTATATCCTATCTTAATTATTAAAAAACTGAATCCTCTGCATGCTATGAGAGGTTAACTTTTTAAAGTAACAAAATGAAAACATTATTAATGATTGCTTGGAGAAACGTTTGGCGTAATAAACTACGAAGCAGTATTGTCATTGCTTCGGTAGTTTTAGGCATCTGGTCTGGGTTGTTTATCATGGCCATGGTCTCCGGTATGAACGATCAGCGTTTGAGTAGTTTTATAAATACAAATTTGTCCCACATCCAAATTCACAATGCTGGTTTTCAGGAAAATTTTGATAAAAAAGATACTATCATTGGAAGTAATACTCTTTTAAAAGAGATAGACACCATGAGTCATGTAACGGCTTATACGAAACGGTTGGTATTACAAGGAATGGCATCTACAGCTCATGGTAATTATGGTGTGAAGATTATGGGAATATTCCCTGATAAAGAAAAAAATGTCACAGATATTTCAGAAAAACTGGTGCAAGGAACCTATTTGTACAAACTAAAAAGAAATCCAATTATCATTGGGGAAAAACTAGCCAATAAATTAGGTGTTAAAGTCAATTCCAAGGTGGTACTCAACTTTCAAGATTCCAATAATAATACCGTTTCAACTGGTTTTAGGGTTGAAGGAATTTTTAAAACCATAAACAGTTCGTTTGATGAGGAAAATGTATTTGTGAAGTATGATGATTTAGCTCCACTAGTTAGTTTAAGTGGCAAATACCATGAAATAGCCATCTTGTGTGATAACATTACTGAAACTGAAACTGTAGAGAACCAAATCAAAACAAACAATTCCGTTGAAAGTTGGGATCAACTTTCACCAGAATTGGGCTATGCCCAAGAAGCCATGAGCAACTTTATTTACATTTTTATGGGGATTATCTTATTAGCCTTGGCTTTTGGCATTGTTAATACTATGCTCATGGCGGTTCTGGAACGAAAACGAGAAATAGGGATGTTGCTATCTGTTGGTATGGATAAACGAAAAGTCTTTACCATGATTATTTTGGAAACACTTTTCTTGGCTTTTATAGCGGCGCTTCTAGGTGTATTGTTGTCAATATGGACGATTGAATATTTTGGTAGGAATGGCATCAATTTATCGGCTGTGGCCAAAGGACTGGAAAGTTTAGGTATGGGTGCAAGAGTATTTACCAAACTGCCATTTGCTATGTATGTTGATATTACCTTAATGACACTTTCTGTCGCTTTGATTGCGGCCGTAATACCAGCAAGAAGGGCTTTAAAATTAAATCCGGCAGAGGCCGTGAAAGCTATTTGATAAAATTTAAAACTCAACAAAAATGAATGTTATAAAAACAGAAAACCTAATAAAGGTTTATAATGAGGGTAAAGGTAACGAAGTGAAAGCGCTTAATGGCGTTTCCTTGGATGTAGAAAAAGGAGAATTCACTGCTATTGTTGGACCTTCTGGGTCTGGAAAAAGCACCTTGCTCAACATTATTGGTGGGCTGGACAGACCCCATTCAGGAGAGGTGTTTGTCGACAAAATTGATATCATTGGAATGAAGGAAAACGAACTTATCAATTTCAGATTACAAAATATTGGTTTTGTATTTCAGGCCTATAATTTAATCCCAGTCCTTAATGCCAAGGAAAATGTAGGTTTCATTATGCTTTTGCAGCATAAGTCAAAGAAAGAAATTGATAATAGAGTTGAAGCCCTGTTAAAATCGGTTGGTTTGGATAGTCAAGCATCAAAACGCCCCAATGAAATGAGTGGTGGTCAACAACAGCGCATTGCAGTGGCCAGAGCATTGGCTTCTAAACCTAAATTTGTATTAGCTGACGAACCTACTGCTAATCTAGATTCAAAATCCACATCAGATCTTCTTGACATTATGGAGCAACTCAATGAAAAAGAAGGAATAACATTTGTTTTTTCAACGCATGATCAACGCGTTATTGATAGGGCACATCGTATAGTAACATTGGAAGATGGTAAAATAATTAAGGATACCAAGTAATTAAGTTGAAGTTAACAAAGCACATAGTATTCTATATTTTGGTTATTGCATCAATAATCAATATGACGGCACAGGAAAAGCAAAATTGGGTTTCTGAACATGTAGACTTTTCGGGTTATGTAAAGTATTTAAACACTTCTAGTTTTACTTCCTTGGATAGTATAGGAAATGACAACCTAATTCATAATAGATTAAACTTTAAGATGTATGCCAACGATAATCTTACACTAGCAATCGAATTACGTAACAGGATATTTTGGGGTACTTCAGTTAAATCAATTCCAAACTATGCGTCAATGGTTGAAAATTCAAACCAAGATATTGATATGACTGCTTTATTAATAAATCAACCAGCACTTATTTTGCTTTCAAATATTGACCGGTTGTATGTAGATTATCATTCAAGTAAATGGCAGTTGGTTTTAGGTCGTCAACGTATAAATTGGGGTAAGAATTTAGTTTGGAATCCTAATGACCTTTTTAATGCTTACAGCTTTTTTGATTTTGATTACGAAGAGCGACCAGGGACAGATGCTTTAAGAGCAAAATATTTCACTTCTGGAAATTCTAGTTTCGAATTTGCTATTAATTATACAGATGAATGGAAAAATAATACAGTGGCTATAAAGTATAATTTCAACAAATTTCAATATGATTTTCAAATGATAGTCGCCAAATATTTGGAAAATTACACCTTGGGGTTAGGCTGGGAAGGTGTTATAAAAGATATGGGTTTCAAAGGAGAATTAAGTTATTTTATGCCCTATGGCAATTCCATCGAAGACAATGCTTTTGTAGGTTCCATTTCGTTTGATTATTATTTCAAAAATGATATTTCCTTAAATGTTTCTACATTATATAATAGTGATGGTATAAGTACCACAAATGCTTACGATGCTTCTCAATTATACAGTGAATCTATTGACGTAAAACACCTGATGCCAAATAAATGGTCCTTTTTTGGTCAAGCTTCTAAAACATTTACACCAGCAATAGCAGGTTCAATGGCTTCTATATATGCTGCTGATATTGATATGATTTTTTTTATGCCACAGTTTACTTATAGTATATCCCAAAATTGGGATTTTGATGTTACTGGGCAACTTTTTTATGGTAAGCAAAAAGATAATTTTTCTAACCTTGGAAATAGTATTTATTTAAGGTTTAAATATAGTTTTTAAGTAATAAAACGATAGTGTAAGGATGTTTCTTAAAAAGAAGTAAATCAAAAATTAGATAAAGTTAAACCAAATTACAAACTGTTTATTATGAAAGTTTTATTAGTCCTATTTGCTAGTGCCTTCTTTATTAATGTTAATGCTCAAAAAATGAAAGAATATAAAATTGAAATAGCTGTAAAAGCTTCAAAAGAAAAAGTCTGGGAGGTGATAACAAATTTTGAAAATTATCCTAGTTGGAATTCTGTTTTAAAAATGGAAAGTAACAATAACTTAATTGTGGGGAATAAATTCAAAGTAACAATTACACAACCAAATGGCAAAAGTTCAAATTTTAAAGCTAAGGCAGTTAGTAAAAATGATTTTAAATCATTTTCTGCTACTCAAGTTGTTATGCTGAATTGGTTTTTTAAGGCAACACATAGTTTTATAATTGAAGAGGTAGACGAACAGAATGTTGTTTTTATTCAAAAATGGGAATTAAAAGGCATTATTGCCTCTCTGTTTAGAAAAAAGATTTTTAAAGAACTAGAAATTTTTAAAAAAATGAATAGAGAACTTAAAGAATTAGTAGAACAGTAGTAAAGTAGAATTGTTATGTTAAGACTTGGTGGATATATAAATATAATAATAGCATTTGCTCACATTATCGGTCTATTTTGGGCAGAAAAAATATTTGAGATAACAGGGATAGGAGAAGAAATGGTTAAGCTTTCTCAAATACATTTCTCATTACCTTACCTATTGACGATTTTTGTTGCTATTGTCTTTTTCATTTTTGGACTTTATGGACTTTCCGCAGATGGAAAAATTAAAAAACTCCCAAATTTAAAATATGGAATATTTATAATTTCAGGAGTGTATATAATTCGCGGTGCTGGAGAATTATTGTTTGGTATTCCTCAACAAAAGGCTGTATCCAGTTTAGAAACAATTTATTCTATTGTTGCTTTAGGCATAGGGTTACTGTTTTTATTTGGAGGTTTAAAAAAATGGAAGTTTAAAAATATAAGAGTATAATTAAAACGGGGTGTAAAATTCGCTTAAAATTAAATGGCAGATTTAATAAAAGAAACTTCAAAAAAAGAAATATCAATTTTTCGTACATCAGTAAATTCACAAAACGAAGTTAGGAAATTAAAGCCTTTACTAGATGTGATAATTGGTTCTAAAAATTGGAACTTCGACTTAGAAGATTGTGCATTCATATAATTCTATGACGTCTGAAGCTATTTTAAAATATTCATCTCCATCCAAAAGAACAAGGATTGATAAACTGCCTTTATGTTTTTCAAAATCAGTTGGAAATCTTAACCAAGTTTCTATTTCTTCATTTAGTATTTCTGATTTTAATGCTAGCTTCTTTCCAAATACCAAAGAAATTGTATCCAATTGTGCTTTTGCAGAAATACAGATTATTAAAAATAGAATACCTTAAAATTTCTTTCTTATCATATTATTGTTCATACACCCAGAGCTTTATCTAAAAATAGGTTAGTAAATTTTAAATTCAATTATTATCCTTTATTCTGCCCTGCTCTTCTTCAGAAGGGTTTCTTTTATCCTTTTCCTTATTAAAATTCGACCCAAAATTGTATGTCAATTGAAAATAGACATTTTGACGGGACCAATCGCTTATAATATCGGCATCAATATTATCATAAATAATATTGCCATAGAATTTGCGATTCAAAATCTCCTCAATACCCAAATTGATTTTGAATTTATCATCCATAAACTTTTTGCTTATGGCAAAACTAAGTCCGGCCAACCAATCGTGTTCTATTTGCCCCTGAAGTCCGCCGGTGGTATAGTATCCCGTCAATTCTGAATTCATATCCCAGGGAAGTTGATACTCCAGGTTTGTGTACCATGTCAAACTCCATTTATCCAAATCGAGTTTTGGGGTCAAATTTTCTGATTCGTATTTATTATAATTTACTATAATTCCGGTATAGCCATCCAAACCATCAAGAAAACTTACAGGTGCAAAACCCCTAAAGCTCCAATTTTCCCTCTTGGCAAGATTGATTACCGACCTGGAGGTTTGGGCCGTGGCATCATCTTGAGATATAATTTCGAATAAGGCGTCGTCTGTATTCTTGTATCCTATGCTAAAAAAGGGTTGATTATCATAAGTAAGATTAAATTGAAAACTATTGGTGAATTCAGGTTTTAAGTTTGGATTTCCTTGCTCAAAAGTATAAGGGTCGTAATAATAGACAAATGCATTTAGGGAATTATAAGAAGGCCTTAAAATTCGATAGCTATAAGATAGATTAGCTCCAAATTTGTCATTAATTTTTCTATCGATGCTAGCACTTGGAAATAATTTCGAAATTCTCCTGCTCCTTACTTCATTTGTATTGGTGGAAGTTCCCTTTGTATTACTGTTTTCCCAACGTAACCCACCAGAAAATGACCAATTTTCCCACTTTTTCACCATTTTTAAGTATATGGCCAAGATGTCTTCATCTACCAAAAAACGGTTACTTTGGTCAGCATCCAAAGTGAAATCCCCATTCGTATTTTGTACAAAAGAACGTAAGTCACTATCCGTGGAAACCCTTGAGTATTTTGTTCCGAACATCCAATTAAAATCTTGATTTAAAGTACGTTTATAATCTCCTTTATAAGTCAATATTTGATATTTTCCATCTTGAAAATATCGTTGGTCATCGTATGAAATTGGACTCTGTCCGACTTTATATAAATTGTTAATATTATCATTGTTGTAATCAACGTAATCAAAATCTAGAATGAACTTATTTTTTTCATCTTCAAACTTATAGTATGGGTTTATATTATAAGTTTTTCTATTACGATCAAAACTATTTTCAGTGAGTAAGGATTCTGATGAACCCGTTTCAATAATTTGGGTACTGTTAGATGCTATCCTGTCGGAATCTGTATTAATAAATCTTGTTCCAAATCCTATGGTATGATGCTCATTTATGTAATAGTCTAGCCCTCCATTGAATCTATAAGTTTTTGGATTATATGGTGAAATAGTCGATTGGTCATAAATTTCTCCATTTACCCTTCTAGTTATAAAAAGGTCTTCTCTCCATGCTGATTTTCTATACCCTGCACCTAATTGCCAATTAAGTTTATTCTTATAGCTTGCAATTGAGCCACTCACCCCATATTCAGGTCGATTATCATATCCCGTATAAAGTTTAAGGTTTCCATTAGTGCCTAGTCTAACATTTTTTTTGAGGATAATATTGATTAATGGACCTGACCCTTCGGCATCAAACTCAGCACCAGGTTGTTGAACCAATTCAACCTTTGAGATATTGTCCGCTGGGAGGTCTCGCAATAAGGATGAAATATCCATATACTCGGTTGTTTTTCCATTTATTAAAATGGTTATGCCTTGTTGTCCGCCATAAGTAATATTTCCATTGGTAACGATAATACCCGGTACTTTCTTCATGACATCCTGTAAATTGGAACTCACCATTTCAGATTGCTCCAAATTAACTATCAATTTTTCCGCTGTTTGCCGAATTATCGGACGATTACTTTTAACAACAACTTCGTTTAATGCTTGAGCTTCTTCCTCTAAGGTAAAACTATATGTTACATTTTGGTTTTCATCAGAAAGGGTAAAGGAATCTGATTTTTGGGTCTTAAAACCTAGGACAGAAACCTCCAGTAAATAATTTCCATTAGGAATATCCATAAAGGAATATACCCCTTTATCATCACTCACGGCTCCTGTTACCACCTTATCAGTATCAGCATGATATAAGACAATATTTGCAAAAGGTAATGGCTCTTCTGATTTATCAACAATCTTACCAGAAATGCTATTTTGAGAATACAATAATCCCGTATTCAGCAAAACATATATTATTATACTAATTCTCATAAATTTTCTTTATTTCACTATATTTTCAATCTTTGACTTGATTGAATTTATTTTGTCATTATATCCCTTATCACTACTATATTTCATTTTGAAGTGATTTTTTTTCAATCTTATTTGAAACGAATAATCTTCATTGTGTTTTTCATAATTAATTTTCCTATTACTCTTCTCTGGAAAATCATCAAAATTGCTCTTAAGTATTTGATAGATTGAAGAATACTCATCATTATCTATGGTTGTAGAAGATACCGTTTCATACTTAGATGGTACGATAGAGTTCGTTGTGCTACAACTAACAGCAACCATCATTAACAAACTGATTTTTAATATTTTTAAATTCATAATTTCTATATATTTAATTGATTTTTAACTAATGTGTAATAAAAATTTTTCTTATCTATTAACTCTGTATGTGTACCTTGTTCTACCATTTTTCCTTCAGATAAAACTATTATCTGGTCTGCCTTTTGAACGGTACTTAAACGATGAGCTATTATGACAACCGTTTTATTCCTAAACAACTTCTGCAAATTATTATGTACTTCTTTTTCATTAGTAGCATCTAAAGCTGAAGTTGCTTCGTCCAAGAAAATATACTTTGGATTTTTATAGATTGCCCTTGCAATTAATATTCTTTGTTTTTGGCCTCCTGAAAGATCATTTCCCCCTGAACCTATTTTAGTGAATTCTTTAAGTGCTAATGAATTGACAAAATCAAATAGATTGACAGCTTTTAAAACATTATTCATTTTTATTTTGTCAACATTTGTATCGTTCATAGCAATATTTCTTTCAATAGTATCATTGAATATATATCCGTCTTGCATCACAATTCCCGAATTCTCTCTGATACTCTTCGCCGATATTTCACTTATTTCATCCAAGCCATATAAAATCTTTCCAGATAATGGAGGAAAAAAGTTCAATAACAACTTCATTAAAGTTGTTTTTCCACTTCCACTATGGCCTACAATTGCTGTAACCTTCCCTTTTGGGATCATCAAATTGATATCCTGAAGGATATATTTATGAGAAAGTATATTGTATTTGAAATTGACATTTTGTATTTTAATATCAACTGGAACTATTTCCGGATTAAGTTTCTTATCTGACTCTTTTTCCTCATTTTTTTGAGTATATACTTCGCTCAGTCTATTAAAACTTAAAAAAGCATCTTGTTGAGATTTTATAAAGTTCAATAGTTGGTGTATTGGGGAATTCATTTGACCAATTATAAAAGAAACACTCAATAAAGCCCCCAATGTCATTGTATCTTTTACAACATAATTAGCCGCCAAGAACGTGACCAAAATATTTTTGAGTTGATTAAAAAATGTAAATCCAATAGATTGGAATTGATCAATCTTAAGTGATTTAATATTAATTTTCAATAAATTGTTTTGAAGGTCAATCCATTCATTTTTCTTATAATCCTCATATTGGTTAAGTTTCATCTCCTTGATACCATTATAAAACTCATAAACCGCTTCCTGGTTTTCTGATTTTGCCCTAAATAATTGATAATCCAAAGTTTTTCTTCTTCTTAACCAAAAGAATGACCATACTACAGATAAGGAAGTAAGTCCTAAGTATATTACAAACAGGTAAATGTCATAGTAGAATAGAATAATGGAATAAATAATTAACGTTAAAATCGAAAAAACAGTTAATATGCTGTCCGAAGTAAAAAACTCTTCAACTTTTACATTGTCCTGTATTCTTTGATTAAAATCACCTGAATTTTTAGTATCAAAGAAACTGATGGGAAGTTTTAGAATCTTATCCAAATACGAATAAATAACATCAATGCTAAAGTTTGCCCCAATGACTAGAGTGTACCAATTCCTCAGAATATTGATTCCCATTATTCCAAGAAAAACAAACAGTTGAGCCAAGAGAATTAAGGTAATAAAGTTTAAATCCTTCTTGCTTACTCCTTTATCTATCAAAGCTTCCGTCAAAAAAGGGAGAGCTATACTTAAAAGGCTGCCTATTAATACAAAAAACATCAACAAGAAAATCTTTTTCTTGTATGGAAGAAATAATCTTAATATGTGATTTATCCGTTCTTTGAAATCGTTTTGGTCCTTTAAAGAATAAAACTTGTCAGTAGGATCGAGAAATAGAGCAATTCCTTTTTCTTCCCCTTTCAGCCATGATTGTTTAAATTGTTCTTCATCCAAAGTAACTTTTCCATGAGCTGGATCTGCAATCTTAAAAGTCCTATTTTCACCTGTGAAAGAGATTGCCTCTAAAACCAAAAAATGGTTTTTGTTCCAATATAGTATGCATGGCGAATTAAAATTATTTACGAGCTGTCTTAAATCCAATTTAACAGATTGAGTCTTAAATCCAATTTTTTTTGCTGCATGAATAATTCCTAGCATAGAAACACCATCCTTACCTATTTGACAAAATTCTCTAAGATTGTGAAGTGAGAATTTATTTCCAAAATAGCTAGTCACCATACTTAATGAAGCTGGCCCACAATCCATTAAATCATGTTGACGGATTAATTCGATATGCTGGTCTTTTTTTCTGAACATTATTATTAATCAAGAAGCCGTTTTGTACATCTTAGAGTAACAGAATCTATAAAAGTTCGTTACGAATTGCTTAAAGTAAAGGGAGTCCTTTTTTATCAGGATACTTAAAATATCACTATTCTTGTTAGGACTAAGAATTAAATTTGTTAGCAGTATATAATTACCATAATATCTTGATATTGAACGATTCCAAAGTTTAACTCTTGACAATCCCCTTCTTTCAATTTTGCCATTATTAATACTTTCTGGTTGATTGTGTATTTGCATATAAATAGCATCATACATACTAGAAACTTCGGCATAGAATTTTGCTAGAGTTTTCACGGTTTTGTAATCTTTACTCGCTGTATTGATATCACAATTAAGAGCCAGTTCAATAACATTTTTATTAGCTCCCTTTGAGTCTTTGTATATAATTCCAGAAGGCTTTATCACTAACTGATATTCAACATTATCATCAGTCACAAAGACGTATTTGTTCCTTCCTTCCTTATTAATGTTATAACTATTCATTATGGTAATGGTTCTATTAATTCCAGTTCTTTCACCCTAACCCCTTTATTATTGATCAAGACTTTTAAGAAATACAGTGTTACTTCTTTTGGTAAACTCTTATGTTCATCAATAATTGATTTAACTTCAACGCCAACTTTGCATGTGTTGATAGTATCTAGTATGGATACGAGTTCTGGAAAATACTTGAATGATAATCTTGAACCTCTGACATAGACATATAATCTATCTTCTATTTTTTCCGAATTAATTTCAAATAAATCGTTTGGAATTATGAATTTGGTTTCAAGATTCGGGAAATACTCTTTTTGACTATCTATTTTTTTATGGTAACTAAGAGGTATATTTTGCCACCCTCCATTACTGATTAAGCATTTTTTGTACTCATTATAAGTTAGCTTTAAAAAATCCAATAAAGGCTTTTCTAAAATGTCTTTATCAATATTTAGGGTATTAACAAAATCAGTAAACGTATTTTCGTTACTTAAATAATCTAACTGACTTTCTATAATACTTTGATCATTTTTGAGAAATAAATTTTTAATGGTCTCAATCATTAATTTGGAAAAATCATACCTGGTAGGATTATTAAACCATAATGTTACTCCAATTGAGAAATCCCCGGAATACCCAATATGATGTTTGTTCCAAGGCATATAATATAAATCCCCAGAGCCAAACTCATATTTTTTTGCATATTTTAGGAGTGGGTCAACATTTTTATTATTAGAAATTCCCTTTCCTACCTTTTCATACAAATCTTCATCCCACACATACATACTCTTATTACCAGGACCCAAATGATAGTGTAATACATTTTCCCCTCTATTATCAGTATGTATTCCCAGTGGTGTCCACCCATAGTTTCCTATAAAAGTTGTTAACTCTAAACCCCACGGTGGAATTCCAACAATATCGAATAGAGGACGAATCGTTTTTAAAATAGTACTTGCAAGAATTTCTGAATGCTTTTCTCCATAATTGGTGATTATTCCAAATTTTTTGCCAAACACACGGGTGCAGTATGATTCGATACTTTCCGAATCGTTAAGTTTATTATCTTTAATCAGCCTTCTTATTTCTGAGTCACTCAACTCCTTATCATCTATATAAAGTCTGAACCCATTCGTAATATCAAGTCTATTTATCCTTGATCTTAACATTTCTCTAGCTCCATTGTTTAATGCATCTAAAGTATCTTCAGAGATTGCCTTTTTATAAACTTGTGTTTCTGAGAAAGAGAGATTTTTCTCGATAAATGAGAACCACCAATCCTTTGTAAAATTTTTTGTCTTCATAATATATTTTTAATTGATCATTTCTTCTGTCATTATTATTTAACTATGGCTACTCTCTTTCCAACCCTCTTATCATCCTGTTCATCAATACCATCTCTTATAGTCAACTTCTCAAGTGCTGATAGTTTTTCAGTTTCTAAAAAGTTATCTGGTGCCTTTATCTTATTTTCTATTTTTAAGTGATTTTTTGGTTATTGGTAATAAGGAGGCGTATATTTATAAACACCTCCTTAATAATCAAAGACTCCCTACTCGGAAGCTTTCTCCTTCTTCTTTTCCTTTTTTACTTCAACATCATCAACAGCGGTATTTCCACCTTTTAAGGTTTCGTTTTCCAAAGCTGATAGTTCTTGAGTGTCCAAGAATTTTTCTGGATTCGAATTTTTCATTTTTAAAAAATTTAAGATTGGTTATTACTCTTGTTTTTTCTCCTTTTTCTTTTCTACCTTAACATCAGTTTCGGCATTTCCACCCTTTAAGGTTTCGTTTTCCAAAGCTGATAGCTCCTGAGTGTCCAAGAATTTTTCTGGATTCGAATTTTTCATTTTTAAAAAAATTTATAATTATATAAGATTCAATTTTAGTTTCAAGACATTAATTGCTCTTCGGTCTATCTCTCGGCCAAGAGTATATTGTTTGTTTTTACAATCAACTCTTCGTGTATAAAACTATATTTTAGTACTTTACTTAATGCTACACTAAAGAGTAGTTGTATTGATGAACAGGAGAAACTACCCTTTTGGGTAGTTCTGAATTCATGGTTGAAGTCAAAAAATCTACAGGAACCAAAGACTTGTTTTTATTATAGAAGCCAATTAAGTCTTTATACCGCATACTCACGGGAATGGTTTCGGAACCTAAATAATTGATAGGTTTATCTACAGGAGTGGCCTTAATTCCCAACGCTAGCATGACCCTTAAAAGTTTACTGTCGCACTCTGCATAAGCTACAGCGTTTTTATCTTGACATATAGGAGCTATGGCACAAACCATAAGCCTCTTAAATAAATTGATATCCTTAACTCCTTTTTTTATGGCGAATCTGCCAATATGCCAAATGGATTTATTAATGTCATAACCATTTAACAGTAATGGATTAATACCGAATATTTTCTGGATAGGCAATATGTCCTTGTAATTCCACCGTAGTACCCTAATCGATCCTATTATGGAATTATCCTCGTCTTTGGAAACAAAAATTCCAGCATTTTTAAAATAAAGCATCTCTTCCTGGAAAATTGAACTTATGTCATTTTCATAATTTTCAGGGTAAATACTACTTGTGTGATGCTTGAAGTTTTCATTGACTACAAACTTGGCCAGGTCAAATAGTTGTTCTAACTCTAATCTTTTTAAATAATTTTTTGGAAGTATCATAATTCTGGTTTTACTTCCAAATCTATTGGGACTACATAGCTTTATTTTTACACAAAATGGTAGTTGTTAGTTAGTTACATAAAAACTATACTAAAGTGTAGTTTTTAAAATGTTAAGAAAAAAGTTACATTTGTAACAGTAAACACTTATACCTACACTATATGGCAGACATGAAAGACTTCTTTTCCTTTAAGAATTCGGTTAATGAAATTCCAGAGGGAAGTCAAGGACAAACATTAGATTATTTAGAAGCTATAAAAGCTTTCTCAAGGACTACATACAAAAGCATCTATGTGATTGATTATCAGAAAAGGGGCTTTGAGTATGTATCGGACAACCCATTGTTTCTTTGTGGCCATACTGCCGAAGAAATTAAGGAGATGGGGTACGCATTTTACTTTAAATATGTAATAAAGTCCGATTTGGATCTGCTGATTAAAATCAACACGGCAGGGTTCGAATTTTATGATAAAATCCCAATGGAGGAAAGAAAGAATCATACTATCTCATATGATTTTCATATAAAAAACCAAGAAGGAAAAACCATTTTGATAAATCAAAAATTGACCCCCATGTTCTTGACCAATAATGGCAAAATATGGAAAGCCATATGTATTGTTTCCTTATCTGCAGAACGACAAGCAGGAAACATAAAAATTTACAAAAAGGGGGACAATAAAATTTTCAAGTATGATCTTGATGGTGACTTTTGGAAAGCCGATGAAAAAATAAAACTTTCATCGAGGGAAAAAGAAATATTACAGCTATCGACCAGAGGTTTTACCATAAATGAAATATCCGAATCAATTTATGTGTCTCCGGATACAGTAAAATTCCATAGAAGAAAGTTATTCGACAAACTGGAAGTGACCAATATATCCGAAGCTATTATGTATGCCACCAATAATAAACTCATTTAGATTGTAAGGCTCTGGCAAACAAACATAATTATGTTAGTCCATTATTCAAGAATTCAATATCGTCGATAAATAAAATTCAGGAAATTTTTTTACTGCTCTTCCTGTAGCGATATCAAAGAGGATATGGGTACACATGGCGGCAACTTTCCAAGAGGCAATTGAAAGTTGTGGAGGTGGCAAATTTTCCTTTTCGCTTTTGTATTTCTCGATGATTTCATCGATCCAATCTTGAGGATTTCCCCAAAATCTCATATACGTTGACATGTATTCAACCATATTGACCTCATTAAATTTCTCATTTGGTTTTGCAATAGCAGATAATGACATACCATCTGGAGCAATTACCGTAACAAGTCCTCCCCAACCTAAATTATACGGGTGAATTACAGGAATATTATTTTCTTGACAAACTTTGTCAAACTGTAATGGGATATCTGTTGTAAAATCCAAGGCATTAATAGCAATTGCATGGCCTTTTATAAACTTTTCAACATTGGTTTCAGTTATAAAACTGTTATAAACCTCAATATTAGCTTCTTTATTGATAGCCTTCAATCTAGCATTTATGGACTCTACTTTCTCGGAGGCGATATCCTCTTCAGTATAATTCTGTCGGTTCAAATTGGATAGCTCTACCTTGTCGCCATCTATAATAGTGATATTCTCAAACCCCAAACGTAGGGCACACTCGGCAATTACACTTCCTATTCCGCTACCCCCCAATATTATGGGACAATCCTTAATGATTTTTTGCTCTTCATCACTAATGTATATTCTATTTCGCAGGTATCGTTCTTGCATTCCTGTTTATTGTTTTGATATCAAAATTAGGGTTAATAGTTGAATTGAATCCTACCCATAAGTGTAGTTTCAATCGGGCTCATTTTTAATAATTTTAACAGAATCCATAACATTCTCAT
Source organism: uncultured Cyclobacterium sp. (assembly GCF_963977555.1). Lineage (GTDB taxonomy): Bacteria > Bacteroidota > Bacteroidia > Cytophagales > Cyclobacteriaceae > Cyclobacterium. The sequence goes on along the minus strand of NZ_CAXBPD010000027.1, from coordinate 17,228 downwards.
TGAAAAAGTACGCAAACATATTAAGCGACCTTGAAAGGCATATTGAATTCTTGGAGTTTGACAATAGTACCTCAATAATATTCAAAGCTGAAAAAATTATTGAGAAGGCTAAGGAAAGTCTTAAAAAGGCTCGGAAAATCGTGCTTTCTCAAGGGTTTGACAATAAGGAAAGTGAGATTTACTTTTTTAAAATAATCAAGCCCAAGCTCTACAGTAAACTCATTTACCATCTTAAACTATTTGATATTGAAAACAAAAGACCAAGAGGAAGTACGAAATCACAAATCAAATATTTTAATTCCCAGATAAATAAACTGCAAACGTATCTGAATGACAATCTGGATTTCTATACTTATTATCGAAGGGAATCATCTATTTTCGATGAGTATTACTTTTTGAGAGGTAACGCAACAATTAAGCTCTTCCCTGGAACTTTCCACTTTTTAACAGACGAACAATTTTCAACAAGCCATGATAGCATGGTAGCCCAGATTATGGCTTACGACTTGCTCATTATATATATAAAAAGAGAGATAGATAGATTAGAAAATAATGGGTCCCTTCGAGAGTCTCGAATGATGTGGACCAACAATAAAATAGATTTGATAGAACTTATTTATGCTTTGTACAGTACCAATTGTGTAAACAAAGGAAGGGCGGATATCAAAGATATTGCATACGCCGCTGAACGTATTTTCAAAGTCGATCTTGGTGATTATTACAGAGCTTTTTTGGAAATACGAATGCGAAAAAAAGGAAGGACCAAATTCCTTGATGCACTAAAGGAAAATCTCGAAAAACGCATGGATGAAATCGATGAATAAAAACACCAAAGTTCGATAACTTGGGTGTTTCCGTTTTAAGGGACAACGCTCATTTTCTTTGATACCTTTTAGCTAACTATCAAAACTTGCAAACACCCAAACGAATACAATATAAGTCATTTAAAATCAACAAAAAATAATACCCAAGATGTCCTGTCTTGTGAATAAAACTCACCAAAGCCCATCAATTTTGTAAAACGAAAGTCAAATCAGCAAAGAGGCCATCAAATTAGGTGACAGTAATGCGATGGTCTCTTTTATTTAAATCGTTTTATTATGGCAGCAACCATCATTACCACCGAAGATCTTCGGGAATTCAAAACAGAATTGCTCGATGACATCAAACAACTTTTACAAAACCAATCAGGACACGTTTCTAAAAAATGGCTAAAATCCCCAGAGGTAAAAAAGCTTTTGGGAATCTCTTCCGGCACCTTACAGAACCTAAGAATCAATGGCACATTACCCTATACCAAAGTGGGTGGTGTACTCTATTACGATTATGAGGAAATTATGAACGTGATGGAAAAGAACAAAATCCATAACAAATTCTGATATTTCTTTGGAGCAGATAAATTACATCAAGCACCTGAATGCCGTGTTCCTGCAATTCTCGAAAGACGGCCGTTTGAATCCCACGCACATCAGTCTGTACGTGACCTTGTTCCAGTTGTGGAACAATTACCACTTCCCCGTTAATTTCCATATCAACCGGGAAGAAGTGATTCAGTTTTCAAAAATCGGTTCAAAGACCACCTACCACCGTTGTATCAAAGAACTGCACCATTGGAAATACCTGCTATACGAACCTTCCCACAATCCATTCCACGGCAGCAAAATCAAGATGTTCAATTTTGGGACAAGTGATGGACAAGTTCTGTACCCAAGCCATACCAATATCGGGACAAGCAATGGACAAGCGGTGGTACCTATAAACAAACATATACAAACAGTAATAAACAATACAAACGGGAATAAACTTGACCGGCCCAAAAATGAAAATGAGGTCATCGTTTTTTTTCAAGAAGAAAATTGGCCGGAACTGGAGGCCAAAAAATTTTACAACCATTACCAAGGCATCGGCTGGAAAGTAGGCGGTAAAACAAAGATTATCGATTGGCAGGCTACCGCCCGCAACTGGATGCTAAAAGCCGACGAGCTCAAAACAGTTAAGACAGTGGTTGCAGTTAGCCAAAATACGGACAACCTAAAGACAAGTTCCAATAAAAATTATAGTGATCCCCTATGAGTTCCCATAAACCACATATCATCATCGAGGGCAGTGTTCAATATACCTTAGGAACATTTAGGAACAATGAAATCATTTACGATTTTGATAAAATGCTCGTTTATCTCAATGCCAAAGGGAAATTGCTCTTTGGCAAAAAATTCAGGATCTATGAGGAAGACCGAAACATACTTTTCAAGCTGTGCAATTATTACATCAAGGACGAAGCAAATTGTAAAAAACTCGGTATCGACATCCATAAGGGCATTTTGCTTTCCGGTCCTGTGGGTTGTGGCAAAACCAACCTGATGAAACTCCTACGCCATATTGTACCACACCGTAAACTTTATGAGGTTATTCCCACCCGGAATATTGCCTTTGCCTTTAACAACATCGGCTATAAAATCATTGAGGATTATAGTGATAAAAAATTCTACTGCTTTGACGACTTGGGTGTAGAACCTACCGGACGGCATTTCGGGAAAGACTGCAACGTACTTGGCGAAATATTGTTGTCCCGTTACGAGCTGTTCTTGAACCATCATATCCAGACCCACGCCACCACCAACCTTAATGCCCAGGAGTTGGAGGAACGCTACGGGAATCGGGTTCGTTCACGGATGCGGCAGTTGTTCAATTTGGTGGCTTTTGACAGAGGGAGTAACGATAAGAGAGTATAGTCTTATAAAAGAGATAATTAAATGTAGGAATCCGCAAGAAAATATGTTAAAAAATTAATATATTTATGAGCGATTACACATAGAACAATATATAGGAGAGCTAATGAGTATTCATTGGCTTTTTTTGTTTATTAAAGTCTTAGTACATCAAAACAGATGATTAACAATACCTCTATACCGGATGCTGATCTATCCAATGCTGGAGATGATTACCATATATTATGGGCAATTCAAAAGTCTTTAGATCTTTTGAATTTTGACAAACATGGTTTGAAAGCGGTTCTTATTGAAGGAATTGAGGCTCCACTTTCTCATAGAATTGATCCAAGTGGGGGGAAACTATTAGGAATAGATTTAATCGAATATTATTCTTCTGATAATTTCGAGAAAGCTAACCGAGTAATTATATCTCAATTAAAATATAGTACTCGAAATGCCAATAAGAATCTTACTTTTTATAGTCTTTATAAAGGGAAAAAAGCTAAATCATCGCAAGGATCCATAATCCATAGGTTAGCTAATATCTACAAAGCATTTCGTCAAAATTATGGAAGAGACTTGGTTCAAAAAAAGATTAAGATAAAATTAGTTAGTAATCGAAATTTCAATCCTGTCCAATTAAGTGCTATTCAAGAAATACAAAAAGAATTACAGCTCATTGGAAAGAAAGTAAGTTTTAATCAATTATTAAAAGGAAATAGGAAATATATAGAGGCTTTTCAGAAACTTATGGATGCTTCTGGTTTAAAGGTTACAGAATTTTCAGATTTTATAAGACTTCTGGATTTTGAAGACTGCGGTTCAAACTCAAGGGATAATTTAAGGAAAGAGTTAATTCAGGCTATTAGTAATACCAGTGTTGTATCCAGAAACCAATTTAATGGTTTAACAAGGCTAATTTTAGATAAAATGATGCCCGAATCTAAAACTAACATTAGAATAACACTTACCGATGTCATTGCTACTCTGGGATTTAATAATGGAAGCCTTGAGAATTTATTCCCTGTGCCCCAGAACTTTGAAAAGTTACCAAAAAGTGTCCCAAGGGAGCAATTAGAGACGATACTTCAAGAGATAGAAAAAAATACAGGTAACCCCATATGTGTTCATGGTCCTGCAGGTATTGGAAAATCAACAATATCAATGCAAATTAGAAATTCCATACCTGATTTCTGTGAATGTATCGCTTTTGATTGTTATGGAAATGGGTCGTATTTGGATCCCACAGACAGAAGACATTTACATAAGAATGCTTTGGTTCAATTATCCAATGAAATTGCAAAACGAGTAGGTGTAAACTTTTTAGTCTTTAAAGAGGATTCAGAGGATGTTTACATTAAAGAATTTAAGAGAAGGGTTTTAGATGCGATAGAAATTCTAAAAAAAAGAAATGAGAATGCATATTTAGTAATCATCATTGATGCAGCTGACAATAGTATAACTGCCGCAAATAAAAGAAACGAAACTTCCTTTATACATGATTTATTGGAAGAGCCATTTCCTCCTGAATTCAAATTAGTTGTAACAACCAGAACCTATAGAAAAGAATCACTGCTATTGCCTAAGAATTACTTGGATATTTTATTGAAACCCTTTACGGAGATAGAAAGCGAACAACACTTAAAGCACTTTTTTCCTAAGAGTTCTGACGATGAGGCTCGTCACTTTCACGACCTTACCCAAGGTATTCCAAGAGTCCAATCTTATTCAATTGGGTTAAAAAAAGAGGGGGTTCAAGAAGTCATCAATTATCTACGTCCAAATGGAAAAACTGTTGAGGATTTAATTGATGAAAGGATTTTGGAGGCAGTAAACAAAATTGGCAATAATGGTTGGGTATTGGTAGATCATCTATTTATAAATTTAATAACATTGCCCCGTCCAGTACCAGTGCTGTATTTGGCAGAGCTTCTAGAAACGGATAAAGATCTAATAATAGATCTTGCCTCTGATATATGGCATGGATTGATTTTGTCAAATGGAAACCTGAGTTTCAGAGATGAAGATTTTGAAAATCACATTAGAAAGAAATACCAGGCCAATGACCAGCAAATAACAAAGATTGCTAATCTCTTTCTTTTGAGGGCTGTTAAAGAAGATTATGCTTCCATTAATCTTGGGAATTTATTATTTGAGGCAGGTCTTGGAAATGAACTAAAAGATATTGTATTAAATGAAAAACTAAGGAAATATCCATTAGATCCAATAAGAAATAAAGAAGTATATGTTGAGCGTGCTAAATTGGCTATGAAGATGACGCACCGGGAAACAGATAATCTAACATTTTTTAAATTATTGTTTATTGCAGCTGAACAATCCAAAACGGACAAGGCATTAAGCGATTTATTAATTGAGAACCCGGATTTGGTCATACAATTTGGAGATGAAGCATCATTAACTAAGCTTAATGCCGTATCAGATAGAAAGACATGGGGCGGTTCTTTCCATCTCAAATTATCAGGAATATATTCAAGGGAGAAATCAACAATAGAAATAGCTAAAAAACATCTAAAAACAGCCAATGATTGGTTGGATTGGAGGCATAAAATCAGGAATGATGAAAACTTGGATAGATATCCTATTAGCAGTTTGGATATTGCATTTGAAACAGAAGCAATACTAAGATTACTAGGACCATATAAGTCTTATCTGTCCATTTCTCGTTGGAAACCAAAAAGTGTACGCTATACCGCTGGAAATTACTTTGTAGATAATGTTTTGCTTCGCTCGTCAAGCAATCAGGTAAAAGGTTGGTTAACAGATTTGAAACTCCCCATATTAGTACAGGTTTTTTTGATTAATAAATTGTTCAAGGCCAATTTTAATACGGATAGTTTTAATTTCAAACAAATTATAGAATACTTATCCAAAGTCATTTCTGGTAAAGAGAAGTATAACAACTCATTTTACCTTCTTATTATTGATTTCATTGAAGTATTGGTTTTTCAAAATCTTTTCTCAAAAAAGGAAATCCTTGCGGTCCTTAGTAAAATAGTATATAGTTTACCAACTAGGGTGCCGCATTTTTCCAGCAACAATTTTGATAAGTCCTCAGAACTGGAAATGCATTTGAGTCTTAAGGCAGAAACGTTAATACAGTCAATCAATAGTAGAGAAATGACTGTAGAGGATATTTATCCTAAGAAATATATAGAAGCTGAAAAATTGAAAGATCCAAAGAAGAGGAGGAGTCTTGCTGACGAGAAAAGGGAATTTAAAAGATTCTTTAAACATGCTGTGCCTATTTATAAATTAAGGGCTGATAGATTGACTTCAAGGTTAAATGAAAAAGATTTTACACCCAAATTTGAGCTTGTTTGTAAAAACATTAAAGACGATTGGGATTTAAGATATTATTCCCATTGGGCAAATGATCAACTTAACTTTTTGGCTTCCATAGCTATTGAGGTTTTAATGTTAAATAAGTTTTCCGATGATCAAGTTGATTTGATACTGGATTCATTCTCAAACAAAACTTCGAATCGCATCTCGATTAGATTGATAGCTTTGGAGAAATTAATCAATCGAAGGGATAAACATACTCTATGTCTTAAGCTGCTCAATGAAATAGATAGTTTTATTAGCGAGAGCAAGATATCTGCTTCCGAAACAACTGAACTATATATTAAGTGCTCAATAAAAGGCTCTAAAATTGATAGGGAAACTGGAAAATATTATTTTGATAAGGCAATTGAAGCAGTCTCAGATGTAGACTATGAAGCATTTTATCAGATTAGATGTGTTTCAGAATTAAGTGAAATGGGAATTACTCAAAGTAATCCTCAAATGTCCTATAGATTAGCACAATTTTTGGAATATGCGGATGAAAAACTCAGCTATTATGATAAAAAACATTTTCCATACGGAGAAGGAATAAAAGGTATTTTCAATCTAGATCCTGCATCCGTGTTTTCGACAGTTTGCCGTTGGCACCACCGAGATGTCATTAGTTTAAATAAGTATATCCCTATTTTATTAAAAGCAACATTAGAAAACAATATTATAAATCATAAAGTCGCCAGTTCACTCCTTCCTTTGAACAGTAATTACTACCATGAGGATATAATGGGATTGTATAGGACTACAATTTCTAGGTTCAATTCAGATGGAGATTCTGAAAACCTAAAATATTTTGTCAAAATAGTCTCAAGAGATTTATTATTGGAGCAAAATTTAGAACACATAAAAGCATTGTATTCTGAATTAAGTAATTGTAAAATTATTGCTAAAGAGTATCTTAACCAATTAAAGGAATTTATTGAGTTTAGAACATATAGTAAGAGGAAGAAGGAGTCCAAATATAGTAACAATTCTTCTAAAGAGGATTACGCCCATGAGATCAACTTAGACAACATTGATTTAAGTTCCTCAAAGGACCTTGAAATTGCTATAAGGAATATTGTTAGTCGTGATAATGACTATCAACAGAGATGGAAAATAGAAAACTTTCTTTCAGATATAAAAGCGAATTGTGTCCCACAGGAATACGTTGGACATTTAAATGCCTTGGTAGATGTTTCAAATGAGGTGTTGAACTATTATTCCTTAGAAAAAGCACTTGATGAAAGGTTAAAGGAATGGAGAATTCATCCTGGAGTGAGAAAATGGAGTCAAGAAAAGTTCAAATATGTTCTAAACAAATGGTTTAATAAATTAAATGAAGATGACTACCTCTTTTTAGCTCATGTCAGAAGCTTTTCAAAGATATTCTCAGTTTCTGATGATGTTTTGTTTGATGCTATTATTCATGTTATTCCGGATAAGATAGAGCAACTTACTGACGAGTCACTTTATGGATTGAGCTTGACGATAAATAATCACTTAACTATTGAAGAAAATGAAAATCTAATTTTCTGGGCCTTAGAACGATGGACCTCAAAAATAGAGAAAGAAGCGGGCGATGGTTCATGGTATGATAAACTCATTCCACCTTCCAATCCTGAACAAATTGTTTGTGATGTCTTAAGATTCATACTTGGTCATCCCGACAAAAGATTAAGATGGAGGGCGGTACACTGTATCCGAAGACTTATAAATTTTGGAGAAATAGGTATAATAAAAAAGCTCTTTGAATTCCAAAACCATAAGGAGTGTTTCCCTTTTCAGGATAAAGAATATATGTTTTATTGGATGTCAGCTAAACTTTACCTGTGGATTGCTATTGAGAGAGCCAGCCAAGAATCTCCTATAAAATTGGTTTCATTAAAAAACGAAATATATCAAGAGCTTTTAAACCAAGACTTACCACATGCTCTAATAAAATTCTTTATTAAGAAAGTCTGTATTAACCTATATAAACATGATACTTCAATATTTAGCCCGGAAGAAAAAATAAACATTGATAACTCTTTGATAAGCGGGTTAGATATGATTAAAAATGACTATGGTGGTAAAGCCGAATTGAATTCAAAAATTTCATTTTCTAGAGAAAGGAATTTTCATTTCGATCCTATGGATACTCTACCTTATTGGTATAGTGGAGCCGCTCGACCTTTTAACCTTTTAGAGAATGATGTCGCCAATATTGCAGATTATTTCATAACCAACAAATGGGGCTATACAGGTAACCCTAATGAAGACGATTATATTAGAAATCAAATGAGTGATAGGGATTACCATTTGATGAGTAAAAGACACGGAAGCGACCCCGTTGTTGAGGATTTGGAAACCTATTTTGAATATCATGCTATGTTTTGTGCGGTAAATCAGTTATTGGAATTTCAGCCAACCGTGGAACCTGAATATAAAGACCAATGGGGTACATGGGATTATTGGATAAAATCCAAGGGAAACACTTGGGGAAATTATTGGTTATCCGATATTGCGGATACTGTTCCCTTAGAAGATAAATACTGGAACAATGAGTTTGAAAAATTTGACGAAAATTGGAGAAGCATAATAGACGATGAAAAATATGACACTGAAGTGGGGTTCGATCATTTTTTTGATAATAATCAGATAATGGCATTTTCATCCGTACGTCGGAATTTTGGGGAGAATTATGAATCCATTTCTATTCGGTCCGCTTTGGTTTCTAATAAGGGTTCAGAAGCCTTGTTAAGAGCGTTTCAGTCAGCTGAAGATTCCTATGACTACGCAATACCTTTTGAAAAAGATGAATATGATTTTGAAATTGACGTAAATGGTTTTCAATATATAGGATGGTTAAGAAATCCATCCTCAGATTATGAAGGATTGGACGTTCAAGATCCCTTTAAGAAGGATATTGGAAGAGACTATATCTGTTTTGGAAAACAAATTGAAAGCATATTTGATATTTCATACAGTGAATACCATAAAGAAGCATTCTTTGAAAATAAGGTGGTTTCAGAATATAGGCAATGGAACGAAACTACGGAATATAAATATCACGATAAAGTTGAAAGCAGCGGTGTAATTTTCAAAGTGAATATTCATTTTATTTTAAATTTTTTAAAGGAGATGAATATGTGTTTGATTCTTAAATGTGAGATTGAAAGACAACTAAATGAAAAAGTCTATGGTTTAGAAAAACGAGATCTAGGATTAGCGAACAACACAAAAATTTATCTTATACGACCAGATGGAAAAGTTAAAACACTCAGAGGACGCAATTTTAAAATTGGGTAAAAAAATAATTAAAGAACTACAGCTAGAACATACCGGAAACACATTAGTAAGATGGATGATTCACTATATATCCGAGTTAATGGAAAATGCTGATAAAGCCCCATCAGGAAAGAAAAAAGAACAATTGAGAAAAGAATGTTGCCAAGCAATATTAGAGTTATGGAGAAATAGAGAATTTCTTCCTATGAAGAAGCCTCTACAAAATGTAGCTCCAATACTAGAAATTTTAGAAGTATTTAAGGAACGTGATTTTTTAATATCCCCTCGTTGGCTTGAATACAGGGCACTTCCACGTGATAATAAATGGGCGAGTTTTGTAGATCTGGTCAAAAATAATTCTGAAAAAATTTTCAATCAATGCATGGATGTAAATTTTAATGAAGAAATCATCTTTAAAGAGAAAGAATGGTACAATGAACATGGTGAGTTTCTTTCCAAAGAAGAAAAGGAAATTATTAGTCATTTGGATATGATGATACAACTGAAGAATACCAGTTCTATAGATACCAATGCCATTGAAAAGACTTCTAAAAAGGAAAAATTTGATTATATTTTTAATGAACTTGAAAGTCTAATTAATGAACAAAAGAATGAGTTGATAAATTTAAAGAAATCAATTTCCAAATCTTTGTAGAAAGATCCGGAATAGACTATGATTTTATTCCCATCAAAATAGCCAACGCCATAGCCCTGATGTTTTTTGGATTCAAATAATAATCTGCTTCATCGGCATTGGTAATAAATCCCATTTCAACAAGTACCGTTGGGCAATACACAACAGTCTCCCGAAGTATCTGAAAATTGGCAAATTTCACGCCTCGTTCCTTAAAACCGAGCTTTCCTGTACTTTCTTTTAAAATGGAGAGTCCTATGGCAATGGATACCTTGATATGTTTTACTTTTTTTCTGGAAGTATGGACATACACCTCTATTCCTTGTGAGGTTCTGGAAGATGCATTGCAGTGCAACGACACAAACACATCTGCTTTAAGTGACCCGGCCAATCGGCCCCTATCTTTTAGGGAAACCAGGGTATCGGCATATCGGGTCAAATAGATAGCAAACCTATCATCAAAAAGGGTTTTGTTAAGTATGGTAATTTCTTTGGCTACATTCAAAACCACATCTTTTTCCAATATATCATTTCTACCTATGGCACCGGAATCGGTTCCACCATGTCCGGGGTCGATGATAATCACTTTTTGCTGACCAAAAACAAAGCAGAATTGCAGGAGCGAAATCCAAAAACTGACGTTTTTGAGGCCCAGGCACTTCCAAAATTTTAGAGTTATCAACATAGTCTTTTCAGATTTCCATATGATTTAATGCCAATTGGCATCAAACAAAAACAATCGGATTTAAAATTTATTTTATTCACAAACAACTGATTATCAATTATTTGAATTACAATATACAGTATTTTTCAAATATCAAAATCAGGCAAATTTTAAATCGATTTCATTATGAAAAAATCATTGTATGTAACCACCCTACTCTTGCTCATTTCAAGTACAACCTTTGCCCAAATAGGGGGCATCGAAGATTCCGTCAACGATGTTTCCGATACCATCCGTGCCATTTTCCCGATTATCCTTGGGGTCATCTTCCTTATCGGCTTCCTCTTCAATGCGGGACATTTCTTCGGTGAAAATGCCGATTTGAAAAAAGGGATTACACGAGTACTGGTCTTTGTCCTCATAGCCGGAGCTGTAGTGGGCATCTTCACCTATTTAATAGGCATAGTAGTGTAATGAAACGGTTCGAGGTCTATAAAAACATACGTAAGCGGGCGGTGATTATGGGGTTGCCCATATCCCTGTTCGCCTTGATGATGACATCCGTTATCGGCTCTTTATTGTTTATCATCTTTTCGTTCAGTTTTGTGGTCATCGTTTCCATATTTCTATGGAACGGAGCATTATATACAGTGCTGACCCACCTTACCAAAAACCCTGCTTTGATGCACATCAACAGGGTGTTCCCACAGACCATTAGTAACAAAAGAAGCAGCCACTTATACTATGAGAAGGATTAACCTATCGGCATACCATCCCATTTTGGACATCCAGGGGCATATCATCTTTGCTAACAATGGCAATTTGGTTTTGGGTTACCAAGTGGATACCCCTGAAATATACTCCTTATCTGAGAAGGATTTTGAGGACATACACGGTTCATGGTTCCAGGCGTCCAAATCACTGCCCGTGGCCACGGTTATTCACAAACAGGACATTTAAAGAAAAAGCCTTTATACGGCGAACGAATTGCCCAACGATACCTTTCTCCAAAAAGCGACCCACGATTATTTTAAAGGGCGTGGTTATTTAAAACATAGTTCATATCTGTTCTTTGTTCTCCCATACAACAAGGCATTGAACGCCACCAAGTTTACCTACCCGTTCCGTAAGGTCGAAAAGGGCATCCATAAACAGATGGACCATACTGTACAGGAGTTCATCGCTTCGGTAAACGATGCCGTTTCCTTTGTCAACAATAGCCGAAAGGTGTCCCTTACCCAATTAAAAGAGAGCGAAATATTAGAGCTTACCAACACTTACTTTAACGGGTTCAACGAGGGCGTAGCGAACAACGAGGGCTATACCTGGGGGTTGACCCCTGCGGAACTGGCCAAAAACTTAGCTGTGGTCATTTTGGTCATTTTTTCTACACAGGTATTGGGCGTTTTCGATGCCATTTTGGTGGCCATCGAGACCCAATACCGGGACACGGCTCCGGCACTCCTCCCGTTGCAGATGCAGGATATTGACATCGAACAGGATGTGGGTGCCTTGGAAGCCGCCAAAAAAGCAATGGCCATACTCTACGAGGCTCTGGTCACCCCTTTGTACGGGTTGAAGATGCTAGCCTTTATCATCGGGGTTTTTCTGTGGTTGTTGGATTTGTTCATCTATCCCTTGTTCTTGGCGGAGCGGTTTTTCCTTTTGGGCATCATGCAGGCGTTTTTTCCATTGGTCATCAGTCTGGCCGTATTTGAAAAGTTCCGGTCCTTGGCCTACAATTTCTTTAAGCTCTATGCTGGGGTGTATATGCTGGTGCCGCCTTCTTTTTGGTCAATGTATTCCTGAACAACCTCTATACCGAAATCAACACCAATTTTTGGAGCAACCTATTCGGAACGGATTGGGGAAGTAGCTTTTTTGCCCCGTTGCTGCAACTGGGCTCCATCGGGTTTATCGTATTCCTGAAGTTCAAACTGTACCGTAGGGCCATCTCGTTCACCCTTAAACTTTTCACTGGTGGATAATCCACATTAAAAGGCACATTAGACAATTAATCATCCATACTTAAAATGAAAACACCTTATAAAAACATATACAACATCCTTAAGCTGAACCGCTTTATTGTATTGACGGCCGTTGTAGGGGCTGTGCTCACCTGTATTGTTTCCATGCTGATGGTCATCAAACTGCACAAGGAGACCGTGGGCAGTGCCTTTGTGGTCAACTCAAACGGTAGTGTAATTCCCTTGAAGCTCGTTTCCCAACAAGAAAACCTGAACGTGGAGGCATTGGCGCACCTGGAGCTGTTCCATACCTACTTCTACAACATCGATGCGAGCAATTATGAAAGGAATCTGGAAAAGGCATTATGGCTGGGCAACAGCTCAGTGGATGCCCTCTATCGACAGAAAAAGGCCGATGGGGTCTATAACCGTTTGTTACAGTATTCATTGGTGCAAAAAGTGTTGAGCATCGAATCCAAAGTGGATATCCAAAACGAGCCTTACAGGTTTGAGACCAGGACCGTTTTTGAAATCAACCGGGGTTCCATAACCGATACCTACGAGCTTATCACAACGGGCAACCTTATCAAGGTGGATAGGAACTTTCCGAACAATACCCACGGATTGCTGATTACCGACTTTTTTGAAAAAACATTACGAAAAATCAATGGTGAACGATAAAACCCGTATAAAATGAAAGTAGAAAAAAACAAAATCATCTTTTCCATTGTATTGGTATGTATCCTACTTTTTATAGGAAGCTATGCCATGCTGGTATTGGGAGAGGATGAAGAACCGACCCTAGAGAACAACCAGGTTCCCGTGCCAGAATTGGAGGACGATCAAAAACAGTACGATTCAAAATTGGATGCCCTGAACGATTTGAAGGAGGTTAGGCAAACCAATGCCCCAAGCATCTACGATGAACGGCTACTGGATTCTACGGGCGTTTATGACCCGGATTTGTTGGACAAGGAAAAGATGCGATTGGTGGACAGTATCTACAAACAAGGGCAGATAAAATATTCAGAACAATCCTATGAACATATCAATCCGAGGTACAGGCCATCAAAACCGACCATTAAGAAGGAAAAGGACACCATCGACGTCAAGGATGAGCAGGAAACCGAAGTCGAGGTCAAGGAACGTGCTTTGGAGCACCAACTCTTTTTTGCTTCCCACCCCATCGAGAATGACGATTTGAATGCAAAAAATACGGACGGTTTTATCTACGTCCGTGTAGATGGTACGCAGACCGTCAAAAACAATTATCGCTTACAGATGCGGCTCCTAAAGGATGCCATGATTTATGGGCAACGTTATTCCAGGAATACGCCCATTTATGGATTTATCAGTTTTAAGCCCAATAGGGCCATCATCGATATTGAAAACATCAACCATCAACCCGTAAGATTAAGGGCACATGACTATCAGGACGGTAGCGAGGGAATTTATGTGGAAAACAGTTTTAGGGCAGAAGTTACCAATGAAATCGTTGGGGATATGGTGGACGACATTAACATTACCGGAGTGCCTCAGGTCAGTGGTTTCAAAAAAATTTTCCAGCGTAACCATCGCAATGTCAAGGTTACAATAACTGATAACTACAAACTCATTTTAAAAATATCCAAGACCAAATTTCAAGGAAAGCCCATGATGGGCAATTATTAAACTTACTCTTATGAAAACTTTTATCACATTACTGCTATTGGCCTTTACAACATCTATACAGGCACAGAAACCACTCGACACCATTTATGCCAATGACCAAAAGAACGTTGCCCTGTTTTTTCCCAATCCCATAAGGCAGGGCATTACAGGAATTTCCCATTTTGTGTTCACCTACAACCGTGAAAAGGAACAGTATTTTGGACTGTTACAGGCAAAACCGGGAACCGAGAGCAATCTTTTGGCCGTTACCAGTGACGGTAAGGTGTATTCCTATATCTTGAAATATTCCGAAAAACTTACCAAACTGAACTACTTCATCGACGAGGATGAAAGCATTGGCAATGAAAGCCCCACAATGGAAATACTCAAAACTGAAAATCCAGCAACCGCCACCAATAAGGATAGAACCGCTTATTTTCAAAGAGCTAGTGAATATTTACTCAGATCCGGTTCTGAAACCATTGCCGTAAAACGTAAAAAAGGAATCCGATTAAAGTTACAGAAAATGGTCTACGATGCTTCCGAGGTGCATCTGGTAATGGAGGTCAAGAACAAATCCGGAATCGATTTCGAAATTGACTATCTCAATGTGTACCGGACCAATGGCAACAATAAACGGAAAGCCTCTTACCAACGGTTGAGACAAGAGGTTGTTTATAAATATAAAATGCCCAACGCTATTGCTGATGGGAAATCGCAACGGTTTGTATTTGTGCTTCCAAAGTTTGTCCTAGGCGATAACGAAAAGTTGATGCTGGAACTGATGGAACGGAACGGGAGCAGAAAAGTGGTATTGGAGACAACTCTTTAACAAAATTACTGTACTATATAAACCTAAAAACCAAGCTTTATCGGCTTGGTTTTTTATCATTGGTTTTAAACCCAATTCGTTCCCTATTCTGTTGGTCAATCTGTACTTTATCTTTTTGCAATAGGTAGTTCAACGCTTGGTGGATGTCCTTGAATTTAACGTTCATTTCTTTTTCAAGTTTGGCTATTTGTTCCTTTAAATCCCCATAGTCCGCAAGATGCTTTCTATACATTACAAAAGCCCTAACAATGGAAATGTTTACCTGTATGGCCTTTTTACTCTTCAGTACACTGGAGAGCATGGCAACCCCTTGTTCAGAAAATGCAAAGGGAGCATATCGTAATCCCATTTTGTTAGATTCATTGGACATCACAAATTGTGACCTCCAATTCTCCAACTCCTCTTTGGTCAGTTCAAACATAAAATCATTGGGGAAACGGTCGATGTTCCGTCTCACTGCCTGTTTCAGCACTCTTGTTTCAACTCCATAAAGTTCGGCCAGGTCAAAATCCAACATGACTTTATATCCTCTAATCGTAAAGATTTTTTCTTTTATTATTGATAGTTCCATTTTATAGTTTTTGGTTATTAAAGTGCCTATCACATATTGTGATAAGCTTTGTTTGAATCATCTTTCTGTTCAGAAAATTGCACCCTTAATTTTTGCATATCATCGCTTACTTTACGCTCAATGACCTTGGCATAAATCTGGGTGGTCGAAATTTTCGAGTGACCCAACAGCTTCGATACCGTTTCAATAGGTATACCATTGCTCAATGTAACGGTAGTAGCAAATGTGTGCCTGGCAATGTGAAAGGTCAGGTTCTTTTTGATACCACAGACATCCGCAATCTCCTTTAAATAAGAGTTCAGCTTTTGGTTGGATATTTTGGGAAAGAGTCTACCCTGGGCAACGGCTTTGTAATTGTTTCTGTATTTTTCGATAATGGCCAAAGCTTTTGGAAGCAATGGTATACGGATGGGTTTGGTTGTTTTTTCACGTCTGTAATGAATCCATAATTCTCCATCAATGCCTATACAGATGTTATCTTCCGTCAAATGGATGACATCGATATAGCTCAAACTTGTATAGCAACTGAAAACGAACAAATCCCTTACCATTTGTAACCTTGCAATGGTCAGTTCCTTATTTTCGATTTCCTGGAGTTCGTCCAGACTCAAAAACCCGCGTTCCTTTTTTATGAACTTGGATTTAAAGTTGATGAACGGGTCACGTTCTATCCATCCCAATTTTTGCGACAGGTGTACCAACTTTCTGAACCGCTCGATATGTTTCATTACGGTATTGTTGCCCATCGGTTTCTGGTGGTCCTCCGGAACGTAGCTCCGCAGATACTTTTCGAACTTTATTATAAAATCATAATCCAGTTCCTGTAAATACTTATCGGTAGTCTTATATGCTTTTTTTAGGAACTTGAAAATATAGCGTTGGGTAGTGAAATAGTTTTTTTGGGTGCCCCATTTCAGCTTGCCCTCCATATCCTCATTATGGTAATTAATGATGTCCATAATGGAATGGCTATCGTCGTCCTCTCCAAAATACCTTGCTTTTACGGCTTGTGCGGTAATTAGTTTGCGTTCCGTTTTTAATTCCCGGTAGCATTCAAAAAGAAAGGTGTAGGTTTCGTCCAGATAGCTGTTGAGCATTCTGGATTTTTGGTTGTTTCCCTTTGCCCTGTTTCTGTGGATGTCCCAATCGGAGACCAGAGTTTTTCGTTTTAGGCTAATGGTCGCCCGTTTTCCGTTTACGGTAATTCTGGCATAGAGGGAAGCTTGCTTGTCTTTTGCCCTTGCGAAGTCTGCCCAGAACAAAATACTGAAGGTGGTCGATGTTTTCATTTGTTTCGTCTTTTAGTTAACAACAGGTGTTGTCAGACGAAAGCCAAATCACTTATAAAGATACATTTATTTACCGAACCAAAAAGGCTGCTTTAACAATTAGGTCAACACAAATGTTAAAACGGTTTTGTTATCCGATTTGTTGACTTTTGTTGACGCATTAAATCGAATCATTTGATTTCTCTAAAAAATAAAAAACCTGATAATCATTCGATTAACAGGTTTTTAGTAACAATTGATATGTTAAAAAGTCGGGGTGGCAGGATTCGAACCTGCGACCTCCTGCTCCCAAAGCAGGCGC
>NZ_CAXBPD010000026.1:0-77947 GCF_963977555.1 uncultured Cyclobacterium sp. | reverse complement strand
TCTCAATGTATAAAACAGTAATCTTAGAATATTAACATTTATCAAATCTAAAGGATGGGGCTGATGGTATAGGAGCAAATAATAAGCTTAATTCGATGATTCATATCAATTCGAATAGCGATAGATTGAACACAAAATAGGCAATAGATAATCTATTACCTGATGATCCGCTTCAGCGGAAAAATCAGATATATTGTTGCTGTTTGGAGATTGTAATATTCCCCTGGTGAGAAATCAGGAAATGCTATTACATGAAAAGGGTTCAGTTATAAAACGGACTTTGAGTTAGGATATCTATTCTATTGTAAGTCAATTTCTTAACAAAAACAATAGGTCATGGGCATGACAAGAAGAGAATTTTCACTTAGTGGAACTGTTTCCATTTTTGGTTTGATGATGGGTGTTCCATCTGTTGATTTCAGAACGAGAGCATCTGGAGAAAATGACTTTGATTTGATGAAAGAGGTGAATAAGTACAGGAAAATAGATGCCTATGCCACCTCTAATATGACACCGGATCAGCTAAAGGCTCAAATTGATTTTGCAGACAGGCTATCTATTGAAAAGCTGTTTGTTGGCATGCCTATATTGCCTATTAAAGCTACACCGGAAGAGTTCAGAAGGATTAATGATACAGTGATTAAAGGAGTAAAAGCCTATCCCGATCGGTTGGTTGGGGAGTTTACGATTAACCCTATTTATAAAAAGGAGGCAATTGATGAAATCAACCGCTGTGTAGACAATGGTTTGGTGGGTACCCGTTTGTACAATCAGGTAAAGATCAGTGACCCCTTGTATGAACCTATTATTGAAAAGCTATCGGCCTTAAAAATGATTGTTTTTATGCATGGAGAGTGTCAGCTGGGAGTAGGTGGCTACCGAATGAAGTATGATGCTGAAAAGTTGCCTAGCACTTCTACACCGGAAGATTTTGTAGTTGCTGCAAAGAAATTCCCCGATGCCAATTTCCAATTTGCACATATCGGAGGTGGAGGAGATTGGGAATGCATGTGTAAAACCTTTGAAAATACACCCAATATATATGTAGACACAGGAGGTAGCAATAACGAAGAAAACATGATAGACTTTGCCCTTAAGTATTTGGGTGAGGACAGGCTTTTTTTCGGAACGGACAACAGTTACTACCAAAGCATAGGAAAAGTACTGGCTTCCAACCTCAATGAAAGACAGAAAAGAAAACTGTTTTTCGACAACTACAATGCATTGCTGAAGAAAGGAGGCTTTGGTGTTAATTGATATCAATGCCTATGTGGGCAACTGGCCTTACAAGCAGATGGCATATTCTACTTGTGAAGCACTGCTGAAAAAAATGAATCAGTTTGGTGTTGACAAGGCTGTAGTCGCCAATATGAGTGGGATTTTCTATAAAAATTGTCAAGCAGCCAATGAGGAATTGTTTGCTGAACTCAATTCCAATAAAACTTATAAAGAAAGAATTATTCCATTTGCCATTATCAATCCCGTCTATCCCGGATGGAAAAGTGATTTTGATAAATGTGTGAAAGCCGGAATTAAAGGCATACGCATTTATCCCCAATACCATGATTATCAATTGACGGATTCCGCATGCCTTGAATTGGTAAAAATGGCCCGAGACCATGACTTGGTTGTTGGGCTTACCGTGAGAATGGTCGATAGTCGCCAAAAATCCTGGATGGATTTAGATCAGGTGGCAGGAACAGATAAGCCAGAGCAAGGATTAGTGGATTTATTGCCTATAATAAAGGAAGTACCGGATGCCAAATACTTTATATTAAACCTGGCTAATGGTTATCAGCTCAAAAATGACGACTTTGAGTTCATTATGAAAAGTAAGCTGCTCATGGATACCTCTGGTCGATCCCTGGCCAATATGGCACAGGCACTGGAATTCTATGGGGCAGATAAATTTGCTTTTGGGACACATGCCCCAATACTGGATTACCTGACAGGAATGTTGCGTATTGAATCTTTACGCGAAAAAGAAGCTAGCCAAAGTACCAAAGATTTGCTGAGGTGGAGAAATGCACAAAGCATGTTGAACTTATAAAGAACGATCAATTGGTCTATGCTTTTCATGGCCAATGTCCATTCAGGAAATTATTCTTAAAACAATAAATGCTAAATAACCGATGAATAAAGCATACAGTAGGAGAAAATTCATGGCTGGTCTTTCTACCGGTTCATTGGCCATAGCCACCACACCTGTTTTGCCGAGTCTAGGCAATGTATTGATCCAAATCAATGAAAAGCTGGCTATTCTAGGAGGCAATGCCATAAGAGAAAAAGGCAGAATAGGGCCAGCATGGCCTTATGTCGATGATCAAATGGTGGATGAAATTGTCAAAACAACGCGAAGTGGTATTTGGAGCAGGATACAATCTGCTACCGGTAATGTGCCTACTTTTGAGAAGGAATTTGCCAAGCAGATTGGGGTTGGGTACAGTGTAGGTACAGGGTCCGGTACCCAGGCCTTAAGTACATGTGTAGAAGCCCTTGGTATAGGTCCCGGTGATGAGGTGATTACATCTCCTTATACGGACATGGGGACTATCTCTTCTATTTTGACCAGTAGGGCTTTACCTGTGATGGTAGACCTTGACCTTACTTCCTTCCAATTGGATCCTGAGGAAGTAGCCAAAAAAATCAATAAGAATACAAAAGCCATTATGCCGGTCCATATCATGGGCGTACCTGCGAATATGGAGCGTATCATGGAATTGGCAAGAAAACATGGTTTGAAAGTCATAGAAGATTCTTGTCAAGCACCTTTTGCCCGCTATCAAGGGAAAGCCATAGGTACCATAGGAGATTTGGGCTGCTTTAGTTTTCAAGCAAGTAAAGCCATTGCCTGCGGAGAAGGTGGAGCTGTGGTAGGAGACGATCAGGCATTGATGGAACAATGTTATACGGTTCAGAACAGAGGGGCTTCCAGAAAAGGCAGGAATGAGACCATTGGCCCAAAATACCGGATGAATGAATTTGAAGGAGCCATTCTTATGGGACAGTTGCCGGGTGCCAAAGAAAGGTTTTTGAAGCGGAATGAAAATGCAGAATACCTGATTGCTCAGTTGGCAGGTATTCCTGGTTTGACCCCACAGAAAAAGTACCCCGGAACCGAAAGCAGTTCCTATTATCACTTTGCAATGTCCTACAATAAAGAACATTTTAACGGTGCTGACAGAAGTCTGTTCTTAAAGGCCCTAAATGCTGAAGGGATTCCCATGGGTTCCTATATTAAAAATGGATTGCACAAGGAGCCTTGGATCCAACATGTTTTGAGCTTGGATGAATACCAGACCATGTATACAAAAGAAAGAAGGGAAGAATATACCAATTCGTTGGATTTACCAAATTGTGATAAGATATGTTTCGAAACGCTCATCTCTTTTTGGGGTTCCGGAATGCTATTAGGCACGCGTCAGGAAATGGACGAGATAATTGCCGGAATTACGAAAGTATACGAAAACAGAGACAGTTTAAGTAAAATTTAAACCAGCTGAGAAACTTTAACCACCATTGGAAGCCACAATAACAATACTATGAAAAAAGTAAACCGCCGCAGCTTTTTTAGCACTACTTTAAAGGCCACTGCCGCAGCCTCACTGCCAATTACCATACCTTCAAATTCACCAAAAGAAGAGTGCAAGAGTAGATACGGTGTGTTTGCAGGAAATCCGGGTGTCATCGATACCAATGTCAATTTGTTTGATTGGCCATTTAGAAAACTGAAATACGGTGAGACCGATGCTTTGCTAGCAAAGCTAAGCAAACACAGGGTAGAGAAAGCTTGGGCAGGAAGCTTTGAGGCACTTTTTCACAAAGATATCAATGGCGTCAATGAACGATTGGCCAAAGAATGCCAACAAAAAGGAAAGGGAATGTTAATCCCATTTGGTACAGTAAACTTGGCTTGGCCGGATTGGGAAGAAGACCTGAGGCGTTGCCATGAGGTGTACAAGATGCCGGGCGTTAGGATTCACCCCATTTACCAAACCTTTGATCCAAGCCATCCGGATTTTGAGAAATTGGTAGCTCAGGTAGAAAAAAGGAAAATGATCTTGCAAATTGTGGGAGACATGGATGACAGTAGAAATCACCATCCGATCGTCCTTACCAGAGGAGCTGACATGAATCCATTGGTGGACATTATTAAAAAATACCCCAAGGTAAAAATTCAAATGCTTTACTGGACGCATAAAGTTACCGGAAACCTCTTAGAGCGATTCATTAAGGAGACCAATGTCGTTTTTGACACCTCCAGGATAGAAGGTGCTGGAGCAGTAGGAAGGTTGATTGAAGGCAATCCGTGGAATGGGAAGAAGGGTATTCCGCTGGCAGCAGAGCGGGTATTTTTTGGTTCTCACGTTCCTTATTTCCCTGTAGAAGCAAGCTTTCTGAAATTGATGGAATCACCATTAACGGCTGAGCAGGCCAATGGGATTTTGCAGGGGAATGCCAATAATTTCATGAATTCTTCTCTTTAGTTTAATGGACACTCCAATTACTTTAATCAATTCATTATGAACAATTTTGCCATAGACCCCCATTTATACGGACTTCCTGATTTAGAAGAATTAAAAGCATTTAGAATTTGGGACACCCATTATCATGGCTTTTTGACAGGAACTGAGCCCATAAAACAACACCAGGAAATGCTGTTTTACGTAAAAAGAATGGGTGTTGAACGTATCATTTCTGTGGATATAGGGGGCACCCTTAGTGACCCTCTGGATCCTAAGCCGCATGATGCGGCCCAACTAGAAATCTTGAACAATGATCCGGAATGGATTTCCGGAATTGTCCCCATAGACCCTGGTTTTCCGGATGAGAGTTTAGCGAAAATGAAAAAGTGGATTGCCAACGGGCCTTGTGTAGGCATCAAGTACGTAGGGGGAAACAAATTGGGAGTGACTTGTGATGCAGACCAGAATGATAAGATCATTCGCTATGCAGCAGAATTAGGAGCTGTGATTTATATCCATACCTGGATTAAAGTAGGTGGAGAGCCTAGATGGCCCGGAGGAGGAAACCTTGATGGAGAGTCTACCCCTATGGATGTAGCGACCCTAGCCAAACGATTCCCTGATGTGCCCTTGATTTGTGGACATGCAGGTGGAGATTGGGAGTTGGCAGCGAGAGCCATCAGGCCTTACGAAAATGTTTTGTTTGAATTTAGCGGTGCAGATCCGCATTCAGGTTCTGTGGATTATGCAGTAGATATAGTAGGTGTTGACCGAATCGTTTGGGGTGGACATGGCCCAAGTCGCTCTTTTTCTACGGAAATGGCTAAAGTCCTTGATGCCTCCCTTTCCCAGAAAGAACGCATGAAGGTATTCGGTGCAAACTACCGGAAAATTGCAAAATCAATTTTTGCATCAAAAGGCATTAACATTACGGTGTAAGTAACCTATTTGTGAAAAATTTGACATGATTATGAGACTTAAAAGCTTGCTCTTTTTTTTATTGTTTTTGGTTGGAACGCAGGTGTTTGGCCAACAGCAAAAGCCCAATATCCTATTGATCATATCAGACGATCAAGGTTATCATGATTTGGGATCTTTTGGGAACAAGGATATTCTTACCCCTTATCTGGACCAATTGGCAGCGGAAGGGGTTAGGCTTACCAATTTTTATGTCACAAGTTCTGCCTGTACCCCTTCCAGAAGTGGCTTGCTTACCGGAAGGTATCCCCAAAGGAATGGCACTTTTGAACTCTTCCGAAACAATATGGTCAATTATGGGCACCGGTATACTGAGTATGAATACAGCGTTTCCCCTGAACGAATTTTAGGCACAGACCTTAGAGAAATCTTTATTTCAGAAGTATTGAAAAAAGGAGGCTATACCAACGGCTATGTAGGGAAGTGGGATTTAGGCCAATTGAAGCGGTATTTGCCCATGCAACAGGGCTATGACAAGTATTATGGTTTTGCCAATACAGGGATTGATTATTTTACTCATGAACGCTATGGGAGTCCATCCATGATCGATGGCAATTATTTATCCATAGCAGACAAAGGCACTTACACAACAGACCTTTTTGAAAGGGAAGCATTGGAATTTATCAATGAAAGTGAAGGAAAACCCTTCTTTCTGACCCTAGCTTTCAATGCGCCTCACAGCGCTTCTAATTTAGACCCGGAAATTAAAGGCACGGTTCAGGCGACAGAAAAATACCTGAAAATGTACCCTGAATCAAATACAAAAAGAGGTGAAAAGCAAAGGGCCTACAAGGCTGCTGTTACCCAAATGGATCAGTCCATCGGGAATATAATGGAACGAATAAAGGAATTGGGGCAAGAGGAAAATACACTAGTGATATTTTTGTCTGACAATGGTGGAATGTCGCTTGCAGATAATTATCCTCTAAGAGGAGGGAAGGCCCAGTTTTTTGAAGGAGGAATAAGAGTGCCTTGTTTGGTTAAATGGCCGGGTAAAATTGAAGCCGGGCAAACAAATGAGGCTTTTTTGACTTCTTTGGAATTGTTTCCCATGATGGTGGCAGCGGCAGGCCTAGAACTACCGGAAGAGGTTATTTATGATGGCTTTGACATGTTGCCGGTACTTCGAGGAAAAGTGGAAGTTGGAAGGAAAGAAATGTTCTGGGATTTTAGAGGTGATCAGGCAGCCAGAGTTGGGGATTGGAAATGGGTACAGTCCGCAAAAGGGAATGGATTGTTTGACCTGAAACATGACATTGGGGAACAAAATGATTTGTCATTAGAGAACCCGGAGAAACTAGTAGAGCTTACCCGAAAATTTTCAGAATGGAAAGAGGAGATGGGAAATGCAGCACCAAGAGGTCCTTTTAAAGATTATTAATTGATACAATTGGCTATGGTTTTAAAATACAGTACAGCGTTGATTCTCTTTTTTGCCCTGCTGATGCATTCAGCACTTCTGGCACAGGGTGATGGCAAGAAAATCACTTCCATTGAAATAAAGGCAATTCCCGGTCTTCAATTTGACAAGGTCAGGTTCTCTGTTGCACCCGGGGCGGAAGTCATGCTCACGGTGACCAATAGTGATGAGGACATGCCCCATAATATGCTTATTACCATGCCAAACTCAAGAGAAGTGGTAGTCAATGCTGCGCAGCAATTGGCAGAAAAAGGACCTGAAATGAATTTTATTCCAAATAGTCCTTCGGTACTATGGTCCATTCCTGTAATTTATTCGGGCGAGAGCAAGACCATACAGTTTAAAGCGCCCGAGGAACCCGGTATTTATCCTTATGTATGTACTTATCCAGGTCATGGCTTTATCATGTATGGGTACATGTATGTGACTGAAAACGGTATAATGCCAGCACTAGAAAACGATGAAAACATCCCGCCATTGCGAAGAACTGAAAATAAGAATTTGCAGGATTCGGAAAGTGCTGCCATGCACCATCATCCCAAATTGCATCCTTACGAAAATGTGCCTCCTTACCTATATCGGGTTTTTATCGAAGGATCCAGCCTTGCCAGTATAGCCGTCCACCTTCCCAATCAATTGTCTTATGCTTGGGATGCTGAGTTATGCCAGTTGCAGTTTGCCTGGCAAGGAGAATTTCTGGACAATACTGACCTATGGCATGGGCATAAAAATGCCTACGCAAAAGTGCTTGGAGAAATATTTTATCGGGAGAAAATTGAATTACCTATACGGATTGGTAGTAGAGAAAACATTCCAAGTCCTGAATTTTTGAGGTACAAATTGATCGATGGCTACCCTGAGTTTCACTATCTGCTTTCAGGAGTGGAGGTTCACGAAATTATTCATCCTAACAAAGAAGGTTCAGGTTTGATCAGAACAATAAGGATAAGCGATGCAAAAGAACCTGTCTGGTTTCTATTCAATGCTGATGGGCAAGTGGAGTATGCATTTAGTAAGGGTGAAATAGAGGAAGGCGCTTTGAAACTGAGTCCTGATGAAGCAAAAGAATTTACCATTACCGTTACTAAATCGGAGCAATGATGACAAAAGTGAAGCATATTTTATTCGTATTGTTAATGGGTTTTGGACTCGTTTCAGGCTGTAAACCCAAACCAAAAGGAGCTGGCGCCTCTTATCAGGTAGCTACTATCCCTGTTCCCGATGGTTTATTGGCAGAAACGGGTGGGCTTGATTTTTTGTCAGACGGTCGGTTGATCGCTTGTTTTACCCGAGGGGAGGTCATGGTATATGATCCAAAGACCAAGGAATGGTCTTTGTTTGCCAAAGGCCTGCACGAACCATTGGGATTAGTGGTAATCAATGACAGTGAAATTGTGGTTTTGCAAAGACCGGAATTGACCCGGATTACGGATACGGACAAGGATGGTAAAGCCGATGTGTATGAAAAAATAACAGATGATTTCGGGATATCGGGCAACTACCACGAATTCAATTATGGGCCAGTCAGGGACAGTGAAGGTAATTTTTACATTGCTTTAAATACCGCTTCATCCGGTGGAGGCATTAGAGACAATGTACGGGGTGAGCTGCGCTTGAATGGCAGAGATGGGGAAGACGGAAAAAGACAAATGTATTCAGTTGTTCCTTACCGAGGTTGGGTTTTGAAAATTCAGCCGGATGGTAAGGTTATCCCTTTTGCTTCCGGTTTCAGATCTCCGAATGGACTGGGTTTTGATGATTCGGGTAACTTGTTTGTTACCGATAACCAAAGCGATTGGGTAGAGACGAGCACGCTGTACCATGTGAAAAAAGACCGGTTCTTTGGACATCCTGCAAGCCTCGTGTGGCAAGAAGAGTGGAAAGATGCAGACCCATTCTCCCTTCCGATTTCAACATTGGACAGCCTTCGTACCAAGGCGTCCGTATTGTTTCCTCATGGAATAATAGCCAATTCCCCCACTCAACCCTTATTTATTAAAAACAACGAGCAGTTCAAAGATTTTGAAGGGCAATTTCTGATTGGAGAAATGAATAGGGACCGGATTTTCCGGGTAATGCTTGAGGAAGTTTCTGGAGAATTTCAAGGGGCTTGTATTCCATTTGTTGATGGACAAGGATTGAGCGTTGGCAACAACCGGCTGGCTTTTGGGCCGGATGGGAGTTTATGGGTAGGGCAAATTGAACATGGCTGGAGAGGTGATCAGGGCATTCAAAAGATTTCATCCACCGGCAACCCGCCCATGGATATCGCCAAAATGTCGCTGACTAAAAATGGTTTCGAATTAACCTTCACCCAAGCGGTAAACCCGGAAGGCGCTTTGGCCATTAAAAATTACCAGCTGCGTCGGTATTACTATGCCTACCAGAAAAAGCCGTTTGATGAGCCGGTAGATAAGTCTACGCAAAGAGATTTACAATTCGTGGCCATAAAAGACATCACCATATCTGCTGATCATATGAGGGTGGAATTGGTTTTGGAAGCGCTAAAACCAGGGTATGTTTATGAGCTAAAATTAGACAGTATTTTCAATCAGGCCGGAAAGCCCCTCGACAATCAACTCATAGCCTATACCCTCAATAATTTATTGCCTTCGTGAAAATGAAAAAAGAAAATCGATCAAGACTTAATCTACTATGTAAGAAAGGATTGCAAGTAAATCGATAGGAAGGAGTAGATGCAATCTACTCCTAGTAGGGTACAATTTATTGACCTGGACTGAGTTTGCAACTATACTCAGCTATTCGACACTATATGAAATGGAAAAAGTAGATGCAATCTCCTCATAGCGTATTTGCGAAAGGGAACTTGCTTTCCCGTAACACTGTTCAACCCCATCCGGGGTTGTGGGAAAGGTAGGTAATAGCTTTTCCGTGAGTTGCCACTCACGGTTATTATTGTTCAGGTCCTTCAGACCTGGGATTTGTGAGATAATTGAAGTTAACGATTTAGGTTTTTTAATAGTCCATTATAACGAAACCAAAGAAGCCTTATAGGGCTTCAACAACAATTGCTATGGGTGCAAACCCATGGACGGTGTCCAGCCCAGGAATTACTCAAGCCCTGAGAGGGTTGAACAGGGTTTTTTCAATTAGCATATGGTCTTCCGGAAATACATGTCCTTTGATAATTAAGGAGTAGATGCAATCTACTCCTAGTGGAGTTAATGAAATAATTAAAGTTAACGATTTAGGTTTTTCAATAGTCTATTATAACGAAACCAAAGAAGCCTATAGGGCTTCAACAACAATAGCCATGGGTGGCAACCCATGGACGGTGTCCAGCCCAGGAATTCCTCAACCAGGGAGCGGGTTGAACAGGGTTTTTTCAATTAGCATATGGTCTTCCGGATATACTTTTCTTTTGATAATAAGGAGTAGATGCCATCTACTCCTAGCAAGTGACGGTAAGGTGTCGCTTTCAACAAGGATTGACCTAGCATCAAATTTGTTTAAATTCACATGCTTAATCCGGGATTTTAAAAGCAACAACATTTGGATCCTGATCGATCGTAAGTCCATAGATAATACCATTTTCCTCATCCACGGTGAATTCAGTAAGTGGATAATCTAATGCAAAATTGTTCACGATATTCCCTTGATAATCAAAGCAAATATCCTGTTTAGCTTGTCCGAATCACTTATTTGTCTATCTTTTTTACCTTAAATTAAACTTTTTACTGCAATAAGATTAAATCTTGACCAGAAAAGAAAGTATGGATTTTCACAATCAATACTTCCAATTGCACAATGATTTTTGCTCATTTTAAGGACAGAAATAGGTGTCACTTACTCTTTTGTAATTTTGACATGAGTCTCCGTCGATTTCTGTACAATATACTTGATATGATGTAGGACAACAAATATATTGCCCACTTCCACTCCCCTCAACCGCCTTCTCTATAGCCAGCTGCGTCCCAAAAAACGGTTCTTCCACACCGTTAATACCAAACTGCCAGCCAACCACCAGCAAAAAGGCTACAGCCCCAAAGACTGCCATTCCTTTTTTTGAATTTTTAAGCCACTCCTTCATAGTTTTTTTGAATTTATAGTAAAACATAGATTTAGTAGTATTTAAAATAAAAAACACATTATAATTACACCTATTTTGTTAAAGTTATCAAATATCTTTTTTTAAGAATATTAGGTGTTTTTAGAATGGGGTATGAAATTTCCATAAGGTTTGGTATTAATTAAAATTGTTTGTATCCGTTAGGATATAAAATAATAAATATGAGATACTACACTCGAAGTCTCCTCATATGAGATTTCATTTGCTCAATGATAATATTTTCATATTTTTTTACTTATCAACTACTATTTCTCAAGATTGTAGTCAAAAACCACCACACCGGGTTCTCTATCTGTGGTTATCCCAAAGATTCGTTGGCCCTTTTCGTCTACCGTAAAGGAGCTTATAGGTGTATCCAGCTTCAAAACTGCTTTCACATTTCCTAAATGATCAAAGACAAGCAGATCCGTTTCCCCTCTACCTTGCTCCATGATTTCTTTGTCCGTTTTGCCTGAATATAATCCAAAAATATGCTCTTTACCTAAAAATGCGTCCATGTAAGCCAAGGGATGGTCTGAAGTGACAACAGCACCCGCATCGACTGCTTGAAATTCGGGTATGGAATTTTCAGGCCCGTCGATTCTAATTATCTGCCCGCTTTTCTTGTCCAGGATTTCCAAATGGTCTCTAAATATGCTGGCCTTGATAAATTTGCCAGTTTTAGGATCCCCCATTAGTTTTCCTTGATGAAGATCTGCAATGACATGGTCTTCAAAATTGCCTGGAACCATACCTTTCCACTTCCCATAGCTTTTAAGCCTCGTTCCATCGGTACTGAATTCAACAAACTTGTCCTCACCACGAACCAAAAAAGTCATAAAAGTGCTATCTGAGCTCCATGTGAGGCCCATTGCGAGGTAAAAATCTTCTTTTTGACGAACTTGTGTTAGGGCTTTAGAATCATTTACTTTTTCCAGTTTATATTCCGAAAAAACTTTTCCTTCTAGGCTATATACCCAAAAGGTGTTCTCATTAATCCCACTCTCAATGCTCCAGGCATTGGGCATTTCCCCTGGTCCATAACCCACCGCACCTGTAGAAAAAAGGTATTTAAGACTATTCCCATCTAAAACGTGAACAAAAGTTTCTCCAGGAGCAGCTTCATTTATTAACAATTTACCCCTTTTGTAAAGAAGTCTTTTAGGTATTTTCAATTCCTCAATAAAATATTTTTCACCAATAAGCTTCTCTTCAAGCGACGAAACAGTATTCCAAGAGAAAATCTTCTTATTTGGATTATCTTTTTTTGGATTGCAAGCATTGAACAAAATTACTAATAAAAAAAATAGATATTTATGGAAACAAATTAATTTTAGTCGTAATAAAAAGTATCGGCGATATTCGCCGATACTTTTTATTAAATATTTCTTTTTGTTTAACTTAGGAACAGGTATATACATCGTTTTTTCTTTTGTAATTGTGGCAGGCATCTCCATCCATATCAGTACAATAAGATTCATATCTTGTGGCACAACAAACCCACTGTCCACTACCACTCCCCTCAACTGCCTTTTCCAAAGCCACTTCCTTTTCTGAAAAAGGTGCTTCCGTACTACCCATTCCAAACTGCCAGCCGGCGACTAGCATAAAAGCTACTGCGCCAAAAGCCGCCATTAATTTCTTTGAATTTTTCAACCATTTTTTCATGTTAATCTGGGTTTATATAAAACATTAATTAAACGGCAGTTAAATTGAAAAAAAAAATGATAGTTGCAACTATTTTATTAAATATAACAAAGTAAAACCTAAAATAATCTTTGTTTAAGCACATAAGATAACTTTAGGTTTGAAGAATGAGCTACTTTTGCTAAAAATCCGGAAATTAGTTAGCTGGCTGTTACTGAAGTCCTTTGTGTCAGATGTGTTTGTGGTCCTGAGACCAGCTTATCAAAGCTGAAGAATTTTCTGGTAAACCTTAAAATTGCCAGGTTTCTAATTATCTGCTGTTTTGGGTAAAGCGTTTTAACCAATCGGTTTCACTTTTCGGAGGATGCTGTTGTAAGGTTTGTAACGTTTTATGTATACTTCCCATACCAAATTTTTTGTACCTTTCCCACCAAAGCATGGACCAGAATTGAGTCGGCTTCGGAAAATGCTTCTTCCTGAGATTTTCTAAATCATGGTGATTATGATTCCACGCTTCGCTCATTTTACGCCATTGCTCTTTTTTATCTTCCATATATTTTTGATAGGGTTTATTGTTTATGGGAGCAGCATTGAGTTTAAGTTCGCTTAATAACATATCCCTTAGGAAAACAGCAAATCCGGTACGGATTTCATCCATTTCTTTCAATTTAACATCGGAAGCCTCATAAAACCAAAAGTTTCTTCCCAACTCGTAAAAAAACAGGTGGTCATATACTCCATCTTTTACGAACTGATCGTAAATCCGCTCAAATTTCTCCTCAGTTATCTCTATGCCCTTCCTGCCCAGCCTTCCACAACCTGATCCACAGGTGGAAGGTACTATTGCTAATGGTAGTTTATCCATTCCCATTGGAGATGGGTCTGGTTCTCTCCCAGATACCTCTGAAGCCAGTTCGTAAGCTCGATCATATACAATAAGCAGTGCTGCTAAAGTATCAGCATTATAATTGCTTTTTGGTAAAAGCAGTAGAATATGTTCACTATTTTGATAGGACAAGTTAAGGTTGCCTCCTTTAAATTGTGGGTATTGAATATAATCAGAACTGCAACTTTGGGACATTGTCAATAATAAAATGAAGATAAGCTGTAGTTCTTTACTAATTTTGTTGGATTTTAACATTTTTATTATTTAGTTAACCATGTGAATAAACCCAAAAAGAAAGATATAATCAAATGGTGCTTAAAATTTCTGCTCTCTGGAATTGCCCTTTATTTTGTCTTTCGTATGGTAGATCCTACATCCATTTTTCAAGCTTTCTTTTCCGCCCACCAGGGTTACTTGCTTTTAGCGCTTTTAGCATTTAATGGATCCAAAATTGTTGCTGCGTTTCGACTCAACCGTTTCTATAAAGTAATAGGTGTTTACCTAACCAATCGCTACAATCTTGTACTTTATTATATTGGCATGTTTTATAACCTGTTTTTACCTGGGAGTGTTGGAGGAGACGCCTACAAGGTGTTTTTACTTCAAGATCAAGAAAGGGGGCGAACAAAACCCCTAATATTGTCTACACTACTTGATCGGGTAAGTGGACTGACAATGCTTGCCCTGCTTACCTTTGGACTAATTTTGCTAAGAGAAGATTTGCCTGAGATACCCTATTTAAAACCCCTTGCCTTGTCAGGGCTTCTTTTGATCCTTCCTACCTATTGGTTACTGAAAAGAATCGCCTTTAAGCAATTTATGCCTGTTTTTTGGCCCACCATATTTCTTTCCTTTTGGGTACAAATAGGTCAACTGATCTGTGCTTATTTTATCCTAATGGCACTGGGCATTCAGGGAGGCTATTTGGATTACCTGATCCTGTTTATGGTTTCTTCGGTGGTGGCAGTCTTGCCTTTTACCATTGGAGGTGTAGGTGCCAGAGAATTGGTTTTTCTTTACGGGTACCATTTTTTGGTAATTGAAGAAAGTCTGGCGGTGGCTTTTACCTTTCTCTTCTTCTCTACCTTGGTAGTTTCATCATTGCCGGGATTGGCTTTCTCTTTTAGTTCTTTTCCTGCTCCGGAAGGAGCACCTCTCTCTCAAATCAAGAAATCATGAACAATTGGATAAAGTATATTTTTCTGGCCTACCTACTATTTGGTACAATACTGGTGGGAGACTATGGCCTCAGCATGGATGAGCCTGTGCAGCGAAAACATGGCATTGTGGCCTTTGAGTATGTCAATGAGCTCATTGGATTTTATCCAGACCTACCAAATCTTACCGTAGAACACCTTCCAAACTATGACCACCGGGACTACGGCATGCTTTTTCAAATGGTGGCCTATGGCCTAGAGTTAGCCTTGGGCATTGACAACACCCGGGATATATTCAGGCTAAGGCACCTTATGGTTTTTGTGCTTTTCTGGGCAGCCGCATGGGTGTTTTATGGTATCCTTTATCGAAGGTTTAAGTCTGTTCCATTGGCTTTAGCCGGGGTGCTAATGCTCGTCCTAAGTCCGCGGATTTTTGGGAACAGCATGTACAATCCCAAGGATATCCCATTGCTTTGCTGGTTTGTTTTTGCTTTTTATACCCATACTCGTTTTATGGACAAAAAGGATAAGTATGGGCCGGTGTTACATGGTCTGGCTTGTGCCTTGGCTATTGGAAGTAGGGTTGTGGGTGTTGTATGGCCATTAATATCCTTAGGATACCTCTTATGCCATGTGATATTCCAGAGAAGTTCCAAAACAGAATTAATGTTACACATCAAAAGAACCACTTTTTATCTGCTGTTCCTCCTGGCTTTTACCTTTATCCTCTGGCCGGTTTTATGGGAAGAACCGATAGGAGGCTTTATACATTCTTTCAACAGCATGAAACAGTTCCGCTGGTACGCTGAATTGCTTTACCTTGGCGAAATGGTTCAATCTACTGAGTTGCCCTGGCACTACATTCCCGTTTTGATAAGTGTCACCACTCCTTTGGCGATCCTGTCGGTTATTTGCTCAGGATTGTTGGTCATGTTTCGAAAGGCATGGACATACAAGCTAAAATTATTTACAAATGCCACGTTAGGCCAGGACACGGTAGCTTTGGGAGCGGCATTAATACCTCTGTTGGCGGTGATTTTGTTCGGATCGGTATTGTACAATGGGTGGAGACACCTCTATTTTATTTATCCTTTTTTGGTCTATTTAGGTGTATTAGGTATCGATGCGCTAATAAATGTATACAGGCGAAAACGTTCTAACTTAATTGTTAAGATCTTTGCTGTAGGATTATTGGGCTTGGCGACTTGGGACATAGGAAATACTGTTTATTTCCTTATTAGATACCATCCTCACCAAAGTGTATACTTTAACTTTCTAGCAGGTGATGTGGAAAAGAACTTTGAAAGGGACTATTACGGAATGTCATACAAGGAAGGTTTATCTAAGTTATTGGAACGCTATCCTGATAAAATTCTTAAGATTTACAGTCTGGATTTTATTGGTAGGATCAATACGATGGTCTTTCCAAAACATGAAGCCGAAAGACTGGTATTTGTGGATTCTATCGAAGAGGCAGAATTTTTTATGACCTTATTTACTTTCCGTTCCCGGCAGGAGTACCAGAAATACAATCAAAATGAATATCCATATAATCAACCGATTGATTTTGCTGTAAAGGTTAAGGATTATCGAACACTGCAGGTTTATCGACTAGAACAGTAAGAAAATTTGATTTAACTATTGAATTTTGACACTAGAATAGAGCGATTATTTTTTTATTCAATTAATGGGGCTATTTAATTTTGTCTCGAATAATTATTATAAATTCTTTGGGAATGCTAAAGTTGTTTTTGTGTCTATATTGTTTGCAATTACATCAATAGGGGGAGTAAGGTGTAACATATGGTTTGTGAGTAATTGTTCTTGGTTGAGTTGATCAAGTGCCCCATGTAATACTCCCTATCAATCCAAAGTTTCAACCTTTCAAGCTATTTTATGGAAGATTATTGTAAGCTGTAGGTATGCAATTATAAGTCGTAGGAACAGAAATTTAACCTGAGAAAACGCATTTGTAAGGTGCGAAAACCAAAATGTATCGGGCATTTTTCTTATAGCTATGATGATTGCCCCAAGCTTATTTTCGCATCAGTTTCAACCCCATAGAATTTGATACCTTCATGACATAAAAGCTGTATGGTAACCTGATTTTGGCTAAGGTTTTAGTCCAGACCGTTCATCAAATTTAGCAAGGCCCAAACCGATCTAAAATCGTCTATTGTAGGTCTTTTGTTTAAATATGATTAATTTAAATGCTGTTTAATTCATTCCAGATTAGATAAGAAAATCCCAGTTCTTTTAAGGAAGAAATTACATTATGTGATAAAAAAGCAATTGCAAATATCGGGTTCAATACAATTTTAAAATATAACAATAGCACATACAGGTCCATTGGGTCATGTGGCACAATTTTAATCTACTATGCTTATAAAACAATTAAGGGTATCCATTTGGTTTTTGCTGCCCCTGCTTATTTTCGCTTGTAAGAAAGAGTCAGAATTAGGAATCAAGGACCTTGCGGCCAATGAAGACGTGGCCAATTTTATGGAAAATTACAAGGGAAGAGGTGTATTGACCGATAGCCTTGCAACCCCTACGGCTCCTGAAGATGTGCTAAAGGATTTCACTATTCCAGAGGATTTGTCTTTGGAATTGGTGCTTTCAGAGCCTGAAATTGCCCAGCCCATACAGGTTAGTTTTGACCATAAGGGTAGAATGTGGGTGGTGCAATACCAGCAGTATCCATATCCGAAAGGTTTGAAAATTACGGCCATTGACAACCATACCCGGGTGAAGTTTGATAAAAAATTGGACCCACCACCGGCAGGAGCCAAAGGAGCAGATAGGATTACCTTTTTTGAAGATACAGATGGGGATGGCAAATACGATAAAAGTACGGATGCCATTTCGGGTTTAAATATTACCACAGGCGTAGCCCTGGGAAGGAAGAAAATATGGGTGCTTAGTCCTCCTTTTTTATTAGCCTATGCGGATGAGAATGAAGATGGTTTGCCCGATGGTGAACCTGAAGTGCATTTGGAAGGGTTTGGTTTGGAGGATACCCATGCGGTTGCCAATAGCCTACGATGGGGGCCTGATGGCTGGTTATACGGTGCTCAGGGAAGTACCACCACCGCCAATATCAACTCAAAAGTTTCTAAAAATGTGGCCTTCCTTGGCCAAGCAATCTGGCGTTACCATCCAGAGACCAATGTTTTTGAGCTTTTCTCCGAAGGAGGGGGAAACAATGCCTTTAATGTGGAATTCGACCGGAAAGGCAGGATATTTTCCGGTACCAATGGTTATGATAGAGGTCCTTACTACAAGCAAGGCGCCTACTATATCAAAAGCTGGGGCAAACATGGGCCCTTAACCAATCCTTATGCCTTTGGCTACCTGCCCAATATGCCTTTAGAAGGAGAGAGGAAAAGATTTACCCATTCATTGATCAAATATGAGGGGGCTGCCTTGCCAGCCCATTACAACGACCTGATGTTTGCGATCAATCCCTTGCATAATTTCATTCAGCTGACGGCATTTACAGAGAAGGGTTCTTCTTTTGAAAATGTGGACAAGGAAATCGTTTTGTCCACCACGGACAAATGGTTTAGACCTGTGGATATCAAATTAGGGCCTGATGGAGGAATTTATATTGCTGACTGGTACGATAGTAGGTTGTCCCATGTGGATCCAAGAGATACTTGGCACAAGACCAGTGGAAGAATCTACAGGCTAGGACCTAAAAATGAGGACAAGCCCATGCAATCCTTTGATATTAGTACTTATTCCAATGAGGAATTGGTGCAATTGCTTTCCCATGAAAACAAATGGTTCCGTCAGGAAGCCTTGAGACAGTTTGGCGACCGGAAAGATCCAAGTAGTCTTCCTTTATTGGTCAAATTACTACAGACAGGAAATGAACAAGAAGTATTGGAAGCCCTTTGGGCCATCAACCTTACAGCGGGCATCAACGATGAAATCGGCAAAATGGGACTGAATCACAAGGATCCTTTTGTAAGGATGTGGACGGTAAGGCTACTTGGTGACAAGCAAACAGTTAGCCAAGCCATGTTCCAGGAACTTCATAAGCTTGTAGCAAAGGAGACCCATCCAGAAGTGAGGTCACAACTGATGGCTTCGGCCAAAAGACTGCCTTCCAAACAGACTTTTTCACTCATAGAAAACTTGCTGAACAACCATGAGGATAGCGAGGATCCGGACATTCCATTGTTGACATGGTGGGCATTGGAAGAAAAAGCAACCTCGGATAGAGAAGGGGTATTGGCCATGATGGCCGATGATAAAATATGGCAACATCTAATTATGGAAAAAGTATTGCTGGGCAGATTAATGCAGCGATACATCATGGAAGGTGGTGAGGAAAACTTTGCCATGGCTACTAAATTATTGGAAGAAGCTCCTTCATCCAAACATGTTAAGATACTGATTGAAGGACTACAAGAAGGTTTATTGGGAAGAGAGATGGTAACCCTTCCGGATAATTTGCTGAAAATATTAGAGAAAAACAACAAGGAATTGGGCGACTCTCCGCTTACCCTGGCCTTAAGGCGCAGGGAAGAAAAAGCTTTGGCAGAAGCATTGAAGATCATCAAAGATCCTAATGCGGAAATCGGATTAAGGTTGTCTTATATTCAGATCTTGGGAGAGATCAACCAGGATAAAGTGGTTCCTGACCTTTTGAACCTGGTAAAAAATGGCCAATCTTCTGCCATCATCAAGCAAACAGCGCTTCATGCATTGCAATCCTACAACCAAAAGGAAATTGGTGAACAATTGTCAAAAGCTTATCCGGGATTCAGAGATAACGTCTATGTGAGGGAAGCTGCAATTGCTTTGTTCGCCAGTAGAAAGGAATGGGCAATGGACTTTTTCAATGAAATCGAACAGCCCAAAACCATAAGCCCGGATGATGTAGAGTATCACCTTGCCAGACGGTTCAGTTTACTGCAAGATGAGGAAATCAATACACGAGCAGACAGAATATGGCCGAACAGTAAATTGTTGACTTCAGAAGAAAAGACCAAAAGAATCAATGCCTACGGAACGTTGATTGGTACTGGTGAGCAGAATGTAAAGAAAGGGCGAACACTCTTTTTGAGTAATTGTGGCTCTTGTCACCAACTGAATGGAGAGGGTGGAATATCTGGTCCAGAGCTTACTGGCTATGACCGGTCCAATCCAGATTACCTGCTATTGCATATAGTTGATCCAAATGCAGACATCAGAGAAGGCTATGAAGTTCAAAGGATTGTGACCACTGATGGACGTATTCTCGAAGGAAGGCTAAAAACGCAAAGCGGCGGAACGATTACCATTGATCCACCACTAGGGGGTAAATCTACCGTTTTGTCTCAGGAAAGAATTGCAGCTATGGAAGTACAGCAAACGACCTATATGCCAGAGCGCATATTGGAACCCCTTTCAGACGAGGAAGTAAGTGACCTTTTTGCCTATCTGATGCAGGTTAAATAATTGTAAACCCAATACTATTTTAAAATGATAAATTCCGGTAAAAGGAGAAAGTTTTTGGCGGTAGCAGCTGCGACATTGGCCTCATTTGGTGGGGCACAGCAGTTGTTTGGAAAGTCTACAGTTGACCTTTCTTCTAACTTAAACGGTGAGGGAAGTAACGTAAAGGACTTCGGTGCCAAAGGAGATGGCAAAACAGATGACACAGCAGCGATTCAAAAAGCCGTTGCCACAAGTGGGAATCGTTTGTTTTTTCCCAAAGGACATTACAAGATTTCTAAAACCATTTTAATTGACCTGGCAAAAATGGGATATGCCAGCATTTGGGGGAATGGCGATGCACAGGTGATTATGGCAGGTGCCGGCCCTGCATTTAAAATCGTAGGCACTCATTTTGGCTCAGCAGATCCGGATAAATTTGATGAAAAGGTTTGGTCTTCAGAGCGAATGCCTTTAGTGGAAGGCCTCTCTATAGAAGGGCAGCACAAAGCGGCTGTTGGCATTGAAGCCATAGGCACCATGCAGTTGACCATCACCAGGGTTCAGATTAGACATACCCTGCATGCCATTCACCTGAAAGAAAACAATAGGAATTTAATTATTGCGGATTGTCACCTTTACGAAAACCATGGCATTGGCGTCTTTTATGATGGGGTCAATTTGCATCAATCAAATATTACGGGAAGTCATATCAGTTATAACCAGGAAGGTGGGATTGTCACCAAAGGGGGCAATATCAGAAATATTCACATCACAGGCTGTGACATAGAAAGCAATATGGGTTCAGACAAAGCCCCAACTGCCAATGTGTTGATTGATTGCTCAGGTAGTGCCGTTGGAACCGCAGAAGTAGCCATTACAGGTTGTACCATTCAGCACAACCGCAATGCGCTCAATTCAGCAAATATTCGAATCATTGGTAAAGATCAATCAGGAATTGGCAGTGAAAAAGAGCGCTGGGGAAATGTAACCATCACAGGAAATGTGTTGAGTGATGTGATGGTAAACATTGACTTGCAATATTGCAGGGGAGTGGTGGTTACCGGAAATACCATTTGGCAAGGTTATGATTACGGCTTATTGATGGAGGGTTGTAGCAATGTAGTGCTTGGGTCAAATCTGTTCGATGCCAATGCCAATTATCCCTCCGGTACGCTTCCTTCCAATAAGTTATTGGTCACAAATTGCGAAGATTGTACCTTCACAGGGGTGCAGGTTTATGGTTCCAAGGATAGCCCGGGGCTGGTAGTACGTGATTCAAGACGTATAAATATTGGGAATTGCAGCCTACTGAGTTGTGAAAAGGTTGGCCTCTTGTTGGACAATGTTACAGATAGCAAGGTTTCGGGATGCATGATTACCGCCTTAAACCCAAATAATTATTCCTTTGAACCCATTCAAACCATTGGTGGACATGGGAATAAAATAACGGATTAACCTTACAGGTTTAAACAAAATCAAATGATGCATGTGATTTGCTTTTCAAAGAGTAGGATTTGGCTTGTTATTTTATTCCTGATGACAGGAATCCTTGGGAAAAGTTTGGGCCAAACTGAACATGAATTCCCTTTTCAGGCGCATTTGTTGGACGAGAAATTTGACTTGCCCAATACCATGATGAAGGGAGTAGGGGCATTTTTGGACCTGGCCCTTCATGAAAGCAAGGCAACAAGAAATGATTTTTGGCAAAGGGATTTTACGAGTCCTGCAGGTTTTAATCAATCAATAGCCTCCCAAAGGCAAGAATTGCAGCAGATTTTGGGACTGATAGACGAGAGATCTGCTCCATTTATTAGCTACCAGGAAAGTGGAGCACTTGAACCCTATACTTACGGAAATGAAAAATACACCATCTCTGCGGTAAAGTGGCGGGTATTTGATGGGGTATTTGGCGATTTTTATGCCGAAGGTTTGTTGATCAGCCCCAAAGGGGAGATCAAAGCCAGGGTGGTCTATGTTCCGGATGCAGGCACAACCCCTGAGGTAGTTGCGGGTATGACAGGAGAAGGTGAGCCAGGTTTTGGCAGGGCTGCACATATGGCTATTAATGGGGTTGAGGTGTTGGTTCCTGTTTTACTTAATCGAAAAGATACTTTTTCAGGGAGTTCTATACAAGGAAAATTCACCAATCAAACCCATAGAGAGTACATTTACAGACAAGGCTTTATTCTGGGCAGGCATGTGATAGGCTATGAATTGCAAAAAGTATTGGCAGCCGTAGACTGGTTCCAAGCAAAAAATGAGCGGATAGGGAAACCTCTGAAAATTGGTGTGGCCGGCCATGGAGAAGGAGGGATGCTGTCCCTTTATGCAGCGGCCTTGGATTCTAGGATTTCTGTTTCATTGGTAAGTGGTTATTTTGACCAAAGAGAAGACATATGGAAAGAACCAATTTATAGAAATGTCTTTGGCTTATTGAAGAAATTTGGGGATGCAGAACTGGCGGTTATGAGCTGGCCACAGAAATTAAACCTCGATTATTCTTTGTATCCTGAAGCTTCAGGACCACCTGCACCATCAGCCGGAAGAAATGGCGCTGCGCCGGGGGTATTACAAACCCCTGAACTTTCTTCGGTGAAGGCAGAATGGCAAAGGGCAGAAGCAATGCTTCCCAAAGGCAAGAGCAACCTTCGTTTTCATGAGGGAAGTAATTCAGCAAATAGAAGGCAATCCGATAAAGCCCTAGAAACATTCCTGAAAGATTTGGGGGTAGATGCTGAATTAAAAGGAATTGCTACTTCTAAAGTAAACAGTAGTTTACCCGATCATTGGGTGAATGTTGAGGACAGGCAGGAAAGGGCTGTTCGAGCTATGGAAAACCATATGCAGCAACTTATCCCTGCTTCTGAGACCATCCGAGACAATACTTTTTGGCAGACACTTGACACCAATTCGGGAGATTTGAAAGCCATAAAATCAGCCCATAGAGCTAGGTTATGGGAAGAATTGGGAAAGTTGCCCGACCCAAATGTGCCAAACAATACCGAAGCGAGATTCTATGCAGAAACAGAAAGTTGGACAGCCTATGAAGTGAAACTGGATGTTTGGGAAGGGGTTTATGCCTGGGGAATTTTACTGGTACCCAAAGGAAAAGACCTAACAATGCCTTTGCCGGCGGTGGTTACCCAGCATGGTTTAGAAGGTTTACCCAAAGATGTTTTGACCAAAGATAAAACAGAAAGGGCTTATAAAGCTTATAAAGGATTTGCTTCAGACTTGGCAGATCGGGGATATGTTGTATTTGCACCACACAATTTATATTGGGGACTAGATAATTTCAGGGTTTTGCAGAGAAAAGCCAACCCATTGGGATTGTCTCTTTACTCCATCATTACCGCTCAACACCAGCGAATTGTGGATTGGTTGGGGCAGCAGGATTTTGTGGATGCGGAGAAAATCGGGTTTTATGGCCTGTCCTATGGAGGTAAAACAGCCATGAGGGTTCCGGCTCTGGTTGAAGGTTATGCGCTGTCAATTTGTTCAGGCGACTTTAACGAATGGGTGAGGAAAGTAGCAAGCACAGATCATGAGGCTTTCAATAGTTATCCTTTTACCGGAGAGTATGAGATCCCGGAGTGGAACTTGGCGAATACCTTTAATTATGCTGAAATGGCGACATTAATCGCTCCCAGACCATTTATGGTGGAAAGGGGCCATAAGGATGCCGTTGGAACAGACAAATGGGTAGCCTATGAATATGCCAAAGTCAGAAGGCATTATGCAAATATTCAAAAGGAAGATTTTACCACCATCGCTTATTTTAATGATGGACATACCATTAATGGTATTGAGAGTTTCGCCTTTTTGGATAAGTTTTTAAAGAATGCTAAATGAGTTTGAATTGTAGGTCATCTAGTGACGAAACCAATCAACCGGACCCTGAGCGGAGTCGAAGGGGTAGGTATTGCGTACTCGTAACCCTAAGGCTTCGGCTCCGCTCAGCCACCGGGTATTGAGTTCACTCAACCGTTAGGTATAGACACCGCTCAGCCACTGGGTAAATAGTTTGTTCTAGAAAAGTTTACAATTCACATAAAAAATCCCCCTTGGTCCCTCCGCCGCGGCGGAGGGATTCTTTGCTTTCAGGAATGATAGTGTCTTTACTAACTTTACAATTAAGTCAGCCCGTTTCAAAGGAACAATTCAGTATTAAATTTCCATTTCCGCAAGTCCCCCTTGACAAGTGGGTTGGGGGATTTGTATAGGTATGTCATTGTTTATCAATATGTTAATTCCTCAAGAGGTCATCCCCTTACCGGTTCCTGAGCGGAGTCGAAGGAGTAGGTATTACGTACACGTAACCCTAAGGCTTCGGCTCCGCTCAGCCGCCGGGGAACTACAATAGATTTACAGATTACGTCACAATCCCCCTTTGTCCCCCTTTACAGAAGGGGGATTTTGTGCTTTCAGGAATGATAGTGTCGTAACTGATTTACATTAATTCAGCCGGTATCAACTACAGCCATTCAGCAATAAAATACCTTATGCCGCAAATCCCCCTTGAAGGGGGGAGAGCCTGTCCCGATCAAAATCGGGAGGGATTTCTAGGTGTATATCAATGTTAATCAGTGTATTAATTTTTTCAAAAGGTTAATTCGTTACCGGTTCCTGAGCGGAGTCGAAGGAGTAGGTTTTACGCATGCGTTACCCTAAGGCTTCGGCTCCGCTCAGCCACCGGGTATTGGCTCCGCTCACAGCCACCGGGTATTGGCTCCCCTCAGCCACCGGGTAGAGAAATTAAATCCCCCTATAACCCGGAGGATCAATTCCTTGAGCCCTGATATAGGCGATAGCTGCTCCTCTATGGTGAATAGTATGGTCATCCAGCAATACTACCATTTGTCTACGGGTAATTTTCCCGGCAAAAGAATCTATTTTTTCGGATAATTGTGCCTCAGAGAGAGAAGCAATGGTCTTTTTACCATAGTCATAAGCCTTATTGATAAATTCTTTCATCTCTGCTTTGGTTTGCGGTTTTGCAGAAGGATCAAAATCCATTTCACCACCTAGCAAAAATCCCTTTGAGATATTGGCTGTGGCAGCTCCGATATGGGTGATTTGCTCCCTGAAGGACATGGCAGATTCATGGAGTTTTTCGTCTAACTTTTCGTCAGGCATTTTATCAATGGCTTCAAGGGTAAAAGCTTTGCTATTTTCCCATTTGGCCAGAAACT
The DNA here is from genome assembly GCF_963977555.1 of uncultured Cyclobacterium sp. Taxonomy (GTDB): domain Bacteria; phylum Bacteroidota; class Bacteroidia; order Cytophagales; family Cyclobacteriaceae; genus Cyclobacterium. The sequence continues at coordinate 52,702 of NZ_CAXBPD010000026.1, read as the reverse complement.
CTTCCATGGTAGTTTGGGCATGGCTACTCGCCATACCAACAAGAAGAAAAAGAGCGGTCAGTAGATTGTTTGTTTTTTTCATTGTTTTTGGGTTTGGATAGGATCTAAAGTTCGGGAATTATTTTTGAATTTCTATGGAGTGACCTACTATCACAAGGTTATACTTTAGAATATTTACGTCAAAAATCCCCCTTTGACCCCCTTTTGAAAGAGGGATTTTGTGCTTTCAGGTTTGACGATTATGATAATACGTTTAAATTTAGTCAGCCCATTTCGATGTCACCAATTCAGCAATAAAATACCTTTTTCCGCAAGTCCCCCTTGACAAGTAGGTAGAGCCTATTCCTACCAAAGTCGGGAGGGGTTTGTATGATTATATCATTGTTTTTCAGAATAATGTGTTTTTTTTCACGAAGCCAATCCCCGTTACCGGACCCTGAGCGGAGTCGAAGGGGTAGGTATTACGTACACGTAACCCTAAGGCTTCGGCTCCGCTCAGCCGCCGGGTATTGAGTTCACTCAGATGTCGGGTTTATGGGTTGATTTAAGACCTACTGAAGAATTAAAATTTACGTAATAAATCCCTCTTAGTCTCCCTTTAAGGGTAGATTTTGTACTTTCAGGATTGACGGTTTCGTTACTAACTTTACAATGAATCAGCCAGTTTAAAGCTACCAATTCAGCAATAAATTCTAATTTTTGAAAATCCTCATTAATCAATAAGCGAGTAGGATCTTAGCGGGTATATTACTTTATTTCAGTAACGTATGTATTTTTCAAAAAGTGAGCTCTGCTAACCGGACCCTGAGCGGAGTCGAAGGGGTAGGTATTACGTACACGTAACCCTAAGGCTTCGGCTCCGCTCAGCCGCCGGGTATTGAGTTCACTCAGATGTCGGGTTTATGGGTTGATTTAAGACCTACTGAAGAATTAAAATTTACGTAATAAATCCCTCTTAGTCTCCCTTTAAGGGTAGATTTTGTACTTTCAGGATTGACGGTTTCGTTACTAACTTTACAATGAATCAGCCAGTTTAAAGCTACCAATTCAGCAATAAATTCTAATTTTTGAAAATCCTCATTAATCAATAAGCGAGTAGGATCTTAGCGGGTATATTACTTTATTTCAGTAACGTATGTATTTTTCAAAAAGTGAGCTCTGCTAACCGGACCCTGAGCGGAGTCGAAGGGGTAGGTATTACGTACACGTAACCCTAAGGCTTCGGCTCCGCTCAGCCACCGGGTATTGAGTTCATTCAGCCGTCGGCTCCGCTCAGCCACTGGGTATTGAGTTCATTCAGCCGTCGGCTCCGCTCAGCCGCCGAGTATTGAATTTTCCCTGCAAGGTCCAAAGGGAGTTGTTGTGAAAATACCCTTACAACAACCTTGAAAAGCCACTAAGGGCCTTTTCTTTGGTCCATTTTTCAAAGTTGTTTTCTTTGATGACTTGGCTTAAAAAGCCAAAGGTTTCAGTCAGGGCATGATGGTAAAGGTCAATGATTTTTTCATTGTGCGCAAGCGTAGGATAAAAAGAAGTGCCTGCAAGAAAGCCTTTGGAAAGCATCTGTTGGGTGAAGATGGTTCTTAATATTTCACTTTCAGGATGGTCGAAACTAAAGTTTGTCAAAGCGGGGAACCCTTTGACTTGTAGGGGAAGGTTTTCATTTGTAGCAACAGTTTGTAAGATACCTTGAACTTGTTGGCCTGAATTCTCGATGGCCTTTTGGATATCTTGTTTCTCCATTTCAGCAATGGTTGCCAATGCGGCCACCGGACCCAAACTCTCTGTCCAATAGGTACTACTGATAAAAGAATGATTGGCACCTTCCATGGCAGCTTTCGTTCCAATTACAGCTCCTATGGGATAGCCATTTCCTAAACCTTTGGCAAAAACAGCCATGTCGGGTTCAATGCCATACTTCAAATGCATGCCTCCAAAATGCAATCGCCAACCCACAGTAATCTCGTCCATGATCAGCAAGATTCCATGTTTCTTGGTGATGGACCTGATGGCTTCCAAAAAGCCTGGTGTCGGATTCTCATACCGGCAGGGCTCCATAATTACTGCTGCCAAATCAGGTTGTTGTTCAATGATTTCCTGAAAGGCCTCCAGGTCATTGAATTTGAATGGGAAACTGGTGTTTCTCAGCGCATCAGGAACACCTTCGGGATTTAGTCCGGGTAATAAATGGCCTTTGAGCGCATCACTTTCTCCTAGATTTGCTGCCAGGTACCAATCCTGCCAGCCATGATAACCACACAGGGCTATTTTATCTTTCCCTGTAGTGGCTCTTGCGATTCTTACGGCTACTGCACAAGCCTCCCCACCACCTCTGACAAACCTGGCTTGTTCTGCCCAGGGATGAATCTCACAGAGTTTGTCCGCCAATGCTACCTCCTCAGGAGGATTGAGCGAACACATATTGCCAAGCTGCACTTTTTTTATGATGGCTTTATTAATTTCAGGGTGTGCATAACCCAAAATACAAGCACCCACGGCATTGGTGGAAAAGTCATAAAAGTGCTTCCCATCCAAATCCCAAATCTCAGCTCCTGAAGCCTTCTTAAAATAGGGAGGCCAATGATTGGGAGCCATGTTTTCGGGTCTTTTACTGAGTAATTGCGTGCCTCCGGGGATTGTTGTTTTCGCGTGTTTGTAATAGCTTTGATTGCTTGGCCTAGTGCCTTTATTTAAATCCAATAGTTGCAAGGCATTTTCCCAAAAAATCAAATCTAAATCCGATTTATCCAGTCCAAAATTATCGGCAGCTTGCTTCAAGGCGTTGAGAGATTCCAAGCCTACTAAAGTGGGCTTTCCCCAAGCCTGATCCCAATTGCAATTGTTTTCATCCAGCCAGATAAAGCCATTCCCTATGCTTACACATTTTCCTCGAATATGTGAGACCGGAAAGTCAGTACCGAACATTAACTTTTCTGGGCCGAAATATTTTAATATGGGCAATATTGCCTGCATTTCACAGATCCCTGACATGTCAAACCATATGTTTGGAATGCTGTTCAGGAATTTTGCTCCTTCTGCATGCAAGGCATGAAAACTTCTACCACAGTGTGCTAATATTAGTTTTACTCTTGGGTATTTCAGGCATAGCCTTCTTATGTCTTCACAGTTTTGAGGATCAAGTAAGGCCTTGTCCTTCATGATATGCAGCATGATTACTGCTCCGTGTTCATGTGCCGTAGCCCAGATAGGTTCGGGTAAAAAACCTGTTATGCCCGATTGAGAAGTTGGCGTTTCGGTACTATACACATGATAAGGTTTAAATCCTACCACTTTGGCATGTGAAAGTCCCAACTCCAATTCTTTTTGGGAGGTTCCTGGTTTCACCAGCATCATTCCTCTGGACAAGGTAGCCTTTTCAAGTTCATCGAACAAGAATTGATTGGCAGCGGATAAATTAACCTTTGGCAATGGTGCAGGGAAAAACAAACCACCCTGTAAGGAGGTTTTTGGGAACATTAGTTGGGTGTAATCTTCCCACTGTTTATGACCTGCTATCTCCGGCCCGCTGTTCCAAAAACTGTTTTCAGGAGCATTTAAGTCTGCTTTTCTATACCAATGGGCATGAATGTCATAGCATTTCTCTGGCACAAATGAGGCCAGTACATCAATGGCAGTGCGGTCTTCAGGTCGTAATTGCCAGGGTTTGGTCTCTTTTTCGAGCATCATAAAAGAGTTTTCATATTATGAACTTATGCCTACTTAGAAGCTTTTTATTGATCGTGGAGATAATTAAATGAAATTATTTGCAATTATCATCTAATATTGGGAAGTCACCAGAATTTACCAATCCTATTTATCTATTATCTTTTCACTCCTTTTTTGCATGGTCTCCTGATTCCCTACAATTTTATGGTCAATATAACTGAACACAACACCTGCTGCAATTCCTGAGAAAAGGGAAGCAGGTGTTATGAAGAGTACTTCTATGTCCATAAATTTGAAAAAGGCCACAGCTATGGCCATTGCAATACTTATCAGTCCTCCAATTAATACCCCTCTTGCTGTAGCAAATGGAATGAAAAGGGCCATAAAAAACAATACAAAAAGTGGGGAAACAAAAAGGTTTACCACTTTGACAACAACATCATACAAATTGCCTTCCACTCGGCTAATCAGTAGGCTTAAGGCAAGGGTAAAGATGCCAACAAATAAAGAAAGAATTCTAATCCTCTTGAGTTGGTCAACTTTTTCAGGTTTTGAATTTTTTGAGAACCTTTTGAAAAGATCTTCTGAGATGACAGAGGAGGTTGCACTTAATCCAGAGGACAAGCTAGACATGGCTGCAGCAAGAATTCCGGCAGCCACTAAGCCGGAAATACCTATGGGTAGACCTACAAGTATGAACTTTGGAAATAAAATGTCAGCATGGGTGGACACCGACTCTTCGGCAGCAAGGAATTGCGGATTGTCCAGAAAATAAGCCAGCACTGCAAGGCCAACAAGCCCCAAAAGGAATTGAGCTACAAAGGAGGTGATTAATGAGACGGCAAAGGTTTTTCTTGCTGTTTGAATATTTTCCGTAGCGAGAAAACGCTGAATGGACATTTGGTCAGATCCCGATGAAGCCACATACCAAATAACTGTCATTAATAAGGCGTTCCCTATGCTTAAACGTTCCCTGGCATCGATGGCCCATGTATATTCTCCCCAGTGATCCAGCCATTGTGTGGGTATCCATGAAGTAGCTGATCCAAAATAAACACTTATCAAAACAATGGTTAGCAAGGCCCCTCCCAGCAAAACGCAAGATTGAATCACATCTGTAAATACTACAGCCTTCAAACCACCCATGGTAGTATAAATAATGGTTACTCCTATTAAAATTATACTTATCCAAAGTATGTTTGAGGTAGTGTCTTCAAAGCCAAAAATTGAGATAATTGCAGTATTTACGGTGATGAAAATAATGGTGCCCATCCAAAGAAACCGTAATGATAAAAACAGAAAAGTAGCCAGTAATCGAATGCTTACCCCCAGGTTAATCTCCAAAATCTCATAGGCAGAGGTTACTTTTAATTTCATAAAACGTGGTATTAGAAACCACCCAACGATATAGTATATTAAAGGAAAAGCCAAAACACCTGAAAAAATCACAGGTCCGTATTTGATCATCTCTCCAGGGTAAGAGAGGTAGCTCAAGGAACTTAGTAAAGTAGCAAAAAGCGATAAACCTACAGCTATAGGATTCATCTTGCCACCACCTAATAAAAAATCCTTTTCATTTTTATTTTTCTTAGAGAAGAGGTATCCAATTACCATCATTCCAAGCATATAGATCAGAACGATCGCCCAATCTATAGTGGACAATTGGTGGGTTGTTTGCTCCATGTGAAGCAAAGCAAAAGCTGCAGTTGCCATCACATCGGCATTTGAGGCTTTGGTTTCAGCATTAATCTCAGTACCTAATGGATTGTCGTTGCGTAGGTACTCTTGCAATATGGATTGATGAGACCAATCCCCCATATGTGCGATCGTTAATGCCAGTGCCATTTTATCGCCTTTATTATCGGACTGCTGTAGAGCAAATATTAAATCTTCAATTTTTTTATAAGCATCAGATTTTTGATGTTCAGGTCCAGCCCCATAGTAAGCGGCTGTAAGCAAGTGTACCTTAGCAATAGAATTCTCTGGCTCAGCCAATGCCATGGAAGCGATAGAATTCCATTTTTCTTCCGGAATATTTCCTTCCATTTTTAATGCATAGGCTGCTTGAAGTCTTGGAATCTCCTCTTCAATACCAGACATCAAGGCTGCTAACATTGGGTTGTTAGTTTTTTCTTGTCCCTGCATACTGGCCCAAAGGGTGTACACCCATAGACTCCCTTTTTCGCCTCGAAGGATTTTGTCAGTGGTCGCCTTTGCCAGAGAGCTAACAGGGACTCCTAGTTTGGCTAAGGTTTCTGCTGCATGAATTCGATCCATTGCTTCAGGGTCCTTGAAAACCGCTATGATCTTATCGATGTATAGCTTTCTTTCATCCTCTGAAGGAGCAGATTTGGCCAATACTCTCCAGATGCCAATTCTATAGGGAGCTTGATTTTCATACAGAGCAAGTTCTTTTAAAAACGTATCATACACACCCCCAGGCAGTCCTACTTGTAATTTATACTCTGCAGCATGAACTTTCACCCATTGTTCTTCCTCCTGCATCACCTTGTCCAGCACCTCATAAGAAAGATTTTTATCCTCTTCTGAGAGCATATTGTTTTTTTCTCCACAAGAAAAGAGGACAATCGAAGTGATTAAAAAGAAGCTTAAAGAAGCAATTTTTCTAAAGGAGTAAAGCATTGGTTTTATTTATTTAAGGCGGCTATGTAGGCTTTTTTGGCAACGAGGTCTTCTTTGGCGGATTCTCCAAAATAAATTAGTCCCAAGGCTTTTCTACTTCTATTTATACTGGTGTTTGCTGCTGCTCTATGGATGGTAAGGGCATGGTGAACCAATACATCTCCAGGATTCGTTGCTATAAACTCCTCATTTTCTAGATCCGAAGGTGTTCCAAAATCAACGATTTCCTGAGAAAAACCTATGGTGCCAGATTTTCCGTGGGCTCTTATCCCATTTAAATGAGAGCCTTTAACATAGCTCACCCATCCATTTTCATTGTCTACCTTTTCCAAAGCAATCCAAAAGGTAACTGCCGACATTGGTGTCAACATAAAATAGTACCCGTCTTGATGTGGGGGAGTTGCCTTGCCGATCTTGGCTGGTTTGTTAAAGAATTCCACTGTTTTACCCACCACAGGTTCTCCTAGCAGTTCTTCAGCTAAGGCAGAGAATTTACTGTTAGAGAGGATCTTTTCAAAAAATGGATCATAAATTTGAAGATCTTGGATCATTTTTAAACCCTGCTTGTTTTCAGCGTCTTCGAATTTGTAATGTTTCGATGGGATTTCATGTAACCTATCAGCTACAATTTCATTTAATTTACCCTGAATACTATGAATTTCGGAGCTGCTTAAAAATTCTGAAAAATTCAGGTAGCCCTCTTTATTGAATTGCTCAATACAATATGATCCTTTCATAAGCTTGTTTTTTACCTTATGGATTGGCCTGTTGTGGGTTATTCTCACTTATAAATGGATACCTTTCCATAAGCATTTTTATTTTTTCATTGAATTTTAAAAATTCTTCCTCAAATGTTTCAGCTTCTTTTCTTGTATAAGAATAGAAGCCCTCACGATTTGCCATGCCCAATTTCCCTTCACTTATCTTCGAGGCCATAAGTTTTGAGGGTACTTTTTCTCGTGAAAGTTCCGGGTTCAGGTCTTTCATCACCACACCATAAATGAATGTTCCCATTAAATCCATGTACCTAAAATTACCAGCAAATGGCAAATAATAGCCTGGATCGTTTCTACATGCTCTATCGATATCTATGGGTTCAGCATAACCATTGTCGATTAAATAAAAAGACTCTCTAGCCATGGCAGCCAATAATCTACTTCTTATCCCTTTGCCATTTTTTAACAAATAGGGATCTTTTCCCCAACTTTCCTTTGCCAACTGCATTAGTGCAGTTACCGGTTCAGTCTTCGTTTGGCTGTTGGTAATCACTTCAAGGAAAAAGGTATGGTGAGCAGGATACACCCAATTGAGTACCATCAGGGCCTCAGGGTTTGGAAATCCTTCTTGTAAATCCTCCAAAGAGTAGCTTTCCGAATTAATAGCTATTAGGGTATCGGGGGAAACATTTTGAGCTATTTTTCCCAAAAGTTCCTTTTTCAGACTGATATTTTCAGAGGTGTTTGCAATTATTAAGTCTGCAGTCTTTAGGGTTGACCAATTCTGATTTACATGAATCAACGGATGCGTATCGAATGCAGTTGATAAGGCTGTTTTGGTTGGTTTATTTCCGATAAGATAAACCTTATGTCCGGAATTGCCCAGGCATAAGGCAATTCCGGAAAGGTCTTTTCCTTCACCCACCAAACAGATTTGAGTTTCTGAAGGGGTCATTCTATTTTTCATTCATCTGTGTCAGCACTTTTTCCACACTTTTCAGTGCATGTAGAATGTCCTCTTCAGTATGAATGGCAGAAAGGTACCAAAGGCCTCTACCAATTACACGGACACCATCATTGTGCAAGCCAGCAATAAATTGACCCAGCTTGGCCTTGTCTAATCTTAGTACATCTCTGAATTCGTTTAGTTCATGGCCATCCGAAAATCCAGTATGGATGATAGGACCTACTCCAGAGACAATCATGTTGTGCCCCGTCTTATTAGCCAGCTCCTTTAAACCCTTACGAAGTTGATCACCAAGTTCAAACATTTTGGCATATGGATTTTCCCTTTCTAGGAAAGAGACTGTGGCCATAGCCGCTGCTACCGTTGGGTTCGCAGTATTCATGGTCCCTGCATGGATTACTCTCGCTGAAGAGATCTCTTCCATCCATTCTTTCTTACCTACAATGGCACTGATAGGATACCCACTACCAATTGCTTTGGCAAAAATGGACATGTCTGGTGTAATGCCGAAATAAGTCTGAGCACCTCTAAGACCAATTCTAAAGCCAGTAATTACTTCATCGAAAATCAGGGCAATGTTGTACTCGTCACATAAATCCCTTAGGCCTTGTAGGTAACCTTCATTGGGAAGAATACAACCATTATTGCACATGATAGGCTCTGTAATAATTGCCGCTATTTCATGGTGACTTTCAGCCAATTTAGCTTTTACCAATTCGAGATCGTTCCAAGGAAGTAAATGGAATTCATCAATTGAGTTAGGTGGTAAGCCTTGGCTCCAAGGGTTAGGACTAGGAACAGCTCTAGGTCCTAAAGCTTCTGGAGATGGTGTAGAAATGCCAAAGCAAACATTGTCTAGCCAACCGTGGTAATGTCCTTCAAATCTTAAGAATTTGCTTTTACCTGTTTTTGACCTTGCTACCCTAAAAGCCGTTTGAACTGCTTCTGATCCGTCCAAACAGAAACGCATCATTTCTGCCGAAGGTATTAACTCCTGTAGTTTCTCTGCCAACTCAAGCTCCATAATGTGTTGACCGGCAAACAATTGCCCTTTGGTTGAATAATCATGGACAGCTTTTAAAACCTCCGGGTGCGAATGTCCTAAAATCAATGGACCTTGACTTAAAGTAAAATCTCTGTATTCATTTCCATCCACATCGTAAATGCGGCTACCACTTCCATGACTATAAAATAAAGCATGAGGATGGTTGTATTTTCTAAATTCAGACGATACTCCTCCTGCTAACACATTTTTTGCTCTAGCAAGTAGGTCTGCGGATTTTTGGTACTTTTCGTTATTCATATTTTTAATTATTAATTTCTGGATATTGTGCCGCCAATTGGAAAATTTCGTTATTAAAATTCTTAAAAGCCTCTTCCCATTTGGTTGCCTCTTCTTTGGTATAGCAATATAATCCTTTGCCGTTGTTAACTCCTTTTCCCTTTTCAATTACGATCTTTTGCATTGTAGAAGGCACGGTTTGGGAATTGTTGAGTTGTGGAAATAGATTCTCGAAAATTTCTTTAAAATCAGTTAGCCCCATTTGATCCATTCTTTTAAAAAGTCCCATATAGGTCATCCAAGAGCCTGGGTCATACCTGAAGGCCTTATCCAAATCATCCATCGAAGCTTCCCCATTTTCTAAAATAGCAAACATTTCACGGTAAACGGCATAGAGCATTCGGTTTGTAACAAAGCCTCGTAAGTCTTTTTTAAGATAGGTTGGTTCCTTGTTCCAAGTATGCGCCAATTGGAGCACCCATTTGGCTATCTCTTCATCAGTTTCCTCTCCTTTTGTAACTTCCAAAAAGCGCGTCATATAGGCTGGTTCTGCCCAGTGGATGCCAATGAATCGAGAAGGAAGGCTTACATTTTGCTGCAGCGTGCTGATGGGGATAGCGGAAGTATTAGTGGCGATGATAGTGTTACTCGCGGTATACTTTGTTATTTTCCTGTATACTTCTGTTTTAATAGCAATAACTTCTGTGACACATTCCTGAACCAAACGGCAATTACTTAGGTTTTGATAATTCTCTGAAAGGTTTAGTCTTTTTAAATATTGACTTACATCCTCTTTTAATAGCCCTGCTTCAGCAGCATGATTTAATTGACTTTGAATTCGATCCAGTGCTCCATCCATATCTGCTCGGAGTGGTGCAATTCCAATAACCTTATGGCCACTTACCAATAGCGAGACAAGGATACTTGTGCCCATTAACCCTAGCCCTACTACACCTATTTCTATGGTTGAAGAATCAATTTTTACTTTCAATGGTTTTTTGTCGGTTGTTTTAGATATACTAAAAGGAAGCGAGTTTTTACCTTTGTGGTTAAAGACAAGCTAACAGTCAAATTTATTATTGATCTGTAAAAGTTGCTATTATTATTATGTGTAAAAGTGATACTATTTTTTATACGGTGATTAATTTGAAGTTTACTGATCAGAATATTCTTTTTTGTTTTCCGGTGAATTTACTACCCTTATTAAATTTATTATTTTAAAAAACAATTGATAAACAGAATGATGATCTGATAATAGAGAATATTAGGTCGTATTTGTGCTTAGTTAAAAAAAATAGCAGGATTGAAGCCAAGAATGACTGCTTAAAGAATGTACAGGACTGCCCTAAAAATCTGTCAGTTTGATAAAGTGTCGATTAACTTTTTTTAAAAATGCTGTTGAATGCGCTCCTATTTACTCCTTACTGATAATATGCCGCAACAATAAAAAGTAAGCTGAATATGCTGCGCTAGGTGCTAGAAAATTTCTGGTAAAAGGGGGGGAGTATTAAAAATTTAGGATTTATTCGTTTTGGAGTTTACATGAAAAAAGCCCGATAAATATGTTATCGGGCTTCGTATGGTATTTCTCTATCTATTCAGAGAACAAAATCTTTTTAAGATTTTCCTGCGATTCACCAGTTTTTTTCTGAAGTTTACCTAATAATTGGTCTTCCTGGCCCTCGGCATAAACTAAATCATCATCGGTGAGTTCACCATATTTTGCTTTAAGTTTTCCTTTTAATTCGTTCCATTCTCCTTTAAGCTTTAATTTAGATGGCATAATAGTGTTGGTTTAAGTTAAAATAAATAAGTATTCTTTATTACATAGTATAATAGCAATAACTATTCCAAAAAAAATAAGTTTAAAAAATGCTTTTTTGAAATATTGATTACAATTCTAATTTAATTTTTAATTATTATGATAAATAGTATGATGTGGCCTTGAGAGAATTTGGATAAATAGATTATCTTTTTGCTACGAAAGCCTACTTACTCCCATCTAGTATTACACGCATTATTGCTATACTCATTGCAATTAGGCCTGATTAAGGACGGGTCATGTTATTTAGGACATTAGTTGATGACAAGTTAAAATTCAATTCTCAAGAGAGCACTAAATCCTTGATTTATTTGTTTGTGGGGAAATTGATAAAAGTTAATTTAGCATTCAGATGAAAAAAGGTAAATTGTTTTGGTTATTCTTTGGGTTTGTATTGTCCATTACGTTGTCTTGCAGCTCAAATGTTGATAAAAAGGGAAGGTTTTTATTGAAGGGTAATAATGAGTTAAAGGAGGGGAATCTGAAAGGAGCCATTACTTATTACGATGAAGCTTTAGCCATTGACCCTCAATTTAAGGATGCGTTTTTTAATCGGGGCATGGCCAAATACCAACAAGCCAAATTAATAGAAGCCATTTCAGACTTTTCAGAGGCCATCAATATTGACAATAATTATGTCCCTGCCTTGACCCAAAGAGCCATCGCTCATCTTGATTTTGGAGAAAATTATAAGGCATTGGAAGATACCAAAGCCTTGCTCCAAATAAATGGAGAGAATGGACAGGCTTATTTTATTCGAGGATTGGTGCAAACAGAAATGAAGGCCTATGAGGACGCATTAATTGCTTTTAACAAAGCCATACAATATTCGCCTGATAATGCAGAGTTGTACATCAATAGTGCTACCGTACACTATTACCGAAATGAGCTTGATTCTGCTATTGTAGATCTCGAAAAAGCCTTGGAATTGAATCCCCGGGAGAGTAAGTTACATAATCTTTGGTCATTGATACACTTTGAAAATGGGGATTACCCAAAAGCCCTTGAATCCGTAGAAGAAGCCATAAATTTAGATAAGGACCATTCTTATTACTACAACAATAGAGGTCTGTACAAGTTATACCTTGATCAAACAGATGAGGCCTTAGAAGATATCAATTATAGCTTAAAACAAAACACGAAAAACTACTATGCCATAAGAAATAAGGGAATCTATTATTTTAAGAAAGGCGACATGACCTTGGCAAGTAAATTTTTAAATGAGGCCAACAAAGCGGATCCTGAAATGCCACTGCTTTCAGAATATTTGCCTCTGTTGGATAGTAAGGCTACCAATAAATAGACGATTACTACTGAATTACCAATTAACCATTAAGTCTTCTGCATCCTATTGCACCATCCGAGTTAAATCAATGAAAAGATAATCTTATTTGGAATGCAATGTTTCCTTTCAGAAAAAGCGAGGTCGGTTGTCACGAATGGTAATGTAAAATTTATCTTCGAGGAACACTTCTGTGAACCTAGATTTATTTTTTATTTCAATAAGCTAAAAAAGGGAAGGCCACAAAATTAATTGTAGCCTTCCCTTTATTATAAACATGCTGGTCAGTTATAACCAGAAAAAGTGATTTTAACTCAGGTTAAGCATTTGCCTAAATGAGACCTTCTTTTACAAGATTCAATGCTGAACCAGCTTTAAACCATTTGATTTGGCCTTCATTGTAGGTATGGTTTACAGTTATGCTGTCCACACTACCATCCTTATGGTTAAGAACGACTGTTAGTGGATTGCCTGGAGTGAAATTATCCAACCCAACGATGTCAATAGTATCGTCTTCTTGAACCAAATCATAATCCTGAGGATTAGCGAAAGTCAAGCCTAGCATACCTTGTTTTTTCAAGTTAGTTTCATGAATTCTAGCAAAAGATTTTACTATAATAGCACGTACTCCCAAGAATCTAGGCTCCATGGCTGCATGTTCTCTAGAAGAACCTTCACCATAATTTTCGTCGCCTACTACTACGGTACCAATATTATGTAATTTATATTGACGTTGCACAGCTGGAACTTCTCCATAACTACCATCCAATTGGTTTTTAACTGTGTTGGAAGCATCGTTAAAGAAATTGATAGCACCAATCAAAAGGTTGTTTGAAATATTGTCAAGGTGTCCACGGAATCTTAACCATGGACCTGCCATAGATATATGATCGGTTGTACATTTACCTTTGGCTTTTATTAAGAGTTTAAGCCCTTTTAAGTCCGTTCCTTCCCAGGCTTTAAAAGGCTCTAATAATTGTAGTCGCTCAGAGTCAGCAGCTACTTTTACCTGTACCTTAGATCCATCTTCTGCTGGGGCCAAATAGCCTGCGTCTTCAACAGCAAATCCTTTTACAGGTAGCTCTAATCCAGCAGGCTCATCCAATCTTACCTGCTCACCATCTTCATTGGTAAGTGTGTCTGTCATTGGGTTGAAGGTAAGATTACCGGCAATTGCCAAAGCCGTAACTACTTCAGGGGATGCTACGAATGAGTGCGTATTTGGATTACCATCAGCTCTTTTCGCAAAGTTTCTGTTAAAAGAAGTGATGATAGAATTTTTTTCCTGCTTTTCAGCTCCATGTCTTGCCCACTGGCCAATACATGGTCCGCAAGCGTTGGCCAAAACAACACCACCCATATTCTCAAAGATTTGTAAGTATCCATCTCTATCGACAGTAAATCTTACTTGTTCAGAACCTGGAGTAATGGTGTATTCTGATTTGGCTTTTAATTTTTTATCCACTGCCTGTTGGGCAAGAGAAGCAGCTCTTGAAATGTCTTCGTAGGAAGAATTGGTGCAAGAACCGATAAGTCCAACTTCTAATTTTTCTGGCCAATTGTTTTCTTTTACTGCTGCAGCAAATTTAGATAGTGGCCAAGCTAGATCTGGAGTAAAAGGACCATTGACATGTGGTTCCAACTCAGAAAGGTTAAGCTCTATAACTTCGTCGAAGTATTTTTCAGGAGAAGCATAAACTTCTTCATCCCCTGTCAAATATTCTTTGATGCCATTAGCTAAATCTGCAATTTCAGCTCTTGAAGTACCTCTCAAATAAGCTTCAGATTTTTCATCATAACCAAAGATAGAAGTGGTTGCTCCAATTTCAGCACCCATATTACAAATGGTGCCTTTTCCTGTGGCAGATAATGAGCGAGCTCCTTCGCCAAAATATTCAACTATACAACCGGTACCACCTTTTACGGTAAGAATTCCTGCTACTTTTAGGATTACATCTTTGGCTGAAGTCCATCCGGATAATTTACCGGTAAGTTTCACACCTATCAATTTCGGAAACTTTAGCTCCCATGGTAAGCCGGCCATTACGTCACAAGCATCTGCTCCGCCTACACCAATGGCGACCATACCTAATCCACCTGCATTAGGTGTATGTGAATCAGTTCCGATCATCATTCCTCCAGGGAAGGCATAATTTTCTAATACTACCTGGTGGATAATCCCAGCTCCAGGATTCCAAAATCCAAGGCCATACTTGTTGGATACAGAAGAAAGAAAGTCATAAACCTCCTTGTTTTTGTCTTTCGCTTTCGCTAAATCGATAGAAGCTCCAACTTCAGCCTGAATAAGGTGATCACAGTGAACAGTAGAAGGTACTGCTACTTTAGATTTGCCTGCCTGCATAAATTGCAACAAAGCCATTTGGGCTGTCGCGTCTTGCATGGCTACCCTGTCGGGTTTAAAATCAACATAAGATACGCCTCTTTCATGCCCTTTGGTTGGCTCGCCTTCAGAGAGATGGGCATAAAGGATTTTTTCTGTTAGGGTAAGTGGCTTCCCCACAACTTTTCTGGCGGCAGCTATACGCTGAGGGAACTCAGCATATAACGACTTAATCATATCTATATCAAAAACCATTAATAATGAATTTATATTGTTGTTTGATGAAAATTCAATAGGGCGCAAAGATACTAAATTCAATAATTAATCGGTCATGATGCTTGTTATTATATGCTTATTTATAAAGGATTTAAAAACAATATTCTACGAAAACACTATGTATAACTAGTTTTACCCAAGTTATTGCAGTTCCAATAGGAACTTTAAGGTGTCAACTTTGTCCGCATATTCATTAACTTCGGGACGCTGGGCTGTGCCCAAAGGAATGCTTCCATCAAACCAAGCCTCTTTAGAAACAACGCATTGAACTTTATCTTCAAAAGTGTTTAGATTCTCCTTCAGGGAATCAACTGATTCATAGATCTCATAATAAATAACAGATATTGGCGAAACCAGATCCTTGGCTTCTACCAGTAATAAATGTCCGTTGTCAAAATGGGGCACCCTATTGATTAGGTACTTGGACTTGTTGTACTCGTAATTGTTGAAGTATTTGTGGTGGTGCAATGCATCATTTGTTTTTTCCATGACCTTCATGAAATCCTGAACCTGAGAAGGATGGCTGAAATAAACTTTTGATACATTCCTACAACCCAGGCCATAATAGGTGAAAATATCTGTGGCCAGCAATTCCAAATCTGCTACTGATTCCTTTCCATTGATCACAGCAATGGAGGTTCTGTTTTTACGGATAATATGGGGATACTTGCCGAAGTAATAGTCGAAATACCTGGCAGAATTGTCGCTTCCTGTCGCAATATATGCATCCATATCTCTCAGTCGCTCCTCAAAAGTTATGGATTCAGCCAATTCAGGAGACAATGCCTTCAGCTGTTCAACTAGCCAAGGAATCAGTATACTGTCGGAAGATCCCAATTTTATACGGGCTTTATGACCAGCTACCAGCGTGCAAAGCAGATCATGAAAGCCAACGCCTGGGATATTTCCAGCCATGATTATGCCTATATTCTTGGCTGCATTGGTATCGGTTTTCTCGAAATCATATGGCTTTACCCAATTTTTTAATTGCTCATAGGAGAGGTACCTTCCAATACCTTCAAGGGCCAAAGCAGATTGTTTTGGCGTAAACCAATTGTTATGATTCTGCATGCGATCGAACAATTCTGCTTTTTCTTCCTCTTTTAAAAGAAGCAACCGATCACCCAGAGAAGCAAGTAGGGTTAGTCTTTGATTTACATTCATAATTGTGAGAATATAGTATGTAGCCTTTTTCAGACTATATCATTTGGTAAACTTTGGCCCAAATATAATTATTCGCGAGCAAAGCTAATGGATAATTAAGATCAAATAGTTAGTACAACAAATAATGTCTATGATATATTTTTTGAAAGGAGATTCATTTTGCTTGTGAGATTGTGAATTGGTTAGTAGTTTTGTACTCGAACAAAAATAAGAAGCACAATGGCAATAATGATAACGGACGAATGCATCAATTGTGGTGCATGTGAACCAGAATGCCCTAATACCGCCATTTATGAAGGGGGAATAGAATGGACTTGGGGTGGAGGTACTGAGTTGAATCAGGTTACCCAAGAAGATGGCGAAGTAGTGGATGGTGATGAAAAACAAGAGCCTGTCTCAGATGAGTTTTATTATATAGTGACTCAAAAGTGTACAGAATGCACCGGTTTTCACGAAGAACCTCAATGCGCTGCGGTTTGTCCAGTAGATTGTTGTATAGATGATCCAGACAATAGAGAAACAGAAGAGGAACTAATTGCTAAGAAGGAGTTTCTTCACGGGGAATAATCTAGTGTTAAGAGGGTCAATATTTTGTAGTCATAAAATTGTCTTTTCCAATAGGTATTTTGAAGAATATCACATATTTTGAGAAAAAAAAACATCAATAACTTGAATTTGATATTTGAATTGATTTAACTTGGCATTAAATTAATTTTTGAAAAAAATAAATATTTGGATAGTGGAAGATAATAAAGATTACGAAAGAGATGAGATTTTCACCAAAAGGGTAAAGGCTGGCAAGAGAACGTATTTTTTTGATGTTAAGGCTACCCGGTCCAATGATTACTATTTGACCATAACAGAGAGCAAGAGAAAGATCAAGGATGATAACTTCTACTATGAAAAGCATAAAATATTCTTGTATAAAGAAGATTTTGGGAAGTTCGTAGAAGCGCTTCAAGAGGCCGTAGGCCATGTGAAAAATGATTTGATGCCAGATTTCGACTTTTCTCAATTTGATGCTGAAGCTGAAACTACCGAATCAACAAATGAAAATACCGATAAATTTGGTGAAGACTTAAAGTGGGATTAATACCTTAAGCAGCTGCTATTCTAATCAGAACTTTGCTATAATATTTAATTCAAAAAATATACAAATCGAACCTTGGAAATGTTTTTCCCCTATTAGTGGAAAGCATGGTACAGGGTTCGATTTTTTTGTTATTTTTGATCCATGCTAAAAGTTATATTAACTGCTATAGTGGCTACCATGCTCGTTTTCGTGTTTGGATGGTATTTTTCCAACATTAGCCTGTACTTCATATTTTCCCTTGTAATTGCCGCAGCCCTTCGGCCGCTCACCAATAAAATCAATAATTTGTACATAATGGGGCAGCATATCCCCCGTGCGATGGCAATTTTAATGTCTTTTGTAGCCATTATATCAGTGGTTTCTTTACTGGTACTATTGTTTATTCCCCTATTTCGTTCTCAGGTAGAGTTATTAAAAGCTTTGGATGTCAACTACCTATACGATCAGATTCAGCGACCCATTGAAAATCTGGAAGCAATACTTATTCAGTTAAACCTTATTGATAATGAGCCTGGTTACCTTATAAAACTTGTAAAAGAAAGCCTGCTTAAAAGTGTGAATGGCATGAATTTTCAGGGATTTATCAATGGCGTAATTTCCACTACGAGTAGTTTTTTTATAAGTATACTGGCCATAGGTTTTATTACTTTTTTCTTACTGTTGGAAAATGGACTGCTTAGAAGAAATATTTTGAATTTCATTCCAAATAAATATTTTGAACTGTCGGTGGCAACTTTTCACAAAGTGGAAAGACTATTGTCTAACTATCTAGTAGGGTTATTATTACAGATGTCTGTAATTTTCACGATTGCATCCGTCGGCTTATCAATAGGAAATATAGAATATGCAATGACAATTGCAGTTTTTGCAGCAGTAGCCAACCTTATTCCCTATGCAGGACCAATCTTAGGGGCTACTTTCGGCGTATTGGTAGGACTTTCTACAGGGGAGTTTAGTACAGCAAATGAAGTATATTTGTTTTTATTTAAAATACTAACGGTGTTTTCTGTGGTGCAGATAAGTGATAATGTTATCTTACAGCCATTTATTTTTTCTAAATCAGTAAAAGCTCACCCTCTTGAAATTTTTGTTATTATCTTTGTGGGGGCAAAAATTGCCGGTGTATTGGGTATGATTTTCGCGATACCAGTTTATACTATATTTAGGGTTTCTATAAAGGAATTTTACAAAGGGTATAGAGAATACAGAATATTTAGAATAGATAAGATTTAACATTCATGGGAGTTAAGTGTGGGATTGTAGGCTTGCCAAATGTAGGGAAGTCAACATTATTTAATGCCTTGTCAAGTGCAAAGGCTGAAGCGGCAAATTTTCCTTTTTGTACTATAGAACCCAATGTGGGTGTTGTCACAGTGCCGGATAAGCGTTTACAAATCTTGGAAGGATTGGTGAATCCACAAAGAGTGCTTCCAACAGTAATCGAATTTGTAGATATAGCTGGATTAGTAAAGGGTGCCAGCAAGGGAGAAGGTTTAGGTAATAAATTTTTGGGCAATATAAGAGAGGTTGATGCCATAATACACGTGGTCAGGTGTTTCGATGATCCGAATGTAGTACATGTGGCAGGTGGAGTGGATCCCCTTTTTGACAAAGAAGTTATTGATACTGAATTGCAATTGAAAGACATTGAGTCAGTAGATAAAAAATTGCTTAGGATTGAGAAAGTCGCAAAGAGTGGAGATGCCAAAGCCAGAAAAGCCGTTGAAAGTTTACAGAAATTTAAAGAGGGTTTAAAGGAGGGGAAGAATGCCCGGGCCATAGATGCTGATGAGGACGATCTGAAAGCCATTGCTGACATTCATTTATTGACCATCAAACCTGTATTGTATGTCGCCAATGTAGATGAAGGAAGTATTAAGGAGGGAAATGCGCATGTAGACAGACTTAAAGAAGAAGTTGCAAATGAAAATGCAGATGTGATCCTTTTATGTGCCGCATTGGAAGAGCAAATAGCCGAATTTGAAGAACCTGAAGAAAAGGAAATGTTCTTAGGAGAGTATGGTCTTGAGGAAAGTGGTTTGAACAGATTAATTGCCGGTGCCTATAAATTATTGAATTTAATTACCTATTTCACAGCTGGAGTTCAGGAAGTGAGAGCCTGGACGATCACTAGAGGTTGGAAAGCTCCAGCAGCTGCTGGAGTCATCCATACTGATTTTGAGAAAGGGTTCATCAAAGCAGAGGTCATAAAGCTAAAGGATTATGAGGCATTCAAAACTGAAGCAATTTGCCGTGAAAACGGGAAAATTGCAGTTGAAGGTAAAGAATATGTAGTTTGTGACGGAGACATCATGCATTTTAGGTTCAATGTGTAAATTAATTGAAATATTATTATTAAGTTTGTTGCAACTTATTTATTCAAATGTCAGTTAGTCCTGATAGTACGATGAAATAAATTTTTGTTCAACTTTTCATTTTTATAGTCGTGAGAATTAGATTAATATTTTCCTTAAAGAACAAAGGTGCTTACTTACCCTTTCACCATCAGTACATCTTAGCGCAGTTTCTCAAAGGCCTGATCGTTAAAGGAGGCCAGGAAGAGTTTTTTAACTACAATTTCTTTAACTTTTCAGGTTTAAAAGGCCAAACAAAAGTTAGTAGGAGTGGGTTGCATTATTATTCCAGCTTGGTTACACTTGTTGTTTCAGCTCCTGATGAACCTTTCATAGAGTATCTACTGAAGCAGGTCTTCAAAACCCCAAAAATTGAATTGGGGAATTTGATATTGTCGCCTGAATATACTGAGAAAGAAATTGAGCCACCTTTAGAGACATCCAATAAGTTTGTATGTATCTCTCCATTGGTTTTACTTACTCCCACATTTGATGATGAGTCAGGTAAAAGGTTTATCAATCCTGATACGGATGAGTTTTCAGACCTTTTGTATGAGTCTACACTCACACGGATGGAGAAATCTGGATGGTATGACCAAGAACAAATGGAATCCTTTTATAAATTCCAGGTGGTTCCAGATATGAACTATGTCAATAAACTTCGAGAACAGCAGAAAAAGTTCGCAAGAATATACTCTGTTTACGACATGGATGTAAAGTATGAAGTAAGAGGCTATACCTTGCCCTTCACCTTATATGCTGCCGGTGAAGTCCAAGAATTTGTATTTAAGTGTGGCCTAGGCGCCTTTACGCACAAAGGTTTTGGAATGCTTGACTTGGCTAATAATATGCCAAGCCAGCGAACAGAGCCTTATAAATTTAAAAGAGAGGGTTTTGTGCCTTACAGAGCACAAACTCATGAACCTCGTAAAAACGACGAAAGAGCGGAGAATGAGGATGAAAAACCAGAAGAAGGAAACGATTAAAAAAAATACCCGGTGAATTTACCGGGTATTTTTTTGCTCTACTATTCTTATTGAAAATCCTTTAGCAGTGATGCATCAGAAAAAGGAGAACTTCATTATTTTGAAGAGAATAACAAACCCGACAAATTTAAAACCTTCTCATATTGGGATTGATAACCGTATAGCCTATCAGTTCGTCATACCTGGAACCCATTTCCCGGTAGTAGAAAAAGATTTCATATTTGTTTTCTGTCTGAAAATGACTGTCTTCAAAGGACTCCATGTTCCAGCCATTGTCTGACTGAATACCATATTGGTAGTCATACCAGCCTTGTTTTAAAAACAAACTTGCTTGATAAAGCCCCTTTTTTTCATTGTAGACCATCTTTGCATCAGGACTTTTTCCCCAATTGGTCAAAGAACCCAATACATAAGGAGGGGAGGGGAGCTTTGGAGATTCCAGGTTAAAATTCAATAATACATATTCACTTTCAAGGAGATGATTCTGCCTTTCCATATTGAATATGCCATATTGCCCATTTAGATCGAGGTATTCCAGGTAAGTCAACCCTTTTCTTTCTTTGTCAATTGCAGCTTCCGCAAAAACGACATCTTCCTCCATGCTTACTTTGGCGATATTCCGTCCGCGCGTACGTACGTAGCGTAAATCCACAAAGCGGAATTCATTTCCAGCCAGAAAAACATTGGATCCGTCAAAGAGCTGGTATTGTAGCTGCTTGATGTCTTCTCTGATATGAGTAAATTTCAAACCAAAGATAGCATTGTCCCACCGCTGGTTTTGACGAATTACCACCCTGGTATTGTTTAGGGGATCTACTAATTGACGGTTGCCATAGCCAATATTCAAATTGATTTGCTGAGCCGTTCTTCGATCCTCATTCCTACTTGGGGGAACAATTTCAGCACCGATTCCTACTTGGTTTTGGTAAACCATAAACCTTTTGGTGAAAATTACATCTGACTCTTTTCTTCCTCTGTATACTTTTAAAATATAGTTTCCAGTTCTGGTGACATTGGGCACCTGAAAGGTATAATGAATATAGGGTATTCTTGTGTTGATACCATACTCGTAAGCGTTGATGGTAAATTCATTGTATTGCTGGAGAAAATCCGGATCCTTTAGCCCAGAGCTAGTCCAGTCGGCATCGCAATGAATGATTTTTGCAATGTACCGGTCCGTTTCAAAAGCAATGTCATCGAAATGCAACTCAAGAGGTAGGCTGCTGTTAAGGGAGATAACCGGAGCTGTCATTTGGGCCGAAAATTCACTGCTTGCTGGGTAAAGCTGAACAGTTCTTATGTTTTCGTCAAATACCTGATCTTCGTATATCTCCTGAGCAGACAAAAGGCCTGAAGAAAACAATAAAAGAATAATAACAAGCTTAATCAATGGATGTCTCATCAGTCAGGTTTATTTTTAGCACCGGTCAAAGGCCTTTGTCTTAACTTTGCATACTTTCTATTTGCTCTGCAAGTGCCTCCCATTTCTTGTTAAGAGCAGCTTCATCTTGCTTCATTTTTGTATACTTGTCATTGAGTTGTTGCATTTTTACCTCGTCTTCATATACGGAAGATTGCGCCAATTGATACTCAATATCCGTTTTTTTCTTTTCAAGGGCAGTGATTTCTTGCTCAAGGCTATCCAGATTTTTCTCTTTCTCCTTTATGGCTTTCTTCTGCGCATGCTCATCTTGCTTTTCCGCTGAACTTTTAGGCAAAGCTTTTGCTGCCTTTTTTACAACAGTTTGTGGCTTGGCTTCTTTTTCCGTTTGAGTGGAGCGCCAGTATACATACTCATCGTAAGTGCCCGGATATACCTTGATTTGCTCGTCTTCTATGTACCATATTTTGTTGGCGACTCCCTTGATAAACAACCTATCGTGAGAAACGGTGACAAAAGTACCTTCGTATTGCTTCAATGCCTGAATCAAAATATTGACTGATTGGATGTCAAGGTGATTGGTAGGCTCATCTAGTAACAAAAAGTTAGCTTCAGAAATCAGGGTTTTCGCCAATGCCACTCTGGATTTTTCACCTCCGGAAAGCACTTTAATTTTTTTGAAAACATCCTCATTAGAAAATAGAAAACAGCCCAATACATTTCGGAGTTCAGTCTCTGATTTTCTACTGCCAGCCTGCACCATTTCCTGTAGGATCTCATTGTTGATCCCAAGGGCTTCCAACTGGTGCTGCGCAAAAAAGGCTTTAACCAAATTGTACCCTTCTTCTCTACTTCCTTCTATAGGTTCAGAACCATTAATGATCCTCAAAACGGTAGATTTACCCTTTCCATTGGCACCAATAAGGGCTATCTTATCTCCTCGTTCTATGCGTGCAGTTGCATTTTCAAGAATCTTAAGGTCACCAAATGCTTTGGAAACATCCTCCAATACAATTACATCCCTACCAGATTTCTGGGAAAAAGTAAATTTGAAGTTTACAGATACTTCGTCTTTTTCTACCTCTGATATTTTTTCCAGTTTGTCCAATGCTTTCACCCTGGATTGTACTTGGTTCGATTTGGAAGCTTTTGCACGGAAACGGTCAATGAAACGCTCCGTTTGTTTGATCATTGCCTGCTGGTTTTCATAGGCATTTTGCTGAATCTCTTCTCGCTCTACCTTCTCGGTTTTATAGAAAGCATAATTTCCAGCATAGCTGGTGAGGTTGCCACGAGAAACTTCTACAGTAGTTTCGGTACTATTGTTCAAAAAGGTCTGGTCGTGAGAGACGACAATAACAGAGCCTTCGTAGGATTTAAGGTAATTTTCTACCCACTGAATTGAAGGCAAGTCAAGGTGGTTGGTAGGTTCATCCAACATCAGCAAAGCTGGTTTCTCCAAAAGTAACTTGGCTAACATCACTCGCATCCGCCATCCTCCAGAAAAGGTCTTTAAAGGACGTCCCAGGTCAGCAGTTTTAAACCCTATGCCTTCCAATACTTCCTCGGCCTTGGCTTTGATGGTGTAGCCTTCAAGTGCTTCGAATCTTTCCTGAAGATTGGCAAGTTTCTGAATGATTTCATCAGAATAATCTGTCTCCATCGCTTTGAGCACTTTGTCTATTTCTACCTGTAAAGATAAAGTTTCTTTAAAAGCTTCAAGGGCAACATCAAGAATACTGTCTTCTGATTGATAAGACAAAAGGTCTTGATTAAGAAAGCCTACACTGCAGTCTTTCGCTTTTTGGATTTCTCCAGAACTTGGCTGAAGATCACCATGTATGATTTTTAGGAGTGTAGACTTGCCTGTACCGTTCAGACCTACCAGACCAATTTTGTCCTTTGGCTTGATATGAAGGGAGGCATTTTCATAAAGGGGACGGCCCCCAATATAATAAGAGAGATTGTTTATGGATAACATGCCGCAAAATTAAGAAAACTATATGGGATATGGCAGCATTAGAAAAATGAATTCATTAAAGTAGTGAATTTTTTTGATTTTATCCCAAAATCGCTACCTGAAATCCTGCTTTATGGTTGGCTTGAGGCGCCAATTCGATAATGCCTAGTTTGTTTTCAAGGGTTCCATCATGATCCATAGTCGCCGCGATTCCGTTCCAGGGCTCTAAACAAATAAAGTTTGCCTCATTTTCTTTGGTCCATATACCTAACCACTTGAAATCTGAAAATTGCATGGCAAAGCCTTTACCTGTTTTGCGACTGCTTACACTTACGGCCGTAACAGGCCCCACATCGAATATTAGGGCGTCATTTTCAAAGAGCTTGTAAGCCAGATCCAATTTGCCCTCCTGAAGTGATAGGGTGCTTTTTTTGGTAGAGATAAGGCCACCTTCAAGGGTATACAATGGGAGGGAAGTAATACTTGTGTCACCAAAATCCAATTGATAATCGGAGAAAGATTCTTTTTCAGGTTCCAAAGGACAACCAAAACCCGGGTGGGCTCCTATGCTAAAAAACAGGGGTTCCTCTCCTGAGGGATTATGAACATGATAATTCACACTTAGGCCATTTTCGTTGAGGCAGTATTGAATAGAAAGCTCAAAATCAAATGGGTATACCTTCCTACTATTTTCATCTGCTTTAAGCACCATAGAAAGTTGATTGTCTGTCTTCTCAGTCAACTCAAAATTACGGTCGCGGGCAAATCCATGTTGCCCCATAGTATACGACTTGCCTTGATAGCTGTACTTGTTGTCTTTTAGCTTCCCTACAATAGGAAACAATACCGGCGCATGTCTGCCCCAGATGTCAGGATTTGCTTGCCAGAGGTATTCCAAGCCATTTTTCTTAAGTGCAATACATTCAGCACCCATAGTGGAGATTTGGGCGGTTATATTGCCAAATTTCAAATGGTGGATGGTAGCGGCAGTCATAGCTTTAAGGTGTAAAAAGGTGAATAAAAAAGAAATATAAAATAAAATAACTATCAAAAAAAAACCTTTCCCGAATTTAGGAAAGGTTTGTACGCACGAGAAGATTCGAACTTCCACACCCAAAGGCACCACCCCCTCAAGGTGGCGTGTCTACCAATTTCACCACGTGCGCAGATAGGAAGTGCAAAAGTAGAAGATAATTCCAGCAGTGCAAACAAAAAGGGGGACAATTTAATAGAGAAAGTGAATCCATGAGGTAATTTTAAAATCAAAGCTTAGGACCTGTCATCGGATAATGGTTGGGTTCGTTTATAGGCTTTATCCTCTGACAGCATCCAAAACTTCTCTTGCAAAAGGGTCAATGTTTCGTTTAGATTTTCTAATTTCTTAGGTTTAAATTTTTCCAGCTTGGTTGGGAGTAATCATTCGATTAGACAAAAGAGGAAAGCCTTGGCTTTACATGAACTTCCTTGATTTTAAAATGTGTTAAACCTATAGAAACCTTACGATATCCAAAATATGTTTAAGAAACTTGTTGGAATAGAGCCGTTGGAATTAACCTCTTCGGCAAATAAAAAATTAGAATCTTTTGCGAAAAAAGTGATCCTCCATGAGGACAAACCCGCTAGTGTAGCTGAAATTATAACGCGAATCGGTGATGCGGATGGTGTTTTATTAAGCCACAGAACTACTTTGGGGCAAGAGGCCTTGGAAATGTGTCCCAATGTGAAATACATAGGCATGTGCTGTTCCTTGTATTCACCTGAAAGTGCCAATGTGGCTATCCAATATGCAAATTCCCGAGGGATTACGGTAAAGGGGGTGCGTGATTATGGCGATGAAGGCGTGGTAGAATATGTGATAAGCGAGTTGGTGCGCTGCTTACATGGTTTTGGTAATACAGCAGATGGAAGTCCAAGACAGGCCTGGAGTGGCATCCCTCGTGAAATTACAGGGCTCAAGGCAGGAATAGTTGGTTTGGGTAAATCAGGTGGCATGGTAGCCGATGCTTTGCGTTTTTTTGGTGCTGAGATAAGCTATTTTGCCCGTAGTGAAAAAGAAGATGCAAAAGCCAAAGGATATCAATTCTTACCCTTAAAGCAATTGCTAAATGAAAATGAAGTCCTTATCACCTGTTTGAACAAAAATACAATCCTCTTGCATGAGGCTGAATTTAAACAGCTGGGCAATCGCAAAATTTTATTCAACACGGGCTTGTCTCCAGCTTGGGATGCGGCACCTTTTGAAAAATGGCTCAATGAAGACAATGTAGTCTATTGTGATACGCTTGGAGCTTTAGGCGATAAACGTTTTTTAAAATATTCCAATGTCCATTGTCTGCAAGTATCTAGCGGCAGGACCCAGCAAGCTTTCGAGCGCTTGAGTGAAAAGGTTCTGGCGAATTTAACCGCTTATTTTAAAACACAATAGGAGAAACGATATTCCGCAGGGTGTTCACTACACTCCAACCAGCAATTTGAGCAGTCTTACTATAGACATCAATGATTGCATGGATCTCTTCACCTTTAATCTCAATGCGGTGATCGTCTCCTACATAATCGGGTATCGAATTAATAGACACCTTTATATTTTCGGGGCCTACGGAAGCCAATGCTGCAGCAACTGCCACATTTACCTGTGTTGGGAAAAGCGCAATGGCTTCTTTAGCATCCCCCTTAAAGACTTCTCGTTTTTCGGTTTGTAGGGCATCCTCATAAACCTTCGTCTTTTTAAGTGGGTTTGGGCCTTTTTTTGTGGTAAAAGTTACAGTGCTTTGTTCCATTAAGGCGATCGTTCGCATCACATCAAAGCCACCAATAGCGCCAGAAGCCAGGTGAACACGGGAGTTGTTTTCCAAAGCAGTTTGTTGGACCGTTTCATAAAATTCAGCATCCGCAAGTGCGCCAATAGATAGTGTGACTATCGAAGACCCACTTTTTAAAGCTGGTATTGCCATTTCCCGAAAGGCAGCTGGGGAAGCAGTTTCTACAATATAATCCGGCTTGAGCTGAAGCAACTCATCAAAGCTATGGCAAGGTTTGCAAGAATATCCTTTTTTTGAACGATCAACTTTCTTGGCTAAGGCCTCTGCTTTTTCAAAGGACCGTGAATAGCTACCAATTAATTTGTAGTTAGGTAACAGGTCTTTTAATAGGGCATCTGCAACAATATGGGCCAATTTTCCGCAGCCAGCAATGGCGAGTGTGTGTGCTTTCATTTAGGTAAAAATAGTAATTTCTTTGCTTAATAGGCTTTATTTTGATAATGATGCAGACTATGTTATACCATGTAGTGTAATAAGGAATAGGCACAAACCTGCTAAGCATTTATTGGACTATTTTTTTTCGCCCAGTTTTTAACTTATCCAGCCTGATAGAAAATATTTATTAACCACCAAGCTCATCAAATTCCTTAAGGCTAATTTTTATTTCCCGA
This sequence comes from uncultured Cyclobacterium sp., assembly GCF_963977555.1. Taxonomy (GTDB): domain Bacteria; phylum Bacteroidota; class Bacteroidia; order Cytophagales; family Cyclobacteriaceae; genus Cyclobacterium. The sequence continues at coordinate 25,339 of NZ_CAXBPD010000026.1, read as the reverse complement.
ATTCTCCTGTTCCAATTTCTACTTGACCAATAGACCAATAGTATTAAGGATACCAGCATAAAGAAAAGAGTTGTGTATTTTTCTTTTGTGAAGTCAATAGCCGATGCGAAGAAGGAGATAAACGCAGCCCCAAAAAGAAAGGAGGTGAGAATAATACCAATGTTTATTCGCTTTAATTTTAATAGAAAACCAAGTAAAGAATTTTTCAAATTGTCTCCATTAATGGGATTTATTAAAACCAGCCAACCCACCAGACGAGTAACGATGTATAAAAAGGTAGTACCTATCAAAAGCGCATTTGCCCAAAGAGGTTTGGTAGCGCCATCAAAACCATCATGATAAACGCTTATGAAAACAGTTAAAAGAATGGCCTCAATTAAGAATTTGAGTTTCATTTTTTTAATTGTAGGGTGATTTTTAACTTTAGTCATCATCAATAATTCGTTTTGGCTTTTGTTACCAGTACTTGCACGGTCCCAAGTAGATTTTAATTTATCGAGTTCCATAGCTTTTTATTTTAAGATGTTTTTAAGTTTTTCTTTTATTCTATTAATCTTCACACCGACGTAATTTTCAGTCATGCCTGTGATGTCACCAATTTCTTTGTAGGTAAAGTCTTCCAGAAATAAGGCAACGATAGCCCTTTCAGCCTGATTCAATGTTCTAATGGCCTCAAACAATCTTTCTTCATTTACCTGACCAGAATGAATTTCTTTCGAGATGGTTTCGTTGTATTCGATTTCAATTTTGTTTTTCCTGAAGACTGCAATAGCCGTGTTTAATGCAATACGGTACATCCAGGTGCTTACTTTTGATTCTTTTCGGAACAGTGGGAAGGCTTTCCAAAGTTGAAGTACAATTTCCTGAAACAAGTCTTCTTGGTCTTCTTTATTATTGCGGTACAGTTTGCAGACCTTAAAGATTATCCCTTGATTCGATTCCACTATTTTTAGAAATTCCTTTTCCATTACCTTATGTCTAGAATGAATTGAAAGCCATATATGATAATTACAGTCTTTATATCAGTTAATAAAGCATTTATGGGTCCTAATAAGGTTTTAATAGCAGTTTTCTTATCACAAGCTATTGAAGTCTCTTTATGAATCTCATTTTTTAATTTAACCTGCATGATTAACGACAGGTCAAATGTGGGTGTGGGTAAGGGTGAAATTATTGCTAAAGGCATAGTGGGAAGATTAAAATGTTAATTTCCCTATAAGTTGTTTAAAAAATAGAAAATATTACAGATGGTAAATTTATTTTTTTAATATTTGGTACGATTGGCTAATAAATTTTACCTAATAGCTTCTTTTGGTGAGGGAGTTATTTAATGTTAAGCTCATTAAGAATGGCCTCAATCTCATCATTCGTTTCTGTGATTTGTGAGCTATAGTCGTCAGTACTTTCTTCAATTGCTTTATAAATCAATTGGCAACTTTGGATTCTTAATTCACAGTATTGTAACAATTTTTTATTTCTGTCCAGGATTGGATCTGGCAAGTACAACAGGTCAGCTTCATTAATAATTTTTTTATTTTCATTCCAATAATAAAGACTTCTCGTTTTAATTTCAAAGAGCAAATCCTCTGCAGGAGTACTTTCAGGCATTTCAAACATTTCTAAAGCCATTGATTCAAGTTCAACAAATCTTTCCACCAAGGAACCGTATTTTTCAAATTGGTAAGGAATAATGCTCTTAAAAATCAATGTACATAACGCTATGGTAATGACAGTAGCAAACGCAATATGGTTTAGTTTTGATCGTAGGTCATCATTTCTCTTTAAACTTGGCACCATTGAATAACCAATCACAATACCTGAAAGAAGACCTCCAATATGAGCAGCATTGTCTATATTTCCTTGAAGCCCTAAAATTAAATTATAACCAACAAAAGACGCTATACTTATCAATAAGGCACTCCGTAAATGTTTCTCAATTAGGTTTGTTGTAAGCAAAGCCAGAAAAACACCATATAAACCAAATATGGCTCCAGAAGCCCCCGCACTTATCGTTAGATCATGCCACCAAAGACTTGTAGCGCTTGCCACAATACCCGTAAGTACATAGGATGAAATCAACCTTGTTTTCCCCAAACGTGGTTCTAAAAGAAGGCCTATGTAGAGTAAAGCAATTGTATTCATTAGCAAATGAAAAATGCCTATGTGTAAGAAAATGCTGGTAAATAAACGCCACCATTGACCATCAAGGGTTAGGGGTCGGAAATTGGCTCCCCATAGAATTAAGCTATCGCTATCAGGGGCGAAAACATCCACACCTTTTATTGCCATGATAAGAAATACGACAATGTTTAAATCAATGATTATGGGGGTGATGAAATAGCCATGGGTTGGTTTAAATATTGATAGAATTCCCGTAAGTTTTTCCTTAATGGCAGATGAGGAGTGAGTTAATATAACTTCTTCCTTTGAAATAAATATAGGTTTTATTTCTTCAAACTTTTGATCCAGTTCCTCTATGGTAAAACTGTCTTTAATTTCATTAAAGGAGTAAATGAAGTTTGAAATGTTTTCTTTATTCTTCCCCCAGTCAATTATTTGAATGCCTGTACATTCACTTTTAAGTTCAACCGTTTTGTCTAGAATTTTGATGTTTACTTCCTCACTGAAGGAGCGCATTGACATTTTTGTATAGGCAATAAATCCATCTTCACGGATGGAGGAAATTTTCCATTTGAGCTTTCGGGCAACCTCAATGGCAATGACAAGGAAATTTCCGGAGGTTAGATTGTCCAATGATATTTCTTGAACATGATTCGAGGAAAATTCAAATGCCATATTGTGCTTTTTTTATCTCTTCATTGATACTATAAAAAAAATATTATATATAGCTACAGCTCAATTGAATTGATTTGGTTTATTCTACTTCTAATATATAAATTTATTGTAAGGTTTTATAGAATGTATTTGTAAGAGGGGCGTGTTTAGCGAAATACTTTCGGCTAAAAAAAATCAATAGCCATAATTTTATGGATTTTTTTGCACCAAGTCAGAGAAAATAACTAAAAAATATATTCCATTTTAATGTCACAGCGATCATAAATCCCACTTTCTATGGGGGTTTCTTGAAAACCCATTTTTCGGTACAGGGCTATCGCTGGAGACAGCAAGCTGTTGCTGTACAGGATTACTTTAGTGGCTCCTTGTACTTTGGCCCACTCCAGGGCAGCATTACCGAGTAAAAGGCCGATGTTTTTACCTTGTGCCTTGGGTGATACCCCCATTTTGATCAATTCGTATTGAGTGTTGTCTATTTTTTTTAAAGCCACCGTACCTACGATTTCTTTCTCCCATTCAGCAAATAAAACTTCTCCACCATGATCTCGGATGGTTTCCTGGGGTTTTTGGAGTTGGGCGATATCGAAGGGCTCCATGGCAAAATACTTTTCTATCCATTCCTGATTAATAGAGAGAAAGTAAGGTGCCAGTGCTGGCGTGTAAAGATGGATTATTGTCTTTTCCATCTTTAAAAATACGGATGTTGATAAAAAGAATAAAGCGTTTGACAGGAAAAAAACAGAAATTTAAAAACCTATATTAAATAGTCTGCCAGGCTTGTCAACGGCTTCCATTTGTAGCAGCTTAAGTTTTCGCCATAGGCCTCCAGCATAACCGGTCAACTCTCCCGTACTGGCGATGATTCGGTGACAGGGGATAATGATCAATAAAGGATTTTTGCCATTGGCAGCACCCACTGCGCGGACAGCAGTAGGCTTGTCAAGTGCGCAGGCGATGTCCTTATAGGAAGCCGTTTGGCCAAAAGGAGTTTTGTTTACCTCCATCCAAACCTTTTTTTGGAATTCAGAACCACCAATAGCCACAGGAACATCAAATAATTTTAGGTTTCCTTCGAAATAGTAAGTCAACTGACTTATGATATCCAGGAAAAAGAGGTTATTTGTTTTTTCTGACAAGGGATCTTCCGTGAAACTACAAGACAAAAGAAAACCATCCTCAGCGACAAGTCTGATATTCCCTAAAAGCGACGCAATTACTACTGTTTCTTTCATATCCTCTACAACTTTAAAACCAACATTAGGTTTAACCTTTACTAAGGCAGATTTCCTGCCAACGCTTCAATGAAATACGATATTTTTTAGTACTCTGGACCTTCGGTATGCAATTGCGGATTTGTTACTGAATGATCCGCTGCGGCGGACAAAATCAATCAATCGTTTTTATTTTCGATCGCTTCTTTGTGATGTGCTTTATCCGCTTCCTACACTCCTGATCTTTTTGTCTCTTCCCCTGAGAAAGGTCAGGGCAGGCTGAAAAAAATCGGGAAACCCTATTACATTATGCTTGTCCAAATAAAAATCAATACATGCGATTTTCGACGCACCCTATATTATGGGGCCGAGTAAGGGTATATAGTATTAACAGATTACGGCGGAAAATGTTGCCATTAACTACCCTGTCGGTAGGTATCCGACTTATTAAAGATAGCTTTATTTTCAGTTTATACCAATTATTGGAGCACTTATACCATCATCATGCGATATTTCCAAACCTCTCTTACCGTCTCTGCTTTTACTTCAAAAGGGGTGTATAAGGGATTGCTTGAACACAGCAGTAGTTGTCTTTTTTTGTTTAACTGATTGTAAGTCAGTTTGAAGGTGACTCCGTCCTGGGCAGTGACGATGACGTATTTTTCACCATCCCTTATAGCTGTCCAGTCTTCTATGTATTCACAAATAATCCATGCCCCATCAGGGATGGGTTCCATAGAGTCTCCATCTACCTGAAAAACCCTGTATTTTTTGTCCTGAGGAAGAAAAGGAAGGTGAAACCGAGGCAAATCCCCAATAAAGTCGGGGTCTGAAAATCCTGCCAAATAGCTTGCTTTTGCTTTCTGAGAAACCACTTCTATTAATTCACGACCTTGCGCATCCACCGTGGTAGTGAGTATGCGTAGATCTCGGCCTTTGAGATAGCGACTGGTTTCCAACACCTCCCTGAGCTTGTGAGCAGGATATTTTTCCAGGTTTTCTTTCAATATCAAATCCACGGATACTTCGAGGTATTCACAGAGCTTTACCAAGGTGTCTAATGGAGGGCTGATGCTTAACTCATAACCAGCGAGCTTTGACCTGCTGATGCCCAGTGATTCTGACATAAGAGACTGAGTGATCCTTTTTTTTTTGCGCAGTAGTTTGATATTGCTGTGGAGGTACATGGTCAAAATTTTTAATGAAATCAATGGTTTAAATATAAAACAAATGTTTAAATTATAAACAATAAATTGTCAATAAAATTAACAATTTATATTTTAAAGCAAAGTAGGAGAGAAAGATAATGGCAGAAAAACGGAATATTGTACACATGGATTTGGACAGTTTTTTTGTGTCGGTCGAGCGGCTGTATGACAGTCGCCTTATGGGCAAGCCTATCTTGATAGGGGGATCAGGAGACAGGGGAGTGGTAGCTTCTTGCAGCTATGAGGCCAGGAAGTTTGGCATTCATTCTGCCATGCCCATGCGTACGGCCAGGCAGCTCTGTCCGGAGGCTTTGCAAATCAGGGGGGATTTTGCTAAATACAGCCAGAAGTCCAGTGAGATCACTGAAATTGTTCGGGAGAGTGTACCGCTTTTTGAAAAATCTTCTATAGATGAATTTTATGTGGATTATACGGGCATGGACCGGTTTTTTGGCTGTTATAAGATGGCACAGGAGCTCCGACAAAAAATTATCAAAGAAAGTGGCTTGCCCATTTCGCTAGGACTTTCCCAAAATAAAACAGTATCCAAGGTAGCTACAGGAGAAGCCAAGCCCAACAATGAAAAACAGATTCCTTATGGGCAAGAGAAGCTTTTTTTAGCTCCCTTGTCAGTAAGGAAAATCCCTATGATAGGGAAGAAAACTTCCCATACGCTGTACAATATGGGCGTAAAGAAAATCCATACCCTGCAAGCCATGCCCGCAGAATTGCTGGAATCGGCTTTTGGTAAAAACGGACTGATGATTTGGGAAAAAGCCAATGGTATTGACCGTTCGCTTATTACGCCTTATTCGGAAGCCAAATCTATTTCCAGCGAAAATACCTTCGAACAAGATACCATTGATGTTGGCCTGCTGGAAGCCACACTTACAGCCATGACAGAACAGCTGGCAAGTAAGCTGAGGCAACAGCAAAAGCTGACCTCTACCGTATCCGTAAAGATTCGGTATTCTGATTTTGATACCCATACGGTACAGCGGAAGGTGTTTTATACGTCAGCAGACCATGTGCTTCTTCCCCTGGTTAAAGCACTTTTTCAGCAATTGTACCAACGCCGTCTGCTGATTCGGTTGATCGGTGTTCGCTTTAGCGGACTGGTGCATGGGCATTATCAGATCAACCTATTTGAAGATACCGAAGAACAAATCTCTTTGTACCAAGCTTTGGATCGACTCAATGGCAAGTATGGAGATAAGACGGTTTGCAGGGCTATAGGAATGGACGTAGGGAGTCGGAAATTTAACCCGTTTAATGGGAAGGAAAACTGAGTCAGGTAATAAAAAAACAAACCCCATCTCATAGAAGTGATGGGGTTTGTGATTGTACTTATTTCGAATGCCATGGTATCAGGATTCTTACCTGAATCCCGCATTGATGGTGTCCAGTTTTTCCGTTCCCGGACACAACGTATTTTCCTTCATGGTATTTAAAGGTGTATCGGAAGTGTTGATGATGTGATGCAGGTCACCATATTCGGTATTGATATAGAGCAAGCCGGTGAGTATTTCATCCTTTAGCCGTGCTTGCTGAATGGCATTGGCTGCGGATACCCGGTCTTCGGGATCCCAGTCCGGTGCCAATTTGTGTAACTTCATCTCAGAGCCATCATGTAGAGATACAGCCGTGCCCGTACCTTCTTCGTATTCGGCATGAATGGGTTTTTCTTCAGGGACAAAATCCAAGGTGCCAGTAGCCTGCATGTGTTCCCGTACATAATCATAGGATTTGGTGGATCCCGGATTGTTATTGAAAGTAACACAAGGAGACATCACATTGATAAATGCCAGGCCTTTGTGTTGTATGCCGGCCTTGATTAGGGGAACCAGTTGCTGTTTGTCTCCACTGAAACTTTGGGCAACAAAGGTAGCTCCTAATTCTACTGCCAGACTGGCAAGGTCCACAGGCTGGAACGGGTTGATAGACCCCGCTTTGCTCTTAGACCCCAAGTCAGCAGTCGCCGAATCTTGTCCTTTGGTAAGGCCATAGCAGCCATTGTTCATCACGATATAGACCATGTTTAGGTTTCTACGAATGGCATGCACAAACTGACCCATGCCGATGGAGGCCGTGTCCCCATCTCCTGAAACGCCAAAGTACACCAGGTTTTTATTGGCCATATTGGCACCTGTAGCCACAGAAGGCATCCTTCCATGCACAGAGTTAAAACCATGAGAATTGCCTAAAAAGTAGGCAGGGGTTTTGGATGAGCAACCAATTCCGGAGATTTTAGCCACCAGATGGGGCTCAATGTCCATTTCGTAACAGGCTTGTACGATGGTGGCGCTGATGCTGTCATGACCACAACCTGCACAAAGGGTGGAAATACCTCCTTCGTACTCCTTAAGTGTATACCCAAGTTTGTTTTTAGGAAGATTGGGGTGTCTAAATATAGGTTTCAGATAAGTCATGAGCTACGGCGGTTTTTTGCTTTAAATAATTGGAGATTTGTGAAGCGATGTCATCGGCAGTAATGGGCATGCCATCGTAATTCAGCACAGGGACTAATTTCGCAGGGTTGGTTTGCATTTCATTAATGATCAAGCTGCGAAGCTGTCCATCCCTGTTTTGCTCGATGATGAACACGAGTTTGTGTGACTGAATAAATGCTTCAGTTGCTTCCCCAAATGGAAAGGCTTTGATACGAATAGCATCCAGGTGAATGCCATTTTCATCCAACATGTCTTTGGCCTCTTCGGATGAATAAGTGGACGTTCCGAAGAAAAGAATGCCTATCTCCTGCTGGTTTTCTTCTTGATACAATTGAGGCTCCGGCATTATTGTTTTTGCGGTTTCCCATTTGGTCAGCAGTCGCTTCATATTGCGCACATAAGCTTCACTGCTTTCAGTATATACAGCGTACTCATCTCTGGACGTTCCTCTGGTGGTGAAGGCGCCTTTGGAAGGGTGGGTACCAGGATAGGTTCTGTAAGGAATACCATCTCCTTCATTGTCCAGGTATCTTCCGTACCTGCCCATGGCTTCCAGTTCTTCTCTGTTGAATACCTTTCCTCTGTCGTATTTTTTTTCTGCATCCCATTCGAATGGCTCGCTCATGTGATCGTTCATTCCCAAGTCCAGATCAGTCATCAGAATGATTGGCGTCTGAAGTCGATCTGCCAAGTCAAAGGAAGTGGCTGTCATGTCAAAACACTCCTTGGGAGTAGAAGGGAACAATAAAGGGTGTTTGCTGTCTCCATGAGAGGCATAAGCAGCGATGGTGATGTCTGATTGTTGTGTTCGGGTGGGCATGCCTGTACTAGGGCCAGCCCGTTGTACATCTATCAGTACGGCAGGCACTTCGGCAAAATAAGCCAAACCTATAAACTCATTCATTAAGGAAACACCCGGGCCACTGGTGGCTGTCAGTGACCTGGCTCCGTTCCAGTTGGCGCCGATGACCATCCCCATGGCTGCCAGCTCATCTTCAGCTTGTACCACCGCGTAATTTTTCTTCCCCGTTTCGGGGTCTATGCGGTATTTGCTTGCAAATTTCTCAAATGCTTCGGCCACAGAAGTTGAAGGGGTGATGGGGTACCATGCCATTACCGTTGCTCCACCATATACGGCACCCAGTCCACATGCTGTATTGCCATCCACCAAGATTTTATCCTTGACGAGGTCTCTTCTTTCCAGTCTTATAGGTAGGGGGTAGTCAAAATGCTTTTTGGCATAATCCATCCCCAGTTGTAGTGCTTTTACATTTGGAGCGATCAGTTTTTCCTTGCCGGCAAACTGTTCTTTGAGCAATGTCTCCAGGACTTCAAACTCTATGTTTAGCAAAACAGAAAGGGCACCTACATAGATAATGTTTTTAAACAGCTGTCGCTGTCTTGGGTTGCTGTAGTTTTCATTGGCCATTTCCATCATGGGGACTCCCAAATAATGGATATCCCCCCGGATCATATCTGTATGCAGTTTTTTGGTGCTGTCATACATGAGGTAGCCTCCGGGGTGGACGCTTTCTATGTCCTGCATCATGCTTTGGGCATTGACTGCCACAAGCAGGTCTATGCCTTCTCTGCGGCCCAGGTAGCCCTTTTCACTGACTCTTACTTCATACCAGGTAGGTAAACCCTGGATATTGGAAGGGAATATATTTTTAGGCGTGACGGGAATTCCCATCCTGAATATGGCTTTGGCAAATAGGAAATTGGCACTGGCGGATCCGGTTCCGTTGACGTTGGCAAATCGCGCTACAAAATTATTTACTCTTGCTTGAGGGTGGGCAATGGCTTGTTGCTCCTTCATATACTTCCTGCTTTTGTTACACTGTAAAAATATTGTTGCATGTCCCAGGCGGAGGTAGGACATCTTTCGGCACATAGCCCACAGTGAAGACAAACATCTTCATCTTTCACCATTACCCGGCCGGTTTTGAGTGTGTCTGATACTAGTATGTCTTGTGACTTATTAGTTGCCGGCACCAGTAGTTTTTGTCTCAATTTATCTTCTTCTGGTTCATTCCCTGTAAAGGTGATGCAGGAGGTGGGACAGACGTCCATACAGGCATCGCATTCTATACAGAGATCAGTGGAGAATTCCGTTTGTACATCGCAGTTCAGGCAACGCTGGGCTTCCTTGAAACCTGTGGGTAGGTTAAATCCAAGTTCGACCTCTTTTTTCCGGTCTACCAATGTCAGGGATTTCTCTGCCTGTGGTACCAAAAACCGTTGATCTTTGGTCACAGGGCTGTCGTAGCTCCATTCATGGATGCCCATTTTGGTGCTGAACAGCTTGGTGAATGGGGCAGGCCGTTGCTTCAGGTCTTTTTCTTCACAAAACAGGTGCATGGATACCGCCGCCTGGTGCCCGTGCGCCACCGCAGTGATTACATTTTCTGGTCCAAATGCAGCATCTCCACCAAAAAAGACCTTAGGATTCGTAGACTGAAAGGTGACCTTGTCTACCGTAGGCATTTCCCATTCGTTGAATTCAAGTCCGATGTCCCTTTCTATCCAAGGGAAGCTGTTTTCCTGTCCTATGGCTATCAAAACCTCGTCAGCTGCTATAAATACGTCCTGCTCGCCGGTTGGAATTAGCTTTCTTTTGCCATTGTCATCATAGACAGCTTCCACCTTTTGGAATTTCATGCCTATAAGCTTGCCATTTTCTACTTCAAAACTAAGGGGGACATGGTTGTCAAAAATATCAATGTCTTCATGCTGCGCATCTTCTTTTTCCCAAGGAGAGGCTTTCATGTCCTTGAATGGGCTTCTAACGACTACTTTTACACTCTCTCCACCCATTCGGCGAGAGGTACGGCAGCAGTCCATAGCGGTATTTCCTCCACCGAGGACAATTACCCTTTTTCCAATTTTTTTAGTATGTTCAAAAGCCACACTTGCCAACCACTCGATGCCGATGTGGATGTTGGCATCAGCTTCCTGCCTTCCGGGAAGTTTTGGCAGGTCACGCCCTCTGGGGGCTCCTGTACCTACAAATACCGCGTCATAATCCTGCTCCAGCACAACTTTCAGGCTATCTACAAAATGCATAAACTGGGTGTGAATGCCCAAATCCAGAATATAATCTACTTCCTCATTGAGGACTTCTTCTGGAAGCCGGAATGCTGGGATTTGACTTCGCATCATGCCTCCTCCGGCAATCTGCTCGTCAAACAGGTGGATCTCATAGCCCAAAGGTGCAAGATCTCTGGCCACTGTCAATGAAGCAGGACCACCGCCTATTAAAGCGATTTTCTTGCCGTTGGATGGGAAAGGAGCCTGAGGCATTAGGGATTTGACATCTCCTTTGTTGTCTGCGGCCACTCTTTTTAACCTACAGATAGCTACAGGCTCTTCTTCTACTCTTCCTCTTCTGCATGCAGGTTCACAGGGGCGGTCACAGGTTCGGCCTAAAACGCCTGGGAATACATTGGATTCCCAATTGATCATGTAGGCTTCTGTGTATTTCTCTTCTGCAATTTTTCGGATATACTCTGGGACCGGGGTGTGGGCTGGGCAGGCATACTGACAGTCCACTACCTTGTGGTAATATTCCGGATTACTCGTATCGGTAGGCTTCATTGTATATTTTGGGTTTTGACCTTTACTTTGTGGGAGGAAAGGTCGTTGTTGCTAATTCAGATTAATTTTAGAAAACTTAACCCTGCAAAACAAATTATTGGTGAATATTTTTAACGATAAGCCTATTTTTACTTCTTTCTAAATAATCATTTGTGATTTTTAGTAGCTGTTTTTTTTAAAAGAGCATAAGATTTCTGTGGAATTTATTTAACCTGGCCCAAGGTATTTGTTCCTATCCAATTGATCGATTGGATTTATTTTACCCTATAGGATATTTTTTAAATGAACAATCATGATAACGTTATGCATTGTCTAATGAAAAATTAGGCCTATTTTGGCCATGAATTCAAAATGGATTAGCTCTCAGGTTTTAGGAATATGTTGTGTAGTGTTATTAAACCTTTGGTAGTAATAATTTTTAAAGCCAATTATATTGAGGAAAATTAAATTGTTTATAGCCACTAGCCTAAATGGAAAAATTGCTAAACCAGATGGAAGTGTAGAATGGTTGGAAGCCATCCCAAATCCGGGAGAAATTGATCATGGCTATTCCGATTTTTATAAATCTATCGACACTACTATTCAAGGCAATACTACCTACAAGCAAATCCTAAGTTGGGGTATTGATTTTCCTTATTCCGATAAGAAAAATTATGTTTTTACGCGGAACATGGATTTAGAAAATACAGAACAAGTCACCTTTATTGCTGACAAGCATCTTGATTTTGTCAAACAGCTTAAAGCAGATGAAGGAAGAGACATTTGGCTTATTGGGGGAGGTCAATTGAATACGATGATGCTCAATGAAAAGCTTATTGATGAAATTCAAATTTTTGTAATGCCCATAGTTTTGACTGAAGGTATTGAATTATTTGAAAATCTTCCTAATGAAACAAATTTGACGCTTATCGAAACTAAAGCTTATCCTACAGGAGCCGTTGAAATAAAATACCGAGTGGTTTAAGGGCAATACAACCACTACTGTTTTCTCAAAGTTTGAAGAATGAAAATCTTACCTCCTAAGGTATTGTGTTTTGTTTTTAAACTATTCTTTAACTTTTGGCCTCAATTGTAGGTGTTTCATTTTCTTGCCAGCCAATGTTTTTCTACCAATAAGTTCAAAGCCTAACTTCAAGTACAGTTTCTCAGCATTTGGATTGTCTTCATCAACCAATAAGCCTATTGTTCTTTGGTCGCTCTTGACATATTTATCAATTGTAAATTTTAATAATGCTGTTCCGGTGCCCTTCCCCTGATGACTTCTACTAATGCCTAGTGAATCTATATAATACTCACCTTCCTGAGTTTCCTCTTCATGGTGAAAGCCTATTCCAAAATGGGTTTTGATATAAGCGATTATTGGCGCCCTTAAGCTTTCCAATTTTCCACCATCATAAATATTCAAAGTTCCTATAACTTCATTTCCACTTTCGACTACCAGGCAATTTTCATATGAATATTGATTGTTTTCTTTTTCAACAAAGTAGCGTAAAAATGACTTTGCTTTTTTGTGGTCTTTCATTCCAATAAATGCATAGAGAATTTCCTCCATGGCAAGGAATAGCTGTTCTGTAATTGTTTCGGCGTCTACTTTGTTTGCTTTCCTTATTACCATCAGTTTTTTTTTTTTCTCTCCAATAGCTAGTTATTCTCAACTCCCTTGATTGTTCGGGTATAGTTAGCATTTGATTTCTTCGTATTTACCAAAAATATGGGTATTTCTCTAATCAATTGTTCAGTGTTTTTTATTTCACCTTACCAACCAGATAAAAGTACGCTATTTTGTGAAAAAACGGTGGTTTATGAGGTTGGTTTTCCGTATGTTTCCTTATTATTGGTTGATAGTCCAACTCCCCAAAAAAACTAATGCATGGCGAATAGAAGAAATTTCCTCTTTAAAAGTACCGTTTCCCTCCTGACACTGAGTCTTCCTCAAGCAGGCTTCTCCTTTTCGAAGGCCCGGCTGGCTCCGGAGTTTACGGTTAGCTTAGATGTGGTGGCCAAGTTATTTGATGGCAAACAATGCTGGGTGCATCCACGTGCAGGAACGGTGAATGGTTCAAAGGAAGTTGTTATGACCATGAGTACACTTGATCTGGAAGGAAGTGATGTTTTTAAAGGCATGTATCAGATCAAGAGTAAGGATGGCGGCAAGACCTGGACAAAGCCTCAAAAGTCCGATTCTTTAGCTCCTAGAATGGAAACCATAGCTGGTGTAGAACGGCCCGTAGCGGCTGCTGACTTTTGGCCCAAGTGGCACAAAAAATCAGGTGTGTTATTGGGGACAGGCCATACTATTGTCTACACCCCCGACTGGAAAGTTGACCATCCCAGGCCAAGGCATACGTCCTATTCGGTTTATGATCCAAAAAATGAGGAGTGGATGCCATGGATGAAATTGGAAATGCCAGAAGGGGAAGAACTTTCAAGTTCAGGAGCTGGATGCGTGCAGCGTGTAGACCTGGAAGATGGCTCTATTCTATTGCCTGTATACTACACGCCTCCCGGAAAAAAATCCAGGGTGGCAGTTTGCCTTTGCAGTTTTGATGGCAAGAAATTGCAATTCGAAAAGATTGGAAACTCCTTATGGGTGGATAATGATAGTAGAGGTTTGCATGAACCTTCTTTGATGGAATTTGGTGGGAAATATTTTCTTACCATTAGAAATGACCTGCAAGGGTATATTACCACCAGTGAGGATGGCTTGCATTACGATGCCATCAAGCCTTGGACTTTTGACGATGGCTCTCCTCTAGGCAACTATAATACCCAACAGCATTGGGTCAGGCATTCTGATGCTTTGTTTTTGGTATATACCAGAAGAGGCGCAGACAATGACCATGTTTTCAGGCATCGTGCGCCTTTGTTTATGGCAGAAGTTGACACAGTAAAACTGGCTGTAATTCGAGATACAGAAGTTGCCTTGGTGCCCGAAAGAGGAGCAAGGCTGGGTAATTTTGGCGTTACAGAGATTAGTCCAAAAGAGACATGGGTGACTGTTTCTGAATGGATGCAGCCAGAGGGCGTAGAGAAATATGGCAGCGATGGAAGTGTCTATGTTGCCAAAATCAATTGGGAAAAACGCAATAAACTATTTGGTAAATAGGCACTCACATTTGGGATTACTCAATAAGACATACACCGCTGTACTTGTATTTGCCTGTAGTGTGTGGAATCTTTGTTAAAATAAAATGATATATTACTTACCACCAACCACCAAAGCGAAATTTCATGATTGAACAAACCATCAAGCCCAACCGAATCCTTTCAATAGATGCATTGAGGGGATTTGACATGTTGTTTATAATTGTTGCTGACCGATTCTTTGCCCTTTTACATAAGGGGGCTCAATCACCTCTAACGGGTTTTTTGGCCAACCAATTTGATCATCCCGAATGGTTTGGGTCTACTTTTTACGATATTATTATGCCGCTGTTCCTATTTATGGTGGGGGCAGTTATTCCCTTTTCCTTGTCAAAGAGAATGCAGGAAAATACAGGGAGAGCTAATATTTATAAAAAACTCTTCAAGCGGGTTTTCATCCTCTTTTTCCTGGGGTGGATAGTTCAGGGAAATCTACTGGCATTGGACGCTGATACTTTTAAGGTTTTTAGCAATACGCTTCAGGCGATTGCGGTGGGCTATTTCTTTTCCTGCCTGGCCTTTATTTACTTAAGCAAAAATGGACGTTATGTCATGTTTGCAGCCTGTTTGGTGATTTATGCCTTGATACTTACTGTTCCCAATGTCCCAGGTGTTGGTAGAAGTGTAATTCTTCCAGACCAAAATTATGCCTTGTATTTTGACCACTTGGTTTTGGGACGATTTGACGATGGTTATCAATACACTTGGGTATTGACTGGCTTTGGTTTTATCGCCACTACGCTATCTGGACTTTTTGCCGGGGAGTTAATTAAATCTAATCTTCCCCGAAACAAAGTCGCACTCTACCTATTGGTCATAGGTGTTGCTGGTTTGGGATTGGGCATGATTTGGGGAATCTGGCATCCAATTGTCAAAAAAGTATGGACCAGTTCATTTGTATTGGCCTCCTCTGGGGTTTGTTTTATTTTGATGGCCCTGTTTTATTGGATCATTGATGTAAAAGGCAAAGTGAAATGGGCATTTATGTTTAAAGTGATCGGTATGAATGCCATTACTGCTTATGTGCTTTCTCATGTAATCAGCTTTCCTGATATAGCCCATTTTCTATTGTATGGTTTGGAGCAATACACAGGGGCGTATTATGGGGCTTTGACGACACTTGGTGGCTTTGGTCTGCTTTACCTAATTCTTTGGTACATGTATAAAAACCATACCTATATAAAAATATAGTTCAAAACTTCTTTGCATTCATGACCTTACCCATTAAAACCTGTCTACCTATTTTAGCAATAGGTAGCCTTTTATTCTTTTCCTGTGGAACGGATCAGCTATCTGGAGAATCAAGCCTGTATGGTGACAATATGCTACATAAACTTGCGTACAATAATCCTGGCTTGTTGGTAGACCTGGATGCTGGCTTTAAAGCGGTCCCTATGCCGATGGACTTTGATGGAGATGGTGACTTGGATTTGCTTGTTTCTGAATCTGGTAGCTATACCGAATCCGGGATTTTCTATTTTGAGAATATTTCAGGTAATACAGAAATGCCTGTTTTCAGAAGAAGGATGAAAGTATCCTTTGAGAGGAGGAGATTGGGAGACGATGGCTCCAGATTTCAGGCATCTGAAATGGAGGGTAGGGTACATGTACTGACTCCAGATAGGGTAAGGGAGAAATTATTGATTTATAAAAATGTGCCTGAAAATGTTTTTTGGGATGACAATGAAGTTATACTTCCATTGGAAGGCTACGATTACTTGCACAATTGTAAAACAGAGTGGAAAATCATTGATTTTGATGGAGATGGTGTGCATGATTTGATGGCAGTAGCTACGCGAGACAAACCCAGAACCTACAGAGGAAGAGTAGGGGAACTGGCCAATAACCTGGAGTTCGTAACAGATGGCAAAAGTCATGTATTGTTTTTGAAAAACAGCGGTACCAATGAGGATCCTGTTTATGAAAATCCTCAAAAGCTTTTGAAATCAGATGGCTCTCCTCTATCAGAGGGACTTTCTATGAAACCCATGTTTGCAGATTTTGACAATGATGGAGATTACGATTTTTTGAGTATCGGTAAAAATCATGAGAATTTTGACATTGATTGGAACGAGGATTTTATCGTTTATTTTGAAAATATTGGTTCGGCAAGCGATCATGAATTTTCAATTGGTAGGGCTTTGACTATTGATGGCTTGCCCATTCAGTATGAATCGAGGGCCACCATGCACCAGACTGCTATAGATTGGAACAAAGACGGTTTTATGGATATTTTGGCTGGGGATGAAGATGGAAAAATTTCTTGCCTCAGGCATACCGGAGAGGTCAAGGAAGGAGTGCCACAATTTGCAGCACCAGTATATGTTCAGCAAGAAGCCAAATATGTAGATTTTGGAGCTTTAGTGGCTCCCAGAATCTTTGATTGGGATGGAGATGGATTGGATGATATTATTAGTGGAAATGGCGTGGGACATATAGGGTTTATTAAAAACCTGGGAGGAAAAGATCCTATCTGGGATGCTCCAAAGTTATTAGAGGTTGATGGAAAGCCTATCAGGTTGATCCAAACGGAAGCCCTTCCCAATACTGAGAAAACCATCTGGGGTTATTCTACCATTGATGTTGGCTACTGGGATGAGGATGATTTGCCGGATATTTTGGCCAATGAACACAATGGAAATATTGTTTTTATCAAAAATATTGGCACCAAAACGGACCCTAAACTTGCGGCTCCACAACCTCTGGAAGTGGACTGGGAAGGAGAACCACTTCGACCAGCCTGGGTGCCGGGGGTAGCGGCAGCAGACAATGAGTTATTGGCTCCCTGGAGAACATCACCTTTGATCATGGATTTTAACGAAGATGGATTAAATGATCTGGTCATATTGGACCATGAAGGTTATTTGGCGGTTTTTCCCCGGGAAAAAGTTAATGACAAACTCGTGTTGTCGCATCCGCAGCGGAATTTTGTCTTTCCTGACGGTCAGCCAATTTTACTAAACCAACGCACAGGTTCCAGTAGCGGACGCTTAAAAATTACTTTTCACGTTTGGGATGGAGATGGACTTAAAGACTTGATTGTTTCTTCCAAGCCGGCAGTAGACTGGATGAAGAATAAAGGCATGAAAGATGGTAAATTGGTTTTGGAATACATGGGCAGGGTGCTTTCTCAAACCCTGATGGGGCATACCGATGGCCCTGTGGTTTCTGATTTCAATAAAGACGGTGTGCCGGATTTGATAGTAGGTACCGAAACGGGGCAATTTTATTATTGGCAACGCTCAAGTTATGACATTACGTCTACCATGACCACGGAAGGAAAACAAGGCCCTGCCGATTATCCGTATTTTAAGAGGTAAATGCCTACCGTCATAGCGAGCCTAAGTGAATCAACCTGAATGGTAACGCCAGCGCAAAGATTTCGAATAGGGTCATTTTATAACGTATTACGTATACCTATTCCCACATACTGCCGCAGTCGCAGGGTCGATTTATGTTACTTTCCTTGTACATTTTGCTCCCTCGCAGTGACTACAATACCCCAGCCTAAGTTATTGGCCCTAGGTAACTAGGTAACCAGTATTAATTGACACTTTTTTGCCGGTATTGTTGCCTTTTCTTGCAACGAGGCCGTTCAAATCTTTATCCATTTTAGGGGCCTAATCTTACTATTTAAATGTTTTAGAATCAGGGATTGTTTTCTTTTTACGGATATCATTTGTGCAAATTGTATGCGATTTTACTTCGTTTCCCATTTTATTGTGGCACCTTCAATAGATTCTTTTATCCACTAATTGCGGCAGTAATTATCAGAAAGAATAGCAAGGAGTTTAAAATAAGTCTCAAAGACGCAAAACCAAAACGCTTATCTTTAAAAAGACTGCCAGCTGTGTTTTTGAAAATCAATGATAAGAGCCAAATAATGGCAATGACGTTGATAAGGGTAAAGAAGGATAGAAAATAAAATAGCACTGGAAGATCTAAAATCCTGTAAAAGATACCATATAGGACATACATCAAAACAGTAAAGATTGAGGTGTTGCTATTCCATGAATTGATTAGACGATCATTGTTTTTATTACAAAGCATAGTAACAATCAGTAAAATCCAAAATCATTAGTCCTATACCAACCCATCCAAGTGCTCTACGGCCGACTAAACGTAAAGCTTTAACTGTGGTTTGAACACTACCCAAAGCTCGGGTATTCCTCATCAGGTCATACATCCCTGTAATGCCTAACGCCGTATTGAGACATGAACGTATTCTTGGATCGATAGAAAAGTTGTAATTTGAGTAATTTATTGCAAATGAAAGTTCTGCGAGTTGTTGATCAGAAAAATCTTCAATCTCTCTTATTTCATGGGTAGACATTTTATTTAGATCTCCACTTCTAGCAAGGTTATTTAAAAACTTGCTGTGTAAATTTCTCCCATTTTTAATAAGAGGATCTAGAGAATTTTTAATTTCTTTTTCCAAAATATCAGCACTGATTCTTCCGTTTTCAAATTCATATTGAATTTCTGCAATATTGCCAATAATATTTTTTAACTCTTTATGAGAAAGCAGGTCTTCTCCCTGAATTTCAAAGCTATCAAAAGTCTGGGAATCATGTAAATTTTCATCACAGGAAAAGATGGGAAATATTGAGAAAATGATTAAAACTGTTTTAATTCTTTTAGTAAGCATTTTAAAACCAATTTATAGATTATAATTGGCCATTTCGCTATGGAACACGTTATCAAAAGGCTATTAATAAAGGCGACTGAATTGTATAGGGAATAATCCAACCTTTCGATTTTTACAAAGACAAACCTAAATTTAGAAAAATGGCTTGAAGGAAAAACAACTAAACCAACATTTTTTAAGACAAAATCTTAATTGTTGATACCGACAAACTTATTTATTGTTCGCATTCTATATTATATATAAAAAAAAAATAATTGAGTTTCAAATTTTTTTTGTTTTTTTTTTAAATAAAATATATTCCTAAAGTTGCCTATTCTTACAGATAACCGCGTTCATTTAGCCGATACGGGGGAGCTGGAGCAGCTATTCCCATATCATAGGTATTTCTCCAAAAATGCATCAATATAAAATTGCGCATATTCATTTACTTTTTTGGAAGCATCCATGGTATGCGGCCATCCTTTGAGTCGATGGTAATCATGGGGCACACCGGCCTCACCCAACCAGCTGGCAAGAGAATCCGACTGGCTGACAGGAACCAGTGAATCAATTGTTCCCTGAAAAATTAAAGTAGGAGGGTCATCAGCACTGATGAAAGTACTCGGTGAACCGAGTTTGTAAAGTTCTGGATTTTTTTCATAGGAAACACCCATAAAACTTTGAACCTGCTCTGTGGTAATCGAATAGGGGGTCGTGAGATCTACTGGTCCATAAAAATCTACTATGGCCTTCACTTTGCTGTCTGGGCCTTGTTCGCAATCCTGATTAAACACTGTTTCATCTCCTCCATAACCAAGCAATAAAGAGAGATGGCCACCGGCAGATCCACCGATCAGCACCATGCGGTCCGGGTCAATGCCATAATCAGCTGCATGCTGTTTTACCCACTTGATACCACAATTGACATCCTGGGCTGCTGCCGGAAATTTCGCTACTCCTGAAAGTCTATAGGAGAGGGTTACCGTTACAAAACCTTTCTGGGCATAATCGATCATATAAGGTAAATAATCCTGACGTTTACCTTTTTTCCAGGCTCCACCATGGATAAATACCATCGTAGGGGCAGGAGCTTTCAAGTCTTTCTGTTTGTAGATGTCCAAGTGTAAATCAATACCTCCTATGGTTTTATAAGTAACCTCTTTTATCGCCTCTAAATTATCTGGTACTGGAGGCTTTGAATCGATTAGATCCAACATTCCCAAACCGTAGGCCATTTTGAGGAGCGTTTCATTCATGTATCCTTTGGGTGCTTTGAGTGGCCGTTCAGGATCAGTATCAGCTGTTTTGCATCCCACCACACAGAATAAGATAATAAGTACTAGGAGTAGTGTATTTTTCATAATTATTTATTTACGCAAGTGTTCTATTAAAAACCAAGGAATTACATATTCCCAAAACAACTCCATTAGGGTGCTAATAAACATAAATAGGATTGGTATAAATCCATGGTGTCCATTCTTTTCTCAGGTCGATTCTTGCCACTATTCGGTAATTGCCTTTGTCGCGAATCAAGTATTCATATTCGTAATTTTCCTCGGTTTCTTCTATAAGCTCCCCATTCTGGTAAAGCTGAAATTTTACGGGAAATGGGGATAACACTTTCAATTTATTGGCAGCAGCCAGGTTTACAGAATCCCCCAAAATGGCTGTTAAGCTATCCGCATCATTTACCGCAAAATATTGAAAGCCGTCCCCTTTGGCCAGGCTTTCAAAGGAGACAAAAAGGTGTCCTAATTTAATATGATCCCTAATATTTACATTGGTAAAGGTGTCGCAATAGACATAGTTATTGGCATGGTTGTAAGAGTTGAAATAAGGATCCAATTCCCATTTAAAGGCCCAGCCGTATTTGTCCGCTTCTCCCATTAGCAATTTGTCAAACCAATTGGCCTCCCTTATCACCAAGGTGTCTGCATTGGGACCAACCCATTCTATTTTTTCGTCTTCAAGATGTCTGGCCCTGAAACTTTGATTGTTGTGTGCGTCTACTCCGGCTACCCCTACAATCTTCCGGTTTTGGTTTAGCCGGTCCCAGTTGGTCAATATCTCCGTTTGTTCATCATAAAGGTCCCTGAACATCCAATGCGTGTATTTTTTTGGATTCAATAACCTGTTGAGAAGAATGGGGAATATCCCTTTCTCATCCTTCATGTCTGTATGGATATTGTAAATCTCCATGGCTTGATAATCCTGATTCCCCCAATCATGCTCATCCTCTGAATGGACATAAATGGCCAATCCATCACTTTCGACTATCTCCCGAATGATCTCGCTTTCTGGTCTGTCCCAGTCAATTACTGTGCTGTCAAAAGGACTGACCATTAGGCCGGAATTATGTTCTGTGCCGGATTCTATGATGATGCCTTCGTAAATTCCTTGATACCCCCGCGGAAAAGTGTCCAGCTGATTGCGTTTGTGATCTGAATTGAAAATGAACTGAAGTTCTGCTTTTTTTGCTCCATCCATTATTTCAGGTAATAAACCTCTGCTATCATGTGACCAAAAAGTGTGTGAGTGAACAGCCCCTTGATATAAAGGCATAGAAATAACCTGTGGAGGCTTTCGGTATTTTTCCCATAGTTCATTTCTTGCTTTTTCCAATTGGGGGTAGGTCACCCACCGGTTCCAGAGGGCTGGGCTAATTTTTACCAAGACCAGCAAAAGGATAAGTACCATTGACCCTAAAAACAAATATTTAAACCATTTTAATATTTTAGCTTCAGTACGCATGTTGCTAATTTAAGTTTTTTAGAAAGCCAATAAGCGCCTCGGGTTTGTCTGTTTGAATACCATCAATTCCCCATTCAATCATTTTTGTCCATTCAAGCTTTAAATCCTCCAGGCTGTTTTTGCTTTCATCCACAAATACAATGGCCTCTTGTTCATGTACTGTTTTAGAGAAAGAAAGGCTACAGTTTCTCATTCCACTGGCGATCACCTTAGGTTGGTATTTAGTCAAAACATCTTTTAGGTTGCTTTCTTTCCCCGGGTCAGGCATTGGAAAACAGTTGGCGCAGTTCTGCCGGACTTTTGAAATATTTTCCTCATCATTACCATGCATAAACCAGACAATGTTTTCCTCCATTTTATATTGACGAATCAATGGGAGTAACGCGCTAGGATCTGCATCCTTCAGGTCCAGATAAATACCTATTTTACCCTGACAAAGCTTTAGTATTTCTTCAAAAGTAGGTATTCGGGTGTTTTGCCATTCTTCAGCAATCTTTTTCCCAATAGCCAATGCTTTCAATTCAGCCAGATTCATGTCTTTAATAATTCCAGATTTGCCGTCTACATAAGCATCAATACTGCTGTTGTGCACGCTTACAAATTGCTTGTCAAGGGTTGTTCTAAGATCTATTTCTACAAAATCACAGCCCAGATCGATGGCTTTTTGGTAAGCTGGGAGGGAATTCTCAGGAATACCTTCATGTGCGCCCCGGTGTGCAATTACATAAGTGTGGCCATTTTTTGGTGGTGGCAATTGTGAGTAACAGCTGTTAGGAAGCAGTGAATAAAACGAAATTATTAAAAGTAAAAACAGAATTTTTATTGTGATTATGTCGCTGTTAGTCATATTGAAAATTTCTTTTGTTTTAAAGTAGTTACATGCCAGTTAAAATGCTAAGCAATTGATTCCTTGCTGGCTAAAGTTGATTTTTTTCTATTCGTGTGAATTAAATAGGATACCGACAAGATCATAGTTTGGTACCCGGACTCTCTTCAATCAATTGCAGCGCTTCCTCTATATACACCTCGGCAGTTTCTTCACCAAGACTTGTTTTGGATATGTATTCATAGCGTTTGAAACTGTTGAAATCTTCTTTAGTAAGGATATAACCAAAGGCATCATTGGTCAGACCAAACAAGAAGGGATGGTCTGTATTCATTTTCCTTTTCAGGTAGTAACCTATATTTGGTAAGGCTTCCCCCGGTATGGTAAGGATTTGGGCTGAGCCAATGTTCAAAAGGTTTATCCTTGTTTTTAGCCTATAGCCCTCTGATATTTTTAGTCCCATTTCAGAATGGTCGATCAACATTTTCATCAGTGGAGAAGTCACAGGTAGCTGGATTTCCTTTGAGGTTGTGAACAGTGTGGGGGCTGTTTGCAGGGGAGCTTTATCCACAATTGACAAGGCTTGGTCTGCCAATAATTCACCGATTCTAATACACTCTTCCCAATCTCCAGCTTCCTCGCCTTCGGGTCTTCTGTTGTCAGCAGTAACCATTCCTCCTTGTGCTCCATTCATGAAAATCGCCATCCCACCTACTTTGGCTTCAATGCGATTGTACAGGGGCCCACAAAGATCAGGAGATAAAATGCCTTTTTTATTGCCAATGACTTCCGGATGGATGGCATAATTGACCAGTGTGGCGATTGCCTTGTCTTTGTTTTCCCCTGTGGTACCAAAAGCTTGAATGACTCCACAGCGAGGGTCATAAAGATCAGGCGCATAATAATTGTAGGCGATTTTCCCTTCGGCCTCTCCAACGGCTATTTTTAAGGCCGCAGGTTCCATGTTTTCCATGGCTTCATTGACTGCATCTGCCACTTGCTTGACACACCATTCCAGGTAGTCAAAATCTGCCAGTACTTCTCCCTTTTCATTGGGGAAGCCATAAGCATCAGGCGCACTGTGGGTATGGGTAGCTCCGATGAGTATATTTTCAGGAGGGATGCCCTTGATAAGGGCTTTTGATTGATCGCCTAGTACGGCAGGCCACCCTAAGTTGTCTATACCTACTATCGCCACCCTGACGCCATTTTGTTCCATCAACATGGCCCGAACAAAAAGGTCGCCCTTTTTCTCCGTTGCCGGAATCGGGGTTCCCACTCCACCAGAAACGGGAATCAAAGGATCAGGGGTAATTACTCGCAGGGCAGCGCCTACTTTTAATTCCTGTGCATAAAGGGTCGAGGAACAAAAAAGTATACATGCGAAAAGATAAATGAGTTTTTTCATGGGTTGTTATTGTGTTAAACCTCAAAGGTTCACTTAGATTACGAGAAATTATAGGTTTAGTACTACTTGGTTTGGGTAGGATAAGGGGGTTGGGGAAGTTTTTATTGGAAATGCTATTTTCAATCAAGAGGTTGTTTCTAATTCTATGCCTTAATGGAAGCATTTCAAATTTAGCTTTATCGATTAAACGTTAGGTAGCATTGTGCTAATTGTTTGACCATTCGTATTTTTTACGTAATTTTCTTACAGGTGTATGTATCTGTTTGTGAGTGATGTGTCGTTGGTCTACCTATTGCTACTGGAGATTGAGGAAAGAGTAAGTATTTCGGTATTGGCCTTTTGAAACTGATGGTGGATATATAGATTCCAACATTTATTTTGGTTATTGCTAATTGGAAACACGGCAACTTCCGGATACCCAGGACGCAAAAACTAGTTGTTCCACCTAACAATTCATAAAATAATATCTTTGATAAAATGTTAAATAAAATGGATTTAGAAGCTCGGAAAATAGAATTTGTACAGGAATTTCTAAAACTTCAGAGCGAAGAAGCTATCTCTCGTCTTGAGGGTATTTTACGAAAAGAAAGGGAATTTATCGAAAAGCGAATACTCGAACCTATGACTCAAGATGAGTTGAACAAACGGATTGACCAATCAGAATCTGATTTTCAAAACAACCGATTTAAAAGTAGCTCAGATCTTTTAGCTAAATATAAGTAGTTACAATGAAAGTTATTTGGTCTGACTTTGCTGAAACTCAACTTGACGAAATCTATGATTATTATGAAAAAAAATGCAAGTTCAGTCGTTGCGAACAAACTTGTAAAAGACATAATATATGAGACGCAAAAGTTAAGAAAAGTACCTTTAATTGGACAAGTAGAAGAATTTTTAAAATACAGAAAAATTAAATATCGATACTTCATTTTCAAAAACTACAAGATTAATATACGCTGAAGGTTTTCAAGAAGAATTAATAAGAATTTATGATGTTTTTGACACCCGACAAAATCCCTCAAAACTCAAACGAAATGGATAAGGTAAGCTCTATTAAAAGTCTATAACCCAATTCTATTGCATTTAATTCTTTGATCAATTGGGTCATTGTTTCTTAGGACTAGCCAAAGGAGTTGGAATTAAGTACTCGTAACCCTATGTCTTCGACTCCGCTCAGCCGCCGGGGGTTCAGAAGGAGCCAAGCGAAAATGTATTAAAATAAAGTCATTCTTCTTTTTCAATAGCCCCTAGCTTTAGCTGGGGGAAGGTAGGTGTGATTGGTTTTTTTGGGGCTTTAGCCCAATGTTTCATTTATTGAGGC
>NZ_CAXBPD010000025.1:0-86874 GCF_963977555.1 uncultured Cyclobacterium sp. | reverse complement strand
CCCACTCAATTCACCTAAATCTCCTCTTTTTTATTTTCTAAGCAGACCCTAATTAATCACCTATTTATTAAGAGTAGGATAAGTATATAGCTATTAAAGAGTCATTCAAAGTTTTGGCAGAGTTGATAAGGCTTCATACCAAAACTATGAAATTAATATTTCTTGATTTTCTTATGGTTGCAACTCTTCTCAATGGAAATTATGAAGTCCTATTGTGCAATCAGTTAAACTTTTCTTATAAGCCAAGTCTACCAAGAGGTAAGTCAGTGTATTTCACAAAATTCCCCATCTATAAAATTAGGCCTTTTGTATAGGCATTAAGGCCAAACGTCTATTGCTCTTTAATAAAACAAGCGATAGTCCCACATTTGAAGTGTTAATCTAAAACACTTTAAAAATGAAACTTTATCTCCTCCTTGTAAGCTTATTCTTTGTGCAATTCTCTTTTGCGCAGGAAGTCGCCAATACACCAACGCCGCAAGTATGGTCTTTGGAAGATTGCATTGACTACGCCCTTGAAAATAACATTACCGTTAAAGAGGCCATCCTTAATACCGACATTGCCTCTGTGGATTATGACAGGGCCAAATCCTCCAAATTGCCAAACCTTTTTGGTAGTGCTTCCCAGATATTTTCTAGTGGGAATGCCATTGACCCCATCACTAGCGATTTTGTATCTGAGCAAATCAATAGTAATAATGTAGGTCTCAATAGCTCCATCACCTTGTTCCAAGGCAACCAACTTAACAATCAAATAGCGCAGAATAAGTTATTGATGGAACAAAGTTTTTTTCAAGGAGAAATTGAAAAAAACAACATTGCCTTGAACATTTTAGAAACCTATTTACAGGCCTTGTTTAGCAAAGAAAGCATCACTATTGCTGAAAATAATTTAGATGCCTCAGAGAAAGAGGTTTTAAGGGCAAAAGCTCGATTGGATGCAGGAACCATTGCATTAAGTGATTACACGGAGGCCCAAAGCCAAGCGGCTACCAACAAATACAATGTAATAACTGCAAAAAATACTTACGAGCAGCATATCATTGACCTTAAACAATTGTTAGAGCTCTCACCAATGGAGGATATGGACATTGAAACCATTGATGAGAACATGGATTTAATCAACCTGGAGCTTAACAAAACTGCCATTTATTATAAAGCCTTACAGTTTATGCCAGAAATTGAAGTTAGTAACTTAAACATAGCTGTCAACGAGAAAGAACTTGAAATAGCCAAAGGTGCATACTTGCCTACACTGTCTTTGTCAGGAAGTCTTGGTTCAGGTTACACTAGTATCAACTACAATTCATTTTCTGACCAGTTCAATACCAATTTCAACCAAAGACTTGGACTTACTTTAACCATTCCCATATTTAATAGGAACCAGACCAAATCGGCAGTAAAAACGGCTTCAATAAACATTGAAAAAGCCCAAATACAAAAGCTTGGAACAGAGAAAGTGATCTATAAAAATGTAGAAACAGCATATCAAAACGCGGTTTCGGCCCAGGAGCAATTGTTTGCTGCTAAAGCCTCACAAGAAGCTGCCGAACAATCTTACCAACTGGCCCAAAAGAAATATGAATTGGAGGACTTAAGTACCACAGACCTGGTAATTAGCCAAAATACTTATACCAATGCCCAACAGAACTATCTGCAGGCCAAATATTTGAATATTTTATACCATCAATTGTTACAATTTTACCAAGGAAACGACATTAAACTATAATTAATTTTAACATGAAAACTAAAAAGAATGTCATCATAGGCAGCATATTAGTGGCAATTGTAGCCTTAGCCGCTTACAGTTTTATAAAAGGTGACGATGCTGTGATAATTGAAGTCAAAACGGTGCCAGCCAAGAAAACGAATGTTACCACCATGGTTACTGCTACAGGTACCATGGAACCCATTACGCAAGTTGAAGTGGGTACCCAGGTATCTGGTGTGGTCGAAAAGATTTATGTAGACTATAACAGTGTGGTTAAGCAAGGGCAATTGATAGCTGAATTGGATAAAACAAACCTTAAAGCAGCTGCTTCACAAAATCAGGCTTCGTATGACAATGCCGTAAGCCAAAGAAATTATCTTAAAACCATTTATGACAGGCAAAAAACATTGTACGACAATCAGGTGATTAGCAAATCAGATTATGATGAGTCCTTGTACAATTATGAAACAGCAAAAGGTACTGTAACCCAGCGCTTATCAGACCTTCAATCAGCCAAAACAAATTTGGGCTATGCCAATATATATTCACCAATAGACGGAGTAGTATTGTCACGTGCCATTGATGAGGGGCAAACAGTTGCTGCAAGTTATAGCACACCGACCTTGTTCACCATTGCCCAGGATTTAAAAGAAATGCAGGTAGAAGCTGATGTGGATGAAGCGGATATTGGCAATGTGAAAGAAGGTCAGCGGGTAGAATTTACAGTGGATGCCTATATCGGTGAAACTTTTGAAGGTGTTGTGACACAGGTGAGATTGGACCCAACAGTTACCTCAAATGTTGTAACCTATACAGTAGTAATCCGAGCCGACAATCCGGATTTAAAATTGAAACCAGGATTAACTGCTACCATTTCCATTTTTACTTTAGAATTGGAAAAGGTATTGACTGCAGAAGCAAAGGCCATCAATTTCAAGCCAGAAACTGAAACTTTGGCTTCCTACAATTCACAACACAATTTTCCAAACCAAGAGAATCAACTCAACAATGGAGCTACTTCTATTTGGGTATTAGATAGCCAAGGAGAACTCATCCCTAAGACAATAACTTTAGGAGCGAGTGATGGTGTTAATGTGCAGCTATTGAGTGGGGTTGATGAAGGAGACAAATTGGTGTACAGCTTAAAAGGTATAAGTAAATCTGAGCTTACAAAGGAAACAAGTAGCGAAAGTCCATTTATGCCACAAAGACCTGGAGGCGACAGAAAAAAGTAATCTATCATGAGTAAAGAAATAATAAAAATAGAAGAGCTGAAACGTTCTTTTACGATGGGAACCGAAACGGTTCATGCGCTTAGAGGTATTTCATTTACCATTAAGAAAGGGGAATTCGTTACCATAATGGGTTCTAGTGGGTCTGGAAAAAGTACTTTATTGAATATTTTGGGTTGTCTGGATCAACCTACAGAAGGTACCTATGAAATAGATGGGCTAAGGGTAAAGGACCTCAGCAAAAATCAATTGGCAACTATCCGAAATGAGAAGATTGGATTTATCTTTCAATCCTATAACTTATTGCCAAGAACATCGGCAATAGAAAACGTAGAATTACCGCTGTTGTACAACAGCAAGGTGTCTACAGTAGAACGAAGGGAACGTGCCATAAAATCATTAGAAATGGTTGGATTGGCTGATAGGTTACACCATACGCCATCACAACTTTCAGGTGGTCAACAGCAGCGTGTCGCCATTGCAAGGTCTTTGGTAAATAATCCAGTGATGATTTTAGCAGACGAAGCAACAGGAAATCTTGACACGCGAACATCTTATGAAATCATGTCACTCTTTCAAGAGTTAAATTCCAAGGGTATTACCATAACTTTTGTCACCCACGAACCGGATATAGCAGCATTTAGCAATAGAACAATCATATTAAAGGATGGGAATATTATTAAGGATTACAGCAATCAGAATAAATTGTCTGCTGATAAAGAATTGACAAACTTACCTGTAGAAGAACATTAATTATGAGACTATTAAATCTATTGAAAATAGCTTTTAAAGCCATAGTTCTTAATAAAATGAGAACCTTGTTAACAATGCTAGGGATTATTATTGGGGTGGCGTCGGTTATTACCATGCTCGCTATTGGGGAAGGATCGAAGGAGAGTATTCGTAGTAGTATATCCAGTATGGGTTCAAATATCATCACCATCAGGCCTGGAGCAGATGTGCGTGGTGGAGTGCGAGGTAGTGCAAGCGAAATGCAAACCCTAACCTTTAAGAATTACGAGGCTATCAAAGAACAAGCTACCTTATTGAGCTATATATCACCTATGGTCAATGGTGGTGGACAGGTCATCAATGGTTCTAGCAATTGGCCATCTACTATCTATGGGGTTAATCCAGACTATTTGAAAATTAAGGTAGTGGATTTACAAAGTGGCAGCATGTTTACTGATGCAGAAGTTCAATCAGCTGCAAAAGTAGCTTTAATTGGTCAAACAGTTGTCGACAATGTTTTTCCAGATGGTAAAGAACCAGTTGGACAAATGATCCGCTTTAATAATATTCCTTTCAAAGTCATTGGGGTGTTGGAAGAAAAGGGAGAAAATACCTTTGGCCAGGACCAGGATGATGTAGTTATTGCACCTTATACCACGGTTCAAAAACGTATCCTTGCCATTGATTATTTGAATCAGGTGATGGCATCGGCAGTTAGCGAAGAAGATGCACCTGAGGCAGTTACTCAAGTGACTGAAATAATGCGGGAACAGCATAAGCTCACAGACAATGAGGAAGACGATTTTAGTGTTCGTTCTATGGAAGAACTTATTTCTACC
Source organism: uncultured Cyclobacterium sp. (assembly GCF_963977555.1). Taxonomy (GTDB): domain Bacteria; phylum Bacteroidota; class Bacteroidia; order Cytophagales; family Cyclobacteriaceae; genus Cyclobacterium. The sequence goes on along the minus strand of NZ_CAXBPD010000025.1, from coordinate 82,360 downwards.
TTTAGTTCTACCACCGAAATGTTAACCGTTTTATTGGTTGCTGTGGCGAGTATTTCCTTACTGATTGGGGGTATTGGAATTATGAACATCATGTATGTGTCTGTAAAGGAGCGAACAAGAGAGATTGGTTTGCGGATGGCAGTGGGAGGGAAGGGCTCTGATATATTAATGCAATTTCTGATTGAAGCCATTTTAATTAGTATTACCGGAGGCCTTCTGGGGGTCTTCTTAGGACTAGGAGCCACTTTTTTCGTCGAAAATTTCTTAAATTGGCCAACAAGTGTTGCCTTGTATTCTATCATTGTATCTTTCGCCGTATGTGCTGTAACAGGTATCTTTTTCGGCTGGTATCCTGCTAGAAAAGCTTCAGCCTTGGATCCTATAACTGCTTTGCGTTACGAATAATAGTATGTACCACAATAAAAAAATAACGGTCTTTTCACATTTACTGGTTTGGTTTGTGTTATTCAGTATGCCCTATGTTTTGTCCTATGGGCAGGATCAGGAAATAATGAGAGTATTTGCACATTTTTGGATACCCTTGTTTTTTTATGCCATCGTGTTTTACCTAAATTATAGCATATTGATAGACCGCTATCTTTTTAGCAATAACACGCTGTTGTTTGTTGGAATTAATGTTGCCCTTATTTCTTTCTTTTTACTGCTAAGAGAGCAATTGGAAAGCAATTACTTCCAAGAGCTGGCAAGAAAAGTTCCAACTGAAAACGAGGGCAGTGGACCACCATTTAAAATGTTCATTTATATTCAGATGCTATCTTACATGGCCCCATTGCTATTTGCCATTGCCATAAAAACCACACAGCGATGGGTAAAAACTGAGGCGGAAAGCAAAGAAGCCGCCAATTTCAAATTACAATCAGAGTTGCAGCACCTGCATTATCAGCTTCAACCCCATTTCTTCTTTAATTCGCTGAACAATATCTATTCATTGGTGGATATTTCTCCAGATCAGGCAAAAACCTCCATTCACAGCTTGAGCAAACTCATGCGCTATATGCTGTATGAAACCAATATGGAAAAAGTAACTTTGTCGAAGGAAATCGAATTTATGAAGAAATACATCGATTTAATGAAGCTTAGGGTATCTGATAAAACTTCCGTTAAATATAGTTTCCCAAGCGAAAATACTGGCATTCAAATAGCCCCTTTGCTGTTTATTTCTTTAATAGAAAATGCGTTTAAACACGGGGTTTCAGCAAGTAAAGAGAGTCTGATTGACATTGCCATGCGTTGTGAAGGGCAGACGGTATTATTTACAATAGCTAATGATAACTTCCCAAAAAAAATCGCAGATAAGAGTGGTTCCGGAATTGGTCTTCAAAACCTTGAAAAGCGTTTGAAATTATTGTACCCCAATCAATATACTTTCACTAATAAAGTGCTTGACAACCGATTTTTAGTAAATTTAACAATAGAAACAGGTTGAAGATAAAAATGAGTGGTTTGAAAATTTCCTGCGTGATTGTAGATGATGAACCTATGGCGCTAAACTTAGTGGAAAGTTATGTTGAGAAAACACCATTTCTGGAATTAAAGAAGAAATGTAGCAGTGCCATAGAAGCCATGGAGTTTATAAAAACTTCTCCTGTAGATTTACTGTTTTTAGACATACAAATGCCAGATTTGACTGGGATAGAATTTTCTAAAATGCTTCCCAAAGAAAGTCGAGTGATCTTTACAACTGCTTTCGATGAATATGCCCTTGAGGGTTTTAAAGTAGAAGCGCTGGATTACCTATTAAAACCCTTTGATTACGCTGAATTTTTAGCTGCAGCCAACAAAGCCAGCACCTGGTTTAATCTTGTGAAGGAAAAGCAATCCGCTCCGGTGGCTGAAAAAGAGTTTTTGTTTGTCAAATCAGAATACAAACAATTAAGGGTAAAGTTGGCCGATGTACTGTATTTTGAGGGGCTAAAGGATTATATCAAAATATGGCTTAAAGACAATCCAAGGCCAATATTAACCCTTATGAGTTTGAAGTCTTTGGAAGATGAATTGCCCCAGACACAATTTATGCGTGTTCATCGTTCTTTTATTGTTTCCCTGAAAAATATAGACGTTATCGAACGCAGCCAGATTCTAATCAACGACCAACGCATCACCGTTTCCGACCAATACAAGCCAAAATTCCTGGAATTTGTAAATGGGAATTCTTTTCATTGATATTCAATAAAATAGTCGAGATAGTAGGGCTTTATTTCTAGGTTTTTCTATTTATTATTATCTTAGTATTTGGTGAATTGAAAGTTTTTCAGGTTTTAATATGGAGTTGGAACATAAAGACATCACAGAAAAGATAATTGGCGCTTCCTTTGAAGTGCATAAGTTTTTGGGAAATGGCTTCCAGGAGGTTATTTATCAGCGGGCATTGGCGTGGGAAATGAGACAATTGAATCTTGAATTTGCTCGTGAAATTGAGCAACAAATTTATTTCAAAGACCTACCAAGACCAATTGGCACCAGGAGGGCTGACTTCGTAGTGGAAGGAAAAGTATTGGTTGAGCTCAAAGCCAAAATAATTCTAGAAGACGTTCACTTAGCCCGGGTACTAAACTATTTAAAAGCTTATAAATTGAAAGTTGGACTACTTATTAATTTCGGAAGTAAAAGCCTTACATTTAAACGCCTGGTGTTGTAATTGACGTCGGAATCACAGAATATACGGATGAATCACGGATTATACGCCGGATCACGGAATATACGCCGGAATCACGGATTATACGGATTAAAGGATTACACTGATTTTTTTTAATCCGTGAAATCTGTGTAATCCATCATAAATCCGTGATTCCGGCGTGAAAAGATGAAAAAAAGACGAACCACGAATCAGACGTAAATAATAATTACTCAAGTTCCAAAATCCGTGCAATCCGTGTAATCAAATTAATTCCGTGATTCCAACAGTATTTTAATCGTCTACACCCTCAAACAAAGACTCGTCAATCCCTGGAATCAATTGGATGGCATTTTTAAAATAAATTTTCTGGAGGACTGAGTCTGGAAGGGCTAGGCCATACATTTTCCAATGGGCATGTCGTTTTCTGTAGTAATCGAAATATTCGTCGTTAGTTTCTAACACCCTGAAATAGGTGTAGTATTCTTCTTTTTTATAGCTGTCTTTCCCCATCATTACCCTGTCTTGGTAGTCGATTAACCATTTTCGGGCGGTAATGGGTTGCCTGCCTAATTCGGCTAATACGGCTCCCAATTCAGTGTACATATTGGGCATTTCATCGAGCAATTTACCAAGTCGGGCCAGGTCATTGCCAAACCAACCCAAGTGGGCTGAAATAAATTTAGTATTGGGATGCTTTTTAAAGACATGGTGTTGTTCGGCCATTACTTCCTCAAAAGAGGGGTTCTTTTCTGGATCTTTGTACCTACTGGGGTATTGTTTGAGCTCTAGCCAGCGCTCATTGTTTTTGTCTTTGGGCAACCAGAAAGCTGCCGGTTCACCAGTATGAATCAATACCGGAATACCCAATTCTCCACATTTGGCCCAGATAGGATCCAGTCTAGGATCATCGACTTTTATTCTATTGCCATTGCTGTCCTTATCAGTAAGACCTAAGCTTTTATAAACTTTAAGCCCTCTTACACCCAATTTAAAGGACTCTTCCATCAAGGAAAGTGTTTCATTTGGCCAAACTTCGTCATCCACTTTTTCAAAGTCAATGTTCATAAAAAGAGTGAATCGATCGCTGTACTTTTCATTGACATTGTCCAGCGACCATTCTAAGTACTTTCCTCTAAAGCCACTTAAGTTGACCATTACGGCCATGTTCAATTCATCCATTTCCTTTACTAAATCATCCAGGTTTTGAACGGGCATGGTAAACTGATGGTTGTGAACATCAATAAAAGGGAATTTAGCCTTGGTCAATAGGTGCTCTTGAACTTTTAGGGTAGAAATGGGTGCATATTCTTCCACATCCATTACGTTATTACGGTATTGGATTTTACCTATTATCCAATAGGCAATACCCAAAAATAACAAAATAGATAAGGGTAGCAATACCCACTTCTTTTTGGAGAATGCCATTGCTTATTGCAGTGTAACAGGTACAGTAAATAGCGTTTGATCCCAGCTGTAATTAATGGTAGCACCGTTTTCCGAAGTAACAACGTCTATCGTAAAAGTCTCCACTTCTGAAGCAGTACTTTGTACTTGTGCATCAACCGTTACCACGTCTAATTCATGATCAGGCTCTGCTATGCCAAAGAAAATATTTGTTTCACTGTTCAATGTAACCTTGAATGCATTTGCTCCAGGAACAGCATACATGCTGTAGGTTCCCGCTTTTACAGGTTTCCCACCAAAAGTAACGTCTTTATTAAAAGTGATTTCGGTAGCAGCATTGGCACCTAATCTCCAATACTTGCCATAAGGCTGTAGCGCATCATCCGCTTCCTCTCCAAATATAAGTCTTCCTTTTTTTGAAGGTTGACTATAATCAATAGTTATTTCCAATCCTCCATCGCTATAGGAAGTAGTGGTTGGAGGACTAGCTGGTGTGGCAATAAATAATCCATAAACTACCCATACAACGAATAGCAAAAATACCACCCCGACACCAATTAAAATATTCTTTTTCATGATTTTGTTTTTTAGATTTTGAATTTACGAAATAAATATTATAAAAGCTTGAATTCAAAGTATACGATTAGGCCTGTTTCGCATTTTTGTAGTTAATCAATTAGGTAGTGAAAACGCCATTACTGATCCGGCGGTATTTTTTGAATTTCCTCCAACAGAAAGCACTATGAACTGTTTGCCTTCCACCATATAGCTACTTGGATTGGCATTGGCAAAACCTGGCAAATCGATTTCCCAGCGTTTTTCACCCGTGTCCTTGTCAAAAGCCCGAAATTTATTGTCTCGTGTACCTGCTATAAATACCAGTCCGCCAGCGGTAACCGTAGGTCCAGCGGAACCCGTATCGCCAGTCTCCTGCAGCCCTGTCTGCAGATCAGGCTTATTTCCTAATGGGACGCTCCAAGCATATTCACCGGTATTTAGGTTGATGGCATGAAGTGTGCTCCAAGGAGGATTAATTCCCGGTCTTCCTTTAGAATCCCTAAAATACCCATAAGCGGTAAGGTTCAGGTATCGATTCAGGTCTTTTACAGATTTGGTTTCTAAAGATGCTCCTTGGTTGTTGTTGATTTCTTTCAACAAAGAATTTTCCTGATCAGGGCTTTCTTTATTTTCATTCTCGAAGAGGTAGGCCAAGATAGCTTCTTCCTTTGCTTCGTCATTGATGACACTTGAAAAGCTTGGCATTTTACCTCCTCCTTGTTTTATTTTTGTTAACACATCTTCTTCGCTGATCCGGCCTTTTAACCCTACTAAAGAAGGATTTCCTTGTTCGTCTCCATTTTTATCCAGGCCATGACAGCTTACACAAAAGGTGGAATAAATCGATTCTCCCCGTTTATAAATAGATAGGTTGGTAATGGCATTTTCAGGCTCCACCTTTTTCATGCGCATGATTTCCGGGGAGTCATTTGACCTGACGTACAGGAGACCAGTAGCCGCATCAAAGGCAGCACCGCCCCAACTTGATCCTCCGCGTGAACCAGGGAACTGCAAGGTTCCTTTCAGTGATGGAGGGGTAAAAATCCCTTCATAACGAAGGGAGCGAAACAGTTGTATCAGCGAATCCCTAGAGGTAGACGAATAATTGGCAAGGTCGGTTTCGTCCAAATATTGCCGGGCATAGGGAGCGGGTTTTAGCGGAAAAGGCTGAGTCGGCCAGGCCTCTTCCCCAGGAACATCGGATTGGGGTACGGGCCTTTCTTCAACTGGAAATAAAGATTTTCCAGTTTCTCTATCCAAAAGGTAAATAAATCCCACTTTGGAAGTCTGGGCCACAGCATCAATTTTTCGGCCTTCGTGTTCTACCGTAACCAGATTTGGAGGTGCTGGCAAATCATAGTCCCACAAGTCGTGATGTACAGTTTGAAAGTGCCAAATATAATCTCCGGTTCGGGCATTGATTGCTACTACTGAGTTGCCAAACAAATTCATGCCTTTCCGGTCTGCACCATAATAATCGTAGGCAGGGGATCCAGTACCAAAATAGACCATGCCTCGAGAGGCATCCAGGCTAAATCCTCCCCAACTGTTGGCGCCTCCAGCATACTTCCATGCATCCTTTGGCCATGAATCATACCCAACTTGTCCCGGAATAGGGATGGTGTGGAAAGTCCAGGTCAATTCCCCGGTACGCACATTGTATGCCCTTACATGGCCAGGCTCTGCTCCATAGAGCTCCGAAACTTCAGTGCCCAGGATCAGCAAATCTTCGAAAATAATTCCCGGTGAAGTGGGTATCACAGAGATTTTATCCGGATCGCCCCGCATTCCTTCATTTAAGTTCACCTTACCTGCGTTGCCGAATGAAGGGATTGGCATTCCTGTAGACGCATTTATGGCAAAAAGTTTATCCCCTCCGGTAAAGAGAATGCGTTTGTCTGATCCGTCTTCCCAATACGTTACACCCCGTTTAATTCCGCCTCCTCGTTCCCCATCAAATGGGTCAAAACTCCACTTTAATACGCCTGTGACAGCATCGACTGCAAATAGCCGTCCGCGGGCAGAGGTGGTGTACAGGATTTTATCAATGATGATCGGATTACTCTCACTGTTTTTTGGGTTGCCTCCAGAAATAGTGTCATTGGGTTCGAAAACCCATGCCAGGGTTAGTTTTGACACATTTTCCTTGTTAATCTGGTCAAGAGGAGAATAGCTACTACTTTCTGCGTCCGCTTTATAGACGCCCCAATGGGAATAAGTATCCTCCTTTTGGGCACAACTTCCACTCCCAAGCAGAAACATAAAGAGAATTAATTCATAGCTAAAAGTGAAGCTTTGTTTTATGGTCTTTGGAAAGATGTAAGCTTTCATTATACGGTTATATAGGATTGACAGCCTGAAATTAATAAAGTTTTGGCAAACTAGTACCTAACAATTTACTTTACCACTTTTGCCCTAATTTTGGAAACTTCACTCGGGGTGATGGTGCTGGCTTTGTTTCCCCATCTGTTTCGGATATATGAGGTAATGGAAGCAACTGCATGATCATCTAGAATGTTGGCATGCGGAGGCATATAACCGTTAAATGTTTTTCCCCTTACAGTGATCTCGCCTTGGATGCCATTTAAAATTGACTCGACAAGGATTTCAACATTCCCTTGCACCCGCTCAGATTGAGCGAGGGGAGGAAAACGGTTATTGTCCCCTTGTCCATTTCGTTGATGACAAGTAGCACAGTAGGTATTGTAAAGAATTCCTCCTTCAAGCATTGAACCTTTATCCAAATTATCAACTCCTTCTACCGGTGTTTTAATATAGCTTTTATTTGCGGTCAGTTGATTCATTACATCAAGCTGCTTTTTACCAAATTCCTTTTTGTTACCCTTGTACATCACCCGCCAAATTTTCCCTTTGTTTGAATCGGATATATAAAGGGAGCCATCTGGGCCTTCGGCCAATCCCATAGGCCTGTACTTGGCATCACCAGTGTTTTCTACTGTATCTACTCCGGCAAACCCATCTGCAAAGACTTCCCAATCACCAGCTATCCCGTCCTCTAAAGGAACAAAGCAGACGATGAATCCAGCTTGAGGATAGGGAGATCGATCCGTGGAACCGTGAAAAGCAACGAACACACCTTGCTTGTACCTTTCTGGAAATTGGCTTCCTTGGTAAAAATGCAAATCCATTGGGGCCCAATGACCAGGAAACCCTACCACTGGATTATCAAAATCGGCTGCTCTGCCGATGATCTTGCCATCACCACCGTATCCGGGCGATAAGACATTTTTGCCTTGTAACTGATCATAATAGGCGTATGGCCAGCCAAAATCAGCTCCATCGGTTATTTTCACCAATTTTTCAGATGGTAGTACAGCTGCCTGCCAGGAGGAATAAAGCTTTGGATAGAGGGTATGAAAATTGTCTATTCCATTTACTACTCCATAAAGTTGGTCATCCAAGGGACTCCAAGTCATACCGACAATACTGCGAAGGCCGGTTGCAAATTTGACACCATCTGATTGAACCTGACCTTCTCTGTTGGCATCAAACTTCCAGACGCCTGCATTCATCTCCCGTTCGGGACTGGGATCCAAGCCCTTTCCTTCAGGGGTTCCCGTTGGCCCAAAGATTTCAAGGTCCTGTCCTGCATCAGAAGGAGACCCGAATGGGATATACATATTTCCTTTCCCGTCAAAAGCTGCAGGTTTAGTGGTATGCCAATTTCTGGCAACATTGGGATGCGTATCTGTGAGAATAATTTCCGTTCTGCTGCTGGGTACTAATTCCCCAGGACTTAGTTTATTTCTTAAAACCTGATTTACAGTACTGGTATAAAGATAGCCATTGTAAATGGTAACCCCGACAGCAGAACCGCCTACACTTTCATAGTCACCAAAGCGGACTACGGAATCTGCTTTTCCATCCCCATCGAGGTCTCGAAGTCCAATGGTGCCTCCCTGTTTGTCCTTGGAAAAGCGAAGTTTGGCATAAATGTCCCCATTGTCGTTGACTGTGATATGACGCGTTGGCCCCACACTGTCGATGACCACCAAGGCTTCAAATCCCCCTGGAATGATTAATCCACCATTATCGATGTCCCCAGGGGGCAATTCGGCTTCCTTATTTATGCAGGAATAGCTTATTATCAAAAGGAGAAGGAAGCAATAATTTAAATATCTCTGGAAAGCACAAAAATTCGAATGAATTAATTTGGTCAAATGATGTAAGCGGGGCATGGTCTGAAGTGCAGTTAATGTGGTGTAAGCTTTTTGAACCACTAATTTAACCTTCCTGATTCTATTTATCGACATTGGCCTTAATAATTTATTCAGGAGGATACGATCTTTGTGACCTATGGAGGGTTTATCCTTTCAGAAATTGATTTTTCTCGATTAAACATTTTTAAAATAAAATCCCCCTTTGTCCCCCTTTGAAGAAAAGGGGGATTTGCTGAATTGGAAATTTAACGTTGATTTAGTGGAAATCAAATTGGCTGAAAAATTGCAAATCAGGTATGCACCCGTCAGTCCTGAAAATTCAAAATCCCCCTTAAAAAAGGGGGCGCAGGGGGATTTCTAAGGTATTTTGTTCAGTCTAATAGCATGTCTCATTGTAAGAGAACATGCCGGTAACCGGACCCGGAGCGCAGCAGAAGGGATAGCTTTTAGGGAAATGTTACCCTTGACTTCGACTCCGCTCAGCCGCCGGGTTGGCATTTTACGCCACCTTATTCCAAACAAGGGCCATTACCCAGATTTGTGAAATTCAATGCAAAATGCATCAATAAGAAGAGAAATTTCGGTAATTTTATTGTCCGTTAGCGACATACTTGAGTAGTGAAATTGTTGCTATATAAAGGATAAAATATCTCTATAAATAGAAAACCCTCAACAGTAAATGCCCTCCATCGAATCCCAAATTCTTAAATGTACCAAGGCCTCAGCGATTAGGAGCATAACGCATGTGCAAACCTTATGGAGTGGATATGGGGCTATAAAGCGGTATACATTAGAGGGAGGGGAGTACTCATCGGTTATTGTCAAGCATATACAACTTCCCGAATCTGGTAAACACCCAAGAGGATGGAATACGGATTTATCACATCAGCGTAAAGTTAAATCTTATGCCGTAGAAAGCTACTGGTACGAGCATTATGCAAAACTAACCGATTCCCATTGTAAAGTTCCTCAATTACTCCATTCAGAATGTGAAGGAAACATGCGCCTACTGGTCATGGAAGACCTCAATGCTTCCGGTTTTCCTATCAGGCTAGTTCCTGAAACAGTTACCCTGGACCATGCGAAAAATTGTCTGACTTGGTTGGCACATTTCCATGCAAAATTTATGGGGGTGGAACCTAAAGGCTTGTGGGAGACCGGTACTTACTGGTACCTTAAAACCCGGCCTGATGAACTGGCAAAAATGACCAATAAATCTTTAAAACAAGTAGCTCCGGCCATAGATCAAAAGCTTAACAATGCGACCTATCAAAGCCTAGTGCATGGAGATGCCAAGCTGGCAAATTTTTGTTTCGGTGAAGAAAACCAAGTGGCAGCTGTGGATTTTCAATATGTAGGAAAAGGATGTGGTATAAAAGATGTGGCCTACTTCATTAGCAGTTGTTTTACTGAGGAGGTCTGTAATCAATTTGAAGATGAGTTGTTAATGCATTACTTCAATGTGCTTGAAATAAATATGGTTAATTCAATTGATTTTAAGCTGGTTAAGGAAGAGTGGTTAAGCCTTTACAAATTCGCTTGGGCTGACCTTTATCGATTTTTGGATGGTTGGAGCTCAGGTCATTGGAAGATGCATAAGTACAGCAAACGGCTCACACAAGCAGCCATAAATGAACTAAATCACTGAAGCGATGCTAGAAAAAACCAATTTAACTACGCTTTGCCAGCAAGCCATAAACGCAAGCATAGAGGCCGGAAAATTAATTCAATCGCAAGTAGATCAATCTTACAGTCAACAAAAAAAGCAAGGAGGGTATTCCACGGCTTCTCAGGTAGTGACCGAGGTAGATTTCAAGGCTCAAGAAATTATTTTACACCATTTATTGCCAAGCATAAAACAATTTGATCTTGGTTTACTCACCGAAGAAGCAACCGACGATGCCTCTCGATTACAAAAGGACTATTTTTGGTGCATCGATCCACTGGATGGAACTTTACCTTTTACAGAGCAACGTCCTGGTTATGCTGTTTCCATAGCCCTTGTTTCCCGAGCCGGAAATTCTGTGGTTGGAGCTGTCTATATACCTGATGAAGATTTGTGTTATAGTGCTATCAAAGGGGAAGGCGTTGCCTTAAATGGCCAATCTTTTAGCCTTAGCAATACTGCGGATGATGATTCATTACATGTCTACATGGACAGAAGCCTGCAGGGTGCAAGTTATTTTCAAGAACTAAAAGGCAAGACAAAGCAATGGGCAGAAGGTCAGAATCTTACCAATGTGTTTTACCATGTTGGCTTCGGTGCAGTTCGCAACGCATTGTCCGTTTTGTCCCATAGTAATGCCTGCTATTTTAAATTCCCCAGAAAAGAAAAAGGAGGGGGCAGCATTTGGGATTTTGCAGCCACACGGTTGATTTTTGAAGAATTAGGTTTGCCTGTATCCAATAGTAAAAGAGAAAATTTACACCTAAATTCTCCTGAATCAACCTTTATGAATCAGCAGGGAGTGTTGTATGCATCGGCTGAAAGTATTAGGGAGATGATAAGTCAGTTGAATCGGAAACATTACTGAAATGTTATGAGAATCCAAATGACTGACTTAACTAGCCTCCTGCTCTTCAATCTTGTCCTGAAGTAGTTTCGATATATCTATCGGAGGCAATAAATAACCACCCAGCGGCCCTAAGTTAGTAATTTGATACATTATATTTCGAAGATTGTTAATCATCATGTTCAAGGGAGAAAACTTCAATAAATTAGTCCTCAATCCTTCGTCCATTTTCTCGGATTCGTTAATGCTAAAAGTTCCACCACCTTCTACTAAAATTTTATAGCCCCGGAGTTTATACTCCTCGTCTGCATTTACATTAATTCTGGTAATCAACTGGATTTCTTTATTATCCTCAGCAGAATTTATATCAAAATCTATTTCAACAGGATATGAAAAAAACAATTTTTTGTGGTCAATATCACTAGACTCAGGTGCAAGAAATTCAAAGTGTGACTCCAAAAGCTTGAAGTCCAACAATTGTAATGGTGAAAATTTTGCTTTCATCCTGCCATTGGGAAATCTTTCTCTACGGGTGCATCTATAGCCATCACCACTTGAGGATTGGTACTTTTATTTTTTAATTTTAAATATTGCTGGGTATAGGCCCATTTACGATGATAATCAATGATTTCTTCGTTAAGTCTTTCTTGAAACAATTCCTCTGTCATCACTTCCTCATTATCCAATAATATCACTTGTAATTGGATATTTAAAACTTTCTCCAACTGGGAAACAGAAGAAAGTTTAAAATCACTTTCTCCTTTTACCAGTTTGCTAATTTGTTGTCGAGTTACACCTAATTCTCTTGCCAAATCTGACTGATTCCATCCTTTTTCATCCAATGCATCTAGCACACGCAATGCAATCCTTGTAGACTTTTTGAGCCAAGCTTTATTTTCTTTTCTGAAGGCAACTTTCTCCTTCCAATTGGAAGCAGGACTTTTAGTTACCAGGGTTTTTAATTTTTCTTCTGTCTTGTTCATAACTTTATATTTCTAAGAAAATGAATTCTGCATCTTCTCCAAATTTTTTAAGGTAATCTCTCACCAAATTCAATTTATATAACTCGGTCTTAGTATGAGGCCTATCATTCATTTTTTCCGTCAACTTAATGGCTCCACCTGTAATCACATAATATTTCCCATATCGAATGGCATAAATCCTCAAAAATGAATTCCCAAGCATTCCATACCCTTTGAGTTGTTGTAAATCAAATGGGTTACCAGCTTCATTATTGTGAAGGGGTTTGAAAAATTCGCTAAGATGTTTTCCTGAATCATCATCGGCCAATTCAAATAAAGTTTCAAACAGGAGGTCAGCATCCTCCATTGCTTTTTCAATAATCAGGTTAATTCTAGCTTTACCATAATAGGCTTCATAATCCTTTTTAAATTGTTTGAATACTTTTCGTAGTTCCTCTGGATCAGACCATTGTTCCTGTAATATTTCCAGCGCATCAAAATCGTTGTCTTCATACAGTACTGCGTAGAGACCATTCTTTCTATGCTCAAATATACAAACAATTCTCATAGTGTCAACCTTAAGGTTTACATTTTAGTTCAATTTTATTCAATAATTTGATAGCAACTAAATGAGTTGTATTGCAAAAACTTATTTTTGATACTTGAATTTTAATTATTTTATTAGGATGGATTTGATTTTTAAAACACTTAGTGGCGAAATTTGTAATGAATATTTCAATCCCCCTTGTACGATAGTCAGGATACAATAACCGCTTTAACTCGGCCTTTTATTCATAGGAAAAATTTCAGGTACAATTCCTTTTCTAAATATATCATTTTGATTGAAAACGAAAAAATCTTTTGAGTAATAAAACTTAATTTTTAGATGAATACGGTGTAGTAATAAGCTGTAATTTCTAAAATTCAAAGAATGATCTTCTGTAAATACGCTAGGAGATTTATTTCATAAAACTAAAATTTCTAGGTAATAAGTAAATCCTAAATTTTCATTTTTTTAAGGAAATAGATGAAGAATTTTAGATTTTTTTCAAATTATGATCACCTTTCAATCATTACCTCTAAGTACCAGAATACCAACACTTATCACCTAAAATGGTTACTCAAAAGGAAACCGGATTAGTTAACAAATACGCGCTTGATTCTTATAATTGATTTTTTTTTTTGACCTATAGCGAGGGATTTAAAGCAGTATCTCGTCTAATCTTAATATTGAGGTAATAGGTTGTTCTCATTAGCACCCAAAATTGAAAAAAGCATTTTATGCTATAAATCCAATAATCACCCAAGGTGGATTTACCAGTACAAAATATTGCACTAAAACCAGTAATAGAAGGGGAAGGATCCCATGAAGTTTGCCTGGTCTTTCTTTTAGGTAATCGTGAATTCAATTAATTATAAACACCTTTAAAACAATTGTTTACCTCTTTTAAAGCTTGAATAAATTATTTAAGGATTTATAGCTATTTACACAAACCATTATGGCACTATTAAGAAAATTTTCACCCTTTAGAAATATGAATTTCAATCCTTTTTTATGTCTCTTGATTGGCGCTATTCTATTGGTCACTGCATGCACCGAAGATGAAGCAATAGAACCACTGGTAGAAAATGGTATTTTTATAAATGAAATATTTGCTTCTGGTGAAGACTGGATTGAACTGTACAATGCTTTAGAAACAAGTCAGGATATAGGCGGCTATGTCCTTTCAGATGGTAGCAATGCTTACAGCCTGCCGGCTGGTACGACAATTCCTGCAAAGGGCTTTATCGTTGTGCTTTGCAATGATTTAGGAACAGGCTTGAATGCCAATTTTAAACTGTCGGGAGATGGGGAAGCCATATCGTTAGAAAGTGCCAATGGTACGCTGATCGACAATGTTACCTATCCCAACCTTGACAATGGACAGTCCTATTCAAGGTTTCCTGACGGTTCGGATTTTTGGGAAATTACCGGAACAACCACTCAGGGTAAATCCAATGGAGAAGATAGCGCACCTGCCATTAATTCCCTCTCACGCATTCCTCTCGTCCCAGCACTAAATGAGGAGGTCATAGTAACAGCCGAACTGATTTCAACCACTGGAGTTGCTTCCCTTAGCTTGTTCTACCAATTCAATGATGGTTCCTTTTCGGAAGTGGTCATGTTGTACCAAAGTGAAACAACCTATACCGGAACTATTCCTGGAATGGCAACTGAAGGAACTGTGTCCTATTATGTGGAAGCAATAGGTATCAATGGGCTTTCCACCTTTAAGCCAGCAACTGCACCGGAAAATCTAGAAGATTACTTATTAAATACAGACCCTTTACCACAACTCGTCATCAATGAATTTATGGCAAGCAATAACGTTTGTTGTCCGGATACTGACAGTGGTGAAGAACAGTTTGATGATTGGATAGAGATTTACAATGCAGGTACTACTTCAGTAAATATTGCAGGAATGTATTTATCAGACGATAAAGATGAACCCTTTGGGAATAAAATTTCCTCTGAAGATCCGGATGCCACTACCATTCCTGCTGGTGGATACCTGCTGCTATGGGCTGACGGATCAACTGACGAAGGCGTCTTGCATCTTGATTTTAGTTTGAGTGCAGATGGTGAAGACATTGGATTATTCTATATCGATGGAAGAACCATAGATACTTATCTCTTTGAAGCCCAAGAAGAAGATATTTCATGGGGGAGATCCACAGACGGTGGTATTAATTGGGGACCAATAGAAAACCCAACACCTGGCCTAACCAATAATTAATCACCGAAATATGTTTGAATTATTTCCCGATCAACCGGTATATGAATACCCACAGTTGGTAAACATTACTTACTCTTTTGTATGGGCATTTGTGTTGTCATCCTTGATCGCCATCACTCATAAACTCACATTTACAGGTGATGTTTATCCTAAGAATTTCTTTCAATCATTGATTTTAGGAGCCATTGTTACCTCATTGGTGATGATGGCAATAGGGGACAGTCTGGCGCGTGGATTAGGGGTCTTTGGAGCGATGGCCATTATTCGCTTCCGTACCCGGATCGATGATCCCAGAGATGTATTGTTTCTGTTCGCTGCTTTAAGTACTGGTTTGGCCATAGGCGTGTATGGCTTCACTATCTCCTTTGTTGGGGCCATTCTTTTCTGTCTGGTGGCTTTATTACTTCACACCTCACCCTTTCGAAGTTTTAAGTACCACAATCAGCTACACTTTACCATTGATGAAACTTATAAACTTGCAACCATTATCAGCCTATTAGAAAATCATTGTCAAGGCTATCGCATGCTCACCCTACAAGTCAATAAAGAAATGGCTACCCGGTACCAATATGCAATAACCTTGAATAGCACTGTGTCAAAAGATGATTTCATTAATGACATCAAAGCAGTTGAAGGAATATCACAAATCAAGTTGTCATCTAATGAAAACCTCTTAAACTAATGGTAAAAAACACGAATTGGTTTTATGTATTGATAGCAATGATGCTGGTGGCTATGCTGTTTATCAGTGGGCGATACTTCAAAGGTAGCGGAGAGTCCTCAGTAGGAATTGCCCAAACCACGGAATACAAGGTGAAAATAGAAAAACCAGCATTGGTAAAAGCCATTCACATAGTCCCTGGGATGGAAGTGAAAGCAGGTGAGTTATTGGTAGAACTTACCAGTGATGAGTTGGAAATTGACATCACTAAACTCAGGAACCAGATAACCATTCGTAAGTCCGAACGCGCAGAAAAAGCAAAACTTGTCAAAGCTGAGATTTCCTATATACAAGCGCAAAAGGGAATTGATATCGAAGAGCTGGAGGCAAAGATTCTTGAAATGGAGAGTGAAATGATGATGAATGAGGTAATCACCAAAGAATTTGCTATTGAAGCTTCGGCAGATGCCAATTCGCCCATGGCTGTAAGAATCAATTCCCTGAAACAACAAAAGCAAAAACACAAGGAAGCTTTAAGCATTCAAATTGAGGACGTAAATCAGGAAAGCACCACGGAATTGCAGCTGCTTGAAAACCAAATTAACCTCTGGGAAAGTGAATTAAAGCTATTAGAAACACAAAAGAGCAATTTGAATAAATACGCTACTGCTTCTGGGGTAGTGAAAAATGTTTATGTAAAAGCCGGAGAACAAGTGGAGTCCTTTAGCTCTCTTTTGGAGATAAACCCTTTACACCCCACCACGGTAATCGCCTACCTAATCGGAAAGAAATCTACCCAGTTTGGCATTGGAAAAATCGTTAGCGTCTCCTCTTATGACCAACTTAGAAATTCTGTTCAGGGCGAAATAATTGGATATGGATCGGTCAGTAAATTGCCCGATATTTTGCAAAAATCCACTGCCAACCAGGCCTTTGGCCAACAAGTATTTATTGAGATCCCGGCAGAAAACACCTTTTCAAATGGGGAAAAAGTTTTGATACGATAAGCCATGCGATTACTGATTTTAAGTTGTTTTCTGATTTTTCCTTCCATGGGCTATGCCCAACTGAGCATGGATTATTTTCTACAATCGGCCTTGCAGTCATCCGCCGTTAAGGTATTTGACACGCAGGATAATTTTCTGGATACCAATCCTTATAAGTTGTCATTAATCCGTGGCCTTGAGTTTCGCACAGAGAGCAACCAGCTTGACAATGACCGTCAGGATTATACGGTTAGGCTAAACCCTGCTAACCCCTGGGAAGTGAAGCGCAATAACGAATATTTTAAAAATTACCAGCAGGTATTACAACTGGATCGTCAGCGTGAATTAAAAGAAGTCATAAAGCGCCATTATGAGTTGATCATCAACTGGGCCTATCTGGACGAATTGAAAAAATTAAAAAAGGAAGAACAAGAAATTATAAAAACATCAATTGATATTTTAGCGGCTCAGAAATTTTCTAGTTACTTTGATGCCAATGATTATGCGGATCTAAAAATTGAGCAGATTGAAAAAATGGTGGAGTTGGAGGAATTGTCTTTCGGAGAAGATGCTCAGCGAACTGAGGTCGAGGCATTGTATCCTTTGGCTCGAAACCAAGAAATTACATGGACGTTGAATGAGCTAATCCCCATTGAGAAAATCCAAAATTTGGTGAGAAGCCAACCAGGTTTTAGCGGGGTAGGGGAATTGGCTTACAGACAAAAGAAAGTTGACTTGGCGTTATCAGAATGGAAACTGGAAAAGTCAAATATCAATATCGGCTATATAAAAGCACAGTATCAGGGATACCGCATAGAACAGGAAAGAAAACCATGGAGTATAGGGGTAGGGATAGCCATTCCTATCACCAATCCCAATAAGGACAACATGACCAAAAGAAAACTGGAAATCATAGAAGCCGAGAGTGACCTATTAATAGCAAAGAGTGAACAGCAAGTTGGGCTGGAAATGGTAAGGAAAAACCTGGAAAATCTATCGCAACGCTACAATAACTTACAAAATCGATTGGACAGTTTAGATATTCCAGCACTAGCCTCCAGTCTTCAAAAAATAGAAGAAAGTAACCCTCTTACCATGATCAAACTGAGAGGCAGCATGATCAAATCAAAGAATATGGCTGCTCGCATAAAAAAGGAAATCTACCTGACCTACATTGATTACCTCTGGTATTCAGAGTTATTGCAACAGCAACCTTTTACCAACTATCTAAGTAAAGGGTTGTATTAGAGGGGTTAATGGGGGAACGATGGTAGGGTAATGAGTCATGCACTTGCGCCTTAGAATTCCATCCAACTCTTTATAGCTTAATTTTATTTTTATGGTGATGTAAATTTTGAAGCATTTAAATCCGAAAAATCCTGGAAGGGGACAATATTTATAGCCATGGGCGTCAGCCCAAGGTAAAACCATCGAGAACAGCAAGATTTTGGCGTTATGTTTGCTTTTTATTCTGCAACAATAATGACAAAATCCGTATCGAAATCTTAGTTTTCGAGATAATTTATTTCAACTCTATTCTCAATCCTAATTTTTCCGCTTGATTGATAAAGGTCTTGATATTTTCAGTATGCCATTGATTACAAGTAGAGATCGTCTGATCCTGAAGCTGGATCACTTCTTCTTCTTTAATATAATGTCTCTTGTGGCCCCAACGTTGAAATATATCTTCAGCATTACTTGTCAAATCCACTACACCGAAACCTCCCTGAATATAATCAGGAAAATCATGTTTCAATTCTGAAAGCCCAACCCACTTTGGTGCTGCACTTTCCTGCCAGTATTCTCCCAAATTAAGAATCTGAGCAGAAACCGAAAGATAATCTTCAAGTTGTCTAAGGCTTAATTCATTGATTTCATTCAATTTGATTTCCACAATCCCCAAATACTCCCCACCGTATTTAGCTAAAATATCTATACGCCCATCTCCTGTTTTTCTACCACTTTTTAACGCTATTTCAGCATCCAAGACTTCTACTTCTGAGAAATTCTGTTCATCCAACTTTAGAATATCCTCATTTTCCAAAAAGTAAGCTTCCATTGCCAATTCCTTCCAAAAAGGGTAGGGCTTCATAGAAATGCTATTCGCTGTGAATTGTCTAAAAATTGCCATGTTATTTTTTAATATCTATTTAAGGTTAATTAATCTCCAATTCATTAAATTCCTATCAATTTTCTATAAACTAAACGAATCAAATGAAATATCAATTAGAAAAATTTCAGGTATTGTTCCTTTGTTAAAGATATCGTTTTGAATGAAAACGAAAAAATCTTTCTTCATTTCATTGCTTAATTTTTTATCGTTAAACCATATCAGAACCCAACAATCATTTTCAATACTTCATGATTTCAGCAATATTATTCTTATTTTGGAACAAAATATTCCAAAAGTCATCAGCATGAAAAAAACGATTATAATCGGATTAACCCTGTTCTTTTTGAAGGGGCTTGTTATTGCCCAAACAGGACTTTCCCTGCCTCCAGCGCTGGAAGGTGAAATTCCATGGGATTTGGAAGGTTTATCAGTGGCCCCCGATTTTGAATGGTTGGACCAATCGGATTCTGTCTGGTCTATGACCTATACCGGTGAGGAATATGAAGGAAAGGAGACCCAAGTATTTGCTTACTTCGCAAGCCCGGCTACAATTGGAGCGAAAAGTTTTGAAACTGGGGACTTTCCGGGAATTGTACTGGTGCATGGTGGGGGAGGAACCGCTTTTCGAATTTGGGCACTGGAATGGGCCAAAAAAGGATATGTCGCCATTGCCATGGACCTTGGTGGAGACCAGCCTTTGCCTACCGAGCATCAGGATAATCCTTGGGGATCCAAGCGCACAAGAATGGAGACCGGAGGCCCCAATCAAGACGACATACACAAGTTTTACAGGTTAAGCGAGGGTTTTAATGAACAATGGCAATACCATTCTGTAGCCAATATTGTAAGTGCACATTCCCTTATCCGGTCTTTTCCGGAAGTAGACGGAGATAGGACAGCCATTACCGGCATCAGCTGGGGTGGTTACCTGACCAATCTGGTAGCAGGAGTAGACCATCGCTTTGCAGCAGCCGTACCTGTTTATGGTTGTGGCTTTTTACAAGAAGGAAGTGCTTGGGACAAACAATTTGATTCCCTGGGAATGGCCAAAACCCAAAGGTGGGTGAAGCTTTGGGATCCTTCCAATTATGTAGGCAATGCTTCGGCAGATATGCTCTTTGTCAATGGGACCAATGATTTTGCTTATTTCGTGGAAAACTGGCAAAAAACAGCCAATCTGGCTAAGGATACACAGTTTACGCTAATTCCTGATATGAAACACAGCCATCTTCACGGAGCTGCCCCCGAAGAAATATATAATTTCATCAGCACCAAATTAGAAAAGAAATCCGAGTTTATTAGTTCAATTAAACTGGAAGTAGAAGGGGAGCAGTTAAAGTATACCATTTCCCATGGGTCTAAAGAAGTTTATCTGGCTTACACGGAGGATACCAACCGTAGTCCTGAAAGAGAATGGCAACTGTTACAACTAGAAAAAGCAAAAGGAGAGGTCAGCATTCCCTCGGATGCCAAACTTTGGTATATCTATTGGGTTGATGAGTCAGGGAACCGCCGAAGTAGTGAGGTGCAAGGTTGGCAGTAGGTTTTAGTAAACCCCTCGGTCTCCGTCTCGTTCTCTGACAGGCCACCACACTACTCTCGATCTATTAAAGAGGTTACTTAGAGTAACCTTTTTAATAGATCTTCCGGTTTTCTGGGTCAGTTCCTGTATAATACAGGTTTAAAGTTTTAAAAAAAGATAAATTGTAAAATTTTATTTTTTTTAATAATAGATTGACTAATATAATATTTTTTTCTATATTACTTACACCTGTTTATTTTATATAGCTGTTCTTAAAGTAATCTAGTTTATTGAAATCATTAATGGTATTAGTTATGGATATCAGAGGCACCCAGTTACATCCTGATATGATATTTCACATTTTCAATAGAGGAATCAACGGAGCCAAAGTTTTCTTTGAGGAGAAGAATTATCATTATTTTTTGAAACAGTATATTCGGTATGTCCATCCATTTGTACATACCTACGCCTATTGCTTAATGGGGAATCATTTTCATTTGCTGATCAGAATCCGTAGTGAAGATCATATCAGGTCTGTCGTTAAGAATAATAAAGAAAAGGAGGCCTATTGGCATATAAGTAATGCTTTTAGTAGCTTTCTACAGAGCTATACTCGGGCCATGAACATAATGTATAATCGTACGGGACCGCTATTCGAATCTCCATTTAAAAGAATAGCCGTATCAAAGGAAGTCTATTTTTCACGATTGCTGATTTACATCCATTTCAACCCTGAAAAGCATGGCATTATAGCTGATTATCGGAAATATCCATATTCTTCTTCCCATGCATATTGCGAAATGGAGAAGAATACGAAACTAAATAAGGCCGAAGTTTTTGCGTGGTTTGGAGGAAACAAGGGCTTTTTTGATTTTCATCGGGTTAACTTAGAAAACCTTAAAAAGATAAATGAGAATTTGTTTTTGGAGTGAGTTTAGGAAGTTGTTAGACCAACTCTATTAAAGAGGTTACTTAGAGCAACTTTAATTTAACCTCTTTAATTTACTTGATAAAGCGTTTGTAGCCTGTTTTCTATTTGTTTCACGATACTTTCAAAGGACTGAACCGGAGGAAAAACAAAGCGCTTGAATAGTGGCAACAGTCCCATCAATCCACCCATCGAATCACATATTGTATTGTCTTTCAACCCGATTGTTTTTGCCACTTTATCTCCAATCATGTACCTAACCAGGGGCCTGATGAGCTGAACGGTAGCGATGTTGGGAATATTTTCCTTATAGTGCCTTATAAGCTGTTTGGTTAGCTCTTTCCCTTCGAAACTTGGCCTAAACTGTCGCCCTGAAATCATTTTTTCCAGATGAAAAGCTTCTTTCATCGTTTTTGGCAGTAATTGTTCCTCAATACCCATCAAATGACTCACAACCGCCCAGTGGTGCATGTAACTATTGGCAAGGGCAAGAGGTATTCGGACCCCAATTTTCGGCATTGCCCGAATCGCCATATAGGAGAAGGCGAGATTTGTTCCTGCCATATCTTCTTGGTTAATAGGTAGTTCGTCCAATTCATTGATGGCAGGAATATTTTTTAAATAAAACCTGGCCATTGCATGTCTTAGCCGGAGTTGCTTTAACACCAAAAAACCTATCCCATTTTTTTCAAAGGCATCAGGTTTCATGATTTCTACTATAAAGGCCGTGGTTTCCAGTAGTCTGGCATCGGTGTTCTTTCTTATTTTTTCTGTATAGTATAGGGATAGCGCCCCCTTAGCAGCGGCATAGCAATAGGGAAGGGAAACAATTCCAAGCATAAACAAAAACTCATTGCCATTGCTTCTGAATAAGGCCGTGGCCTTGTCCATCTCTTTTTTATCTGCCCATCTGGGAAGTTCATTGCCATTCAAGAAATAATCATCCAATGGTTCATAACTTTCTAAAGCATTGAATTCTTCCCAAGACTTACAGCGCAGGGCCCTATATAAGTCCTGTTTCTGATCTGTAGTTAACAAAGCTTCTACCAGATTGTCTGCAAGCAAGTCTCCTTGAAGTCGCAAAGCATCCAAACGCTTATCATCTATTGACATATTCATTTATCGAAGCAATTATTCAATGTAAAGGTTACCTCAAGAACTCATCTTAATGGCAAATGTTTCATGCCGAGGATGAAAAGTACATAGATGAGAAATGTTTTTGCTAGTATTTTCCGCTCTATTAAGGTTTATGGTAAGTTTAACCCTGATGTATTTACCTCATTAGCAACGAGATATAGGAACGATCTGGTATATTTACGGAACATTAAACTGTATTTCAATTTGCTAACGATTGTATAATCGAACCGTAATTTGTTTTAACATAAAATCGGCCGTTATATCACTGTAGATGATATAACTGATTTTATGTAATCCTGAGATTTCAGGAACACAAATCAGTAACGTGTCAGTATAAACGAACCGTGATTTGCTTTAACATAAAATCGGCCGTTATGTCACTTTAGATGACATAACTGATTTTATGTTAATCAGGCAAGCTGAACACAAATCACTGCGGATGTTATATAATTTATATTATGTTAAATAGACTAAATACTATGCTCCAATTTGGTCAAAACCCAACCCCTTACCCCACAGCTCTAGGCTTTGCCATTAAATGCGAATTAGAATGGAAAAACAGAAATAATTCTTTATTTTTAATGGTTACTCTTTGTAAGCTATTCAATCAATCCAAAAAACCCAATGGAAAAGTATGTTAAGAACGTTTGGACCTATCACTTGATCGTAGATATTCCAATAGTTTTTATTTCCTACTACTGGCGAGATTACAGGAATACACTCCCATATTTTATGTTTGGGGTGATAATCTATCCATTCCTATTCCGTCCAATTGTTGACTACTACAGACTACTGGCTTTGGGAGAGATCGAAAAGAAAGACTTTTCCAAAATGTGGAAATGGGGAGGTTTTTATCGTTTCAAATACTACAGTAAATTGATGTTTGGGATCTAAGGGGTTAAAAATTCTGTCAAATATTAATCAATTAATAACCCAGGATTCCTAACTGACAATAGACCTTTTTTATAAATTTGGGTATATTTAAAAAAATAGTATACCCATGCTTTCCAGATACCCTTTCCGCTTATTACTTCGCTTAATTTTTACACATTTACTGGCCTTTTCCCTCTTTTCTGCAGCCTTTGCACAAACAGAACCTGTAGGCCTTCTCCTTACCTGGCAACAGGATCCCACCACTACGATGACCATTGACTGGCATACTTTGCCTTCCGATAAAGCTAAAAACACTTTAAATTATAGGAAAGATGGGGATGAAACCTGGCTGGAAGTCTACCCAAGAATCCAAGAATTCCCTCATTCTGACCGCAGCATCCATCGGGTAGAAATCAAAGACCTCACTCCTGGTTCAAACTATGAATTTCGTGTTGGTGAATTTACTCGGGTGTATTCATTCCACACCATGCCCGCAAAAAATGATCGCCCTATTCGATTTGCTGCCGGTGGAGATACCTCTCAGGGAGAAATGTTTAGAAAAATGAACCAGTCTGCCATGCGTTATAATCCTGATTTCATCGTTTGGGGAGGGGATCTGGCCTATGCCAATGGCCAAAAGGAAAATATAGCCGCTTGGTACCAGTGGTTTGATGGTGTAAAAAGAGACCTGATTACTGAAGATGGCCGTGTGGTACCATTGGTAGTTGGTATTGGTAACCATGATGTGATCAACCACCACTACCCTGCCTCAGAAACCAATATCAACAAAGACATTGGCATGCCTGCTTTTATTTCTAAAGTGAAAAAAGGCGAAATGGAAGAACCTACGGATGCCATGCGCTTGGAAAAAGCGCCCTTCTTTTATCCCTTGTTTGCTTTTCCCGGTCAACCTGGATATGGCGTACTTGATTTTGGAGATTACCTGAGTTTGATTATTCTAGACAGTTCTCATAGCAACTTGATCAGTGGTACACAAACTGATTGGTTAAAAAAACAATTGGCCCG
Source organism: uncultured Cyclobacterium sp. (assembly GCF_963977555.1). Classification (GTDB taxonomy): domain Bacteria; phylum Bacteroidota; class Bacteroidia; order Cytophagales; family Cyclobacteriaceae; genus Cyclobacterium. The sequence continues at coordinate 58,081 of NZ_CAXBPD010000025.1, read as the reverse complement.
TCGCACTCATATACCCCATGTAATTCCTGTATATCATAAACCTGGCTACCCTTCCGGTAGGGTCCTTCCCGGTGGAAAGCGTATTCAATTCTGGTCGGAAGAGGTATTGGACAATTGGATACCATTATTTGAAGAATATGGTGTTCGCGTGGCTTTTGAAAATGATGACCATACCTACAAGCGTACCTTGCCTTTAAGAAACAATGCCGTACATCCTGACGGCATCGTTTACCTGGGAGATGGTTCTTGGGGCGTAGAAAAAAAGAAGCCTAAAACTCCTGAAGAGGTTTGGTACCTGTCCAAATCTGCAGAGGAAAACTCAGCGATCATTGCCACCCTACAAGGCCCACACCAACACTTTCTTATGATCAATGAAAATGGAAAAATCATTGATGAATATCCCGAGACCATAAAAATAGCGCCTTAACTCTAGTCGATTAAACGATTAATTTAGCTGAACATCATAAATGCCTTTTGTCCAAACTCCCCCTTTAAAAGAAAGGGGGACTCAGGGAGATTCATTTCATTTTTAGCATGCAAAATCGGTAATTGGCTCCACATATAGACTGGTAATAGGGCTATGAGAATTTCTTTTTTTTAAAAAATACTCAACAAATCCCCCTTGATCCCCCTTTAAAAGAAAGGGGGAGTCGCGTGAATTTAGATTTTGAGCGGCTTTTAGGGTCGTGTTCTTTTTTAGTAATTTAACCTTCTGATTAGGTGATCCTTTGGGTTTGCCTTCCTTCTAATTTATTATCGGGTTTCGGTTTTGGTATTCCCAAATCAAAACAAAGAAGCCTGAAGGGCTGAAACTATAATAGCCACGGGTGAAGCCCGTGGTAATGAAAATCTACACGATCTTGATTTTGGCGGTATTGTTGCCCCTTTTCTGCAACAATGCTGACAAAATCATATTGACGAAAGCGCTATATTTTCGTCAAAAGATTTCGGATTTTCCAATGAATCCCCTCCCTATTATTGTCATGACAAATTCAACAAATCCCCTCCCGATTATAGTCGGGACAGGCTTACCCCCTTTCACTAGGGGGAGTCGCGTGAATTTAGATTTTGAGCGGCTTTTAGGGTCGTGTTCTTTTTTAGTAATTTAACCTTCTGATCAGGTGATTCTTTGGGTTTGCCTTCCTACTATTTTAGTATTGGGCATCGGTTTTGGTATCCCAAATCAAAACGAAGAAGCCTGAAGGGCTGAAACTATAATAGCCACGGGTGAAGCCCGTGGTAATGGAGAGCTACACGATCTTGATTTTGGCGGTATTGTTGCGCCTTTTTTGCAACAATGCTGACAAAATCATATTGACGAAAGCGCCTTAAGGGACTAAACGATGGGTTTAAAGCTTATACGATTCGTCAAAGAATTTCGATTTTCCCCAACAAATCCCCCTGCCCCCTTTCGCTAAGGGGGAGTCGCATGAATTTAGATTTTGAGCGGCTTATAGGGTGGTGTTCTTTTTTAGTAATTTCACCTTCTGATTATGTGTTCTTTATGGGTTTCCCTTCCTTCTAATTTATTATTTGGTTTCGGTTTTGGTATCCCAAATCAAAATGAAGAAGCCTGAAGGGCTGAAACTATAATAGCCACGGGTGAAGCCCGTGGTAATGGAGAGCTACACGATCTTGATTTTGGCGGTATTGTTGCGCCTTTTTTGCAACAATGCTGACAAAATCATATTGACGAAAGCACTTTAAGGGACTAAACGATGGGTTTTAAATTTGCACAATTAGTTAAAGAATTTCGGTTTTTCCAACAAATCCCCCTACCCCCTTTCGCTAAGGGGGAGTCGCATGAATTTAGATTTTGAACGGCTTCTGGGTAGTGCTCTTTTTTGGTAATTTAACCTTCTAATTAAGTGATTCTTTTGGGTTTGCCTTCCTTCTGTTTTATTATGATGTTAAAAAGGATCTCAGTTTTTCCAACAAATCCCAGTATGGGGTGATATGTATTTACATTTCCCTATGGCTTCGACTCCGCTCAGCCGCCGGGTATTGGCTCGGAACATCTACTGGTTTTTTTTGGGATTCAACCTTTGGTAGATTGGCAATTGCTTTAGTTAACAATTCCATCCCTGTATTTCCCCATTTCGTCACATTTCTTTGATTGGAGCTTCTGAATAGAATAATCTTGTGTAAAGATTAACAAACACCAATACCTGCATTTACACCATACGGATGTTCTCATTTTAGAATCGCCATGACAAAAACAAATAAAAAATGCTATATACTATTGACTATTGTAGGATTACTATACAATATCTACTTGGCTTATGCTGCCCATAAATATTCCAATCAACTTAACCCAGCACAAACCGAGTGCAAAGTATTTGGTTTGAATTTTAATTTATAAATTGAACCCCTTATGAAAACTAAATCATTAGCATTTCGACAAATCGAATGGTGGATCGTTACATTGGTCTTTCTGATTATCGTTTTAGTCAATATTCTTAGCGCAGGTAATATAAACCACCGTGGAGCAAATCATGAAATGATTGGCTATTTTGCCAAAATATTTATCCCTCTGATTCTATTTTTGGTGTTTTACCTTTTTCATATGGTACTGATTCCAAAATACCTAAGGAATAAAAAAATGGGCCCCTTAATTTTTTTAAGCCTACTTATTGCCATTTTCTCTTATGTCATCATTACCTTATTTTCTATTGGTTCCAAAATAACAGAATCCCCATTCACAGCATTTTATTTTAAAATAATGGCCATTTACATGGGCTATTTGGTTTGGGTGATTTTTTTAAAGCAGGTACTAACTCCACCCAAAATGAAGGATTATCAATCCTACAACTCAATCCGTTTGGGTAGCATTTTCTTTTTCCTGACTTTATTTCTACTTCAAATTGATCAATTGGTCCACAGGAGTATTGCCTTTATATTGGCGTTTGCTTTGCCTTCCATCCTTTTGGTATTGATTTACAATTACTTTCTAATTTATAAAAAGCGGCTATCTGGCAAGTCGAAGTTGGCCAATTTTTATAATGTACTTTTAATGGTACTCTTTCCAGGTTTTTTCCTACTTATAGCCATGGCGGAAGGAGATGAGATACCCCTCTTGATTGGCCTGGGTATTGGATTGCTTATCCAATTGGTAATCATCCCCATATCCAACCTTTCTTTTGATAAATATCTTGGGATGGTAGGTCAAATTAAAAACCTGAGTCACAAAGTAGAAGTAGGCTCGGCCAATTTAAGCTTCCTGAAATCTCAAATCAATCCGCATTTTTTGTTCAATGCCCTGAATACCCTTTACGGTACTGCATTGATGGAAAATGCAGAGAAAACGGCCGATGGGATTCAAAAACTTGGAGACATGATGCGCTTTATGATTCATGAAAACCAACAGGACCAAATCCCATTAAAACGAGAAATTGAATATGTTAATAATTACCTGGACCTGCAAATGCTACGCTTCGAGAATGAGGAGAACCTATCAGTGGATTTTAAACTTCCCCCTACTGAATGTGAAGGACAGATAGCCCCCATGTTGCTAATCCCATTTGTGGAAAATGCCTTCAAACATGGCATCAGCACCAAAAATAAGTCCTGGATCCGGATCAACCTGCGTTGCATGAAAGGAACCGTGCACCTGGATTTGGTCAATAGCATCCATCCCAAGAAAACTGCTGAAAATGCCAAAGACGAATCAGGAATTGGATTAGAAAATGTAAGAAAGCGACTGGAACATTACTATCCCGGAAAGTACAATTTATCCACCATTTCAAATGAAAGTGAATATTTCGTACATTTCTCCTTGCAACTGGATTGATTGAACCCGAGATACGCAATAGACCATCTATTACGTATGACAAACCTTAACTTTATGTTAAAAGCAATTGCTATAGATGATGAGCGAATGGCCTTGGAGGTGATCAAATCCCACGCCTCCAAGGTACCCTTCATTACTTTGGAAGCCGTTTTTTCTGATGGCATCCAAGGACTGGAATACCAAAGCAACAATCCGGTAGACCTTATTTTTTTGGACATCAATATGCCTGATATTTCAGGAATTGACCTGATGGCCATGCTTCCGGATGTTACCATGGTCATCTTTACTACTGCCTATTCTGAATTTGCCGTGAAAGGCTTTGAACTCAATGCACTGGATTACCTATTAAAACCCTTTCCCTTGAGCCGGTTTTTAAAAGCTTGTCAAAAAGCCCGCGATTGGAAAGCTTTGCAACCATCAGAAGAACCGGAATTTATTTTCATCAAAACTAGCGATAGCCAACAACGTGTAAATTTTTCTGAGCTCTTGTACTGTGAAGCCACAGGAAACTATGTGTCCCTTCAATTGGAGGTAGAAAAAATAATCAGCAGGATGACCTTCAAAGAATTGGAAAAACTGCTCCCCTCCTATTTTGTCCGTACACATCGCTCTTTCATGGTCAATAAAAACCGAATCAATAAGATTGAAAAACATCAGGTACAAATTGAGCAGCATTTTATCCCTGTGAGTTTGTCCTATGCTGACTTTTTGTGCTTCGATAAGCTCAGCAACCCAAAATAATTCTATCACCCCGATCTTAAGCATGTCAAAGGGTTCATCGAAGCCTTTATGATAAAAAAAGCCAGTCCATAAACGATGAACCGGCCTCTATTTTACCTTTACTAAAATGTGATTAGGGCATTATTAACCCCAATCACATTTTTCAATTACTCTTCTTCCATCGGATGCTCTTGCAACAATTCTGTTGGAGAGTAGAATCCTGTTTTGTCTTTGATTGCCGCCCTTACAGCTTTCACTTTGTCAGGACTAATGGCAGAAGCTTCGTTTCCAAAGCTATTTCTTACATAGGTCATTACTGCTGCCACTTCCTTATCATTAAGCATGCCTCCATAAGGGGTCATTGGTACTTGACCGGGATAATCCTTACCCAATACTTCGATTGGTCCCATCAAGCCATTAAGTACGATTTTGATAAACCTTTCTTCATTACCATTCACCCATTTGGTTCCTGCAAGCGGTGGGAATCCAGAGGCAGTTAGTCCTTTGCCATCTGGCTGATGACAAGTGATACAAAATCCTTCTCTACTGTAAATGGCTTTACCCATTTGGAAGAGGGTTAATTCTTCACCTTTTAACCTTGAGTTTGATGCCTTCGCCTCTTCTGCTGCCTTATGAAATACAACAGACCCGTCAGGATTGATGACCATATTTTTAACCGACATATCATTCAAGTGTGCCAAAGAAGTCTCAAATGGTTTTTGCATCCAGTCATCCATTGGATGCTCATTGGCCACCTCCAAAATGGCCAGTCCATCTTCTTTATTTATCCAAGAGGCAGCAACGATGGCCTCTAGCCTTACGCGTCCGTGTGGATCAGCAGCAGCTTTTTTAAGTAAAGCTACCTGATCAGAAATTTGATGTCCTGTATAACGGAGTATCCTTGCCACGGCAGCTCTGACCCTATGGTCTTCAGAGTCCATCAGTTTTTTCAATAAGTCCTGGTCTACAGCATTGAGTCCCCAACTCACCCATAATCCTTCCAATAAATGGTGTTCATACCTGGGATCATTTTTATCAAGTGCAGCCATCCATGTTTTCATTTTGGACAAGACTTCATTTTTGTCTCTACCTCTCAATTCAGTTCGGGTAGTATACCTGGCCCTGAATTCCGGCAACTTCAAATTATCCAATAATGTTTCAATAGAAGCGCCATCAATTGTTGGAGGTGTTACCAAAGGCCTGGAAGGGTAAGTGATTCTATAAATTCTTCCATGAACATGGTCTCTCAATGGATCCCTGGCATTGTGTTGCATATGGCCTACCAATATATTGTGCCAATCTACAAAGTAAAGAGAGCCATCAGGAGCAAATTCCATGTCAACAGGTCTGAAATTTCCATCACTGCTTTTAATAAGGTCCACCCGGTGTTCACTGTCATAGCCTGTACCATCCTCTACCATACGGTGCATTTTCATTCCTAAAAAGCCAATGGTATTGTTAATCAACAAGTCACCTTGAACTTCCTCAGGAAAATGTCTGCTGGAAACAAATTCAAGTCCTGAGGTAGGCCTTACCCTATGGGCATCTTCTATCAGGTTTGGTCCTTTGTGATTTCCTTCCCCATACCTGGATTTTACTGACCCTGGCATCATCCATCGTACATCAGGACCTGAAGTTTCTGCAAAGAAATTTTGTCCCCAATCATCAAAGGCGATGCCCCAAGGATTAGGTATAGGAAGCTGGGCGGTTCTTTCCAATCTCCTTCTGGCTGGATTGTACCTGTAAAAGCCTCCATTGGTAGCCCTTACAGGTCCATAAGGGGTTTCTACATCTGTATGAAGGAAAACCCCTTCCCCCATGTACATGGCACCTGAAGGGTCTGCTACAAAAGCTGAAATATTATGATGTGTATCATGGTCATCAAAACCACTCAACAAGATCTCTCTTTTCTCTGCGTAATCGTCTCCATCTTCATCTTTAAGAATAATGAAATTGGTGCCTTGTGAGAGATATACACCTTCAGGAGCTATTTCCATTCCAATAGGAAGGTGAAGACTGTCTGCAAAAACAATTTGCTTGTCAGCTTTTCCATCATTATCAGTGTCTTCCAGAATTAAAATTTTATCATTTGGCTTGGGGTCACCAGGTTTGTAATGTGGATAACTAGGCATTACAGAAACCCATAATCTTCCTTTTGTATCAAAAGTCATCTGTACAGGGTTGGCCAAATCAGGAAATTCTTTTTCAGAGGCAAATAATTCAACTTTATAACCTTCTGCAACTTCAAATTTATCCAAAGCATCTTGTCCGTAAAGGTATTCCAGGTTGCCGTTCTTTTCCGGATTATAATTGGTATTTACCTCTGGCAACTCAATGGTATTCTCATCAGCCATAGCCAAATCAAATTTTTCTCCTTTATTGGCTTTCCAAATTGCCTGGTCTCTATTGTCCGTCATTTGACGGATTTTCTTCAATTCGTAAGGATAGTTATCTGGTCCAAAAGGATTGTACCTACGGCCAAAGACGTGAACCCCATTTGGGATCTTATAGTCATTGTGCCACATCCAGTTTTTTTCCTTAACAGCCGCATGGATGGCACTTCTGTTGCTTTCGGCTACCGCTTTGTCTTCACCAAAGATATTGTCTGTAATGAAAGTAGAAAATTTCTTGTACCCTTCTTCTGTCAATTGAAAACCATCAATGGTAAGGTAATCATCTGTTGAAGCGAACCATGAAGAAGACGGTTCAAAAGCATCTACAAATAATACTTGATTCCTTTCTGCAATTTCTTTCATTGCAGCAGTATACATTTTTAGGTTTTTATTTTCATTTTCACCATTGGGCAAATCAAAATCTCCACTAAGATTTTCAAATGCTATCGGTGAAACCAATGCCAATTGGGGTGGTGCTTCTCCATTATAGACGGTATTTTTGGTATGCTTGATAAAGGCTTCCAATTCATTTTTATACATTTCCAGCCCTTCTTGGCCTTCAAATGACTCATTGTATCCAAAAAAAGCAATGATTATGTCTGCTTCATGCCTTTTAATCCACTCATCTGGCGTCTCAAAATGTCCTTCACTTCCTGAATTGGTTGCTAATTCATCCTGAAATTCCTCTGCACCAGGAAAAGCCCAAGGAGATACCCTACCTGCGTGAGGCCTAAAACCAGGTGTGTCTCCCCCATCACTCATATTTCTAATATACAATAAGGAGTCAGGATAGCGAACATGCATTTCTGTTTCGAAAAATCCGTAATTCATCATTCTTGATCCCAGATTATTTCCGATTAAAATAATATGGTCACCTTTGTTAAACGCTAACCTGGGGCCTTCCTGCCCACATTGAAAGGCAAAAAATGCCAACACCCCGATTAAAAGTTGGGTTCTAATTCGCTTCATAAGTTTGTACTTGTTTTGGATCATAGGGTTATATTTTCATTTCTAACATTCTAGGAATGATTAATTTTGTCAATTGCACATAGGCCAACATCAATATTAGCAAAATTTTTCAATTTATTTTACTAATACTACACAAACCTCTTCAGACGGGTATAAACCATAACTCCGAGTTTATAGAAGGTATAATCAACATTTGAAGTGGTTTTAAGTAAAATTGTTGGTCTAACCATTACTGTAAAGAATACTTTCGAATTCGCTCATTTTTAAGTAATCTTATCTTTTATTCATAATTTATGCGAACTCAACAAATAGGTTTATTCTTAGGCCCCATCGTTTTTCTACTTTTGTATTTAGGCATTGCACCTGAAGGTTTGTCTCCGGAGGGCATCTCATTATTGGCCGTCACATTTTGGATAGCCATATGGTGGATTACTGAAGCCATTCCCATTGCAGCAACAGCCTTGCTTCCATTGGTTTTATTTCCTCTGACAGGAATATTGACCTTAAAAGGTACTTCAATCTCCTATTCAGATCCAATGGTGCTCTTGTATATGGGAGGGTTTATGATTGCCGTAAGTATTGAAAAATGGAATCTTCACAAACGCATTGCTCTTAAAATAATATCTTACCTGGGAACGGATCTAAAGCGGATAATCCTGGGTTTTATGGTGGCCACTGCTTTTCTGTCCATGTGGATATCAAACACGGCTACTTCACTGATGATGTTACCAATTGGTATCGCCGTGGTGGTGCAGATGTCAAATACCAATAAAGGCATAAAGAAAACCCTAGGCCCATCATTAATGCTTGGAATAGCCTACAGTGCGTCCATTGGCGGAATGGCTACCATCATAGGCACGCCAACAAATATCATTTTAACAGGTGTAGTGAACAATATTTATGGCATAGAAATTAGCTTTGGACAATGGATGCTTGTTGGCTTACCTATAGCTTCTGCATTGTTAATTGTCTGTTGGTATTATTTGGTAAATTATGCCTTTAAATTTCCAAAGACGCTGCATTTAGCCGGTGGAAGAGAAGAAATCAGCCGACAACTTAAAACTTTAGGAGCAATGACCCTCCAAGAAAAGAAAGTGATGTGGGTTTTTATAGGTGTCAGTTTTTCATGGATAACGCGTAGTTTTTTAATTCAGCCTTTTATTCCTGTTCTCAATGATACAATTATAGCCTTAATGGGCGTCATGCTTTTATTTGTAATTCCTGCAGGAAATGAGAAAAAGGAAAAATTGCTGGATTGGAAAGTAGCAGAAAAAATTCCTTGGGGTATACTAATATTATTCGGAGGTGGCTTAGCTTTGGCGGAAGGTTTCAAAGAAACAGGTCTCGCCAATTGGATTGGAGAGCAATTTGTACTATTAGAAAATGTGCCATTTTGGCTATTTTTATTGATTATAATTGCTGCTGTAAATTTCCTTACTGAAATTACTTCTAATGTGGCAACTGCCTCTATGCTACTGCCTATTCTTTCTGCAGTGGCTTTGGCCATGGGGGTGCATCCGTTTGGACTAATGATAGGTGCAACCATGGCAGCTTCATGTGCCTTTATGCTCCCTGTAGCCACGCCTCCCAATGCTGTAGTATTTGGTTCAGGTTACCTTACTATTCCAGTCATGATGCGTGCTGGCTTTTTTCTAAATCTGCTTTCGATTCTATTAATATTATTGGTAACCTTATTTTACCTTCCATTGGTGTGGGACATTAGTCTGCTTAGGTATCCCGCAGAATGGAAATAGTTTCGGGAAAAGCCGGTTGAGAAGCGCTCAACCGTAAAACACTTAAGTTGAATAGATTAGAAGAGGAAAAATTTTGCACAAACACTTATTAAACTAAGGTCAATATTATTGACTTGTTGTCAGCATAGTTGCTTAATGCTGTTGATACCCTATTTTCGATCGCATTAGGGTTAAGGATTTGATCCCCAACTAAAAAAAGGAATGTGATAAGAACCACATCAACACATAACAGCTTACCCATACTCAATTGAATAAAAAATATCACCGAGCTACATAAAAAAAGACCTAAGCAAATATGCCTAGGTCTTTTCTAATATTTTATAGGTTATTGAATTATCTATCCAACCAACCTTCACCTAATTTCTCAGTCAATTTCTGATTGTACTCTTCAACTTTAGAATCGTTCTTCAATCGACTATGAACACGGTATAAAATTTCCATGATGTCGGTATTGTCTGGCTGCAAGTCTGAAGCCTTAGTGAAGTAAGGCAATGCTTCTTCATATAACTTATTAGACTGCGCGAGCATGCTTTCAGATTTTGCTTCCCAATCTGCATCAGAGAGATTGTTCACTTCCGTCTCAATGTCTCTGGCTTGGTCCAAATAAATTGCTCCTGCATAATAGTTACCTTCAAAGAATTCAGGATCTGCTACTACTGCTTTTTTATACTCAGCTAAAGCACCATCTAAGTCCCCGGATTTCTCTTTAAGGTAACCATACCTTAATAGAATGGCAGAATTATTCGGGTCGTTCTCTAAGGCTTTTTCGATTGAAACCATAGCCTCATCCATTTTATCCAACTGAAGTAATAACTGGATTTCAAATTCAGCTAATCCTTTGTCATCTGGATACTTTTCTCTTGCTTCGGTTACAACTCTATATGCCTCTTCAGGATCATTGTCTTCAGCACTGGCAATTTGAATTAAGAAATAGTAGGCATTCAATTTATTGTAACCTTCTACATCCAACAATTGCGTGAAGTATTTTTTTGCCGCTTCAGTATTGCTAACCATGTTAGCAGTATACCCAGCATTAAATACTATAGAAGTATCATTTGGATCCAAATCAGCTGCTAAAGAGAAAAACTCATGAGAAAGTTCCATGTCTTCCTCTTCGTATTTAGCGATAGCTTTGTTAAATGCCGCATTCTTCAACCTATATACACCTTCACCTTGAAAATTAGCAGGCATATCAGGCAATACTTCTTTAAATAAATCCTTACTCACTTTAGAAGTTGAGTCAGCATTCTCAATTTCAAAGGTCTTGATAAAGCTCTGTTGTGCTTCACGACCCATTGCTACTGTAGTCTCCGTATTGGATGAATCTACCTCAAACATCTGTGTTTCTATTTTACCTTTGATAAAATAGGTTTCAGATTGTGCTCCAGTTTCTTCATCCGATATTGCGGACTTGATTTCGGTATAGGCTTCTTCTAGGTTACCTCTACCAAAGTTTTTCTCAGCAGATCTAACTACCTTTTTTTGGCCAAAGGCAACAGTTGAGGCGATGCCCACCAAAGCCAACGATAAAATTAACTTTTTCATGTTACTAGTGTGGTTCTTTATTGGTTTCAATTACTATTCATTTATAGGATTATCTTCATTGTCATCTGTCTCATCAGAATCAGGTTCGCTAGGCGTTTCTGCATCGTCAAGAGCTTCAGTTTCCTTTGGATTTTCTGGATCTTCAGTAACATCTACTACTTCAACTTCTTCCAGATCTTCTTCCAGGTTTTCGATTTTTTCTACCGAAGAAATTTCATCAGTTTCATTAAGTCGAATTAACCTAACGCCCTGAGTAGCTCTTCCCATAACTCTAATCCCTTTTGCCGGAGTTCTAATGGTAATACCTGATCGATTTATAATCATCAAATCATCTGTATCTACCACCTCTTTAATAGCTACTAATCCACCGGTTTTCTCAGTGATATTCATTGCTTTAACTCCTTTTCCACCCCTATTGGTGATCCTGTATTCAGACAAAAATGAACGTTTGCCATAACCTTTGTCTGTTACGACGAGTAAGGTGGCATCATCTCTTTGAACACAAACCATGCCAATTACATGATTTTCTTCTCCCCCCAAGTTAATGGCTTTCACACCCGTTGCTGTTCGACCCATTGGCCTTACAGTGGATTCGTGGAAGTGAACGGCTCTTCCAGAGCTTGACGCGATAACTACGTTCGCATCACCATTGGTCAACTCTACGTTTAATAGCTGGTCATCCTCCCTGATGTTCAAGGCAATGATACCATTTGTTCTTGGCCTGGAATATTGTTCTAAGGTCGTTTTCTTGATGATACCTTTCTTAGTTATCATCACGATATTGTTATTGTTTATATAATCAATATCGGTTAAATCCTTAACCTGTATGATAGATCTAATACTGTCAGTACTCTCTATATTAATGAGGTTCTGTATAGGTCTACCTTTTGAAGTTTTACTTCCTTCTGGAATTGCGTAAGTTTTAAGCCAGAAAAGTTTACCCTGATCTGTGAATATCAATAGGTAATTGTGGGTCAAGGCGGTAAAGAGATAAACAGTGTAATCATCTTCCTTGGTGCTTACCCCTCTGGATCCTACGCCTCCTCTACTTTGAGATTTATACTCTGTGAGGACGGTCCTTTTAATGTATCCTTGATTGGAAACGGTGATCACCACTTCCTCATTAGGAATCATGTCCTCATAGTTGAAGTCTTCCGCATTGTGTTCAATGGCAGTTCTTCTTTCGTCGTTGTATCGGGTTTTTATTTCTAGCAATTCATCTTTGATGATTTGCATTCTTCTTTCCTTATTGGCAAGGATATCTTTTAACTCTTCAATAAGTTTCATCAACTCATCGTATTCAAGCTGAATTTTAGCCCTTTCCATACCAGTAAGACGTTGTAGTCTCATGTCTAGAATAGCGCGGGCCTGAATTTCAGTGAGCTCAAACCTTTCCATCAAACCATTTCTGGCCGTTTCTGGGTCTTTTGAATCTCTGATCAACTGAATTACAGCATCAATATTATCCAAGGCAACAAGATACCCTTCTAGGATATGTGCTCTTTTTTCTGCCTCTTTTAGTTCGTACTCTGTTCTCCTGACAACTACTTCATGTCTATGGTTTACATAATGTAGAATAAGCTCTTTCAGGTTTAGTGTAAATGGTCGGCCTTTAACCAAAGCTACATTGTTGACACTAAATGAAGTTTGAAGTTGCGTGTGCTTGTAGAGGTTATTAAGAACAACACTTGGCATCGCATCTTTCTTGAGCTCATACACTATGCGCATTCCTTGCCTATCCGACTCATCCCTAATGGCCGAAATGCCGTCAATTTTCTTCTCATTAATGAGCTGAGCTGTTTTCTCAACCATCGAAGCCTTGTTGACTTGATAAGGGATTTCATGGATCACAATCATCTCCTTACCCGAAGCCTTGGTTTCAACTGATGCCTTGCCTCTTAAAATGACCCTGCCTCTACCCGTTTCGAAAGCAGCTTTCACACCATTGTACCCATAAATGATCCCCCCAGTAGGGAAATCAGGGGCAATGATGTGCTCCATTAATTCAGGAACAGTAATGTCATTGTTGTCTATATAGGCAAAAATGCCATCAATCACTTCTCCTAAATTATGAGGCGCCATATTAGTGGCCATACCAACTGCTATACCTGAGGCTCCATTTAGTAATAAGGCCGGAATTTTGGCCGGTAATACTATTGGTTCCTTTAAAGTGTCATCAAAATTTAATTGAAAGTCAACAGTGTCCTTGTTAATATCGGTCAGTAGTTCTTCAGCAATCCTTCTCAATCTTGCCTCTGTGTACCTCATGGCCGCAGGGTTGTCACCATCAATGGATCCAAAGTTTCCTTGAGGATCGACTAACGGATACCGCAATGACCATGGTTGGGCCATTCTAACCAAAGATTCATAAACAGCTGAATCACCGTGTGGATGGTATTTACCTAATACTTCACCGACTATTCTGGCAGATTTTTTATAAGGCTTGTTGTGGGAAACCCCCAACTCCTGCATTCCATAAAGGATTCTGCGGTGTACAGGCTTTAGACCGTCTCTTACATCCGGTAAAGCCCGGGAAACAATAACCGACATCGAATAATCGATGTAGGCGCCACGCATTTCGTCCTCAATATTAATCGGAATGATGTTCTCGTTTTCTCCTTGAGCCATATTTAATTTTTCTCGCTTATAACCTGCAAGATAGCAAAAAGTAAAGGTTTAGAAAAATATTATATTTCTTACAATTCAATAATTCGGTATCCTTTTTATATTCATGGAGTTAATTTTACATATCGCGAGAATTAATTTGGAAAATTACCTCCCAAAACCCCCAAATCAGTTGCCATACCACTGCCCTACTTTTCTATTCTGCCTTTTCCATATAGAGCTTCCTCTGTACTCAACCCCATTGTGAAGATGCTTCATAACTACCTTGCAACCTGCCACTTTACATCTTTTTGATCCTGGAAGACTCATGGAAACACCTACCTGTAAAGTATAAATTGACTGTTTGAGGGACTGATTTTCCACGGGGTCCGTCATCTTATATTCATAAGGCCTGAATTCTGCTGCAGGTTTTATAAAAACTTTGGAATATTCTGATAAATCTCTCTCAAATCGAAGTCCTACTCCATAATAACCCGAACTTGCAGAAAGTCGGGGATCAAGAGATTTCTTTAATTTCATGGATCCAAATTCCCCTTCAGCAATTATTCGCCATGGATAAAATTGTCTTGCCCTCTGTTTAAGTTGGTTTTGTATGGAAATATTGCCTTCGGAAAATTTCCTGTACCTCCAACGCAAATAGGCTCCTCGTTTATTGGCGTCCCATAGTACCAAGCCGACTGTTCCGTAGAATTTATCATAAGTATACTGCTCTTTTTCCATGGTAAAGGCATAGCCTGCACCATGGAATTGATCGAAACTGCCCCATTCTCTACCATAGCCAGCACCTACTACCAACATGTTAAATAAATTGAGGCGAACCCCCAGATTGACAGGATAAGCAAAATTTGAATTTCTAAATGAGATAGTGTCTTCACTCGTTAGCTCAGCCGGCTCCATGATGTCCAAATTTGTTATAGGATAATTTTCAGGCATTTCACTGTTGAAAATTAGACGGTTCTCATGATACCCTGCTCCTGTAGACAATTCAAAAGAAAAGTTACTGACCGCATTTCTAAATGCATTGCCTACTTCGCTTTCGCTTTTCTTGCTTTTAATTTTCCTGTCAATTCCAAAAATATCCTCTTGAGCTAAACTTTGAAAAGTAATTGAAACAAGTAAAACTACCAAAATGCTGTAAAAAGAAAACAATTGCTTATTCAATTCCATAGTTATAAATGGTCTTTAATTTACTAACGCAATAAAATAAAAAAACCCTCAAAATTTGAGGGTTTTTTTTCTTAACGTTTAAGAAATCGCTAATTAACTGGCGTCAGAAGTGCTTTCTTCTTCAGCTGGAGTTCTTTTTTCTTTTAAGTCAGCCATAACGCTATCCACTTTTTCTTTCACTTCGGGATTTGCCTTCATTGCCTTATTTACTTTATTGTAAGTTGCAATTCCTAAAACATCATCGTTTTTAATCAAGCCAATTTTCAATTCTCTTACTTCAGTGCTTAAAGATCCCATGAATTCTAAAATGGCTTCATAAGCTACTTTCTCTTCGTCTGTGATTTCAATTTCAGCAAGTTTGGCTTCATCTTCCCAAGCATCTTTAATTTCGTTATAACGGCCAGCTCCATCAATAACTTCATTTTCCTTAATCATGCTGATTAACTCTTCATTTTTTTGATCATAAAAAGCCATTACAGAATCTTCCATTGCAGCAAATTTCGCAATTTCTTCGTCCGTAATTTCTTCTACAGCTTCATCTTGTGCTTGGGCATTAAAACCTATTAAACCACAGAATAATAAGGCCAATCCTAATAATTTCTTCATAATTTTTCTTAATTTATTAAATGCTATCTACCTTCGAATTAAATCAGAATCAACCAATTTAACAAACAATGAATCAAAAAACATCCAAATAATATATAGATTTGCGCTAAATTTTGAATTTAAACAATAAACTTTAGCTTATTAATTGTTTCTGTAGGATTTTCTGAAGAAAACACAAAGTTACCAGCTACCAGAATATTTGCACCAGCATCCAACAGCTTTTTAGCGTTGGACAAGCTCACTCCCCCATCAATTTCTATTTTTGCATGCGATCCAGTTTCTACAATCAATTGACTTAAAGCCTGAATCTTTTTATAGGTGTTTTCTATAAATTCTTGTCCTCCAAAACCAGGGTTTACCGACATGATTAAGACAGTATCTACCTCTCTAATAATATCTTGCAAATTCCTAACAGGTGTATGTGGATTGATGGCCACGCCGGCTTTACAATCCATTGCTTTGATGGCCTGAATCGTACGGTGGAGATGTGGGCAAGCTTCCATGTGTACTGTGATTTGAGCGGCACCAGCTTTGTGAAAAGCCTCCAGGTATTTTTCTGGTGCTACAATCATTAAATGAACGTCCAAAGGCTTTTTCGCATGCCTATTTACTGCCTCTACTACAGGTAAACCAAAAGAAATATTGGGAACAAATACACCATCCATAATGTCGACATGGATAAGATCTGCAACAGAATCATTTATCATTTCTACTTCCTTCTGAAGGTTAGCAAAATCGGCTGCCAATATGGAGGGCGCTATCAAAGGATTCATAAGAAATGGGATTTAGGTTAATAATAATCGAATAATATACAAAAAAAGGGAATTTTAAGGTCAATTCCTTATTTCTTCCATAACTTCACCTTAGAGGCTGTGAATTCATCTTGTAATTCAACCAGATATATTCCAGGATTCAACAGCTTCATATTTACATTATAGGGGAAATTCTTCCCCATTCTCTCCAAATCATGTTCACTGATCATCTTTCCATCACTGGAATACAGTTTCATCTTACAATCAGTACTGCCTCCGAATTCAATAAGCAATTGATCCGCTACCAAAGGGTTAGGATAGATTCTCGTAGCAGTAACAATTTCAGGATCTGTCGGAAAATGTTTACCAAACATGGCCCGTGTGAAATCAGGAATGCCATAACCAAGTTCATTGTCCGGATCGGAATATTGTGAGCCACTAAGTATTATTTGATCTCTTAATTCTTTACTGGTCCATTCTGGATTTGCTTCCCTCAGTCCTACTGCCAGTGCAGCGACTTGTGGAGCAGAAAAAGACGTTCCACTGGCAGTACTCGTGCTTCCTATCTGCCGCCAGAGCGTTACGCCAGTACCATAAGCCATGAGTTCGGGTTTTACCCTATCATCAGTACTAGGGCCTATAGAGCTGAATCCTGCTTTTTCAAAACTACTATTAACCGCACCTACTGCTATTATTCCTTTCGCATCTGCTGGAGCCGTGATTGTTTTCCAGCTAATATTCCCCTCATTTCCAGCACTACTGATCACAAGAATTCCTTTCACCGCAGCCATATTGGCTCCTTTGGTTATAATTGAGGTTTCCCCATCCAGGTCTTCTCTGGTGTAATTCATTTCTGCATCATCGAAAAAATTATACCCAAGAGAACTGTTAATCACATCCACTCCAAGGCTGTCCGCAAATTCTGCAGCCCTGACCCAATTGTATTCTTCGATTTTATATTCCGAATCTACATCCTCTGTGATGCACAAAATATAATTGGCTCCGTATGCCCCTGCAATTAGATTTTCTGGATCATAAGCAGCCATCAAGGACAAAGTACCAGTTCCATGCGTATCTGCCCTGAATACCGTATTGGCACCTGCCAAAACAAGGTCTTTGGTGGCTACAATCTTATTGCCTTCGAACAAATGATCAAAAGCCGGAATTCTATCCACATTCAAAAACCCAGCATCAAAAATCGCTACCAATACCCCTTCACCGGTATATCCAGCATTGTGCATATCAGAGATGCCCAATATACTGTTTTGAAAAGCGAAATTGGAGACTACTTTGGAATTCTTAAACCACTTTCTCTTTTTTTTAGCCTTGTAATCCTGGGTGCTACTCTCCGAGTGACTTGGCCCACCCTTGGCTACCAAAATTACTTCATTAACAAAATCCAATGCCGCGATATTTTTAATTTCCGCCGATGAAGCATGTACAATTGAGGCATTTAGCCATTTGGAATGAAAAAGAAAGTCATCTACATAAGGTCTCAAGGATTCAATATACTTATCAGAAACTGGCAAGTCAGTACTGTCTAATAAAACCTTGTCCCTATCCCGTCGAAGCAAAGTTTTTTGGGTCAGCCAGGTTTCAGGATGCTCTAGACTATAAGTGCTACCTGGTTTATATTTATAATGCACTGCATACCTGTCCTGGGCAATTACATTGGCTGTAATAAAGAAGAACACAAAAGCCAATGCTACACTATAATTTACCATAATTTATAAGCCTCAAATGAGTAAAACGACCCTGCTGAATAATTTGTTCGCCTAAACAATCATTTCTAGAGCAATATTGGAATACTTCATAGTAACTTTCAACCAAGCCAATGTTCTTTGCAAACACCTCGTACCTATTGTCCCTGATGGTGATTAAATCATCCTCTTCACTAACCCTAACCTTAACGGCATCAGGAAAGGCAAATTGGTTCAAAATATAAGACCCTGTACTTTCAATAAAATGGTTTTCTTCAACCTTGTTATTCAGGGCATTCCCATTCCAATTGAAATCCAATGCTAAAGGATAAACCAAGATAATTTCCTGAAGGTTATTGTACTGCTTAATAATGCGATTATTTATTAGGGTGGCTGTATAGACCACTTCGTTTGTCCAGTTGGTTTTATTCAAGGATTTTTTTCGGTGAAACAGGTAAACCAGTTCTTTGTCTTCATTCAAATAAAAATCAGCGATTTCATCGTGGTAAAAATAACTTTCCGTTTCGAAGTCCTCTTCTCCAAAATAGATCGTTTCGTCAACACTGTATTCCCAAAAATTTCCTATTGCCAATGGATAATAGGTTGAGGCGATCACTTCAGGATCCTCTCTCTCTTCTGTGCAGCTACCCATAAAAATAAGGAGAGGTAGCAACCAATACCTTTTATTAAAAATTATCATTTTCTATCTTTGAATGCAATTGAAAATTACGGAAATAATCGACTAAAATAAAATGGCTTTAAAAACTTTTGTAAAGATAAGTAATGTCAACAACTTAAGCGATGCACGCTATTGTTCTGGAATGTATGTTAACCTTATGGGTTTTTCCCTTGAAGAGAGCGATGAGTACTATGTGACGCCAACAGCTTTTAAAGAAATTACAGATTGGTTATCCGGATTGGAATATGTTGCGGAATTCTCAGCCAGTCATCCCGCTACTATTTTAGAAACGATGGCGCAGTATGAAGGATTCTCTTATATTCAAATAGACGAAAGACTTCATCTCCCCATGCTTAAAAACACTAGTTATTCCTTAATCTTCAAATACACTTTGAAAGAAGCGGAAGATTTAGAAGACCTAATGGATCTGGCTCCCACTTTGAAAGAAAACGACATATTGTTAAATCTCGAATCTGATACTTCAGTGGAGCTTACAGTGGCAATTCAGGAAGAAATCAAAAAAATAGCAGCAAAATGTGATTTGCTACTAGGTTTTGGCTTTGATGATAAAAACATTGACCAACTTCTTGACACAATCCCATTAAAAGGTATCAGCATGAAGGCTGGGCATGAAATCAAGCCAGGAATTAAAGATTTTGATGAATTAGCAGATATTCTGGAAGCCATTGAAGTGGAAGACTAGGGTTGTTTAAAGCCAAATTCAATGTATTTGATGGTCTCTCCTTTTTCCATAAACATTTTCTCATAACGGGTCATGATACCATGGTGATCGTCTTTCCATTCTGATTGGTAAAAATCTCTGGTATTTTTGAAAATGACGATATCGTCTCTATTTTCAAATAATTCAAAGGTGTATTCATACAATCCTGTATTGTCGGTTTTGAAATGTACATGACCCTCCGGGGTCATGACCTTTTTATACTTTTCTAGAAATTGTGGAGCCGTAAGCCTTTTTTTCTCCTCTCTGTCCTTGGGTCTTGGGTCTGGAAAAGTTATCCAAAGCTCATCTATTTCACCTTCACCAAATGATTCCTCTATCAACTCTATTTGAGTCCTTAGAAAGGCTACATTTTGCAAGCCTTCCGCTATGGCAATGGTACTGCCTTTCCAAATCCTGCCTCCTTTAATATCCACTCCAACAAAATTCTTTTCGGGCTCGACCCTTGCTTGACCTATAGTGAACTCCCCCCTGCCACAGGCCAATTCAACAACCATCGGTGCTTTATTCTGAAACTGATCAGACTTCCATTTACCCTTTATCTTTTCAAAGCTCTCTTTTCCAGGCTGGATAACATTGGTGTTTTCCTTGATTTGTCGGAATCGCTCTAGTTTATTTCTTCCCATTATTATAATTCGTTTATTTCTGCCACGACAAAGGTACTTCCTCCAATAAAAATCAGGTCCTCTGCCCCTGCCCTTTTTTTAGCGTCTGCCAATGCAGCATTGACTTCCGTAACCACCGTTCCATGCAAACCAAAACCATCGGCCAAATTTTTCAGTGCTGCCGCAGGCATAGAGCGGGGTTGATCGGCTTCACAAAAAATGTAGATTGCTTCTTTAGGTAATTTTTCCAATACCTTGGCGTGGTCTTTGTCCTTCACCATTCCCAGCACCATATAAAGGGTATGTGCTTTCTTCAAAGTCATAAGCTGCCCAACAATCTCTTGAATACCATCCACATTATGTCCTGTATCACAGATGGTTAAAGGCTTGTCCTGTAGTATTTGCCAGCGCCCTTTAAGCCCTGTATTTTTCACAATATTGGCCAGTCCTTCAGATACCTGATTTCCATTAATATCAAGTCCCATTTCATTTAAAATGCAAAGAGCAGACAAAATACCTGGCAGGTTTTTGGCCTGATAGGTTCCCATTAAGTCCATTTGAACTTTTTGTAAACCTAAAGGAAAACCAACGATTTCATAAGCTACCCGTCTTTTGCCACTTGCATCTGTAGCGTATCCATTAAATTTTGTTTGGAACGACTGATCAGCAAATGTTATGGCTGCCTTGTTTTCTGAAGCTTTGCTTTGAAATACCTCGATAGTTTCGTCCTGCGTTTGACCAATCACAACTGGCACATTTTCTTTAATTATTCCAGCCTTTTCAAAAGCAATTTTATCGATGCTGTTTCCTAGAAATTGTTCATGATCAAACCCAATATTTGTAATGATGCTCAGGATAGGATGAACAATATTGGTACTATCAAACCTTCCCCCCATGCCTGTTTCTATAACGGCATAATCCACGCCCATCCTTGCAAAATAATCAAAGGAAAGGGCAACAGTCATTTCAAAAAAACTTGGCTTTAAGGCCAATAAAAACAACTTATTGGCTTCTACAAAATTTATTACCTCACTTTCCGGTATTTCTATGCCATTGATTTTAATTCTTTCTCTAAAGGATTTGAGATGCGGTGAAGTGTAAAGCCCGGTTTTATAGCCAGCTTCTTGTAGCACCGAAGCCAAGGCATGAGCTGTGCTGCCTTTACCATTCGTTCCTGCAATGTGAATGCTTTTAAACTTAGTTTGAGGATTCCCCAGGTGTTCACAAAGTTTTAAGGTGTTGCTTAGGTCTTTTTTGAAGGCTGAGGCTCCTACACGTTGAAACATAGGAAGTGCCTGAAGCAAGAAGTCCAGGGAGGATTGATAGTTCATTGAGGTCAATTAATCTACTCGGATAATAAAGATGATTTTCCCTTTCGAATATTCAGCGATAGCGTCTCCACTTTGAGGCTTAAAGGTCAAGCTATTAACCACCTTACGATAATAATTTAATACTTCATTGCTTACCGTATAGGTATCAGGAATGGCTTGTACAATTCTTCCCCCGGAATCTATCGTTATATTAAAAATAATTTGTCCGTTTCTATTGGAAACCCTGTCTTGAATGTTTGGTCTGGAAGCAAAATCCCAACCAGCAAGGTCTAGGTTATACCCCCCACCGTCACCGGTATTGCCTTTACCTGATTGTAAGATTGACCTTCCGTCTATGGTTCCATTTGGATTGCCTTCATCCCCTGCTTGCCTGCTGTTTCCTTGATTGCTTCCAGCCGATGGTTTTTTACCTGTTCCAGTGCTACCTCCAGCTCCAAATATAGCTCTGGGGTCTACTGTAGGTTGGGGTTTTTCTACCTTTTCAGGCTGAGGATCTTTTTCAGGTTGACTTTTAACAGGAACTTCAGCTTTGGTAGTCGTTTCTTTAGGACTTTCTTTTTTTTCCACCACTTTCTTTTCGGCCTTCACTGGGCTAGGGGTTTTAGCTACTGCCTCAACCTTAGGCTGGGTCTTTTTTGGTTCTGCGGGTGCAGGATTAGCCTTAGGGGGTGTTACTGGTGTAACGGTCTCAGTAACCTGCGGAGCAGGATCACCTGGTGCTGCTGCTTCTGTATTTTGCTCTTGGCTAGGAGAAGGTGGTGTTTCTGTCTGTTTTGAATCCGAACCCACATCTGAAAAACCCAGGTTCAACTCCAGCCCAAATTGAGACATAGGAGGAACCGGTTGTTTCCACACCATGACAAAATAGAGTCCAATCAAGAGCAATACATTAAAAATAAGCGTAATGACTAATGCTTTCCGATTGTTTTCCGCTGTCGCTTTATCGTCTTCCCAAACTTCCATCTCTTACTTAAACGGTTGTGTTGCAATGGTGACATTGGCGCCAAGGCTGGCTGCATAGCCGCCTATTTCCACCAAGTATTCCACCGGCACTTCTTTGTCGATATGCAAAACCACATATCCTTTGTTATCCTTTAACAACGCTGTCAGTGCATTTTTAATTTCATCTCTGGATACTTGCTTGTCATTGACAGCAAACCTGAGATCTTTGGTAACGCTTACCGTTACTTCTTGCATGACAATATCTGAACTTTCACTTGAGGGTAAATTCACAGGAAGACCAGATGGCGTTATAAATGAAGAGGTAAGCATAAAAAATATAAGCAATAGAAAGATAATGTCAGTCATGGAGGACATGCTGAAACTAGCTTCTATTTTATTTTTTGACTGCAGTGCCATATTATTTTTTATCCTGTAAAAGGTCTATAAATTCGATGGTGGTGTATTCCATATTATGGATAAGCTTAGATACGCGAGTCACAAGGTAATTATAACCTAAGTAAGCTACAATACCTACCACCAAACCTGTAGCTGTGGTGATCATGGCTTCGTAAATCCCTGTGGATAGGAGCTTTGGTGAGACCATTCCTTCTTCCTGGGCTACACCTATAAATGCACGAATCATACCTGCAACTGTACCTAAGAAGCCAATCATAGGAGCCGCACCAGAAACTGTAGCCATCAAACTGAGGTTTTTCTCTAGTTTATAGATTTCAATTTTCCCTACATTTTCTATGGCCACTTCAATGTTTTTAAGTGGGCTACCGATTCTTTCCAATCCCTTAGAAATCATGTGTGCAACAGGTGTTTCTTCGCCTTGACAAACCATTTTGGCCTGTTCTATATTGCCACTCTGTACCATCATTTTAACCTGATCGATCATACCCTTAGGCGTTGTAGAAGCCTTTTTTAAGGTAATAATCCGCTCAATGAAAATGAAAATAGCGAGGATAAAAAGTAAATAAAGGGGCACCATCATATAACCGCCCTTAATCATTAAATCCAACAGGCCAATGTCATTGGAACCTGCACTTTCCATAAGGGCAAGAGAATCTACAGCCTGAAGGCCATCATTAGTTGACAAAGTTTGTAGTAATATCATATTAGTATTTCAAAACCCATAAGTTTTCCTTGTAATTCTCTTGAACTTCCTCTATCGCTTCTAAACCCAAATCTACATTTTCATATTGACCTATTGCCAATCTATAATAATGGATCTTTCCATAGGGATGTATCAAAAACGTATTCACGCCTTTTTTATTGAGTCTATTGGAATAATCTCTTGCAAGATCATCATCAATAAAGCTTGCCACCACTAAAAAGTATCTTGGAGCATTTTCTCGGCTATTAATTTCCGAAAGTCCAGGCAAATTTTCTTCCTCAACTTCAGCTTCCTCAATCACCGCTTCTTGTTCAGGTGCTGCTGCAGATGGAACTTCCTTTGTTGATAACTCAGTCTTTTCTTTTTCTGGAGAGGTTCCCTGATTTAGTTGATCAAAAACCCCAAAATAATACAGTCCAAAACCCAAACCAATTATGAACAAAAGAACAATTAAAAAGACGCCAAGGGTGTTGTCCTTTTCCTTTTCTGCTGGCGGAATTTTTTTTGATTCAATACCAGGTTTTTTACCTGCTGCACCTGAAGCAGACTCAGAACCTTTGGCACCTTCCAATGGCGTTACATTGACCGGAGGCAGGCCAAAGTCCTCATCATTATCGGATTGGCTATTTTGATCCTTGGAATTTTTATCAGACATCTTAAAAATTGTTATTTTAATCCACTAAGCTAAAGTAAAACCAGCAAATCGCCAATATTGACACGAAAAATTCCGCAATTCCAAATATTATAATTTTAAGCTGAGAGGTGCTTTTCTCCTAATAATTTAAACTGCTTTTAAAATTTGAAACTTACTCCACCTATGAATTGAATGGCTCGAACAGGATAATTATTGAAGCGCTGGTATTTTTGATTCAGCAAATTATTTCCGTAGGCAAAAGCAGAAATCCTGTTGGTAATGGCATAGTCTGCTCCTATTTGTAGGTCAACAATCGTTCCTAGTTTTCTTTGGTTGGTAGAAGCGAGGTTTAAGGCTTCTATCCCTCCCATGGCATTGAGGTTTGCATGAATCAGCCACTTCTTATCGGGAGTAAAAGTGTTGTTTAGTTTGGCTTCCCATTCAGGTCGATGCCATGCTGCTTCAATTTCATCCAATGTGTATTGGTAAAAATGCGCCGAGGCATCTAGTTGATACCAGTCATCAAATGCATAATCCAGAGAGGCATGGTATTCTACGACCTTAGTATTGTTGTCATAGATAAGTTGAAACCTGCTACTGTCCATTTCATTGTTACCATAAAAGTGCATGTTGGTGAAATCACCATATTTAACTCCTATTTTATAATTGGCCTGATCATTGGCTTTACCCGAAATCCCAGCATCAATCTGGAAATTCTGAATCGTGTTTTTCAAATTTTCAGATGGACCCAAAAATGGATTTTCTTTTATAAAATCATAATAAGTGTTTCTAATTACGTCACCCTCATAGGATCCATATATGCCTAGTTCAGGAACTACATAGTAGGACATGTTTAAAACCGGATAAACATGTAAGTCCTTAGATTTATTGGGTACTATATCATTTTCCTGTATCACATTGGCTCCAACCTTTATCTTGAAGGCGTCTTTGGCATATTGTACATAGGGCTGTAACCTAAAATAATTGCGCTCGATGTCATCATAATAAATATCACTTGGGGAGGTAAAAGCCAAAAGGGTATTGATGCCTCCTTTAAGAAAATCGTTGGCTCTGAAGCCTGCATTGGCCCGAATAACTACTTCACTTTCTTTCGCTTCAAATCTATCATTGAACAAGCGCAATGCCACATTGGCTTCATAATCAAAAGGCTCTATTCTATCCACTCTTCTTATTCCAGCCATGGCTTTTAAGGTACCAAATACTTGACGGATGGAATCCTGCATTACTAGATTTTCAGGATCTGGAGTATAGCCATAAAAATGATGCATGTCTCTCTCATAACCAATTTTACCAAATACTTCAAAATCATCTTTATAAAGACTCCCATTTAATAAAACAGCAGTGTGGTCTTCTGCAGAATTTTTGCCGTCCACTGGCCCTGTATAAAAACCTTGGTGTTTCAAATGGGCCCCATAGGTATAATCATCGTTATTAAGGTTATGATAATCTGCTTGAATTAAAGGAGAGGAATAATTGCCATAGCCAAGTTTTACTATTGCCTGCGTTTGATCACTTTCCAATTTTGGAAAAGCCTTCGCGTAAGGCTGGAAATTTAGCGCTACAGGAGCCAAGGTTGCGGCGAATTTTTTGACCTGGTAATTGTAATTTATCGAAGTAGAAACAGGTGGCAAAGCAGGGCTCTTCTCAAAAACCCTCGATTGCCTAGGCAGACTCAAAACCCTATCCTTCCGAATAATAAATTCCGTATCCCTAATTTCTCCTCTTTGGGGTGCTGATTTCTCTTGCGAAATTGCTTGGGTAATCCCTGCAATTACCATCAGCCCAGTTAATAAATATTTTATTCGTTTCATTAATTGGCTATGTTGATGGTTTTCAATAAAGTTTCTGCCTCTTGTTTGACGGTTTCGTCTGAAGCATTTTCAATAATGGACTCTAAGGTAGCTTTGGCTTGAAATTTTTCATCCAAAGAAATGTAATTTTGAGCAAGCACTATAAATTGCTTCCCATACCAATAAGCATATTGGGTAAAGGGCTGAGAATTGTCAAATATCAACTGGTTGGAAAGCGCAAACTCTCCTTTTTGATGACGCAGAAGGGCGATTTTGTAGAGGGCTTCCGCACCTTGCTCCGTTTTATAGTTATCCATGAGTTGCTTATAAACCGATAAGGCCTGGTCTATGGCATTAGTACTTTCCAACGATTTTGCTTTGATCAGCAATGCATTGGGTTCTGAATCTATCGTAATGCTTCCGAGTGAAAGAATCTTATCAGCACTTGAAATGGCTTTGTCATAGACTTTAGTGTTAAAATAGGATTGCATTAAACCATAAGTTGCCTCATACTCTTCAGCTTTACTTCTTGCATTGTCAGCAATAAACTGATAATAGGGAATGGCTTTAGAAAAATTACCCTTTTCAAATTCAATTTGTGCTATTTTCTGGAACACCCTACTTTTTAGGTTGTTGTCACTGGTCTTTTCTATTTCATAATAGATCCCCAATGCCTTCGGCTTATCTCCCATCCTAAAATAAGCATCTCCTAAATAATACTTGGCTTCTGTTACCTGAGCCGAGTTTGGATAATTTCTAATAAAATTTTGTAATGCTGTAATTGCTTCCTTGTGAGATTGATTAAAGACCAAACTTTTTGCCGCTTCAAACTCTACATTTTGTAGGTTGTTATTGCTTGGATTTGATTTTCGGTACCCAGACAGGTAAGTAGAAAATTCTTGCGACCTGCCTTCTAAAGACAAACTTTCCTGTAAGCCGACCAATGCTGTTTCACCATTCTCAGCATTAGGGTATTTATCTAGGATCATTTTATAATCTTCTATGGCAGCATTATAATCTTTTAATGAATAGTTGGCTACAGCTCTGCCCTCTAATGCGAATGGTATAAAAGGACTGTTAGGTTTAGTCCTTATGAGCAATGAAAATACATCTCTTCCTTGTCCATAATTAAGTTCTTCCATGTGAATTTGCGCCTTTTGGTACAGCACATCTTCTATGTACAAACTATTTGGAAAATTATTGATCACTTGATCAAATTGCCTTATTGCTTCGTTGTTATTCCTTTGAAAATTGGCTACTACCCCCCCTCTGAAATAGGCATAATCACTGTATTGGCTACTTTCGGCTACTGCACGTCTGAATACATTGGCCGCCTCAGTGAATCTCTTTTGAACGTAATAGGTGTCACCAAGTCGAATAAAGGCATCCTCATAATGTTGCTTGTCACTGCTGTTTTTAAGTTTATCCGTATAGGTTTTAAACTGTCTTTCTGCTTTATCATACTGCCCTTCATTATAATAGGCATAACCAAGACCAAAATGAGTTCCTATCAAACTTGGATCCATTGATGGCGGATTCATGCTGATTAGTTTCTCATAAGCTTGAATCGCAGCTGCTGGCCTATTATTGGCCGCATTGGCTTCACCTTTCCAATATTGCGCTTGGTATTGTAGTGATTTGTCTATTGGATACTGTAGCGATTTGTCTAGAAGTTGCAAAGTACCTGTCAGGTTATTGTCCCTATAATAGGTCATGGCCTGGTAAAAAGTAACCTTCTGATAAGCAGATTTTATTCTATCCGATTTGTTATTCATTTTCTCCATGTGGCTAATTGCACGGAGGTAATTATTAGTGTTGACCAAAGCATCACTGAGTAAGTTTTCTGCAGCGGTTTTTTGGCTTCCTTGCGGGTATTCATTGAGGTAATTGTCCAAAGCTGTTATCGCTTCCTGAAACTTGCCCAATTCTAGACTTACTTTGGCATAGTTGAACAAGGCCTCTTCTTTAATTTCAGGCCTGAAGTCCATCTTATAAGCGGCGTTAAAGCTATTGGCAGCAAATGGTAAATTCTTCTGCTGAATATAAGCATATCCCAAGAAGTAACTTGCCAAATGCCCTAACTCATCGTTGACCAGCGCTACCTCTTTAAAAAACTGGCTTGCTTCAGCATATTGTTGGTTCTCGTAATGGGAAACACCGGCTTTATACTGTTGATCTCTTGAAAGTTTGCCTTTCTTAGCTGTATAGAAAGCCATATAATGGACTGCTGCCTGGCCGTAGTTATTTTTATCGTAATAAGCTTCCGCCAACAGCAAATGTATTTGTTCGCTGTTCTCTAGGTTCTTTTTGTTAATTATTGGCGCAGCATAATCAATCAATGTATCTAATTTTTGTTGCCTATAATAAATCCCAGCCAACATATAAGGCACTTTTAGGCTGTACTCGCTTGATTTCTCTGCTTCTTTAAAATCCTTGGCTGCAGACTCGAAATCTTCTTGTTCAAAGGAACTAAAGCCTGAATAGAAATAAGCGCTTGCTAAATAAGGACTGCGAAAGGTCTTTGCCCTTTCAAAATAACTTTTAGCTTGGGTATAGTTCTTAAGTTGGAAATAGCTGTATCCTATTTTAAAAAACAATTCTGGGTGTCTTTCAGTTGAAAGCGGCACATTGCGGAGCAAATCATAATTGTTGATTGCTTTTTTGTAATTTTTATTGACAAAATAATGGTTGCCTAAAAACCACGCTGCTTCATTTCTAAGCGATTCATTTGGGTGGTCAAGAATAAACGCATCCATTAAGGAAGTGCCCTCGGGGAAATCTCCACGGAGAGAAGACAAGGCCTTATAATACGCGACAGCTACAGATCGACTGTTATCTTCAATTCCTGGATGCATAGACAACCTGTCAAATGCTTCTCTGGAGGAGGAAAATTGGTCTTTTTGATAAAGTTCAAGCGCATCCTGAAAAGTTGCTTCCAAGCTGGTTTGATGTATACTGGACTGGGAATAAACCTGACTGAAAATTAGTAAGGATAAACCATATAATAGAAACGTTTTATTCATTCTCAATTTGCGCTCAATGAAGAATTTTAAAAATAAGTTCTTTTAATGTCTGACTGTCTTCCATAGAATTTGTAGCAATTACTCCTTTGGAACGTAAATCTGCCTCTCTAAGGTATCCAACCACATCAATAATCTTGCCTAAAGAATAATTCTTTGCAGCGATGGTATATTCTTTCACAAAATACGGATTGACTTTAATCACTGAAGCAAGCTCTCGCTCTCCTAAGTTTTTATTGGCTTTTACCAACAGCAGCCGAGAGAAGTGCATGAATAACAGCGATAAAATTGGAATTAATGGATGGGCTTTGGTATTTTGTCCAAAGTAATTGATGATGGTATTTGCCTTTAAAATGTCCTTATAGCTTAAGGCTTTGGTCAACTCAAAATTATTGAAGTCTTTGCTAATGCCTATGTATTGCTGGATATGGCCTGAATTAATCTTTTCCGGTTCATTAAAATTAATGACCATCTTATCAATTTCATTGGTCAGCACCTCCATATTGTTACCAATGGATTCGGCAAGGATCTGACAGGCTTTGGTTTCTATGGTATGCCCCTTAGATTTCACATATTGTTCAATATAGGGCGCCAACTTGTATTCAGGAACTTTGTCTGATTTAACCATAATGGCCTTTTTGTCCAATTCTTTGGCAAGGGCTTTCCTCCCATCCAGTACTTTGTATTTATAGGCAAAAACCAGAATAGTACTTGGAAGTGGATTTTTGATGTAGGCAATTAATTGCTGATCCCCTATTTCCTTTCCAAGTTCAAAAATATTTTGGGCTTCCTTTACAATGACAACTTGCCTATCCGACATCATAGGAAAGCGCTTCGCATTGGTGAGTATAGATGCCATTGTGGCATCCTTACCATACATTATCGTTTGATTAAAACTCCGATCTTGTGGAGCCAATGCATTGTTTTCAATAAAATCCGTAATTTTATCAATAAAATAAGGCTCTTCACCCTGAAGGAAATAAATAGGGGCAAATTTATTTCCTTCTAGATCTTTTAAAATACTTTCCGGTTTACTCGGCATAGCTGGTTTAAAAATGAAACTAAAACAGGTCAAATATAAAAAGAATTAAGGATTATTAAGGCTAGAATGAAACAATACCTTTATTACTTTTGTATGTATACTGACACTAAAGCAAATTTAAGGTGGAAACTATAGAAACAGGCATCTCTTTCTACAAAGAGGGGAAATTTGATGAAGCATTGGCGGTATTTAACCAGCTAATCGTAAATGAAGGAAAGCTTCCTAACTATCTTCATTATCGTGCACGCATACAATCCAGGCTTGGTGCTTTGGAAGAGGCATTAAATGATTTTGATGCTTTATTAGATTTAGATACTTATAACACCACTTTTATTTCTGATAGAGCCGTGGTACTGCATCTCCTTGAGCGCAATCACGAAGCAAAGGAGGCATTTGACCAGGCTTTAAACCTTGATCCAAATAATCCCTACCGGTATTCAAGCAGGGCCTATTTTAGGGATAGAATAGGTGACTTGAAAGGGGCAATTGCAGATTATGAAAGGGCAATAGCACTTGACCCAGAAGATGCTGTAGCGCACAATAATAAAGGAATTGTAGAGGAAAAACTTGGCTATCAGCAACAGTCTAAACAAAGTTTTTATGAGGCAGACAGAATTACTGGATACCAAGCCCCTAAGGTAGATGAAACCCCGATGCCGAAAATCGATACAGTAGCGGATGACAACAAAAGCCCAATTCCAGATCAAAAGGATGCCATAAGCCTAAAAGGGTATTTCAAAACTTTGTCGGGTATCATTACCAATAAAGACACCAGAGAAGAATTTATGACTTTCCTAAAGGCAAAGTTTAGAGGTTCTTGATTACGTAAAGGGGTTTGTTGATAAAATAAGACATCTTTTTAGAGAGGTTATTGGTGAAAAGTTTCTCGAACCAGGTTTTCTTTTTACTAAGGGTAAATAAAATATTTCCCTTCGAAGTAATCAAATAGTTCTCCAAACCTAACGCTGCATCATCTCTATAAGATTTTAATACGAAGTTGATCTTATCATACTTAGCAAAAGGTCCCATCTCTTCCTTTAAACTTTGATGTTGGGCTTTGTCTATAATATTGGATTTTGAACTTACGTGGACAATGTCAATTTCAGCGTCATAACACTTGGCTATTTTTACTATTTTCTGAATGGCCAATTTGTCCTCTTCCAAGTAGTCCGTAGCGTAGACTAATTTCCTGGGTGCTTTAAAGAAAACCTTTCTAGGTATAATAAAAACGTCACAACTGGACGCCAGCACAACATTACTCGACTTAGTGCCTATATAATTGTTCTTAAATTCATTAATTCCTTCTGTCCCCATTACTATTAGGTCAACGTTATTATCTTCCGAAAAGTCAATGATCGTTTTGACGGTCTTTCCTTCTTTTATCAAAAAACTACATGAAGCCAAGCCTTTATTGAGACTTTCTTCCTGAACCGTTAGTACGAGATTTTCAAGTTTACTTTTTGCAGCATCGAGACTGTCTTCCAATGCTTTAGTGGGGAAAAGCTTCTGATAGTCGTCCTTGTCAGGAACATGAAAGAGTATTAATTCAGCCCCCAGCTTTTCACCTAACCTGGCGGCATATTCTATGGCATTCAAAGCACATTCAGAAAAGTCAGTGGGACAAAGAATGGTGTAGTTTTTCATATTTGAACGTATAAATTAATATCCTTGATCTGTGCTGACCTCATTAAGTAAAGGCCTTTGGTTAATGAGATTCCTATAATTGGCGATAATTTGTGGTGCTGCTGCTTTATAATTGGTAATACTTGCAATATGTGGGGTGACCATTATTTCCTCCTGCTCCCAAAAAGGGTGATTCTCGCTCAAAGGTTCTTGGTGAAATACATCCAGCAAAGCTCCCGACACCTGACCTGAAGCAATGGCAGGAATCAAATCCGCTTCCACCAAGTGCTTTCCTCTAGCAACATTTATAAGAAAAGTACCCTGTTTAAACTTTTTAAACAAAGTAGCATTGAGAAACCCCTCGGTATTGGGTGTCAATGGCAACAAACAGACCACGATATTGACCTGATCCAAAAATTCTTGTAATTCATCGCCATAATAATAGGGATACCTAAAGTCCTTTTTTGGAGAATTGCCATAGCCATAACAAGGAAACCCCAGCGCATTTACCTTGTCTAATACATCACCCCCTAACTCTCCTACTCCCATTACACCTACTGAAATAGGTATTTCTGGTTGTGTCATGTCCCAGGTTTTAGACTTCTTATTTTCAAGATAGCGCTTAAATTGCCTGTGGTAATTTAAAATGCCCATCACCACATAATTGGTCATGGAAAAAGTAAGTCGGGGATCTATAATTCGGGTAATGGGTATGTTCTCAGGAATATAATCCGACATAATATGGTCCACTCCCGAACCCATAGAACAAATGAGTTTAAGATTAGGGAAATCCTTAAGTATATTTTTGGGGTGTTGCCACAGAACAACAACTTCCACAAGTGCATTGTCCTGAATATCAGGATAAATTTGGAAGTCAATGTCCGGGGCTAGCTCAAGAAAAATGCCTTTCCAGGCATTAAGTTCTTTTTCAGATTTATTTGGCGCAACAATTGCTAAAGCCATGAAGAGAATTTGTTGATTTTGGATAATTAAATTATGATAAATAGCCGCTAAAAATCCTTCAAAGAGTTTTAGACAAAAGACTACTTAAAGCAACATATTTGCCTACAATAATTTTATACTGACAAATTTCATATCTTTACAAATGGGTAAATTTATCGTTTAAAAGATTTTTTTACCCCAATGTAAGTATACTATACTCCTTGATGATTAACAACAATCTAATTATAAATTCCATGAAAACAAAGAACATTGTTTGCCTAATTGCACTTTTTGCATTTGTTCAGGTGAGTGTATTTGCACAAATTAAAATGCCTCAAGCGAGCCCAAATAGTCAAGTTTCTCAGCAGGTTGGCCTGACTATGATCCACCTGGAATATTCCAGACCGAGCATGAAAAACCGAAAGATTTTTGGAGAATTGGTGCCCTTTGGAAGTGTTTGGAGGACAGGAGCTAACAATCCTACAACCTTGGCATTTGATACGGATATAAAGGTAAATGGGCAATCATTGAAAGCTGGCAAATATGCCATTTATACTATTCCTGAAAAGCGATCCTGGACCATAATCTTCTCCAAAAATACAGCATTGTGGGGAGCCTTGGGATACGATGCGGCTGATGACGCACTTAGGTTAAATGTTCCAGTAATTAAGCTTAAAAAAGCTGTAGAGTCTATGGAAATTAATTTTTCGAACCTGACTGATTCAGGTGCTCAACTTAATATTTCCTGGGACAAAACATCCGTTGGATTCGGTATAGAAATGGAAGTTGATCGTGTGGTCATGGAGCAAATTAAGGAGTTGCTAATAGATCAGGAGAGCAATGATCCCGGTTTGCAATTTCAAGCGGCCAATTATTATTATAACCAAGGTAAAGACCTTAATTCAGCCATTGACTGGGTGTCAAAGTCCGTAGATGCTGACCCTAAGTATTATACCGTGCATCTGAAAGCTAAAATCCAAGCGGCTTTAGGTAATAAAAGTGAGGCAATTGCTACTGCACAAGTGTCAATGGAAATGGCAAAAGCAGAAGGAAATCCTGATTATGTAGCCCTTAATCAGCGATTGATTGATTCCCTCAAATAATATGAACTTGCCTTTCGTTTACCGATGCATTTACTACTTGAAGTAAAGCAATTAAAATAGTTCACCAAAACAAAAACCAGGGGGAATTGTTGCCGATTGTAGCAACATTACCCCCTGGTTTTTTATATGATAGCTAAAACTCCTAATCTATAATAAGCTTTGAGTTTTTCAAATTGACCTCTATCAGGTATTTCTCTTTTGTATTGAACCTGTGCTTAACCTACTCTTTATGAATTAATAAGTTTTTCTTGCTTTGGAATAAACAAGTTCAAAATAGCCGCAATCACCATAACCAACAAGCAGCCAATCGCATTGTACCATAAAAACCCTATATCAATGCTGAGGTTTCCTATCGTTTTCCCATTAAAATAATGAAGTGTAAGAATAAGTATTTCGGTAATGATGGCCCCAATAAATACAGCTCGCCCTCCTATCCATTTCATAAAAAAGGCTACCATAAATATCCCTAATATACTCCCATAAAATAGAGAGCCTAAAAGGTTGACGGCCTGAATAAGGTTTTCAAATAAGGTAGCATAAGTAGCAAACAGAATCGCAAATACACCCCAAAGTACTGTAAACCATTTAGATGATTTCATGTAATGATGGGAGCTTTTATCCTTATATATGGACCTTCTGTAAATGTCAATAGTTGTAGTAGAGGAAAGGGCATTCAACTCTGATGCAGTGGAGGACATGGCCGCACTAAATATCACCGCGAAAAGCAATCCAATTACTCCTTGAGGGAGGTAATCCATAACAAATCGCATAAAAACATAATCCGTATCTCTGGTTTCTGCCAATGGATCATTTTTTACAATCAAATCCTTGACCTTTTCCCGCACTTCTTCTTGCGCTTTAGAATGCCCACCAATGGCTTCCGTATATTGATCAACAGCTACCTGGTCCTCCTTTTCAATGGCTCCCAGTAAGCCATCGATACTCTTTCCTTTGCTTTCAAAGATACTCGTGTACTCTTTTTCCAAATCATTGAATTCGTGTACATATTCACTTTGCTTTAACTTATCTAATTGTATGGTATTAAAGAAAACGGGAGGTTGAAAGAATTGGTAAAACACAAATACCATCACCCCAATAAAAAGGATGATAAATTGCATAGGTACCTTTAAAAAGCCATTCATCATAAGCCCCATTCTACTCTCTTTTAGGGTCTTCCCACTCAAATACCGCTGTACCTGTGATTGATCTGTGCCAAAATAGGAAAGGAATAGGAATAAGGCTCCTGTAAATCCAGACCAAAAGTTATACCTATCAGACAAATCAAATTCAAAGTTGACAATATTTAGCTTTTCCATTTTACCTGCCACATGCAAGGCCTCCGTAAAACTTACCGGTATCATTTGAACAACGATAATTCCAGCCAAGACCATGCCTCCCATCATCACCGTCATCTGGTGCTTTTGGGTCACCGAAACAGCCTTCGTACCACCAGATACGGTATAAATTACCACAATAAAACCAATAAAAATATTGGTAAAAGTAAGGTTCCAGCCCAAAAGTGTAGACAATATAATGGAGGGGGCATAGATGGTAATACCTGCTGCTAATCCTCTCTGTACCAGAAATAGACTGGCGGTCAAAGTCCTTGTCTTTAGGTCAAATCTTTGTTCTAGAAATTCGTAGGCAGTATAGACTTTAAGTTTGTAATAAATGGGCAGGAAAAACATGCAAATAAATATCATGGCTACTGGCAAGCCAAAATAAAACTGAATAAACCGCATGCCGTCAGAATAAGCTTGCCCAGGCGTACTCAGGAAGGTAATGGCAGAGGCTTGCGTGGCCATTATTGACAAACCAATGGTAAGCCAATTCATGTCATTGCCACCACGGATATATTTGTCCATGTCCTTTGGCCCGTACGTTTTATAAATCCCATATCCAGCTATGAGCAACAGGGTTCCAAATAAAATAGTCCAATCAAGGTAACTCATGAAAAATGTTTAGTTAACCAATACAAAGCAGCAATTATAACTCCCAAAACCACTATTTGAAGCCAATACAAGCGGTTCCAGTTTTGAAATTCCTTACTATTCTTCATTACCTTGTTCAATTAAATTGACAAACAGTTTGATCGCTCCAGGTACACCTGCTGGCAGGAGTCTAAACCAGGAAATTCCTGAATAGGTATAAGTGCCTTCGCCAAAATCAGTAAGCAAAAGACTTCCTTTTGAAGCTATTTCGTCAGGATCTTGCATCAATAGCGGTGTTTGATAATGGTCATCCCAGCTACCGGGGAAATACAAACCTCGCTCCTGTACCCAACCTTCAAAGTCTATAGGACCAATCTTATTGGGACTATTAAGGACAGGATGATTTTTAAGCAAAATTTGAACTTGGGAATTTTCTACCGTCACCCGGTCTCTGGACAAGGTCATTGGATAAGGCCCAAACTCGTTGCTCAAAAGTGAAGCACTAGTATTGTATTGAACAATAAGGTTTCCCCCTGCTTTAACATACTGCATCAAAGCATCCCTATTTATGGCGAGCGCTTGATTCACATTAAAAGCCCTAATTCCTGAAATGATCGTTTTGTATTTTGATAAATCTGATCCCAACTGAATGTCATCAATTATTTCAACAGCATATCCTAAATTCCTGAGAATTCCTGGAACATCATCTCCTGCACCCTGAATGTAACCTATGGTTTGATTGCTAACTTCCATGTTAAGCCTAATCAAATTAAAAGTGGCATCAGGGAAATAGCTAAGGTTAGGAATATGGGTGTATAGTATACGTTTGGTGTCTTTTTGAAATACCTCACCATTCGCAGTTTCAAAGTAAACTTTATGAGAAGATTTCTCTTCACCATTTATTTTCTTCAAACCTATATGATAATGAATAATCTTATTTTTCTCATCTATTGTTTTATCCTCTATTTTAAAATCTGAATCAGTTAATCCTTCAATATGTAATTGTCCCTCTTTTATGTCATTACCAAACTTTACAAATACGTCCAGGATTGCTGGTGTATTATTCAATAAAAAAACATTGTTTTGCACTACTTCTACAGCAATTTCAGGAACTATTTTAAATGGCTGAACAATCTCTCCGCTTACCCGATCATTGTAGCGGTATTGAAGAGGGATGGCTAATTCAAATTGTTCCCCTTTTAAAGTAAAGGATAAATTACCTTCAACGGTTGGCGCATTGTAAGGCTTGCCAATCATCTCTTGATCTGTAACTGTATACAGGTTTTCTTCAGGTTCATTCCTTAGCCAATAAGGTTGTGAATTTATATGATCCGATGGAATTTCAAAGGAAACATCTTTCTCAATTGCCTTATTATTGGCCAACTGCACTTCCAAGGGAAAGGTCTGGTCGAAAACACGGAAAGAATTTAAGTTTATTTGATTTTCAGTGACTTGATTGAGTATTATTTTTCCGCTTATACGCCCCGCAGGATAATTCAATTCCGTGTCAGATAGAAACAAGGCCTTCCAGCCAATTGCTTCCAATATCAATTGATTGATAAGTATTTGCTTGTCATTGACCCAGGGTAAATTCTCTTGAACTTTATTCAGTTCTTTTCTGATTTCGATTAACTGTCCGACATTATTGGCTGGTTCAACAAAATCAAAACTGTCAACCAAGGCCGCTATCTTCTGAGTGATGATCTCCCCATTAGCCAATTGTTTCCATCTTTCCTCTATGTTCTCAAAAGGTGATTTGGTATAAGACAATCCAGCTGTGAATTCGATAAAATCAGTTCCTTCTCCGATATCGGCAGTGGCGCCAAATCCTTGGGATTTGTGCATGGTTCGACTATCAGCAGCTATTTTTGAATAACTCATTCCCAATAATGGATTGAATTTACCTACTGGGAATTCATAAAATTGCTTATCCGGCTTGGGCTCATATTTGCCTCCCCAGGTATAAGCGTTCCAAAAGATCCTTTTGACTGACCATGGTTCTACTTTGTTCAATTGCTCAGGAAAAACGGATGGGTCGCCAGAAACTTTGAAGGCTTCTCCAGCAATTATAGCTGATGTGGTATGGTGACCATGGGTGATTCCAGGTGTGGTGTTGAATCTGGTAATGATGATATCAGGTTGGAATTTTCGAATTACCCAAACCACATCTGACAAAAGTTTTTCACGATCCCAATTATTTAAAGTTTCATCTGGATTTTTGCTGTAGCCAAAATCAATGGCTCTGGTAAAATACTGTCTACCTCCATCTGTCTCTCTGGCTTTCAATAATTCTTGGGTACGAATCATTCCGAGTTCAATACCCAGCTCCTTTCCAATTAGGTTTTGACCACCATCTCCTCTAGTAAGGGAGAGGTAGCCCACTTCAGCCATTTCCTCATTGCCCAGGTAAGCAATCAACCTCGTATTTTCATCATCTGGATGAGCTGCTACATACAGGATCCTTTTGGTTTCTTTAAGCTTTAAAAGGCCGTGGTATATGGAAGCACTACTCTGTGCTTTTAAAGTACTGTTTGAAAAAATACTGAGTAAGAGGAATAAGCAAATGCCTATGGGTTGTTGATAGGCTAGCTTCGTGGGTTTAGGTATCATAGTTAAAAGTAAGCATTGCGTTAGTCAACCTAAAACTAAATTATATTAATGGAAATATAGGCAGATCAGGCTAAGAAATTTGGAAACTCCCATTGCGATATTGTGGAATAAGGTTAAAAATGCTATCTTATTAAAAGGTTTGTAAAGCAATAAATCACTATGACCAAAAATAAAAACATCAAAGCGATACCAGGCAATCCTTCTACTGCTTATTCAAGCAAACATCATTTAAACGATAGGTCCAATGGCTTGCCATTAAAAGTATTAACAGAATCAGACTGGGACTTCTGGGTACAAAATGGTTATGTGATCCTTCGGCAAGCCGTACCAAAAAACCTGACAGCGAAGGTCTCTAAAATGCTATGGGAATTTGAAGAGAAAGATCCCGCCGACATTTCCACCTGGTATGCCAAGGAATCCAAAGAAATGGAAATGAAAGAGCTAACCAACAGTGGAATGGTAGAAGTTTACAATCACCAATATTTATGGGATGTACGGCAGTATCCGAGAGTCCATGAAGCATTTTCAGACATCTGGGGCATGGAAAACCTGTGGGTAACCATAGACCGAGCCAATCTAAACCTGCCTTCCAGACCTGGATTTGAGTTCAAGGGATTTATCCATTGGGATTACGATCCTGAAACCAATCCTCAAAACGTTCAAGGCCTTGTGGCTTTAAACGATCAGGATGATACAACTGTAGGTGGCTTTCAATGTATACCTGAGCTTTACCGGACTTACGAAAGCTGGAAAAAAGACCAACCGAAAGATCGAGATCATTTTAAACCTGACACAAGTGGGTTTGAGCTCACAAAAGTAAAGCTAATGGAAGGGGACTTATTGATCTTCAACAGCAAACTTCCCCATGGTATCCGGCCAAACCTCAGTGAAAATAAAGTAAGAATGGCACAATACATATCAATGATGCCTGCAGAAGAGGACAATGAAGAGATGAGGGACTGGAGAATTTCTTCCTGGAAAAATAGCATTTCTCCTGAAGGCTATGCTTTTCCTGGAGACCCCAGAAATTGGGAACAAATCAAGTACCCAAAAGCGGAACTCAGCCCTTTAGGTAAAAAGCTATTGGGAGTTACTCCCTGGTAACTCCCAATAGCTTTTATAAAGACCACCAATAAGTGAATTTCAATGCCAGCGTCCTATTTTTAACATAGAATGGCGCAGGTATATAATTGTCGGTATATACCAGGTAAAGGTCCGATGCAGGTTTAAATCTCCATTGGAACCTAGTATTAAGGTTAATATTATTTATTTGTTCATTGTACTGACCAAAAGCGGTAAAGAACAAGGTATTGGTAAAGGTCACATCGACCCTTGGGCCTACTAACCAGAATTTGGTATTGCCCCAAGGTTCAGGCAAATCTATTTTATTGTAATTACCTGTAATAGAAAGGCCTACATAAGGTTGAAAACGATACCCTAGCTGACCTGCTATATTGAAACGTTCACCATCAGCAAAGTAGCCTCCATATTGAGAGGTTAAGGTATAAGTGAAAAGGCTTTGTGGCTTTGAAATGTATTCCATTCCAAAAGAATTCCACTGGTGTTCCGTATAGGCATCCAGTGTAAATTGACTGTAATTGGTAGGATCAAAAGGCCGCTGCAATACGATGTTGTTATAGGCGTATTTTGCGGTCAAAATACTTTGGCTCCTAAACCTAATGCCATAAGAAAGTTCAGTAATATTGTCTGTTTGTTCCATTTCCATGTCATAAAACAGGGATGTATTAATCGTTGGCCCATGGTGAAGTATCAACTTGCTTTTAGGGAAAAACAGATAGGAAGCATTCGGGTTGATTCTGTAATAACCATTTCTAGGGACGTACCCTACCTCTGCAAGGTAATTTGGCGCCACGTACTCATGTTTCCATTCCCAAATCAAATTTCCACCCAGGTACCTGATATTCGCAGCATGTACCGCACTTTCATTTGATTTTAAGGGACTAAAGGATTTAAGGAAAAAAGCCTTTCCGGCCCACTTGCCATTGGAAGATGCAAGATTGTATTCTAAACCTGCATTTCTATTATAGCTGGCGATGGGATCACCAGGATTGTCACCGCCTGTAGGTAATGCTCCTATATTGGTGCGATTTACAAAAATAGCCCCAATATTTGACCTTTGCCCTATCCTTCTCTGACCTGCCAAAACAGAGTAATTTTGGCCCGGAGTATTCGTTTCACCGACTTCCCCAGTCTGCATGTTCATGGCTCCAATACGCCAGTCCTTATTGATTTTACCACTAAGTCGCGCGCCAAACTGAATGGGTGCATTCAGGCCAATTCGCCTTGAAAAGAAAGGACGGATCGTTTCATAACCAAAACTAGAGAACAAATCTCCATTTTCCAGGAAAAACTGTCGGCGTTCAGGATAAAACAATTCAAAGCGATCAAGATTGGTAATTTGTTGATCTACTTCCACCTGTGAGAAGTCTGGATTGACTGTCAAATCAAGGTTTAAAGAAGAACTGATTGCTATTTTAGCGTCTACCCCTACTCTATTCTGATAATCTGACGGCAATTCTCTGACATTGTCTTTTACCATGCCGCCCATTACATAAGGAATAACAGAAACATTCATGCCTGGTTCTGGGGGCGCTTCATCCCAAACCAATATGCCTGTATAGGCAAGAGAAGCAGAAGGAAACTGACGAGGAACGGGTGCCCAAGAAGATTTCTCAGTTGACCTTAGGTCATTTCGACTGAAATTGATCCCCCACTCCTTGATACCTTTTTTATACCTTATAGATTTAAAAGGAATAGAGGCTTCAAAAATCCATTTATCAGCGTAATTTTGGACTTTAGAAACCCATTTATTGTCCCAGCTTAAATCTATACTACCTCCTCCATACATGATTCCATCCCACTGTGCACCTGCGGCGTTGGCTCCAAAAGAAAAACCATTGGTCTGATCATCAAAGGTATCCATGAAAAGTAAGAAGTTGTCATTTTTACCAAATGAGAAATCACGACGCAAAGATTCTACATAATAGGGATCATTTTCTCCATGGTAGTTGATCACCAAAAGGTAAATTCGATCCTCATCATAGGTCATCATTACATCTGTCTTCACCTCTGCATAACTGGTATCCATAGGGAGAATCATGTAAAAATCTTTGGCTACTTCGGCATCTGCCCAAGCCTGCTCGTCTACTACACCATCTATCAAGACAGGAGAACTTGCTCTTTTTATATTTAACCTGTAAGCATCATTGATTTTTTGCGCCATTCCAGGAATGGCAAAAAGGATAACTAATAATAAAATAAAACTTTTCCGCATGATAAATTTCCCTTGCCGCCAAAATTATATGAGGGGCATTTGACCAGTAATAAATAAAATATTTAATATAAAGCGCAATAATAACCTAAATAATACAAAAACTAGGCTTTGCAGGCTGTGTTTTTTTAAATTACACCTGATATTATACTGATAGCGAAATGGGCATATAAATGGTTAAGCTTTAGAGGTCTTTTGAATTACTTTCCCTGTTTCTTTGTGTTTTAGGATAAGCTTCTCATCTCCATTAGTTAGCGTTTCTTTTTTGATCAGAAAATATTCATCATCATAATTAGTATAACTTTTTCTCCCTTCTTGATTGGCATCTCCTCTCCAGTCCGCTATAATTATAGGTTCCCAAAGTTTACTTTTGGCTGACAAAAATGCTGCATCTAAAATGGCATTGACAATGTACCCATCATAAAAAGTTTCCCTGGGAACTGTCCCTTTCTCAATGGCTTCAAACATGTCTGTAAACATGTGTGGATAACCAAGTTCATGTGCTTCATCTCCTACAGGAAACAGCCATCCTGAATCTGATTCCGCCTTTTCAGCAATGTACTTCGCTCCTTTTCCTGTTGTGAACATATCAAAACCTGTTCGCAGGAAACTATTCAACCAAATCGTTCCTTCTGTTCCCATCACTTCATCCCTTAAATCCATCCCACCTCTGAAAGTCCAACTTACTTCAAACTGACCAATGGCTCCATTTTCATACTTTACCAAGCCAATGGCATGGTCTTCAGCAGCTATAGGATGCACTTGGGTATCTGCCCAACACATCACTTCCACAGGACGGACTGATTTA
Organism: uncultured Cyclobacterium sp.; assembly: GCF_963977555.1. Classification (GTDB taxonomy): domain Bacteria; phylum Bacteroidota; class Bacteroidia; order Cytophagales; family Cyclobacteriaceae; genus Cyclobacterium. Next base: position 15,828 of record NZ_CAXBPD010000025.1, on the reverse strand, counting down.
CCAATAAAATTCCTTCCTATTTCGACACAATGACATCCAAGGTCTATAATAGCTCCGCCTCCTGATTGTTCCTTGTCCCAAAACCAATCACTATGAGGGCCAGGATGGGCTTCTCTCGATTTGGTCCACAATATTTTACCTAGGCTTCCCGCATTCACACTTTCTACGGACTTTAAAAACTTAGGTGTATAACAAAGGTCTTCCAAATAGCCCGCAAAAACACCTGCTTCTTCAACAGCATCAAGCATCCTTTTAGCTTCTTTGGCCGTTCTACCAAGCGGTTTGGTACATAACACTGCTTTACCCGCTGCCACACAAGCCATTACAGCTCCTTCATGCAAGTGATTAGGCAAAGAAATAATTACGATATCTATCTTATCGTTGTTGATGATTTCTTCCATAGATGAACCATAAGTGTCCAACCCATAGTCCTTGGCAAATCTTTTGGCATTATCCTCATTTCTGGAATAAACACTAATTATTCTATCCAACCTTCTCTGGGCATGGAGTGTATCGGCATAAAAACGGGCAATAAATCCCGAACCAAGCATGGCAATATTCATAGGTATCTATTTTGGGTTATATCACTAAAAAGTGATAATGTAAGTATTCAACAGCTTATACAGCGGCAAACCAATTGTATATTTACGGTAAATTACTAAAAGAACAAAAATCGGTGCATAAAATCAACCCAGTATGTAATCTTTATGTCTAAATTTGAAAGGAATTTCGAGGTTAAACCAATAGTAAGTTGCTCCTTTTATCCCGAATGAATGCGCAAGCATAATAGCTTAAAAAACGTTTTCTATTTTAATTGATGATTATAAATAACATTGAGAAATTTTTAGACTGGATTTTAGCAAGAAAGCTAAACCTGACCTATGATATTCCGAGGCATAAACTTCGCATTTATGATGGGGAAGAAATAATTGGAGACTTGTGGCTACCTTTTACCCTGTCCTTTAATACCGAGACGAATAGGGTCACCAAAGTTGAAAAGAACTGGGTTGTATTCCTGATTAGGTCTGGAACTGCTGCATTAGGCTATTTTGAAGAAGGTACGAATACAGAGCATAAGGTCATTAGGGCTTATATGGTTAGAAAGAAGCAGGGTAAAAGTCAAATTAAATATTTGAAAACCAAAGGAAAATCAAGGGCTGGTTCAAGAGTAAGACTAGAAGCTTCAGAAAAGTTTTTCAATGATATTAATGAAAAACTTTCAAGTTACCTCGACAAATACCCTGTAGATTATATCGCCTATTCTTGCTCCAAAACGCTATGGCCCTACTTGTTTACAGAAGAAGGTAAACTAAAAAAAGACGATCCCAGGTTGTTTAAAGTACCGGCTCATATACAAGAGCCTGGTTATGAAAAATTGCTGGAGATCAATGATTTACTACAAAGTCCGAATTTAATCATTGCAGAGAAAAATCCCGATTATTTTTCAGCATACAAGGACAAAGAACATCAAGCTCCCGAAGAAGATGACAATTGGTAGTTGTCTATAACCCCCCTAAAAGCAATCGCTACGCATTTAAGAAAAGTAAAATAAAAGCTTCAGAAAAGATATATCAATCTACTGTGTATATTTGTTCTCTAAGAAAATAGAATTATGCTTTACGATATTACAATTATTGGCGGCGGAATCGTTGGATTGGCCACAGGCTTAAAAATTAAAGAGCAAAGACCTGAATTGAAAGTGGTTATTTTGGAGAAAGAACCAGAGGTAGCAAGCCACCAAACAGGTAACAACAGTGGGGTGATCCATTCGGGATTGTACTATGCTCCTGGAAGTCTAAAAGCCAAAAATTGTATTGATGGATACCATCAATTGATTCGATTCTGTGAAGAAAATGACTTGCCATTTGAAATTACAGGTAAGGTTGTCGTTGCCACCAAAGAGGATCAATTGCCACAGTTGAACCGCCTGCTTGAAAGAGGTTTGCAAAATGGACTTGAAGGCGTTCGTTCTATCTCGATGGAAGAACTTAAAGAGCTTGAACCACACTGTAATGGAGTGGGTGCTTTGCACGTTCCTCAAACAGGAATAGTGGATTATAAGCGAGTGGCCATGGCCTACGAAAAAAACTTTGCAGCCTTAGGAGGGGTTGTTTTATTTAATCATAAAGTACTGGATATTAAAGACATAAATAGCATCATCACCATTAATACTTCAAGTACTGAAATCTCTACTAAAGTGGTTATTAATTGCGCAGGACTCTATGTAGATAAGGTAGCGGGAATGCTTGAAAAAGATCCTCTTCCCATTCGAATCATTCCATTTAGGGGAGAGTATTATAAGATCAAAAAGGACCGAGAGTACTTGGTAAAGAACTTGATTTATCCTGTGCCGGACCCCAATTTCCCTTTCCTAGGCGTTCATTTTACTAGGATGCAAAAAGGGGGTGTGGAAGCTGGACCTAATGCGGTATTGGCCTTCAAAAAAGAAGGGTATAAAAAAACCGACTTTGACCTAAGAGAATTTTTGGATGCTGTTACCTGGCCAGGCTTACAAAAAGTAGCCGGTAAATATTGGAAAACTGGTTTAGGAGAATACAAAAGGTCATTTTCTAAGGCGGCATTTACGAAAGCATTACAAGAATTGATTCCCGAAATTTTGCCTTCTGACCTTGTATCAGGTGGAGCTGGTGTTCGCGCCCAGGCTTGTGATAGGGAAGGTGGATTATTGGATGATTTTGCTATTCAGGAAACTGCTAAAGCTGTTCATGTAATCAATGCTCCCTCTCCTGCAGCTACCAGTGCACTGTCCATAGCAGATAAAATTAGTGAACTTGCATTGCAAAAAGTTTAAAATTTTAATGCGCCTATTGATATGTAATTAAGCAAGCGCCAATCGAGTATATACTATTGGATAAAAAAACGTTGGAACTTTGTGTCATTCTTTCTAATGAAGGATGAACTTTATCTGTAATTCCTAACTTCTAAAAGAACCGATTGGGTGCATTCCTTAAATTCCTTCACATGAGCATCCATATCATTGACAAAACCATCTTCAGCCAACTTTTTCTTGCCTATAGACAAAATATTGGTAAGCCTTTTTAAACCAAACAGACTTAAAGTAGGCTTTATTTTATGTCTTGCTTGCTTTATGCATTCTAAGTTTTCCTCACCAATGCCTTTGATATAAGCCCCTTCTAATTCTTCAACTGCAATTTCTATGGCATCCAACAATTGGTTTCGGAAAACTAAATCATCTTCTACCATTTCCTCGATTTTTTTAAAATCAATATTAATAAAATTACCTTCCATAATTGTTATTTAGTTGAAACCAATATAGGCAATAGAACTACTACTACGAAATGGAATCCTTACAAAAATTAGTCAATTGTTACTATTTTATACTAAACACAAGATTTTCAGCGGTTTATTTTCTAAGTAGATTGATTTTTGCTAAAGTAATTACATCGATACCATTGAAAAAATATAAAATCCTATTGCCCAGTTAAACTTGACGCATTTCCAGCCAAAAATCCTGTACTCCAGGCTGCTTGAAAATTATACCCTCCAGTGATTCCATCAACATCAATGACCTCACCTGCAAAAAACAATCCTTTAACCAACTTGCTTTCCATCGTATTAGGGTTTATCTCATTAAGTGATACCCCACCAGCAGTAACAAACTCTTCCTTAAAGGTAGTTTTTCCTGAGATTTTTAAAGAAAATCTGAATAAATTTTCAATTAATTTATTGATTTTTTTCTTATTTATAGCCTCCCACTTTAATTCTTGTTCAATTTCTGCTTTCTCAATAAGAAATTCCCACAATCTTCCCGGCAATCCGAAAAGAGGATTTTTGGATATTTTCTTTAATGGATGCGCACCTTTAAAATTTAACAGCTCCGTTCTTAGGCCATCTTCTGTAAAATCGGTTTGCCATTTTATAAGTGCTGTCGCTTCATAATGGTTTTCGTGGAGCCATGCTGCACCAAATGCAGAAAGCTTTAAAACTGCAGGACCACTAATTCCCCAATGGGTAATCAATATCGGGCCAGAATATTGTAACTGACTGCCTTCAAATCGAATATGCCCATCAGGCACACTTAATCCTTTAAGTGAAATGATTTCTGAAGAAGGGGCATTAAAAGTGAAAAGCGATGGAATGGGTGGGTTTATACTGTGCCCAAGCTGATCTACAAGGGTATAGCCCTCTTTTTTTGGTTTTCCTCCTGTGCAGATTACCAACCTATCCACTTCCCAATTGTCATCGGTAGATTGAAGTAAAAACTTACCATGGACCACTTTTACCTCTTGAACACCAAATTGGTAAACCACCTTAACTCCAAAAGATTGAGCCTCTTCTTGTAAAACATTTGCTATACTTGAGGACCTATCACTTACAGGAAATACCCTGCCATCTTGCTCGGTCTTCAATGGTACCCTTCTGCTTTCAAACCAGGAAACAGTATCCTTAGGATTAAAGCTTCGGAAAACCTTTTTCATGAACTTGTTTCCTCGGGGATACCCTTTTAAAAACTCGGAGGTAGAACTGGCACCATTGGTTACATTGCACCTTCCTCCCCCTGAAACCAATACTTTTGACAGCACTTTACTGCTTTTTTCAAATAAATAAACTTCTGCACCATTCTTAGCTGCTTGAATGGCAGCAAAAAAACCGGAGGCACCACCTCCTACTATACCAACCTTTAATTTTCCCACCTTACTGAATCAGCCTCCTATTTATCTTTTTTTATTGGTCAAAGAACCCATAATTCCCCTGGTCAATTCTCTAAAAAATGTTCTTCCAAGTTGTCTGACCATGGTGTTCTTACTTAGGGATTCAAAAAATCCCACCTCTTTAGCAGCTGAAGCTTTTCTTTGACTTTTGGAAGGTGCCTTCATTTCTTCCTTCTCAGGAGCTGCATTGTTAATTTTTTCTTCTAACATCTCGAAAGCACTTTCCCTATTAATCGGCTCATTGTATTTTTTTATCAAGCGGGACTTGCCTACCTGTAAGTCAATTTCTTCAGGACTTAGAATACCCATTCTTGATACTGGAGCCCTCAAAAGGGTATGAACAAGAGGAGTCGGAATTCCTTTTTCATTCAATACCGTCACCAATGCTTCGCCTATCCCCATGGCAGTCAAAATCTCAGCCGTATCATAAAAGGAAGATATGGGGTAATTTTCAGCAGCATTTTTTATGGCTTTACGGTCCTTGGCAGTAAATGCGCGCAAGGAATGTTGCACCTTTAGGCCTAATTGTCCTAAAATCTCGTCTGGAACATCCGTGGGACTCTGGGTGCAAAAAAAGATGCCGACACCTTTAGAACGTATAAGCTTTACGATGGCTTCAATTTTTTCTAAAAGGTCTTTACTGGCATTTGAAAAAACCAAATGTGCTTCATCAATGAATAGACAGAGCTTGGGAGCCTCTTGGTCACCTTGCTCAGGAAATGTCTCGTAAATTTCAGATAGCAAGCTCAACATAAAAGTGCTGAATAGCTTGGGTCTGTTTTGTATGTCTGTCAATCTTATTATAGAAACAACCCCTTTACCGGATTCTTGTCTGACAAAATCTTCTACCTCAAAAGAACGTTCTCCATAAAAATTATCCGCTCCCTGTTGCTCTAATTCAATAATTTTCCTAAGAATGGTATTGACAGAACTAGAGGAAACCGCTCCAAATTCCTTGGTAATTTCTTCTTTTCCTTCATTGATTGTATATTTCAAAATACTCCTAAGATCCATCAAGTCCAGTAATGGAAGATGTTTCATGTCACAGTACTTGAAAACCAAGGACAAGATACCAGACTGGGTATCGTTTAGGTCGAGGATCTGAGCCATCAGTACTGGTCCAAATTCAGATACAGTTGCTTTTAATTTAACTCCTTTTTCATGACTTATAGACATTAATTCCACAGGTAAGCCAGTTGCTTCATAGGGAATACCAATGCTTGCACACCTTTTTTCAATGTGCTCATTGTTGGTTCCTGGGCAAGCCAATCCTGTCAAATCACCTTTGAGGTCCATAAGAACGGAAGGAATTCCTTTCATTGAAAGTTGTTCGGCGATTACTTGAAGGGTTTTGGTTTTGCCAGTCCCTGTAGCACCAGCAATCAAGCCATGCCTGTTTAGGGTTTTAAGAGGAATTTTAACTTGGGCACCATTGAGTGCTATTTTATCCAACATACCTGTTCCCAGGATGAAGGAATCTTTTTTAAAAGTATAACCAAGGTTAATATGCGCTTTGAACTTCTCTAATTGTTCCATCAATTTTGTCGTTAATATAAAAAAACCTTAATGCGATCCAATAAATCACATTAAGGTCTAACCCAAAATGAAGTTTGCACCTTTGGGTGCTACAACACACTATTAGGGCAAAGTTTTCTTGAATTAGTGGGTCACTACAGGATCCAAGCTCTTGGCCTGCGCTATAAAATCCGTCACTTTTGAAAGTGCTGGCACTGCATTGGTTAAATTTTTGGCTTCATTCGTACTCACTAATGCTTGATGTAAGTTTTCCGCATTTCTAGTACGCAATTCCTTGACGGTGTCTACGCCAGCAGCTTTAAGCAGTTCTGCAAATTGACTGGCAATGCCTTTGATTCTAAACAAATCGGCCATGTTCACCCAATCCAAAATTATTTTTTCATCTATACCACTCGCGGCGGCAATCTCTTTACGTCCACTTTTTCCAGCTCCTTTTTCCAGTAAATTCTCAACAGTGATCACTCCTGCTGCAGAAAGCTTTTCTTTATTTACCGGGCCTATTCCCTCAATTTTGCTAATAGAATTTGACATATTGATATAATTAAGTTAAATGAATAAAGTTTTACTTGAACAAACCGCCTAAACCACCTTTAAGTAAGTCTGAAGCCTTGTCTGCTATGGCTTTACCCGATGATTGGCCTAGCATGGAAACCAAATCAGATTTGTCTATGTCTCCACTTTTTGAACTAGAGATAGCGGAAATAACTTTAGGTAATACAAAAGAAGCTATAGACATGGCCATTTCAGGAGAAAGGCCCAATTTAGATGCATAACTACCAGTAAGGTTTCCTAAGATACTTTTAAACATAGGATTGGAAGTCAAACCGCTACCTGTATTAAGCATTCCAAGTATTCCATCAAAATTTCCTCCAGTTGCCTCTTTTGTTAAACTTTCAAACAAACTGTTTTTGGTCGTGCTAACTGCTTCTGAAGCCTTGCTTTGATCCAAGCCAAATTTTTCTGTCAAGCCTGAAATTAATTCTGGTGATAGGTTTTCTAATAATGATGAAATCATATGTATTTTATTTATGTGAATTAGAATTTGAACCTGTAATTTATAAGTTTATTTTGTACTTCAAAAATAAACATGATTTTTGTAAGTCGGTCAGTGGTAAGGCTAAAGATCCTTACGACAAACTTATATAAGAGAGGAACAATTAATATTTTTTTCTTATACAAAAACTGTTCCAGCAACAATTACGCATTCATTCATTAATTAACAGATAGGCTATAAAAATAGCTAATTCAACTAAGATAATTTCTTTCTTCTCAATGACACATCAAACATTTGATTGATGTTTTTTCATTTTATCCCTAGATACCATGATTTTGTATCATAGCACTATAATAGAATATAATTAAGAATAAATCATCGGACAATATCGTATTAAAACAAGCTTAATAGGTAAATAATTATATTATTATTAGCCTTTTAATAATATTTATAAAATATTTACAATAATAACCCATAATTATCATTAAATAATACAATTTAATTCAATGTTTACTTATAAAAAAAATGAAATTCACCTATATTATTTCTTTTTGACCTCATCAAAAGTTACAATTTTTCGGAAAAAAGAATAATAATTAAGGCTATTTTTTTTGAATGAAACAGTAAAAGGTACATGAGCTTATAAATATTTCAGGCTGTATGGGCAGCATTACGCTATTACAAATGCCTGAATCATCTGAATTCTCGTTAAAAAACATTAAAGTTTTACATGAGAATTGAATATTACCTGAAAGGTATTTACTTTGCCATTCAGAAGAAATAATAACAATGAAAAAGAGCACTTATCTATTACTTTTATTGCTACTAGCAGTCTTTGGAATACTAAATCCTGTCAGATCAAGTGCCCAATCAGGCCCAAATTTAGGAGCCACCTCTGCGATGTTGGAAAATGCTTCAGCAGCTATGGATAAGGGAGATTTTGAGAAGGCCAATGGGATATTTAGGAATATCATCAATAGCAACCAACCTATTCCTCCTGATATGCCTTACTTGTTTTCCAGAACCTTGTATGAATTAGGGCAGTACCATAACAGTAATAGTTTTGTGAATAAATACCTCGATCTAAACGGTTTTAAAGGTTCTTATTACAAACAAGCCAAAGCATTACAAACAGATCTGATACAACCATTGGAAGAAATCGCTTCTTGTCAGTATTGTGACGCAAGGGGTTACAGATATGGTACCTGTGAAACCTGCCATGGTGAAGGAAAAACCGAGCAGGCTTGCTCTCTATGTAGAGGCAATGGTGTCATTGGATGTAGTAGATGCGCCGGAGATGGCATGGTGACCAAGAAAAATGTCTTCAATATCATAGAGTACTTTGAATGTGAGCGTTGCTCGGGAAAAGGTAGGCTAACCTGTACTTCTTGTCATGGAACTTTGGTTGAAACAGATACTTGTCCTGTATGCGCAGGATCAGGACATACCCTTACCGAAGAGCTATGCGACCACACAGCGCCTGAAAAATAACCTTTTTTGTTTCTAACGCCATTGATCGTTTTGCTAATTTCAGTAAGTCTGTTATGAGAATTATAAGATTAAAATTGGTATGAATCCAAATTAACTGTCCTACTTACTTTTTTATCAGGGTCTTAGAATTTCATTTAACAATTTAAAATTTATTTTTACCTCGCATTTTCAGTGGGTATTGAAGAATCAGAAAATACAATTTCCACAGGAATAGACCTCTGAAATAGATCATTACTAACTATTGACACTACCTGGGTTTATGACGATGATTCAATCGTATTGAACTGAATTCAATCATTTTAAATAGTAGTTGCTGCAATTTGCTTTAGCTCCTATTACCTGCTCCGAGCTGTGGATAACGGCAAAATTGATAAGTAAGATGGTTACCCTATTGTCTTTAAATGCTGTACCAAGCTAGCTAAGTTAAATGATCGAGTGCATAACAATCATCATTAGGAAATACTTTATAAAGCAGGATAATTAATGTTTTTATAGGTTAAGTTACAGAAAGTATACAGCCGTTCAATTCTATTGAACTGAGTTTAAAGAAATTGAGTAACTGCTATAGACTTAAAGTCAATTAAATTAACCCCTATTCAAAATACTATAAACGAGGAGCTTATCCAAGGCCTTGCTCTAAATTAAAATGAAGACAGCTTAAAAATGGACTTGGTATACTATGAAGGAAAATTCGCTTTCGGGATAAAATACCTTAACAAAAGATCGACTACTGGTCAATAAAAACTTCAATTTTCTGCACCTATAATAGTAGCTCCAAGACACAAAAAAAGGCCTGATTTATTCAGGCCTTTTGGAGAATACTGTTGTGAGCGTAATGCTTATTTACAGTATTTTTTAATTAATTCATTTGCTGGCTGGTAATCATTCTTAACAGCTGCTTTAAAATCCTTACAAGCATTTCCTATTTTGTCAGTGGCTGCATAAAGCATTCCCCTATAATAATAGGCCTGTCCATTGGTTGGGCTCATTTTGATGGCGGTATTGTATTCTCTTAAAGCCTCTTTTACATTGCCTAGCTTGTGCATAGACCTTGCCTTAAGGAAATAGGCCATTGCTGGCGCACCAGAGACGGAAACAGCATTGTCCGCATACATAAGTGCCAGTTCTGGCTTATCGTTATTATGGTACAAATTAGAAAGGCTCAAAAGAATCTGGGTGTTATTAGCATCTTGCTTCAAAGCTTCCTTAAAGCTTTCTTCTGCCTTTTGAAAATCATCCAGCTCTTCATGTGCCCTGCCTTTATTGTACAGTACTTTAACGTTATTAGGCTTGTTTTTCAAGTAGCTGGTGTAAGCCACAATTGCTTCTTGGTACTGCCCATCATTGTAAAACGCATCTCCCTTATTAGAAGAACCGCCACCGCAAGCCACAAATAAAAAGGCTAACAGAAATATGCCAAATAGGTTTTTAATTGAAATCATAAAATAAATTGAAATTAGACTGCTACACTGTTATCTCTGAGGGCATCATTGAGAGAAGTCTTTAAATCAGTTGAAGCTTTTCTTTGACCGATGATCAATGCACAAGGAACTTGGTAGTCTCCTGCCTTAAACTTTTTATTTAAGGTTCCTGGTATAACTACTGATCTTTCAGGAACATAACCCTTGTACTCAATTGGCTCATCGCCAGTAACATCAATGATTTTAGAACTTGCAGTAAGGGTAACACCTGCCCCTATGACAGCCTCTTTACCTATTCTTACTCCTTCTACTATGATAGCCCTGGATCCAATAAAAGCACCATCTTCAATGATAACAGGTGCTGCTTGAATAGGCTCCAAGACGCCTCCTATTCCTACGCCACCACTAAGGTGAACATTCTTACCAATCTGTGCACAAGAGCCAACAGTAGCCCAGGTATCTACCATGGTTCCGCTGTCTACATATGCACCGATGTTTACATAGGAAGGCATCATCACAACACCTCTTGCAAGAAACGCGCCATATCTTGCTACTGCATGAGGAACCACTCTAATTCCCTGCTTAGCATAATTGGTTTTAAGGGCCATTTTATCATGAAACTCAAAAGGTCCTACCTCTATTGTTCTCATTTTTTGGATCGGAAAATACAGGATTACAGCTTTCTTTACCCAATCGTTTACTTTCCAGGATCCATCTTCATTGGGTTCTGCGACCCTAAGTTTACCATTGTCCAGGTCAGCAATCACCGTTTTAATTGCTATTTGAACGTCTTTTTCATTTAATTGCTCCCTGTTGTCCCAGGCTTTTTCAATAATATGCTGTAAATCCATAAATTTAATATTAGCTTAGTTTGATTTTTCGATTTTATGCCTAAAAAAGTCCCCCTCATAATAGCTTCTGTACTCAAACCTTTGGATGATTCCAGAATGCTGTATAAGCTGGGATTTTCAATTCGTGAAACAAATAAATACGACCTTAACATCATAGGGTTTTCAACAAAAAAAACGCCTAAGGTCAAAAATATACGACTTATTGAAATTTTTTCCGGCCCGAGAACGCATCCAGCTCGCTTATTAGTTCCTTTTAAGTTCCTCAAACAGCTTTTTAAAATAAAACCGGCGATCGTCATTGTGACTACTTTTGAGCTGCTGCCAGTAGCCACAATAGGCAAATGGTTGCTTTCCTACCGACTTATCTATGATGTTCAGGAAAACTACGTCAAAAACCTAGTATACAACCAAACATTGCCTCCTTTAGGGCGTATTTTGGGTATATCAATGGTTAAAATTTCAGAAAAGTTCAGTCAACATGCAATTGATCATTACCTATTCGCTGAGCAATGTTACGTTTCTGAAATGCCCGCCATTAATAAACACACAGTAATAGAAAATAAAGCGGCTATTCCTGCCCTTTTTAAGCCTTCTTTCCCACTCTTGAATCCAGGTGCTCCCCACTTTATCATCAGTGGCACCATTACGCCTGTGTATGGGGTTATTCCTGCCATTAATTGGTTCCTGCAACTTAATAAATACCTAAAAAAGTCAAAATTAACAATAGTAGGGCATTGCCCCATGAAGGATTTTGCTGAGGAATTGGCTCAAAATTACGGTGCCATTAAAGGGATAAAACTTGAGCTTTCCCAAAACCCATTGCCTGCAAGTTTCATTCAGGAGAAAATAGAACTAGCAGATGTACTGTTATTGCCCTACCTACAACTGCCAAGTATAAAGGATAAGATCCCTACCAAGCTCTATGAAGGAATTGCCTCACAAAAGGTGATTCTCATGGCCGACAATCCCCTGTGGAAAACCATTGTGGATAAGTATCCCGCAGGAATGTGCATTGATTTTTCAGCCAAAGAGAACGCATTAAACGTGTGGAAAACCCTATTAAATCTTGATTTCTACCAGTTTCCGCCCGATGCAAGTATTGATTGGCAGGTAGAAAGTAAAAAACTTCAACACCTAATTCAAAATATTTAGGGTTTTTCACCTAAGTAAAAAGTCTCAATTGTACTTTTCCAATTCGCCTATTTCAAGCGTATTTTATTTATTATGACAATTTTATTGATCATAAATAACTGTATAATAATGCATTAGCTATTTTTTAGGCAAGTCTAAAATTTTTTATAAACTAATCTAAACTTTGGAAAAAGTTAAGAACACAGTTATCCACAAGTGATTTAGATTGAAATTAAATATTTTTTTAGACAAGTCTAAATTATATATTTGTGAAAATTTCACATTATGATAGGCTTAAGTCCAGCTGAGGAAAATTATTTGCGAACCATTTACGACCTGCTCGCAGAGGGGCTGGACAAGGTATCGACCAATGAGATCGCTGCAGCGGTCCATACCAAGGCAGCATCAGTAAGTGACATGCTCAAGAGGCTCGCGGAAAAAGAGTTGATCGATTACCGCAAGTACTACGGCGTAAGCCTTACAGAAGAAGGCAGAAAAAGAGCGCTTCACATTATTAGAAGGCACCGTTTGTGGGAGGTGTTTTTGGTGGACAAATTAAAATTCAGTTGGGATGAGGTCAGTGCCATCGCAGAAGAACTGGAACATGTGAAGGCTCCCCTGCTGGTCCGTCGTCTGGATGAATACTTGGGATTTCCCAAATTCGATCCACATGGAGATCCGATCCCAGATGAATTTGGAGAATTAAGTAGCAAGCCTAGAATCCTATTACAGGAAGTACCAGTTGGGCAAAGCGGGAAAATCGTTTCTGTTAGCGATAGCAGCGCGGCCTTTTTAAAATACCTGGACAAAGTCGGGATCTATATTGGTGCAAAGGTGCTTGTGCTGGAAAAAACAGATTATGATGGCTCTCAGGAATTGTTCATCGACAACCAAAAAAAAGTTTTCGTCTCCAAAGAAGTCGCAGGCAATATTCAGGTTATGCTCCATCCCTCTTAATCGGATGGAACCGAATTTAACCTTTATAGGTTCTTGTGAATCTTAGCTTGGCAGTTGTTCGTTATATAAGGTTCCTTCATTTAGGAAATTGACAGCTATTTGCATTTTGACCGAATAGTCGATCTAAGAAAAAATAGCTCGAAGAAAAAATTTATTGAGAAAACCATGAAAAAAGTAATAGGATTAATCGTGTTGCTGGTTTTTGTTCAGCAATTGTCCAAAGCCCAGAATTCAATTGAATGGCATAGTTTTGAGGAAGTCATCGAGAAAACGGCAGAGGAACCCAAAATGATACTTGTGGACGTGTACACCGACTGGTGCGGCTGGTGTAAGAAAATGGATAAAAATACTTTTACAGATCCAAAGGTCATCGCCTATGTAAATGAAAATTTTTACGCCGTAAAGCTAAATGCGGAAGACAGGAAAAAGAAGTTTGAATTCAAGGGTAAAGAATATACCGGACAAAAGATGGCTTATTCAATGAAAGTTAATTCTTACCCAAACTTTGTTATTATGGATGCTGCCATGGAAAACATTACCCAACTTCCTGGCTATAGAGAAGCGGATGACTTTGTGAGTTCACTTAAACTTTTACTTGAAAATTTCAATCATTAATGGCACAGCATTTTAGTCAGAAAGAAGACACCATCATTGCCCTGGCCACCCCTCAAGGTGTAGGAGCCATCGCTGTTATTCGGCTTTCCGGCAAGGATGCTCTAAAACTTGCCAACCAGGTTTTTTACGGAAAAGACCTGGAGGAGCAAGAAAGCCATACGATTCATTTTGGCACCATTAGGGATGAAAAGCGGGTGATCGATGAAGTGCTTGTTTCCTTATTCATTGCGCCTAAGTCATTTACCAAAGAAAACGTGGTGGAAATCTCTACCCACGGCTCCTCTTATATTATCAATCAGGTAATAAAATTGCTAGTCAGAAAGGGGGCCCGCCCTGCCCTACCCGGCGAATTTACCCAACGCGCTTTTTTAAATGGACAGTTTGACCTGGCCCAGGCAGAAGCTGTTGCCGATCTAATTCACAGTGATTCCGAAGCCTCTCATCAGGCAGCCATGAACCAAATGCGGGGTGGGTTTTCGGGAGAGATTGCCAGTCTTCGAACAGAGTTGATTCATTTTGCTTCCATGATAGAGTTGGAACTGGACTTTACAGAGGAGGATGTAGAATTTGCCAGTAGAGACGATTTGCGGATTCTTGTAGAAAAATTGCTCCGGGTTGTGGAACAATTGATCAGCAGCTTTGACTTGGGCAATGTCATAAAAAATGGGGTACCCACCGTAATTGCGGGTAAACCAAATGCAGGTAAGTCCACCCTACTCAACGCCTTACTCAAGGAAGAAAAAGCCATTGTATCCGATATCGCTGGCACCACCCGTGACTTTATAGAGGATGAAATCAACATCGGAGGCGTAATTTTCAGGTTTACCGATACGGCTGGGATTAGAGAAACCACTGATGTGCTCGAAGCCATGGGCGTTAGTCGAACGCATGAAAAAATGAAGGCAGCTTCATTGATCCTTTATCTATTTGATCTGGGAGATACAGACATGGTAGAGATCAGCAAAGACATCAATAAACTGGAAAATATGGGTATTCCTTTCCTTAAAGTAGCCAATAAAGTAGATAAGGCCAATCCTTTATTTATCAGTGATTTAAAAAAGGTCTATCCTGACACTATTTTTATTTCTGCAGGAAAGAAAGAAAACCTGGAATCTTTAACTAGCCGGATACTTGAATTGGTAAACCTGGATAAATTCAGAACTGGAAACACCATCGTTACCAATATTCGCCACTACGATTCCCTCACTCGAACCCGTCAATCCCTGCTAGATGTATTAACAGGATTGGACGAAGAAGTTACAAACGATTTTCTGGCCATGGACATCCGACGCTCCTTGTATTTCTTGGGTGAGATCACCGGAGAGATCACCACTGATGACTTGCTTGCGAATATTTTTAGTAAGTTTTGTATTGGGAAGTAACCTTTGAGGTTTATAAAACCTCGAAGGTTTTTAATCATAAATCTAAATGAATAATTCCTCCCTTTTATTAAAAACCCTAAAATGACCGTTGAAGAATTTGGACAATATCTTTCTTCCCAAAGTCCCGGATTAGAAACTAGCAATGGGCTTTATATTCATTATATCAGGGGTTCGATTTCATCTGAATACAGTTTTGAAGGTGAAGAATCGGATTTTAGTTTTTGTTTGTTTACAGAAGAGGAAAGTCTTCACGAATTTATAGACCGATATAAAATTAAAAATCTTTCAGACCTGGAAGAACTTGGCTACAATCACATTTGGATGCGGTATTTAAATGGAGAAGCTGACACGGAGGTTATGCAAATGAAGTTTGAAGAAGGCCCACTTCGATTTCGATTACACAAAATGAAAACCATGATATTCTCTGCCTCCTTACATTTCTATGATGAAGTGTATGTACACCTGACCTTACCGGAAGACTTTATTTCTTATTTTTTCAAGAATAAATCAAAGATTTCTACGGCTATGGCTAATCGGTATCAGTTTTAGGGAAAATTCCCTTGGCCTGATGCTTAAACTCAAAAAAGGTGCTTTCCTTGATCCCAAGGATTTTGACAAGCTTTTAGGTCTATGAGCTTAGCCATTGAATTCACAAATAAATCACCTCTGGAGAAGGTTCTGGTTCAAAAACTAACTGTATCTAGGGTCTGCTGAAAAACTCAGACAATCTAATCTATAAAAACCCAGTCCAGATTC
>NZ_CAXBPD010000024.1:0-101034 GCF_963977555.1 uncultured Cyclobacterium sp. | reverse complement strand
AATTAACAATTAACAATTAACAATTAACAATTAACAATTAACAATTAACAATTAATCATTACTAAAACACCTTATTTATCTCTGCAATAGAAATTCCCAATAATTGTTGCGTAATTTCATCCAAAGCATTTTCGTTTCCGGTGAAGTGGTATACGTTGTGGAAATGCTCCATGCTTTGGCCGGGAGAAAGAAAGGCTCCGGGAGAAACACTCTCCAATTCGTAAAACGGCCCCATCTGACTGCCATCCTCCAAGGGGCCATCATTATAGGCATTGACCGCATCCCCTTTGAAAGGATCAGCCTCGGTGTTCCACTCCTGATTAAGGTAGGGCAATTCAGATGATATATTGAAGGTAGTGATGGTCAATAATTTGTTGATATGGTCATAGCTGGCGGCCATAGGAAGCCCTCTTTCAGGGGATACGCCCACTTTGCCTCTGCTTAAGCCATCGGCCTTTAAGAACAGGTACTTATCTGTAATCGCAATTCTTTCCTCCGGAATTTCCCCAAAATAGTTGGTGGTGATCCCTTCCTTGGTTTCATTGGGCTTGAGAGGTAATACGATGGTGGTTTTCGCGCTTGGCCTAAACATGTCCAAAACCCAAAGGCAGGGGGCTCCTGTTTCTTGAGTCCATGGAAAATCGCCTGTGTTTTGAATGGAATTGATGGTGGAATAGCCTACCATTTTGATGTCAGCCACATCAGCTGTCAAAGCAGTGTTTTTTAAGATTTCCTCCTTTTCCAGAAGTGCAACAGTTCGTTGAAGCTTTAATTGAAACTCGGTACCCTGATAGTTGGTAATGGAGGTTGATTTGGCCATGGCTATTTCTCTCGGGCTGGCCTTTGTTTTCTCCCAGGGTTCGTGATCAATGGCTGCAGGGGTGTGCCAATTCTCAAAAACCATATTTTTTCCCGGTTCAAAGTACAAAGAGTACTTGTTTCCTTCCGGTCCTAGCCATAGGCGACTTTCTCCTCCATAGGCATTCATGTGTTGGTCTAATGGGCCTTCAAATGCTTTATAGTTTATCCAGCCAAAGCTTTCTCCATTTTCTCCTGCTGCGGTAGAGGTGAAAACTTTTCCTTGGTACTTAGGGGATACCAGAATTTTGGCCTGCTTGTCTTCCGTGCTTAGCTCTACAAGATTTGGATCAAATTTTTCTAAAAACGCTTTGTCATGCAAAAAGTTATTTGGACTATCTTCCGTAGCCTGATTATCTTTTTGGCCTTCTGAACAGGAAATAGTAAAGGTTAAATTGCTGAGAAAGGCAAAAGCAAGGATATATTTGTTCATCTTGGGTTAATTCTTGTGTGTTTTAACCACAATAATAGCATTAAACCTTAAAGGCTACAATTGAATTTATAAAAACAATAGATACCCAACGTATTTATAAGGAGTTATAGAAAGAGCTTTAATGTGACAGGAGTTTGGTTTATCAATGAAAGGGCTAAAATGGCAATGCTATTTGGATGGACTTTGGAAAGCTAGTAAGTTGTAATTATAACTCTCCAAACACCTCATCCAAATCCAATTCAAATCCGGGGAGAGCCTGCGACTTGACCCAATCTCCCAAGGTAAAGAGTCGGGAAGGTTGGTATTTTTCGGCTTCCAGGGTATAGATCAGCAAGGTTCGCTCGTCAGGATGGATCACCCAATATTCCTTCACTCCGGAGGCCTCGTACACTTCATATTTCAATTGTAATTCTTTTTTATTATTTCCTGGAGAGAGAATCTCTACGACCAAGTCCGGAGCACCTACACAGCCTAACTCGTCCAGCTTTTCCGGATCGCAGACCACACAGAGATCCGGCTGCACCACCGTATCAATGTCCTTATGGTTTCTGGAAGAGATCGGAAGACGCACATCAAATGGGGCGGTATACACTTTACAGTTTCCTCCTTTTAAAAATCCATGAATTCTCGTAACCAAGGCTACCGTAAGCTCTTCATGGATTCGACGAGGAGCTGCCGCCTGCCTGAATACTTTTCCCCGAATCAATTCTACCATTTCATCCAGCTGCCAAGAGAGGTAGTCTGAATAGGAATAGCTGCCATAGGTAGAAAAGGGTTCTTTGACTTTATCTTTTGTTTTTTCCATATTTTGCGCAAACCGAAGTTGACTATTAAAGATAGCAATAATTGGGCAAATCTACCAATGTAGGGGAAGGCTGTGTTGCAAAGCTCAGTAACACCAGAAAGCTACAAATTGAGTTTTTTCCGGGATTAGGTCCTATCATAGGCTATTCTTTATAAAATGGGAAAAGCCCAAGGTTTTTGGGCCTTGGGCTTATATTTTTCTAAGAACCGGCTATTCCTTGAAACGCTTATTTTTCTACCTTTTTCTTAACCACCAAGTTCATAACTCCCTCAGGTGAATTGGCCTTTCCAATTACTTTTTCACCCTTTTGTTCCAGTACCGTTTTCACCATATTTCCTTCCACATATACCTCAAAGGATAATTTCCCTTCTTTAATCTTTACATTTTTCCCTGAAACGGATTGTCCGTTTTTAAAAGTAAGCTTTACTGTGGTTGACTTGTCCTTGTTAGCAATAAGAACAGTGCCTTCGTGATAGGGGTAGGGAGCATCATAGCATTCGTATGCCCATATGCCTTCATATTTAGAAGGTATTTCAAGGGCCTTTACCTCTTGATTAAAAAATGATACAGCGAATAATAACAGTAATAATGCACTTAAATTTTTCATGATAGGATGTTTTGGTTATACATAATGAAACAAAGGTAAGTGCTGTGCAGCTGCAGTATGAAAAATAGGGTTTTAAGCCACTATTTAGGGGTGAATGACAAGTGTTAGTGTAATAAGTGATCGAACTCAGGGGTGAATTTGCGTGATACAGGGACGATTGACGCGCTTCCTTCCAGGTGAAGGCTGACTTTACCGGAAGCTTTTTTTGCCAATTTTACATTTTGCACATTGACCAGATAAGATCTATGGCACCTTTTTATGGGGTAGTTTTTAAGTTGTTCCGAAAGGGCTTTTAAAGAATTCCGAAGCATCTCTTTTTTGATTGTATCCCTGTCCTTATAGTAAATGACAGAATAGTTATCTGCCGCTTCGATAAATAAGATGTCAGAGGATTTCAAAGATAACCTGTGGTTTCCGTACTCATCTTTCAAGCTTATTATCTTATGGAAGGAGGTGATCGATTCCGGTTGATTTTGACCTTCATTTTGATTACGGAAAATGAAGATGAAACATAAAGCTAATGTATAGGGGATCAATAATCCCAGAAAAGTATATTTCAGGCTGATAAGATATTCAGAAAAGAAATTGGAACTATGGCTGCCATACAATCCATAGAAAACAAGGGCAAGGGCCAAAACTTCTAGTAATGTCCAGTAAATAAAATAAAGCACTTTAGGTTCCCTTTTTAGAATTAAAGGTTTAAAGGCGAACTGAGAAAGACTCAAAACTATTCCCCCAATAATTCCAAACCCTGAAAGTCTGATAAATTGGGACAATCCTTGGTCAGCTTCCCATTGATCTATCCTGAAAGGGGTGTAAAGATTAATGAAAAGGATAGAAAAGAGGGTGCAAAAACCAATTAAAACCAGTTTTTCCAAGTTATGGTTGAGAAGGTTAAATTCAGAATTTATAAGCTTGTTTTTCTCATTCATCGCCTTAAATTTAATCAATGGGAAGTTGAAAACCCTCATAAACTATAAGACAATTTTCTTAAAAATGGAGCAAAAGGTAATGAACAATTTTTAAGTGGGGAATTGTTAAAAAAAAGTTAATTTATTGTGTTTAACTATTATTTTATGAAGAGAAAGTAACTGAAGCGTTGAATAAAAGTAACTTAATACTTCAAAAGATCATATTAAAATAAAATGTTAACATTTATTTCAATAAATCAATTTCACCAGTCAAATGACCAAGATTCTACTGTTTGTTTTTATCATTCAATCCCTACCACCAACATGTTCTGGCGTAAAATCAGAAGCTGAGAAACCTAAAATTCACATTCCTTATTAAACCCTTAAAATGATTTTTTATAGACTTATCAATAATCCTCCAGAACCTGTAAAAGAATCTAATGCAAAAAAAGTAGGAAAAAAGTAATAATAATATTACTATTGTAGCATAAAAATACCTCTCCGCAGCAACAGAGAGGTATACCTTAAAACAAATTGCCCTCATCAAAGTGTTTTTGCTCTTCAAAGCGCCATAAGGGGGGCATAATTACATGTAAATTATCTTTCTAAATGCAGCTGGGCCGATACATTTGACCAAGCTGCATTTTTTCATGCAGCATGTCAAAAATATCCATTACAAGCTTAGCAATAGAAAGAAGAATACTAATTTCTTCTACCATTTAATCTTGATTATTTTTTAAATTACATTTTGGTTACCATCCAACTCCGTATGGGTTGTACCTCGAAGGATCAATTCTTCCTTCATTTTGTTTGTTACCCAAATTTACTAAGTATATTTTAAAATCGTCATATGACCATCATTAATATATTTAATATTATACTTGTTATAGTTTTTAAAGTACCCCCCAAGTTTTAGATGAGTTTGTTTCTTTCATAACTAACTTTGATACTACAAACCTATGCCATTTAATACATAGTTAAAAACCTGAAATTAAATTAGATAGTCAATTTCAATTAAATAGAAAATATACGCCCATCCTTCATTTTTTCAAGCAAGTGGTCAGTTTTTGATGCCTCTCATATAAATTTAAAATTTCACAAATTTTATCAATATTTCTAAATCTCTTTTAATTGATACAGATAACTTCACTTTCCCCACTCGATTTAATTTCTTTTCGTTCTCATCTCCCCAAATCAACACATTATCCTATTATTGAATTTTATCTAGTTATTTATTGATGTATAACTATTTTCTAAATGCAGCTAGGACGATAACTTTTACCTAGTTGCATTTTTTCGTGTAGCCAGTCAAGAATTTCCATCACAAGTTTAGCAAAAGAAATAATTATTTTAGTTTCTTCAATCATTTAGTTTTTTATTTAATTTAAAATTTATTTTTATAACATTTACCACCCGATTAATGATTAAGTAATCAAGGAGTAAATTCTTTTTTATTATTTTTATATATACAAATATAAAACTGTGATTTTACAATTCATTGATTTTATTAAATAATTATATAACACATAATGTGTTATGATTTATAATTTTCGAAAAGGAAACTATTTTCTATGATCCAAAGATAGTTGTATCCAAAGTAGGGTTTTGATTTGCTTATTTAAAACAAGGAATTAATAAAGCCAATATTTTCTCCAATATAAAAGCACCCTTCGAGCTTCCTGTGTCTAAATCCCATAGTTTTCAAGTCTCTAAGCCCCCACCTCCCCATTAGGTCTTGACTCAGTACAAAAGCGAGCAAACAAAGGGATTCTCGTACACCTTTTCGTTTGCCTTCAACAAGCTCATGCACCGGTACAGAAGTTCAAAAAATGGGGTCAACTCTAACAGATCCATGAATTATAAACCTCAATTAATACTTTCCCTAGGTCTTAGCATTTATTTGTTAAAAAAAGTTAATTGCTTGTATTTTTTTTCTTTCCATTTTAAAATTGAAGCCGCTATCAGAATAGCTATCATACGATAAATAGACAGAGATTTTACTTTATTAATTTAATTTATAAACTTCACTTATTTATTATTATGTCAGCCGTTTATTTACAAAAAAAAGGCCTTAGAAGAGGCAAAGAATGGTTTCTTCCATTGTTAATAGTTCTTTTGTTTCAGTTTTTTTCGTTTGCCGTTTCTGCGCAAGGTTCAAATGCTGAATCCTCATTAACAGCGCGTTTATTCAATATAGAGGCACCGGTTAATGAGACTTTTCGTTTTCAGACCACGCTAAAAAACAATTCAGACAAGACAAAAGTATACGATCTCAATGCTGAACCTCCTGAAGGTTGGAGGCTGGTTTTTAAAGCTCGAGGTAGTCAGGTCACCTCTATTAACTTGGAACCAAATAAATCAGAGAGTATTACTGTTGAGGTGAAACCGGCCCATGGTGCTAAACCTGAAAAATACATTTTCCCTATTGAAGCTACATCCGGGAATGAGACCTTGGACTTGGAACTTGAGGCAGTTGTGGAGGGTGCTTATGAGATCGAGTTAACAACTCCTTCCGGTCGTTTAAGTGAAAGTATTACTGAAGGGAAAAGTACTGAAATCCACCTGAAAGTAAAAAATACAGGTTCACTCCCTTTAAACGAAATATCACTTACTTCAAATACGCCTCCAAAATGGGAAGTGAGCTTTTCTCCTTCCGAGTTGGAAGAGCTTGCTCCAGGAAAGTCAGCGGATGTGATCGCTACTTTGTCAGTCCCAAATAAAACATTATCAGGAGATTATGTAAGTAAATTCACTGCCAAAAATGCTACAAGCACAAGTACGGCTACTTATAGGGTAACCGTCAAAACATCCCTATTGTCCGGTGGTATCGGTATTTTAATAATATTGATAGCTGTTGGTTTTGTTTATATACTGATTCGAAAGTTCGGAAGAAGATAAAAAGGTCATGGATAAGCAGGTAATAGCGTTGAGAGGGCTTACGAAAAAATATGGCACTTTCACTGCGGTTGAAAAGTTGGATCTCACCATTAACAAAGGTGAAATATTTGGCTTGCTAGGACCAAACGGGGCGGGAAAGACCACCACCATTCTGATGATGATGGGACTTACGGAACCCGGTGCAGGAACTGCTCATGTATGTGGAATCAATTCAACCAAGGATCCTATAGCCGTAAAGAAAGTCGTCGGCTATATGCCGGACAATGTTGGGTTTTATGACAGCATGTCTGCCTTGGAAAACCTGATGTTTATTGGGGAGTTGAACGGGATTCCACGAAGTGAAGTCCAAAAAGAGGCGATAGCCGTAATGGACCTTGTTGGCTTGCCGGCAGAGGCCATTCATAAAAAAACGGCAGCCTATTCAAGGGGTATGAAGCAACGTCTGGGTTTGGCAGAAGTACTTATCAAAAAACCTGAGGTTGTGGTATTGGATGAACCTACATTAGGGATTGACCCGAGTGGGGTGAAGGAGTTTCTGTCTCTAATTTTACGTCTAAGCAGGGAAAAGGGGCTTACGGTATTGCTTTCTTCCCATCACCTTCATCAGGTCCAACAAGTATGTGACCGGGTGGGGATCTTTGTCAAAGGTAAACTGCTGATAGAAGGGGATATAGCTTCGCTTTCTAATAGCTTGTTTTCAGGTAAATCCTTTGAAGTAAATGTAAGCTTTAAAAACCCTATTGACCTGCCGTGGAAGGACGAAGCAGCATTACTTCAGTTACCTACTGTTAAAGAAGTTTCGGTATATGATCATGCTATTTGGGTCTCAGGAAGCGAGGATATTACACCTGATATTGTCCGGTTTTTGGTGGAAAAAGGATATCCTATTACAGGGGTTCATAAGAAAGAGTATGGGCTAGAGGATATTTATCAAAAGTATTTTGACAACAATATAAAGGAGAATGTAAATCAATGAAAGCAATAATAAATTCCTTGGATAAACAAAGGTCTGCGGCCGACGATAATCAGCAAAATCCCTTCTGGATATTGGTAAGAAAAGAAATATCGGGTCATATTCGAAGTTGGCGGTTTATCATTTTATTGGTGCTTGTCCTGCTTACCTTTTGGGGAGCTACTGCCGTGGCAATGAATAATATTAGGGATGCCGTAGCCAAGGTCAAAGATTTGGACAGCCTTTTCTTGTACCTTAAAATACTGACTACTACTGAAGGAACATTGCCTCCATTCCATGTTTTTCTGAATTTCTTGGGGCCATTGTTAGGGATCAGCCTAGGGTTTGACGCCATTAATTCTGAACAACAAAACGGTACCTTGACGAGGATTATGGCTCAGCCCATTTATCGTGACAATTTGTTGTTATCCAAATTTGTGGGCGCGCTTATTCTTGTCGGGACATTGCTTTTTTCTCTCGCCCTGCTGATGATTGGAGGGGCGGTGGTGATTACCGGAGTAATGATAGAATTGGAAGAGCTGCTAAGAATTCTAAGTTTTATGGTGCTCTGCACTGTATATGTAGGTTTTTGGTTGGGGCTTTCTATTTTACTTTCCATTTTCTTTAAGCAGTCATCCACTTCTGCCCTTACAGCAATTGGTATCTGGTTGTTTTTTACGGTATTCTATCAGATTGTTATCAATATGCTGGTTACCGTGCTTACTCCGGATTCAGCTGAATTGAATCCAATCCAAGTAATGCACCTAAACGACTTAATATTGAACTTACTAAGACTGGCTCCCAGTCAACTCTATGCAGATGCAACAACCACCTTGTTAATGCCTTCTGTTCGGAGTTTGGGGCCTGTTACCATGGAACAAATGGCAGGGGCAATCCCTTCTCCATTGCCTTTCAAGGAAAGCCTGATGATCGTTTGGCCACAGTTAACAGGGCTAATAGCCGCTACCTTGCTCTGTTTTGCATTTTCTTATTACCTTTTTATGAGGAGAGAAATCAGAACCTAAGCAATTCATTATCCCGTGGTATATAAATCAAGCTGTTTGGAGATTTTAACCCGGATTATGTAATAGGATTCGTGATGAGTGTTGCAATCGCAAGAAAATCAGGCTGTTTGGAGATTTTAGCATAGCACCGCTATGGTGAAATTGAAAACAGCAACGAAGTGGCTGATTTTGAAGCGATTTCAGCACGTAATAGATTGTCTATTGCATATTTCGGGTTTAACTTTGCACTGCATTGATAAAATTTTCAAACAGCAATTAAATGGACAAATTTAATGGCATAACTACTGCTGTGATTGATTAATCCATGATGTATTTCTATGGTGATTATCATTTATCCTATAGGTAAACAGTCCTTTTCGGCTAGGTTTTAAAACCCAAAATAGACCATGGTTCCTTTATTACCCTGTGATCCGCCACGGCGGACAAAATAAGTCTTTCTGTTGCTATTTTTTGCTTTACCTTTTGGATAGACAAATTTACCAATGCTAAACCTTAAGTTTTCAATAGCCTTATTTTCTTTTTCCCCGCCATATTACTGATTCTGTTAAATAATTTGGGCTAAAAGATTAAGAATTCCATAACTTTGTCCAGCAAATTAACTAATGCGGAAATTTCATTTCCAATCATTTGGCATGCAGAGAATCGAACAAAAGAACAAAAAGCACCTTTTTAGCATGAGATTGGTCATAGCCATTATGCTACCCATTGTGCTGTCGCTTTCATTACTTCCTTGTTGCCCTCCCGCGGACAATTGTTCAGATGATAATGGACGAGCTTGTGCTGATGCTACTGAACAGGGAACTTTGCCCAATTCAGGATTATGTTCTCCCTTCTTTACCTGTGGCCATTGCCCGGGTTTTGTACTTCAACAAGTGGAGTTTCCACCTTTACCATTTCAGAAAGTAAGCCAAACGACTTTTAGTAAAATAACGGAATTCAAACCTTTTTCTCTGGTCAAATTATTTTTCAAGCCACCAAAGGTTTAACCTACCTATTTACATTGAGGTAATTTAAACCAGATTTCTAAGACATCGGAAAGCATCATTTTGAAGCTGATTTATATCAATGCTATTTTCATCTATCTGGCCTTATGGAAATTAGTAAAATGGATTGCTCAATGGCGTTAAGAACAAAAAAGCTGTCTGACGCCTTTTCGGCGGAGTTTTTTTTGTTTAGCCAGTGAGTATTCATTTTGCGTTAAGATTTACATACAGCCTTGATCTTGTTGGTTCGTTTTTGGATCAAGCCAAAAATGAACAGGAAGAGATATCAATAACCAGTAGCTAAAGTCTTAAAATTATTTAATACGGTTAAATATCCTTGCAATTAGATGAGATGGAAGGAATAGCCATTGCTTATTTCAGGTTTAATTACCAAATACAATTTTTCAATCAATTAACTATTAATTAATTACCGTGAAACACATTGTCTCAATACTGATTTTGCTTTGCCTTTATGGTACGGCTATGGCACAGAGCACATTTACAGCTACGATCAAGGATGAGGAATCAAAGGAAGCCCTATTTGGTGTGTCCGTTTACTTTCCGGAGTTGGAGAAAGGAGCTTCCAGTGATATCCAAGGAAAGGTTAATATAGAGGGAATCCCTAATGGGACTTATGCTATCCTAATAACGCACTTGGGATATGAAGCTATAGCATTAGAAAAATCCTTTCCCATCAATCAACAAGAGGAGCTGACCCTATTTTTGGAACATGGCCATGAAGAAATGGAAGAGATAGTCGTCTCATCCACCAGGAGTGGCAGGACCATTGAAGATATCCCTACAAGAGTAGAGGTTATTGCAGGCGAGGAATTGGCGGAAAAAGGAAACATGAAACCGGGGGATATTCGAATGCTATTGAATGAAAGCACGGGAATCCAGACCCAGCAGACCTCAGCCACCAGTTATAATTCAAGCATCCGGATCCAAGGGTTGGATGGGAAATACACCCAATTGCTTAGAGATGGTCTTCCATTGTATTCCGGTTATTCGGGGGGATTAAGTCTGATGCAGATTGCTCCCCTTGACCTCAAGCAAGTAGAAGTGATTAAAGGGGCTTCTTCTACACTCTATGGTGGAGGAGCCATTGCAGGCTTGGTAAACCTTATTTCCAAAACCCCCGGGGAAGACAGAGAATTAAATTTTATGGTCAACGGGACCTCAGCTTTAGGCTTGGATCTGAGTGGCTTCTATTCGGAAAGATACGGTAAAATTGGAACCACTGTATTTGCCTCTTACAACAAGGGGACAGCCTATGACCCCGCAGGTATTGGGCTGACAGCGATTCCTGAATTTGAGCGGTATACCATCAACCCCCGCATGTTTTGGTACCTGGATGAAGCAACGGAAATTAACCTTGGCTTTAATTTCACTACTGAAGATAGGCTAGGGGGCAATATGGATTATGTCGAAGGCAATACGGAATCAGGATATTTTGAATCCAATGAAACGGATCGCTTGTCTACCCAGTTTGATGCTACCCATCGTTTTTCCGACCATTCCCGCATTCAGCTGAAAAACAGCATTAGTTTTTTTGATAGGACCATCGCTATACCCAGCTATGTTTTTAGTGGAAAGCAGGTGTCCTCCTTTTCAGAACTGAATTATGTCACCTTCGGTGAAAAGGTGGAGTGGATTGTAGGAGGGAACCTATGGACTGAAAACTTCGATCAAAGTCAAGGCGATCCGAACAATGACCTGGGGTTTTCCAATACCACTACCGGAGCCTTTGTTCAAAACACTTGGAACATGGCTGAGCAGTGGACCTTGGAAACTGGCTTGCGAGGAGATTACCAAAGTCAATATGGAGCTTACCTGCTTCCTAGATTTTCATTTTTGTTTGAGCCAAGTGAAAGGCTTACTTTCAGGACAGGAGGGGGGCTTGGATATAAAACACCCACCCAGTTTACCGAAGATACGGAAAGGCTGCACTTCCGGAATATTCTACCCATAGACTTTTCAACAACCAGTGCAGAGCGTTCTACAGGGGTTAATTTAGATGTCAATTACAAATGGCCGGTGACAGATGAATTAAGTTTAAGTACCAATGCACTCTTGTTTTACACACAGATCGATGATCCGATGCTATTGCAGTCAAACGGAAATGGCATGTATGCGTTCACCCAACCTAAAGGCTATATCAACACCCAAGGTTTGGAAGCCAATATGAAGTGGAGTTACCATGATTTCAAACTGTTTGTGGGGTATACCTTTGCAGATGTAAACGAACATTATGACAATGAAACCACTGAATACCCTTTGGTGGCCAAACACAGGTTGAACAATGTACTGATGTATGAAAAGCATGGCAATTTCTGGATTGGAATGGAAGCTTACTATTTCAGCCCTCAAAAGCTTTCAGATGGCAGTACCGGGCAATCCTATTGGATCATGGGTATCATGTCTGAAAAGAAAATAGGGAAGTATTTTTCCCTTTTTCTAAATTTTGAAAACATGTTGGATACCCGTCAGACCAGGTTTGACACCATTTACACCGGCAATATTAGCGATCCCCAGTTCAGGGATATCTATGCTCCCGTGGATGGTTTTGTAGTCAATGGAGGCTTTAAGCTTAGTCTGTAATTGTATTTTTCCTGATAAAAGGAGGCTTGTCAAAATCAACAGACAAGTCTCCTTTTTTGTTGCCGGATCCTGGGCGCTGCTTCACCCTGCTTGAATACATTCCAACGGATCAATTCTACCATTTCGTCCAACTGCCAGGAGAGGTAATCTTCATAGGAACAGTGTCTATATGCGGAAATGAGATCTTTGACTTTTCCATGTCTTCCAAATCTATCCCCAAAGACAAAAAGGATTGCCCAGTTCCACCAGAGGTCAAAATCTTATATATTTAGTTTACGGGGTGGGTCGATGGCAATAGATATTATAGTTGTATTAATCTGGTTTACCCAGAAGTAATTAGAATAAGTTTTACAATTGAATCCTTAAAACTTTTCCAGATCGTATTTTTACAAGTGATTTAATTGGGTTTTTTTGGCAAAAAAAATCCCAAGTTGAAGGATTCAACTTGGGATTAGGACTGTTGGCCGACCAGGGCTCGAACCTGGACTCTTCTGGACCAAAACCAGACGTGTTGCCAGTTACACCATCGGCCAATCATAAGATTAAAAAAGACTTGCTCTTTTTTAGTGTCACAAATGTAACAGGACTTTTTTTTTAATGCAAATCCCCTTCAAAAGAATTTTCTCTCTAAAGCTTTAAAGTACTTATTGTCAGAAACAAATTTTACCTATTTGTTGAAATTAAATGGGTATTTATTTTCCATTACGAGATTTTGAGGTCTTTTAATGATGAATTTTTGATTTGCTCTGGAAAACGATTCCTTTAATTATCTAGGTAATTTGCCTTACAAACCCGTCATGGTCACTTTGGCATAATTGTCATTTGAATGTTATCAATTCATTGTCAATTTGCCTAAGATTTAAAATCAAGCCAATTGTTATTTCTATAATTTATTACTTCATGTCGATCAAGTCACCCCTATTTATTACCCTTCTTTTCATCCTTAGTATTTCCAGTGTTTTTGCACAACAGCAGTTCACCGGAACCATCATAGACAGTCAAACCAAAGAACCGCTGTTCGGTGCGTATGTTTTTTTAAAAAACCAGGATGGTGAAACTTTGAAATCAACCTACACAGATTTTGACGGGAAATTTAAAGTTGACAGACCTATAATGAAAGATTTTCTAATCGAACTTTCATTTATTGGTTACCAAACATTTCAAAAACAGATAACCTCCCCTGAGGGAAGTGATCTGGGCGTTTTTGAGATTGTAAGTGATGGTCAGGAACTTGAGGCCTTTGAATTGTCCGCCGACGCGCTAACCGGAGAGGTGAGAGGAGATACTGTGGCATTCAATGCAAATGCTTTTAAAACCAGGCCAGAGGCTGATGCAGATGAATTGGTGCGAAAAATGCCCGGTGTGGTGATTCAAAACGGTGTGATTGAAGTGCAGGGTGAAGAAGTGATGGAGGTTTTGGTTGATGGAAGACCTTTCTTTGGAGACAATCCTGCAGCTGCATTAAAGAACCTTCCTGCACAGGTCGTATTAAAGATTGAATTTCTGGACCAAAAAAGTGAAGAATCAAGGTTGACAGGTTTCGATGATGGGGAGACCATTAAAACAATAAATATCATAACCAAGCCCGACATGCGAGCGGGTAGGTTCGGTAAATTTTACGGAGGCTACGGTACAGACAATAATTATATTGCTGGAGGAAACATGAATTTCTTCAATGGGGCAAAAAGGCTCTCTATTTTAGGTTTGAGTAATAATATTAACCAACAAAATTTTGGAGGAGAGGAGTTGGGAAGTCTTGAAAGTAGTAGTGGAGGGTCAAATGATGGTTTAACGGTAGGTGAACTTCCTGGAATTACAAATACCAATGCCCTGGGAGCGAATTTTTCTGATGAGTACCTAGATGAGAAATTAAAGGTTTCAGGGAACTACCTTTTTAACGACAGAGACAATGTATTGAACAGAACGTCTTCCAGAGAATATATTCTACCAGATGATAGTCTTCAATTGTACAATGAGGACAGGAATTACCATACAAAAACGCAAAGCCATAGGTTTAGCGCAAGAATAGACTATGAAATTAATGAAAAACATGCTTTGGTTTTGAAGCCCAGAATAGGTTTAGACTTTAGGAATTCTGTTAACCTCAGGGATGCATACAATCTTTATGATGAGAATACCTTTATAAACAGGAATCAAAACGAGACCAGCTCTTCTAGAGAATCCATGAGTTTTGCCAATTCTTTGAATTACAGGTATAAATTTGACAAAGAGGGGAGGGCATTCTCTACCTATATTTATACAAGTAAATATAAAAGCGATAGCAATTCTGATTTGGTGGCTGTCACTACTAATTTTCAGGATGCCAGTGTAGATTCCCTTATACAATTCAAAGAAAATAAATACAATAGCTTTTACTATAATGCGGGCTTGAGTTTTTATGAGCCTATAAGTGAGAAATCAAGGCTTCGTTTTGGATACCGAGTTTCAAACAACAATTCTGACACCAACCAAGACGTAGAAATTCAGGAAGCTGAAACAGGTCTGATAGCGATCGACAGCACCTTGACCAATAGGTTTGAAAACAGTTATGTTACCCATAGGGGAGGGGCTGGATATAGTTATAAGACGGAAAAGCTTTCCATTTTCACTAACTTAAATTATGAGGCTGCATACATCGACAGCGACAGGTTATTCCCAGGTTTTGAAAATACCCAACGATCGTTTTCAAATATTCTTCCGCGAGCAGTGATTAATTACCAATTAGGGGAGTTCAGTAATATTAGAATTGATTACAATACTGATACCGACACGCCTTCTATAGGACAATTGCAAGATGTGATAAGCAATGCCAACCCTTTGCAACTTTCGACTGGTAATCCTGACCTTAACCAAGAGTACAGCCATAGACTGTTTACCAGGTATAGGATTATCAATCCTGAAACCAATCGCTCTTGGATGTTTTTCCTTTATGGAAATATCAGAAATGATTATATTGGTAATGAAACCTTTATTGCTACTCAGGATACCCTTATCCAGAATGATGTGACTTTGGCCCAGGGAGGGCAATTTACAAAGCCGGTAAACCTTGACAATTACTATGTTTTCCGGATATATGGAAGTTATGGCTTTCCGCTAAAATTCATGAAAAGTAACCTGAGTGTTAATTCTAGTTTTACCACGCGTAACCGTCCGGGAATTATCAATGGCCAATTGAACAACAATAAAAACACCTCCTACCGACAGGGAATTAACCTAAGCAGTAATATTAGTGAAAACGTTGATTTTAACCTGTCCTCACGAGGAACCTTCAATTGGGTAAGAAGCAGTTTGCAGGAAAGTTTGGAGAATAATTATTATACCCACAACACCAAAGCTGACCTATTTTGGAATTTTATTGGAGGTGTTTTTGTAGGGACTAGTGTTAACCACCAACTTTACACAGGATTGGGAGATGCGTTTGATAGAAGTATTTTGTTAACGAATATGGATATTGGATATAGAATTCCACCTAGCAATAAAACGGAGTTAAAACTCACCGTTTTCGATTTATTCAATCAGAATGCGAGCATCAATAGAAACGTAACCGATGTCTACATAGAAGACGTAAGGACACAGGTGTTAAAGCAATTTTTTATGCTAACAGTTACCTATAACCTTAGAAGGTTTGGTGGCTATGACATGGCCCTATAGACAGAATTAAATAAATATTTTAAACCCTTTCCCAATAGGCGATTCAAAACTGGGTCGTCTATTTTTTCATAGGATCAATTTTATTGATCATTGCCTGTGCCAATGCTGGAGCAGCAAGGTAGAGGCATGGGAAACGGAAGTATAAACTAGTCTTAAAAATGATGCATCTGCTGTAATTTGCAACGGATTTATATTAGTTCTCAGCCAAAAAAGGACTTTCGGGTAATGAACCCCCGATCCTAAAGGGATTGATGGATAAAAAGCTGGGCTATTTATCAAGTTTATTTTGTTTGAAAGAATATTTGGGTGAATTTTAAAATGACCAATTTTATTTATTTCCGGTTATCTTTTGGTAAATGAAAGACTTTTATGGAAAAGCTTCTTAGAGAAATCAGCGCTTGTAGGATTTGTGAAAAACATCTTCCTTTAGGTCCTCGGCCGGTTTTGTCGGCGCATTCGAAAAGTAAAATTCTAATCGTTGGGCAGGCCCCGGGAACCAAGGTGCATGCCAGCGGTGTGCCTTGGGATGATGCAAGTGGGAAGAACCTTCGGGCTTGGCTAGACGTTGACAAAGCACTTTTTTATAATCCTGAAGTTTTCGGAATAGTGCCCATGGGCTTTTGCTATCCCGGAAGGGGAAAGGGTGGGGATTTACCACCCAGGCCCGAATGTGCCCCCAAGTGGCATGGCGATTTACTGCATGAAATGCCAAAAATTCAATTGGTATTGTTGATAGGCCAATATGCGCAAAATTATTACCTTGGAAAAGAAAAGAAGAAAACCCTTACCGAAACGGTAAGGAACTACCAAAATTACCTTCCGAAGTTTTTTCCTCTGGTCCATCCCTCACCCAGAAATAGAATCTGGCAAATGAAAAACCCATGGTTTGAAGATGAAGTGGTGCCTGCCTTACAAAATGAGGTACATGCACTGCTATGATCAAAAAATACAACCCATCCGTCAATTGCTCATTAAGTCGGATAGTTTGATTTTCTAACGAGGAGACATACTATTGTCTTGTATTGAATTATTAAAATTTCGTTTGTCAGTTTGTCGAATTAACATTATTTTGAGGCATGAAAAACTTGAGACGAGATTTTTTAAAGAAATCGGTATTGGCAGCTGGTAGCCTTCTTACAATACCCACCATCATACCCGGATCAGCGCTTGGGAAAAACGGTTTTGTGGCACCCTCCGATAGGATTAACCTGGGCTTTATTGGTGCTGGGAATCAGGCGGGGAATGATGTCAAAGATTTTTTGGCAGATAAACGGGTTCAGGTTACAGCTGTATGTGATGTCAATAAAAAAAGTTCAGGATATTGGAATGGTAAAGTAGCAGGGAGAGATTATATCATGCAAGTAGTGGACGAGCACTATTCAGAAAAAAACAATTCCAATTATCAATCTGCCATTGGTTATACTGATTTTAGAGAAGTATTAGAAAATAAAGACATAGATGCTGTAGAAGTAGTCACTCCCGACCATTGGCATTCTATACCTGTGTTGATGGCTGCAGCGGCAGGTAAACACATCTATTGCCAAAAACCACTGTCACTTACTGTAGACGAAGGAAGGGCCATGAGTGATGCCGTGAAAAAATACGGAGTCACCTTCCAAACAGGCAGCCAACAAAGATCCAGTTATCATTTCAGAAGGGTTTGTGAGTTGGCGAGAAATGGGAGGTTGGGAGAGCTACATACTGTCACTTGCGGACTTCCCGGTGGGACACCTGATTTTGGAAAGACGGGTCATTTGACGGAAACCATTCCAGTGCCCAAGGATTTTGATTATGACATGTGGCTAGGTCCTGCTCCTGAAGCCCCCTATAGTCCTTGTAGAACCCATGTAAACTTTCGTTGGAACATGGACTACTCAGGTGGTAATGTCACAGATTGGGGAGGGCATCATCCCGACATTGCCCAGTGGGGAATGGGTACTGAGCTCACCGGTCCGGTAAAAATTCAAAATGCCCAAGCGGTTTGGTCAGATCATCCGGTTTGGAATACGGCTACAAGGTTTTATTTTGAGTGCATTTATGACAATGGGCTTAAGTTAATCATCCAGAGTGACAAAGATTTTGGCGTGACTTTTCAAGGTAGCGAGGGCTCTGCCTGGGCCACAAGAGGAGATCATAAAATCAACCCTGAAAACCTGAAAAACACAGTGATTGGTCCTGAAGAAACACAACTCTACGTAAGTGATAACCACTTTGAAAATTTTATAGACTGCCTATTATCTGGTGAAGAAACAGTGGCTCCAGCAGAGGTAGGCCACCGGTCTATTACCCTTGCCCATTTGGGGAATATTGCCATGATGTTGGAGCAGGACCTGATTTGGGATCCGAAAAGGGAGCAGTTTAAAGATAACTTTGCTGCCAATCAAATGCTTTCCAGGAAGATGAGAGAACCTTGGGGGGCACTCTACCGAAGTTTGAAGGTTTAGCTTTTTAAGGTGCTCAGCTTGCTTTGTTTATTTCCTGACAAAAGTCAGTTTATAAGCTGAGATAGCTAATACTTTTAGCAGCAGGATAAAGGTAATTTTGTTTTCAATCTCAAGCTTCTCCTAGGAGCTTAGCATACAATTTAAAGTTAACAAAATGGCTGTAATTCATAATTTTCATATTCCTGTTATGGGACTGGGTTTTACTGTAGACACCCCTATAAATGTTGCTCGTTTCGGCATCTCATCTGTAGTGTCCATCATGGATGACCAATTGTTGGAAGACATGCGTAGCCATTATACCAATGAGGAGGAATTTGAGCCAATAAATGAAAACGTTGATAATTCAAGACCAAAGCGGATCAAGGCCTATCTTAATTTTTTACAAAGTACTGTTGATGCCCAAGTTGAAGAAATAAAAAGTCAAAACTTTGGAGAAGGGCAGGAAATAGACAAGTACTTTAATTTATTGCCTTTTGATCATCCCCTAAGCTCTCTGTATTTAAATATGCAGCTTGCTTCAGGTAAAGAAAAACTTGGTCTCCAACAATGCTTAAGGGAGGCAATTGTCCCAGGTAATATTGATGTCAATATAATGACCAAGGTAGACAAGCTCAATTACGATAAAGAAGGAAACGCATTGCCAAGGGAGTATTCAGATGCTTTGCTTGCATTAAAAGGCTTTGCAGAGAGTAATGTGAGAGGGGGGGTGGTGTTTTCTGCTGGGATGAATCCTGCCCTATATGGCTATGCAGAGAAGTTTAAAGATTTTTTTCCTAATGAAAATGGTCTCATTAAAAAGCCGATTATTTTAAAAGTTTCGGATTACCGATCAGCTTTGATTCAAGGAAAGTTTTTAGCAAAAAAAGGATTATGGGTGGATGAATACCGAATAGAATCCGGCTTGAATTGTGGTGGTCATGCTTTTGCAACGGATGGATTTCTTGCGGGGCCTATATTAGATAGTTTTAAAAATAATAAAGAAAGTCTTAAAGAAGAATTATGGGCGATCTGTCAAGCTGCTTTGAGTAAAAAGAATCAGCCATTATTGCCAAATAATATCAAACTCAAAATCACGTACCAGGGAGGGATTGGTAATTCGGATGAAAACCGCATGTTGATGGAGAAATACGAATTGGATGGCACCGGTTGGGGCAGTCCCTTCCTTTTGGTTCCTGAAGCCACAAGTGTAGATAAAGAGACTTTTGATAAACTGCTGAAGGCCAAAAAGTCAGATTTCTACTTGAGTAGGGCCTCTCCTTTGGGCGTGCCATTCAATAACCTGAGAACAAGCACTGCTGAAGCCCAACGGAAGGAAAGAATTACAAAAGGAAGGCCCGGTAGTCCTTGCTATAAAAAGCTCCTGTCTTCCAATACTGAATTTACCGATAAGCCAATATGCACGGCATCCAGACAATACCAAAACTTAAAAGTCAAACAATGGGAGGCTGGTGATATTTCGGAATCAGTTTTGGCTGAGGTTTTAGAGAAAGATTGCCTCTGTGAAGGTTTAGGTGCTCCTGCATTGTTGAGCGCTGGGGAAACACCCAGAAGGAACCTCAAAGCTGTAACCATCTGCCCAGGCCCAAACCTGGCCTATTTCAAAGGGGCTTTTAGCTTAAAGGAAATGGTAGACCATATTTACGGCAAGGTGAACCTGACTTTAGACCCGGAACGTCCGCATGTATTTGTGAAGGAATTGCAACTCTATTTGCAGCATCTCAGAACAGACATAGAAAATGCCTTGCCTGAAAATGGAAAGAAAGTGGAGGTGTATGTCAATAAATTCAAGAAAAATTTATCTGAAGGAATAGCTTATTATCAGGATTTTAAATTTTCCTGGTCCAAGGAAAATGCCTTGGTTTTAGAAAGAGTTAAAGCCCAATTGGCTGAAATGAAATTAAATCATCAGATGGCATAAGTCTTTTTAAGCTATTCTCAATTTTTTAAACTATAGCTCCTTTTCTAGGTTTTAATTAACTGAGAAGGGGCTTTTTTTATTTTTTTATGACAATTTTACGACCATTATCTCAGAATCGGTAGGCTTTGAATTAAGTGTTTGTTTGATTTAGGGTAATTTCTCGGCAGCTTGGAATACCTGTTATTATTTCCGGGTTAAAGAGAATTTTTATTTTTGGAACTTGAAAGTCAATAGTTTAAGCCTAATATTTTAATATTTTTTCCAAATATTTTACTTAACTTAAGTCACCCTCTTAATAATAAACTAAAATTCCGATTGAAGATGGTTGATGATTTATCAAAAGAGCCATGGACAAAATCACCAGGCGACAGTCTTGTCGATAGGTTAATCGCTGAAATTGAAGCCAACATTATAAATGACCAATTCGGTGTTGATAGTCTTGCCCAGGCTGTTGGAATGAGTAGGTCAAGTCTTCATCGAAAACTGCATAAATTAAGAGGTGTCTCAACCAGCCAGTTTATAAGAGAATACCGATTAAATAGGGCAATGGAAATGTTGAAACATGAGGACCTTATTGTTTCAGAAGTTGCCTATCGTGTTGGTTTCAGTAGTGCCACTTATTTTAATACTTGTTTTCATAAGTTATACGGGTTCCCACCAGGTGAGGTAAAGACTAAAATTGCAAATGGCATCGGTAACCTGGAGCCATTAAGCGAATCGATGTCAAGGAAAACAATTGCCATGGCTTCCCAAATTTCAGAAAGAAACAATGTTGTTATTCACAGAAGGTTTTTTTGGTTGGGGGTTTTTGGAGTATTATCCTTTTCGATTTTATTCTACTATTTTAATATACTTGGCCAGGATGGAGGGAACGTTTCTCTTAAAAACACGGTGAGTTTAAAATCGATTGCAGTATTGCCCTTAAAAAACTGGACTGGAAATGACGATTTGGAATATGTAAGTTATGGGATGACAGATGCAGTTATTTCAGGTCTTTCAAAAGTTAGTGCATTTGATAAAGTAACGCCTTTCTCATCCACCATAAAGTACCAGACTACTAAAAAATCAGCTGATGAAATTAGTAAGGAATTAGAAGTAGCGAATCTATTGACAGGTAGTGTGCAGATTTCTGGGGATCACATAAAAATTAACCTGCAATTATTGGATGCGGGTCTAGATAAGCTATTGTGGTCTGAAGAATTTACAAGTGTTTGGAACGTTGATGAAATTTTTAAGATACAATCCGAAGTTGTAGAAAGAGTTGCCTCTAAAATGAATGTTTTTATTTCAGATAGTGAATTGAAGGATATTCAAAAAATTCCCACCCAAAACCAAGAGGCCTATACCTATTATTTGCATGGGGAATTTCAAAGGAACAAGGCCAATAAATTAACCTATTCAAATGCCATTTCACTTTATGAAAAAGCCATAGCGCTGGATTCAAATTTTGTAGAGGCCTACGTTGGTTTGGCCAATATTTGGAGTTTCGGTGGCCTGGTATGGGGTATTTACGATCAACAATATGCTTGGGACAATGCAAAAAAATTATTGTTAATAGCCTTTGAAATTGATTCTTCCCATGAAGGAGTGCAGGAGGAATTATACACTGGATACTTTTATTATGATTGGGATTTTAAATTGGTAGAAGAATACTACCAGCGAAAATTAACAAGTTTATTTTTTGACAACACACCGGCAATCATGGTGGACTATCCTATTAAAACCGGTAGGTATAAAGAGGCCATTTTGGCTGCAGACAAACACATTTCAATTGACCCCACTGTGGGTATTTATTTTTTGTTTAAAGCAGAGGCTTTAATGCTGTTGAACAAAACGGTAGAGGCCAAAAAAATAATGGCAAATGTTGATTCACTGTACAGCGACAACTGGTTTTTTTTAAGAGAATCTACAAAATTGTATTACTATCTTGAGGATTATGAAAGTTCCAAGAAACAGCTGAATAAATTATTAAAGCAATATCCTGATTACCCTCCAATTTTAGTTTGGTTCAATGCAGTATATGCACATATGGATGGGGAAAAAGAGGACTCCAGGCAATTTTTGGGTGAGCTGTATCAACGCTATAGGGATGGTTCATCTGGAAGTCCTGCTTGGTTTATTGCATTACACTTTTGCATTTTGGAAGATTATGGACAAGCTTTGGACTGGCTGGAAAAATCATTTGTCAGACATGAAGTGGAATTGACCTGGCTCAGGGAAGAACCGATCTTAACTCCAATAAGACACCATCCCCGGTACATAGAACTCTACGATAAAGTGGGTTTTTCAAGTATAGGTCTGCCAATAAAAGCGACAAAGGATTAAATTCTCAAAAGTAGTTTTTTCAGGTAAGCAATAATTTTTTGCACCATAATTTAAAGCCTAGTTAAAAATTTAACATTACTGCATCATACCTTCTAGGCCCAATTTTATGCTTTTACCATCTTTACTAAAATAATTTTAAGCTTAATTAAATAACGTGAAACACGCAATGTTTTATTAAAGCCAAAGAACAAATCCAAACCATTAACCAAAACACCATGAAAATTAATAAGAAGGACCTACCTACAACCATGCAAACGCCAGACACCATATTACGTGCGCAGGCTGATTTG
The DNA here is from genome assembly GCF_963977555.1 of uncultured Cyclobacterium sp. Classification (GTDB taxonomy): domain Bacteria; phylum Bacteroidota; class Bacteroidia; order Cytophagales; family Cyclobacteriaceae; genus Cyclobacterium. Next base: position 78,333 of record NZ_CAXBPD010000024.1, on the reverse strand, counting down.
GGAGGCATGACAGTATGCTTTAATGAATTTCCTAAAGGCACAGATTTCACTCCACTGCTACATGGCTTAACCAATGATAGCTGTCATTGTCCCCACTGGGGGTATGTGTTGGAAGGAGAAATGCTGGTTAAATACGACGATGGTACGGAGGAAGTACTGGAAGGAGGTGATGTGTTTTACATGCCTTCTGGGCATACTGTTATTGTGCAAAGAGACATTAAATTAATCGACTTTAATCCAACCAAAGAGTTCGATGAGGTGATTGCCCATGTTGGTAAAAAAATGGCGGAATTTGGTGGACAGTGATAGGATTTTAAGAAAACTAGAAATCATGTAGATAATCTTGCTGAATCATATAGGCCACTTTGGCTGATTTTTAATCCATTGTATCAGAAGTAAGGAGGATTATCTTTTTTAATTGTGGTAGTATAAAAAGTTTGGGTACTCTAAATTTATTCAACATGGATCTTTACGAAATACAAAAAGCCAATCCAGAAATCTTTCAGCAATTTTCAATGAAAGACACGCTGTTTTTATATTACAGCTGTCCACAAAGGGATAGGATCATGCAACTATATGCCAAACATTCCCAGTTTACTTTTACACTAAGCGGAGAGCGGTTATTTAGACATGGCAATGAAACTTTAATTTCTGATTCCAGAAAGGGAATGCTAATAAAGAGAACAGCTTTTTTACAGGAATTACCACCAGATTATGAAGGTTGGGATGTTTTGGTTTTCTATTTAAAGGATGATTATCTCAGATCCATATTTGACGAGTTTAGACCCCATTTAAAATTGAATGATTTACCTGAGAGTGATCCTTCTATGATGTGCACTTTTACTATAAATGATCAAACCAGAAATTGTTACAATAGTATCTTACCCTATTTTGGAAGAGACAAAGAAATGCCTGATAGCATTCTAGAGGGTAAATTTAAAGAATTGCTTTTTAATATATTTTCCCACCATGAAAACAAGCAAATTCTTTCCTATATAATGCAAATTATAGATGGCTATCCAACACCTATTTGGGAAGTAATGGAAGCAAATTATATGTATGACCTTAAAATACAAGACTTCGCAAATATTTCAAATAGAAGCTTGTCCACCTTTAAGCGTGATTTTAAGCAGTATTATAAAGTGTCACCTGGAAAATGGATAACTGAAAGACGATTGAAAAAAGCTAAATCGCTTCTGGAAACAACTTCCAAAAGTATAAGTGAAATAGTGTTCGAATCGGGCTTTAATAATGCTTCGCATTTCAGTAGGGTATTTAAAGAAAAGTTTCAAATTTCTCCATCCCTTGCTCAAAAGGTGTGAGCCAATTAGAACAGATTTTGGTCTCTTGAGGACAGTCGAAATGAAAAGTAAATCATAGCTTTATCTCATAAAATAAACCCTCTAAATTATAAGTCCATGAACTATGCCAATCTAAGTGACTCATCGGGTATTGAAGTATTAACACCTGAAAGTAAAGGGTATGACGATGCCCGGGCTGTCTACAATGCAATGATCGATAAACGACCTGCAGCCATTGCCAACTGCCAGTCAGAGGCAGATGTTATTAAAGCTGTAAAATTTGCCAGAAAAAACGATATCGAAATGGCTATTCGCAGTGGTGGGCACAATGGTGCTGGCCTGGCATTGGTGGATGGTGGGCTGGTAATAGATTTATCAAAAATGAAAGGAATAGAAATTGATGCTACCGCGAAAACTGCCGAAATTCAATCTGGATGCTTATTAAAGGAGGTGGATGAGGCAACACACGAGCATGGTTTGGCTCTGCCTAGTGGGATAATTGGTAGTACCGGAATTGGCGGGTTGACTCTTGGTGGTGGAATGGGATATTTGAGCCGCAAAGGCGGACTAACCATTGACAATTTATTGGAATGCAAGGTAGTATTGGCATCTGGTGAATTGGTCACGGCGAATAAAGATTCTCATCCTGATTTATTTTGGGCCCTACGTGGTGGTGGTGGAAATTTCGGTGTGGTTACCTCTTTTAAATTCAATTTAATTCCTATTAAAAATGTATATGCCGGACCTATGTTTTGGCCCATAGAAAAAGCCAAAGAAGCCATTCTATTTTACGATAAGCTAACCAAAAATGCATCAAATGATCTTTATGGATTTTTCGCTTTCTTAATGGTGCCTCCAGCAGCACCTTTTCCTGAAAATTTATGGAATCAAAAAGTATGCGGTGTGGTATGGAATTATACCGGACCAATAGAAGAAGCTGAAAAGGTGTTTGCACCTATACGTGAATTTGGCCCTCCAATTTTAGATTTTGTTGGAGAAATACCAATGCCTGCCTTAAATAGCATGTTCGATGCTCTTTATCCCCCAGGACTGCAGTGGTACTGGAGAGGACATTATTTCAATGAGCTGACGGATGAGGCGATTAATTTAAATATCGAATTTGGAAATGAAATTCCTAATTTCCATACGACCTCACATCTGTATCCAATTGATGGTGCTGTGCATGAAGTGTCAAATAAAGCTACTGCATGGGCCAATAGAGATGCCCGCTGGGCGCAAGTATTTGTAGGTGTAGCTCCAGAACCTGAGAATGCACAACAAATAACCGACTGGTGTAAAAATTTCTATAATGCCCTAACTCCTTATGCCATGGGAGGTGCTTATGTGAATTTCATGATGGAAGAAGGAGAGGCTAAAATAAAAGCATCCTATAAAGATAATTATGAAAGATTGGTGTCGATAAAATCCAAATATGATCCTGATAATTTTTTTCATATCAATCAGAATATCAAACCTATTAAACATTAACCAACCCAGATTCGAACCCGTCAATACCCATCCCTTTAAAGCTAATTTAGTTTGAGATTTTATCAGTATTGTTGCAGTAAAAAAGCAACATTGCTGCCAAAATCTGGCCCTGCTCATGGTCTTAAACGGAGCTACATATCCCTGACTTCATTAGTTCACCATTATGGGGTTTTTGAAATTTATTAAAAATTCACCGTCAACATTAATATAGAAAATCAATGTTGACCTACAAAGAATTAGATGGAAATAGACAATTGGTACTGCCCCTTACCAAGCTGGGATTATTCCTGAATATAAGATAAATCATCGCTGTGGCTAGAAAACCTTAAAAAGTAGAACACGTGAGAAAACATTGTATAAAATATTTGTTTGTATTGGCAATGTTGGGTTGTTTTCATACCTACGCACAGGAAACGAGCGTTAAAGGTCATGTTTACGGAGCCAGCGGGGAATTTGCCTCTTTTGGACATGTTCTCTTGTTGCAAAATGAGGACTCGCTTATGGTCATGGGAGTGTCCACCGATTCAATAGGCCAATTTGAGTTGAAGCGAATTCCTGATGGTAATTACCTACTCAATATTTCACAATTGGGATATGAGCCTTACTTCAGGTCTTTATCCATTTCAGGAAGCAATGAACTAACATTAGAGAGAATCCAACTGACCACAAAAAGCCAGCAATTGGAAACGGTTCAAGTAGTGGGGCGAAAAATGCTATTTGAACAAAAAAGTGATAGACTTATCATAAACGTTGGGTCCTTACCGACTTTTAGCGGTAACAATGCCTTACAACTGCTACAAAAAGCACCTGGAGTAACGGTTCAAGAAAATGCGAATAGCATTAGTTTAAACAACAAGGGTGAGGCATTGATAATGATAAATGATAGAATATCGCGTGTACCCACGGCCAATTTGATACAACAGCTAAAGGGGATGCGCGCAGAAAATATCGACCGCATAGAACTTATCCACCAACCTGGAGCTAAATATGATGCTGACAATGCGGCAGGAATTATACACATCGTTATGAAAGAGAACAATGCCTATGGTTTAAATGGCAGCGTAAGCCTTACTGCTGGTATGGGACAAAGAGAAAAGTTCAACGGCAGTGTCGATCTTAATTATCGAAACAATGGCTTGAATATTTATGGTAATGCTACTGGATTTAATAGCAGATCACCCAAAACATTGATTAATCATTTTCGAGAATATGATTATCAAGGGGATCGGTTTTTTTATGAGAACAATTTTCAGTTTGTAAATCCAATTAACAATTCATTGGGATTTAATCTAGGAGCTGATTTTGAAATCGATAAAAAGAGTACTATTGGAGGACTGTTCGGGTATTCAAAAAATAATTTTCTGGGACATGATTTTACCAGCCGGTCCAATGGTACCGTTAATTCAATTCCTAATACCAATTCAGAATACTTACTTGATATTGACAACCCTAACCGAAATGCATTTATTAACCTGAACTATTTTCGAAAAATTGGTGCCAATGGCTCCATAAATATTGATGTCGATAGGGTAACGCTTGATGTGCAAAATTCCTCAGAACTTTCTTATCTTAGTTCAGACGAAACCAAAGAAAAAACAGCAACTGATCGTGCGTCAAAATTTGAAATTAGTACCTTCAGAGCTGATTTTGAGTTGGATATCCGGAAGGATAGCAAAGTGGAAACCGGTATTAAGGGGACTTTCAACAACTCAAATACAAAATCCCTGATTCAGAATAGAATTGCTGGTATTTGGGAGGAGGACGAGGGCTTCACTACTGAGGACAATATTTCGGAAAAAATACTTGCAGCCTATGCCTCACATACTAAAAAATGGGGTGAGAAATGGGAAACTAATTTAGGACTTCGAATGGAGCATTATAATTATGTGCTTGATGACAGCCGAGGAGAAAACGACTTTATTCTATCATACGATAATCTTTTTCCAGTGGTAAGAACTAGTTATGCAATTGATTCTACCAACGTCCTGACCATGTCCTTTAACAGACGGATTGAGCGACCCTCTTTTCATAATTTGGCAGGATACTATGTTTTAATTGATCCTACCTTGTTTGCCAGTTCCAATACGCGCATCAGGCCGTCGTTTACCAATGCCTATAGGCTGGCTTACAACCACGGATCTTTTTTGATAGCCGTAGAAATCAATAGAACCATTGGTGCCATTGCATTTTATAATACTGTGGACAAAGAAAGAAACCTACAGATAAGTATTCCTACAAATTTTGACCGCATGGATGGCTATTTGATAAACACGAGTTTCCCTATTAAAATAGGGGAAATCTGGGACATGAACTGGAACTTGGATGTTGCCTACAAAAAAGTAATAGATGCATCTAATCGATCCCAGCCTTTTGAAAAAGGCCTCTTTACCTTCACCGCCCAGCTTACCAATGTTTTTGACCTTGGAAATTCATGGACGGCAAATATCGATGCTCGATACATGAGTCCGTTTTTAGATGGTGATCAAGTTAAATATTTACGCCATGATATTAATTTTGGAATTAACAAAAAATTCAAGAATGAGAGTATCCTTACCTTTAATGTACAGGACATCACAACAACCAGTGGTAATATCGAATGGGAGTACAATCAACCCGAGTTAGGTATTAGAACCTTTGGGGACAATGATTTCTCAGAAAGGGTTTTTCAATTGACTTTTTCCATACCATTTGGCAATCAAAAAGTGAAGGAGAAAAGAAATCGGGAAACAGGATCTCAGGAAGAACGAAACAGGATGTAATTATTAACACCATAGTTAGGGAAAAAACGAGTATAATGGAAGGAAATAAACCCATTGAAAGAGATACACAAACAAGTACAAAAATTTTTGATAGTCGAAGTTTAAAAATTGATTATCGAACACTTGAGCCTATTCTTAAAAAAGGAATGTTCGTTTTGGATGTCGGCTGTGGGACAGGGTCAATTTCTAAAGACATGGCAAAAATTGTTGGGAATTCGGGGAGTGTTATTGGGATAGACAATACAGAAAAGTTTATTGAAAGCGGTAAAGAAAGCTATAAGGATATAGGAAATTTAAATCTTATTCATTCAGATTTGTTTGATTTTGAAACCGATGAAAAATTTGACTTGATTACTTCAGCAAGAACTTTACAATGGTTAAAGAATCCGAAACAGGCCCTGTTAAAAATGAAATCATTGTTATTGCCAGGGGGGATGATTTCGATTCTGGATTACAACCACAACAAAATAGAATGGCATCCGGAACCTCCGGAAAGTATGAAAGCATTTTATTCGATTTTCTTGAAATGGAGAAAGGACGCAGGAATGAACAATGACATTGCGGATGATTTGCCTGACCTGATGAAAGAAATTGGAATGGTGGAGGTTGAGAAGATGAATTCGGATGAGCATTATGAGAAAGGAAGGTCTGATTTTAAAGCTAAAGTTGGCATTTGGGCGAAAGTAGCTGATTTAACACAAATGGTTGAGGAAGGATATTTAGATAATAATTTAAGGCTAAAGGCCATTGAAGAATACAACGAATGGATTGAAAATCAAGCGGTTTCAATGACCATGAAGCTGAATGAGGTAAGGGGGAAACTTTCAACAAAGCTCGACGCCAGGTCCAAAAATAAAAGGTCCGATAAGTAACAGCCATTCTTACCTGATTCAATCATTTTAGAATAATATTATTGCTATTTTTGATTACTGTTAGCTCCGGGGGAAAAATGCGCTAATTTTTTTTTCTATGAATTTCGGTAATAGGATTCAAGAGGGAGGAGACACGATAGTTATAAAATAATATATTAATCGATAATGAATTGCAAGGCATTTATTTTTGATATGGATGGGGTGTTGGTTGATTCTGAAGGATATTGGAAACAAGCTGAATTTGAAGTTTTCACCGCTTTAGGAGTTAAGGTTACAGACGAAGGGGCCTTATTGACCAAGTCCATGACTACGATTGAGGTGGTAAGGTTTTGGTACAACAAATTTCCTTGGGAAACTGTAGCTTTTGATACTGTAGAACAATTGGTTATCTCCAGAGTGATAGCATTTATTGAGGCAGAAGACTGTTTGATAGCGGGTGTAAAACCTTTTATAGAAAAGTTAAAGAAGGATAAATACAAAATCGGATTGGCCACCAACTCTCCCAATAGAATTATCCCCGTAGTCCTGAAAAAACTTGGTGTGTTGCATTTATTTGATGCCACATTATCCGCAGAACATGAATTAAAAGGTAAACCCGATCCGGCAATCTATCAGAGTGCTGCCGATAAATTAGGGGCCAAGCCGGAGCAATGTATTGTAATAGAAGATTCCTATTCAGGAATGTTGGCAGCAAAAAGTGCAGGCATGAAAGTAATCGCTTTTACATATAAAGGCAGCTCTATTAAATTTGAGATTGCAGACTTTCAAATCAATAGCTTTGAAGGTTGTGAAATTGATTTTTAAGCTATAATAACTACCTTTAAATATCAGCAGTTCAAACAACTGATAACAGCACAATTGAATTCATTCGAATTTCAATAGATTCCCAAAATATTACCTACCAGCCCAAATAAGATATCCGCTTTTTAAAGGGTAAGAACGAAACCTAGTTTTATCAAGGTAGCCTAATGTCAGGAAATGGTTTAATTTTTGTCCCATAGACAAGGTGTGGCCTGAAAAACAGGTGTGTAATGCCTTTCTTTTGGCAGAATATAGTAACCTTCCTTTTAGATTCCTAACCAACATTGAAGACCATAAAAGCATTGAAAATGAAAAACAGAATATTAATTTTAATCTTATTTTTAAGTAGTTATCAGTTTACCATGGCACAAAACAAAGGGCTGCAATGGTTGGATATTGAACTTTCAAATTATGAATATCCCTATTCAGTGTCCTATTTGTCGTTAAATATCCAAGAACAAGAATTAAAAATGGCCTATATGGATATAAAACCTGACCAATATAATGAGAAGAATATAGTTTTATTTCATGGGAAGAATTTCAATGGCGCTTATTGGGAAACTACAATTGACGCACTGACAAAGGAGGGTTTTCGGGTGATTGTTCCAGACCAGATAGGATTCGGAAAATCTTCTAAGCCAGCTCATTTTCATTATACTTTTCAGCAATTGGCGTTAAATACCAAAACCCTGCTAGATTCCTTAAACATTGAAAATGCTGCCATTTTGGGTCATTCTATGGGAGGAATGTTGGCTACCAGGTTTGCGCTAATGTATCCTGAAACAACCCAAAAGCTTGTTTTAGAAAATCCTATAGGCCTTGAAGATTGGAAGCTTAAGGTTCCTTATAAACCTGTTGAGTGGTGGTACCAAAATGAACTCAAAAAGAATTATGATGGCATCAAAAAGTACCAACTTGAAAGTTATTATGACAATCAATGGAAACCTGAATACGATCAATGGGTAAATCTATTGGCGGGTTGGACGCTTAATTCATCTTATGAAACCATTGCCTGGAACGCGGCACTAACCTATGATATGATTTTTACTCAGCCTGTAGTTTATGAGTTTGAAAAGATCTCTTCACCGACTTTATTGATTATTGGGACTAGAGACAGAACGGCACTTGGTAAACCTTTGGTAACTGAAGAAGTGAGGAAAACGATGGGATTGTACAGTGAATTGGGTAAAATAACGCAAGAAAGGATTCCCAACGCGCAGCTAGTTGAACTTCCAGGGATTGGCCATTTGCCTCATATTGAAGATTTCAATGGCTTTATTAATCCATTAATTACCTTTCTAAAGGATTAATTTGCACAACAAAATTTTGGAGAGATTCCATCAAGCATTAATAGGTTTATCGGAGAATTTGGCTTCACAATCTGAAGCCAATATTTATTGAGTTAATTTCCAGGGAAAGGAACTTAAAAGCCAACCAAGGTAGTTTATGTGGTGACTTATCTGATTTAATTTGCTTGATACCCAGTTTAATTAATTCACCAAATCGTTTTGTTTCTTCAGTGGATAGATTTTCTTGATTTGAGAAAAGGATTTGGTTGTTTGTGAACTAGGAAATCCGCTGTTATAGGGATGATTTTAGTAGGTACATCACAAAACATTTCATAGAGTTTTATTTCGAACGGATAAGGTGCTAAGTTCATTTATAACATAAATACACAATATTTGTTATATAGACATATCTGAAGTTTAGGGTATAAAATCCAGCTTTGGATTTTTAGGTGCAAGGTTCCTAATCAGATGATGACCTTCTGGTTGCTCTTTTGAAGATGGGGTTAGACCTGCCTACGATGGGTAATGTTGTATATTGATAATTAAAGATAAAAATGTCTTTTTATTTGGCTGTGTACTCTTTATCTTTGAATAGTTTTTAAATATTGGGCGTTTGTTCGCCTATAAAAAGTAAGCCTGTTATGGGAAAACCACTAAAGAGACATCCGGCATTTGTGCCAGTTTCTAGAGATCATCATTTTGGCTTGTTGTTAGTATGGAAGGTACGGCAGGGGCAAGAGAAAGGAATTGAACCATCAAGGTTGCATGAATATGTGAAATATTTCTTCTCAACCCATCTAGAACCTCATTTCTCCTTAGAAGAAAAGGTGATATTCTCCTATATGGCAAAAAATGATTTGCTAAGAAAAGAAGTAGAAGGACAACACAAGGAAATCAGAAAGCTATTTAAGAAACTTGACGTTCTAAAAGAAGAACAATTATCAGTGCAATTGACAGCACTTTGTTCGCTGGTTGAAGCACACATTCGTTTTGAGGAAAGGAAACTTTTCCAATATTTGCAAGTAGAATTACAAAGCAAAGAACTAGAGGAAATGGAAGAGAAGGTAGCTGAAATCCATAAACCCACCAGGGAAGAGTGGGACGACAAATTTTGGGTTAAATAAATAAAATAAAAATGTTTTCTAAAGCATGTGAATATGGAATCAGGGCAGTTATCTACATCTGGTCTCAAAATACAAAAGGTTTGAAATTAGGTGTTAAGGACATCTGCAAAGAAATAGATGCTCCTGAATTTTTTACTGCCAAAATTTTGCAATCTCTAGCCAAACAAGATTTAGTCAGTTCTACTAAAGGACCAAATGGTGGGTTTTATATTAGTGATGACCAAGAAAACATGCGTTTATTGGACCTTGTAAAAGCCATCGATGGCGACAAGCTTTTTAAAGGATGTGGTCTTGGTTTAAAGGAATGTTCAGCATCCCATCCTTGTCCCATTCATGACGACTATAAAAAAATCAGAGAAAATTTGGCAAAATTGCTTTCAGAGAAAACGATAAAGGGACTTGCACAAGAAGTTGTTTCTGGAAAAGCTACTTTGTCAACTTATATTGGATAATCTTTAATTGAATTGTAAGGTGGGGAAAGAAAAAGAAGATTTAGATTCAATAGATAAAATTAGGATGTTGGTGGATCTTTTTTACGGAAAAGTAAAGCAAGACAGCCTAATAGGGCCAATTTTTGAACAAAGAATTAAAGGCAATTGGGAGAAACACCTTGAAAAGATGTACCTATTTTGGCAGACGGTTTTACTGAAGGAACATACCTATTATGGGAGTCCCTTTCCACCACATGCTAAATTGCCGATAGATAAGCAGCATTTTGATCGTTGGTTGTTCTTATTTCAGGAAACACTCAGGGAGAATTTTCTTGGAGAAAAAACAACTGAAGCCCTCTGGAGAGCAGCAAAGATGGCCGAAATGTTTCAGATAAAAATTGCCTATTACCAAGCAAGGAATAGGAGCCCTCTAGGTTAAAATTAGAAAAACGCAAGGGGGGAATACAGTTAACTTTTTTTAATCGTTTTGAGGTTAACCATCAATTTTCAATGTTTTAAGTCTATTTATAGTTTCAAAATGGCCGGACGAACTTGGTAAAAGGGTTGTATCAACCTTGGGATTAAATTTTACTGATCTCAAGAATTTGATTAACAATCTCATCATTTTCTAAGCCTAACCCTTCCTTTTGGTATTGCAATACCCCCTCCTTGTCGAAGACACTAATTATATTGGAATGCGAAAAATCCATAGGGTTTATCTTTTTGTATTTTACGGATAGAATGTTGGCAAAATCTCTCACGCTCTCTTCCGTACCTTGAAGAAATAGCCATTGATCTTCATTCATATGATTTTCAGCCGCAAATTTCTTAAGTCTTTCAGGAGTATCAACCAATGGGTCTATACTCACCATGACATAACGGGGTTGCTTCGCTGCCTTCGTGCCCACTTTTTCTTCAATAAACCGCATATCAGCAACCAATCTTGGGCAAGCAGTCTGGCATGAAGTATAAATCATTACCACTACTAGTGGCTGCCCTTTTAGGTCTATGAAAGCTATTTGGTTGCCATCTTGTGTATTCCAGTTGCTGGGTAAATTATAAATGGACATTTCATTCAATTCCTTACCTTCTTTTGGCGTTATTTTGGTTGAAGTTGTATTTTCTTTGCACCCATGAAGAAGCAAAACAAGGGTTAATATTAAAGTGATTAATGTTTTCATGATCGTGTTAATTATGGCAGTTTTGCCGCATTAAATTTATTGTTCGATGTCTTTAGCACACCTGAAACCCAGGTTGGACATGCTGTAACGCGCCTTTAAACTTGAACGCATAGCATACCGCATGAAGGCCGCGTAGTTCATCAAATCATTGGCACCTAATGCGCCACTTGCACAAAATAAGCCTTGATCTGTATTGCCATTGTTTCTCGACTCCCCTGTGATGATGATGGAATTGAAATCAAGGGTCCACTCCCAAACCAGTCCATGTAAATCATACACTCCGTAGACATTACTTGCTTGGCTTCCAACACTCAGTAAATAGGTTTTAGGGGTTTCATAGCTTCTTAAAATCGCTAAATTATAAAGACTGTCTCCTCGGGCATCTTCTTTTACTTCATTGGCCATGGCAACATATTCCCATTCATCGACTGTAGGGAGGCGTTTGCCTTGGCAGGCACAATAAGCTTTGGCTGCAAACCAGGAAACTTGTATGACTGGACTGTTTTTCAAAACTAAAGGATAGGAAAGATCACCTTCCCAAATTTCCAGGTATCGTTTATCCGCAAATAATCCCTTTACTTTAGATTTTTGCCATTCAGGATATTCTATAACGAATTCCAAGTAGGCTTCATGTGTTACAGGTAGTGGGTCAATGTAAAAGGCACTTACATTTACTTTTTCATTTGAGTTGCCATAGAGTGGGAGGTAGGTCCCACCATCTATTTTTCTCATCGCATTTTCCTGACCAAAAGTGGAGAAATGGATCAATGCAAGTGCCCCTATCAATACCCAGTTTTTCATTGTCTCTGTGCTTTTACCATTTGTGGTGTAACGACTTTTCCATTATTGCCCCAGCTATTGTATACGTAGGTCAATACATTGGCAATCTCGCCATCATTCATTTGTTGTGCAGGCATTATACTGTTGTAGGTTTTGCCGTTTACTACAATCTCACCAGAGAGTCCGTGCAGTAGAACATCAATAGAGCGATCGACATCAGCATTTAGATAATCCGAATTAGCAAGTGGAGGGAAAGCATTTGGAATTCCTTCACCATTAGGTTGGTGACAGGCAAAGCAGGCTTGCATGTATAGGTTTTTCCCAGCAATAAGCTGTTCTTCTTTGCTTAGATTTACAGGCGCTTCCATTTCCAGTTCACTTTTAGGCATATTCTGTATTACACTGCCTTCAGGTTGATAAATTCCTTCCATAATTGCTCCTGCGAATATTGCCTTGTTTTCCTCTCCAGACACGGAGAGAATGCCTAAAGCCCCTTTATTAAATGCCCTGAAAATGCTGTGATCCACCAATACTAAATTTGAGGGGACATCGGCTACAAATTCTACAATGGCAGAGCCACCAGCGGGAACCAGGGTTGTTTGCACGTTATGGTTGAATTGTTCCCCACCTTCAAGGTATACTTTGTCAAAAATCTCCCCGATAACATGGAAGGAGGAAACTAAATTTGGGCCTCCATTACCGAAAAATATCCTGATGTTTTCACCTACTTTAGCCGTAATGCTATTGTCACCTGAAAGGCCATTTACATTTCCATTAAATACCACATAATCAGGGTTTTCATCAATGGCTTTTTGCATGCTAAATGGTTGTAATCCTTGCTGACCAAATTTTCCTTCCGTATAAAAGTCACCTTGCATTACATAGAATTCTCTGTCCACAGGAGGTAATCCGCCTTCTGGTTCAACCAATATCAGTCCATACATGCCATTGGCTATGTGCATTCCTACTGGAGCTGTAGCACAATGGTAAACAAATAAGCCTGGGTTGACAACTTTAAAAGAAAACACCTTTTCTTGGCCTGGTGCTACGAATGAAGCCTCAGCTCCACCTCCTTGTCCAGTGACGGCATGAAGGTCTATATTGTGGGGTAGTTTATTGTCTGGATGGTTGCTGATGGTAAACTCCACTACGTCTCCTACTCTGGTTCTGATAAAAGAACCTGGTACTGAGCCACCGAAAGTCCAATACATATAGGTAACCCCATCTGCCATTTCACCTTCCTTTTCCACAATTTCCATTTCCACAAATATTTTTTTTGCAGGACGATTACCTACCGGGGGAGGTACGTTTGGTGGTGCGGTAAGCGTAGCTTGTTCTTCTCCAAATACTTTAATTTTGGTATAATCTGTCACGCTTTTAGGGGTGTATCTTTTTTCATATTCATTGCTTTGGCAAGCAACAATAACAGGAATTAAAAGGATAAAAAGATAAAAATATCCTCTAATTGAATTTACTTTTTTTATATCCATTATAAATTAGTTATATAGGTTGTAATTTTTTTAAAGCTTCTATGATACCGTATTAGGTGATAAAAATAGGCATAGATTTTTCCACATGATAAAGCAAAAATTAGGTGGGACCATGACATTTATCATGTATTGTTATACTAATTTTTGAATTACCTTATATTTGGAATAAATATAAAAAATTGATATTTAAATCTGTAAAAATGTTGTAAATTATTTTAAAATTTCATTTTTTTTAAATATACCATAATAAACAAATTAAATCAGTTGCCTAGTGTTGTTTTTATTACTCATTGTCATAAAAAAAGGTTGCACGAATATTATCATGTAACCTTTTTTTATGGCCTTATATTAGTTTTTAATGCTACCCGCGTTGCTTAACAGTCTGTTTTAATTGGATGCTAAGGTTTAATTTTGTTTTAATTTCACGCTTTTATATTCTTTGAAACTTACAATAAGGGTTGCGGTTGAACTTGCTTTTATAGAGAAATTTCCATTGATATCTGTTACAGTTCCTATTGGCGCTTTTGTTTTAGGTTGCTCTATTATGATAATGGCACCTGCAAGTAGCTTTCCTTTGGAATCTTGGACCGTACCTTTCCACATTCCATTGGAATATTTAGCTTTAACTTTCAACGCATTCTTATTTGAATTAATTTCTCCATTGCTTATTTCCCCCTGAAATTCGGGTTTCATATCCAATGTGAGATTTGGGTGCTTCAACAATGGTGTATAAGTAGATGCAGGTATATTCCTTGACTGATGGGCATTGATTTTTAACGAAAATCCTGCAACTATCAGTAAGGTTGATAAACTGAAATAAACGATTCGAAGGCGCATAGTCGTTTTCTTTGAGGGTTTATTTAACATGATTAATCGGTGTTTTAGTGTGGAAGAAGATATGGCACTAATCAATGCCATAGAAGTGTTTTGAACAGTGAGTTTTAGGAGGAGTTTTTTGTATTTTATTGGATGAACAGTATTTTGAACCTCTTGGTCGGCAAGGTATTCATGGTTAAGTACCATGGCTTTCTTCACCGCAAAAACGATCGGATTGAACCAAAAAACCACTGTAAAAAACTCCATTATCGCCAAATCAATATAATGGCTTTGTTTGATGTGGGCGAGCTCATGTTTTAAGATCATTTCGGTTTTTCCGCTGTCTTCTTTATATGTGGAGGGATGCATGAAAATGAATTTGCCAAAACTAAATGGTGACAAGGCTTTTTCTGAAAGAATGAGCATTGCTCCTTTCATGGGCTTTAATGAATCCATTTTGGTCCAGTGAATTAACCTGATCAATGCACTAGATTTTATAATGAGAAGGACCATTGACACTACCAGATAAATTGTTAAAAACCAAAATAGGGGCGAGTTGGCAGTTGAGGTCGCGGAGGAATCTATAACCTGAGAGGCTTGGAATTGCTGCTGGACCTGTTGAAGGAAGCTTGTCTGTACTGCGCTTTCTAGGACAGCGATTTCCTGGGGCACAAATACTGGTATGCTAAGTAAGGGAACTACCATGGCGGCTGGAATCAAAATGATAAGCAGCCAACGGTTTAATAAAAATGTTTTCTCTTTGGCCAGAAAAAGACGAAAGAGCAGCATAAGAAATGCCGAACAAGCGATAAATTTGATCAGGTCTACCATCATTTTTTTCTCCTTTCAATTTCTGTTTCGACGAGTTTTTTTATTTCTTCCAATTCTTTTGTGCTTAGGTCAGCTTTTTTGGTGAAAAATGAGGCAAACTGAAGGGGAGAATCAGAGAAAAAATCCTTAATAATGGTTTTTACCTGTCCAGAAAAGTAATCAGGCTTCTTTACAAGTGCGTGGTATTGTCTTGAATTCCCAAACAATTTAAACCCCACATATCCCTTTTGCTGCATACGTTTCAGTAATGTTGCCACGGTGCTGGGAGCAGGTTTGGGTTCCGGAAGAACTTCCAATAGTTCTTTCATAAATATGGGCTGGTTCGACCAGATCAATTCCATCAGTTTTTCCTCGGATTTAGATAAATTCATTCTATGTTTGCTTATCGTGTTCTACAAATGTAGATAAATATTTTAAAACTCAAAATTTAAGTGGTATTTTTTTTTATAATTGTCTACTTACCATATGGTTTAACAAAATGGGGCTAGAAATTAGAGGTTATAAACTTTTAGCTTTTTCGTCTAAAATAAGGGTATAGTTTTTTATTTACCATGGTAGCGTATAAAAAGATAAAACTATCTTAATTTATAAGTAGTTTTGTTTAACATGAATCAGTGAGGTTATTGGTTAGGGCGTTGATTGTAAGAATGTCCATTTCACAAACAGTCGAAAAATGAAGAAATCCTGGATTTTAATTTCAATGCTTAATTTTTTTATTGCGGCGGTTATGGGCTTGTTGCTTAGGGCTGTTTTTGTCTGGGAATTAAACTGGCTGGAATACAAGAACATGCTACATGGTCATTCTCATGTTGCCCTTTTAGGATGGCTATACATTGGTTTCTTTTTAATGATCCACGGTAGGTTTCTTTCCAAGGAAATGGCTTCAAAACCCATCTATTCATGGCTGTTTTGGTTGACTCAAATGGCTGTAACTGGTATGATGATAGCCTTTCCTTTGCAAGGCTATGCAGGATTTTCAATATTTTTTTCTTCCCTACATATTCTTTTAAGCTACCTTTTTGTTTTCAGGGTATGGAAAGACCATAAAAAGGAAGATTTACAAATAAACCTCTTATTAAAAACCGCATTAAGCTTTCTTGTCCTATCTACACTGGGTGTTTGGGCGGTCGCTGTGATTATGGGATCTGGAGGTGGTGGTGGGATACTTTATCAGATAGCCATTCAATTTTACCTACACTTCCAGTTCAATGGCTGGCTATTGTTTGCTCTTATAACCCTCGTTTTAAAAGACTTCAATCCTGTCTTTTCATGGTCAAGTTTTCGTATTGTTTACTGGTTGACTTTAAGTAGCCAAATTTTAACTTTTGCATTGGTTTTGTTCTGGGCCTATCAGTGGAACTGGGCTTATTACATCAATGCTCTCGGGGTTCTTATTCAGTTTATTGGCTTAGTGGCAATTGTAATTTCCATTAGACAAACTGCGCTAAAATCATTATTTACTTTCTCATCACCAGCGAAACCATTTTTAATTCTGGCTTTAATAGTAGGACTTATTAGGGTGGGCTTTCAATCGCTGCTCGTAGTGCCGGTGCTAGCCGAAATGGCCGTTTTTCTTCGTGTATTTATCGTTGGTTTTATTCACCTTAATATGTTAGGGTTGTTTTCTGCATACTTGTTGTTCTCCTTTTTTAATATCCATGCTTCAGGATCTTCTGTTGGCGTATTAAAACCAGCGATTTGGCCATTTTATGTAGGGTTTATAGGTTCTGAAATGTTATTATTTTGCCAAGGTTTATACATATGGCAGAAATGGGGGGAGTTGGCCTATTTCCATGAAGGCATGTTTGTACTCAGTTGCTTTTTACCTTTAGGGATTTTTATTTATATGTACCTATTTCATCGGAGCAGTCACAATAGCGTTGAGATGAAACCAATTGAGGTATAATACTTCTCCCCTCCTTGGCATTGAAATACCTAAGTGATTTAAAGAAGGCTTATTATGAAAAAAGAACGACTTCTTCCCAATATGCTTAAAGTAATACATTATTAATAGTCCATTGGTAAATCAGTCCTATTCCTGCTCCAATTACGATGATCAGAGGGGAGGGAATTTTACTATACCTTAATAAAATATAAGTGCCTATGATAATCATTATATTGATGAAATTATTTTCCATGGGTTCAAATAAAAGGTAAGCTGCGGCAATTAACATTCCGCAACTGACAGCATTTATACCCTCTAAAGCAGCTCTTACAGGCCGGTATTTTTTCAGGGCGTCCCAAAATCGAATCACGAAAAAAATAAGAAATGTACCAGGTAAAAAGATACCTGCAGCGGCGATTAGTCCGCCAGCAATCATGCCTGTGGCTCCCCATTCCCTCATAGACAAAGCGCCTATATAGGAGCTTATACTAAAGGTTGGTCCCGGAATACTCTGAGAAATGGCATAGCCAGTCAAGAATTCTTCTGAACTTAAGTAGTTTTTAAACTCCACAAATTCCGTATAGAGGTAAGGGACTAGCACTTGTCCTCCTCCGAAAATTAGAGACCCATTTCTGTAAAAATTCTCAAATAATCTTACCGGCAAAAATCTTGTGTAATGTCCTAGAATAGCTGCAAGAATTAGCACTCCCGCCCATAAAATGAAATTAGACCAAGAAACGTTTATTTCCGATTTCTCTTCAATTATTGGTTGTTTGTTGTAGTTATGTGTGGTAATTAAACCACCTACAAGCAGCATGATGGGGAAAATAAATGGGGAGTTGTAAAAGAAGGCGATAAAGGCTGCAATCATCATTAAGATGGCAGCTTCTACCGTATGGATCATTTTTTTAATCGTGATCTGGGAAGCGTAGATAATGTATCCAATCGCCATGGGCTGAATGAATTTTGCAAAGCCCAGCTCTCCTTTGGTGTTGGACTGCAGGTACTCTATCAAAAAGGCTGTGGCGATCATTAAAATGGTAGCAGGCAGCACCCATACCAGTAAAGAAAGATAAGCTAGAAGTGGCCCACCAACTCTAAAGCCTATTGCAGATATGGTCTGTGTAGAAGTAGGTCCTGGCAATACCAAGCACAGGGCATTTAATTCCAGCAGGTCCTTCTCTGTGATAAAACCTCTTTTTTTGACCATGATATCTAAAACCATGGCCAAAAAAACTTGCGGTCCCCCAAAAGCGGTCAGAGAAAGTACGAGCACATCTTTCAGATATATATAATACCGTACCTTCCTGATGTCCGTCATAGGAGTATTTTATTTTTTCAGGCCTAACTCTTTTAATCTTTCCTCCAAAAACTCACCAGCGGTGCAATCCTCAAAGGCCTTTGGATGCTCCTCATCTATACACGAATCAAGACAACTCAAGTCCATTTCTGTGCGTGGGTGTAAGAAAAATGGAATGGAATACCTACTAGTATGCATGAGCTCTCGTGGTGGATTTACCACTCTGTGGATGGTTGATTTGAGCTTTTTATTGGTCAATCTTTCCAGCATGTCTCCGACATTTACGATCAATTGATCGGGTAAGGCTGTGATAGGGATCCATTTCCCATCTCTTCGCAAGACCTGTAGGCCGTCAGCACTGGCTCCCATCAATAAAGTGATAAAATTAATGTCTCCATGTTCGGCAGCGCGTACAGCATCTTCTGGAATTGAGTCGGTATCCTCTATAGGGAAGTAGTGAATCGAGCGTAAGATTGAATTTCCATGTTCAATTTTGCTATCAAAATAACTTTCTTTAAGTCCTAAATTTAAGGCAATGGCTTGGAGCATGATTTTCCCAGCAGCCTCCAAAGTCTGAAACGCCTTTAAAGAAGTTTCTTTAAATCCAGGGACTTCTGATGGCCAAATGTTTGGGATGTATTCTTCTTTTACGGGATCGTCATTTGAAATCATGTCAAGTGGTTGACCAACATGGTAAAATTCTTTCAAATCACCGGTGTTCCTGCCTTTTGCATGTTCTTTTCCCTTACCAGCATAGCCCCTTTGAAAGCCCATTTCTGGCTTTTCATATTTAGATTTTATCTCTTCTGGTAACAAGAAAAAATCCTTAATAGTAGCATACAAGTCATCTTGTAGGCTTTGGTCGAGGCCATGATTTTTTATAGCCACGAAACCTATGTTCTCGTAAGCTTCTCCTAGTTTCTTTACAAAGGCAGCTTTTTTACTTCTGTCGCCAGAAACAAAATCTTCCAAGTCAAGACATGGAACCTCTTCAAATAAAATTTCGCCCATTTGATTTTTAAGTTTGATGCAAGGTAATTTTTTTATTGTTAAAAATAAATACCTTTGAAGCCGGATTACGGAATAGATTTTCAATTGGTGACTGAAATTGAAAGAAATGTTAATGTTGAATGGCTAGGACCGAAGCATGTAGTATTAAAATAGGAAATAGCCCGTTTAGTAGTGTTTTCTCGAAATATTAAAATAGTTGATGTATCTTTTTCGTTAGATTTTTATGAAAAACCCAATATGAAATTTCACCATAATTGTATCGGACTAGCACTTGTAATAGTAGCCATTATTTCTTGTGATTCCTCAAGTAATAAATCAGAAAACACGAGCGACCAACAAGTCACAGATTCAATTGCCTCAGTTGAAGAAACAGTCGAAAATATTGTCTTTAAACAACTTCAAGCTGAAATGAATCCTGATGCTATGCTGGATATTTACAACCCTATAGGGAATGAAAATTTCAAGGAGGGGAAAGTTTCTTTTTCTTTTAATATTCGAAACCACGGCTTAGGTAAAGAAAATCCATTGATGTTATCAATAAATGGAGCCTCTCCAAAACCGTATAGTATGCCCAATTTCCTGATGGATTTAAATAAAGGCACCTACAGGGCAGTGGCTTTTTTACTCAATGAGCAAGGTCTGGCTTTGAAAGAATATGGTAATTTTTCTTCAAGAGATTTTACGGTGGGAGATTCCAGGCCTTTTCCTGAGGACGATGTCCCTTATCTTGTTTTACACCTTCCAGGTGAGCAACAAACTTATGCGCCAGCAGAAACGGTGGTTGTTGACTTTCTATATTTGGGGGGAGGACCAGCAAATGATGGTGTGAAAGTGAAGATTGAAATAGATGGGCAGGAGTATTTCACGCAAGAGATAGCCCCTGTGGAATTGTCAAAGCTCCCAAAAGGACCTCATAGCTTAAAAATAAGTCTGGTCAGTGCGGCCAATGACCAAGAAATAAGCGGTGTCTTTGCTAGCGAAACTCGTAATATTACAATAAATTAAGTAGTAAGGATTTATTTTAGGAGAGCAGGGTTCGTAAGACGGACAAAGATTTTATTTCTCCAAATCCGTCCATATGGATTTTATAAAATAATATCCAATCGTCTAACAATTGCCTTTTGGCATTGCCTGGAATCACTGGCGGAGTTTGGTCTTCACTTTCTAAGATTTGATCCAGAAATTGTACCTTACTGTTATAAGTCCTTCCTGATTGATCAACGGGGAGTTGTAAGTAAAAATCTGTAGCATCTTCAGGCTCAAAACCCAAATAGCGGGAAGTGCTGATCAGAAAGTATAGCGGGAATAAAGCTGGTTGGTAATGTTCCCCATCTAAGGTTAGGATTTCCTTTCTGAGATGGTCAAAGAGCAATTCATTCTGATAGTTGTCATAAACTACCTTTCCCATTATTTCTGCCACAAACAGGCTTATTCCGGACCGAATAAAGTCAAAAGGAATCCGCTGAAAACTACTGTCTGATTTTATTTCAGCGATTCTATTGATGTTGGCATTTTCTTTATCGTATACGACAAGATCAACAAGTGTTAAAGGTTGGAAAAGGGCGACTTTAGAGGAAGATTTTGAGCTCCTCACACCGTTTACGACATAGGATTTGAGGCCTAGTTCCCGGGTGAATATTTTGGTGATTATTGATGTTTCCCTGTATTTCGTATATCCAATTACTATACCAGTCGTTTTTTTCAGCATTGGGCCATTACCTAAAGGTCATAAAAACATTTGCGGCATCGGGCCTCATAGCTTTCTTTCTCTCCCAGCAGCACTTTGTTTTTGTCCGCCGAAAGTCTGTAACTAAAAGAAGCAAGATCACCGCATTTCATACAGATAGCATGTACTTTAGTGACATATTCTGCAGTTGCCAATAGTTGAGGCATAGGCTCAAATGGTTTGCCTTCAAAATCCATGTCCAGTCCGGCAATGATTACCCTTGTACCCGCATTTGCTAGTTTTTCTACAACAGGAATAATCTGAGCATCAAAAAATTGAACTTCATCGATCCCTACCACATCACAATTTCCCGCAAGAAGCAAAATGTCTTCTGCGAATTGTACGGGGGTGGAGCGGATAATATTTTCATCATGTGAAACTACATTGTTTTGATCATACCTTTTGTCTATGGCCGGTTTGAAAATCTCGACTTTTTGTTTGGCTATTAAAGCCCTTTTTAAACGTCTGATCAATTCTTCCGTTTTGCCCGAAAACATTGAACCACATATTACCTCTAGTTGACCCTTTGGTCCTTTATTACCGGTTTTTCCTAAAGTTGGTTCAATAAACATAAATTATGGATATGGTAAAAAATCTTGCTAATCGATTTGATCCAATATGGCGTTTGGATCAATACCGATATAAATTTGAGTAATGTTTAAACAGCCAAAATTAATTGATTTATATTTATTAATAAAAATTATAGGAATATTAAGCATCAGAATATGAAATGGACAGCCCAAGTCCCCTTCAATAACGGACGAAATTGCAGGTAAATCGGCTAATCCAAACAGTACTAGAAGGTTTTAGGTTACAGCTGTTTCTGTTTTACATGTATTTTGTTTATTTGCAGCAAAGCTAAGAAGGCAAGATTTTATCAGCGAAATGCTACCATAGCTTAGTGCAAAGCCTTATACCAGATTCATTTTCATTTAAAATTAAGTTTTAAATGAACTCCAATAAGAGTGTACAAGAAAACCCCTAAGTGTTTGGTGCTGAATGGTTTTATAATTTAGTGTAGGTGTCCTTTATTCGTTTTAGAAAGCTGGAAGTGGATTTGGCGTTTACAATTCTTACAGCTTCTTTATTTAAAGAATAAATTACATAACTTTACCTCTGTATAATAGGGAGAAATTCAAGTAATATGACGAAACAAATGATTTTAGATCAGGATTATATTGACAGTTATTCCAGAGATTTTTCTCAAATAATCTGCGACAATCATTATACCCATAAAAAGTACATCAGGGGGCAAGAAATAATTGAGCTAACCCATTCTTATCAACTTAATTTAATGGTTATCAGAGAGCTTTTTGAGGACTGGCAAAAACAAACCGATTCATTCTCTAAAAACCCATATTTTGATTTCCAGGACGATGTGGTAAAAGAAGCCTTGTCCACTTTTATGAATGTGCTTTCCAGAGCCATTAAAATTGAAAAGATAGCCTTTGAGCCTTTATTGGCACGGGCAGTTGGAAAAACCATTCTTCTTGCTGTGGATCCTGTAAATTTCATGGAGTCAGTTTTAGAAAAGGAACATAAAGAAAATGCTTCCTATGTAAAAGAATTGAAAAAGTACATAAAATGGTACCCGGAGTCTTGGATACCTGCGGCAGAAGAATGGGCAGCAGATTCAGGTAGCCTTTTTTGGAAACAAAAATTGTATGAAGGGTTTGAAAAAGAATCAGATGATTCGCCTCAACCTTTAGCCCTGCTTTCGCCTTTGCAAGAAATATTAACCTTAAATTTTGATAGGCTATTCAAAGCCATACCTGAGGAAGCCAAATCTGAAGTTATGGCTGAAGAGGAAAAAGAGGTAGAAGAAGAGCCTAAACATTATATTGTTGAAAAAACTGAAGTAATTGCGGAACCGCAGGAAGTTGAATCCTCAATTCCTATTCAAGAAGAAGAACCCCCAACTGAAAAGCAAGTTGAAACGATAGACCCGTCAATTGTTTGGGCCAAGTTTGATGCTGAGGAAAACCCTTATATGAAAGGAAGTATTTCTCATTTGAAAGAAGGTATGGGGATCAATCAGCGCATAATGTTTACCAAAAGGCTGTTCCAGGGCAATCCCGATTTGATGGATCAAGCCATTTTCGAGTTAGATGCAACGGATAGCTTTTTTGAAGCCATTGATTTACTTAACCGGAGTTTCGTTTTGAGCCTGAACTGGGACATTCACTCTGAGGAAGTGACTGAATTACTTCAGTTGATTTTCAGAAAGTATGACGAAGTGTAATGGAACTAAGGAATCATTATGCCAAATTGCATGATTCAGCGCTGGTCACTATAAATAAACAGGGCTTTTCTAAAGATGCTGATTTAGATAATCCAATGGATCTAAGAAGGGGTTTGACGTTGCTTCTTAGGCCTAATAGACAGGTGAAAGAAGCATTCGAAGCGTTTATCCTAAAGGCTCAACAAGTTCTTCCTGAACAATATTTTTATCAGGCAACTGACCTGCATGTCACCGTTATGCCCATCATCTCATGTTACACGGGATTCTCTATGGAGAAACTTGACCTGGATAATTACGATAGCCTTATTCAAAATGCCTTGGAAGGAATAAGTAAAATCGAACTTAACTTTGAGGGAGTGTTTGCCTCACCGTCTTGTTTAATTATAAAAGGTTATCCCTTAAATGATGATTTAAATCGGTTTAGGCAAAATCTCAGGAATTGTTTTGCTAGCTCGAATGTGGAGCAGTCGTTGGACAAACGCTATAAATTGGTGACAGCACACAGTACCGTGGTAAGGTTTAGGAAGTCCGTAGAAAAAGCGGATACGGTTTTAGCTTTAGTGGAGGCTTTTAGCAATTATAAATTCGGACGACAGCTATTTGACCAAGTCGAATTTGTTTTCAATGATTGGTACCAGCGAAAATCAATCGTTAAGACATTGAACACCTATACACTTCCCTTTAGTTAAATTTAATAGCAGAAGTTATTCAAGCTATTATTTGGGTTGGACCGATACATTGTCCACAAAAAATCTCCCCAAGGGTTCTTTTGTATCCGTTCCAGGTAGTGGAGGTTCAATGTCTTCGTTTGGAGTTTTTCTATTGGGCAGGTCTCTGTATTCCCCAGTTCTAAAGGAAATCCGCTCAACAGATTTTACAGCTTCTGTAAGGGGTAGTGCTTTGCCCACAAGCTTTCCATTCCAATAAAAGTCAAATTGACCATAAATACTTGCATGTATGTCCAATTTCACACTGTTCCATTTATTAAGGGTGACCTCTCCTAAATTAACTTCCTCATTTCCTGATAAATAGGTAAGATTTCCCGATGGGGTCAATTTTAATCGGATAGGTCGGTTACCAAACTGGTCTGTAATGTCCATTTCCAATGTGCCTTTGTTGGCAGCTGGCACCATAAAATCCCAACTGATGGTTACATCTTGGCTGGTCTCAAATACCCTTATCGCTCTTGCATAATCGTAAGGATCTTCATCTGAGAGTTGCAATGCCATTCCATGTTCTCCTGTTAAATTTACCACATTGACAGGAGCCCATTTGGGGGAATATATGTTCCAATTCGGGATAGCTCCATTCTCAACAAGCTGGTTAAAGTCATCTGCAACAGGGCCATTGGCAGTGTAACGAATAGGGGTTGGCACTTTACTTACCCACATGTCTTCTTTATTCATGCTGTAGGTAAGCCACATGTCATCGCCAGGAGGGTTTCCATTGCCTTTTACGATGCCTCTGACATAACAGGGGCCAAAATCTTTCCATCTCCCATAAAATCTTCTGGGTGGGACTTCACCTTGAACCAAAACCATGTCATCAAAAATCACTCCGTCATCTGAACTGATTACAATTAGCGGGTAACGGTATTCGTCTATGTCTACAGGATTATAGATCAGGGCGTATCGATCGTCTTCAGTCTGCTGTCCCCAAACTTTTCCCCCGGCCATAGTAAGGGTTGGTGCCTTTACGAATTTAGAAAAGTGTTTGCCGCCGTCGTCTGATAAAGCAGTTACTGATCTTTTCCAAAAGCCGACTATTTTTCCATCTTTTCGGGAATAATAGGAAAAGGCTTCGCCTCCACGCTCCCCGGAATAAAACCCATCTAAACCATTGTCTTCATCCCGCCACTGCAAGGTGATTAGCGTGTCGGAAAGTAATTCCTCACAAGCAGCTACAAATGCTTTGTCACCAGCTGTTTTGTAAAAGGGAAAAGAGGTATTTGAAGCATTCCAATCAGTATGGCTATTGTACCTGATAAAATAAATGGGCCCATAACTGCCATCCTTTTTTACTTCTCTAACAACCCTTCCAATACCACCTTTTTCAAATGGATCTTCCGTATGTCCATAAAAAGCTATGGTCAGTAATTTGCCATTATTGCTTGTGAAAAACCCCATTCTTTGATGCATCATATAGCCATCGTATCCTTCTGGGATTTTGATCCCAGCAGGGGGTTGATAGGGAGGGAATATAACTTCTGGTTTCGACCAATTTCTACCATCGGTGGAGGTGGTCATTAAAGTCTGTCCAGGAGCAATGTGCTCATCTACCGGGTTACTTAGGTACTGCTGATAAAACTTCCCTTCCCAGTAGGCAAGGTTGGAGGCATGATTGTAGGTCCAACCAAAATCATCAGCCCATTCAGGGTTGGTTCGATTTACCCGTAACGTTTGCCTGCTATCTACACCTATTGCGTACCTCAGTCTGCCCTCATGTTTATCTGGGTCAATACTGTTGCCTCCTATATAACGTACTGGCTCATGGGGACTGCCAGTTTGTCCAATACCTGCGAAAGGTAGGCCAAACAGTAACAATACAAGGCAATAGAAACTAAGGTTACGGGAAAGCATTGGATTATAGTTTAATGAAGATCTTATTCTTAAACAGCAAGTATGCAGGAATGAAATTGAGCATTACAAACAAGATGGCATACAGCATACTTACAAGTTTGACGGGAAGTCCTATGCTAGTAAAAGCAGCTATAAAATACATGTTGAGGGATTGACCACCTATCTCAAGCGTGTAAAAAATTAATGACAACACATCTGCCAAAACATAAACGGTTATGGCATTGGCGCCAAAAATGATTCCAACCGAAGTGCCTTTCTTTTTACCTAGAATATCTACCACAAAATAACTTGCGCCTAGAGCAATAAATCCTGCTCCACCTGTGATCAAAGTAAAAGAACTTGTCCATAGGTGTTTGTTAATAGGGAAAACCTGTGCCCAGAGTAAACCAATTAAAACCAATACTAACCCTATGGACATCAGGTAATTTGATTTTAGATTTTCACCTTTTACAGATAACAAAATTTTACCGGCAAGAAGCCCCAGAATACCTGTAACAATTGCTGGGAGAGTAGTAAAGAAGCCTTCTGGATCCCATGTTACTTCCCACATTCTTCCTGGCAAGAACATTCTGTCAATCCAAGCCGCTAAGTTTCGCCCTGGCTCGAGCATAACCACTCCTTCATCTGGAGTAGGGATCAAGGTCATACATAACCAGTAAAATACAAGGATTCCTCCACCAAGGTAGGCTTGCTTTTTCCAGCCCACATTTAAAAACAAAAATGAACTTGCTAAAAAGACAATTGAAATTCGTTGTAAAACCCCAGCGATCCGCATGTTTGAAAAATCAAAGTCGGGAATAAGATTTAAAAATATTCCGAGGACAAAAAGCTTTAATGCCCTGGTAATAATTTTTTTGTACATTCCCCCCTTGGGTATGCCTTCATCCAGCCTTTTAGAATAGGCAAATGCTACTGAGACGCCTACCATGAAAATAAAAAATGGAAAAATGAAATCTGTCATGGTCATTCCATTCCATTCTGCATGCAGTAAAGGTGGATATACATGGCTCCATGATCCTGGGTAATTCACCAAAATCATGGCGGCAATTGTAAAACCCCGGAGTGCATCCAGAGATATTAATCTAGTAATTGTAGGCTTCATACAATATATTTTTTTATTTAATAGTCAATTTAATACCATGAGGTGTAATAATAAGGCTACTTAAACATGTTAATTATGAATAAAATCACTCGGATCGTTTCCTTATTACTTTTATTAAATTGCTTTTTCGCCTGTCAATCTGCACCAGATTGGAATGGGGCTGTTGATGATATTTATATTGATTGGGGAATAAAAAGTAACTTTACGGCCGAAGAGGGTCAATTTGAAGCTAGTTTTGGAATTGAAAACCGCAGCCAATTGACCCTCGGAGAAAATGGCTGGGCTTTGTTTTTTAGTATGTCCCCAAGGGGTATATTGTCCACTCAAAATGCCAACATTACCCACCTTAACGGAGACTGGTACAAACTGACTCCAGAAGAAGGATTCTCCTTGTCTCCAGGTGAGCGCATTGAGATTCCTTATTTGGGAATCGAGGGGGTCATTAAAGAGTCAGACGCTCCAATGGGTTTGTATTTTGTCTTTTACAGTGAGGATGGAGAATCTGAAGAAATTGTTGCTGTAAATAACCTTGAAGTTAAGCCTTTTATAGAAGACCAACAGCGCTTGAGAGGGACCATGGATGAAGAAGCTCCTTATTCAGCCGAAAGTCAATATGAAAGCAATGCCAATCTAGTGAAATTGAATAAGGAAGACTTATTCCCAATAATACCTACTCCTTATAAAGTGATAGAAGGGGATGGTGAATTTTCAATCGATGAAAAAACGACCATTGGCTTTGCAGATGGACTTTCAAATGAAGCAGAATACCTTGGTGAGAAGCTCAGCTCCCTTACTGGTGTTAAATTTTCAAGTCAAGCCGGTACTACCGACAATCAGGGAATAATATTAAAGCTGGCAAATATTGAGGTCAATGGGAAGAAAGAAGAAGCTTACCAAATGGATATCGACCAAAATGGGGTAACGATTTCAGGGACTGATCCTGCAGGTGTCTTTTATGGTGTGCAAAGTTTATTGGCTCTTTTAGGAAACGATGCCTATTTAAACCCACAATTACCGCTTAGCTTACCTTTCGTTGCTATAGCTGATTCTCCAAGATTTGGTTTCAGAAGTTTGCACATGGATGTAGTAAGAAATTTTCAAACCAAGGAGACCATTAAAAGGACCCTTGACATTATGGCGCATTACAAGCTCAATCATTTTTTATTTTATACGACAGAAGATGAAGGATGGAGATTGGAAATCCCGGGCTTACCTGAACTTACTGAGGTAGGTGGCCAAAGACAACACGCCAAAAGTATGTATGAACCTTCAGTGCATCCAGGATATGGATCTGGCCCTTTTTCTTATATGGAAGGCAAGCATGGAAGTGGGTTCTACACAAAAGAAGAATTCATTGATATACTTGAATACGCCAAAGACAGGCACATAACAGTGATTCCAGTATTGAATTTCCCCGGACATGCCAGGGCAGCCATTAAGTCTATGGAAAAAAGGTACCTGAGATTAATGGAAGAGGGTGATACCGAGGGAGCGGAAGCTTATCGTCTCATTGATCCAGAAGATCAATCTAAATACATGTCTGCCCAATCGTTTAAAGACAATGTAGTGAATGTGGCCAGTGCTTCCACCTACGACTTTTACCTCAAGGTAGTAGACGAACTAACGAAGATGTATGCAGAAGCTGGCTTGGAGCTTAAAAAGATGCATTCTGGTGGAGATGAAGTAGCCGAGGGCGCTTGGACTGCCTCACCTCAGGCCAAAAAACTTATGGAGAAGCTCCCTGAAATCAAAGATCCTAAAAACCTGCAAACTTATTTCTTCAGGACTTTACTGGAAAAATTGGCAGACAGGGACTTAGAAATGCATGTTTGGGAAGAAATGGTGCTGTTGAAAGATGAATCTGGTGTTTATTCACCAAATCCAGAATTCGTTGGGAAGAAAGTAGTTCCTTATATATGGAACAATATGTTTGATTATCCTGATTTGGGCTATCAATTAGCGAACATGGGCTATGATGTAGTACTGTGTAATGTATCCAACTTTTACTTTGACTTGGCGTATAGCAATGATCCAGAAGAACCAGGATTGTATTGGGCTGGATTTGTCAATACCAAGAATGCCTGGGCCTTTGCTCCGTATGATTGGTTCAAAACAACCTATAAGTCTAGTATGGGGCGGATAATAGATCGGGAGGAAGAATTTAAAGACATGGTAAGGATCAATCCAGATGCCAAAGATAACATCATCGGACTGGAAGCGCAGTTATGGACTGAAACTGTGAAAGGTAGGGATATGGCGGAATACTATATGTTTCCTAAAATGCTTGGCTTTGCAGAAAGTGCTTGGGCTGCGGAGCGTGAATGGGAAAAAGAAGCGGATTTGGTTAAAATGGATCAAAGCATTGCTAAGGGCTGGAACCAATTTGCCAATAGAGTGGGGCAGACAGCATTCCCAAGACTTAAATGGTGGAATGGTGGTTATAATTATCGAATTGCTCCTGCTGGTGCCAAAGTTTTGGATGGAAAGTTGTATGCCAATGTTAATTTCCCTGGCTTACAAATAAGGTATACCACTGATGGTACTGAGCCTACAATGACAGCTAAAGAATATACTGGGCCGGTAGAGATCAGCGGAGAAATTGTTCTCAAGGTATTTGATGACACAGGCAAGGGTAGCCGGGCCATAAAAGTTTCACCAAAGAATTGGGAGCTAAGAGAGAATAAGTAAAAGCTTAAAAAATCAGGTATAATTAATTAATGTAAGGTTTTTATAACCTGACTCATGCAATGTAGTAGACACAGGACAAAATTCTGTGTTTATTACATTTCCCAATAGTCTTAACCAAGCTAATAAAATGGAGCAACATATAATTAGTTCTGAGAAAAGGGGGGTATTTAAAATGAAAACTTGAAAGGTTAAATTTTAACACAATTTTAATTTTTTGGTAATATTTCAAGGGTTTTGATAAACTATTCATTAAATTTTCTTTAATTTTTCCATAAGACATTCATTTACAATTATTAGTGATTTAATTGTTTTCGCAAAATGAAGATTTAAATACGTGATTTGCGCAGAATTTTCCGATTTATTCCTTGATATTCATAAATAATTAGGCGGTCGTAAAGAATTATATATTCTATATGGTCACCAAATAATTTATCAAAACAATAAATAAATGGAATATGGAGCAACCTGACAAAAAAGTAATGGATGGTTTTCGAAATGGCGACAAAAAAGCTTTTGAAGAAATTTACCAATATTACAGAATCCCCGTGATTCGCTTTAGTGTTTCCATAATTAAGGATGAACAGGAAGCGGAAAATATTTATCATGAAGTATTCATGAAAATTCTCAAAAGGAGAAAAAACATCAAACCTGAATTGAATTTTAATTCTTATGTTTTCACTTCTGTAAAAAATGAGATTTTCGACTACTTAAAAGCCTTAAATAAAAATAAGACTTTGAAAGAACAGTTTTGGGAAAGAATTCATCAGCAGGAAGATGATTGTGGACAAGTGAAAGAGGAACAACTGACCAAAATGGAAAGTATTATTGGCAATCTTTCGCCGAAAAGGAGACAAATTCTTGAAATGAATTATTTTGAGAAAAAATCTTACAATGAAATTGCAGATTTATTGATGATTTCTAAGAATACTGTAAAAAATCAATTGGTTAAGGCAAAGTTCATCCTTCGTAGAGAGATGGAATAAAGGGCTGAAATATTTTTTTAAACTTTATTGGAAACCCTAAAGGCATTTTTATAAATTTATTTTTTATCCGTAAACGTGTTGAGCATAAGTCATTTAGAGTTCTTGAAATTTTCAGGCCTACTAGTTAATTAATGGACACTGACTAATTTTAACGAGAAAATCTTTCGTATTAAAGATTATTGTCTGTTCCGATTGGAATTAAAGGTGAGGTGATGCCCTATTGTGTAAAAAACAGCACTTTCCTCAAAACTTAGCGCATTATTTTTACCTCCTTTAATCTGTATTATTGGAAGATTTATACTTATAACATCTTCAGCATGAGAATTAATGGTAAACTTGCAATGAGTGTTGTGAATTACATTTTTAAGTAGTATCCCTGAAGCAGCACAGCCTTTTCATTCCCATAAATCAGTACTTTTTGGATGGTTTTCAACATGAATTTTGTCATCTAAAAGGGATCTTTTAAGTCATAAAAATAAAAATTGGCAATATTGTATCGGTATTGCATGTAAAAGTATATGGATTCGATTGTTTCAGGTAATATATTTAGTATTTGCATGTTTATTCAATATTTATGTCATTTAAAGTATGAGCCGTTTTAATAATATATTTCTCCTGTTTGGGTTGTTAATCTTCTTTATGACCGGATATGGATTTGATAGCCATTCACAAAGTGAATACATTGGTAACAACAGGGAGCTATTTGTAGATGATTTTTTGATTGATCGTTTGGATGGAGCCACGTTAGAGATGCATGCTCCAAAGGATGAAGGAATAGCATTTACCTTGGACAATCCCTGGGAAGGTAAGTTTTCACTGTATTCTACCATCATTAAAGACGATTCCATATACAGGGTCTACTATCGTGGATTGCCGGACGTAAAAGAAGGCAATGATAGGGAACTGACCTGTTATGCAGAATCCAAAGATGGAATAAACTGGTACAAACCGAGTCTCGGAATTCATGAAATCAATGGGTCGAAAGACAACAATGTGATTTTAATTGATAAAGATTTGACGCATAATTTTAGTCCTTTTTTGGACACCAATCCAAATGCAAAAGAGAAGTACAAAGCCTTGGCTGGAAAAAAGGCAACAGGATTATATGCCCTTACCTCAGAAGATGGCATACATTGGGTCAAAGCTAAAAATCAACCGGTTTTAAATGAAGGGAACCTGGATTCCCAAAATGTAAGCTTTTGGTCTGCTAGTGAAAACAAGTATTTGGTATATTTTCGAACATCAGATTCTGGTTTTAGATCAGTAAGCAGGGCTAGCTCCCTCGACTTTACTAATTGGGACGAAGGAGTAGAGATGAAATATGGGGCAGCTCCATTGGAACATTTGTATACCCAACAGACCAGTCCGTATTTCAGGGCTCCCCAAATATACCTAGCGATAGGAGGTAGGTTCATGCCGAACAAACAAGTGGTCACTGATGAGCAAGCTGCACAAATGGGTATTGACCCAAATTATTACAAGGCTTGTTCGGATGCTTTTTTAATGTCCTCTAGAGGAGGTGCTGTTTACAATCGCTATTTTATGGAATCCTTTATACGGCCTGCTATGGGTTTAAGCAATTGGGTTTCCCGTACCAATTACCCTGCATTGAATGTGGTGCAGACCAGTGAATATGAAATGTCTATCTATGTCAACCAGGATTACGCCCAATCTACGGCTCATATGAGAAGGTATTCCATGAGATTGGATGGTTTCTCTTCATTAACTGCTGGATATGGTGGTGGTGAAATGATTACTAAGCCATTTGTATTCGATGGCAAAGCATTGGAACTGAATTTTTCCACCTCTGCTGCAGGAGAGGTCTTCGTGGAGTTATTGGATGAAAAAGGAAACAAAATCCCGGGTTTTTCCAAAGAAGAATGCCAAACAATTATTGGAAATGAACTGGCAAGAAATGTTTACTGGAACAAAAATACTGATGTTTCCAAGCTTTCTGGAAAAGCTGTCAGGATGAAAATATACTTAAAAGATGCAAACATTTATTCATTTAGATTTCATTAAAATGCAAGGATTCAAAAAATACTCATTACTCTTTCTCATGATTTTAATTCAAGGAGTAGTATTTGCTCAGGCTCCAAATATTGGGAGCAATAGAGAACTTTTTGTAGATGAATACCTAATAGGAGATCTAGATGGTGCCATGCTCAAAATGCATGAGCCAGTAGATGAGGGAGCTGTTATTAAATTTGAAAAGCCCTGGGAAGGTGCATTTTCTGCTTATTTCACTGTCATCAAGGACGGTGACACCTACAGGGCATATTACAGGGGGGTTCCGGAGGCAGGAAGTGATGGCAATGATGGAGAAGTCACCTGTTATGCTGAGTCAAATGATGGGATTAATTGGACCAAACCAGACCTGAATCAGTATACCGTTAAAGGCTCCAAAAAGAACAATGTAATATTGGCAAATGCTGCACCGGTTACCCATAATTTTAGCCCCTTTTTGGACCGTAACCCGGAAGCAAAAAATAGGGAAAGGTACAAAGCGCTGGGAGGAACTAAAGACAGTGGATTGGTAGCTTATGTATCCAGTGATGGTAAAGTGTGGCAGAAATTACAAGAACAAGCAGTATTTACCAAAGGAGTGTTTGACTCCCAAAATGTGGTGTTTTGGTCCAAAAGTGAAGAGAAATATGTTTGTTATTTCAGAACCTGGACGGGTGATGGTTACAGCGGTTTTCGTTCCGTAGGAAGAACCACCTCCAAGGACTTTGTCAATTGGTCCGAACCTGTTCAAATGAGTTTTGGGAACAAACCATATGAACACCTGTATACCCAGCAAACAAGCCCATATTATCGTGCGCCTCAAATATATTTGGCCATAGGAGCGAGGTTTATGCCCAACAGGAAAGTGGTTAATGATGAAGAGGCTAAAAAGCTAGGAGTGAACCCAAAGTACTACAATGATTGCTCTGATGCCGTATTGATGTCTTCAAGGGGTGGAGGTGCTTACCAAAGGCAATTTATGGAGTCCTTTATTAAACCCGGAATAGGTTTGCAAAATTGGGTTTCTAGATCAAATTACCCCGCATTAAATATTGTGCAAACTGGAGACACAGAAATGTCTATCTATGTTAATCAGGATTACGCCCAGCCAACTGCACATTTGAGAAGGTATTCCATGAGATTGGATGGGTTTGCCTCTTTAAATGCAGGATATGATGGAGGCGAAATGACGACAAAACCGTTTGTGTTTGAAGGGGCTGTTCTTGAGTTGAATTATTCGACCTCTGCTGCGGGTGAGATTTTGGTTGAGTTACTAGATGAAGATGGGAATAAGTTGCCTGGTTATTCTTTGGAGGAGTGTCAGCCCATTATAGGCAATGAAATCTCTAGAACTGTTTATTGGAATAAATCCAACGATTTGTCCAAATTGGCTGGAAAGGCAGTTAAAATGAGGATATATTTGAAGGATGCTGATGTCTTTTCTTATAAGTTTAATCATAATTCTAATAACTAAAATCACCTTATTTTTAAAATTAAAACCAAACATAAAACCAGTAATAGACTTTGTAATATTGTATTAATAATGTAAAAGAAAGTATAAGTAAACGGTTAATTCATATAATATCTTTGGTATGTGCATGTTTGTGCAATATTTAAATCATTATTATATGAAAAAATCTATACAAGAATTACGGCTATTTGGGCTAATGATCCTTTTTGTGATCATGGCCGGATCGGAGGGTTATTCACAAGTGGTAAGAGAAGTATCTGGGACCATCACAGATGCATCAGGAGAGTCTCTGCCAGGTGTGAATATCTTGGTTAAAGGCACCTCTATAGGTACAGTTTCGGATATTGATGGTGCTTACCGAATATCTGTTCCACAAGAGCGAAATATACTGATGTTTTCATTTATTGGATTTACCAGTAAGGAGATGAGTATTGGAAACAACAGTACCATTAATGTACAACTTTCCTCTGCTCTGTCTGACATGGATGAAGTGGTAGTCATTGGTTTTGGAGAGCAGTCTCGAGAACTCTTAACCACCTCCGTATCCAAAATGGATGAGCGGGTTTTAGAAAACATACCTTACTCCAATGCTGCATCAGCCATGCAGGGAACATTGGCAGGAGTTAGGGTACAAACAACGTCTGGGCAACCAGGAGCAGCACCAAGAGTAATTGTAAGGGGAGGAACCTCGATTAATAATCCCAATGGAGCAGCCCCTTTATATGTAGTGGATGGAGTGATCAGACCTGATATCAACAATATCGCGCCAGGTGATATCGAAACTTTCCAAGTGCTAAAGGATGCCGCCTCTACCTCCATTTATGGAGCAAGAGGATCAAATGGTGTAGTGGTAATTACCACCAAGTCTGCTAAAGCTGGTTTTGTTTCAGCTACCTATTCAGGAAGTTATTCATTGTCTCAGCCAGGAAGCTTATATGACCTCGCTTCTGCACGTGATTATTTAACCTTTGCCAGGAGAGCAATGCTTGTTCAAGACATTTTCCCTGATGCTTCTTTCAGAAACACCAACCCGGTAGGATTTGGAACAGGAAATGACTTGACCAATAATACTGCTTATACTACCCAGTATTTAACCTCGGATAACGAATACAAGCTGAATGAAGGGTGGGAAAGCATGGCAGACCCCCTAGATCCTTCCAAAACGCTAATCTTTAAGGACACAGATTGGCAGGATGTATTGTTCAGGACAGCTGCAATCCAAAATCACCACGTATCGGTTTCTGGTGGTACAGAAAAAGCGAAAGTGACAGCGAGTCTTGGGTATTTGGACAACCAGGGAATAGCAATTACCACAGGGTATAAACGCTATACCATGAATGTGAATGGAGATTTTAAAGTAAGTGACAAATTCAGCTTTTATGGAATTGTCAACTATGCAAATTCAAAAGACAATCAGGTAAACAGTATCACCAATATTTTTGCCAGGGCAATCACTTTACCACCAACAACCAAATACAGATTTGAAGATGGTACTTTGGCGCCAGGACAGGCACTGAGCGAAGGAAATCCTGAATATGTACTGAGGAATAGGGTGGCAGAAAACAGGTCGGAAAACTTGACTTTTTCCGTTGGCTCCAGATGGCAAATAACGCCGGAGTTAAGCTTCGACCCCCAATTATCCATTTATAATACAACTGATGATTCGTATAACTTTCAACCTGCTGTTTTAAATGGACCCAATAATCTAGTGGACAACAGATCTGCGAGTGCTTCGATTTCTAAGTGGAGACAAACACAAGTGGATGCAGTTTTTCACTATTCTAAAACAATAGGTGACGCCCACAATGTGAATGCAACAGCGGGTTATGCCTACTTTGGAAGAAATATTTCCTCTCTTAGCGCTTCGGGACAAGGAGCTTCAACAGATCTTATTCCTACTTTAAATGCTTCTGCAGAGCCGACTAGCGTAAGCAGCTCCTTATCGGATCAGGTTATCCATGGTTATTTCGGTAGGGTAAATTACGATTTTAACTACAAGTATTTAGTTTCCATAAATGCAAGGTACGATGGCGCATCTAATTTAGGTGCAAATTATAAATGGGGATTCTTCCCAGGAGTAGCTTTGGGTTGGAACATGCACAATGAAGATTTCTGGGAAGCATTGCCGCAGGATGTTTTTAGTAAACTAAAAATTCGTACCAGTTACGGTATCAATGGTAATATTGGGAACCTTGGTGATTTTTCCGCTCAAGGAGCCTATGGAGTAGGAGCAAGGTATGGGGGTTACGCAGCCATTCAAAACACCTTGATACCCAATCCTGAGTTGAAGTGGGAACGGTCCAAAACTTTGAATTTTGGAGCAGATCTTACCCTGTTTGACCGATTAGGGATTGTTCTTGACGTATATAGAAGAGTTACAGACAACCTGATTACCAATTTGGCCCTGCCACCATCTACTGGTTTTGGAAGCACCTTGACCAACTTGGGTAGCTTGGAGAATAAAGGAGTAGAATTGGAAGTAAATTTCAATGTATTGCCATCTGCTTCCGATTTCCAATGGAACCTGGCAGCCAATTTTGCCACCCTGCAAAACAAAATATTAAAACTCCCTGAAAATGGAGCGGAAAGAAATCGTGTAGGTGGATATTATGTTTGGGATGCGGGACTGGGTGACTATTCCTGGCAAGGAGGCCTTCAGGAAGGCGGTAGTCTTGGAGAGTATTATTCTCACATAGAACTGGGTGTTTATCCAACTGATCAGGATGCAGAAGGTGCACCAAGTGATACTTATAAAAGATATCCGGATACCTCATTTGGTGGGGATTATATATGGGACGATTTAGATAACAATGGGGTAATAGACGAGAAGGATAAGAAATATGTAGGAACTGAATTTCCAACCTTAACGGGAGGATTCACCAATACTTTTTCTTATAAAAATTTAATGCTTTCCCTTCGTATGGATTATACTGTCGGGCATACCATTTACAACTATGCACGTGCATTTATGGAAGGCCAATGGAAGTTGAACATGAACCTTACCCAAAATTTGGTTGACAACGGCTGGCAGGAACAAGGCGATGTGGCTACATTACCGCGATATGATTGGGAAAGTACCAGGGCCCAAATAAACGTTCATCCAAATCGCACAGGTCAAGGGTATTATGAACCCGGCGACTACCTGGCCATAAGAGAACTAAGTTTAAGCTATAATTTACCAAAAAGCGTATTAACGCCCATTAATTTGGAAAATGTAAGGCTTAGCCTGACGGGTAATAACCTGTATTATTTCACAAAATACCAGGGGCTTAACCCAGAATTTGGTGGTCAGGATTACGGACGATATCCAATTCCTAGAAACTTTATTTTTGGTCTAAATATTACCTTTTAATTTTAAATAAAGGAATCATGAAAAACTTAAATATAGCTTTAATTATAAGCCTATTTCTATTTGGATCCTGTTCTGATCTGCTGGATGTTTCACCTACTAGTGTGATTACCACCGAGTCTTTCTGGAAGACAGAAGGGGATGCAGAAGGTGCCTTAATAGGAATGTATGTCAACCTCAGAAGCATTTCTACCTCTACCTTGTATTATCTTGGTGAAGCAAGAGCTGATGTTGTAGCCCTTGGAACTGTAGGCGATGGCGGATGGGCTAAGTATTATACAAACCGCTTGCAGCCAGATGATGCAGGGCCAAGTTGGCAGAGTTTGTATACCCTGGTAAATAGTGCCAACCTGATCCTTAAGTATGTGCCAGGAATTGATTTTGCATCTGAAGACAGGAAAAACACCATCTTGGCGGAGGCATATGCCATGAGAGCGTTTACCTATTTTGTAATGACGAGAACCTGGGGCGATGTACCCTTACGTATGGATCCAACGGAAAGTGAAAATCCTGAGTTGACCCAAATTGAAAGAACCGCACAAAGCGAAATATTCCAATTTATTAAAGGAGATATTGATAAAGCAATACAGCTGTTTCCTGACAACAGTTACGCAGAAAACAGAATGTTCTGGTCCAAACCAGCTACCAACGCGCTTAAAGGAGAGGTTTACCTTTGGACCGCCAAACAAATGGGAGGAGGTAACGCTGATCTTCAAACAGCATTGGACGCATTGGTGGGTATTCAAACCACCGATGTGGACTTATTGGATAATTTTGCTGATGTCTTTGATTATGAAAATAAGGGTAATAAAGAAGTACTTATGGCGGTAAGATTCGCCGAACTCGAGTCTGCAGGTAATAATTATTTCAACGCCATGTATCTCATCGGGAGTGCTATCCCAGCCAATATATCCGCGGAGGCAAGGGAAACAATAGGAGCCATAGGTGGCGGGAGCAATAATATAGCAGTTCCTACAGCATACGTTAAATCCTTATTTACCAATGAAGATCAAAGGAAGGAGGCTTCCTTTTATGAAATATACACTATCGGGGAGAATGAGGCTTTGACTTATTACACAACAATAGTAACAAAGGGAAGTGGTACAGTAATAGGGGGTAGTAGAAATTTTATTGACGACATTATTTTATACAGGTATGCTGATGTTTTATTGATGATAGCTGAAGCCAAGAATGCTTTGGGAGAAGATCCTTCATTGGAGATTAATCAAGTCAGAATGCGTGCCTACGGTGATCAATACAGTGATTATGCCTTTACAACTGGTACAGTAGAAGAAAATGATGAGATCATTCTTGAGGAAAGGCTAAGAGAATTGGCGTTTGAAGGAAAAAGATGGTGGGATTTAGTGCGCTTTGAAAAAGCCATCCAAATGCTTCCTACCTTAAGTGAGAGGGATAATCCAGAACAAAAAATCCTGTGGCCTATCTCTACAAGTATTTTGAGTTTAGAAAACAAAATCACTCAAAATCCTGGATATTAAAAATAGGGGGTAAAGAAGTTACCAATAGGCTTGCATTAATATAGCCTATTGGTAAATTCCTTATCTTAAGGAAGATATAAATTCAGAAAGAAAATGATTATTAACCACTTGAAAATAGGGTTGGTGTTGCTTGTGTTTGGAGCTACCTCTGGGTGCAATTCAAAAAAAACGGCAAGTTCAAGACCAAATATCCTATTGATCGTTTCTGAGGACAATAGTTCAGATTTGGGTTGTTATGGTAATTCTCTTGTTCACACCCCAATAATAGACAAGCTTTCTGAAAATGGCGTAAAATTCCTTAATGCCTATACCACTTATTCAGTCTGCAGTCCCTCAAGAAGTAGTATTTTCACAGGCTTATACCCACATCAAAACGGGCAGATCGGATGGGCTACCCACTATTATGCACTTTATTCCGGGATAAAAGTTTTACCCAACTACCTTAAAGGAACGGGTTATAAAACAGGAATCATGGGTAAAGTTCACGTTAATCCTATCAACAGCTAAGCTAAGGCAATACACCTTTGAAATGGATTCTATAAATACCCTTTATCCTGATCATAGTTACCGAAAGGTTGAGGGGTTTAAATGGGATTATTTGGATTACCTCAACAATTAACCGTTAGTTATTATGAAAACCTTATGGGCGAGTTCCTTTATTTTCCTTTTGCCGGTCTTTTGGCTGAGTTTCTTCCCTCAGAAATCCTCAGTTAAAGCGGTCAAAAATCTTAAGGTGGAGATACTTCATCGCTATATTGCCATTGATAATGTGTGCGCATGGCCTAATCTTACAAAGCTTGTGGACGGGAGTATTCATGCAAGTATCTTTAACCAGCCCAGTCATGCAAGGAGAGAAGGCAGTGTGGAGGTCTGGTCTACATTGGACGGAGGGAGATTTTGGAATAAAACAGGTGTAGCTGCACAAAATGAGGCAAGTACCAACCGCATGAATGTAGCCGCTGGTAGAAACCAGATAGGTGATTTGGTAGTAGTGGCTTCTGGGTGGGAATTAAAAGATTCAGGACCTACGGAAGGCAGCAAAGAGCTTGTTGGCGTGCTCCGTGCCTGGGTGTCGTTATCAGCGGACGGTGGGAAAACATGGGAAATTTATAAAAATGGTTTTCCGATTGCAGAAAACGGAATGACTCAATTTATTCCTTTTGGGGATGTTTTAGAAGCGGCTGATGGAAGCCTGAGGGTACTTGCCTATGCGCAATCACTAGATAAAAGCATCAATAAAGTATCCTTTTTTAGGAGTGATGATCAGGGGAAATCCTGGATTTGGCTGTCTCATTTAAGTGAAGGAAAAGGGAGTACATTATTCTCTGGGGGACACAATGAAACAGCATTTTTTCAAACGGGTCCCAAAAACTGGATAGCAGCTGCCAGAAGATGGAAAGCAGGAGCTGCCATGGATTTGTTTAGGAGTGAAGACGATGGAAAAACCTGGGTATTGAAGCGTCAATTGACAGATGAACAGCAGCATCCTGGTCATATAACAGCCTTAGCAAACGGAGACCTATTGCTCACTTATGGAAATAGGAAAGAAAGTCAATTTGGTGTGGCTGCTAAGTTTAGCAAGGATAAAGGTAATACATGGTCTGAGGAATATATACTAGTAGATGACCTTAATAGCAGGGATTGCGGTTATCCATCAAGTGTGCAGTTGGAAGATGGAAGCATTTTGACAGCCTTTTATGCTGACGGGACTGAATCGCATCAAAGGTATCATATGGGTACCATAATTTGGAAAAAACCTGATTAGCCATGAAACCCTTTTCTTGTTTCATCCCAGGTCATTTCATGGTTACTGGCATTACTCAAGGAGCGAAGGGGACTTACGCTAATATAGTCTGTATGCATCCTAAGGCTGTAATAAAGTGGTACCGAATGATGGATGAAGAATCTGAACGAGCTCAGCTCATTGAAAAGCAGCTTTTGGTGTTTTTTGAGAGAGAAATATTGCCGTTGATATTGGAAGAAGGATATTGTGATGTGGCCTTAGATAAATTTTTAGCTGGTATTGGGGATTGGTCAATGACTGGAACTCGATTAAGGTGGCCTTATTCAGGTATTGATCCTGAAAGAATAATAAATAAACGAAGAAAATTAAATAAATATGTTCCTGAATTTTTCAAGGAATTAGATTAAATAAAATAACCTACAAACCATTATGAAAGCTAGCTTTTTACTTTTAATAGTTATTTTCCTTCAGTTGACCCCTGGTTTTTCTAACGAATCCTTACAAGATTCTTTAGAGGTAGAGAAAATCTGGGACAGGGCACCACACAACGCCTTTCCGGATATGATCAGGTTTAAGGGTGAGTTTTACATTGCCCTTAGGGAAGGAAACAATCATATGCCTGACAAGAGCGGGGCCATCAGAATATTAAAGTCAAAAGATGGAGAAGATTGGCAAAGTGTAATATTATTGGAAGAAGATGACCGGGACGTTAGAGAGGCTCGATTGTCTATCACCCCTGAAGGCCGTATAATGGTTTTGACAGCTGTAGGTGTTTATGAAGGTGGGTATAAAATTTTGTATCCCATGGTTTCTTTTTCTGATACCAAAGGAGGGAATTTTTCTCCGCTACAAAAAGCCACCATGGACATGGAACCTTCCCTAGATTGGATATGGAGCCTGACCTGGCACAAAGGTGTAGGATACGGCGTAGTATATCAGAATAAAGTGGGAGGCTGGGAAGCACACTTGCTGAAAACAACAGATGGGATAAATTTCAAACATATTTCACAGCTACCGATAGATGGTAACCCCAATGAATCGACAATTAGGTTTGATAAGGAAGGGGAAATGTATGTTTTGGTTAGAAGGGAAGCAGGTGATAAAATGGGGGTATTGGCTAAAAGTAGGCCCCCATATAAAGACTGGAAAACAGAAAAATTAACCAAGCAGCTGGGAGGCCCTAATTTCTTTTTCCTGGATAATAGTACACTTGTGATGGGAACCAGAGATTACCGTAAAACTGGTGCCAAAACAGTCATTTATGTCACTGATCTCGAGGGGGATATTAATAATACTATTGAACTTCCAAGTGGAGGAGATACGAGTTACCCTGGGATGGTCATTTACAAAAAGAAGCTATGGTTTGTTTATTATTCCAGCCATGAAGAAAAAACCAGCATTTACCTGACAAAAATCCCGATCAAAGACCTTTACAAATAATACCTGAATAAAAAAAAAGAGTAAACAAATTAATAATACCTATGAAAAAACACTTATTTATAATTGCTGTCTTGATTTTAAATAGTTTTGCAGTCTATGCCAGCAACGCTTCAGACAGCACAAGAGCAGCCGAACCGGCCACTAAAGTCAAAGATTTTATCATTTACCAGGACAATAGCTATTATGCTACCTTCCCTTCTGTTGTTAAGAAAAGCAATGGAGAATACCTTGTAGCATTTAGAAGAGCACCTGATAGAATAGTTAACTTTAAAGAAAAGGGAAATAGCCATGTGGACCCAAATAGTTATTTGGTAAGTGTGTCTTCCAAGGATGGGGAAAATTGGACCAAAGAGCCTGAATTGATTTATTCGCATGCATTTGGAGGATCGCAGGATCCTTGCTTATTGCAACTAAAAGATGGAACCCTACTATGTGCCAGTTATGGCTGGGCATTCCTGGAGGATGATGGTTTAGAAAACATTAAAAAGCCTCATTTTGCCAATAGTAAAGGTACTGTATTTCTAGGAGGTTACCTGGTGAAATCACTCGATGGGGGAGATACTTGGAAAGGCCCAATTTACCCGCCATCTATTGCTCCGGAAGTAAACTTTACCCCTATGGGAAATAAGGTGCCTGCCTATAATAGAGGTGCCTTGTATGAGGGAAAAAGTGGAAGGATATTTTGGGTTGTTGCAGCAAGTGATACTGAGAAAAGGGGTAAAACCTCTAATTACCTTTTGGTTTCAGATGACAAAGGGAACACCTGGGAGCATCTAAGTACTGTTGCTGTAGATGATGAGGTGATCTTTAATGAAGCTTCAGCTTATGAAACACCGAAAGGGGACATCATTGCTTTTATACGTACAGCTAAATTTGATGATCAGGCAGTAATCGCAAGGTCCAAAGATGGAGGCAAAACATTTAACCAGTGGGAATCTATGGGATTTCAGGGGCATCCACTTCAGGCATTGAGATTACCTGATGATAGGGTGTTTTTGGTTTATGGATACCGCCACAAGCCTTATGGTATCAGAGCAAGGATTTTAAATCCTGAATGTACCGATTTTGCTACTGCTGAGGAGATTATTATCAGAGAAGATGGAGGAAGCACAGATATTGGCTATCCATGGGCTGTCAATATGGGAGATGATAAAGTATTGGTTACTTATTACTTCAATACAGACAATAAGAACAGACACATAGCAGGAACAATTCTTAAAATAAATTAAAGTAGAATTGGTAGCATTGAACTGACAGATTCAATT
Organism: uncultured Cyclobacterium sp.; assembly: GCF_963977555.1. Classification (GTDB taxonomy): domain Bacteria; phylum Bacteroidota; class Bacteroidia; order Cytophagales; family Cyclobacteriaceae; genus Cyclobacterium. Next base: position 34,879 of record NZ_CAXBPD010000024.1, on the reverse strand, counting down.
TAAATTCATATACGAACAAGTCATTCCTTAAAAAATAAAATCTGTAGTTCCGGCGGCTGAGCGGAGCCGAAGCCATAGGGTGACGTTACTCGTCATACCTACTACTTCGGCTCCGCTCAGGAACCGGTTACAGGTTTGACATTTCAAACCCTTTAAGCAACCTCCTGAATATTGACCGTTTTTCTAAAATCTGACGGGGTCATTTTTTTAAGCTTTTTAAATTGCCGGTTAAAATTGGCCAAATTGTTAAACCCACATGCAAAGGCCACCTCTACAATGTTAATATCCTCATTGGACAACAACTTGCAGGCATGCCCAATTCTGACTGTGTTTAGGTATTCTACAAAGGTGATTCGGTACTGCTCTTTGAAAAAATTGCAAAATGTAGTTACTCCCATATTTGCCATAGAAGCTATTTCCGAAAGTGTTATTTCCTGATCAAAATTGGTCAAAATATGGTTTTTAATTTTTGTAAGTCTATCAGATCCCTCAGGCTCGCAGTCGATATAGCCAGGGCTTGCTAACAATTGATACTCCTTGTTTCGTGAAAGGATGTCAAATATGGCGAGAAGACTTGAGAGACGCTGAATTCCATTCATATCGACCATTTCTGTCATTAATGCAGTTATTTTTTCCTTGGTTTTGCCAGTAAACGCCATTCCCCTACTAGCAAGGCCTAGGACATTTTTGATGTTTTCCATTTCTGGAATCTGTAAAAAATCAGCGCCTAAAAAATCTGCTTGAAACTGAATCACTATGGCCTCTGCTTCATGATCAGCTTCACCATTTGTATAAAGTGGATCGTTTACCCAAACATGTGGAAGATAAGGGCCCATGCAAACCAAATCTCCTGGTTCGAAGTACCCAATATGGTCCCCAACCATTCTTCTGCCAGTACTTTTTAAAACCAGAACCAATTCGTATTCTGGATGATAATGCCAGGGACATGGGAAATAGGCCCCTTTTTCCTTAAAGACTATAAACGATTTGTCAAATTCTTGCGGTAGCCTTACTTCTATGGTTTTCATAGCTATTTTGTTTAACCCTATTAATTTAAGAAAAATAGGGGTAAATGTAAACTGCAGTGTGGCCAAAGGTGAAATAAATGTATTAGGGGATCATGTGGGTGAGTCCAGGGAAAGGATATAATAAACCATGGTTTGTGCATCTTCCATGCTTATGTTCGGATGAGCAGCCATTACAGGATTTCCCCAAGACCCAAATCCTCCGGAAATAATTTTTCTAGCAAGCAAATCCCTATAAGCAGGTTGAATAGGATAGCGCTTGGCAATGTCAGTGAAGGCTGGTCCTTTCGACTTTTTATCTATCCGATGACAATCATAACAACCTGCATAGGCTATAAGTACCTCTCCTTTTGACAAAACAGCTTCAGGTACTTCCTCATCTTTTCCTGGAATCCTTCTAATATAATTTTGTTGGCGTAACTCTCCTTCAGACAGCAGGCCTTCCTCCTTCTCATTGGAACCACAGGAAACCATAAATAGGCTACCTATAAAAAGCCATAAATGCATCCATCTATAAAGGAAAACTTGAACCATCAACAAATTTAATATAAAAAGATAAACTTGTCCTTAAATTTTTTATCAAAAATTCACAAGCCATGGCAATCTACTGCCTGTTTATTTATAAATTTGGATATGAGGAGATTATTTAGGTTTACGTTTAGTTTGGCATGCTTTGCCAGTCTCGGACTTGCAGGTGCTGCACTTGCACAGAGCAAATTAGAAAAACAGGTCAATGAAAGTGCCAAGGAAATAGAGCGCCAAGTTATTGAGTGGAGAAGGGATTTTCATGAGCATCCTGAGTTGGGTAATGAAGAAACCAAAACGGCAGGAAAAGTGGCTGCTCACTTAAGGTCACTTGGGATTGAAGTGACGGAAGGAATTGCAGTAACAGGCGTTGTAGGTGTTTTGAAGGGGGGGGAACCCGGGCCTACAGTAGCTTTAAGAGCAGATATGGACGCATTACCTGTTACAGAGCGTACAGATGTACCTTTTAAATCTCAGGTAATGACCACCTACAATGGACAAGAAAGTGGTGTGATGCATGCCTGTGGGCATGATTCTCATATGGCCATTCTTATGGGAGTTGCAGAAGTGCTCGCTGGAATGCAAAAGGACTTAAAAGGGACAGTTAAATTTATTTTTCAACCTTCAGAGGAGGGCTTAGAAGACAAGTCCATTGATACCTGGGGTGCCAAGCAGATGGTGGAAGAAGGTGTAATGAATGATGTTGATGTGATTTTTGGTCTTCATATCAACTCTCAAACACCTGCGGGAGTTATCAAGTACAAGCCTGGGCCAGCTATGGCAGCAGTTGACGAACTTGAAATTACGGTTAAAGGAAAGCAAGCACATGGCGCATATCCATGGTCTTCCATTGATCCGATAGTCACCGCTTCTCAGATCGTTATGGGATTGCAAACGGTGGTGAGTAGAAATGTCAAGATCATTGAAATTCCTGCAATCGTTACCATAGGAGCTATTCATGGTGGCGTTAGACACAATATTATCCCAGAGCAGGTGGACATGATCGGTACGATTCGTACCTATAGCCAACCCCAGCAAGAATTGATTCACCGTAGAATCAGGGAGATTGGGGAGAATATCGCCAAAAGTGCAGGAGCAGAAGCAGATGTAAGCATAAAAAAAATGTATCCGGTGACCTATAATGATGAAGCCTTGACAGCCAAAATGCAACCTACCTTGGAAAAAGTGGCAGGTAAAGATAACCTGTGGGTGCACGATCCAGTAACAGGTGCAGAGGATTTTAGCTTTTTTCAGCTAGAAAAACCGGGGCTGTTCTTTTTCTTAGGAGCTATGCCTGTTGATGGAGATCCTGAAGAAGCCCCATCTCACCATACGCCAGATTTTTATCTGGATGAAAGTGGATTTGTGTTGGGCGTTCGGGCATTGTCTCAATTAACGATTGATTATATGGAGATGAAGAAGTAAATGAAGGAGGGTATATTTTAAGAAATAAAACCCAATATGAAATAAGAATTTTTAATGGGGAATAGATCATTATTCCCCATTTACTACATAGAAAGGGATATTGTGTGAAGTGAAATTTCCCTTGTCATCGGAAACATAAACAAAAATCCGATAGGGCCCTTCATTTTTTGGTGCCTTAAATGTGATTGATTCTGAATCATCCTTTATCATTAAGTAGTCCATATTGTGTTGGTAATCATCGATTTTATAAAATTTGGATTCTTCAGGCCTTATTTCCCATTTATATTTCAGATTTTCATTTTCTTTTCGTGCTACAAAAGTTTTCGCAGAATAAATAGAATCTGCTCTTAGGTAAGTATTTACTTCGGAAATTTTATTGCCAATAACCATTTGTGTAAGGTTGGGAGCGGGGTTATTAAAAGTTTCTCCTGACCAGGAGCTTTTTAAAAAGTTGACCGAACCTGCTTCTAGTCCTTTTTCAGAAAAATGACTGAACCAAGTTGGCGTTATTTCAAATTTATTACCCCAATAAAATGCGTAACTGCCTAAAAAGGCATTAGAGTCTTGGTTCATTAGTTCCCAATTCTTTTTTAAGTAAGAAAGTTTTTCATTAGCACTCAGCTCCAGTGGTGCTCCCCATTCTGTATCGTTCACCTCCCAATGACCAGGAGGCCCCCATTCGGTTAATAAATAAGCCTTTCCCCAACCCTTTTCTGTGTAATTTTTATCTTTTTTATAAAAGTCCTCAATCAAACCAAAACCATTATAACCCAAAACATCTATATGAGTCATTAAATATTTGATTCGGCCAATGGTTTGTATATTTATTGCTGTCATTACTGGATGATCTGGATCCTCTTCCTTGACCATTTTAGCAATCCTGTTAATAATATAATAAATCAGGTAGCGATTCCCTCCTTTTAAGGTGACTTCATTACCTACTCCCCACATCAAAAGAGCTGGATGTTCTTTAAATTCTTCGATGGAGGGTCTCAGTTCCTCAATTTTTTTATCCACTTCAATCAAATTCCAATAGTTAAAATCTTCCCCCCAATATGGCCTTCCTATTTCCAAACCTAATGTCACCGTTAACCCGTAGGTTTGGGCCTCATCCAGTAATTCTTTCGCATTGTGTAAACTCCATGTCCTTATTGAATTACCGCCATACAATGATACTTTTTCAAGATGTTCTGTGCCACTAGCGCCCTTAATATGATAAGGAAGGCCATTTCTATATAATTGAGCATGACCATTTTTATATTTAATCTCTACTTTTGGTACTTTAACTTTATTTTTTGATTTATCACAAGAATTAAAAAATAAAGAAAGTAAAATGAGGTAAAAGAGGCTTTTACTTATTAAGATTTTTCGTTTCATAATTTTTTCAATAAACAACAATACTTTCATAAGAATTTGTATTTACTTATTTATGAAAGTGGACACAAGCAAAGCTATGCAAAATAATTTACAAATATAAAAAATTGTTTTTTAAATTATTTATAATGTATTTTGTGAAATTACGACCTTGGATTTATAATCATGAAACACAATACATTTATTAAAAAGGCTCTAAATGGTTTTTCCATTTTGACGCTTTTCATATTCTTGGGAGGCTTTTATCTCTATGTAGGTGTCGGTCATCCAGTGTTGTATATTTTTCTTACAATCACGCTTTTATTTAAAATAGTCAAAATATTATTTGAATGGTACCATTTTTTCAGTCTATACCATAAAGAGAAAAAATTAAATAAACCAATTGCTGAAAATGCCTATACGGTAGACATGCTTACCACGGCTTGTCCTGGAGAACCTTTTGGAATGATTTCAGCAACACTAAATGCAATGGTGGCTGTAAAATATCCCCATGAAAATTATTTATGCGATGAAGGGAATGATCCAAAGCTAATTGAATTATGCAAAAAATTGGGAGTAAGACATGTCACAAGACAAACCCATGAAAATGCCAAGGCTGGAAATATAAATAATGCCTTGAAAATTGCAACAGGTGATATTTGCGTTATTATGGATCCCGATCATGAACCTTTTCCCGATTTCTTAGACCACGTGCTTGCTCCTTTCGATGATCCCAATGTAGGATATGTTCAAGTTGTACAAGCCTATAAAAATCAATCTGATTCCTTAATTGCTCAAGCTGCAGCTGAGCAGACTTATCTTTTTTATGGCCCCTACATGGAAGCAATGGGTAAGTATGGTACCGCACAGGCCATTGGTGCCAATTGCACCTTTAGAAGGAAGGCCTTAGACTCAATTGGGGGACATGCCCCAGGATTAACTGAAGACATGCATACTTCAATGCTTCTGCATGCAAAAGGATGGAAATCAGTTTATGTTCCCAAGATACTCTCTTTAGGTTTGGTGCCAAGTAGTCTGGCTGCCTATTACCAGCAACAATTAAAATGGAGCAGGGGAACTTTCGATTTGTTGGTGAATACTGTTCCTAATTTGTTCTCAAAGTTTACCTCTCGTCAAAAGCTTCACTATTTGTTACTCCCCGTTTATTTTCTTTTTGGTCTAATTGGAGTAATTGATATCGGGGTACCCATTTATTCCTTGATGACTGGTGAATATCCTTGGATTTTAAACCCGGTAATTTTCTTCGCTTTCTTCACTCCATTTTTATTGGCCACCTTATCCCAAAGATTTTATGCGCAAAAGTGGCTACATCGTCCAAATGAAAAAGGTATTCATCTATTGGGAGGTGTTTTAAGGGTAGGTACATGGTGGGTTTATACGATAGGATTTGTTTATACCTTGCTTAATATTAAAGTACCTTATATACCTACACCGAAGGAACATTCGTCTAAAGGTGATTTTATTCTTGGATTTCCCAATTTGATTATTTCTGCCCTGTCCATTGGATCTGCAATCTATGGACTTAATTCAGATTGGCAGCCCTATAGCTTTATGATGGCAGGTTTTGCCATTCTCAATGGGATAGTCTTTTTTTTAGCTTTCACAATGGGTCAGTCCATTCTGGTGGAAAACCTAAGGCGCAGTTGGTTTATATTAAAGAACCTTTTTTTTCTCAAAAAAGCTGAACTTACATATGTCAAATTAAGCAGATATGGAGTTCCAGTTGCTGTACTTTTTCCTATAATCCTATCAGTGTTTTTTATAATCAGTGCCTCAAATTTTAAAATCGATAATTTTTTTACTAAAAAGATCGAAACTTCTCTGGATAAAAATAGAGGGGGATTCTATTTTGGTATTTATTTGGACTCATTTTTATCAGAGGATGACACACCATTACTTGCCACTTCACAGAATCAGGCAGGTAAGGACTGGTCAATAATATCGACTTATTTGGCTTGGTCTGATAAGGAGCTTCCCGTAGATCATTGGAAATCAATAGTAAATATGGGGGCGATTCCTATGATCACTTGGGAGCCTTGGTCCAATTTATTTCCACAATACCATCAGATTAATGAATTAAAAAACAACAAAAAAATATTTAAATACATTATTGAAGGATATTTTGACGAATACATTGCTTCTACTGCCTTGGCAATTCGAGATTTGGATTCTCCAGTTTTTCTTCGTTTTGCTCACGAGGTCGATAACCCTATGTATTCATGGTCCAAATCAGGGAATAACACCGCAGAAGAGTTTAAAGAGGCATGGCGATACATTCATTATAAATTTGAAACCCATGGTGTGCAAAATGTTAGTTGGGTATTTACGCCATGGGATCCAGAATCAATCGCTGAATATTTCCCATATGGGCAAGACAGCTCGGTTACCGAATATGTGGATTGGATTGGTTTGACTACCTTAAATTATGGTGCTGCATCTGTTGATGGTAAACCATTGAAATTCCAAGATATATACCTACCCTATCAACAAAAAATAAAAACCTTGTCTCTGGACCTGCCCATAATGCTTGCTGAATTTGGTTCAACAAGCTATTCTGAAGATGGATCAAAGTGGGTAAATGAATCACTTCAGGTAATAAAATCACAATTCCCTGAAATTAATTCGGTAGTTATGTTTTTCAGTGATCAAGATAAAAATTGGATTACAGACTGGAGGCCCTTTGATAACGATAAATTTATAGACTGGAAGTATGATTTATCCACTGTATCTGCTGCTTTGGACTTATTTGACTTAGTAAAATTGCCCAAATCATTTTCAAAAGATTTGGTTCAAGAGCCTAGTAAAAGTAAAAATGTTGTAGGTAAACAAGGTGAATTTTCAATGCTGGTGGATGGAGCCCCTTTTTATATGAAGGGGATTTGTTATAACACTGGGCATGATTGGGAAGAAGGGTTCATTCCCCTGTCAAGAAGTCAGGTTGCCAGGGACTTTATAAAAATTAAAGCAGCAGGAGCAAATACCATTAGAAGATATGAGCCAAGTATTTACGACTGGAATATTTTTAAAGAGGCAGAAGATAAAGAGTTGAAAATTATGTATGGCTTTTGGTTTGATCCTAAAGTAGATTACTTAAATGATAAGAATAGACTTAATGCTTATGAAGACAAAGTCCTGAGAAATGTCAGAAGCAATAAAGATGAGAAAGCCATCATTGCTTGGAACATAGGCAATGAAACATGGGGGCTATTAAAAAAATATTACGGTCAGCCTTATTTAACCTTGGTAAGAAAGAATTATGTAAAGTTCCTGGAAAACCTTGCCCAAAAAATTCATGAAATTGATCCAAGTAGACCGGTTTTTTCTTCCGAAGAACATGATAATATTCGTTTATTAGGTGCATTACATGATTATAAACAATACGCTCCTTCCATAGATGTAATAGGCGTTAACTCTTATTATGAAACTAATATCAGCAGCCTGGATGAAATTTTTTCTAATGCAGATCCAAATAGGCCCTATGCCATAACAGAGTTTGGTCCAAAAGGATATTGGAACAAGGAATTGGGCGATTTCTGGAACGATAGTTTATTGATAGAATTGTCATCAATGACGAAAGCTAAACACTATAAAAAGCAATGGGAATCCTACATAGAACCCCATAAAGGGTCAAATGTAGGAGGTTTTGCCTTTAGCTGGCAGGATAGATTTGAAGGGACGGCCACTTGGTTTGGTATTACAGATTTCAAAGGTCAACCTAAGCCAGCTTATTATTTTCTGGCAAGCGCATGGAATGGAACCGCTATTTCAGATGATACCTTTCCTGATATTAATATTGTAGGTCATTGGCAAGGTGCAAAGCCCAAAGAAAAAGTATGGCTTACAGCTGCTAACTTGAATGATTACAAAGGCACCTTGAATTATAAATGGCAAATTTATGAAGTGGGAACATGGAAAAAATCAAATCCTGTTACAACCGAATTGGAAAATGGAAAATTCGTTGAAATTGAATTTCCTGAGAAAAAATCGAGAATTTATGTTCATGCCTATGATTCTTTGGGTAATGTTATCACTGCCTCCCGACCCTTAATTATTAAGTAGATTAGCTTAATATTATTAATTGTCCAGAATCAGCCCATAAGCCAAGTCCGAGTGTTTATGGGCTGGATAAACGGCTACTTTTTTTGAGGAAATTATCGATAATGTTGTTATAGCAATAATGTTAATGACAGGTGGCTACCAATTTTCTTCCATTTAAAATTCGCCCTCAGCCTTAAGTTTAACCCATTGTTGATTAAAACAAAAACGAGATCAGGGAAAATGGTTGAGTTTTTTTAAAACAGAATTAGGTAATAAAATGCGTAAAGCCTGTCCCCTGTTTATGGGAAGTTTTTTAATCGCAAGGAAAATAGGCTGTTTGGAGGTTTTAGCATAGCAGCGCTGTGGTGAAATTGAAAACAGTAATTTGGTGGCTGATTTTATTTAGAGCAGTGGATAAGCACGTAATAGACTGTCTATTGCGAATTTTGGCTTAGAATACTGACTATCCCCAAATCATCGCATTAAAATAATATTGAACCCAACAAAATAATAAGATTAACTTTTTTCTCAAATTTTGGCTATTATGTGTAATAAAGATGGAAGTGCCAATTCGATTCTTCAGGGTTATTTACTTCAACCATTGTTGGATTAGGCTGTAGCTTTTTTGGTATAAAGCTTTATAAAAAAATCAGGTATTTCATTAAGAAAAACACCAATAACGACCACATTAATTATGACTAAGAGAAGGGTTAGCACATTACATTTAAGACGAGAGCTTTTTGCTGGCCTACCAGTAATTTGTTTTTTTATGATCCTCCTATTTTTAGGTGCGGGGAAACTAATTGCCCAAGGAACAAATACAGATAAGGTGTTTAAAGCAGGAGCAGCCCTGAGTGTGATCACCCCAAAAATTGGCACCTCAATAAATGGTAATTTTCAGGAGGATTTTACGCAAAATATTCATGATGATACCCATGCCAGAGGCTTGGTTTTGGACGATGGAAACACCAAAATTGCCATTGTCACTTTGGACCTTTGCATGGTCTACAGGGAAACTTTAGACAAGGCCAAAAAGAGAGCTGCTGGATATACTGACATCCCTGAAGAAAACATGTTGATTTCAGCGATCCATACCCATTCTGGAGGTACAGCCTGTGCTGTGTTTGGCAGTACTCCTGACCCTGACTATTTGGTCTTTTTGGAAGAGCGCGCAGCTGATGCAATCATCAGGGCCAATAACAACCTCGAGCCGGCGAGAATTGGCTGGGGCGTAGGGCATGAACCGAGTGAAGTATTTAACCGTCGATGGAAAATGAAAGATGGCGTTACTTTTACCAATCCTTTTGGTGGTGAGGATAAAGTAAGAATGAACCCTGGGTTTGAAAACCCTGACCTCGTAGGGCCTGCAGGGCCAATTGATCCAGAAGTTCCTATTGTATCTGTTCAATCAATGAGTGGTGTGCCCATTGCTTTACTCGCTAATTATTCCTTGCATTATGTGGGTGGTACTAAAAGTGGAGAAATATCAGCGGATTACTTTGGAATGTTTGCCAATCGCATTGGGCAAATGATCGGGGCAGAGCAAAATAACCCTGGCTTTGTGGGAATCATGACTAATGGTACAAGTGGGGATATCAATAATATTAATTTTGGCGGAACTGCTCCTAAGAAAATGCAACCTTATGAAAAAATGGAAATGGTTGCCAATACTGTAGCCGCAGAAGCTTTCAAAGTTTATCAAGACATTACCTACCATGATTGGGTACCGTTGGCAAGTGTACAAACCGAAGTTTCACTTGGTGTTAGGAAACCTGATGCAGCTGATTTAAAACGAGCAAAAAAGATTTTAGCAGAGGTTGAAGGAGATAAATTACTTGATAGGGATGAGCTGTATGCAAGAGAAACCGTCTTTCTCAATGATTTCCCAGATAAAAAAGACCTTATCCTTCAAGCCTTTCAAATTGGTGATTTGGCGATTACAGCCGTTCCTTGTGAAATTTTTGTTGAAATAGGTCTGGAAATAAAAGCGAAAAGCCCTTTTGACCAAACATTTACTGTTTCTCTGGCCAATGGGTACAATGGTTATTTACCAACGCCACAGCACCACGAGTGGGGTGGTTATGAAACCTGGAGAGCAAGGTCCAGTTACCTGGAAGTTAACGCTTCAAATGTTGTTACCTCAAATTTATTAAGCCTCTTGGATCAATTAAAATCATCTTCTTTAACCACCAGATAAGGTATCGAGGAAATGACATCGGAAAAAATCGACCCTTTTAATATTGAGGAATATTACCATTAATCACTAACAATGGCTAAGAACAATAAACTCACCCGCAGAGATGCAATCAAGTTAAGTGCTGGAAGCGGAATCGCATTAGCTTTGGGTACCACTAAAGGTTTTTCTGGAACTGGTGTGAAACGGAAAAATTTAATACAAGAGGAAAACCAAAAGCAAGGAACTACTTCTTGGCAGTTGACCAGAGTAAGGCCTGACGAAAAACAATACCGGTCTGCCTTGATCGAGGGCTATTGTTCCAAGCAAAGTTTAAAGGCAGGGGAATCTTTGGATATCATGGTGTCTGTAGATCCTGAAGAGGATTACCAGATCGATTTTTACCGGACAGGTTATTACAATGGAACAGGAGGACGATGGATGAAGAAAACCGGGCCGTTAAAAGGAAAACGGCAGAGAACACCTGCACCCGGTGACATGAATATCCATGAATGTAAATGGGAGGTCTCTAACAGTTTAACCATTCCTGAAGATTGGTTGAGTGGGGTGTACTTGGGTAAATTGCGCACTTTGCCCAAAAGTCCGAGAGAACCTTATTGGGAAAGCTATATAATTTTTATCGTCAAGGATGAACGTGAGACAGACCTACTGTTTCAATGCTCGGACAATACCTGGCAGGCCTACAACAAATGGCCGAATAACTACTCCATTTATACCCATCCAAAAGGAACCCAAGGCCCATGGGCAAAGGTAAGCTTTGATAGACCCTATGCCCGACAGGGACAGTATGAAGCCATAGTAAACGATCCGCTATCTTTCGGTTCTGGAGAGTTTATTTCTTTTGAAATGCCTTTTTCTTTTTTTCTTGAAGAGCACGGATATGATGTAAGTTATTGTTCCAATGTTGATTTATTAACCCCCGATAGGGGATTAAAAGCCAAGGCATTCTTAAGCATTGGACATGATGAATATTGGGACATCCGACAATTTAGGAGTGTGGAGACACTAAAAGCTGAAGGAGTGAATTTGTTGTTTTTCTCTGGGAATTCCATTTGTTGGGTTACTCCCTTTACGGCAAGTGAAGCAGGGCAGCCTAACCGTAGGATATTTAGAGGAGGGCCTTATGGCGCCAACAATGACTATGCATTGTTGAGAGAAAAATTAAATGGACCCTTTCCTGAAAGAGGGCCAGATGAAGGTTTGCTAATGGGAGTGAGGAATACAGAGCCTATCAATGGTGGAGGTGACTGGACGGTTACAAAACCTAACCATTGGATTTTTAATGGAACAGGAATGAAAGAAGGAGATAGCATCCCAGGACTTATTGGTTGGGAGTACCATGCCAATGCCGCTGACATTGAAGGGCTGGAGGTAATTGCTGAAGGATTGGCATGGCAGGGTGGAGACAATCCTTGTCCTTATCAGTCGATTATTTATCCAGGACCAAAAGGGAATTTTATTTTCAATGCGGCTACCATCTTCTGGGGGATGGGACTGAGTAGCCCTCCTGGCCACACTTTGCCTTGGTCTCATTACAGTAGACCGCACGGACCTGATCCCAGAGTACAAAAGATGACCCATAATTTGTTGGAAGAAGCCATTAAGGTTTAACCTTTAACCGATTATTATTAGCTGGTGAATGAGCCTTAATCATTTGGATTAAATTTAGCCCTAAAATCATGAGATTAAATACAGTCATTTCTAGCAAAGGTCTTGCTCAAAGACCCCTATTCCTAGTTCTTGGAGTTGCACTATCAATATTAACAATCGGACGTGCAGTAAAGGCACAGCAATCTAGCCTTGAATCTGGAATGATGGAAATTGAAATCACACCATCTGAAGCGGGGTATCCTCATTATAGAGGGCCGAGTACTGGGGCACACGACCCCTTATTTGCTAAAGCAGTAATTTTTCAGCAGGGAGAAGAAAAAGTGGCATTGGTAGTAGGAGATCTTTTATGGATTGAAAGGGATCTGTCTGTGAAAGCCCGAAGGCGAATAGAAGCAATTACGGGCATACCCTTTCAAAATATCATTATTGCAGGTACACATTCTCATACCTCTCCTGCCTATCATCCAAATATTAGGGAGCTAACCGGAACTTTAAGGCCTCCCTTTGATACGCAACAAGATACAGGAAAAGCCGATGCTTATCCAAAGGAACTGGAGGATGGTATCGTTAATGCGGTGATTAAAGCGTATGAGCAAAGGGAAGAAGTAGTACTGGAAGTGTTTGGAGAAGAAGTAAATGACCTGGCATATAACAGACGGTTTATTATGAAAAATGGAAAGCTGATTACCAACCCCGGTAGACGCAATCCATCCATTAGGGAAGTGGAAGGTCCTACCGATCCAGAATTGGCTGTTGTGATGATACAAAGGAAGAAAGACAAACACCCAATTGGGACGGTTTCCAATTTTTCATTACATGCCGATACCTTTGGTGGAACGGCTTTCAGTGCCGATTACCCAGGGTTTTTAGCCAATAATTTACAAAAGCATTTTCACAAAGATTTTGTATCACTCTTTGCCACTGGAGCTTGTGGCAATATCAATCATGTAGATGTTTCGGGGACCAAAGAGGAAGGGAAAAGTTCTTCTGATATAGGCGAAATCCTTTCTTCTGCAATACTACAAATGCCCAGTAAATTTCAAAAAGTCATTCAGCCAGATCTAAAGGCAATAGCTAAAGTCATTTATGTTCCTATTCAACATTTCACTCCAGAGGAATTAGAATGGGCCATTAAGGAAACTGATGCTCCAGCCCTTTATGAAGAAACTGACTTCCTGGAAAGGAGGAGGCGATTAAAAATCAGGTCTCTTGAGAGAATTAGAAGAACAGAAGCAGTACCTCCAACAATAGGTGATCAACCGTGGAGAATCCCATTAGAGGTGCAGGTGTTTCAAGTAAGCGAAGACCTGGCCATCGTAGGGCTTCCGGGAGAAGTTTTTGTGGATTTAGGACTGGCGATAAAAGAAAATTCCCCCTATAAAAACACCATTGTAGTCGAACTAACGCATAGTCATATAGCATACGTTCCCACAAAAGAGGCATTTACTCGTGGAGGCTACGAAACTGTAAATTCAAGGCTAGCTCCTGGAGGGGGAGAAATGCTGGCAGATACTGCTATAGCATTGCTGCAAGAAATTCACCAGAAACAATAATAATTCAGTATGCTGAAAGTCTATATAACAAGTGTTCTCTATGAACGATAAAAAGAAAGTAACATTAAACAGGCGAAAGTTTATTGGTACGGTGGCTACAGGAACATTGGGTTTGCTGTCCGCTCCAGTTTTAGCAATAAATGAAGGGATTGAAGGAGGTTTGATTGATCCAAATGAGGGTAAATGTTTCTCCAAAGTTGGGGAGTACCAGTGGCAAATAGGAATTGCAAAGGCCTTGATCACACCTTTAAATGACGTTTGGCTGGCTGGCTATGGTAGAAAACGTGTGGCTTACGGCAAAATTCATGATTTATGGGCAAAAGTTATCGCCTTAAAAGATGTGGCTGGTAAAAGAGTAGTGATGGTGACTACCGATCACATGGGCATGTCAAAAACCATTTATGAACGCGTTTTCCAGAAGGTAGCGAAGCAATTTCAGTTGGACCGCTCCCAATTTATGTTGACTTTTTCTCACAACCATTGTGCACCTTGTTTAGAAGATGACCTGGTAGATTATTATCCCAGTGATGTTAAACAGAAAGAAGCGGTAAAAGAATATACTTTATGGATGGAGGATCAGTTGATAGCCGCCATTGATGAAGCGCTTAATAACTGGCAGGACTGTGAAATATTTGCTGGTGGAGGCAATTGTACTTTTGCTGTCAACAGGAGGGACAATAAAGAAGCAGAGGTACCGGATTTGATGGCCAAAGGCATTCCTTTAAAAGGAGCGGTGGATCATGAGGTGCCTGTTCTGGTTGCTAAAGGGCCCGGAGGGCATAATTTGGCCTTGCTTTTCGGATATGCCTGTCATCCCACCACATTGGATTTCAATACTTGGTGTGGAGATTATCCTGGATTTGCCCAGATAGCTTTAGAAAATAAATTTACAGGAACGGCGGCCATGTTTTTCAATGCTTGTGGCGGAGATCAAAATCCATTACCGAGAAGAGAATTGGCACTATGTGAGAAATACGGTGAAATGCTTTCGACTGCTGTGGAGGAAGCCCTAGATAATCCATTGGTTAAAGTTTCTTCCCGTTTAAGTACTGCTTTTAATTTTGTGGACCTGGCTTTTGAAGAAATGGTGACCTTGGAAAAATTACAACCCATAGCCAATGGACGAAGCCCACTTCAAGCCAGATGGGCAAGGCGGATGATTGGTAAAATTAAAAAAGGAGAAACCTTTGCTACCAGCTACCCTTACCCAACTCAAGCCTGGAAAATGGGAGATGAGCTTTTGCTTTTAGGAATAGGAGGGGAAGCAGTGGTAGATTATTCGTTGAGGTTTAAAAAGGAATTTGCTCAAAAAACCTGGATTTGCGGCTATGCCAATTATATGGCCGCTTATATTCCTTCCCGTCGTGTTTGGGAAGAAGGAGGCTATGAAGGTGGATCACATCTGGACGAATACGGTCATCCAGCCTGGAGATGGCGAGGAGATGTTGAAGACCGTATTGCTGAAAGTGTGCATAAGGTGGTGCAGCATACGAAGTCTATGGAATCGTAAAGAGGATATAATTTTTAATTTAGTCATATCAGCAATTTACCGGCGGCTGAGCGGAGCCGAAGCCATAGGGTAACGTATCCGAAATACCTACTCCTTCCTCCGCTCAGGATCCGGTTTTGATCTGGGTTTCAGGACTTGGGTAAAATTTAAATCGTTAAAGCAAGACCGTCACTGGGAACCCTTTTAGGTAGGACTGAGCGGGGGGAGGGTTTGGCAATCTCACGTTATAGCTGATTTCACAAGCTTTTTAAAATTAGATTTTGCTAAAGTGAAAGAATTTCCAGAAAATTCACTCCTCCTTCAAACGAATCACAAACATTTGCCTAGTTCCATTCTTGTCAATTCCAGGAACCAGGATAGCATCATTGGTTCGGTTCCAGCGTGGAGCAGGGTCTATGCGAATATCCCCACTGTATAGTCCTTTGTCTATTCCTTCACTTCGGGCAAAGGCACCATCACTTCGGCGGAATACAGCATAGTAATTTTTATTGTCTTTACTGTATCCATTGACGAATAGGTCTCCATTGGGAGAAAGGGAAATGTCACCCTCTGGTTTTAGAAACATTTCCGGAGTTCCCAACCTGTCTATAATTTCTTTGGTATCTACATTGTATCGAATTTGTTCGTCAGGGCTTCTCCCATCATTGTACTTGATGCCGATCAATACGTTGCCAAGATCCCATTCCGGATGGCCCCCTATATGGGTTTCATGTAGTTGAAGTCCGGTACCATCTGCATGAATGGAGGCAGGAACATTGATTCTTTCCTTGCCTTGGCCACTCCATCCGGCCCTGATAAAAAAATAAATGCGATTGGCATCGCGATTCCAGAGTGTATGATTGATAAACAAGCCACTGTGTTCAAGTCCAGGATTGCTTTCTTTTAATTTATCCTCCATTTGACGGTAGGACACCAACAGTTTTTTATTTCCGGTTTTTACATCCACGAGAAATATCCCATCATTCGCAGGAGCCAATTGATCTTTTGACCAATCCAAGGCTCCGGGGTAGCCCGTAACCAGTCTAAGTCTCGCCAAACGGCCATAGTTCAACCCAAGCCAGGCAGATCCATCTGCAGCGATGCCACCATTCCCGATAGGGCTGTCTTCATAACGGTATTCTTTAACTCGTTTTCTTTTATTGATATCATACAGCACTGTAAATACTTTTCCGGTAGTAAGGTCGCGGTCATTAAAGAAAAACTGAGTTTCGGGAGCTAAAGGGTTCCAATAAAACATAGTGCCCTGCTGAGGATTCCATGCGTGAGATTTGTCCAGCCGGATTAGCTTGTTTTTATTCTGGGTATCGATAAGAAAAACCGTTGCCGATTCTTCAGGTTTTGGCATTCGATCTATCGCATCTATCTCAAGTCCTAAAATATACCTTCCCGATTCATTCCAAGGGATGGTTTGGCATTGGCCTATGTAGCCAAAGAAGTGGTGCTTTTTACCAGAGGTTAATTGTTCAATGCTTAGATTGAAAGCGTCTGCCTGTGTAAAGCCTGTAATAAAAGTTGCCAGGTAGATAAACATAAAAAAAGAATATAAAAGGCCTTTTTTAGAAAAAAAACTTCCTTTTATATTCTTTAATCTTTGAGTAAAATAAGGCATGATCTAGATGGGTTTGTCATTAAAAGGCTATAAAATATACTTGATAAATATAAGCATTTATAGCAATTTTCTGCCCAGACCCAGACGCACTTTATTTATTTTAACCCGGATTATGTAATAGGATTCGTAAGTTGCAATGGCAAGAAAATCAGACTGTTTGGAGATTTTAGCATAGCACCGCTATGGTGAAATTGAAAACAGCAACGAAGTGGCTGATTTTAAAGCGATTTCAGTACGTAATAGAATGTCTATTGCATATTTCGGGTTTAATTTACTTTGCATTGGCCAACATGGTATTGAAGATATCAAGTTGCTCTCTCATGGCCGCAACCCTGTCAGCAGGTGTCGTACGTGCTTCCAATAGAATCCAACCTTTGTAATTGATATCTGTAAACAAGTTCAACAACTCTTGGTAAGGATAATCTCCAACATTTAATTCACGAATATGAACGGTATCTCCGAACCATTTTTTCACTGAATTGAAGTTGGCCTCCAATCCCGGAGCCATTAAATCCTGGTCATTACAATTCCAGCAAACCTTGACACTTTTTTCAGTTACCTGATCAAATATGGCTTTCATATTTGGCAATTGTTGTGTCAGTTTTCCATGCACTTCCACACGCACCAATTGTCCCAGATCACTGGCAAATTTACCCACCTCGTTAAAAGATTTTGCGATCTGTGCGATGGTTTGTTCCTTGGCTACCTCCGCAGGAAGTCCATTTGGCTTTACTTTAATTCCAGTGGCACCTATATCCTTGCAAAGTTGAAGGTATTTCTTGGTCCCTTCTATGTTGTCTCTAACCTGAGCTTGGTCAGTATAGTGATAAGCATAGTTGGAGCCATAGCCTAAGCAGGTAACTGGGCTGTCTTTGAAGCGTTTTTTTACTTCTTTTCTTTCGTTGGTAGAAAGACTTGCCTCTACACCATGTGCATGTTCAGTTCTTAATTCTATACCTAGTAAACCTGCTTTTTCACAGTTTGTCAAAAGGGTAGGGAGGTCCCAGTCTTTTCCCCATTGATAGGTTACTAAGCCAAGGTTCATTTTGGGTTTTTTAGCGAAAGCTGCCGCAGTAGCAGGGTCCAATAATGAAAGCCCTATTCCTGCAGCAATACTCTTTTGGAGAAAATTCCGCCTTGATTGATTGTTGTCCATTGAAATGCTTGTTTTTAAAGGAGTTAACCGGTTATTTTTTAGCGTATTCGTCGGCTAAGGCATTGATTTCATCTTCGCTAAGGTGCGCTGATGCGACCACTACTCTGTATTTGAAAGTAGCTGTTTCGCCTTTTTTCAAGCTGTAGTTCAATTCGTCTTTGCCACCAGAAAGCGCTTTTTGTCCTAATGTATTCGCAGCAAATAAACCGTAATCTCTCGCATGCCAATAAGTTGGATAGCCTGGGTTTTTTGGATGATCAATAATTATCAATGAAACTTTTTCGCCTTTAACTTCACTTGCCAACTCCATCCAACGGGCTCTGGTTCCCCATACATCCCCTCCTGTAATACCTTTTGCGCTTTTGTAATCTCCTTTTACGTAAGTATTGTCCATTTTATCCACTTTGGTTTCAACACCATGTGAATCCATTAATGTGGTCGGTTTCTCTGTAGGCAATTCCAGTTCACGGGCAACACGAATAGCAAACATGCCTTCTTTGTTGTCTGTGAATTTCACCTCGTCAATCAAAGCCGTTAATTCGGTTGTGCGGTCTATGATGCGAATGTCCTTTCCTGCTTTAAAAGTGAAAGAAGTTTTCTCTTCCAACATGCTTGTATTGTCTGGGGCTTTCCAGAGCGACTTCGTAACGAGTAAAGCTTTTCCTTTACCACTCTTTGTTTTTTCAACAGATTGGTGGAAAATTGAGCCAAACCCATCCTTTTTAGCAGCAGGGATTGCATCTGAATTGTTCCAAAAATCGAGTCCGTTGACATCACCATAATTCAACCAGATACCTACATGATGCGGGTGGTCAGTTCTGTCTCCTGCTTTATTGATCATTGGATAACTTCTGGTCAGCATGTTTCCATCTGGAGAGATTACCGGCCAAAGCACAGGTTTCATTACGTTGTCTGGATAGATATAGGAAGTGAAAAGTTCACCATCCACGATTACATCTATCTTTTTTTCGGAGTCTTTCACTTCGATTTTAATAGGTTCTTTGTCTTTCTGACCGAAGAGGAGAAAATTGCTGCTCATTGCCATTATTATTACTAATGCGATGTATTTCATTTGAACTCTTAGTTTATACCTGAAATAAAATTTTAATTCCCTTTACTAGAAAAACCTGTCAGGGAAATTTTTTCCTGGCAGGTTTTTCTAAAATGGTTCTCAACAAATAGATTGCTGATTGCTTAAACCTTGATTTTGCAATAGAATAGCTATTGCACATTATGTTTAAACCTGATCTGGAACTTCGAAACCTGGACGGTAATTACGTGTAAGCATTGCATCTGCTTCTGGGTCATTTACGAATTTCTCAGATTTCGGATTGAATGTCAGTACTCGTTCCAATTGATAGGCTATATTCCCCAAGTGAGCCAAACCTGAAGAAAGGTGTGCTGTTTCTACAGGGCCATTTAGAATAGAAGCATCGTGTTTACGAACTGCTTCGATGAAATTAGCGAAGTGGCCATCTGTTCCTCCAGCTCCACGATCCATTCCTGATCCTGATTCTCCACCGTCACTTCCTGACTTACCGGGTGTTCTATCTTGTCCTAAGAAAGAAGCATATTTGTCATAGCCGTCAACAACAATATAGCCTTTGTCTCCATAGAAAATATTCCCTACGCTAGCCCCACCTTCGGTGTTGGTACACCAGGGTCTTACTTCAAACTGAATGATTTTGTTTTCATCAGGATAGTTGTAAACAGAAGTCAATACTTCTGGTACAGTTTTGGCGTCATCCCAAAGGAATTTACCTCCCATGGAAGTGATTTTAGTAGGAAGTCCAACATCTAATCCCCACATACAAAGATCGGTTTCATGGATTCCTTGGTTTCCTACATCCCCGTTGCCATAATCAAAATTCCAGTGCCAGTTATAGTGCACAAGGTTTTCCGTAAAAGGGCTTTTAGGAGCCGGTCCTGTCCACAAATCATAATCTAAGCCCTCTGGTACAGGGGAGAATCCTTTGTCTCCAATACTTGGTCTCCATCTGAATACAATTCCTCTGGCCATGTAAACATTGCCAATATAACCATCACGAATAAGTTGGATAGCTTCCTGAACCGCCGGAGAACTTCGAAGCTGTACACCATGCTGAACAATGCGATCGTATTTTTTAGCTGCCTCTACCATTTTCCTACCTTCGGAAATATTATGGGAACCTGGCTTCTCAACATAGACATCTTTACCTGCTTGGCAAGCCCAGATAGTAGTCAAAGCATGCCAGTGATTTGGCGAAGCAATACTGATAACATCAATATCCTTATCGTCCATTACCCTACGTAAATCTTGTTCCAAGACTACATCTGCTTTGTATTTTTCTTTAAAGGTTTTTTGACGATCTTTAAGAATATTCATGTCAGGGTCACAAAATGTCTTAATTTGAACATTTTTTTGCGACATAAAGCCTTGGATATGGCTTTTACCTCTACCATTTAAACCTAAAACTGCTGCATTGATCCTGTCATTGGCTCCAAATACACTTGAAGGAACAATGGTAGGAATAATAAGGGCAGCCGAACCAGCTACTGCTGATTTCTTAATAAAGGATCTTCTTGATGATTCCTTATCCATATTCAAATTTGGTTTATTATTGAAGTTATAATTAATTCGACCCATTAAATTAAGAAATTCCCCTGACGAAGTAATGACATCAGGGGAATTAATTTATAAATGGTAAATATTATTCACTAAGGGCTTCCATAGGGTCCACATTAGGAACACCTGCAGGTTGTACCACATGAACTAAGGGTTCAATATTGTCTTCAGAACCGTTATAACCCGTAGTTTGATTTAATGTGGCTTCCACATTACCTACAAGGTAAGGTTGATAAACAGGCCAATAAACATGCATAGGATCCATGGTATACTTGGTGGTATTATAGGTAGCCCAAGGTACCTCGTCTCTAAAGAAATTGTTTTTCTCCATCATTCTGTCATAATAGAAACTACTCGCTGAAATAGATTTCTCTATATCATTGCCAGATATGGAATAAGTTTTTCCATTATAAGCCATTTTGCCTGTTTTAGCGAAAATTACAGAAATACGAACCAATTCATCATGACGGTATTCTTCGCCGAATAATTCTCTATTTCTTTCATCCAATACAGCACCAATACCATCTGTTTGGATATCGGCAATTGTATACAGGTCTATGGCATTGGCTCTTTGACGAATGGTGTTGATGTCTTCAGCAACACCGGCAAAGTTGTCTTGCCAGTAACGAGCTTCTGCTCTCACCAAATAGGCTTCAGCAATTCGCATGATGTACATGTCCATCTTACCACCATCTTGTCTGTCAGGTCTGGATTCCTGGTTAACGGAATAAAACTTGTACCTTGGGTAACCGAACCAACATCTAATGGTATCTTGGCAAGTTAAATTGCCATTGTCATCATACAGACGAAGAGGCTTTAAATAATATTCACTTCCATCTTCCAATAAGGAAGGGTTGTCATATAAAACATCCTCCATTTCAAACCAGTTAAGGTCCTTGTGACGGTAATCTTGTTCATCAAATTTACCTTTGAAATTCCATATTTCGTATTGTGAATAATTGGTAGGTCGGGCAAATCCCTGACCTCTACCCCATTTTTTCATCATCCTACCTCTTTCGTCGCTAGTAGACTGCTGTACATCAGTACCAGTTCTGGTAGTACCAGGCTCCCATACACCAAGGTTTGTACTTACAAAGTTTGGTCCCCAAGCCCTGATCCTTGCAGACCTACCCTGTGTACCCAAAACAAATGGCTCATTGACAACCAACCAAATCCCTTCCGGATTACTGGTTTTTTGTGCCCCCCTGTCCATGTGTAAGTAATTAACGGCATCAGCAGGCGCATATCCACTACGTCCGGGCAATGGATTTCCAGTATTAGGATTGTCCGTATTTGCTACTTCCACTTCTACTACGTCGTTTGGAATCATGTCGTCAGTGAAAAGTTGAGATTCTCCTCCGTTGATTACATCATCCATTAATTGTTCAGCATCAGCAAAACGAAGGTTTAGCATGTAATACTTCGCCAATAAAACACGTACAGCGTCTTTTGGTGCCTGACCTACTGCCAATTGGCTCTTTGGTTTTACATGTTGTTCTGCATATTCCAAATCCACAATCATCTGATCCCATATACCCTGCATATTAAAGGCTTTAAAATCTCTTCTTGCTTCAGCTACAACGTTAAGTGGAAAGGCTACATTACCGAAATCCATGGTCAATTGCATGTAGAAGAAAGCCCTAAGGAAATAAGCGGAACCCAATAAATGGTTTCTTTCTTCATTATTAGACCCATTTTCCCATTCAGGAATATCTATATAATCGATTACGGTATTCGCTTTCTTGATATGATCATAATTGTCAGCATAAAAAGACCTTGCCCGACCAGCATCATTGTTTCTACTATTGGTAGGGGTAGCATATACCCGCAAGTCAACAAATGCATCCGGTTTATCTGTAGCAGATACTACAGAGGCGTCACTCATATTGCTATTGAACATCAATTCCCGGGTATCCCCATTCCATTGACTAAAAACACCTCTATAGGCTGCATCTAAAGCGGTTTGTAACCCGGAAGCATCTACAAATGTGTTTTCAGGACTTAGGAAAGACAGTGGTTTTTCATCCAAGAAATCTTCGTTACAGGAGAACGAAAATATCAAGAATACGGGAAGTATTATCCCTTTAAATATATTTATCTTTTTCATTTCTTTCTTTTTTTAATTTGTGTTCCTAAAACTGTAATGGTATTTAGTTTTAGAAAGTTACATCCAAACTAAATGAATAAGTTCTTGGCATTTCTCTGGCAGATTCAGGATCGCCTAATTCCTTAATCCAAGGAGTAAATACTGCAACATTTTCAATGTTCACTGCTAGTCTTACCCTGTTTGCTTTGACCTTTTCTAAAATATTTTGAGGCAAACTATAACCCACTGAAATATTTTGAAGCCTAACATAAGACTGGCTTAACCAAGCATTGCCACCACCCAAATTGATTGAATTAATTCTGGCAAAATCATTTTGCCCGTTAAGGGGGGTCCAATATGGGATGTCATACCAGTTTTTGTTTTTGATATACTGCTGGGAATTGTTGAAAGGTTCAGAAGTACCGCCCTTGTACCCCAATCTGGCTAAGAATATTACACCTAAATCAAAGTTCTTGTATTCTACATCATTTCTTAATGTGATGTACCAAGGGTTATTGGTTAGTCCTAGGAAGACCTTGTCATCAATGTCGATGTCACCATCTCCATCCTGATCAACAAACCTGAAATCACCCGGAAATAGGCCATATTCCGCAGCTTCGGCTTCTTCTCCCAATTGGTATACGCCATCTAGCTCCCAATCCCAAATAATGTCCTTGTTTTCACCTATAAACCATCCATTTTGCAAATCATCCGGCTCTCTCATTTCTGTGTTACCTTCACTGTCAGTCATGGAAATCGGTTCATTACCTAATGTAGTGATTTTATTTACGCGATAAGTAACATTAAAAGCAGTGGTCCAAGCAACGTTAGCAGTAGAGACATTAATAGAATTTAAACCCAAATCAAAGCCTCGATTCTGTAAATTTCCCACGTTGGTTTTAACGGATTCAAATCCGGTAAGCTCAGGTAGCTTTTGATCCAATAGCAAGTCTCTTGTTTCTGACTGATACACATCCAAAGAACCGCTTAGCCTATCGCTGAAAAGACCAAAATCCAAACCTACATTAAAAGAACCGGTTCGTTCCCATGATAACATAGGGTTAGCTATTCTAGTGATTTCTGTATAAGGTGTAGGTATATACCCACCATCATAGTTCAAAAATACACCATTACTTAACTGGGCATAAGCATTGTAATCCTGCAATCCACTACTGTTTCCATTAACCCCATAACTCAATCTTAACTTTAAGTAATTAAGTGTTGATTTGTTTTGCATAAAGTCTTCATTGCTAATGGTCCAAGCTCCAGAAACGGAAGGGAAATTACCATAGATGTTTTGCAAACCAAATCTAGAGTAACCATCTCTTCTGATGGAAGCTGAGAAATTGTATTTGTCACTGTAGGCATAATTTACCCTACCCATTAAACCTGTTCTTGAATTTACTTCGTCATAGGAAGACATAGTAGGATTTAAGCCAAGTTGTAAGGCATGATACCCAAGTGCTGCAGTAGGAGAAAAGTTATTGGTCATTGCTCTGGTTTCCCATCTTTGATTCCTTTCCGCATTGTATAATCCAGTGAAGTTAATTCTATGCTCTCCAAATTCCTTGTTCCAGTTCAGGGTGGTGTTGGATTGCCAAGAAAAGTAATCATTGTATCTTCTTTCAGCAGCATCTACAGCCCTTTGAGGATTTCCTTTTTCATCCAAGTCAAATCTTTTGTAAACATCAAATCGTGGAGTGTAATCCGTTCTTAGCGTAAAGTTTCCCGGTAAGTTAACTGAAGCATATAAAGTAGGATTGATCATAAACCTGGAATAGCTTCTGGTGTTCCAAGATGGATCCTGATAGGGGTTAGATAGATTTGATCCTGCCGCCTGATCATTTAGATTTTCTCTGGTTCTTGGCATGCCATTCTTCCAAGGTTGGTCGTATGGGGAAAATACCCTGAAACTTCCATTGCTAACTGCTTCTTGTCCTTCATTTTGGTAAGTGAAGGAGGTATTTGCACCAATGGTGAAAAACTCCGCTAAATTCACATCCAAATTTAAACGAGAAGTGATGGTTTCAAATGACTCTCCAATTTGAACAGACTCCCTGTTACTGTATCCCAAAGAGTAATAATAGGATACCCTTTCATTTCTTCCTGATACACTAACGTCATAATCCTGTCTTACACCTGTATGAAATAAGAAATCCTGCCAGTCATAAGAAACGCCGTTTTGGTAATTCTCAATTTCATTTTCCCAAAAACCAAAGTTATTAATCCTAGCCAAATCGATTTTAGCAGGGTCAGTTTCACCTGGTATACCATTGGCAGCCAACCAATCGTCTTGGTATTGCGGATCTATGCTATTATAATCCCTGAATCTGGTCCATGGCTCAGTAATGGTGTTTGTAATGGTCTCATTCATGTCTGTCAACCAATTCAATACATCTTCACCACCTTGGTGAGTCTGTTGCCTCCTAGCACCTGTTATTAATCCAACTCTTGAACTGAAAGTGATTTGAGGTTTGCCATATTCACCTCTTTTGGTGGTAAATATTACTACACCATTGGTCGCTTGAGAACCATAAACGGCAGCAGCACTCGCATCCTTCAAAACATCCACACTTTCTATGGTGTTTGGGTTGATTTCTGCAAGGTCACCTCTAAATATTACACCATCTAGTACAATAAGTGGACGGTTGGCAGCCCTTTCTTCTTCTCTATCACCATCACCATCCAAATCAGCTTTGATAGAAGCATCGCCACGAACATTAAATTCAGGTACATTCTTAGCGCTCGTGGAGTAACCTACACTCAAACCTGGTACTGTTGTTCTTAAGATTTCAGAAACAGAGGTAGGTTTGTATTTCATTACCTCTTCAGCCTGCACATTGATTACAGCTCCTGTAAGGTCTTTCTTCTTTTGGGTACCATAACCAATTACAACGACTTCATCCAAAGCCTGTGTGCTCATGGTAAGTGCTACATCAATTGTAGATTGATTGCCCACTTCTATTGTTTGGCTCTCAAAGCCAATAAAAGAAATAACGACAGATGAATTGTCAGGAACGGTGAGCGTGTATTTACCATCCAGGTCGGTTGCCGTTCCTATTGAGGTTCCTGGTACAGATATTGTCGCACCTGGAATAGGCTGACCATTGTTATCAGTAACAGTTCCTGATATCGTAACATCAAACAAATCTGCAGTTACCGACTTCCTTACACTCTTATTGGAGGCAGTCGCTATTGAATTTTGTTCGATATTTTTTATGTTCTTGTCTAAACTTGTTTGTTGAGCCAATAGACTCCCTGAAAACAAGCACAAGACTAAAGTCGCTAGAGATGATATCGGTTTCATCACTAGTCGATTGAGTAATTTTCTTTTCATAATGGATTATTGTTAATTGTTTTTGATTTGAAAGGATTCCTTTCTTTAAATCTAGGTTTTGGGTTGTTAATTTTTAACGCATAGGCAATTATTTTAGTGATGAACGGTTATTAATTTATTTAAAGTTTCAATTTAATATTTTGTATAATTATGTTTTTAGTGTGATATAAGATATTTTATACTGTTTTTTGCTAATTTTATTAAATTAAGAAGGGTATTAGGGTGATTTTTGCTTCTTTTTGATTTTCTTTTCTATAATGCATATTAAAAATTTTTTCCTCCTAAAAAAAATATATACCTAATTTTTCTTAAAGTCTACAAAACCGTTAATTTAGTACTTATTTGATTAAAAAGGCGCTGCTTTAAAAGAGAATTATTCTCATTTTTTTATTTTTCATTTAGAATAGATGGGTTGATGTTATCGATATCACTTTTCGATACTATAATGGTTATTTTTCAAGAGAGGGGGCGTTATGATTTCAGGGTGTTCTGTATAGATGTAATTTTCGGCTCCAAAGGGCTGTCAAAAATAACTTTAGGTAGTAGAGTAGGTTGGCATTTTTTCTGGAATATTAGTAATAAATAATCTAAATATTGAAGACCATTAAACTTCCAACCATTTGCATGTACCCTGAGCTAGGGTGTTTTCACCCAAGAAGGGTTAAATTTAGGAGACAAGTTGTACTAACTTTTTTTTGTGGGTCTAAGTTGGGGGAAGGGTGTGGCAGTCCAATTTAGATTCCTTCGACTTCCTCTACCCAAAGCCCCAGCAAAGTCTATCGATAACGTTTTTATTTAAGTAATTGATGTTCAATAATTTGAAAATACACATCGTCATTTCAATTTCTGCATTTCGAAAATGTTTGGTTTCGAAATGACGGTTTTAGGAGTAAGTATTTATGCTTAAACTTTAGGGCCTTGGTTTTTCTTACCAAAATCGTACTCCTATTGTTGGGTAAAATGTATTCAGGTTATTTGTTCCAACTAGCCCTACCTGAATAGAAATGACCTGGCTGACTTGTCTCCGGTAAAAAGCTTTAACAGTTGTTTTGTCAAAAAGCTGACTTTTTTCATCATTCAAAAGGTAGCCAATGCCTATCATGTTTTTATTGTTGGATTTGGGATTGAAAAGTTCCCAGCTGAATTCAGCATTTAAAAACCAATTGTGATTGACCGATACCTTGTTTTCAATCTTTCCTGGAAAAAAAACAGAATTGGTAATCGAAGCCCCTATATCAAATTTTCTCCAAGAAATTTTACTCCTAAACCCTATCTCAGGTGTGAAATAGCCTCCCGTATAATCAAGCCCAACTGGAAAAGTCAATTCTAGCCGATCTACATAAGGGACATATTTTTTTTCAATGTTGAGAATGACTCTGTCCACACTTGTCTGTGGAAATGCTTCGGCTAGCCTGTAGGTAATGGTTTTAAACTCTGGGAATTCAGTTGCTTTTTTAAGAATGGGCTTAAATTTTAATGTTAAGTCCTCTGGGTTGTGCTCATCAGAATTGAACAGTAATAGGAGTTTTCCTTGATTTGGAAGTTCAAATGCTAAAGAGTCAGTAATTGGCCAGTCTTCGTCTATCCAGTCTTGGGTGTTTTTAGGCAATTGGTTTTCTACTTCCTGAGCAAGGATTTCAAAATGGATTGCGCATAGCAATGCCAATAAAGACAATTGAATTGATCTTTTCATAACTATAGAATTTAGAATATTAGTTTTTTGATTTATTAAATTTTACTTGAATAGTGGCCGTCGGGTAAATGGCCTCTTCTATATGTATTTTTTCTTTTCTACCAAAAGGAGAGCCTCCTGATTTGGGTTTTGCTACTTCCCAAGTAATTTTCACTTCATGGTAAGTATTTTTGTTGGCTACCATAGGAGGCTGAATAGTTATTTTATTTATAGTGAACGTTGTTTTGAATTGGACCGGGGGCAATGGCATTCCACCAGCTGTAATCGATTCTATTTTCTTGCGATTAATTGGTGGGGAAATGTTCACCTTAGTAGAAGGTAGTTCATTTGTTGCTATTTTTTCAGGGATCCTTTCCCTTGAAATTAATACTTCAGGTGCTAAATAATTATCAGGAGCATTAAACTTTGGTTTTTCTGTTATTAAAGGTGTTTTATCGTCACCCTGAAAGGATAGGAAGAAGCCAATTCCTGAAAATAACAGGGATATGGCTACAGCCGCTGCACCTAAATAATACCAGATTAGCACCTTTTTTGGTTGATCATCGAGCCTTTGTTCAATTTGCTCCCAAATCTCGGTATTGGGTTCCAGGACAGGAAGCTTTTTAATGTTTTCACCAAGTTGCTTCTCGAAGGTTTTTTTTTCTAAAATTTTATTCCATAGCTCTGGGTTTGGGTTGTGTGTTTTCATGCCTTTAAGAGCTTAGTGATTCGACTTTTTAATAACGTTTTGGCATAGTGCAACTGAGATTTTGAGGTGCTCACTGAAATATTAAGAAGTTTTGCAGCTTCCTTATGCGAATAGCCTTCCACGGCAGTGAGTAGAAAAACAGCCTTGGCCCCATTGGGAAGACTCAAAATTGCCTGATCCAGTAGTTCTGTATCAAACCAGGAGTCGAATGCCTCAGTGGTGTCCACTTCATGGTTTTCTACTGGTTCGAAATAGATTTTCTTTCTACTACGATTTATAGCCTTTCTAACGGCTATGGTCTTCATCCAAGAGATCAGGGCTTCAGGATTTTTAAGTTTTCTAATGTTCTGAAAAACGGCTACATATACATCTTGTAAGATGTCATGGGCTTCTTCTTCATCACTGAGTATTCTAAAGCAAGTTGAGTACAACATTCCTTTCGTCATTTCAAAAAGCTGAAATTGTGCATTTCGGTCATTTTGATTGATCCTTTTTATTAGTGTTGCGTCTGGCTTAGGTATACTCATTTTTCGTCTGTGTATATAAAAGAGTCAGAATAGATTCAAAAGGTTGGAAGGGTTATAATTTTTTTTCATAATACCGGATTCTACTACATAAGAAAAGTAACGTTAGGTAGTGTTGGGGTTTTGTCAGCAATGTTGAAAATAAAAAGGTGTATTTAATTTTTGATTTTTATGATTAAAAAATTGATTTGGCAACTTGTTTATGGTCATCGAATAGAAAATACCCCTATTGGTAATCGTAGATTTCTTTGAAAGCATAATATAATAGGTTTTACCGGCCTTCAAAGGTTATGGTTTTTGGTGAAGGGTGGAAGGCGTTAAGAAAATGAGTTAACTCCCACAAGGAGATCCACTCATTTTTAGCCTTGAATCCTGCTTCAAAAATCAAATGATGGCTACGTAAAAGAGATCTATTCTCTGAAGGATATCCCATCATTTGAAATAAAATTTGATAGCCTTGATTTTTTTGGTTCGTTTTTTCATCAAGGAAAAAATGAACAGAGGGAACAAGGTAATGATGCCAGTATGCCCTTAAATTATTTGTTTTTAAGTAAAAAATCACACAGAACCCCTTTAAATATTTAATTTGATTTTTCCGAAAATGAATTACCTAAAATAGTCCATTCATCACTTTAATACTTTGAAAAGTTATTTTTTATACTCCTTGAATGGTAAAATTTAATTTAATCTATAATTAAGTAAAACAGATAAAATTTATTTGTTAATAAAATAATATTTAATAAATTTAAGGTAACGTAACCGAAAAGATGATTAATGTTTAAATTTCCTTCTATGTAGTATATAATTCTAAATATGGAATTTATTCAAATAATAATTTTTGGGTTTCATAACCAAAATGATCTTTATATAAGTATAATTTAACCACTTAAATCAATCTGCTTTGAAAAAAAGATACAATGGAAAAATGGGGAGGGAAATATTCCTTCCCGTTCTTAGTGAGGTCAACCACCTTTTTTATTTAGGGGTACTAACAATGATCTTAATTTTGGGTTCAGGGATTTCCTCAACGACCCATGCACAACAACGTACTGTTTCAGGAACAGTTACTGATGCTGATAGGAATGAAACACTTCCTGGTGTGAATATATTGGTCAAAAATAGCAATGTTGGAACGGTCACAGATATAGATGGGGCCTTTAGTCTAAATGTACCAGCAAATGGTGCTGTTTTAGTATTCTCTTTCGTAGGCTTTGAAAGGCAAGAGGTAGCGGTAAACAATCGACAGACCTTTGCTATCAACCTTGTTCCAGAGCAATCAGACCTGGATGAAGTTGTGGTAATTGGTTATGGAACAAGAAAGAAAACTTCTGTTACCTCATCTATTTCTAAATTAGAAAACCAAAACCTTGATCAATTGCCGGTTGGAAGGCTTGAGAATGTTCTCGCAGGTAGAATGGCTGGCGTTAATGTTACCAATACCAGTAACCGGCCGGGTGACGCGCCTGACATAAGGGTTCGTGGACTTGGTTCCATAAGTGCGGGAAATGACCCTTTGGTAGTTATCGATGGCTTTCCGGGAGGAAGCTTAGGTCAATTGAACATGAATGATGTGGAATCCATTGAGGTGCTAAAGGATGCTTCATCTACTGCGATTTATGGTTCAAGAGGTGCAGGTGGAGTGATATTGGTTACAACTAAAAGAGGGTCGTCCCAAAAACCTGAATTAAAAATCAATTCTTATTTCGGCATGTCCAATGCCATTGTTCATGACGACTGGTTGACAGGAGACGAATGGCATAGCTATTTGACCAAATACCAGAACAGGGAATTTGCCTGGGCTGGGGGAGATACTTCCATTCCTATTTGGGGAGATCCACGGAGGCCATTGACTTACCAGGTCAATCCACTGACCAAAGAACTTCCTCAAACCATTTGGCAGGATGAGGTGATAAAAGCAGCTACCATCCAAAACCACAATATTTCCCTTTCTGGAGGTACGGAAAATACTAAGTATTACTTGTCAGGTACTTATATGGATGAAGAAGGGGTGTTAAAAACTTCTGGCTATAAGAAATACAGTTTTAGGGCCAATGTGGATGTAAAAATCAATGAAATGATAAGTTTAGGAATGGAATTGAGCCCATCCTATTCTAAAACAAGGTATGCAGGGTCTAATATGGTTTCCCTGGTAAAATATCCACCATTTGTAAGCCCTGATTATATTGATGGAAAGTATCCACGGACCTATGATTATATCCCAACTGGTCACTCTGGACAAGCTAGTCCCTATGTTTACCTTTATGGAACAGAGAATAATTCCAATGTTTTCACCAACATAGGTAGAGCCTTTATTAATTTAGACCTGATGGATGGACTTAGCTTCAAAACATCTGTAGGTACGAATATTTCCTTTGTCAACAATGATTATTGGAGCGGTGGAATTGGAGATACACGTGTAAATACCAATGGTAATGTCTCTGATTCAAGAAGTATAAACCTAGTGAATGAGAATGTATTGAATTATACCAAAACGTTTAATGAAGTTCACAATGTTGGGGGTTTGCTAGGTGCTTCTTATCAAAATTCCACTTCCAGATCACTGGCCATGTATGCCATACCCAATTCATTTAATAACGATAAGGTAAAAACCCTAAACAATGCCATTATCAACCCCGCCAATACTACCCAATCAAAATCTGAATGGGGCCTGGTTTCTTATTTTGCTAGGGTAAACTACGCTTACAATGATAAATACCTTTTAGAGGGCTCTTTCAGACGTGATGGGAGTTCTAGGTTTGGGCCGGAAAATAAATGGGGGAATTTCCCTTCCCTTTCAGCTGCATGGAGACTTTCGGAAGAAGAGTTCATAAAAAACATCCCGAATATTTCAGATTTTAAATTGAGGGCCAGTTATGGTGTTACAGGGAATTTTAACATCGGAAATTTTCAGTACTTAGGTTCTGTGGGTTCAGTAAGTTATTCACCCAATAATTTATTGGTGAATGGGATTGTTCAAAACTCCATGGCAAACCCAAGGCTCTCCTGGGAGAAAACCAAGGGCTATGATTTTGGATTTGAGATTAGCTTTTTTCAAAACAGGTTTAGCTTAAATGTGGATTATTATGACAACTTAACCACAGGTATGTTGTACAATGTAAATACTCCGGCAATAACTGGTTTTAGTAGTATCATAAACAATGTAGGTGAAGTAAGAAACAGTGGACTGGATGTAGAGATCGATACGAGAAATCTGGTAGGAGAGTTCAAATGGAATTCTTCCTTTAACCTTTCAATGAATAAAAATGAAGTGACAGATCTGGGCGAAGTGGATGAACGAATCAATACCTATTGGTCCATGGATTTTCTATTGAGAGAAGGAGAACCAATGTTTTCTTATTATGGGTACCAGTCTATAGGCGTTTTTCAAAATGAAGAACAAATTTCTCAAACCCCTAGTCTTGCTGGTACCAAACCAGGCAACCCAATATTTGAAGACACCAACAAGGATGGTAAGATAGATCCTGAAGACAAAGTGGTCTTAGGAAGTTTCCAGCCTAAAATGCTATTGGGTTTTTCAAATGAGTTTTACTGGAAACAATTTGATTTGAGTGTTTTTATGCAAGCTTCTTTAGGCGCTAAAATGTTCAATGCCGAAAATCAATATTACGAAGGGAATACACTTGGTGCAATGAGAAGATCATTGGTAGAAGACCAATGGTGGTCTGAAGAGGAACCTGGAAATGGTACTAATCCAGCGGCAGCTTTGAGTCAATTATTCGGTTACAATACCAACAATGACTTTTACTTGGAGGATGCTTCCTATTTAAATGTAAGAAGCATAAACTTAGGTTATACCTTCCCAAATTTCTCCGCGGGAGCAGGAATTAAAAGTTTGAGGCTATATGCTTCTGTTAATAATTTATTGGTAATCACCAATAAAAATAATCATGCCTACAATCCCGAGGGAACGACAAGAGGAGAAGTTTCAGGCATAAGCAGTACGCCTGGGGTAAATCTTGGTTCAGAACCCCTAAATAGGACTTTTGTTCTGGGACTTAACATTGGCTTTTGATTGGTACAGGCACGAAAAAATAGAAAAATGAAAACTTACAAATTAAATATACTAAGCGCATTAGCGATTTTGCTAAGCTTTACTTCCTGTCATGATGATCTGCTCAACCCGATTCCAGAATCATTATTGACCAATGTCAACGCTTTTGAAAATTCGAATGACCTGGACTTGGCCGTTTTGGGCATTTACAATCGGTTACAATCAAGGTTTCCGACGGACTATGAGTTGATGGAAATTCCATCGGACAATATGTATGGCTACTATTTTGCCACCTCACCAGGTATGGCAGAAATAGGTTTGCTTGATGTTAGCCCTGAAAATCCAAGATTGAATGTCTTTTGGAAGGATACCTATAATGGTATTTTTAGAGCAAATACTGTTTTGGCAAATATTGATGTGCCTGCAGATTACAGTGCTGAATTAAAAGACCAACATACTGGTGAAGCCAAGTTCATGAGGGCATATTTTTACTTTGATCTGGTAAGGATTTTTGGCGGTGTGCCAGCTGTGACAAGTATTATCGAGGTGGCAGCGTCCAGACAGGTTCCTAGAGCTACTGAAGCTGAGATTTATGCACTAATCAATAGTGACCTAAATGAGGCAATTTCTAAACTCCCTTTTACTTCCGAACAAGGAAGGGTATCTAAAGCAGCAGCCATTGCACTATTAGCTAAAGTGAAAGTTTATGAGGAAAAATGGGCGGAGGCTAAAACCTTATTGGAAAGGTTGTTCGCAGATTACGATTATGAATTGTTGCCTGATTTTAAAGACCTCTTTCGCATAGAAACCGAGGTAAATGCTGAATCCATTTTTTCCTTACCTTATTTGGAAGGCACCAATGGACATACCCTAACTTATGCTTTGGCACCTACTGCAGGGGTTATGGGAGTTATCAACAATGGTAGCAGGGTTGGAAGACCAACATGGAATCTGCATAAGGCCTATGATCCTGAGGATTCCAGGTTTAGTGTAACCATCACAGAATGGCAGCGTACCTTCTCTTCTGCTCCTGAGGATGAACCTTTTTGGTTCCCTTATTTCAACAAGTTTATCATTCCCATCGATAATATCAGTAGTTCAGGATTGGATTTGCCTGTTTTGAGATTGGCCGACATGGTATTGCTTTATTCCGAAGCGCTTTACCAATTAGGGGATCAAGAAACTGCCCTGGTGCAGTTGAATAGCATCAGAGAAAGGGCATTTGGAGATTCGGACCATAATTACACCTTGGATGAAATTGCTAGCCCGGAATTGTTCATGGACAAACTGTTATTGGAAAGAAGACTTGAATTGGCAGTTGAAAACAACAGGTGGTTTGACCTGGTGCGTACGGGTAGATTTACTACAGCTTTAACTCAACTTGAAAGTGAGTACAACCCTTCAACAGAACAGGCGGTGATCCAAAATTTAAATGCTCAAGATTATATGAAATATTTTCCAATACCCTATGAGCAAATCCAATTGGCAGCGCCAGGAGTAATGGAACAAAATGAGGGTTATTGATGCCTGGGTTCAAATTAAGATCGTATCAAAAGCGAATAATGGTCACTGCGAACCCTTTTAGGTTGGCTAAGGCGGAGGGAAAGGGTGTGGCAGTCCCACTCAAGGTTGGCAACTGAGCCTATTGAGGGATGTCGAAGGATCCACTCAAAGCATTTCTTAAGCATGATGATTTTCCATGAAATTGGGTCGAACTCAGGTTTATAAATAATATTTTGCAGCTTAATGGCGTGATGATTTTGTCAGTATTGTTGCTAATAAATAGGCAACAATACCGCCAAAATCAGAGATTTTCAATTTCTTATACCCCGGGTTAAAAACCCGGGGCTACAGAAATGTCGCCCCGTATTCTAAGATTAAAGCAAGTAGAATAGTACAATTTTTAATTTTTAG
>NZ_CAXBPD010000023.1:0-110812 GCF_963977555.1 uncultured Cyclobacterium sp. | reverse complement strand
TGCCTAAAAATTAAAAATTGTACTATTCTACTTGCTTTAATCTTAGAATACGGGGTTGGGAATTAGTGAAGCAATTTCTGGCTCGTGGGTTGCCACCCACGGCTATTATAGTTCAGGCCCTTCAGGCCTGTGGATTTTCGGACTTTTAACGATTTTTAGTAGGTCGAAATAAGAGTGCTTTATTAAATCTTATAAGCGATTGTTAGATAAGGACATTACATTTCCAATCCCCATCATTTTGGAAAAAAATTTATTATTTAACGAGAACGCAAGAAGCCTGAAGGGCTTCAACAACAATAGCCACGGGTGAAAACCCGTGGACGGCATCAATCATCCTTTTTCTCAACCCCAGCGTGGGTTGAACAAAAAAAGGGAACCTTACGCATGATGTGATAATCAGTGTAAAAGCTCCCTATTCATTCTTTTTTTGCCTATGACTTTATGTGGATTGAAGTTTCTAGTCTCAGTCTCCAAGAAAAGTTTTTAGGGTAGCTATCACCGCTTCGGGTTGCTCTGCATGTAACCAGTGACCGGAATTTTTGATATGGATAATGTGATTGTTAGGGAATAGTTCATCTATGTCTTCCTTGTCACTGCTTTTGATATAGTCCGAGTTGGCTCCTCCCATAAAGAGTACTTGGCCCGAAAAGGGCTTGTCAGAAGTTATTTCCTCACCAACATTTTCGATTTGCTTGGTAATCACTGGTAGATTGACTTTCCAGGCAAAAGTGCCGTCTTTTCTTGTCAGGTTTTTTAGTAAAAATTGGCGAATACCACGCTCAGGGATATATTCAGCCAGTTTGTCTTCTGCCTCTTTTCTGGAGCTGAGGGAATTAATGTCCACTGCATTAAGGGCTTCCAATATGGTCTGGTGGTGCACCGGATAAGGTCTGGGAGCGATATCAGCCACAACAAGATTTTCTACCATTTTAGGATAGGTCAAAGCAAATTTCATTACCGTTTTTCCTCCCATAGAATGCCCAAGGAAACTGGCATTTTGCAATCCTTCTGCCTCCATGAATTCCTTCAAGTCTCCTGCCATGGCTTTGTAATTCCAAGTTTCACTATGGGGCGAATCGCCATGGTTGCGCTGATCCAGTAAATAGAGAGTAAAATTTTCCTCCAGCCCTTTGGCAATACTCATCCAGTTGTCCGCGGAACCAAAAAGGCCGTGCAGGATCACCAAGGGTTTTCCTGTGCCAGTTTTTCTAAAGTTTAATTTCATGTTGCTTTGGTTTTATTCCTCCAATTGCCTACGGTACATCTGTATGGTGTTTTCAAGGCCATAATACAAGGCATCACAGATAAGGGCATGTCCTATGGAAACTTCATCCAAGTAGGGGATTTGCTCTTTTAGAAATTTCAAATTGTGTAAATCCAGGTCATGGCCGGCATTCAAGCCAAGGCCTAGTTCCCTTGCGATTTTTGCAACCTCTAGATAAGGAGAAACTGCTTTTATTTTGTCCTCGTGATAAGTACTCGCATAAGGTTCGGTGTACAGTTCCACTCGGTCTGTTCCTGTTTCTTTGGCAGGTTCAAAGTATTTTGATTCTGGATTGATGAAAATAGAAGTTCTTACCCCATAGCTGTGAAGTTCTGAAATAAGGTCTTTGAGCATTTCCTTGTGTTTGATGGTGTCCCAGCCAGTATTGGAGGTGATGGCCTCTGGGGGATCTGGTACGAGGGTGGCTTGGGCTGGTTTGGCCAGACGAATGATCTCCATGTACCTTTTGTCTGGGTAGCCTTCAATATTGAATTCCGTTGTGACTTGATCTTTGAGTGCCAATACATCGTCATACCTAATATGTCTTTCGTCAGGTCTCGGGTGTACTGTTATGCCTTGGGCACCAAATCGTTCTGCATCCAATGCTACCTTTACCAAATCGGGATTATTATGGCCTCTGGCATTTCTTAGAGTGGCAATTTTATTTATGTTTACACTTAATTTCGTCATGTTCCAAATATCAGCTAATTTTGTGCTAAATTAAATATATTGCGTTAACATCGAAAATACCGATGAGAATAAGACGTTTTTAATTTTCACGTCCCATAAAAGAACGATACCAGTTTTAAACTTTACAAGTCAAAAAGATAAGTCATGAGCTTAAAAACCAACATAGAAAAAGAAATTAAACAAGCAATGCTCGCCAAGGACAAAGACAGGTTGCGTGGATTGCGCGCCATCAAGTCCATGATCATGCTGGAAGAAACCAAGGGTGGGAATGAAAATGGTCTTTCAGAAGCTGAAGAATTACAAATTTTAGTTAAGGCAGCCAAACAAAGGAAAGATTCTATAGAAATTTTTGAAAAACAAGACAGGAAAGACCTTGCTGAAGTGGAGGCTACCGAACTGAAAGTGATCAATGAATTTCTTCCCAAGCAGCTTAGTGATGAAGAATTGACTGCCGAATTAGAAGCCATTATCGGCCAAACAGGTGCTTCAGGGCCTAAAGACATGGGGAAAGTGATGGGAATGGCAACAAAAAAACTGGCTGGAATTGCAGATGGAAAAGCCATTTCTCAAAAGGTAAAGGCCTTATTAAACCCGTAAAACCATTTTGAGCACGATAGACATAATCATATTGGGCATGCTGGCTGTTGGGGCCTTTAGTGGCTACCGGCAGGGGCTGTTTATAGGGATTTTGTCTATCCTGGCTTTTTTTATTGGCATAGTCCTGGCATTTCGTTTTATGAATTGGGGAGCGGAACTTCTTACGGATAAAGTAGAAAGCCTGACCTTTATGCTTCCGTTTGTGGCTTTCGTTTTGATATTCCTGGCCGTAACAATCACTATCAGGATATTGGCCTTTATTGTTAAAAAAGCACTAGACCTGACCATATTAGGAACATTTGATAGCTTTGCTGGTGCTATTTTAGGCATCTTTAAATGGAGCATCATGATCAGTCTTTTAATTTGGGTGGCCAATTCCTTTGAATTTCAGGTGCCACCCGAAATTAAAAAAGATGCGGTCATTTATCCGGTTATAGTGCCTGTGGCGCCAACGATGGTCTCCGTTTTGGATGACTATACCCCCATTATAGATACGGCGATAGCCACTATCAAAGAACTCGTAAATAGCTCTTCCAGTGATCTTGTTAATTGATAACTTTGATTCTTTTGCCCATATTCTGGCAGATTATTTCAGGAGGACAGGCGAACAGGTAATTGTTTTACGGAACAACCTAAGCCTGGAAGAGATAAAAAAACACCATTTCTCTGCCTTGGTTTTTTCTCCAGGGCCAGAAACCCCTGAGAAAGCTGGCAATTTAATGAAAATCTTAGCTTACTATTATGACAAAGTACCTGTTTTGGGAATTTGTCTGGGGCACCAGGCAATAGGTACTTTCTTCGGTGCTCAGCTGGTTAGAAGCTCCTGGCCCATGCATGGTAAAATCTCTACTGTTTTCCGAAAAAAGCAGCATGAGGTGTTAAAAGATTTGCCCGAAACGTTTAATGTTACCCGCTACCATTCCTTGGAATTAAAAAATCTCCCGGATTGTTTATCGCTTATTCTTGAAGGAGAGAAAGGAGAGATTATGATGCTTTCTCATAAAGAGCTTCCTATTTTAGGCTTTCAGTTTCATCCGGAAGCGCACCTCACTGAATACGGAGAACAACTTATACAAAATTGGGTAGCTCTTATAAAGGAGTTAAAAATACCTGAAATTCATTATTAAATACTTTTGAACCTATTTTTTTATACGCCCTTTAGGGTAATAGGACTGTCAAATAGGGTAAGAAATTTAGTATTTTGAACCAAGGAGGCTTAGAACTCGTTTTATTTTTCGAATCCTTTTAATACCTTTAGCTACATGCGGGCAATAGAATTTATAAACAACCTTATTCCCCCCCTAAAATTTACGGACAAAGTAAAGTTAGGGCTTTCATGGATGGAAGAGATCAGGACAGATATATTACCTGTCGTGGACAAAGGTGCATTTAAGGGTTTTATCACTGATGAGATCATTTATGAACTCAATGATCAGGAGCTTAATCTAGAACATATAGATTTGGTGGGGAGTGCTAGTATAGTACAGGAAGACCGCCATATCTATGAAGTCCTAAGAATATCCTCAGAAAATCAAGTCAGTATGGTCGCCGTATTGGACAAGGAGCTAAAGTACTTGGGCGTTGTCACACAAGAAGGAGCCATTTCAGCTTTTACAGAGAGTATTTCTATCCAGTCACAAGGGGGAGTGTTGATTTTGTCCATGTTTATGACAGACTATAGCTTGTATGATATAGCAAGGGTGGTGGAGTCCGAAAACGCAAAAATTCTTAGCAGCTTTATTTCCGATGACCCACTTGATGACAGTAAAATCAAAGTAACACTAAAAATTGATCAAGTAGAACTTCGACATATCAAAGCTACATTAGAACGTTTTGGGTACCGGGTGATTGACCAATACCAAGAAGAAGACGGGATCAATAGCGATCAAGATCGTCTAGGCAACTTGATGCGATTTTTAGATATCTGATCCTACATGAATATATTACTTCACGGTATCAATATATCCTCTCATTTTCAAACTTGTATTCACCAATTGATTCAAGCCTTCGAAAAAAGTGGATCAAAAGTACAGTTAACAAGAAATCTATTTAATTCTATCCGAAAGAAGGGAGGTCTTAGCCCAGGGGTAACAATGCTTGGCGCAAAGGAAGAACTAGCGGATATAGATGTGGTCATATCTATAGGAGGAGATGGTACGCTTTTGGATACCATTTCACTTATTGCGGCTTTCGAAACACCCGTTTTGGGAATAAATACGGGTAGAATGGGCTTCCTAGCGACCATTGCCAAAGAAGAAATAGATGCTGCAGTCAAAGATCTTTTAGAAAATCGCTATTCTTTGGAGGACAGGAGCTTAGTGAAACTAGAGTCCAGTGTTCCATTATTTAAAGGCTTGAATTTTGGCCTGAACGAGTTCACCATTCACAAAAGAGATACCTCTTCGATGATTACTGTTCATACCTATATAGATGGAGATTATCTTAATAGCTATTGGGCAGATGGGCTCATCGTGTCCACACCTACAGGTTCTACTGGCTACTCGCTGAGTTGTGGAGGACCTTTGATATCACCCCTAGCCAAAAATTTTGTAATTACCCCTGTAAGCCCACACAACCTTAATGTAAGGCCGATTGTGGTTTCTGACGATAGTGAAATCTCCTTTAAAATAGAAGGAAGGAGTGAAAAATTCCTTGTATCTTTAGATTCCAGATCTGCGCCCATAGATGCGTCAGTGGAACTTAAAATCAAAAAAGAAATATTTGTTGCGAAGCTTGTTAAGTTTCACAATTACAGCTTCTTTGACACCCTGAGACAAAAATTGAACTGGGGATATGACATGAGAAACTAGTTTTAACAATATTTAACCCACACTATACTTAGTAGGGTTTTTTATTCGTTGGGTAGTTTATAAATTGCAACGACTTGAATAAATCCAGGTTTTACACATTAGCACTATCGGCTGTATTTGGTCTTTTAAGTTTGGGAACCACCCAAATGGCAAAAGCCCAACAACATGAAATAGGATTAGGATTAGGAGCGGGTGCCTATACCGGAGATATTCTTCGGATAATTGACCCAAACCAACTTGGTATTCAAGGAACGTTATTTGGCAGACGAAATTTTGACAATGCTTGGAGCTTGAGAGCGGGCTTTTCTGTATCCCGTTTAAACGGGACAGACAGTATAAGCCCTATCGATCAGGTAGCGATGATCAGAAATGCCTATTTTAAAGGCACAATGGTAGAAGTATCTGCTACGATGGAATTCCATTTTCTCGATTATATGAGCCACAAGTCTACCAGCAGGTTTTCTCCTTTTGGCTTTCTTGGCCTAGGTTACGGAATGTTTCTCGGCGAAGGTCAAACATATGATGGAGATCCTCAACCGGGAAATTATTCATTAGGTACTGTAATTGTACCTTTTGGGGCAGGCATAAAATACAAGCTTAAGGATCGTATTTTACTTTCCCTTGAAGGAGGAGCAAAAGCAACCTTTACCGATAATTTGGATAAAATAGGTAATGAGACCCTATATCTACCTCGATATAGAACTGACCCTGGCACTGGAAATCAAGTGTTAGACCCCACAAGTATAAATTTTGGTAATCAATCTGACCGTGATTGGTATTAC
The DNA here is from genome assembly GCF_963977555.1 of uncultured Cyclobacterium sp. Lineage (GTDB taxonomy): Bacteria > Bacteroidota > Bacteroidia > Cytophagales > Cyclobacteriaceae > Cyclobacterium. Next base: position 104,669 of record NZ_CAXBPD010000023.1, on the reverse strand, counting down.
TTTTTAGGTTTTACCATCAGCTATTCCTTCCATCAGATCAAGTGCTACTAGTACAATAATTGACCTCAGGATAGAATTTTTAAAAAAGAAGTGTCATTTTTGTAAATCAATTGAATCAACAGAGAATTTTGGAATGAAGGAAGTGATTGACAAGGGCAATATTCCCCGACATATTGCAATTATAATGGATGGCAATGGGCGCTGGGCCCAAAAGAAAGGAGCCATGCGAATATTTGGTCATAGAAATGCTATGGCGGCAGTAAGGGATGCCATTGAAGGATCGGTAGAACTAGGCGTAGATTACATTACCTTGTATGCCTTCTCTACAGAAAATTGGTCCAGACCCAAAGAAGAGGTAGATGCTTTAATGGGAATATTGGTTGAAGCCATTACAGATGAAGTGCCAACTATGATGAAAAATAACATCAGGTTGGAAACGATAGGTGATATTGATAGCCTTCCAGATTCGTGCATTAAGCACTTGAAAATGGGGAAAGATAAAACAAAAGACAATACTGGGATGACAGTTGTGCTGGCGTTGAGTTATAGTGGTCGATGGGAAATAGAGAAGGCTGTTCAGAAAATTGTCAAAAAAGTAGTAAATGGTGAGTTATCAGCGGATGCTATCAATCAGGAATTGATTGGCGCCCATTTGAACACTGCCAATATTCCAGATCCAGAACTGCTGATAAGAACCAGCGGTGAAATTAGGATCAGCAACTTTATGTTATGGCAATTGGCCTATACAGAATTATATTTTACAGAAGTGCTTTGGCCGGATTTTCGGAAAAAGGACTTGCATGAAGCCATACTCGCCTTTCAAAAAAGAGAAAGACGGTTTGGTAAAACGGGAGCTCAGACAAAGATCTCCAATTGACAATACTTGTTCTGAAAGAATTTAGTTTCAGAATTATTGCTGCCTTGGAATAACTAAAACCGAGGTTAAAATTTTATAGTTTGAAATGAAAAAGAATTTAATAATTATTTACTTGCTGCTATTGACCGGCGTGGCAGAGGCCCAAATCAGATTGGGACAAAGCCGGTATTCCAATCAGGAGCCGGTAAATATTATAGACCTTAGTTATTCCAACCCTAAAAAGTATCGGATAGCTGAAATAGAAGCGGTAGGTTTAAGCACGCTTGATGAAACAGCCATTATTTCATTGGCTGGGCTTCGGGTAGATGATCAAATCAGTGTTCCAGGTGAGGCTATTTCTGGCGCACTTAAGAAACTCTGGGCCCAAGGGATTATTGGGGATGTTAAAATTCTGGTTACAAAGATCGAAGGGGATGACATTTACTTGTTATTGGACCTTACAGAGAGGCCTCGTTTCAGTCGCTTTGACTTTACAGGCATTAATAAAACCCAAGAAGGGGAATTAAAGGACAAGGTTAATATCACTGGCCGTGTGGTTAGAGACGACGTTCTTAATACTGCTCAACGTAATATCAAGGATTATTTTGTAGGAAAAGGCTTCCTGAATACTGAAGTAAAAGTAGTTCAAGAAAGAGACACCACCCTACCCAACAGCGTGAAACTTCGGTTTGATGTAGAGAAAAAGAGCAAGGTCCGTATCAATGAAATAAGCTTTGAAGGCAATGAAAACATTGCAGACAATCGCCTTAAGAAAAAAATGAAAGGCACTCATGAGCATGCTCGGGTATATATTTTCAAAGATATTGTGTCTCGCTTGCTGAATGCCAACCCAAAAAACATTGGGGCTGCGGTGACCAAGAGAAACCCTGTGTCTGATGAAGAAGTTAAAGCCTATATCAATAAGAATTTCAAGCTCAACTTCTTTAATGGTTCTAAATTTGTCAAAAGCGATTACCGGGATGATAAAAATGCCCTTATTGCCTTTTACAACAATCGAGGGTACAGGGATGCCGAGATATTATCAGATAGCATTTTTAAGTTTGATGATAGCCGGATCAATATTGACATAGAAATAGAAGAAGGCAAGCAATATTATTATCGCAACATTACTTTTTCAGGAAACTATATCCATACCACCGAAGAACTACAAGCCAAGTTAGGGATTTTTGATGGTGACATTTATAATAAAGAAAAGCTAGACAAAAGGCTGAATTATGATCCACAAAAAGGAGATGATGTCAGTTCTTTGTACCAAGACAATGGCTACCTGTTCTTTACCATTGACCCAGTGGAGGTCAATATTCAAGCCGATTCTATAGACATAGAATTGAGGATATTTGAAGGACCTCAGGTGACAGTAAATAGCGTATCCATAGAAGGGAATGAACGTACAAGTGACCATGTGGTCATGCGGGAAATACGGATTCTTCCAGGACAAAAATTTGATAGAAGTGCACTGGTAAGAACCATTCGTGAACTTTCCCAGATCGGTTACTTTAACCCTGAGAACATAGAACCAGACATGCGTCCAAACTTTGAAGACGCTACTGTAGACATTACCTTCCAACTAGAGGAGCGGCCAAATGACCAGATCGAACTTTCCGGAGGTTGGGGTGGACTATTTGGCTTTGTAGGTACGGTAGGACTTACATTCAATAACTTCTCCATCAAAAATATAAAGGACTTCTCTAAGTGGAGGCCACTTCCAGTAGGTGATGGCCAAAAGTTGTCCTTGAGAGTTCAGGCCAATGGTCGTAGTTTTCAAAACTACAGCATGTCCTTTACCGAGCCTTGGTTTGGTGGCAAAAAACCAAATGCGCTTAGTGTTAGTTTCAATCATTCTGTTCAAAGGCAAATCAACTTCTATAGCCAAACCAATTTTGGTGAAGAGTTAGGTTCTTTTAAGATTACAGGAGCTTCAATAGGTCTGGCGAAAAGGGTTACTTGGCCGGATGATTACTTCCAGATCAGCAATAGCTTGCAATTCCAGAATTATAATTTCGACGAATATGGGAATTATTTCGGTTTGAGTTTCAATACGGGTAATGCGAAAAGCGTAGCGTTAAACACTACAATCTCTAGAAATAATATTGACAACCCGATCTATCCAAGGTTTGGTTCAAACATTACCTTAAGCTCAACACTAACTCCTCCATACGCTGCTATGAACAATAACCTGACCGGTGAGTCAACTGACCAGGAGAAATACCAGTGGCTTGAATACCACAAATGGATGTTTGATGCATCTCTTTATACACCAGTGTTGGGTTCTACCAAATTGGTGTTAAGTGCAAGGACTCACTTAGGTTTCTTAGGGTCTTATGGTACCAAGACAGGTATCATTCCTTTGGAGCGATTTGTACTCGGTGGAGATGGTATGAACATGATGAACTTCGCTTTGGGCCAGGAAATCATTGGACTTAGAGGTTATGAAAACCAATCCATCACTCCAGGTAAAGAGTATAGGAATCAACCAAACGCTCCGATACCTTATGGTGGGGTAGTGTATAACAAGCATGTGATGGAACTTCGTTATCTTGTATCTCCGAATCCTTCAGCTACCATATTCTTACTTGGATTTGCAGAAGCAGGAAATAACTGGGGAAATTACCAAGATTACAATCCTTATGATTTAAAGAAATCTGCCGGTTTTGGTGCTAGAATATTTATGCCGGCATTTGGCCTGCTAGGCATTGACTGGGGTTATGGGTTCGATGGTGTACCAACAGCTGGTGATCCAAACCCAGGGCCAAGCGGTGGAATGTTCCACTTTACTATTGGTCAACAATTCAGATAATTATGGAAAAGTCCCTGAAATTGTTATTTTTGCTTACGTTTTTGCCCATTGTGCTCATGGGACAGAAATTAGGCTATGTTGATACAGAATATATTCTCAACAAACATCCGGATTACAAAAAGATTCAGGGGGAAATGGAAGCCTTAAGTACAGAGTGGAAAAAAGAGGCACAAAATTTGGAAGAAGGAATACAACAAATGTACAGTGACCTCCAAGGAGAGCAGGTATTGCTAACTGAAGAGATGTACCAGGAAAGACTGGCACTAATAAGAGAGAAACAAAAAGAAGCCAGGGCTTTCAATAACAGGATATTTGGTGACAATGGGCAACTGTATCAAAAACAAGCAGAACTGCTACAGCCATTGCAATCTACCATTTATGATGCGATTGACAGGGTCTCCAAAAGAAATGGCATTGCCATTTTATTTGACAAAGCATCTAGTCCAACGTCTATAATTTATACGGACCCAAGACATGATTACTCAGATTTTGTTATAGAAGAATTAGGATTAGAAGAAAACAATTAAAAATTAACCAAGTTTAACAATTATGAAAGCAAGAATTTTCCTATCAGCAATTGCCCTCTTTTGCTTTGGATTTGTAGCAAATGCACAAGACGTCAAAATCGGGTATACCAATGTGGAATATATCATGAGTTTGATGCCAGAGATGGAGCAAATAGACGCTGATATCAAAGATTATAGCAACCAGTTAGGTCAACAAATCCAGACCAAAGGAGCCGATTTTCAGAAACAAGCGGCAGCATTCCAACAAGCAGCACCTAATATGACTGATGATGCAAGGAATACTAAGCAACAAGAGTTGCAAAAATTACAAGCAGAAATCCAAAAGTTTGAACAAGATGCACAGTCTTCTTACCAAAGGAAATTGCAGGAGTTATTAGAACCTGTACAAACTAAGGTGTACAATGCAATCAATTCAGTAGCAGCAGAGAATAACTATTCTCATATCCTATCTGAAGCTGCAGGTCAGGCACCAGTGCTTCTGTATACCAAAGACAATGATCCTTTTACAGATCTTGTTTTGGCAAAATTAGGTGTTGAAGCACCAGCTACTCCTGCTGCAGGACCTGGCGCTAATTAATAAGCTATTTTAAAATATTTTATGCCCGGTTGCTTTATAGTGACCGGGCTTTTTTTATTTTTGGACTCACACAATAAATAACCTTATGTACTGGAAAATTTTGATTGTCTGTTTTTTAGTAAGCTCTCCCCTGTTGGCTCAGGAGGAAAAGGCTTATGATCTCGAGGTGATGGAGGTAATGCTTGATGCAGAGGTAAGCGGCTATCGCTCGTTTAAATATGCCATAAAGAACAATGGGCCTGAAGCTGCTCCTGCTGGAAGTTATCAGGTGTTTTTCAAGGTAAATGGTAAAATGATTAGTTTTGACACCAAAACGACGACCATGAAAGCGGGTCAATCTTTAGTTTACACCGCAGGAGAAAAATACCGTGCCAACCAGCCTGGTAAAAAACTGAAATATCGCTTGATCATAAATACAAAGGACAGCAATAAGCGCAACAATAGGCTTAAAGGAGAGATTGTCCTTTAGTATTGTTAGAAAATTTAAAATCGAGAGCTGTTTTAAACAAGTCTACCAGTGGAAATTTAAACTTTTCACTGGTAGACCATGATCCAATCTCTTAAAATCTGTTTGTTTCTTTGACTGAATTGGTTTCAAAAAGAAGAGTCAATTTGGTATTATAACTGCTAATTTATATGAACCCATTTCCTCAATTAGAGGCTGGTAAATAATAATATTTATAACACCGCCCATTCGTAAAATCGCTTAATTTTGGATTATAGGCGTTTTTGGTAATTGTTAAGGCGTGTTTTGGATTAGTATGGAACAATTTATTTAAGGCACATAGATCATCTAGTGTATTATTGTCTTTTATTGTAATTTTTCCTCCGACAATTGATAGACTGTCCAACCCCTTTAGTGTTTTCAGGTTTGGGTGTAAGTCTATAAATAAATTCCCCTTTATGGATTGTAAATTTTCCAATCCCTCTAGATTTTCTAATTTTAGTATATCTCTAATGGTAAGGTTTCCTTGTAACTCTCTTCCGATAGGGAGACCGTTAAGGCTTTCTAATCCGCTGATTTTATTTAAGTTTAAGGATTCTGTGATTTTGAAACCATCAGGAAATTTATTTGCGAAATTATCTATTTCCATATTTGAAAGGCTTAGGGCATTGATTTCTTTTAACGGACTAAAAATCTCCCAAAACGGTTCCAAACTAGGGTTAAGTCCTAATTCAATTGAATTAATAGTTAAATTTTCCAAATCAAGAATAGAACGAAGTTTAGGATTATACCAAATATGAATTGTTTCACAATTTGTTAGATTATTTAATCCGTTCAAGCTTGATAAATTGTAGTTGTCTTGAATCCTCAGGTAATTTTTTACAGTGATTAGTTTGTCCAGACCTTTAAGGTCGATTAGCTTTGGATTGGATAAAAAAGTAGCTCTGTTTTTAACTTCCTTAAGATTTGAAAACCCTTCTAGCGATGTAAGATTAGTATTGTTTTCGATAGTTAAGTGATCCAAAGAAACCAAGCTATGAAACCCTTTGACGCTTTTCAATTGTGGATTTGAGTATATGTGGAGGTAACCAATTTCTTGGATAGATCGTAGTGGTGATAAATCAAGTTGTTCATCACTTGATGCAATCTTTAACCCTCCTTTTATTTTTGTATAGCAGAAAGCGCCAAAATCATCAATCTTTTTCTGACTTGATATATCAATTTCACCCTCAAATGTTCCACCAACATTTTCGAGCCCTTCTCTGAAATTAACTTCTTCGGCATCTATACCAAAGTCACCGGGAGTAAAACACCTGGTGGATAAAGCTGTAGCTGCAATGGTATTTATTTGGTTTTCTAGTGTTTCAAATTGGAGTGGAAGTGGATTCGGTGTGTTGGCTGAAAGTTGTGATTTTGTAAGAGGACTAGCATATATCACCTCTCCATTTATATCCATAAGTAATAATAGGCTAAGCCTGTTGCCCCCTGTTGGTAGGTTGTTAATTGTTAAGTGAATGGTATATTCCTCTAGAGAAAAATCCTCGAACTTTTTGGGATAACCCTCAATAATTCCACACTCATTTTCAATGGATACATAGATGGATGTAATATCATTTATACGTTCTGAAGAAAGACTGGATCTAAAACAGCCTTCAATGTCAATGTCAAAAGAAATATTACCAGTTGGTGGAATTTCGGGTAGTGGTTCTTTCTTGCAAGAAACTCCCAAACAAAGTATTATTAGTCCAGCTATTACTGTGGTGAAACGGAATTTTTTCATGGAAACAATAAAAAATTTAAAAATGAGGGACTGATTTTAATGAACCATTTGAATTCAAGATTAACCATACTTGCGCCAAAAGGTGTGGTAATTTATAATAGAGGAAATAATCCCCCTCGGTTTTTTAAACCCTTAAACTTTGAACCTAATTATCACTATCTGTCTGAAACAAGTTAAACCTCCCTTTAAGAGGTACCTACTAAAATATTGGTTAAATAATCCAAGAAAAGATACTCTGGATTTACTGAGATGGCTATTTGTTTACGACGTTTGTCTGAATGAAATTTATTTTTTGGTTTTCATTACCTTTGGCAAACATGCCTAGCCGGAAACCCATGCCCCATGGCACCAAATGGTTAGCATAAGCCACATGATCAAATGACTGCCAATTCTTCCCTTTCAATTTAAAGGAAAATCTTAGTAAATGACCTTCGGTCACTTCCATTTTCATCCCAATTTTACCTTCTAGTACAATTTGTTTTTGTGCCATAATAGATTCTGATTGATTTATCGTTTCAAAAATTGAAAAGCCATCCTTTGTAGCAGCAATGCCTATACCTGCTATAGGTGCCCCGAAACCGTTGTGGGCAGCACCTACTAATAAAATACCACCTTTAGCATCAGAGAGGTCCATATTGATGGTTGTTTCCATTTGATAGTTAGATGATTTGGTACTTTGTACCAGCAGACTGCCTAAGTTTTCGTTTTCGATAGAGGCTTTCAAAATCAAACCCTCCTTACCTGTTTCAAATTCAATGTCTTGTGTCACGCGCCATTGCCATAAAGGGTCTAGGCCTGCCTCAAAAATATCGCTGAAATCTATCATTTCCTTCTCTCGGCTATAGGTAGCCGCATTCCCAAAAATAGGCCATTGATCTTGCGTCCAGCTTAATTGTTCCAAAACCCCTTCCCTTCCAACATACACAGAGCCCGCAGTATTATAGGCATGGTAAAGCATGAAATAATCATTGTCCATTTTTACTACAGTTCCATGTCCGGCACATTTCCAGTCCTTATTATCAACCAATATTGGATTAGCACTGTATTTTTCCCAAGGTCCCAATAATTTTTTTGCTCTGGCTACTCCAGTTTGGTAATTGCATTCCCTGTCACAGCAGGCTCCTGCCGAATAAGTAGCATAGAAATACCCATTTTCTTTGAATACACTCACCCCTTCCACCAGGTTTTTTTCCCAAATTTGGTCATTCCTGAAAAGTTCTATCGGCTGGCCGAGTAATCGCGTTCGCTGCTCATTAACTTCCTGTGCCCAAATAGGAGTAGGCAAACCTTTACTGTTCCCATCTTCCTTCCATAATACATAGATTTTACCATCATCATCCCTTACCTCATAGGCATCTATAGAGCCATGCTCCTGGGCAACTAATGGACCGTGATCTTCAAATTTTCCTGTAGGAGAACTTGAACTTGCCACCGCCACACTTAATCGGTTACTCTGTTTGTCTCTGGCAGTATAATAGGCATAAATTTTCCCCTGCTCTTCGTCATAAGATAATTCGGGAGCCCAAAAATTGTTTTTAGCCCACATAGGTGCCCCTTCAGGAAATACATAGTTGACCAATTCCCATTCCAATAAATCTGAAGACTTGTAAATTGGGAACAATGGAGCCCATTCGTTAGAGGTGGCAGAAGCATAATACTCGTTTCCAATCTGAATAACAGTAGGGTCGGGGCGATCACCTGGAAGTACTGGATTAATTATGGCCTTGTGATGCCTATCTGAATCTATATCGTTTTTTTTATTTTTTGGATTTTGTTGACATCCTGTGATGATCAACAATGACAATATAGTGTAGCGGATGGTTTTCATTGGGTTCGTTGCTGTTTTCATCATTCTTTTTCTCCGGAAGGTACTGGTATGCGTTTATCTAAGGACACTGGGTTGCCGAAATCTGGGCTTCCATCCACACGCCATTTGAAAGGCTGTAACCGGATATCTCTATTCCATCCCGGGTCTGCTACCTTTTTAGAATGGTAAAGGATCCAATCTTCGGAGCTGTCAGGAGATTTTGCAAAACTGCAATGTCCTACCCCATGAACAGCATGATTTCCCAGAAAAACAGGGCCGTTTTTTATCCAATTTTCCGGAACCAAGGGATCTAAAGTTGAATCCTTCAATTTCAATTGACCCAATCGGTAATCTTTTAACCAGGATTCTCTGGTGGAATAAATAATAAAAGTAAGGTTTTTATTTTTCAATACCTGAGGCCCTTCATTAAGGTCCAACTCCCCTCCGGTTTCCCAGCTTTCTTCTGGGGAAGATATTTTAACGCGGTTGCTACTGATTGTTGTCGGATCACTCATTTTGGCGATGTAAAGGTGTTGGGGAGTGCGGTCAGTTTCACTGTCTATTTTCCAGCCTGACCAGATAGCATAAAGTGAACCTTCATGTTTAAATGGTGTTAAATCAATGGCCCATTTTACCGATCCTGGATCGGTTATATCATCCCCAGTGTACAACATACCCTTATCCTCATAAGGGCCAAAAGGATCCTTCCCCACTGATTTTAAAACCCCTGATTTTTGGTGTATAAAGGGGCCTCCGGACTTTTTCCCTGCAGCATAATAAATGTACCAGTGACTATTAATAAAATGTAATTCCGGTGCCCAAATATTGGCTGAATTCCATCCTTGATCCGGTGCGTCCCAGACTTTTTGAAATACACCGTGATCAGTAAGTTTTGAAGACTTTGAGATCGCTATGCTCCCTCCAGAAGAGGAACAGTAATAATAATGGTCCCCTTTTTGAAAAACCCAAGGATCAGCTCCATTGCGAATGGGGTTTTTGAAGGTGGCCTCCTGAGATAATCCCATACAACTAAAGACCATACACAAGCATATCGATAAAGTATGCTTCCATGATCTTGAAATAAATTCAGAATTTAACTTTACTCGGAGATGTATTTCCGAAAAATTCATATACAATTAGTTATTGTTTTTGCTTAGAAACAATCAATAAGGGAAAAGGCTTTTGTCCATATTGGGAACAATTCGGAGTGCATTTTTATAATAAACTTTCTTGAGCACTTCATCGGGTAGCCCTAAACCATACATGCGCCAATAGGCATGGTATTTCTTATAATATGGAAAGTATTCGTCCTCGGTTTCCAAAACCCTGAAATAGGTGTAAAACTCTTCTTGGTTGTACGCATCCTTCCCAAAGAGTATTCTGTCTTGGTAATCGATAAAAAACTTTCTGGCTGCTCTTGGTTGCCGACCAAACTCAGCAATAACAGCTGCTATCCCAAAGTTGACATTTGGATACTCATCCAAATGCTTGGCAGCCTTAGCCAAGTCATTGGCCATCCAACCCATGTGGGCATTAATAAAAGTGGTGTTTCTATGTTTTTTAAATATGGCGTGCTGTTCTGCAATGATCTGATCGAAAGGCGCTGGATTGTCAGCAGCTCTTTTTCTGTTGGGGCGTAATTTTAGTTCTAGCCAGCGTTCGTTGTTGCCATCCATTGGATCCCAGAAGGAGGCTGGATCTGCAGCATGAATCAACACTGGAATACCTAGTTCTCCACATTTTGCCCATATGGCATCCAGGTCGGGATGATTGATAGGTACTCTTTCGCCATTGACGTCTTGGACATTTAAACCCAGGCTTTTGAAAATCTTCAAACCATTTGCCCCATTTCTTACATCTGTTTCTAATTCAGCCACGGCCTTTTCTCTCCATTCTTTATTTCCAAACCCGTTGAATGATAAGTTGGTGAAAACAATAAACCTACCTGGCGCCTGTTCATTAAACTTACGGATCATAGCGCTAAGGTACTCCTGTGCCTCACTGTCAGCTCTATTTCTTGAAGAACCCTTTCCACTTAGGTTTACCATGGTCGCCATATTCATTTCATCCATTTCCTTAATCAACCTTGAAATCAGCACATCGTTGACATTGGATTGGTGACTGTGGATATCAACAAATGGGTATTTGGCTCTTGTGACAAGGTTTTCAGGTACCACTAAAGTAGATTGTGGGTTGTAAGATTCAAAATCCATTTCCTGTGAAAGCAAGGCGTTGTTGACAGCGCTTACCAAAAGTAGGATAAGGAAAAGTGGAAAAATGTGTTTGTAATAATATTTCATAGGCTTTGGATAGTATCAATTAGAACAGTTAATTTAAAACTTAATTCACAATCTTCAAGCTGCTAGTCAGTACTTTTGTGAAGTAATTGTTGCCCCCATGGCGCTTTAACTTTTTGATTTTGAATAGTTAGGAAGGTATTCTATCATTAGCTGTTGAGAAGCACATTATGAATGTACTGGAAAAAGCGTTGCTTAGGTGCATTTATGTTAGGATTAAGATTGGTTGAGGGTAATTTAAACTTGACCACAGATTATTAAAACTTTTTTGTAGCATTTAGTATTATTTACTCGTAAGGGTCAAAAGTTTGAACCAATTTTCCATTTAAATTTATGAAAAAGTTATTTTACCCCTTTATTTTTAGTTTATTAATTTTATTCTCATGTAATGAAACCGATAACCCGGATACAATTTGCGGAGTAACTGACCCTTTGAATGATTTACCTTGGTTGAAAACTTTACAGCAAGGCTTGGCTTCTGAAGAAATGTCTGAATATAATTATATCGGTCAAGCTTCTTACGAAGGAGAAACTGTATTCTATTTGGCTAGCTGCTGCCCCAATTGTAACTGGCAACTTGTTAGTTATGACTGTTCAGGGGATACGATTGAAGGGGATTATGCCCTTGAAGACCTTGAAGGCAAGAAAGTCATTTGGAAGTCCGAAGATTCTGAATGTGTATTTGACTGAGTTTTGTCATTGATGGGTATAAAAAATAAGCAGGTTCACCTTGGTGTTCCTGCTTTTAAATGTTTGTAATTATACTGGTATTAATAAAGATCGACATAGGGTTAATTCAAGAAATTTACTAGGGAATATTTCCAATATTTTCTCTGATTTGTTGATATTCGGCTTTCAGTTTATCCAATTTAGATTTTTGCTCTAAATATTCTGTATTTAGAATAAGTCCTTTTTTGAGGTTACTCAATAATATGGCATTTACACTGTCAGCATTTTTTACGGTGTTGCAGGTTCTGCAGGATGAAACCAGATTGGATTTCCAGTCATAGCCCCCATTGGCTTTGGAATGGATATGATTGAGGTAAAAATCAGGTGCTTTAAGTTCGCAAAGACAATAAAAGCACTTATTGTTGTCCCTTTTTAAAATCTCATTTCTTTTGTTGCTATCACTAAGGATATCGTCATCCGAATCTCCATAAATACTTTCTTCAATGCGGTCTTCTATTTTTATAAGCTTTTTTATGGCTTTTATTTCTGAGGGCAATTTGACAATGTACTCATTGATTTTTCCTGGGCGGTGTAATTTTTCTACGATGCCGAATTTGACCAAGTCATTGATTCCCCTTTTCACCACATCCTTTGACATAGGGTTCCCAAAGTTGGAGAGCATATTTTGGCCCAAAGCGGATATTTTAAGCTTAATTTTTCTATCACCAATTGAATAATAGGCCCTTTTAAAGAAAAGCATGTAGAGGGCAAAGGAACGTACTTTCAGAAATCTTGGTAAGTACTTCGTTGCATAATCAAATTCGGTAAGAAAATCGTGAACTGAAATGGATTCGTATTCCGGTTCTTCAGTTTGGGAAATTATTTCTTCAGCTTTGTTTAAAATGTATTTCTTCATGTTTCAATCATTGCTAATAATTTGTTTCGACCTACTGTTTGACCTATTTGTTGTATTTTTAAGCCCTAATTATTTCTTAAAAACGAAATAAACGGCCATTATTCCAAATTATTTCTTGGTAATAATTTTCTTTGGGCTTACAAATCTTGTATTGCCAAGGCAAAGGTGCTAAAGCACTTACCTGCTTGTTACATTACCCGTAAGTCAATCTTTTAAGAAGACAGATTCAAGTGGTTTGGGAATTCGCTAAAGTCTGTGTTGGCTTATTGGACGGTTTGTAATATTTACCCTATTTTTGATGCAAATTTCAATAGGACATGATAAAAATATATACCGATGGTGCCAGCAAGGGCAATCCAGGAAATGGAGGCTATGGTGTGATTTTGCTCTATAAGAACCTAAGAAAAGAGCTTTCCGAAGGGTTTCGCCTCACCACCAATAACCGGATGGAATTGTTGGCGGTGATTCGGGGTTTGGAAGCTTTGAAAGTAGAAGGCTTGCCAATTACCATCTATTCGGATAGTAAATATGTGGTGGATTCCGTTCAAAAAGGCTGGATATGGGCTTGGCAAAAAAAGGGCTTTAAGGACAAAAAAAATGTTGACCTTTGGAAAAGGTACATTCCCCTACATACTAAATTTAAGCCTCAATTTCAATGGGTAAAAGGTCATGCTGGGAACCCCTTAAATGAAAGATGCGATGAATTGGCAGTAACAGCGGCTTTGGGACATAATTTACCTCCTGATCAGGGCTATGAAGCAGAGCAAAAGGCATAATGAAACGGACGGCAAACACCTTTTTTCAATTCAAGCAGTTTAGAATAGAACAGGAGCGATGTGCAATGAAAGTGAGTACCGATGCGGTCGTTCTTGGTTCGCTAGCCGCTTTAAAGTCTATTCCTGAAGCCATTCTCGATATTGGAACAGGTACGGGTGTTCTTGCTTTGATGATGGCTCAAAAGTACCCGCAGGCTACAATTGATGCTGTGGAAATAGACCAAGATGCTTTTGAGCAGGCGACTAAAAATATAGCTTCCAATAAGCTGGGGCTTAATGTAAATGTGAAGCACCAAAAATTTCAGCATTTTGCAATAGCTGAAACCCAGCAATACGACCTGATCATTACTAATCCTCCTTATTACAGTGGTCAGCTGCAAAGCAGCAAACAAAATATCAACCTGGCCAGGCATGAGCAGGGACTTAACTTCACCGATTTGTGGGCAGGTATAGATCGTTTATTGAGGGATAAGGGCGTATTATGGCTAATTCTACCAGCCTATGAGATGGAGGCTTTTATTGGATTGGGTATTGAAAAAGGTTTTTATGTAGACAGTAAAACCTTGCTACAGGACAGGGAAACCAGCAAAGTACACCGAGTGATAGCTTCTTTAACCAGGAGGCCAGTGCAAACTGAAGTAAGAACATTGGTGATAAAAGACGCCACCAATGTCTATACCCCAGAATACATTGATCTGCTCAAAGAATATATGCTGCATTTTTAGGGAAGTATTGCCATCAAAATCACCTTTTTTTGAGCTGGGTAATCACTTCTATGGCTTTTTCCATCAGTTCGTCCCTACCTGCTTTGATGCCTTCAATGGTTGGTTTTACTTCAATGTCAGGAACAATTCCAATACGTTGTGTTTCTTCTCCATTTGGATAATAAACTCCAATACCAGAAATCATTGTCCTTAGCCCACCGGGCAAAAATAGGGTAGAAACATTTCCATCCGCTCCTGCTGTGGTACTTCCAATAAGCGTCGTGTTGTCTCCAGCCCTGAAAGCCATGGCGGTATATTCCGCCTGGCTCTGCGAAAACTCATTAATCAGCACAACCAATTTGCCTTTGTATGATGTACCCCTACTAGGGATTTCCAAATCCTTTGTAAATGAAAACTCACCGGGGTTATCAACATTGCCAACGCTGAATTTTACAAAAGGGGTTGAAGAAGTAACAAAATAGGAGCCTAGAACAAAAGGCACGAAAGTGGATGGGTAATTACGAATGTCAATGATTATCCCTTTGGTGTTCTTAAACTCTTTCTTAATATTTTCTATGTCTTCTTGTTTTATACTAGCCAGGGTAACATAGCCAATATTGTCATCTAATAAACGGTAAGAGATATCCTTGTTTTTTCTAAACCAGGTGAAATAATCAAGACTATCTTTTGGGTATAGTTTAAGGGTTTTCATTTGTGCTATAGCACTTTCCGAAATAAAATCAATATTTACTTCATCCTCATTTGATCGTAAAATATCGATTGAAATATTTCTTAATTTTGCAGCGGAGTTGGAAGCAGGATAATATTTCCATTTTTCATTTACGATTTCTTCCACAGGTTTTCCATTTATTTTGGTAATAACATCACCAATTTTTAAACCAATAGTTTCTTTATATTCTTCATTATAAAAAGCTGCGACTACTAATTTGTTTTCTATAAATCTAAGGTTTACAGGAGGAAAGTTGGATCCTTTCCACGCTTCTATTTTATCTCCTCCTCCCCATAAGTTTGCATGGGTATCTTGAATATCTCCTATGAGTTGAAGTACAGCCATTTCGTATTCCAATTCATTTTTGGCTTGTAAGAATCGGGGGATATATTCTTTGAGCTTTATATTCCAATCCGTATCCATCAAGTGTTTATAGGGAAAAAAATAATTGATCATGTTCCAATACCTGAAAATAGACAAAAGTCTAAACCCAGCGTCAGGATAGGACATGTTTGCATACGGGTTTTCATTAATAAAATCCGGGTTATGTATGTTAGCTGACAATGCTATATAATAATGTTTTCCCTGTGAGCGGTTATGGTAAACAGAGAGTAGCTTGTCTTTTAGCACCGGATCTTCCTTATGAATCCAGTTTAGGTCTGGTTTAAGTAACGCATTTTCATCAGTTGGTTCACATTCAGCACAATTTTCTAGTGGATTAAGCGAATCAATCCATTCGATAATGAGTTTGTTTCTGTCTGCCTTACTTTTAGCTTCGGTATAAAGTGGTAAGAATCTAAACAGTTCATAATCCCAATTGTAATTTCCTCTGGCAATTTCAGGATGGTGGTATTTAAGAAAGCCCCAAACCCTACCTAGCAGTTCAAGGTCATCGGTTTTTTCGGCCGTCAATATAGATAAATCCAGTAAGGAGCCTTTGTCAAAGGCGGTATCCAGTTGTCCCTTTGCCACTTCTTTTTTCACTTCCTTTAAAGTTTCAATATTTTCTCCATCGATGGTTAAAGCAAAATCATCGAACCAAGCTTCACCTTTTCCTGAAAGAATACCTGCTACATATATGGTTTCTGATTTTTGAGGGTAATCAAGGCTTATGCTGTATTTCTGCCAATCTTTTGTACCCTTTATTTTCTGGTCATCCATATTGGCAAATGCTAAAACGCCTTCTTTGCCATCGATTCGTAGTAAGAGCCCAGCAAATCCATTGGTGACATTTTTGATTTTCATGTACCCTTCAAGCCTCAATGTTTTGCCGGAATATTTTGCAGGAATAGGGTAGGCGATACATCCAAATTTTCCATTGTCAGTAGCGGTAATTTTTCCTGCATTTATCCCTGAATTAGCAAGGCTGTCTATGGTAGAGGCATAATCCCCCCATTTAAACCAGCCGTCTGAAAGGCTGGATTTATCTTTCTGCTTTTCAAAGTCAAAATTAAATTTGTGATCATTTTGGGCTTGACAATAGAATGCCGCCAATAAAAAAAGAAATACAATAAAGTTTTTCATAGCTCATTTTTTTGAACCTATCCAATTATGTATTGGTACCAAAAGCACAATACCAGAGGCCTAGATGTATTGTAAGTGTTTAAATACTAAACATCTAAAATACAACTATTTATATAATTCAAATTATGCCGATTTAAACTTTATTGTTTTTTAACAAAAGTTATAGCTGAAAATGGGGAGGTCTATTTCCCATTTAAACCTTTAAAATTTTAAAAAATGTTCTACGTTGATGTTGACTATGGAGATTTTGAGGCCTTATGTGTGGACCTTTGATAATTGATAAGTACAACATGATAGTGTCAAACTTGTGTTAATAAGTTTTTATCTACTCTGTTTTCTATTGGGCCATTTTTATAACCATCGCCATTCCCTTGTGTTTCCCCAATTTGAAATTCATCACATCCTTAGCTGTTAGGTCCCTTGTCTCTAAAGCTACCCTGCTGTGGGTTTTTACCTCCTCATCGTCCGTGAAAATTGTAGCCGTGTATTTCTTGTTTGGGTCTAAGAAGTCAAATGAAATTTCACTTTCTCTTTCCTGCATCCCATTAAGTGCCCCTACAAACCAGGTGTCTCTACTTTTTCTAGCCACAACCGCATGTTCTCCTGGGTAGCCTGATAGCACCTTGGTGTCATCCCAAACGGTAGGCATTTGGTCGAAAAATGTCAATTCAGGCACTTCCAAGATGAAATTGGTACTGTTTCCCGCCCCTTTATGTGCTCCTGGAGCGTTTTCCGGACGGTCGTACCAATAAAGAAACTGCCATGGGCTATAGATACAAACGGCCTTGGCCAACTGGGAAGCATGAGAGCCCATTTTATTGTCCACTCGCTCTGCAAAATAGCAATTGGTATGGTCTCCGGCACCTGCTAGCATGCGGGTAAACAAGGTTTTTAAAACCATGGTATTGTCAGGAGATTCCTCATCACCACGAATACCCTCCTGCGTCATAAGGTTTGGATAGGTTCGAGAATAACCCGTTGGGCGGTACTCATCATGAATGTCTACCATTAGCTCATGATCAGCAGCCTTCCTTACAGCCTCATGCAACCAACTTGTCCATTCCTGTGAACCTACATTGACAAATCCATATTTAAGACCTTTTACCCCCCAGGATTTTAATAACGGCAATACCTCATCAAGTTGTTTTTCTAAAGCTCTTCTGTTGACATACAGAATCACCCCTATACCTTTGCTTTCTGCGTATTTGATTACCCGAAGAAGATCAAGCGGACCTTTTGAGCGTTTTGGATCCACCGTAATGGTGGTGGCATCTGAAGAATCATCGTATTCATTTCCATACCATCCGGCATCAAACTCAATGTATTGCAAGTTGTGTTTGACAGCAAAATCCACACAGGCCATTCCTCCATCTGTGGTGAGTGTTACTTCACGAATTACCTTTCCGGGTTTTATCCAATCCGAGTTTTTTATGGCATTTGGAGCATTGAGGCTCAAGATTAGGTAATTGTTTTCAAGTATTTCGCCTGCGGAATTCCCAGCCATGATTGTTCTCCAGGGGCTGGAAAAGGCATCGTTGAAAATGACCTCACTTTCTAGGTCCGCAACAAGGGTAGAAGTTTTACCTTCAGCCAGTGAAAATTTCATTCTCGAAAAATCAACTAAAGCAGCTTCTCCAAGTGCTACAAATAAGGAATCGCTCAGCTCTGCCAATAGTGGGCGTTCAACAATCTTGTTGCTTATTTCAGCTAATTTTATCTTATTAATTGCCCCCTGAGCTTGTTCTGACACCCATACTTCAGCCTTGGCAGGTAGGGTGAATTCGGTAAGTTCTGCATCAAGAGTAACCTTTCCTACATTTTCAAAAGCATACTGAAACGCAAGTCCCTCGTTGTATGCCCTTATGTTTAGTTGGAAGAGAGGCGTTTTTTGATCCTTTGAACTAAAGGAAACAACAGCCTGATGGTATTGGTCTGGATAAAGATTTCTTTCGCCATATATAGGTTTCCAATCTGATGCTACCTCACTTTCCTCCGCCTGCTTAATTTCAAGGTTTTGACCGATTATTGTGGAGTCAGACAGCTTAAATCCCAATAAAGATTTTTCAACAATCTCATTGTCATCAAAAAAAGCGCGGTAAAAAAGCTGTGAATCTTCAACCAGCAATTCAAATCTGAATTTTTCATTAGGGCTTGTTACCTGAACTTCTTTAGGACTAGAACATGAATTTAAAAGAAGAACGAAAGCAAAAATTTCAAGAAATCTAAAAATGTTTTTCATTTAATGAGGAAGGTTTTTGGATAGGAATAGCTACTAGGTAATAGGAGAAAAATTTCGATGTTAACTTTTTAATTGTCCATCAATCATTCTCCTTTTACATATTTCTGCCAATTGTGTTCTTCTTTGAACCCTAGCACTTCACGTATTTTTCGGTTTGAAAACAAAGCTTCATGTTCGCCTAATTCACGGGTAACAGGCACCCCAGGGAAAAATTTTTCTGCCAAAGCTTTGCTAGGAATAATCGCACCATTATGGTCGTTTCCAGCATTAAATACCTGGTAACCAAGTCCATCTTTTTGCAAGCACAGGTCCACAATCTGGCCGAGGTCACGAGCATCGATATAGCAGAAGGCATTTCTTCGGCGCACTTCAGGATTTTTGAAATAATGGGGGAACAATTCCGCATATTCGTGCGGCTCAATCACATTGCCAATGCGCAAGGCATAAATATCAAAGCCAGTACGTCGTTGAAAACTGCGGGCCGTTTTTTCATTCACCACCTTTGATAAACCATAACTATCCATGGGATTCACATCATAATCTTCCTCCAAAGGCAAGGAATTGGGATCAGTAGACCCATCTGAAAAACAGATGCCGTAAGTGGTTTCTGAAGAGGCAATGATTATCTTCTTTATGCCAAGCTTAACAGCCGCTTCTATCACATTGTAAGTACCCATGGTATTGACACGAAATGTTTC
The DNA here is from genome assembly GCF_963977555.1 of uncultured Cyclobacterium sp. Lineage (GTDB taxonomy): Bacteria > Bacteroidota > Bacteroidia > Cytophagales > Cyclobacteriaceae > Cyclobacterium. The sequence continues at coordinate 85,306 of NZ_CAXBPD010000023.1, read as the reverse complement.
ATTGTCAGGGTTGATCAAGATTCTAGGGACGGCAGCAAAATGCACTACTGCATCGAATTTCGGCACTCCATTTCCAGGCTCCAGCTCGTCTAGGGCTGCATACGAACTCATGGCATTGAACATTTGACCGGAATCGGTGATATCAGCGATCAGGTTATCTACCCCAGGGTAATCCAAAGGTTTTAGGTCTACGTTCATCACCCTATGTCCTTGGGAGAGCAGATAAGGGACCACGTGTTTTCCTGCTTTTCCAGATCCACCAGTAAAAAAGATTCGCTTTTTAGTCATTTCGGAATTGTTAATAATGATATAATTTTTTTATGGCCAAATATAGTTACGGGATAAGTTTCCTGTCTCAATTCTATCCACGCAGTAATGGGGGTCATCTACTCAACGAATAATAAAATTACCTTATCATCTGCTGAACCACAGGTTTATTTTGGAGTGATCCTTAAAATTTTGTCTGGTTGGTTGAGTACCACATAAAATGCTCCATCAGGCCCGAATTTAAGGTCTCTAACCCGGCCATAACCTTTAAGAATCATTTCCTGTTGCACCACCTTGTGGTCGTTGGTCGTTAATCTTCTTACTTCCTCAAAGGCAAGTGCTCCTATGAACAAATTGTTTTTCCATTGGGGAAAGAGCGGACTGTCTGAGAATTCAGCTGGTGAAACGGCAATGGATGGATTCCAATAAATAATGGGTTGTAACATCCCTTCCTGATTTGTTTGGGTGGATACAACACTCCCATCATAGTCTATTCCATAGGTAATATCAGGCCAGCCATAATTGCCAGCTTTCTTTAAAATATTTAATTCATCACCTCCCATAGGGCCATGTTCTGTAAACCAAATTTCACCAGTATCGGGATGTTGAGCGATTCCTTGTACATTTCTGTTGCCTATCGTAAACAATTGAGGCAACGCACCGGGTTTATTAATAAATGGGTTGTCAGTGGGAATACTTCCATCAGGATTGATACGGTAAATCTTTGCTACTGGCTTACTCAGATCCTGAGCGTCTTCGGCATATCCCATATCACCAATCGAAAAATACAGGTACCCAGCTTTGTCAAATAAAAACCTGCATCCCCATCGATTTCCTTTGGTCACCAGAAGGTCATTCGGTACTTCAAACAGGGTTTGTTCGGCTATCCATTGGTTTTGATTAATTTTTCCTCTAACAATTTTGGTCATGGCAGGAGCAGCGTCATCTGTAATACGCTCTGGGGCATAACTAAAAGCCAGGTAGATCCATCTATTTTTTTGATATTCAGGATCAATGGCAATGTCCATGTATCCACCAGTTCGAAACTCTTGGGATTGGGGGACTCCTTTAACCGGGTCTGCAAATGGAGTTCCTTCCACTATCCAGCGAAGCATTCCACGCCTTTCAGATACCAGAGCACTGTCCTTAGAGACAAACTCAAGGGCCCAAGGAGTTTTGATTGCATCCACTACCCATTCCTCAATTTTTAAATCATATTTTTCAGTTTTAATTTGCTTAGGAATGGAACGGTCTATATTGGGTTGAATTTTCTGGGCCTCAGAAATAAAATCCACCAGTGATTTGACCTGATCTTTATTCAAAACCTGATTCCAGGCAATCATTTCTGTTTCAGGTATCCCAAAAGTGATATTCCTGGTCATCAAGCTTGCGCTTCTACCGTATTTCCACTCTGTTTTGATAAGGGAACTGGCTGAATTGCCCTCCAGGTTAGCTCCATGGCATCCTGCACAATAGGTACTGTATAATTTGCCTCCCTCTTGTGCAGAGGCCACTATGGTTAAGGCTGAGAATTGGAGCAACAATAGCCCAAGTATTTTGAAAATTTTCTTCGTCATATTGTAACCTATAAGCAGCATTAAGAATAATGAAATATACTATTTTTGGAAATTGCATCCAATTTTAGTGCGCCTGTACTGTTTATAGTTTCCATTTTGAGATTAATAACGACGTGATTTAGCATTCTGCAATATTTACTGGGATTTTAGCCAGGCCTCCTTCAGATGTTTCTTTGTATTTTGATTTCATATCCAAGGCAGTTTCCCACATTACCTGGATAACGTTGTCTAAGCTTAGGCGGGCTGCCGAAGAGTCGCTTTCCAATGCCATATTTGAAGCCGTAATGGCTTTTATGGCGCCCATGCTATTTCGTTCAATACAAGGAATTTGTACCAATCCACCAATCGGGTCACAAGTCATGCCCAAGTGGTGTTCCATGGCGATTTCCGCTGCCTGACAAACCTGTTCTTTGCTTCCACCAAGTGCTTCAGTAAGCGCTCCTGCTGCCATGGAACTTGAAACCCCAATTTCAGCTTGACACCCACCCATGGCCGCAGAAATAGTAGCTCCTTTTTTATAGAGTGTACCAATCTCTCCAGCAGTGAGTATAAACTTTACGATTTCATCCTCATCAAAATTTGGGGTAAAACAGTAAGCATACATTAGTACTGCTGGGATTACGCCAGAAGCGCCATTGGTGGGCGCAGTAATGATCCTACCAAAAGAGGCGTTTTCTTCATTCACTGCCAAAGCAAAAACACTTACCCATTTGTTTACTGTGTTAAAATCTTTCGGGCCTTTTTTAATGGCCTTGATCCAATCGACGATATTATTAAATTTTTGGCCCTGCAAAAACTTTTTGTTCAAATCATAAGCCCTTCTCCTTACCTTAAGTCCTCCGGGCAATAGCCCTGATATGTTGACACCTCTAAAAACACATTTTTTTATTTCGTTCCAAATGTAAAGGGCCTGTTTTCGGGTTTCAGCTTCACTTCTCCAGGCTGTTTCATTAAGCATTACCAGCTCAGAAATGGTCAGGTTAAGTTTGTTACAGTTATTTAAAAGATCTTTTTGAGAATGGCAGGGAAATTCGGTTTTGATCGGGTGCTGTGCCACCTTGTCTGAATCCTGAGTGACAACAAAGCCTCCGCCAACAGAAAAATATTCCCTAGAAATTTTAGTTCCATCGCTTAGCGAAGCATCAAATCGCATCCCATTTGGATGATAATCCAGGTTTTTTTTGAATTCAAAAAGGATGTGTTGTTTGTAATTAAAAGGAATGGAGTGGTTTTCTGAAATATTGATGCAAGCGTTTTGATTTATTTTGTCAATTTTCTCCTCTATTTTATCCGTATCGATGGTAATAAAATCCTCATTAGAAAGTCCAAGCATTATTGCTTTGTCTGTGCCGTGTCCCAATCCTGTTTTGGCTAGGGACCCAAACAATGAAGTGGTGATCTCGGTGACTTCATTGAGTTTTTTGATTTTATTCAGGTGATTTAAAAAAGACAGGGCAGCCCTCCAGGGTCCCATGGTATGTGAACTGGAAGGTCCAATGCCAACTTTTATAATTTCAAAAATGCTTATTGATTCCATATCGATTTTTGGCCTTACCAATTACAATTAATAATGTCATGTAATTTACGTCTAAGGATTCAATAGGTAATAATCTAATGGGGCTTTAATTGGTTTAACGCTCATTGGGTCAAATCAAATTATGAATTTTTGGCTAAACTGAAAATCTATCTTTTTGCCAATTCAATGGATTGGTGGAAATGTAATGTTGTATTCTTTCGAAGGAGGCTGAATTTTGGATGATATGGTCGTGAAATCTGGCCTGCCAGGTAAAACTGGCGTTTATTAATCGTGCCTGTTTGGTAACAGCAGATTTGTAGGAACAAATAATCGTTGAAATGCTGCCTGGTTTAGGTGATATTTTTGACATTTGTTCATTTATGGGCCTGGTTGGCACGGTAGATGCGTTGCATTGCAACGTATCTACCGGGGTATATTGGTGACGTTTAATCACCAATATACCATGGGTATGATTGGGCATCACCACGAAATTTCCCAATTCAACAAACGGGAAATGGTTGGGTATTTCCATCCAATATTTTTGGGCGATTTGGCCTAATTCATTCAATTGCATCATAGGGCTCTTGCATTGCAAGGTCCCTATGATAGAGGCATCCACAATTTCCCCAAAAAAATGATCCCTATTTTTGGTACAGATGGTTATAAAATAGGCACCGTTTTTCCGATAATCATATCCGGATAATCGAATAGACCCTATGCGGTATTTATTTTGGTATTTGTCCATTTTATTTTTGGCAAATTATTATTCAAAGCCTTCCACCATTCCCCTATATTTCACCCTTGGATAATCTGACATTCTGATATTGTCTCTCTCTAACTCACTCAGTGCATTTTTTGCAATCCATTTGGCTGAAGGGCTTTCAGTTTCCAGTAATTCTTGAGCCACTAGGATGGCTTTTTTGTTGAGATCCCGGTTTCGTTTTCCAATGTTTCGAAGTGCCCAATTCACCGCTTTTTTGACATAGATTCTTTCATCATTCGCTTCTTGCTTAATGATTGGGAAAAGGGATTCAAATAAGTCATTTTCCGATAGCTTATCTGCCATACAGTAAGAAGCAATAATGGTAAAACCTGCTCTTTTTTCAAATTCAGGTTTCCTTTTAGTCCATTCTAGGATTTTTGGGAGCGCAAAATCACTTTTGGCAAAGAGCCCCATAGAAAAGCTATCACAAACCTCCCAATTCTCAAATGTTTTGACCCACTTCTCCATCAATGCTTCAGTAACATCCTTGGGCTTGAATATTTTGCTGCATAAAATGCGGGCTTCGTAAATGCCACTGTCAAAAAGTTGCAGTGCAAGTGCATTGTCCTTTCCAATATCCTTAGCGATCTTCTTTAATTCTGAATGATATATCCCCAAAGAATTATTAGAAACAATCCCAAATTTCTTTTCCTTAAAAGTGACCTTTTCAGGATTTTGAAGCGCGTAAAGACGTTCGATAGTTTCCTTATAAGTCACTGGTTTCTATATTTTAAAATTTAAATTAGCTGCCAGAATCCTAAATCAGACAGTAAAATCCCAAAGCATTAACAATTAATAATTAACCATTAACAATTAATATCTATCATGAATAAAATAAAGCAGTTTCTGCATTTCCGTTTTTTGCACACTGGAACTGCCGGTATAGTTGTTGAAGAAGGTGCTGAAGAGGAGAACTTTGCCACTTTTGGTTAAAAGGAAACCACTCAGGGCGGTGCTCATGGCCAGGGTGCCCGTTTTGGCGTAGATGTATGCGGGCTGCCCGGGGTCTGCCGGGTACCAGTTGCGGATGGTACCGGATTCTCCGCCTGCAGGGAAGTAGGCTTTGATCTTTTCCATCGGAATTTCAGTATGGATTTTATGCAACAGCTTGATTACCGAGCGAGGGGTAAACATGTTTTGGGGAGAAAGACCTGAACCATCTACCCATTGAGGCTCATCAGGAAGATCCGCCAAATAATTCTCCTTTGCATAGGAAATCCCAGCCCGGATGTTAATGGAATCAAGAACCGCATCTGAAACCAGAGCCATCAGTTGTTCGGCCAAGAAATTGTCACTAATTTTCATCATCTGGGCATACAAGGAATCTGCCTTTATCGTAGGTAATTTTTCATGGACACTTTGAGTATAGCCTTCGTTTTCGAGAAGAGTGATTTTCTTTCCAACCGCTTCCTGTAAAAGGTTTCTAGCCAAATTCACAGAAGTGATAAAAGGTTTGTCTGTGGCAAAAGTCAGGCTGTCTTTTTCCCTATCAAAGGCATATTCATAGGTGTTTGTCTTGAAGTCTCTCTGGATAAAATAACTACCGGATTGAATTTTTGCTGATGGCCTCAATGGCAAAAGTACAGAATTTGGATAGGGTTCAGCGTTTACTGCTTCAGCAGTTTTTGAATAGCGTAAGACATTTCCATAGATCGGTAAAGGAGAACGTTCGGCAGCAAAGTAGTAGGGATACCAGTTCCAAGACCAGCCGGGTCCATAGCTAGACAGCTGCTCAAAATTGTCCACCATGAATAATTCTTTGGGACTGTCTTGGAGGAAGTCCACCACCGTACTGTCTTTAAAGTCGGGATGCAAAAGGGAAGGATCTCCCGTGCCCCAGAAAATTAGGGAATCGCCTTTGTGTGTATAATTCAGGCCATTGATATACCCATCTCCCAAGGCTTTATAGCTGGTATAGAAAGTAAATATTTTGGTGTTGGAGGCTGGGATAAAGTACTTGGTTTCATTTAATTTCACCAAGGTTTTGCCCTTTACTGGGTCATAGAGCATAAATCCCATATGCCCTTTTTCAAAGACATCGGAAGAACGAACTGTTTTGTTGATTTTTTGGACGGTGCAGGAAAAGACTAACAACAAGCACAACCATATACAATGTTTCATAGTAAAGTTTTCTAAGGAATCCATTTTAACATGGCTTCTAAGCCATAGGAAAAGTAACCTTTTCTGACCACACGGGGAAGTGATTTTAGCATTTACCGGCTAATATCCCAAATTGGATGTTGAACAAATGGTTTAAAAACAATGTTTACATAAGTGGATTTTGTCATTACTGTTGCAAAAAAACGGCAACAATACCGCCAAAATCCGGTGTTGGGATATTCAATTTACCACGGGCTTCACCCGTGGCTGTGAGATGCCGCCCATTCTTGGAATGATCCAATGGTGTCAAAACGGATTATGAGACCATAAAGGTCAGGATACTCCAAATGTAATTGCTTAAACAACAATACAGCAAGAGCCATGAGGGACTTATAATAGCTTACCAAGTACTTGCATGTCTAGTATTTCACATCTAAGGCCTTATGCTCCGAAATAAACAATTTCCATTTTAATTCCAGGTGGAATCAATTACTGAGAGAGCACAAGGTGATAGCCCTTTAGCTAAGTAGACGTTTTGTCCAGTCTGAAAATATGAAATAGATAGCGCCTCTTTTTTAAAAAGAGGCGCTTTGAAAACACTAATCGTTCCACCAAATTCGGTCCAGTAGGGTTACGTCAGGTACATTACTTCCATTCCTGCTCACTTCATTGTCAGGGTAGGCCAGTCTTCTGATGTACTGTCCATTGAGATTTCCATTTAGGTTCTCAGGCAAAGTCATGTCTTTGTAGGCATAATCAAACCTCCTAGCATCATTCCATGTTTCTGGATGGAGAAAGAGCGCTACCCATTTTTCCTTCATAATGTCGGCCAAGGTAAGTTCGCTTGCGCCCATACTCACCTCTGGATTATTGAGATAGTCCATTTTTTCATCATCACCAACTTCCAGCATGTCCATATGAGCCTCAATTCCTGCCAAATAGGCTGTATAGGCTCTAGAAGGGTCAGTTTCCAAGGCAACTTCGGCCTCTATGAATTTTTGTTCTGCATAGGTAGCTATTAATAGTGGGGAATCTTCGTAAGTATAGTACTGATCAGGAATAAGGGTTGACCTTGCGCCTTGTTCAGGTGCATTTCCTCTGCCTGCTCCATTGGTTACACCAATGTATTCTCCGTCATCCGTGGCCCCGATCATTAATGACAGCCTGGGATCCACGGTGGAATAGGAGGTTCCATCTAATGCTTCTATAAATTGGGTAGAAATCCAACCACCTAATAACAGGTTCTCATTGTTTATGGCCACCTGGGCCCAAGGATTGAATCGCTGTTCAAAGAACACCACAGTGGCATCATCCTCATTACTCGTCATGCCACTTGCCAAAGTGGTCAAAACAGCTTGGGCATCATAGGTAGTTGTCCCTTTAGTATGCAACATAAACCTGGCTTTAAGCATATTTCCAAATTTAATCCAAGAGGAAACGTCTCCATTAAATATAAAATCATCGCCTCCCAGAGAAAGTGCTGTATTTCCGGAGAGATTTTGGATACCTTGATCTAGTAAGCTGAATACCTCAGAATATAAGGCTTGATCGTCATCATAAGTAGGGGTAACTGAACTGAAATCAAACCCTTCGGTATAAGGAACATTTCCAAATACATCTACGGTCATCCCTAGATTTAATGCCATCAGAATTTGCCCAGCTCCAAGATAGTGGCCAGCCTCTTCTGCTTCCGCTTTTTCCATCAAATCAGTAAGGTCTGTCATCACATTGAACAAATCAAACCAAAGTCCACTGTAGTTACTTGCGTCCATGATATCTGAAGCCCCTGCTGGATTAGGAGAGGCAAGGTATTGTACATAATTGGACGTAATACTGCCAATGGCTTGCACATTGAGAGAAGTTTCATAGGTGGCATTGGTCATGAGCCCATTGATAGGAGCATCCTGAGGGTTATTGGGGTTTTCGTTGACATCAAGAAAATCCTCACATGAGCTTAATGCTAAAAAAAGCATCAGGCCGAGTATAGTATATATCGCTTTCATAGTTGCAGTTTTTTAAAGTCCAAGGTTCAGGTTAAAGAAAAAGCTCTGTACGCCGGGATAACCCAGACCTGTTAAACCAATGGCATTTCCGCCAGCACCTGCAGAGAAAGATTCTGGATCAAATCCATCCCAAGGTGTATATAAAATAATATTATTGGCAGCTACTGATACCCTAGCAGTTCTAAAGGGCGTTCGCTCCAGCAAATCAGGGTTAAGGTTATACCCAAGGGTAATGTTTCTTAATTTGATAAAGCTGGCATCAGACACAAAGTTTTCACTTGTTGTCCTGTAATGGTTTCGCCAATATCCAGCACCATAATCTACGCCATCAGGTCCTTCTCCCTGGCCCAACCAAACCTCTTTGGTATTGGTAGATCCATCTGCCAAGACACCTTCAAAGACTCTAAAATCTTCTCTTGCTTCCGTAAATTCATTCTTGCCAAATGCTGACAGGAAGTTCGCATATTGGTTGTACTGCTCCAAACCTGTTCTAAAATCTATTAAGAAAGAGAATTCAAAATCTTTGTAGGTAAAATCATTTCGTACACCACCAATCCATTTAGGCACAGCATTTCCTAAAATCAATTGGGTGCCTGTCCTTACTGGAAAGCCATTGGCACCAATGATTACAGGAAGACTTCGGTCCAGAAACAAATTGTCAGGATCGGTTCCTAGTCTTTGGTAAGAACTACCGAAAATATTACCATAAGCCTCCCCTTCTAGCAACTTCATGGTGACAGTAGCGCCAGCATAACCATATTGGCTTCCTACAACAATTTCATCGATACCTTCTTTAATGGCTTTAATTTCATTGTTGTTGATGGATAAATTGGCGCTTATGTTCCATGAAAAATCACTGTTTTCTATAGGACTACCACCCAATATAAACTCGAAACCGGTATTTTGAATTTCTCCTGCATTCGTGATATAGGAAGAATAGCCTGTTGCATCAGACACCGGTACTGGAATGATCTGGTCCTTTGCATTTGATTTATAATAAGTTACATCAAAGTTTGCCCGGTTATCTAAAAAGGCTGTTTGTAAACCAAACTCTATCGAAGTAGTTTGCTCAGGCTTTAAAGCGAGATCTCCATAGACCGAATTTCTTGTAAAGCCTACCTGACCGTTTAAAGGAAAAATAGAGGGTGAAACATAGGTAGATCCAAGAATATGTGCATCTGTGTCCTTGCCAACCTGCGCCCACGATGCCCTTAATTTACCAAAAGTCAGCCAAGAAGGAAGCTCCATGTTTTCACTAAAAACATAACCCAAATTAAATGAAGAGTAGAAAAAAGAGTTATTATCTTTGGGTAAGGTAGAAGAAATATCGTTCCTTCCAGTGATGTTCAGGAAGAGGTAATTCTTATAATCCATCATTAGATCCCCATAATAACCGACCAATCTCCTTATACTTTTGCCTTGACTGGCAAAAATTTGTGAAGCGACACTCAGGTTATAAAAATCCGGTATGACAAAGTTTTCACCTCGTCCGGTTACTCGGTCATATTTTCGTTCAAATATATCATTGCCCAATCTTAAACTGGTATTTAGGTCGGGACTAAATTGTTTTTTTAGGGTAATGAAGAAATTAGAAGTAAGGTCTCGGCTATTGATTCTGGTTTCTTCCAGATAACCCGTTGAACTGAGCGGTACTTCTCCGTCTATTCCTTTAGGGCCTGGAGTGATTTCAGTTCGTTGATCGCTGTAGAAGTCATTTCCAAGGCGGTAGGAAAAGGCAAGCCATTCCGTAGGGGTGTAGTTAAAATTGATATTCCCTATCACTCTGTTGACATTGTCTTCGTAGGTAGCAAAACGGGCATCATAGATTGGATTGGTATTGGAATAGGTTCTCATTGTCCCATCTTCGTTGATATAGTCCCGAACGTCAGTAGTTTCAGACCAGTACATCATTCGCTCCATAAATCGGTCATGAGGAACCCTGTTGCCACCTGAGTTACTGTAATTCACAGATCCAGAGAAATCAAACTTTTCTGAAACCTTCACACTTCCAGATAACTTTGCGGTAGTTCTGTTCCAGGAAGAAAAAGGAATGATACCTTCCTGTTGAAGGTTACCAAAAGAACCGTAGAATGTTGCTTTTTCATTGCCCCCAGAAATGCTTATGTTGTTGTCAAGCTGTACCCCGGTATTAAAAACCCTATTCCAATTGTCCTGGTATTTATGATCAGACACCGTTTGTTGGACTTCTGCTATAGGAGCGCCCCATGAAGGCCAAAAACTACTGGGCTGATACTCTCCACTAAACCCTTGACCGTATTTGTCTTGTAGTTTTGGCAGTTGGTTAACTGTTTCAAAACCTACAGAACCGTTGTAATTGACCCTAACTTCTCCAGCTTTTCCCTTTTTGGTGGTGACAATTACTGCACCATTGGCGGCCCTTACCCCGTAAAGAGCGGTTGCCGCTGCACCTTTCAGTACAGAAATGGAGGCCACATCATTGGGATTTAGATCGGCCATTCTGTTCGAGAGGCCCCTTGGCGTTCCAGTAGACTCAATGGTGGAGTTATCCACAGGTACCCCATCCACTACAAATAATGGTTGGTTATTGGCTCCTGGGTCTAAAGAATTGATCCCCCTGATGATGATTCTTGCTGACTGCCCAGGAGCTCCACCTGAATTGGTCACTTGAACACCTGCAGCTTGTCCTTGAAGCGAATTCACCAAGTTGGGTTGTTTTGTCTTGGTGATGGCTTCAGCATCGATATTTTGTGCAGCGTAGCCCAAGGATTTTTTCTCCTGAGAAATACCAAAGGCCGTCACAATAAACTCATCTAGTCCTTTTGCTTCTGGTTGCATGACCACATTAAGCGTTTGCTGGTTGCCCAATGTTATAGACTGAGTGGCAAATCCTATATAGGAAAAAACCAAAACCGTGTTAGTTCCCGAAACATTGAGGCTAAAGTTGCCATCAAGATCGGTGACCGTACCTGTTCCGGTACCCTCTGCGACAATACTGACACCTGGAAGACCTACTTGGTCTTCTGCAGACGTCACTTTTCCGTTGACTGTACTTTGCTGGGCGATAACTGCCCCATTAAATTGCAGAAGTAGCAACATCAATAAACAATAAGTAAAATTTTTCTTCATAAACTATAACCGATTAATTGACGATAAATGAACAATTTAAATACGCTTTAACTTTTGACCCAAAATGCATATAAAAGATAAGGATTAATGGTGTTTCACCTAATCTTTCTACGCAAAGGCATTGTTTTTACATTTTAAATCTTGTTTAGGGTTAATCTTAAATAATGAATTACCATTTAAGTTAGTTATAAAAATTTCAAAACCTTCGTTAAAGCCAAAATAATTACCGAAAAATTAAACCTAAAACAGGTAGTGGGCAATCAATTATGAATGGAATTAATCTAAACAAAGAAAAAAGTATTTGGCGATTTTATGGTAGTCGAGCAATAACTAATATTCAATTGATCTGTATCTCTTGCCAATAATTTAACTAAGGTGATTAGAATTGTAGGTAATGACGGGTAGGGTTCTATTAAATGAGTTGAAATCTTATTGCTTTTTCAAAGGTTAAGAATTTCTTCTAATCGGTCATCGTGATAGAATGTAAATGTTAAATGAAATTTTTGGTTTCTTCCCACCCACTATTCTACGATTTGCAGCATATTTATGCTGTACATTTTGGCTGTATTGTTGCAGGTAAAAGTTGAAAATACGGCTGAAATCAGTGAGCTGATGTGCTATTTACAATAGGATTTCAGCCGTATTAGGAACTTATGGCCGATTCAAGGTTTTGTTATTTGATTGTCCTTCATAAATGCTATAGCCAATCTCACTCTTCAGAAAATTGATATATTTGAATATGAAAGAGAACAAAAAAGTCAGCAATATCAGTACCATGGAATTGATTCCTGCTGAAAACCTGAATGAAACGCAGGCCAATTTAATTGACTTGGCTATCAAGGCAACCGACAATGCTTATGCACCTTATTCAAACTTTCGGGTAGGTGCTGCCGTAATTTTAGCAGATGGACAAACCTTCTGGGCAAATAATCAGGAAAACATTGCTTATCCTTCAGGCATTTGCGCAGAGAGAGTGCTATTGTGTTATACTCATTCTAATTACCCAAAGCTTAAACCACTTTCAATAGCCATAGTAGCAAAGAAAGCCAACGATACAGGAATGGCTACTGTTACTCCTTGCGGATTATGTCGACAGACCATTAGTGAATATGAAATGAAATTTGACAGCCCAATAGAGATACTTATGTTGCGGGCAGATGGGAGTGTACTTAAAGCGCAGGGGATTGACCAGTTACTTCCTTATAAATTAGAAGATCTAAATGTATAATGATTCAGAAAGAGATAAATTTTAAGTCCAGGCATACTTATTCTCTTAGTCATGAACCCACCGGTAATGAAACAAGTATTTGGGTTGTATTTCATGGTTATGGGCAATTGGCACAGTATTTCCTCAAAAAATTCACTCATCTATTTCACGAAGAATGCCTTATAGTAGCTCCTGAGGGTCTTAACCATTATTACCTCAAAGGGTTTTCGGGGAGGGTAGGCGCTAACTGGATGACCAAGCATGAACGTGAAATAGACATCGTCAACAACTATAGTTATCTTAACAGGATAATGGAAGAGTTGCACTTGCAGTTTGATCAGGCCCCTCAGGTAAATGTTTTGGGATTCTCTCAAGGAGTAGCAACGATGAGTCGATGGGTTTGCCAATCCAATCTAAATATAGGAAAAGCGGTTTTTTGGGGTGGAGCTCCCGCTCAGGATCTGGACCCAACTTTAATGGTTGAAAGGTTGAAAAATAGTCAAGTCATTTTAGCACTAGGTGATGAGGATCCTTTTTTGCAATCAGAAATGTATATCCGTCAGCAACATCTCATTTACGAGGCAGAATTTGTCAATTTCAAAGCGCTTAGCTATAGTGGAGGCCATGATTTGGACGCAGAATTGCTCAAAGAAATATTTTTGATGTAATTTTGGACATGAGGATTTTGTATAACCTGGGAATGAATTTGCTTGATTGGCTGATGAAGATTGGCAGTAAGCGATCAGACAAGCTCAAACTTGCCGTAAAGGGACGGGAAAAGACCTTTGAATCGATAAAATCTTTTAAGGAAGTGCAGTCTGGTAAATTGGTCTGGTTTCATGTTGCTTCCCTTGGAGAATATTTACAAGCAAAACCTGTAATTGCGGCGTTTAAAAAAGAGCAGCCTGAATGGGTAGTTGCTGTTTCTTTTTTCAGCCCATCAGGTTACGAACAGGTTATCAAAAAGAAGCAGGATGAGGTAGATTTCATTTGTTACCTGCCTATAGATACTTCAAAAAATGCCCATCAATTTATTGATTTACTATCGCCAGACATGGTTTTCTTCATTAAATATGATTTATGGGCCAATCACATTATGGCTGCCAAAAAGAGAAAAATTCCCCTTTATTTAATTGCGGCTTCTTTCAGAGCTGAGCAGGTGTATTTTGCCTGGTATGGAGGCTTCTTTAAAAAGTTGCTCACTTGCTTTGATCATATTTTTGTGCAGAATGAGGCATCCATGGAATTGCTTCAGAAGGCAGGGCTTAAAAGCATAAGCATGACAGGAGATCCTCGATTTGACAATGTATACAAGACCAGCCTTCAACCTAAATCGTTTCCAGAAATAGCTCAAGGCATCACCCAAAAAGTCATGGTATTGGGTAGTGTCTGGCAAGAGGACATGGACAACCTTATTCCTTTTATTAACCAATCCAAAGACTTACAATTTATTATTGCTCCTCATGATATTAATGCGGGAGTCATTGAAAATTGGCAGAAGGCCATTACCTTGCCTTCCATAAAGTATTCTGAATTTGGTAAAGTGGAGCAAGCCACAGCTTGGAATATTTTGATAATTGACAATATCGGCATGCTTTCTTCCCTCTATCAGTTCGCCCGATGGGCGTATATTGGAGGGGCGATGGATAAAGGACTTCACAATATATTGGAACCTCTGGCTTTTGGCATTCCTGTGTTATTTGGGCCATTAAAAAGGGTTTCGAAGTTTCCAGAGGCGGATATCAGCATTCAAAGTGGTTGCGGGTTTGCTGTTAAGGATGAAAGAGAAGTTATAACAGTTATGGACAAGCTTAGTCAGTCGGCAGACTACGAGGAAGCCTGCCTGGCAGCAAAAAACTTGGTAAATGACAATTTGGGAAGTGCTGAAAGGACGGTTGAAATCATTATGAAAGACACATGGAAGGAAGAGTGATCAAGACTACAGGCTCCTGGTATGAGGTGAAAGTAGGTGACAAAATGATCAAGGCAAGGCTTAGGGGGAAGTTCAAACAGGACAACCTTAAATTAACCAACCCTATCGCAGTAGGAGATTATGTCATCTTGGATAGGGAAAAAAACCAAGAAACAGCAGTTATTAATACGATTGTTCCCAGGGAAAATTATATCATCAGAAAATCTACCCGTAAAAAACACTTTTCTCATATTCTGGCAGCCAATGTGGACCAGGCTTACCTTATGGTAACTGTTCGTGATCCCAGAACTTCTTTGGGTTTTATCGATCGGTTTTTGGTAAGTACGGAAAGTTTTCGGATTCCCTGCACCCTTCTTGTCAATAAAGTAGAAACCTTAACCAAACAAAAGGACCTGGATTTTTTGGCAGAACTACACGATATCTATGCTCCTTTGGGCTATCCAATTATAGAACTATCTGCCTTGCACGATGAGGACTTAATGGAAAAATTTGAACCAGGACTAGCAGGAAAAACAACCCTGATGGCGGGGCATTCGGGAGTAGGGAAATCCACCTTACTTAATAGATTAGTACCGCAAGCTTCTCAGTTTACCCAAGAGGTTTCAAAGTTTTCTTCAAAAGGGGTACATACCACCACCTTTGCAGAAATGTTTCCATTTGGAGACTCAGGCTATTTTATAGACACACCTGGAATCAAGGAATTTGGGATTTTGGATATTGATGACCAAGAGCTTTCCCACTATTTTGTTGAATTGAGAAACTACCTGGGACAATGTAAATATAACAATTGTAAACACATAAATGAACCAGGATGTAAAGTTTTGGAGGTTCTTGAGCAAGGTTATATCCACCCTTACCGTTATGAGAATTACTTAAAAATTATGACTGAGGAAGAGAACCACCGCTAAAATGGGGAGGGTATAAGATTCCGGAATGCAGCGAAGTAAAATTTTGACCAATACTTTGAAAGCAAAGGCAATTCGGTTAATTTCATTAAAATTTTGACAAAGGCACAGAAATGACGCAAAAAGCAAAAATATTGGTTTTGAACCACCATCAAATCCAACAAAAAATTACGCGAATAGCATTTGAGATTTATGAAAGAAATGCCGGGGAAAAGCAACTGACAATAGTTGGACTAACTGGAATGGGATATGTATTCGCGGAATTGATGGTAGCCAAATTAAAAGAAATCGCTCCTTTTGAAGTACAATTGATCAAAGTGGAACTGGATAAATCAAATCCTAAAATTGAAGAAATTATTCTTTCAGAACATGGGCCACTAGAGGGCAAATCCATAATTTTGGTAGACGATGTTTTGAATACAGGTAAAACCCTGGCCTTTGCAATGGTCCCATTTTTAGAACTTAATGTAAAGAAGATGGAGGTTTTGGTTTTTGTCAACAGGAGCCATAAACTTTTCCCTGTAGCAGCAGATTATACCGGCTATGAATTGGCCACTACCCTTAACGAGCACATTACTGTAAATTTAGACCCTAACGCGTCCACCGTTCACCTTCACTAATATGTCTGTACACCAATCTACCCACCTGAAACGAATTACAACGCACATTCTTCAGGAAATGAAAAAGCGGAAAGAGAAGATTTCCATGCTTACGGCCTATGATTTCTCTATGGCTGGCATAGTAGATGCAGCAGGAATAGACATGATCCTGGTAGGGGACTCGGCTTCCAATGTGATGGCGGGCCATGAAACAACTTTACCCATCACCTTGGATCAGATGATCTACCATGCAACCTCTGTAGTAAGGGCAGTGGAGAGAGCATTGGTAGTAGTGGATATTCCCTTCGGTTCTTACCAGGGAAACAGTTCGGAAGCATTAAGGTCAGCCATTCGGATCATGAAAGAATCTGGTGCACATGCGGTAAAAGTGGAGGGTGGAGCAGAGATCAAAGAATCAGTGATTCGGATACTAAGTGCTGGGGTACCTGTGATGGGGCACTTGGGATTAACGCCTCAGTCGATATACAAGTTTGGAACCTATACTGTAAGGGCCAAAGAAAAAGAAGAAGCCAAGAAGCTTTTAGAAGACGCAAAAATTCTGGAAGAATGTGGATGTTTTGCCCTAGTTTTGGAGAAAATCCCTGCCTCCTTAGCCAAAGAAGTGGCAGCTGCAGTAAGTATACCTGTTATAGGTATAGGTGCTGGACCAGATGTGGATGGACAAGTATTGGTACTTCATGACATGCTTGGGATCACTCAGGAGTTTCAACCCAGGTTTTTGAGGCAGTATGCAGACATCAGAAATACCATGCTTAAGGCAGTTGGGGATTATATAAAGGATGTTAAGTCAGTCGATTTTCCCAACCAGGAAGAAAGTTATTAGGTATTGGTATATCCGGATAGAAACTGAAGGAAGGCAGCTTTTATTTTTGATGACGGTAATGTTACCATTGGTACCTGATTTTACCACCTTATGTATGCTATCCTCCTTAGGGTTATTATTTATCCTTATCTCGCCCTCTGGTCTTCCGATAAAGATATTTTTCGTAATTTAGCTCATAATTTTAAATTAGAATTCATTTTTAATACAATCAGAAAACAGAAATACATATGAGTGACAAAACCCCCAAAATTCTTTATACCCTTACCGATGAAGCACCGGCATTGGCTACCTATTCTTTATTGCCAATAATTAAAGCATTTACCGACTCGGCTGGGGTGTCTGTGGAAACAAGAGATATTTCCCTTTCAGGTAGGATCCTTGCAACATTTCCTGAGTTTTTGAAAGAAAGCCAGAGGGTTAATGATGCTCTTTCAGAATTGGGAGAGATCGCCAAAACGCCAGAAGCAAACATCGTAAAGTTACCTAATGTCAGTGCCTCTATACCACAGCTAAAAGCTGCTATCAAGGAATTGCAAGCAAAGGGTTATGGTTTACCAGATTATCCGGATGATCCTAAGAACGAACAAGAGAAGAATATTCAAGTAAAATACGATAAAATTAAAGGTTCTGCAGTTAACCCCGTTTTAAGGGAAGGTAATTCAGATAGAAGAGCCCCGCAGGCCGTTAAGCAATTTGCCAAAAACAATCCTCACAGCATGGGGAAATGGAGCAAAGACTCCAAATCTCATGTGTCAAGTATGACTGAAGGTGATTTTTATGGTAGCGAAAAATCAGTTACTATCCCTGCAGCAACCAGCATCAATATCGTTTTGCATGGAGAAGATGGAAAGCAAACATCACTTAAAGAAGGCCTTCCTTTACAGGAAGGAGAGATCATTGATGCTGCTGTATTAAGTGTTACAGCATTGAGGAAATTTCTTCAGGAACAAATTGTTGCATCTAAAAAAGAAGGTGTATTGTTCTCCTTGCATTTGAAAGCCACGATGATGAAGGTTTCTGACCCAATCATATTCGGACATGCAGTGACCGTTTTCTTTGCCCCTGTGTTTGAAAAACATGCGGCAGCCCTTAAAGAAGCAGGAGTAGATGTGAACAATGGATTTGGTGATCTAATCGCTGCTTTGGACAAAATGCCAGCAGACACGCGCAAGGCGATAGAAGCTGACATCGACGCAGTGTATGCAGACAGCCCTGATTTGGCAATGGTTAATTCTGATAAAGGGATTACCAACCTACATGTACCTAGTGATGTCATTATTGATGCTTCCATGCCTGCTATGATCAGAAGTAGCGGACAAATGTGGAACAAAAACAACAAATTACAAGATACCAATGCTATCATCCCTGATAGATCCTATGCAGGCGTATACCAGGAAACCATCGATTTCTGTAAAAAACATGGTGCTTTTGACCCTACCACTATGGGTTCTGTTCCGAATGTGGGGCTGATGGCTCAAAAAGCAGAAGAGTATGGTTCTCATGACAAAACATTTGAAATACCTTCCGCTGGCACAATAAAAGTAACGGATGCTACTGGTACAGTTATCTTGGAAAATGCTGTTGAAAAAGGTGATATTTGGAGAATGTGCCAGGTAAAAGATGCACCTATTCAAGATTGGGTAAAACTTGCAGTTAACAGGGCGAAAGCAACTGGTGTTCCTACCGTATTTTGGTTAGATAAGAACAGGTCTCATGATGCTGAATTGATTACCAAAGTAGAAAAATATCTAAAAGACCATGATACCAATGGCCTAGAAATTTCTATCATGTCACCACGGGAAGCGACAAGATTCTCTTTGGACCGTATAAAAGATGGCAAAGACACTATCTCAGTAACTGGTAACGTATTAAGAGATTACCTGACAGATTTGTTCCCAATATTGGAATTAGGCACAAGTGCAAAAATGCTTTCTGTCGTTCCATTAATGAACGGGGGAGGTTTGTTTGAAACTGGGGCTGGAGGATCTGCGCCTAAGCACGTACAGCAATTTGTAGAGGAAGGTCACCTTCGTTGGGATTCATTGGGTGAGTTTTTAGCCCTTGCTGTTTCTTTGGATCACTTGGGAGAAACCTTTAACAATGATAGGGCAAAAGTGTTGGGTAAAACCCTTGACCAGGCAACAGGCAAGTTTTTAGAACAAGGCAAGTCTCCATCAAGAAAAGTAAATGAACTTGATAACCGAGGAAGCCATTTTTATCTTGCCATGTATTGGGCAGAAGCTTTGGCCAATCAGGAGGAAGACGCAGCATTGAAAACCATTTTCACCCCAGTGGCGGAGAGCATGGTGGAGAATGAACAAAAGATTGTTGATGAATTGAATGGTGCGCAGGGAAGTCCTGTTGATATTGACGGCTATTACCAACCGGATGCAGCTAAAACAGCTACAGCAATGCGACCAAGTACGACTTTAAACGAAATCTTGAAAACCATCGTGGCTTAGTAGTCATTGGTTTCATACCATAGAAAAAGCCGGAAGAAATTTTCTTCCGGCTTTTATATTTTCTTTCGAGCAAGGCACCCAACCAGATAATGCGTGACTACGGTGGAGGCGGAAAATCCCCTTCTATTAGTCAATAGCATGGGTGTCTATTAGGAACTGTAACCAGATGGAAACTCAAAAAACTTCGCACTGAAAAACACAAATCCCATCAGCCTAAATTGATTGAATGCAACTTTATAAAAGTTCGACTCTAAAGTAATATCGAAATTATGGTTTATGGAGGGGCTTAAACTGGTTATCTTAATCAGAAATAATATGAAAAATACCTCGGTGAAACTATAATATAGATTGCTGTATTAAAATGATCCTTAATGGAAAGTGAATGAAAGACTGAGAAAGAAGAGTCGAATTGATCATTCAAGGCATCGTTCATTCAATAATCATATTAGAAATTTGGTTATCAGGCTTCAATAAAAGTTTCCAATATCTTTACCCCTGTAACATTTGCAACAAGTTGAATAGGTATTACTATAGGAGCTGTAGTTTTCCATTTGTTGGACTTTACTAGTGCATGGTTTTTATTTATTTGTTATTAAACGAATTAGCCACGGTTTGCCTTGTGATACCTATGAGGTTACCAAGATCTTTTTGAGTGAGCAGATCAATTAAAGCAAAATCAAAACCTTCCGCATCCTTTACATTAATATCAAAATATAAATTTAGAAACGTAACTTTTTCTCTAGCTTTTTTCTCATGAGATTTTTTGAGCTTTTTTTCAGTACTACACCAGCGTTTTACCAAGTAGGAAATAAACCATTCAGATAATTCTGGACTTAGTACCACCATTTGTTTAAAAAAATCACGGCTATAAATTCGTATTTTAGTATCTATCAATGCTTTTGAGTATTCAAAAAACTGGTTGTTTAGGTACTTCAAATCCCCAAAAAAATCATCCTTAAAGAGTACATCAAAGATAAATTCTTCCCCATCTTCTGTGTAGCTTCCGAGCTTTACTGCCCCCTGCACTATTTCGTAAATATATTGATGGTCCGAGGAAGGAGTGTAAATGTATTCGTTCTTTTTTATCACGATCTCTCTAACCTTGCCAAAATATTGGCAGGAGCTCAACGAAGAAATGTGTTCGAAGAAATTAAAGCCTCTATAAGACTCATTGTTTGGACGTACTGGTATCGGCATGTTGGAATATTTTCTTCCCAAAATTACCTGAATATTATTAGGGTAAGGTTACCTATAAATGAAATTTATGTGATGTCCCAATTCTTAAAGATTCAAATTGTTATGTTAAGGCGAATAAAGTCAGTGATCCTTTGAACCGATTTTATTATAGTTTTATGAATTGAATTGTTAGTTTACAAATTGATAAAATTTCAGTGCTAAGGTTAGCTTATATTTTAATGAATAAAATAATCTGAGAAAGGTGTGTAACCTTTCTCAGACCAATAAGGCATTATTTTTTTATGCCGGGATACAAGGTGCTTTCTGGAAGCTCTATTGATAAGTTTAGTAAGTATTTGACTACTGAAGCCACATCCACCAGGCCCATTTCCTGTACTTCAACATTCTCACGGATGCCTGCTCCCCAAGCTATAAACCCAGTCTCAATCTCATCAAAATCAGGGAAATACCCGTGAGTCCCTCCTTTCGCAGGTTTCAGCACTTCACCCTTGGTTGAACTGGAAAATGAGATCCCTCGAATTGGAGCAAGGGCCAAAATAGCGTTAGGGTCAGCTCCAACTTTATCCAATTCGTCCCTGTCCACAACTCTAAAAAGTTTTTTAATACTATTTGGCAATTCATCTAGGATTTTTTTAACCCGGGCTACAGTCTGAGTGTCATTTTTATCTCTTATATGAAGGAAGGCTGAAGCCCCGCTTGTATGAAATGCAGCCTTCCAATTTCCCCGGTTATCCTTATTTTCCATCAGACCAGCATCGACCAACCAAATGTTAGGACTGAGTGCACTGTGAATATTTACAAACCCATGATCCCCAGTTACAATGAATGTGGTTTTGTCCATAATACCTGCCCTTTCTGCTGCTTCCATGATTTTTCCAATAGCCCTATCTGTTGCTGCTACTGATTTGTGAACCATAAGTCCATCTCTACCTTCGCTGTGTTGAAAATGATCTGTGGCGATCAAATGAAGTGTGATCAGGTTTGGTTTATAAGTCTCAAGAACATAACCAGCCATGTCACCGATACGATCTTCCCGGTTTAGATAATCACCATTGAAAGTCTTTTCATTTAGCTTTCCAAGTACATTCGTCTCCATTTCAGCCAATAGTCCTTTTGGAGTTTCTTCTTCCCGCATAGGTTCAATTCTTCCATGGCCTTCCAGACTCCAGAATTCAGGAAGGTTATAATCTATTGGTGCGTTGACTGAAACTGGCCAAAGAAAACTTGCACTGGTCATTCCGTCATTTCGTACCGCATGCCACAGTGTAGGCACCTGGATCAACTCATTTTCCCAATACCATTTTCCTGTTTGACCTTCAGGTTCAAAAGGAGCATTATAGTAAATTCCATGTTTAGCAGGTGGATATCCAGTAATTATTGTGGTGTGAGAAGGATAAGTGACAGAAGGGAAAACTCCAGTCACTCCCAATGATCTGGCCCCTTCTTTTGCCATAGACTGCAAGTTTGGTGCTGGCCATTTTTCTTCTAAATAGAAATTTGTTCTAAAGCCATCAATTGAAATAAGAATGACATGTTCAGTAGGTTTAGGGTTTTGGGCTAAAACTATGTGTTGGCTTATTAGTTGGAGCAGTAGAATTAGAAAGAAACTTATCTTTTGTAATATAGAGGTTTGTATCATGACTTCGAATAGTAATTGTAAAGTCCGCTGTTGGTTGACAGCGGCTATAAGACTGATTAAAAATAGATTTTACTGGAAACAAGTATTTGATATGACGTTTCACCGAGTGTAGCGAACCCTATCTTTGGATTTCGGAGTCCTAAGTTTTTTTGCAAGATTAAAGTTCCAGATGGTTAACAGGTTTTGATAACCCAATTTCATTGAGGTACGCCATTCTTTCTTTAGAAACTTGACTACATTGAAAATATCCAGACCTAATTCTATCCCTGATTTCTTTTTTCCAGAGAAGAAAATTTTCTTGGTTGCACTTATTTACCAGTTTCCAAAATGCCCAATTTTAGCCCAGTATCTTACAGCAACCCTTCCTAAACTTTGAGGATATAGTCTTTTGCAAGGTTACCGGAATTTGTCAGAACGGTATTCATCTCATCAATGATAGTATCAGAAAGTCTTTGAGTGGATGGATCGAAAACATAAGCTAGGTCATTGGAATTAACAAAGTAACTATTTAAAATACCATTAACCCGTAAAGAATAGTAGCTTCCGCCGAAACTTGAATAGCGCACACCCACAAGGAGTCCATTCCATGATGGCAAAATTTCATATAAAATCAACTTGGATTATACTGACCATTTAAATATCAGGATATCCTGCTGTTTTTTGTTATTATGTCATGTGAACTGTGTATAGTCGCCCCTTAGCCCCCCCGTCAAGTTCTCCCCTCTAGCTATATTGGTCTTAGTTTGCGCATATTTTTCGCTTCTAAAATTGCTTTGTTTAACATTTGGGGTGGGATACCAATTAACTCATTTTTTATGTGCAAAACTGCTCCAATGAGTGGCTCGTAGCTTTTGTCTGTAAGCTGCTCGGAATTTGGTACGTTCGTGGTCTGAGAATAAGTTTGGGTCCGTGGTCCCATGAGTAGGAAAAATAACATAGTTCCTAATCGTAAATAAGTAAAAGTTATTGATCTCATAGTATTTAGATAATTGTTTAATAGGGACAAACCTACGGGCTAGGGTCTGCTATAAATGTTAAAAACTAACATCTGCTGCAAGATTAACAATAAAATAAAACAGGAAATATTGAGCTAATAATAAATGATTTTTTGGCTTAAATCATCCCACATTATTAATGATTTGAGTAACGGTTGAATAAATAAGTTTTTTATGAATTAATGGGTGAAGAAGATCTAAACGAATCCTTCTCAATTAAGGTCCATATGCCTATTGTTTCGTAGGATATTTCTAACAACATGGTAACAAACCAAATTGTATAAAAAGGAAACTCATTAAGGGCTAAGTCATAGCTTTCGGTATTACTCGGAGTTTTCTGCTATTAACCTTTCAATCAAATTGTATTAGCTAATAGCATGTTATTCATCTCCTACAGGTGTTTGTAATTCTATTTGGTGAGCCGTACAATTTATAGTATAAGGGTTTCTTATTCGATTTTATTACCCCAAGGTTATCCAGGATTATGCTTGCATTAAGATGTAGCACCATGTTAATTTTTAACATCTTTTACCTAAATGGCTGAGTACTTTTGAAAACAAAATTAGTTTCATGCGCTCTATAATCACTGTTTAATATTCTCAAATATTCCCTTAGGACAGGAAAAAGAAGGATTTTCAATAGGTATTAAGCTGAAGTCTGAGTGCAATAAGATTTAATTAAACTCAGTAATTAAATCATTAGGTGTATAAAATAAAGATTTGATTATAAATGATAAGCCTATGTAGAATTAAAAACCAAAACCCTTGAGAGGGTCTAACTTACAATATTGCTCTATTCCGAATAGGGCAAAATAGCAATTATTAAAGAGCTATAAAATCAATTAAAACTTCCTACAAAAAAGTATGAAATCATTTTACAAAAATCTTCAAAGTGTAGACCTTGAGGATAAAAATTTATTAGTTAAGAGGCCAACTTTAAGGTTAAAGGTAGTGGTATTTCTTATGGTGTTTATTTCTTCCTATTTTCCTATATCTGAAATATCTGCAAAGAATACAGTAAAATCAAGTAGTAAATTACAAATTCAGGACGCCCGTATAAGTGGAAAAGTCACTGATAAAATGACTGGAGAGAGTTTACCTGGAGTAAATATTACTATTAAAGGAACTACTTCAGGCACAATTAGTGACATTGGTGGCGAGTTTTCCATTAATCTACCTTCTGACGATTCAATTTTAATTTTTTCATTTATTGGTTTCAAAACAATGGAAATACCTGTAAACGGTCGTTCTATTTTGAATATACAGTTATCTGAAGAAGAAAGTGGACTTGATGAAGTAGTTGTGACTGCCATTGGAATCGAAAGAGAAACAAGAGCATTGGGATATGCTGTTACGAAAGTTGATGGAGAAGAAATAGTTACAGGTGGTAATCCAAACTTAGCTTCTTCGTTGGCTGGCAAGGTACCTGGTATGCAACTCACTCGTTCATCAGGCCCCATGGGTTCTTCACGAATAGTATTGAGAGGCGAAGCTTCCTTGGATATGGATAAAAACCGTGCTCTCATTGTAATAGACGGCATCCCGGTTACTAATGATCAAAATGGAGATGGTGAATACTCTTATTTGGGAGCTGCTGTTGATTATGGTGATGGGCTTTCGGCTGTCAATCCTGAAGATATTGAAAGCATTACAGTTTTAAGAGGTCCATCTGCTGCGGCTTTATACGGCTCTCAAGCTGTCAATGGGGTGTTGATGATCACCACTAAAAGCGGAAAATTTGGGCAGGATTTAACGGTAAATGTAAGGCAATCAACTTCCTTTCAACAGGTAAATAGGTGGCTTCCGAGGCAGACCCAGTTTGGTTCTGGCAACAGATCAGAAAACGCCTACTACGCATTCAAAGATTCTCCTGATGGTGTTCAAAATAGAAATAGCCACTCTTGGGGACCTAAATTTATGGGTCAAAGTTTCTACCAATATGACTCTCCACACACTGCTGTTTATGATGCAGATAGAAGAGAGGAAATTTGGGCCTTTGAGCCTGGGGGACAGACGCCTTGGGTAAGCAATAATATAGAGCAAAATTTCTACGAAACAGGGATAACATCTGTCACTGGGCTCTCTATAGAAGCTGGAAATGACAATGCCTTCTTTAGAGGCTCAGTTGACTATTTGGATAACAAATATATCATGCCGAACACCGGCTATAATCGATTTAACCTTGCTGTTTCATCAGGCATAAGAACGAACAAAACCAAGTTCACAACAAAGATAAATTATATTAAGCAAGCATCAGACAATCTGCCTTCTGAAGGTTATGACCGTACGAATGCTCATTATCAGGTTTTTTGGTTGAGTCCAAATGAAAACCTGGATTGGTATAGGCAGAAGCATTGGTTGGACGGGCAAGAAAATGTTCAACAGAACAGTATCGGTGCTTTAAGTGCAAACCCATACTGGCTGTTAAACAATTCTATCAATACCTTGGACAAAGATAGAATATTTGGAAACCTGCAGTTGGAACATGACTTCACGAAAAAGCTGAAACTTATTGCAAGAACAGGCTTGGATTTCTATACGGAGTTAAGAGCCAGAGAGAGAGCATGGTCGGAACCTAGAAATAGGTATGGCAACTATTTGGAGACGACTATCAAAAATATGTCACTAAACACTGACATTATTTTGAGTCAACAAATGGAACAAGGTGATTTTGACTTTAATGTGTCCTTGGGCGCAAACCATAGATATCTTGACGGAAATGGCATGAGTGCAGAAGCAGGATCTCTGATTATACCGGGGGTATTTAACTTGCAAAACTCAGAAGAACGTCCTCAGGTTGGTAACAGCAGGAAACAAAAGGAGCACTTTTCAGGATATGGGGTAATTAATACTGTATACAGGGACATGATTTACCTTGACATTACAGGAAGAAATGACTGGACCTCTACCCTTTCTAGAGATAATAATTCTTACTTCTATCCCTCTGCAGCGCTCTCAGTGGATTTAACAGAAATGTTCCAAATTAACTATGGACCACTTTCATTTTTAAAAGTTCGTGCTGCTGCAGCTCAGGTAGGTTCAGATACAGATCCTTATAGACTAGATAGGTATTATGTATCTTCCTCGAGTGTCAATGGAGGCTACTCAAATCCTTCTATTCTTCCTAACCCGGAACTAAAACCGGAGCGGACAAATACGGTGGAATATGGAGTCGTAGCCAATTTTTTTGACCACAGGGTGAGTTTGGATGCCACTTACTATAAATCTGTTACTAAAGACCAAATCCTGAATTTGCCTGTGGATGCGGCCTCCGGGTATACAGGAGCCTTGATGAATGCAGGTTCTGTTTCGAATCGGGGATTTGAATTTCAACTTAATGCAAAACCCTTTGTAAGCAGAAACTTTGGTTGGGATATCAATACCAACTGGTCCACAAACAAAGGTAAAGTAGAAGAGCTGGTTCCTGGTGTAATTGATGTTTATGTTATAGGAAGCTATGTGGGATCCAGAGTACTTGTCAAAGCCGATCCAGGAGACCAAATGGGGCAAATATATGGACAAGGCTATGACAAACATAATGGAGAAATAATTTTCAAAGATGGTCTGGCTCAGCGGGATAACGAGGAAGATCTATTGGGTAATGTCTTCCCAGAATGGAGAGCTGGAATTGTGAATAATTTACGCTATAAAAATTTCAACCTTTCCTTCCAGTTTGACTACCAGCATGGTGGCAATGCCTATTCCATCACTCACTTTCTTTTGAACTATACAGGTAAGTCTGAAAAAACCATTTACGGACGTGAAAGTGGAGCCCCTTATCCCAGTGGTTCGGAATACGATATGGTCTCCCAGAGTTGGATACAGAATTCAGATGGACGTTTTGGGGTGATCGGTGATGGCGTTATGCTTGACGAAGAAACAGGAGAATATGTAACAAATACAGCCTCTGCACCAGCCCCTTACTTCTACAATTCTATGTACGAACGTGATCAGATTGAAGGAAACATTTATGAGACAACCTTCTTAAAATTGAGAAATTTCAGATTGGGTTATTCTGTACCTGCTATATGGGGACTGAAAGGTGCCCAGGTGGGTGTGTTTGGAAATGATCTGTTTATCTGGACACAATTTCCATCCTATGATCCAGAACAATCTGTAGTCAATAACGGAGCACTTACACCTGGACTTGAAGCCATGGGGTCTCCCTCTACAAGGACGATCGGACTAGATCTTAAATTGACCTTTTAATCTAAGAAAACATGAAAAAATACCTAAAGAATTATAAATCACTTGTAGTGCTGCTAAGTCTGGTAATGCTCTCAACAAGCTGTCATGATTTTGAAAAAATAAATACAGATCCTACACGACTTACCGATATCAATGCGGCTTCGCTACTTACCCAGGTTATCTTTGATGCAGGCACTCGATCGAGATCTTATGGCGACATAGGAAACTATATAGGGCAGTATTGGACCAACACCTCATTAATTGATCAGCGACATAGGTATGACTTCAAAGGGTCAGATTCTGAAGCAGTTTACAACAATATTTACCTTACGCTCTATGATATTCAAGACCTGAAAAACAGAGCAAAGATGGAAGAGTTAGACGATTATTTAGCTGCTGGATTGATCCTGGAGGCTTATCTTACAACTTACCTTACTGATGTATTTGGCCCCGTGCCTTACACTGAAGCTGTTCAGGGAGATGATTTGAATTTCACTCCAATTTTCGATTCTCAGGAATCAATTTATAGAGCAAACCTGGTAAAGTTAGATGAAGCCTATGAACTATTGGAGACAAATTCTGGAGGACATTTCATTAGAGGCGGAGATGCATTTTACAATGGAGATAATGAAAAATGGAGAAAGTTAGCCAATAGTTTGAAGCTTCGCACCTATATGAAAATGGTAAAAGTAGATCCCTCAGTCATACCCCTGATAAAAGGACTTATCGAGGGAGGGGAACTTATCTCGACCCAAGACGAAACATGTGCCATTATCTATGATGGGAGATTTGGATTGGAATCTACGATAGCAACTGGCACAAGTGGTTCCACATCATTGGGCGAGACATTTGCAAATCAACTCCACCTGACCTTAGACCCTCGTAGGCCCCATATGGCATCCTTAGGCAGAGATACCGATGGTGAGCCAGTAAATTTGGACGAAAAAGGAAATCCAATTTACTTAGGAGTTCCTTCAGGAGAAAGCCCTGATATCATTCGGGATTTTTCTGGATTAGCCGCTCCATATACCGGTATGAATGGAGTTAGAGCTCCTTCTGTTTTAATTTCCCACGCAGAAGTGGAATTTTATATTGCTGAAGCTATTCTTAAAGGATATACAGCCGGCAATGCAGCAGAACACTTTGAAATTGGAGTTCAATCCTCTTGCAAGTGGTGGGGAGTGGAAGAAAGCGAAATTGAAGATCACCTTGCACAGACAGAAATGCAGTTATCTACCGATACCGAAACTGCCTTAAAACAAGTTTACTCAGAAGAATATGTAAACTTTTACTACCAAGGTTATGATGGATGGATAAATTATAGACGTGTAGGCTACCCTGAATTAAAGGTGGGTTCTGCCATGCTTATTGATAAAATCCTGCAACGAATGGTTTATCCACCACTCATTAAAGCCATCAATCAAAGTAATTACGAGAAAGCCGTTAATGAATGGCTTGAGGAAGGGGACACAATGACTTCTATTAGTTGGTGGTCTAAATAAATTAAATTATCAGGAACAGGATTTATTATCCTGTTCCTTTCAAAAATTAATATTACCATGCAAAAATTAGCATTAATAGCAATTAGTACAACTATCCTTAGTTCTTGCTCAGTGCAAGAAAAAACTAAATCCTATGGTTCCACGGACTCTCTTTCACGAAATGTAGTGGTCGTAAAACCATTTGATTATAGCTACGATGAGGATTCCGTTTTTTCTATCCTTTCTTGGAATGTGGAACATTTTATTGATAATCACGACGATCCCTATATCGACAATGAAAGGGAAGATAATCCTCCAGAAAATATGGATCTGCGTCTCAACCTGCTAATAAAATCACTAAAGATGGCGGATGCAGATATCGTGGTATTCCAAGAATTTGAAAGTGCTAAATTCCTTAAGCAACTAGCAAACGACTCTCTTCCGCAAATGGGCTATCTCTATTTTGCAGATGTACCAAGTCACAACTGGTATATGAATGTTGTAGTCATGAGCAGGTTTCCAATGGGTGTAATTCGAGGATATGGGTCAGCTACCACGCCTTTAGTGGATTACAAGGGAGGAAATGGATTAGAAGAAACACAAAACCAAATAAATACAAGAATGTGGTCTATTGATGTTTTTCCAAAGGAAGACTATACATTTCTTTTGACTGGTGTGCATTTAAAAGCTGGTAGAAGCGAGAGAGATGAAGCAATGAGAAAGGGCCAGTTAAACTTGTTGGTAAGCAATTTTAACGAGACTCTTAATATATTCCCTTCTAAAAATATGATCGTGACTGGAGACTTAAATGCTTACCCGTCAAGTGATGAATTGGCTATACTTAAGAATAATAATCTACTGAAAAACCAATTTATAGATCCGGTTGATTCTTTATTATACTCCCATCCGGCAGACAAGCCAAGTAGACGCCTTGATTATATGTTGGTAAATCAAAATATGGCTACTGAAATGATAGCTGGCAGGATTAAAGTTGAGAATTTCTTTGGCCCTGATACAATGAGGATAATAAGTGATCATCTACCTGTGATGGGCAACTTTATAAGCAAAGATAAATAGCTGCTTTTGGATTTGATAATCTAGTTTTTAATCACCTCCAAAAAGTCAGCTCTTTAAACAGTTTAAACCGAAATGAGCAATAGGTGTTCTATTACGCCATGATCCGCCGCGGCGGACAAAATCAGTCACTTTGTTGCTATTTTCGACCTCAACATAGCAATAATGCTATGACTCTGTTTCTAAAAAGCTTGATTTTCTTGTGATTACACCATTAACTACAAACCCTATTGCCTGATCCGAGTTTAATTGAGATAATTATTGTTTTGACAGAAAAAAAGCCGGCTGAATTAAACTAGATTCTTTGGGCGTGCGATTCATGCCAATCGACTTGGCGGTGTAAGATTACTATTTACTGTAGGCAAGAATGTCTATCGTGAGAGGAATTTGATGAAAACTAAAAGCCAAAACTTTGCTTAAAGAATACGAATTCAATTAAGCATAATTTAATCTGTGGACCTAAAAATCAGGGCTTTGCTGAAATATTCCAACCTCAGTTCAGTATATGCAATTTCTATGTCAAATAGGACGCAATGCTTATCAGAAATTCAGAAGATGATAAATTGGTGCTTGCTCTGCAGCAGCACACGAAGTTCAGAATTATTATGAAGTTTATTTGTCTTTCAATAAAGAATAAACTGTTTCTAAAAATGAGTAAGGGAAAAAGCCACACAGCTCCGATATTTAAGCAATAGTTGCTGAATTCTGTTTAGGAATATGTAAGAGGGAGGGTTACAGGTACACTCAAAAAGGGTGTTATATATGAAAGCCAGGTAATAGGAGATGTGATCTCGGAGAAATTTTAATCAAATGGGGATAGAGATAATTATTGGCTAACCTATGACAAACCCAGGGAAAAAAGAGTATATAAAAATTTTTGACAATCCTATTCCTTGCTCCTCTATAACAAGGGATAAAATTAGACAAGCAGCTTATATAGACCTGGTACACCGACTACTAAAAGTTAGTGTAAAAAAGAACACCCTATTACCGATCGGTAGGATGATTTGGGCAGAAGTTAGGGAATAATCCCTTTTTTCTGCCCAATTGTTTAAATCAACCTCATGCAACTTTCTAATTCAATTAACGAATTTGGAAATTACATTTTCAAGTAACGATTTACAGTCTCTTGATTTTGATATTTCTGAACCATACATCATCTCCGTGGTCCTGAAGTACGATTTTACCCTCCTTAAATTTAGCGAAACCTTCCCATTGAGCGAATTTACTTTCAGCTACCATGGCATTCCACTGGTCATCCCATAGCGTTGTTTCTACTGTTTTTACTCCATTAAGAAAAAACTGTAATTTGCTATCATTGATAATAATTTCAGTCTTGTTCCATTCTCCAACAGGTTTTGCTGCTTCTTCAGTAGACTCGATCATGTCATATAGGTCACCTGCTCTATGAGTGATGATTTTTCCATCTTTATGGCCATCATTGTCTAGCACCTGATATTCAGGGCCTGTATGGTAAGGTCTATCATATTCGCCGTTGTCCTGGACAAAGAACATGATGCCACTGTTTCCACCTTCTGAGATTTTCCACTCTATTTCTAAGTGAAAATCGCCAAATGTTTCTTTGGTGACCAAATCTCCTCCAGAAGCACCTTCGTCTTTTTTACCAGAATTAAAGTAGAGCACACCATCGGCAGCTTCCCACGCTTCACCTGGTTGGTCTTTACCAAAACTGGTCCAACCTGTCAGGCCATCCCCATCAAATAAACTTATCCATTCTTCTTCCGTCACGATGATTTCTTCTATATTTTCCTCCGCAGTACCTTTTTCACTAGCTGCAGGGCCACAGGCCACTACTGCAAGTGACAGTGCTGCCATAGACAAAGTTGTTCTTATCATTTCAAATTATTTCTTTAGCAATAGTACGAATTGAGCAAGACTTTTAGCGTCTTCTTCAGAAAGAGTAGGGTGAGCTGGCATAGGTATTTCGCCCCAAGTGCCTACGCTACCTGCGATAACTTTCCCTGCCAAAAGTTCAATATTTTCCTCTGTTGATTCATATTTAGCAGCTACATCTGCATAAGAAGGTCCTACGATTTTCCTTTCAAGCATGTGGCAGGAAGGACAATCATTCTGTCCCATTAATTCTGAACCTTTGATGAATATAGGATCATCTTTATACTTTTCTTCCAGGCTCATTTCTACAGGAGCAGGGGGTGGTGCAGCTGCTGTACTTTCGCTAGATGCAGATTCAGAACTACCGGAGCCACCACAGGCTGAAACGGCTACCATTGCGCTGGCGACAATAGCCATACTTAAATTCAAATTAAATTTCATGGTTTGTAATAGTTAGATTAATTAAATTCCTAATAGTTTTTTATTCAATCCTTCGTCTAATCCTGTGGAAGCAAAATCATCGAAAGTCTTTTCGGTAACATGTATTATTTTCTCACTAATAAATTTAGCACCTTCTATCGCTCCATTTTCAGGATGCTTAATGGCACATTCCCATTCCAAAACAGCCCATCCATCAAAATCGTATTGTGAAAGTTTGCTAAATATCGCATTAAAATCAACTTGGCCATCTCCCAGAGAACGGAATCTTCCTGCCCGTTCTATCCAGCTGGAATAGCCACCATAAACACCTTGTCTCCCTGTTGGATTAAACTCTGCATCCTTAACATGGAACATTTTAATTCGGTCTTTGTAAATGTCGATAAAATCAACATAATTTAAACACTGTAAAACAAAGTGGCTTGGGTCATATAGAATATTGGCCCTTTTGTGGTGGTTAACTTTTTCAAGAAATAAATCAAAAGTAACCCCATCATGCAAGTCTTCTCCTGGGTGAAGTTCATAACAAACATCCACACCATACTTGTCAAATTCATCTAAAATAGGCAACCATCTTTTTGCCAACTCCTCAAAACCTGTATCTACCAAACCAGCAGGACGTTGAGGCCATGGGTAAACGGTATGCCACATCAAAGCACCGCTAAAGGTACCATGTGTGGTCAAGCCAAAGTTTTTACTCGCTTTGGCGGCCATCATTAGTTGATTGGTAGCCCATTTTTGTTTCCCTTTTAAATCACCCGCCAGTTCTGCAGGAGCAAAAGCATCAAAAAGCTCATTGTAAGCTGGACTTACAGCTACCAGTTGTCCTTGCAAATGTGTGGAAAAATCAGAAATTTCAACACCTGCTTCTTTTACTGTATTTTTGATTTCGTTGACATAATCCATGTCCTCGGCTGCTTTCTTCAGGTCTATGAGTCTGGCATCCCAGGTAGGGATTTGAACAGCTTTGTATCCTATGCTTGCTGCCCAGGTACATATGTCTTTTAAGTTATTAAAAGGTGCTTTATCATCTACAAACTGAGCCAAAAATAAGGCTGGGCCTTTAATGGTTTTCATAAAGTTAAGGTTATTTAGAGTTCAAATTTAGTCCATTTTTCATTAGAATTGCTACTTTTTACTACATGCTCCACAAAAGCCATTCCTCTTAATCCATCTTCAGCACCAGGAAAGTCTTGCCATTCCTTTTTTGGCGTCTCACCATTCTTTCTCGCATACAGGCATCTAGCGAAATTTCTGTACAAATTGGCAAAAGCTTCTAAGTAGCCTTCTGGATGTCCTCCCGGTGTTCGAAGGTTTTCCATGGCTGCTGAAGACAAGTAAGGGATGTTGCCACCTGCTCGATAAATCTGATCAGGTGCCTCAGGATGGTGGACGATAAGGGAGTTGGCATTGTCTTGCTGCCATTCCAATCCTGCTTTTTCCCCATAAACCCTGATTTTAATGTTATTTTCTGCACCCGTCGCAATCTGTGTGGCCATCAATACTCCTGATGCTCCTCCTTCAAATTTTAACAAGACAGCTCCATCATCATCGAGGCTGCGGCCTTCAACAACACTGTTAAGGTCTGCACATAATTTTGTCAATTTTAACCCGCTTACGTATTCAGCAAGGTTAAAAGCATGGGTGCCGATGTCTCCCATACAGTTAGCAATACCGCTTTTCGTAGGATCTGTTCTCCAGATGGCCTGCTTATAATCGGTATTTTCAAGTTTGTTCCACAACCAACCCTGCGGATATTCTACATATACTTTTCTTACTTTACCTAAAACACCTGAGGAGATCAAATGTTTTGCTTCCTTTATCATGGGGTAGCCAGTATAGGTATGGGTAAGGCAAAACATTAATCCTGTTTGTTCAATTATTTTGCTAAGGTCTTTGGCTTCTTCATAGCTAAAAGTCATTGGTTTGTCCAGCACTACGTGAAATCCATTTTCCAATGCTTTTTTAGTGGGATCGAAATGAACATGGTTGGGAGTAACTATTGCCACAAAATCTATTCTTTCAGATTCAGGCAACAGTAGTTCTTTTTCAAACATTTCGTCATAAGAGGCATAAACCCTTTCAGAAGGAAGAAAAAGCTCTTTGCCTGTTTCGGCGGATTTTTCCGGACTACTACTAAAAGCTCCTGCTGCCAATTCAATGATTCCATCCATTGCAGCTGAAATTCTGTGGACAGCGCCTATGAAAGATCCTGGTCCACCTCCAATCATCCCCATTTTAAGTTTTCTGTTACTCATTCTTCTGGTCTTTGGTTTTTTGGTTTCTTTAATTCCCTATATTCTTTTATATTTCAACCCTCGATGCTGAATCTATTAATTTTTGCAAATTGCTAAAAATGTTTTCAGGAATTGCGAAATCCTATACTCGCTTTCTGAAGTGATAAATTTACGTTAAATTGGCTTAAATTTTAAATATTTTTATAGATTGTTTGCTAAGAGTCCTTGACTAGATTTGATCATCCTAAACACTTACACACCAAAAACTATGACTTTAAATAATAGGTTTAAGCTTTCCCTAATGATGTTTCTGGAATTTTTTGTTTGGGGCTCTTGGTATGTTACCATGGGAACATTTTTAGGGAATAACCTTCAGGCAAATGGTGGTCAATTGGCCGCAGCATTTTCTACTCAGTCTATAGGTGCCATAGTGGCACCATTCGTAATTGGTTTAATAGCAGATAGGTTTTTCAATGCAGAGAAAATTTTAGGAGTACTGCACCTATTGGGCGCGGGATTGATGTACATGATGTTTTCTTCTGATAGCTTCGTTTCTTTTTATCCTTATGTACTGGCCTATATGATTATTTACATGCCCACCCTGGCACTGGTTAATTCAGTTTCTTTTAACCAAATGAAAGACCCAGCCAAAGAATTTAGCACCATCAGGGTATGGGGAACAGTAGGATGGATTGCTTCCGGTTTGATGATTAGTTACTTCTTTGTATGGGATAGTTCTGCAGCAATAGGAGAGGGCATGCTTCGAAATACCTTTTTAATGTCGTCTATTTCGTCAGTAGTTTTGGGATTGTTTGCCTTCACACTTCCTAAGACTCCTCCAGTTGCTACAGTGAAAGGTGACAAACAATCCATATCAGAAATGCTTGGTTTAGACGCGCTTAAGTTGTTGAAAGACAAGGATTTTGCTATTTTCTTCCTGTCATCTATATTAATATGTATTCCGCTTGCCTTTTATTTTCAAAACGCAAACCCATTCCTCTCTGAGGTGGGATTAACAAACCCTACAGGTAAAATGACCATTGGACAGGTTTCGGAAGCTTTGTTTCTTTTGTTGATGCCTTTCTTTTTTAAGAAATTTGGATTAAAGACTACCTTGGTTGTTGGCATGCTTGCATGGGTTGTAAGGTATGTGCTTTTTGCTTTTGGAGATGCTGGAGAGGGGACCTACTTGCTAATTATAGGGATTGCGTTGCATGGCATTTGTTACGATTTCTTTTTTGTTTCTGGTCAAATTTATACAGACTCAAAAGCTGGTCCGAAATACAAAAGCTCTGCTCAAGGGTTGATTACCTTAGCGACTTATGGCATAGGCATGCTTATAGGCTTTTGGATAGCAGGTATAGTTTCAGACTTTTATTTGTTGGCAGATGGAAATCATATATGGCAAAATATCTGGCTGATACCAGCAGGCATTGCTTTGGTGGTGACGGTAATATTTGTCTTCTTTTTCAAAGACAATGATTTTATAAAAGCCAATACAGAAAGAAACAGGCTGAAGAACAATAATATCGGTGAATAGTTAAGAAGTATAGGAGGTATATATGATTCCTATTTAGAGCATTTATAAATTGAGAGCGTGGAATTCAGGAAAATGGTAAATTTTACCATTTCTTTAATAAATTCAATAGTATTGCAATACCTAAAATAAACATTAAAGCATATGGCTAATCAAAGTTATGACGCTATTGTCGTTGGTTCAGGGATCAGTGGCGGATGGGCAGCAAAGGAACTAACAGAGAAGGGGTTAAAAGTACTTCTTCTTGAAAGAGGACCAAACGTAGAACATGTAAAAGATTATAAAAACGCTACCAAAGCACCTTGGGAAATACCTCATAGAGGAAGGCGGACAGTGGAGATGTTGGAAAATCACCCTAATCTCCGAAGGGATTATGTTTTAAACGAGTTAAATCTAGATTGGTGGGCACATGAAGACGATTCTCCCTACGTAGAAAAGAAGCCTTTTACTTGGTTTAGAGGGTATCAGGTAGGTGGTCGTTCCCTTCTTTGGGGAAGACAGAGTTATCGCTGGTCTGACACAGATTTTGAAGCCAATGACAAGCAAGGAATAGCTGTCGACTGGCCTATAAGGTACAAAGACCTGGCACCTTGGTACAGTTATGTAGAGAAATTTGCAGGCATATCCGGCAACAAGGATGGCCTAGACATTCTCCCTGATGGGGAATTCATGCCTGCCATGCCATTGAACTGTGTGGAAGAGAGTGTAGCTGATAGGGTTAAAAAACATTATAATGGGGCAAGGTTAATGACCCATGCCCGAATAGCGAATATTTCACAGCCACTTCCCGGTAGGCCTGGTTGCCAATACAGGAATAAATGTTCTCTTGGTTGTCCATACGGAGGTTATTTCAGTACTCAAGCCTCTACATTGCCAGCAGCAGTAGCCACAGGTAACCTTACTTTGAGGCCTTGGTCAATTGTTACCAAAGTGCTGTATGACAAAGATACTAAGCGGGCAACTGGAGTAGAAATTATCGATGGTGAAACCAATGAAACTTACGCATTCGATTCAAAAATAGTATTCCTTTGTGCCTCTTCTTTTAATTCTTCCGCAATATTAATGCGGTCAGCTACCGATGTGTGGCCTGAAGGATTGGGCAGTAGTTCAGGAGAACTAGGGCACAATGTCATGGATCACCATTTTAGACTTGGGGCAAGAGGTGTTGTTGAAGGTTTTGATGACAAATATTACTTTGGAAGAAGACCAGGTGGTTTTTATGTTCCAAGGTATAGAAACTTAGGTGACGAAAAGAGAGATTATATTAGAGGTTTTGGTTTTCAGGGAGGTGCAAGCAGACAGGGTTGGAGCAGAACGGTTGCGGAATTGGATTTTGGAGCACCTTTAAAAGCGGAACTTACAGAGCCTGGAGAGTGGACGATAGGAATGACAGCTTTTGGCGAAATACTTCCTTATCATAACAACTCAATTAAACTCAGCAAAACGGTTACCGATAAATGGGGGATACCCGTATTGGAAATGGACGCTGAGATTCATGACAATGAAATGAAAATGAGGGTGGACATGAAAAACGATGCAGCAGAAATGCTTGAAGCCGCAGGCGTAAAAAATGTCACCACTTACGATACCGGTTATACCTTCGGACAAGGTATACATGAAATGGGTACAGCAAGAATGGGAAGAGATCCTAAATCTTCTGTTTTGAATGGCAATAATCAAGTGTGGGATGCGAAAAATGTTTTTGTAACAGATGGAGCAGCGATGGTTTCGGCAGCAGCACAAAATCCTTCATTGACTTATATGGCCATGACCGCAAGAGCGGCAAGCTTTGCTGTTGAAGAATTGAAAAAAGGTAATCTGTAAACCCAAATTGAAGCGATATGAATTTTATAAATAGAAGAGAAGCACTAAAAAACGTGGTACTGATGATGGGTGGTACCATGGTTGGCGCCAATGTTATCTTAACAGGATGTGCTCCTGATAAGCAGATTGAAGGGTTGGATTTTTCTGAAAGTGAATTGGCTTATATGGATGAAATTGGTGAAGCAATCATCCCTACAACCGACACACCAGGAGCTAAAGCTGCAGAAATTGGCACATTTATGGCAATGATGGTAAAAGCTACCTATACTGAAGAACAACAAAAATCATTTGTAAACGGCCTCAATAGGCTAAAAAGTGATTTTAAGGCAGAAAATAACAAGGATTTTATGGATGCATCGGTGGAGGAAAGAACAAATTTCCTTAATCAGGTCAATAAAAGAGCTATGGTTCCTGCTACCGAAGCGAACACGGATGACAAATACATATTGATGATTAAAGACTTGACTTTGTTAGGTTACTTTACTTCAGAGATAGGTGCCACTCAAGCATTAAAATTTGTGGAAACACCAGGGAGATACGAGCCCTGTATTGATTATAAAAAAGGGGATAGAGCCTGGGCCATTTAAGGATCAGGATTAACACAATAGCAAATCCCGTCAAAATTGACGGGATTTTTTTATGGTTTTCCTTTGATTTCTATTCAGTATTGTGTACTATACATAGATAAACTAGGTGTGAAACATGATATATTTAATAAGCAATATTATTATTTCCCTAAACCTTTTGCTGATCTGCAATTCTGAGGGGAGATTCAACAAAAATGAGACTGTAACTGAAAGTCAAATTCACTTTATGCCAAACGATAAATTGGAGAAATTTGCTACAAATAAAATCATTCCCAAGGAAATCAGGGCTTTAACCTTAGAAGCGCTTTCCTATTTTCCAGATTTAGTTGATACCAAAATAGATTTTCAGTTCAAGAACAATATCACTGGTTCTGTAATGCAGGCACAGCCAAAAGTGGGTTCCTTATTTTTTCACCAGAAAGACAATCGTTCCTACAAAATAAAAATTTCAAGGTTTCTCTTTCTGGAGGACAATCCTATCCCTATTGAAGAGTTGCCCGATGATGTGCTATTAGGTTGGATAGGACATGAACTTGGGCACATTCAGGATTACCTAAATAGGAGCGCTTTTGACTTGTTGGGTTTTGGCGTGAAATATTATTTGTCCAACGATTTTGTTACAAAAGCTGAAATTGCAGCAGACAGTTTTGCAGTGGCCCATGGACTTGGAGAAAAAATAATCGCGACAAAAAACTTTGTGCTCAACCATGACCAAATTCCTTTGGCTTACAAACAAAAACTTGAAGCCCTTTATATGTCTCCGGGAGAAATACTTAGTATGGTAGACCCAGTGTTGGACGAAGATCCGGAAGGTGAAAATAATACTTCAGATGCGATGAAATAAACTTAATAGTTGATTCAGCAGTCTCTA
Source organism: uncultured Cyclobacterium sp. (assembly GCF_963977555.1). Taxonomy (GTDB): domain Bacteria; phylum Bacteroidota; class Bacteroidia; order Cytophagales; family Cyclobacteriaceae; genus Cyclobacterium. Next base: position 46,101 of record NZ_CAXBPD010000023.1, on the reverse strand, counting down.
GAGGGATAGGTGCCATTTTATTGAGTTTCGTTGCTTGACTCCATTTTGTTTACCCCTTAAGAGGTTGCCCAATTTCCTTCACAAGTAGTTTATCTGGCACATTCAACAGGCTTTTTTGACCCTAGCCTTACCAAGACTCAATTTCCAAATAGCGCGGTTTTCTTGATATTACAGGCTTTCCCCTGAAGGAAACGCAGCAAGAGCAGAGACTGGTTTGGACAGAAATTTCGATGCTTATTTCAAATCCATGATTTTGCTAGTTCATTTTCAAATTACCGTATATAGCACAACAACCTTACCCGAAATGTATATACTTCCAGATTGCTGATCTACGTATAATTTGAAGCCTAATGCCTAAATTTTAGAGATATCTGATTTGCGGATGTAGGCATCTTTGTTGCCCCACTTTACCTGATACCACATGTCTTTGCTGGAAGAAATGGTCACCCTATGGCCAGCCTCAACCCTTCTTACTAGATTCCCCGCTGCAGAGGGGCTATCCATAATAAGTACTGGACCTCCGGTAATAATACCTGTATCAGGCTTATTCAGGAAATTGTTGCTGGCAAAGGTCACCACCAATAACAGTAGTGCAGGATAGTAGAAAACAGTGCGTTTTTTCGGAAATACAAATACCATTATCAAGAATACTACCATTAGCAAAGCGGCACTGCCTGTAATTATGGTTTTGTAATCCAAGAGCAATCGAAGAAACCTATCCTGGTCCGAAACCTGATAACCTTCAAGTGAAGCTTGCCCAGTCAGTGATTTGATTTTATCAATGACCTCAGGGTTGGGGTTATAATCATAATATTTAGATAAATAAAGGGATGCTTTACCATAATCTCCTAAGCCTTCAGAAATAAAACCCATTTTTAACAGCATCGCTGGAGAGTAGGCTTCTTCTTCGTAAAGAATAGTTTCATAAAGTTGCAAAGCCTCTTTGTACTTTTTCTCTGAAAAGATGCTATCTGCGGTTGACAAACTGCTATTTCCGCTGACCTGACTATCAGCCTGATGTGAAAACAGCAGAGAAAAACCTGATAAAAAAACAAGAAAGATCCGTCTAAGATTTGGCATTTTCAATTTAGTCCTTTAAGTTTGCATTCCAATTACGGGAAAGTAAGGCGAAAAACCAAGTTTTCTTTTGTTATTAAGCCTTGAAAAAAGAGGTCTAAAAATTGGAATTTTGATTCTGTAGCTCAGCTGGTAGAGCATAACACTTTTAATGTTAGGGTCCTGGGTTCGAACCCCAGCGGGATCACATCAAAATTAAAAAAGCCTGTTCATTTGAACAGGCTTTTTTTTATACTTAAAGGGCTTATAGGTGCTTGAGAGGGTCTGCTGTAATGGTTTTTATATAGATAAATACCCTCCTATTATACTGAGTTTTCCTTCTAGTTTTAATCTGAGGAAGGTTATTGACGAAGTTCAGCCCTCAAGAGCAGGAACCATCAGCTATAACCCTTTGCTTAATCATTTAGCACAATTTAATCGCAAAGATTATAAAAGGTCACCACAATTTATGCTGGATGACATTAGTTACCTATTACCATCTTGCATTATTATCTTTCTAGTTTTTACCATTCCTTTTCGCGAACATTAATAGCCGGGATTTTGTACCAAATGAGGGGCTTTGTTCATTTCATCATTTGGAATAGGTATCCAATACATTTTTTGGTTTACTGTACGATCCTGAACCGTTAATCGTCTCCAGATGGTGTTAACTGTCCCTTCATCCAAGTTACGGGTTTCGACAATCTCAATACCTTTGGCATCGTCTAATTTTTCCTCAAGAACCTTCCACCTCCTGATGTCAAACCAACGGATATTTTCAAAAGTAAATTCAATTTCTCTTTCATACCGAAGTGCTTCCTCAATGTCTCCAGTGAAATCAGGCATGCCGGCCCGGTTTCTGATCATATTGATATAGGTTGCTGCCTCTTGAATGTCTCCTAGCTCTAAGCTGGCTTCAGCATAGTCCAAAATTATCTCAGCGTATCTCAGCCATATCCATACATTCTCATTGTATTGGTCCTTGCCAATAACTTCATGGTCCATCATCTTTTTCATCAAATAACCGGTGTAGCCGGCATTCCATGAATGTACAGGTCCTTGACGGGTATCAATGCCAACCAGGCTGCTTACCTCATTGCCTCCTTGTGTGGTTATACGGGTGCGTCGGTCATATATACCTAAAGGATCTCTTTCTTGCAGGTCTGAAAATCGTGGTTGCCAATGTGCACTATCATATAATATGGAACCATAAAACCTCGGTTCACGATGATAGTAGGGGTTTTCATTTTGGTACTTATCAGAAATATTCTGATAATAACTATTTTCATCTAGCGTGAAATGATCCGAAAAGCTAGAACCATCTTCCATTTGGTAGGTATCTACTAAATCCTGAGTAGGGTTATTGCTTCCATAGTTTGATAATCCGTTGGGTCCCTGCCACAAGTTAGTTCTATGTCGTTCCCCAACATCAGCTACAAACATTTTACCCCAAATCACCTCATTGTTGGAAAGATCCTTTTGTCTGAAAAAATCATAATAATTGTTAGCCACTGCCTCTTTATCTGGAGCTCCAAAATCTGCAAGAGAATAGGTGTTCATATCAATAACTGCCTTCGATGCATTTTTTGCTGCTAACCAAAGTGCGGTTCTATCGGGGTTTTCATAACCCACATATTTATTTTCAGCGGTACCATCAGCGGTAAGGTCACTGGCTGCAAATAACAAAATACGGGACTTGAGTGCCAATGCGGCTCCTTTGGTTGCCCTACCCATTTCCATTTCATCTTTTGGTAAAAGAAGGTTTGCAGCATTGTCACAATCCTGCACTATGAAATCAATTGTTTCTTCAAAAGACCCCCTTGGTGTTCCTAGATAATCATCTCCTATTCCGAAAGGCGCTGTTAATATAGGAAGGCCTCCAAAGGTTCGAACCATCTGGGCATAGGCAAAGGCTCTGAGGAATATGGCTTCTCCTTTCAAAATTTCAGCTTTTATTTTTACTGCTTCTCGTTCAGTTTCTGTTGTGTTTTCTACTACCTTATCTATGTTTTCAAGGAAGGTATTGATGATTTGAATATTATCGAATAGCTGCCAATTAAGAAACCTGAACCGAGTATGATTGAATGGTCCCATATTGGAAGGAGTTATATTCCCCTGCACATAAACATCTGTTCCATAAATATGAATAAAAAAGGTATGGTCAGACACCCCGGCGAGGTTTAAATTGGAGTTGAACCCACTTGACATATTACGATAGGCAGTATTAAGATAGCTATTGGCAAGGTTGATGTCCGACCAAACCAGCTCCTCAGCATATCTGTCTAAAGGGGCTTTATCCAAAACTTCTTCTACGCAGGAAGACATCAAAAGTAGAAAAACTGATAAAATGTTAATGTTTATATATTTTTTCATGGCGATTTTTAAATCTAATTAGAAAGAAACACTTGTACCAAACGAAAGGACTCTCATGATTGGATAGTTATTTAGATTTCCCAGTTCAGGATCCATAATATCAGTTCCGGCATGAATCAGGAATAAGTTTTGACCTGAAACAAACACTCTCGCAGTGGAAACTTGAACTGCCTCTAAAAGATGAGAGGGAATAGTGTAGGAAAGCTGGAGGTTCTTTAGGCGAGCATAAGAAGTATTGTGATAGGAATAGTCTGTCCTAAAATTTAACCGCCAATATTCCTCTTCTCTTTCAAATGCTCTGGGCTTATCTGCATTAATATTATCGGGAGTCCACCTGCCTTCAGCATCATATTGAAAATAATTGCCTGAACTACCTTGCAACTCTGTGTACATTAATCTCATTGCTCTTCCTGCACCCTGCACCAGTCCTCTTAATTCCCAATTTTCATACTTAACATTAAAAGAAAGACCATAGGTGATTTGTGGATTGGTTGTCCTGTCATACAAGGTTCTGTCGTCGTTATTAATGATGCCATTGTCATCATAGTCTTCGATGATAATGTCACCAGGGCGTGCACCAGGAACATGGGGCAGGGAATTTACATGCTCTTCATCCCTGAAAACACCTATTGATCGATAAAGCAAAGCAGAACCCTGAGGATAACCGGTCTGAACCTGCCAAGGAACATTTCGTTCCGGTTCGTCAAATTCAATTACACTGTTACGGGCAAAAGCAAGGTTCCCATTTATTCCATAAGAGAACTTTGGTTTTTGGTCGTTGTATCCTAGAATAACTTCAAACCCCTTGTTGTCAACAATGCCAAAATTTTCATCCGGTAAGGAGATGCCGGTGTAGTTGGGAACTGAAGCACTCCTTTGAACAAGAATATTGTTTCTTCTTTCATAAAAAAATTCGGTATCTAAACTCAACCTTCCGTCTAAGAAATTTGACTCAAAGCCTGCATTGTATACATTGGCCACTTCCCAAGTAATAAAAGGGTTTGGTGTTCCGGTTAGGTTTAGACCAGTGTTATAATTCCTACCTGATCCAAATACGGTGCCTTGGTCAAACTCATAACTTGTAAGGTATTGGAATGGATTTACCAGATCGTTCCCCATTTTACCCCAAGATGCTTTGATTTTGAAAAAATCAATAAAGCCAATATTTTCTTTCCAAAAATCTTCATTGGAAGCATTCCAACCAGCAAGCACCCCCGGGAAATTTCCCCAACGGCCGCTTTCTTCTGAGAACCTAAGGGAACCGTCCCTACGGAAACTAAACTGGAATAAGTAAGTTTCCTTAAAATTATAACTAAACCTACCAAAATAATTTACCCGAGCATCTATATCAATCCATCCACCGTTATCTTTTTCAGCATTTCCTCCAGCGAACAGGTAGGGTAGCTTATCTGAAACAAAATATCTTCTGAATGCTTCAATTCCCTGACCTGTATATTCAGAATTTTCGTAGGAAATAAAAGTGCTGATATTGTGGATCCCATTAAGGGTTTTGTCATAGTTCAACTTTAAGTTAAAAGTATTTGTAATGGTATTGTCAAAGAAATCTCTAAGTCTTGGCTCTGGTGCCTGACCACTGGGGATTCCGGTGAGAAATGCCGACCCATCTTCACTACCGGTATTACCTGCCGCCAAATACCCTCCTACGTCCAAGTGATAAAGGTTAAAAGGTCTTTCGAACAATTTTCTTTGCTTGAAGTAAATATCATAAGCATAATAACTGGAAAGTGTCAAACCTTCGACTCCGGGAATTTTTAAATTAGCAGAAAGCGTGTTATTGCTTCGGTATCGCCTGTCATCATCGTATCCTGGTTCAAATGATGAGATAACAAGGGGTTGGTCTCCGCGTTCTACATCAGGCCCTGGTAAGCCGTTGGGCCAAGTTGCTGTTTCTGTAGGATAACCTCTAATCAAATGCGCAAATACTGTTCCTGCACCTCTGGTAGGGAACATCCTTTTTTCTTGAGAAGCTATAATATTAATACCTACATCTAAATATTCGTTGACTTTTACGTCTACATTTGTCGTTAGATTATACCGATTAAATGAACTGGCAGAATTGGAATAAATTCCGCCATCATATTGGGTACCTAAAGCCGCATAATAATTGACAGATTCACCTCCGCCACTAACAGAGAAATTATGGCTGCGGTTTCTGCTGTAATCAGCAAGTCCAGCATCAAACCAATCCGTATTGGGATGCGTCCAAGGTAAATTTCCTGCTTTGTATTTTTCAATATCTTCTAAGGAAAAAGACATGTTTGCTTCGTCCACACCCCTGTAAGATTGCATTTCTCGGATCATCTGTGCATAGGTGGGGGCGTCTGCCATTTCAGGAACCATGGTAGGTGATAGAAATCCTTCGTAAAATTCATACCTGAAGGTGGCGGGAGTATTCTTTAACCCACCTTTGGTAGTAACAAGGATAACACCGTTTGCAGCCCTAGAGCCATAAATTGCAGCTGATGCATCTTTAAGTACGGTGATACTTTCAATATTGTTGGCTGGAACTGAATTCAAGTCCCGTCCTGGTATTCCGTCAATAACGATTAAAGGATTGTTATTGCCCAAGGTGGAACTTCCTCTCACCAAAATAGATGCTTGGTCATTGCCCGGTTCACCACTAGTTTGTTGAACAATAGCTCCCGGTAGACGACCTGCTAAAGCATTTGAAATAGTGGAGACTGGAGCAGCACTCAATTCTTCACTGCCTATGGTTGTCACAGAACCAATTACATTGACTTTTTTCTGGGTTCCATATCCTACTACCACTACTTCATCCAGGCCTTGGACATCTTCATCCAAGATAATGTCAATTACAGCCCTACCATTCAAGGGCACTTCTTGAGTAAGATATCCAATGGAGGAAAAAACCAGAACATCATCTTCATTCGGCACATTAAGAGAATAGGTACCATCAAGGTCAGTGACTGTACCTGTAACTGTGCCCTTTACTAATATGCTGACACCGGGAATTTGCTCTCCGTTAGATGAGGTAACTGTACCTGAGACATCTATGAGTTCTCCATTTGCAAACGAACTGCCAACCATCAAAAGTTGTCCTAGAATGGCTAAAAAGGAAAAATTGATGATCCTGAAAAGCGATTGGAAAAGTGCTTTTTTCATACTATGGGTTTTTGGGTTTATTATATATTAAGTTTTGTTCTTTTAGAAAGGGTCCTGTAAATTCAGAACCCCACCGCTTGAAGAGGAGCCTCTCCAAATGCACACTTCCTGTTTGTATCTATTGATTGATGCAGTAGTCAACAGGTATCATTTGGTTTATTGGTAAACCAATCCTTCCCAATATAATTTTAATTTTGAAAAAATAACATATAATAATGGAATACTTTTATTATATATGCTTTGATATTATTATATATATTTTAATATAAGTAACCTTTTATTTCAAACGGATTTTTATATATCAGTTCATTTAAAGCATTTTTTTGTTCGATTTATGGTATTCAAAAGGGTGAAATTTGGTTATAGTTTGACTCCTATGGTTAAGGACGTATGACCTACGTTTACCTTGATTTTGAGTTCTTCGATCCCTTTAACCTCAGCATTTTTTTTAAAAAATTGGCGGCATCCGAATTAAATGCGATTCACGTTATGTACAAAGTTCAGAATTGGAAAAATTGGGAAAGGCAGATAATCAATTTGGTAAATTCAACCTTTATACAAAGTGATAGTTAATAGAAATCATTTGTTCCAATCCTACAAGCAGAATAATCCATCCTGTCGTTTATCTGCCAACCGCTTTCCGTCATCCCCCGTCATCTAGCTGGTCAAGTAGGAGGAACTTTTAAATCAGATGAGTAGGATAACTAATATGTTTAATGAATTTGGCCTAGTTTTTAATTGACTCATTCTATGATATCTTCAAAAAATATGGGAAATCGACTAAATTTCGACTAAATTTATTTTGACAATAAATTAACCTAAGGAAGACAATGCATCACAGATTGATTTATATATTTCTGGTATTCATGGGATTGTCCTGTAAACCCAATTTACCTGATCCAATAGCCCAGGCTATGGAAGAACTACCAAGGCAGGTGGACTTTAATATTCATGTGAAACCTATCCTTTCGGACAATTGCTTCTCCTGCCATGGCCCTGATGAAGCTGCCAGGGAAGCAGGTATGAGGCTGGACCTTCCTGAAGCAGCCTATGCTACTACCAAGGAAAGCGGGAAAATACCAATTAGTCCTGGAAAATTAAACCAAAGTGAGGTCTTTCATCGGATCATTTCCGAAGATCCAGATTTCCAGATGCCCACCCCCGAATCCCACCTCACTTTAACCAACAGGCAAAAAGCAATACTTATAAAGTGGATCGAATCAGGTGCCAATTACCAACCTCACTGGGCCTTTATCCCCCCAAAAATGCCAGCGCTTCCTGAACCGAAGATCAAGGATTGGTCGAATCAACCCATAGACCTGTTTATAGGTCAGAAACTCGTAGAGCATGGATTCGAACCCAGTCCATCATCCTCAAAGGAATTACTCTTGCGTAGGTTAAGCTTAGATGTAACCGGACTGCCACCCAATTTAGAGGATTTGGATGCCTTTTTAGCAGATGATTCGGAAAATGCCTATGAAAAGCAAGTTGACCGTTTGCTCAGCTCACCGCATTATGGGGAACAGATGGCGATGTTTTGGATGGACTTGTCCAGGTTTGCAGATACCCATGGCTATACCGTAGACAGGTTCAGGGACATGTCTCCCTGGAGGGATTGGGTGATAGAAGCCTACAATCAAAACATGCCTTATGACCAGTTCATCATAGAACAATTGGCAGGAGACCAACTGCCCAATCCGACCAAAAAACAAAAACTGGCCACCGCTTTTAACCGCATTCACCCTCAAAATATGGAGGGCGGTATCGTTCAGGAAGAGTTTAGGGTGGAATATGTAGCGGACAGGACGAATACGCTTGGCAAGGCTTTTATGGCCCTAAGCCTGGAATGTGCCAGGTGTCATGACCACAAATTCGATCCTGTAAGCCAAAAGGAATACTTTCAATTGAGCAGCTTTTTCAACCAGGTAGACGAGGCAGGACAAATTTCCTGGGACAATGCCATGCCTGTACCGACCATGTTGTGGACGGATGATAAAAAAGATGAGTTGCTTAAGCTGTTAAAGAATGAGATAACCGCGGCAGAAGTGGCTTTGGATAACATCAAAATTACCGAAAAAGCTGATTTTGATGCCTGGATAAATAGTGAATCCTACAAAAACACCCGATTCTACAAACCCAGCAAATCACTAATTGCGCATTTTGATTTCGATAAGGTTCCCTTGCAGGATAGGATAAAACCTGCTGTTAAGGGAGTTATGGAAAGTACCGGTGAAGCCAGCAAGCAGCCCGAATTAGTGGAAGGCTATCGAGGAAAAGCAGCCTCACTAAACGGTGATGGCTGGCTGAAAATGGGAGGGGTAGGTAGTTTTTCCAAAGACCAGTCTTTTAGTGTAGGGATATGGGTAAAAATCCCTGAAAACCTTGAAAATGGCGTTATCTTCCATACCGGGGATGGTGCTGTATTGTACAATAGAAGAGGTTATCACCTGTATTTGAAAGACAATAGACTGGAAATGATTCTTGCCCATACGGCCCCTTACAATGTTATAAGCAACTATACCTTGGAAGGCATTCCAAGAGACGAGTGGGTTCATTTGTTGATGACCTATGATGGCTCCTCTAAAGCCAAAGGAATAAAGACTTATGCCAATGGAGAATTAATGGCCAGTGAAATGTCCAGAGACAATTTATACAAAGACATACTGTTTGACAGAGGCAATCAGCCTGGTATTCAGGTGGGTGCTGTCTGGCGAGGAAGAGGACTGAAGGGTGCCGCTGTTGATGAACTTACTATTTTTAATAAGGAGTTGACACCTTTAGAAATTTTGGAATGGATTCAACCATCGCTATTTGCTAAAAAGGTGAAAAAGAGCGCCAAAGATTTAAGTATTGAGGAAAGAAAGACCTTTGCAATTTTTTATTGGAACAACCTTTCTTCAAAATACCAAAACCAGTTGAAAAAATTAGAAGCCGCTCGCACGGAACATTCTGCAGCCGTGGAGCCGGTACAAGAAGTAATGGTGATGGATGACATGGAGCCAAAAAGAACGACTTACATACTTGAGCGTGGTGAATATGCAGCGCACGGCGAGGAGGTGGAGACCAATACCCCTGCCTCCATTCTTCCTATGCCGGAGGATTATCCAAAAAACCGATTGGGTCTAGCTCGTTGGCTGGTGAATGAGAAGCACCCGCTAACCGCGCGGGTAGCCGTGAACCGTCTTTGGCAACAGTTTTTTGGAAGGGGATTGGTAGCCACTTCTTCAGATTTTGGTAACCAAGGGGAAATGCCAAGTCACCCAGAATTGCTGGATTGGTTAGCAGTTACTTTCAGAGAAACCGGCTGGGATGTTAAAAAGATGCAGAAAATGATCCTTATGTCTGCTACTTACAGGCAATCTTCCCTTACCGGGAAGGAATTGAAAGAGAAAGATGGGGATAATATATGGTTGGCTAGAGGGCCATCAGGTAGGATGCCTGGAGAAATGATTCGTGACAACGCCCTATATGCTAGTAATATGCTCGGGAAAGCTTTGGGAGGTCCGAGTGTAAAACCTTATCAGCCAGATGGATTGTGGTCGGTAAATGGCGGCCAATATGTAGAAGATACAGGGGAGAATCTTTTCAGAAGAAGTCTTTATACTTTATGGAAAAGATCTGTTCCCAACCCTACCTTACATATTTTTGATGCTCCGGAAAGATCCGAGGTGACAATTAAAAGGCAGGAAACCAATACGCCACTACAAGCCTTGGTATTGATGAATGACCCTATTTATGTAGAAATTGCAAAGGTCATGGGCATGCAGATTGCCACCCAACAAGATACAAGCAAAGCCATTCAAGATGTATTTAGAAAGCTTACCGGTAGGTTTCCAAAAGAAAATGAATTGGCACTGCTGATAAAATTAAGGGAAGTAGAGCTCAAAAAGTTTAAAGAGGCACCAGAAAAAATGGATGGATGGCTGAATAAGGGAGCCTATCCCATCAAAGAAAAGCCGGACAGGTACCAGTGGGCTGCCAATACAGTTGTAGCAAGTGCTATTCTGAATGCTGATGCTACCATTACCAAAAGATAATTCACTATGTGCAATCACCATAAAAATCACCTTTTCAAAGGAAATCCAGACCTTAATGAGCTGGAGAAGAAAATTGATCGAAGGCATTTTCTTACCAAAACAGCCATGGGAATGGGTGGCCTGGCGCTAGCTTCCTTATTTTCGGATGATGGGCTGATGGCGAAAGACATGAATACCAGTCTTGGAACAGCTCTACCCGGACTTCCTCACCACGCGCCTAAAGCGAAACGGATTATTTATCTTTTTCAAAGTGGAGGGCCGTCCCAGCTTGACCTTTTTGACTACAAGCCAGGCTTAAGCGATATGCATGGAAAAGACCTTCCTGAATCCATCAGGGGAGGACAGCGACTTACGGGAATGAGTGCCAATCAAAGTATTTTTCCCGTTGCACAGTCGAATTTTAAATTTCAGCAATATGGAAAAAGCCGCACCTGGGTGAGTGAGCTAATGCCCCATACGGCGGAGGTGGTGGATGAACTTTGCTTCATCAAATCCATGATCACGGAACAGATAAATCATGATCCTGCCATAACCTTTATGCAAACTGGCCACCAGCTGCCAGGTAGACCCTCTATGGGGGCTTGGCTTTCCTATGGACTAGGTTCAGAAAATCAAAATTTGCCTGGCTTTGTGGTTTTGGTGTCCAAAAATGCGGTGAGGGATCAACCCTTGTATGCCAGACTTTGGGGCAATGGCTTTTTGCCATCCCAACATCAGGGGGTACAATTCAGGTCAGGAAAAGATCCGGTGCTTTTCTTGAGTAACCCAGAGAACTATGACGGACATGATCGAAAGGAAATGCTCGATTACCTCAAGGACTTGAACGGCATCCAGTATGACACCTATGGGGATCCCGAGATCAATGCGAGAATTGCCCAATATGAAATGGCCTTCCGTATGCAAACGTCTGTTCCTGAAGTTTCAGACATGTCGGATGAACCGGATTGGGTATTTGATTTGTATGGTGAAGAAAGCCGTGACCCTGGAACTTATGCTGCCAATTGCCTTTTGGCCAGGAAGCTAATAGAGAAAGATGTGAAGTTTGTTCAGCTTTACCATCAAGGTTGGGACCAACATGGAAACTTGCCTAATGGCATAAAAAACCAATGTGCCAAAACAGATCAAGCCACTGCTGCCCTCATTAAGGACCTTAAGCAAAGAGGATTGCTAGAAGATACCTTAGTGGTATGGGGGGGAGAGTTTGGAAGAACCGTTTACAGTCAGGGAACATTGACGGCTGATAATTATGGAAGAGACCATCATCCCCGTTGCTTTACCATGTGGATGGCAGGAGCCGGAGTAAAGCCAGGTTTCACCTATGGGGCCACGGATGATTTTGGATACAATGTGACCCAGGATCCGGTGCATGTGCATGATTTTCATGCTAGTTTAATGCACCTATTTGGGGTGGATCACGAAAAACTCATCTTCAAACACCAAGGCAGAAGGTATCGCCTTACCGATGTGGCAGGGAATGTTGTCAATGATCTTTTTACGTAATTTTAACTGAATCTTTCAAGCGTTTTATATATTTACAATGTTACTATTGGACGTGAATTTCTATGAATCTAAAAACCCTATAAGGGTGGCATATTTGTAGCCAGGGGTGTGAGCCCCTGGTAGAAAATAATGAGCATATTACGATTTTGGCGGCATTGTTGCTCTTTTTTCTGCAACAATGCTGACAAAATCTCTTCATTGCATTGCATTTTTCCATTTTTTCAAATCCGGGTTTAAATGGAATGGAATTAAACCTAATGATAAATTTATTGCTGCAGATTTTGACTTAAAGATAATAACTGACTCTGGGGCCAAAATATAGGCCTCTATTATTTAAAAATTGGTCATAAAACGCTCCGGCTTCAATACCTATACTGACTTTATTAGAAAATTCTTTTCTTACACTGAATTGTGCTGGGAAAGTTATGCCTTTAGAGTATTCATCTACATTGTATACACCCCTATAATCCTGCTCATCCTCATCATAATAAACAGGCATAAAGTAATTTTCCATATCCACGAAGATTCCTAGCCCTATTCCTCCTTCCAATATAATTGAATGAGGAAGTGTAATTTTTTTGTTAATCAAAAATGAAAAATGATCTGAAATTATTGTTCCTTCAAGGGGTAGCTGAAAACCTGCCATAGATTCACGATAATAATTGTTTGAGGATCGATTTAGATCTATACCGATGGACCAGTGTTTGTTTAATTGATAATAGAAGCCTAGGTTCACATTTGAACCGGAGGTCGGAGCTTCAACACGTTTTCCATTGGGGATGCTGAAGGATCCTAGACTAGAATGAATTTCCAGGTTTTGCCCAGATACCAAACCTATTTTACAAATTATAATTCCTATGATGATAAAAAACTTACGCATAAACGCTGATTAAAAACGGTACCGAATTTCCGGACCTAAATGAAATGATCCAATGCTATAAAAAGGAGTAAAAAAGAAACCTGTCTTGACACCGGCAAAAAGATTTCCTCCAATGTTTTTATTAATATTTAACTCCACCGGCATAATAAAATCTCTACTGTATTCAGTGATTTGTGTGACGGGGTCAATTTCATTGCTATGTTCTAAATAGTAGCCAATACCTGTTCCCACTGCCAGTAGCCAATCCCTTTTTAGGTAATACCTTTTTTGAAAAGTCAAGTAAAAGAGATCCACGTTTTCTCGGATTTTCATCGTTTGATTATACGGTGTATGCTCAAAACTTCCGAATGTGTAATTGGATGATAAGGAGAATTTATAATTAAGGTGGTAGTCAAACTTTATTCCATAGTAAGGGCCAGGGGTACTATTATTGTATATCCCAATACCAGTTGACGAAAACAGACCAGTATGAATACCAATATCATATTGCTGCGCAAAAGTGACTAAAACCACCAAGTTTAGAAAAATAACAAAAGCAAATTTCTTCATAGCATTACAAAATTAGAAAAAATTCTTGCCTATTTGCTGATTTAGACCTCTTTACCTGAACTTGAATACCTAACAAACTATGAATTAGGGTGTTGTATTAATAAGTTAGTAGAAAAAAACATGCACTTTTAAAGCTATTGCTGTATCGCATCAAATCGCTTCTGTAGGTCCTCAAGGTCATTTTTTTCATCAATGGAAAGTTCTGCCAGGTTAAGGATCATTTTTGCATGCTTTTTTATCACCTCCTTGTGTTGCTGTTCTACTGCAAAATCCGACAGGGTAATCATGGCCTCCATTAGGTGAATAATTACTGGAGGATTTGCCTTCGCATATTGACGGATAGCATTGAACGCAGCCCCCATCATGCCTTCAAAAGTAAGGGCGTTGGCATAGATCCTCAATCTGTCCTGGTCGCCTATTCTATAGGGTGAAGGAAACTGTACAGTGGTCAGATAAGCCATGGTATTGCTAAGGTTGTCAATACAGGCAATGGCAGTATAGGGGTCATTGATACCGGGAGACAAGGCTCGGGCAGCGATTTCCACCATCTGGTGGATGGCATGTTCAGCATCTTGCTGGGAAGTACGTGTTCTGCCAGTGAGAAAATTGTTTTTTAGAGGCTCCAGTTCTTCTTCAGACAGGTCTTTATGCGCGTAAACCTTGCCAATTTCTCTGTCTAAAAACAAATAGTCCCCAGGCCGAAAATAAAGTTCAATGAAAAGATCTTTGCTGGATACATAATCCATTATTTTTTCAGGATCCACATACTGTAAATAACCTTCTTTATTACTTTTGAGAGGCATAGAATAGGTAAATTTGGCTTTGATCTGCTCTAAATCAAAGGAGGATGCTGCAGCTTTTCCTATTTGTTCAGGAAAAAGAATTTCTAAATTTTTGGAAAGATTTTTAGAAATTTTGCCAATAATATTGTCTGCCTGTATGCTACTGGCCACATGATGGATAAAAATAATCAGCAACACGATATTGCCGATGGTCATCAATAGCGCGAAAAATACAGAAATGATAGGCACAAATTCCAATTGATCCGTGTCTTTTACGGTGTTAAGCACAATCAAACAATAAATGTACAAGGAAACATAAGTCCCTAATACCGTCTGATTGATTCTGTCATACATGAAATTATTTATTAGCCTTGGACCAAATTGGCTACTTGCCAGTGTTAAGGCTACCAGGGTAATTGAGAACACTGTTCCCGCTACTCCAATCATGGCGCCAGCAATGGTTGATAGGATATCTTTGGCAGCATTAGGACTGCTGGGAAACAAATATTTCCAGCCTCCTTTAGGCTCAAATGCATGACTGTTGTCTAAATAAACAAGCCAAAATGGTAGTGCTATTCCAAGGGCAATAATCAAAACAGGCACAAACCAAAAAGTAGACTTGAGTTTAGACCACCAAAAAAGCAATTTTTTCATACTTAAATTTTTTGCGTAACTAACTTCAAGTTACCAAATAACCCTTGATTTCCTACCAAACAGAGCTTTCAAGTGTAATAGTGATCATTTTAGTGAAGTAAGTTGATTTAATGTTACCCTTAATAGGTTAAAACATTAGGTCTAAGGCCATTTAAATCAAAACAGTTTTCACTTTTTCATCGTAAATGCGGCCACTATGCCTGAAGTAACTATTCCCATGATAGGAGCTCCCAAGATGCTTTGTATCATATAACTTTTCAGATTAAAATAATCATTGGCCTCCTGCTGGGTCATTTTTCCATTCTCTACAGCATAGGCTATTACATTTTCAAAATATTGGGGCGTAATGATTGAAAGGGTGATCCACTGGGTCAAAGGAGTGAGGATGGTGACTACCAAGGTAATTAATAAACCAGTTTTGAATCCCTGCCAATAAGTCATTTTGCCATGATAATAAACATTACGCTTTTCCAGCAAAGCAAAAACATAAATGGCGATTGCAGGAATAGCGATCAAATTGGTGTAGGTCGCATGATGTGCAATTAAGTCATCATGCAAGCCCACTGAACGCTCTATAAACATCCATACCAATCCCATAATGGCGAAAATTACTCCCCATTTAATTTCAATGGCGTATTTTTTCATTGCTTTTTCTTTTACATTGAATAAAGCCCAAAGGTATTTCCTTCTGTATCCATACAAACGGCGCAATAGCCATGTTCGCCTATTTGGTATTTAGGTTGCAATACATTGCCGCCAGCTGATTCCACCCTACTTTGTTCATTCGCACAGTCCTCACACGAGAAATAAATCAAGGTGCCTCCTGTTCCAGGTTTCATTTCACTGGACTTTACCAATGCACCAGAGGCATTAATTCCTCCATGAACATAGGGGAAAGCCACCATTTGAAGATCTTCTACCCCAATTGGAACTTGCATTTCTTCTAGCTTTTGGTCTAATACCTCGCTATAAAATTTCTTTGCCCTATCCATGTCTTCAACATGGATTTCAAACCAGTTTACGGGATTTTCATTTGCGCTCATAAGTTGTTCGTTTAGATTAATTTCGAAAATTAAATAATATAAGAAAAATTTCGCTTGTCATAGGGCAAGAAATGCATTATTCTTTAGCTACTCCATGCAATAATAGGCATTTGATTGCTGTCCCTGTTTTAAAATAATTTCACTCTTTTTAAAAAAGACCTTCTTATGGGCTTTAATAATTTCCTCTACGGAAGCTGAATTCAACTGAGGATGCTGGTAGATGGATTTGAGAATTGAAGATGGGTTCATAGGAGGCCAGTTTTGCGCTTTATTAGTGTATGGCTTACCAATAAACATAAATTTTGCCAATACTTTTTCCCGATTCTAAAGCCATGTGCGCTTCTGCCAACTTTTCAATTGGGAATGTCCCCCCCACTTTAGGTGCGATTTCTTTATTGTTGTACAATTGAATAAGTTCATTCAGGCAGGTTCCTATAATTGCTACTTTTTGGTCAGCAATGCGCAACATGTTCACACCAATAAGTGCCTGGGCTTTCATCATCATAAAAAGAGGGCTAACAAATCCGGTTTTGAACAAAAAGGAAATATCATTCAGAAAATTGTTCTTTTTTCCACTCCTGGCGGCACCACCGAAGCAAAAAAGTTTACCACCGTAGCCTAACAGCTTTAAGTCAATATTAAAACTATTGCCTGCCACAGCATTAAAAATATGATCCACTGAGCGTTTACCCAAGTTCTTATTGATCCATTTTTTATAATCTGTTTGAGTATAGTTTATTGGGTAATCTACCTTTAAATCTTTCAGGTACTCCATTTTTTCATCTGAACTACAAAGTCCAATCACCTTTACACCCTTAAGGTGACACAGTTGGGTGAGTGCTGTACCTACACCACCCGCACAGGAATGCACTAAGGCAATTTCTCCTTTGCGCATTTGCTGAAAATAGTGGGTCATGTAATATGCGGTGCAGTACTGGGTGGCCAGTGCACAGGCTTCTCCCCCAGAAATTACTTCTGAAATTACCCCCAATGCCTTATAATCCGCTACGGCTTTGGTAGCGTATCCACCAAATCTTGTAAAGGCCACCACTCGCTTGCCTATTAGATATTCAGGGACTTCAGTACCAATTTTTATTATTCTTCCTACTACTTCATAGCCTGGAACGAATGGAATCTTTGGGGCTTCTTTATAAAGACCATTTCTTGCCATTACGTCTGCGTAATTTAGACCAAAACCCTCCACTTCAATAAGCACTTCATTGGATTTGGGTGCGGGCAAAGTAGTTTCTTGAATTTTAAAAGCCTCAGCAGCATGCCCATATTTAATTATTGTTGCCTGTTTCATTGAGGGTGGTTTTTATTTCAGTATGAATATACAATTTTAATCCAATTCCAGATGGACTGGCTACCAGTATTGTAAGGAACGTTAATCAGTTTCCCCCATTCAAAATCTTTATGGAGGGATTGTGTGCCAAAAGTGATTGAATCAGTTGTTAAACCAACAATAATTAATATTTTTAACCATAATAAAACCACTAAAAGATGAAAAACCACTTCAACCGTAGAAAATTTCTTCAGTTCACTGGCATGGCCGGGTCTGCTGCGCTATTTCCTGGAAATGCCTTTTCAAAACCTGCGCCTTTATTTGGACAGGATGAAATTGGCCTTTCCAAATGGGAGCTGGAAACACCCTCACTATGTCTGGACCTGGACATAATGGAGGCTAATCTGAAAAAGGTGCACGAAAACCTCAAAGGAACAGGAATTGGGGTAAGGCCACATACAAAAACACATAAATGTCCAGCCTTGGCTAAAATGCAGATGGACGCAGGAGCCATTGGTGTTTGTACTGCCAAATTATCAGAATCTCAGGTCATGTTAGAAAATGGCATTTCCGAAGTCCTGATGACAGGGGTAAATATCAGCAGTGCTAAAATTAAAAAGGCAATGCAATTGCGAAATGCCCATGCAGGATTTATTCAGGCCGTAGACAATAAACAAAATGCCCAAGACCTGCAAGATGCTGCTAAGGAAGCAGGAATTATTGCCGATGTTGTCGTCGATCTGGATGTGATTAGGAGATCCGGAATACCCACGGGACTGCCTGCATTAGAATTGGCGCAACTCATTGACCAAATGCCCAATTTACGGTTTAAAGGAATTTTGGCTTACGATGGAGGGGCTCAGCATGTTCAAGGTTACCAAAAAAGATTGGAAAGGACCATAAAAACTTTTGAACCAGTATCAGAAACTTATAGCATGATGGATCAATCAGGACTCAATATGGAAATATTTAGTGGGGCTGGTACAGGCACCTACAATATGATGGCTGATGTACCAGGCTTTACCGATGTGCAGGTAGGAAGTTATTTGTTTATGGACACCCAATACATGGCCATAGGAAGTGAAGGCAATGAAGCCCTGTACGATGATTTTGATCCATCCCTTACTGTCTTGGCATCGGTTATTAATTCAAATCATCCTAATAGATTGATTACAGACGCTGGAGCCAAATCATTGACTATCAATAAGCCGAGTGGTATAGTAATAGGAGAGCCTAATTTTAGCTATAACGCAGGATCTGATGAATATGGAACGGTTACTTATGAGACGGCCAATAAAAGGTACAATACAGGAGACCTACTTGAAATAATAGTCCCCCATTGTGATCCAGCTGTAAACTTGTACGATCGGATATATGGCATTCGTAAAGGCAAAGTAGAAAGCATTCTACCAATAATGGCTAGAGGGCATTCGCGCTAATTAATGGATATTAACTAAGTACGCTAGAGTCCAGCTTGGTTGATACCTTTCCTAAATATTACAAGGCTTAACCAGCCAAACTTTCATTCTGTTGTTCCTCATCATTTTCCTTGGTTTTTTCCTCTTTACCCAATTTTGGTTTTGAGGTCCACATGCCTAGCATCAAGGCCAAGGAAGTCAATATAATTACTTGAATAATCAAAGAATCATTGATTATAGATACTGACATTGCCACTGGAACACTCAGGTACAAAAGGATGGTGACCAAACCCCTGGGGGAAATGAACATCAGTGGCAAAAGGTTTATTTTGAAAACTTTTAATACCAGGGCCCTAAGTAGGAATATTCCAGCAGTGATGGAAATGGACCATATCAGAGTTTCCGAATTGAAAAGTTCATTGGTTTCAATTAGAAAACCAAATACTAGGAAGAATAGCGTTCGGATCAAAAAGGTGAGCTCCATGGTCAACTCTTTGAATTTTTTAATTTCTTTCTTAAAGCTTTTGGTGTGCAGTTTTTTAACGATTACACTTTGTTTCAGTTGGTTCAGGTTACCAATAAACAAACCAAATAGTAAAATGAAAATCAAGGCAGGTAAATGATAAAGTTCAGACACAGCAAAAATCAGCACGATCATAAGTATAATCGGTGCAAATTTCACCGGATGCTTAATACGGCTCAGTAGAAAGGCCAACATAATCGTTGCAAAGAAAGTAACGATCAGGATCATGACGATCTCTCCAAAGAAAAGGCCAAGGGTTTTTACGTTCATGATCTTTTTCTCAAGGAGAAAATTGAAAAGAAGCACTCCAAATATATCAGAAACACTACTCTCATACGTTACAAACTCACGGTTTTCAGACCTTAAATTTTGAACAGATGGGATGGCAATAGCACTACTTATGATGGCAAAAGGAATGGCATTTAGTAAAGCAGATTTAAACTCCACTTCTGCAAAAAACTGAATGGCATAAGCAAGACTAAAACTAATAACGACTACAGGAATTATGGCGATTAATATCGTTTTACCAACAAATGATAATTTTGAAGTATCAAAATCAAGTTCTAGTGCACCTTCTAAAACGATCAGCACCAGACCGATTGTGCCTAAGAAGGGCAATACCGTAGTCAAGTCTGGAATGTCAAGATCAAAAAAGGCCGCTGCCTGGTTTGCCGACCACCCCATTGCAAACAATAAAATCACTGGCGGGATTTTTGTTTTAGCAGAGGTTATGTCAAAAAAGTATGCAAAAAGCATTAAAGCACATAGTACAATAATAATGGGTAGGGCCATAGATTGTTGGTTTTAGTTTAGGGGGTTTTCTCCTATTTAATAATTAATCAAAACCCTGCGTTTTCTCATTAATTTAAAATATGCTTGGCATAAAATTACAATAAAGTCTGCCAAGTTAAAAGTTTAGCTTTTATTAAAGCTCAAATTTTTATTAATTTAAGACTGCTAATTGACGAATTTATAACACCTTCTTTACCGACTTATGAAACTATTTTTCGCATTTTCTCTTTTTGTTTGTGTATTCTTTCAAGATCCGGTTTATGCCCAGAAGTCGTTGCCATTGGGTTCCCACCCACCTGCGCTTACTTTTGACCATTTTCCCAATAAGGCATTTGCTTTCGTATGGCGCAACTGGAACCTGGTAAGTCCTGAGAAAATGGCAGAGACCATTCATTGTAAACCAGCTGATATTCTTTACCTGGCCCAACTGATGGGTTTGGAAGAGCAGAAGCTTTTGTCCGAGAATTTCAAGGAACAGATTTATATCACTCTATTGCGAAGGAATTGGCATTTACTGCCCTATAAACAGTTACTTACTTTATTGGACATGGATCAAGAAAGGTTGGAATTTGCCTTGAAGGAAGATGACTTTCTTTTCCATAAGTTTGGCAACTTAAAACCAGCCAGTCCGGCCCTTCATTATATCAGTCCCACAAAAGCTGAAATAAAACAAGCGGCAGCAATAAAAGAAGTTATTCACCCTATTCTTGCTAAGAATGACAAGAACCCTTCCGAAGATCTTTTTTACTTTATTGAAAAACTTAAAACCTTCAGTGAAGACGAAGCAATAAGTGAAAGAGACACATTGAAAGAAGACCAACTCCGTTTTATTTATTCTTATTTTGGTATTTTTGGAGATCCTTTAATGGATGAAGAAAATGATCCCTTTCCCAATGGCCTTTTACAGAAGTTAGCCCAGAAAGGGGTGAATGGGGTGTGGATGCATGTCGTCCTCAGTCAGCTTGCTCCAAAAGGTGATGCCTTTCCGGAATTTGGAGAAGGTAGCGAAACCAGACTTCGAAACTTGCAAAAGATAGCAAAGCGAGCAAAAAATTTCGGTATTGACATCTACTTATACATGAACGAACCAAGGGCACAGCCCCAGGCATTTTTCGAAGAACGTCCTGATATGGCTGGGGTTCAGAAAGATGATTTTACAACCATGTGTACTAGCAATGAGGAGGTTCGGGATTGGATGGAGCATTCCCTTACCCATGTTTTTACCCAAGTGCCCGAATTGGGAGGAGTGTTTACCATTACTGCTTCAGAAAATCTTACGAATTGTGCTTCACATGGAGGCAAAGACGAATGCCCTAGATGTAGTGTGCGTCCCTATGAAGACATTATTGCTGAAGTAAACCGTACCATTGCCAATGGGGTTCATGCTGCAAAACCTGATGCGAATGTAATTGCCTGGGATTGGGGATGGAACGGTCATGGGATGGCAAGAGAGGTGATCGACAAATTACCAGAAGATGTGTGGTTGATGTCCGTCAGTGAATGGGCCAAGCCTATCGAAAGAGGCGGGATTTCCAATACAGTAGGTGAATATTCTATTTCTGCAGTTGGGCCAGGTCCTAGGGCAAAATCTCACTGGAGTGGTGCAAAAAAGAACCTACTCAAAACGGTTGCCAAAGTTCAGTTTAACAACACCTGGGAGCTGTCGGCAGTGCCATGGTTACCCGTAATGGACCTGGTGGCAGAACATGCTGCTAATTTGGCGCAAATGGATATCGATGGCTATATGTTAAGCTGGACCTTAGGGTCTTACCCATCACCAAACCTTGAAATAGCGAAAAAATTCTCTGACAACCCAGATGCCAGCATAGAAGAAGTACTTAATTCTTTGGCTTTGGAAAGATATGGTAGGGCGGCAGTTCCCTATGTAAGAAATGCCTGGACTACTTTTAGTACTGCATTTGAAGAATACCCTTATGACATTCGGGTGGTCTATTCTGCCCCTCAGCAGTATGGCCCCTCCAATCTTTTATTCTTGGAACCTACAGGTTATCGGTCTACTATGGTAGGATTTCCTTATGATGATCTAAAGGGTTGGTCCGGTCCTTATCCGCAAGAAATATTCCTTTCACAATTTGAAAAAGTAGCTACGAAATGGGAAAAAGGTTTAAAATTCTTAGAGGGAGCGATTGAAGTTGCAAAAGAAGAATCGTATAAAACACTTTTGGAAGAAGACCTAAACTTGGCTAAAGCTGCTTATCTACATTTTTTATCTGTAGGGCAACAGGGTCGATTTATTTTGGCCAGAGACATATGGCTTGAAAGTCAAAAAACCGATACCGTTCTTCGAGATCAGGTGAAGGCTATTTTACAGAAAGAAAAGCAAACCGCAATTGAGCTGTTGGAAGTAATCCGAAATGATTCCAGAATAGGTTTTGAGGCTTCCAATCAATATTATTATGTGCCTCAGGATTTGCTGGAAAAAGTAATTAACTGTCAATATTTGATCGATGAGCTTGGTGATTAACCTTATGATTAAAAAAAACAGGAACCATGGCAAACAGCGATGGTTCCTGTTTTTCTAATTCTTAAGCCTTATCCAATTATTCAACAACAAGGTTTTTGTTTCTAGGATACTCGACCTCATATTTTAATTCCAAAAGCTTGGTATCCGAAGGTGCTAATTTAAACTCCCACTTTATTTCACCGGTTTTAGTATCATGTTTGCCACCGGAAAGGTTTTGCACCGCTACTTCTATTTCTTCCAAAGTAGAAACAGGCACTTGGTCCAAAACAACCATTGAAATGGGCTGACTTTTGTTGTTTTTAATGGTGGTTTTCCACAATCTGGTGGCAGTCTTTTTGCTTCCTAAAAACGATTTTTCTGTAAAGTCCTTTTCTTTTTCTCTGTCTATGGTTACCATTTTGTCTCTTCCCAGAGAGATTTCCAAGGTGTCAGTAGCATAGCGCACATCTAGCAGGCTTTTACCTATAAAGGTTTGTTCGAAAAACACATTGGCCTCTCCTTCCAAAAGTTGGTATTGCTCCCAGTTCGTAATCCCAGCTATCAGGTAAGCCGAGTTATTGACCTTGGGTACAGCAAAATATTGGTAGAAAGCCGGTAATTCATAAGTTATCATATCCACAATATAATTTTTACTGTCCGATTGAATGGAATAGGGGGTGTTGATTTCAAAATTAATGGCTGTTTGGTTTTCAACCTGTGCCATTGGGATGGGTTGACTTTGTAACTCCTGTACATCATCAACGTCAAAATTGACCTCAATTCCTTCAGATTTACTTTTCAAACGTTTACTAATTCCAAAACCTGTGACTGCAACTTCATTCAATGCCACCTGATCCTCTCTCATTGATACATTCATTACCTCAGAGGTGATTGGACGAGTTTGAGAAACATAGCCAATATAAGAATAGGTCAACTGGCTGGCACGGTTCGGTAAGATAATGGTGTAATTGCCATCAAAATCTGAAACCGTACCAATAGTTGTTCCGGCAACAACGATGCTTACACCAGGTAGGCCTATTCCTTCTGCGTCCATTATTTTTCCGGTCACGCTTCCTGTCCTTTGGCTATAAATGGGAGGGGCGGTATTGTAATTGAGTAAGTAGGGTCGTAATTCTGGAGCTACACCTGATACATTAGGTTCTGCTGAAGAAAAAGTAAGTTTAATATTGTCCCAATCTACCTTGGTATCCTGCCTGACATTGGCTTTGTAGTGCAACCTAACCGGACTATTGATGTCCTTTGCACGGATGTCGTAAGAAGGAAACCAGCCGGCATTGTCAACAAGGTAAGACAACTCGAAGGAATAAGAACCGGGCACTTTAGCATCTACCTTTATTAATATTTCCCCTGTAGCAAACTCTTTTTCCCCAGCCAATGAATTGATTTGATTTTGAAGGCTACTTTTTTCCTCCATTAATCCTTTAATGGTTTTATTCCTTTCTATACTCTGAAGCTTTAAGGCAGTCAGTTGATTGCCATAATAATCTGCGGCCTCTTTAAGGGTGGCAACATTCAATGTTTCATTTTTGCCTCCAATTAAGCGATTGGTTTGTAAGAAGGCGATTTCTTCTTGAGCAATAGACAAATAAGTGTTTTCCAATTCGATTTTCTCATTGACCTGTTCTAGGTTTTTTTCGAGTTTAAGGAGTGCTTCAGATTTTACAGATTTATCGAGAAAATTTTGCTGGTGATTAATGCCCAAAACAGTCAATTCACCACCAGCTTTGAGCTGTATGCTTTTGGGACCTATAAAAGGGGAGAGGTTGGTGAATTTGACAATGGATTCTCCTTTCGGTAATGTAACGGATTCTTTTCTAAGGACCTGGGCCCCTTTCAGAAAGACAGTGGCTTCTACCACTTTGGATTTTACTTCTTTTTCAGTTATTTCCTGAGCGAAAGATTGATTAAAAATCAGGAAGAACAAAAGTATTGTTAAGGCTTTCATAGGAATTGGGTTAGGTTTTTTCAAAACAGGATAAGCTAACATCTTCAAAAATTACTACTTTTTGCCTGTTTACTTTTTCTATACGAGGCTAATTAGGTAAAAGTCACAAATCAAGCCAAAAACGTTAATCAAAGTGTATACTTGATGTTAAGTCCAATCTTTTTCTAAGTTGAGTTAATATGGAGAGAGAAAGAGAGGCAGTGACTATTTTAGAATTATTAGTATTGCTGGGTAATACTTACTTTTAATAGATTCCTATTGCACTTAATAGAGCAAAAAATAAAAAACACCTATAGTAATAGCGGCTTTTTGGTTTTTCTAAGTTATTTTGAGTGTATAAAATTAATGAGAGGCTTCAATTTGTTCATTATAGGGCCATGAAAGCGTTATCCAATACACTAACCAAAACATTGGATATGATGGAGCAGAAAACAACTTTCCTCCGCTAGAAACAATTGATGATACCATAGAATAAGTAAACAATGGGAAAGGAAAAATATTCAATCGGCTTTATTTTCATAATGCTATGGCTATGTCCGTTTATGGCAAATGCGCAAGAAGACAAAGCGGTCCGTGAGGAATACCTGAAGGAGTTGATCCTATTACAGGAGAAACCTTCCAGTCATGATAGCTTTGTTAGTTTTCATGACCTTACTTGGAAAGATTGGATAGAAAGAACCGGAGAATTACCCCCTAACTACGGGGTAATTCCCTCCATTCCTTTTCTACCTGATCCACTGATCATTGGGGAGGGTAAAGAGAATGAGAAAATTACTACCATGGCCCAATGGAAGTCTCAGCGGAAGTATTTCAAAGAGCAGGTGAAACAAATCCTTTCAGGGACTTTCCCTGATCCTCCTACCAATCTGAAAGCTGAGATCTTGTCCGAAAGGACAGAAAATGGAGTCAGCATTCAGATGATTGAACTCAGGTTTGGAGAAGACCATAAGGCCAAGCTTACCTTGGAATTGTTTACCCCGCCGGGCGATGGGCCATTTCCTGTATTTATGACGCAATGGAACCACCGAGGATGGGCACAGATAGCTGTAAGGAGAGGTTATATGGGCTTAATTTATGCCGGGGCTGATGCGAAGGACGATACCAGAGAATACCTGGAACTTTATCCTGATTACGATTGGTCGACCTTGATGGCAAGAGCCTGGGGAGCCCACAGGGCAGTGGATTATCTGTATACTTTAGATGAGGTGGACAAAGCTAAAATAGCCATAACCGGACACTCCAGAAATGGGAAGCAATCCCTGTTTGCAGCTGCTTTTGATGAGCGTATTACGGCTACCATTACCAGCAGTGGAGGTACAGGCGGTGAATTTCCTTACCGCTATACCGACGAACGACACTCCAATGAATCCATAGATTACCTGGTTTCCCGAAGAACGCATTGGCTGCATCCTCGCCTTAGGTTTTATTCAGGAAGAGAGCATAAAATGCCCATCGACCAAAATTCCTTGATGGCCCTGATTGCTCCCAATGCTTTGATGTTGAGCTCTTCCATCAGAGAAGGAGGGGGAGGAGACCCCTGGGCCATTGAGCAAATTTATACTTCCCTTACCAAGGTTTATGAATTTCTTGATGCTCCAGAAAAGCTTGGCATTAGGCTTAGAGATGGGCTGCATGCAGTAGCAGAGAGAGATATTGAAGCCTATATGGATTGGCTGGACATACAGTTTGGTAGGAAAAATCTCCCATGGGAAAATCAGCTTTTCTACAATTATAGCTTTGAAAAGTGGAAGAGAGAAAGTGGAGAATCCATTGAGCTTAGCAAGTTTCCTATTCAGTCGACCCAAAATATTCCGGTCAATGTATCCAAGTGGGAAGAGGAAAGCGACAAAACCAAAGAGAAACTCAACTGGCTGTTGGGTGATGAACCTGCAGGCTTACCTGCCAGTGATATTGAAAATCTGACAGAGAAGGAGGATTATGTCAGCAGTTTTATGCCTCGACCAAGGGTGAAGAATGGGAAAAAGCTAAATATTACGCCCTATAATGCCATGGGTGATTATTTATATGGATCGCTTTATTTTCCTACAGATGAAGCCGGAGAAAGGAAAACTGGCTCCAATGGAAAAATGCCGGTAGTTATATTTTTACACAAATACACCAATACGGGTTATGATACTGGATTCCACGGCTTGATTGACGGGCTATTGGCCAAAGGTATCGCAGTCTTGACTTATGATATGATCGGTTATGGGGCCAGGATAGAAGAAGGAACTTTATTTTATCAAAGATATCCACATTGGTCCAAGATGGGCAAAATGGTCACCGATGCCAGAGCAGCAGTAGATGCCCTGGAAAGCATAGACTATATCGATAGCGATAAAATATATGTTGGCGGCTATGCTTTGGGAGGGACTGTAGGTTTAATCGCAGCTGCCCTTGAACCAAAAATTGCCGGTGTAGCGGTGTCAAGTGCTTTTACGCCTTTACGAAATGTCTCTGAAAATGTGGAGGGGCTTAAAGCCTATTCACATTTGTATGGATTAATTCCCCGGTTAGGATTTTTTGATGGGCATGAAAACAGGATCCCTGTGGACTTTCCTGAAATATTAGTCAATCTTGCGCCGAGGCCTCTTATGGTGATTGCTCCGGAGCTGGACAGGCATGCAGACCACGATAATGTGATGGAAGCTTTGAAAGGAGTAAAGCGGCTGTACCAAGATATGGAAGCACCAAATAACATGGAATGGTATACGCCTCGTTCATTCAATCACTTTACAGAAGCCCAACAGCAGGAAATGATCAAATGGCTGGAGCAACAAGTGGCAAAGTAAATTGAACCTAGATCTAAGATATGGGAATCAAAGTAGCGTGAGATGGTAAACTTGGATTAATGCCAATTTCTATTATTCCGGCCTTATGGAAATTAGTAAAATGGATTGCTCAATGGCGTTAAGAACAAAAAAGCTGTCTGACGCCTTTTCGGCGGAGTTTTTTTTGTTTAGCCAGTGAGTATTCATTTTGCTAGAATATTTATTGGATATTTCGGGTAAGAGGATTTAAATTACAATTTACATAAAATTCAATCATGTCAATTTCCAGTAAAGTCTTGAAAAGTCGTTTGGGTTTTTCTTTTGGCCTCAATGTCGCAGGGAAGAAACTTTTATTCGTACAACTTCCAATTGTTTTATTTCTTTTGGTTTTTGGAAGTGTAATGGAATTAAAAGGACAGGTTCAAGACAATGCTACAGGCATTACTTATATCGATCCCAGTGAAAAAACAGGCAGCTCTCAGGCAACCGTTGTGGGAGATGTGTCTTTGGCATTTACGGATCAGATTTTCCCGATGGATAAATCAGGGAAAGTAGTTGGTGGTAACGACCTCAAAAAACAGGTCATTCAGGTTTTCAAAAACTTGGAGATGACGCTTAAATCCGGTGGAACAGATTTTAGTAAATTGCTCAGATTGAACGTTTACCTTCAGATGGAAGGTCATTCCCCGCTCGTTAAAGAATTGATTAAGGAATTATTGCCGGAAGGAGCATTCCCGGCCATCACCTTGATTGTTGCTGAACAGCCAAGGGAAAATGTATTGTTAACCCTAGACGCCATTGCCCTTGGCCCATTGAGTTCCCAAGGCAAAAGAGGAATCAACCATTACCTTGAAGATGGGCTTTATGGAAAGTCCAATCGTTCAGGTCTTGCCGTTTTGCCTGCCGGAAGGAAAGTATTTATAGCAGGTCAGGCAGAACCCGGGAAAGACCTTTTGGAAGC
The DNA here is from genome assembly GCF_963977555.1 of uncultured Cyclobacterium sp. Classification (GTDB taxonomy): domain Bacteria; phylum Bacteroidota; class Bacteroidia; order Cytophagales; family Cyclobacteriaceae; genus Cyclobacterium. The sequence goes on along the minus strand of NZ_CAXBPD010000023.1, from coordinate 17,903 downwards.
CAGTGACAAAACCATGCAAAACCTTTTGGCAACTCTAGCTTATATTGGAGCCAGTGCCAGTGATGTGGTTCAGGTGAAGGCTTTTATCAACCCTATTGCAGATGCAGCAGCAGTGGAAGAGGTGATCGCTGCTTTTTTCAGGGGAAAGCAAGTACCACCCATTGTGATGGTTGAATGGTTGGTAGAAGAAAACAAGGCAGAAATAGAATTGGTCGCTTCTGCTCCTGAAAACCAAAAGGACACAGCAGCTGTCAGTTATTACGCACCACCTTGGATGACACAGGCTACCACCTACAGTAGGATAGTAGACATTAAAGAAGGAGGCCTATTGTTTACTTCTGGCTTGTATGCGGAAAAGGGAAAAAATGAGGAGGAAAAAGCGAGAAACCTGTTTCTAAAACTATCTGAGATTCTTCGGAAAGCCGGATCCGGTTATGACCACTTGGTAAAAGCAAGTTATTATCCATCCCATGAAAAAGGTCGTGAAGGTTTGATGAAAGTAAGGACAGTATTTTATAACCCTGAAAGGCCTCCTGTTGCCTCTTTGATAAGGATTCAGGGAACGGGTCGTGAAGGCATTTATTTAAATGTAGACATGGTTGGCGTGGTGCCGGACTGATTGGGTAAAGCATTTCAAGCCCTGGGTCTTGTGTCTGGGCTGGTCTAAGATTAGCAGCGGGTAACTTAGAACCAAAATGCAGAAATTTTTCAACTTTCCTAAGCCAATAGTAAGTAGCAAGGAACAAGATTATTTTATTAAATATAAAGAGCCTGACAAGTCAAGGCTTTTAAAGTTTACAATCCTGGTCTTTTAACTGGGTTTCGTTTATTGTGGAAACAGGAAAGTATACGAACAGTGTTTTGATTTTCATTAAGAACAAAATACAGTGAATGTGGAAACTTTTTTAGTTTTAGAGAACGGATGTTTCTATACACTACTTTAAAAAATGGGTTTGTTTTCAATGTGGCATATGCTTCTTTTAGTGCAGTAATAAAATTTAAAGGAGCGGTACTACTATGCAGGGAATAATATTCTATAGCGTTTTCAATTTCCTTTTGGGAACGAGGAGAAACGATGATATTATACCCCATACTTTTTTTGGAGTTTGTCGATGGACTCTTCGGCAGTATGATAGGTGCTTTCATCTTCTTTTAAGCGTTCATCCAATTCGACTTTCATCTCTGTCGTAAGCGCATGATCGCTAGTATCCTCTTCCACAATTATAGTAATGGCTTTTGATTTAAAGGTGGCTTTTATTGCATCCAGTATTTCAGTATTGACTTCCTGTGCTGATGAAAAATGGTAAGTAGTAGTCATAACATCTTATTTTAATTTTTTAAATTATTTTCAAAAAAGGTCCTAAGTATGCACAAATCAAATGATTTTGTAGACCTCCTTTTGGCATTTTCACTGTTAATCTAAGTTTAGCAATGCATAATTTACACCTAAAATACCGAAAACTTTCAACATTCTCAACTCGAGATAAGTCTGAAAAAGCAAGCAAACTTCCATTTAAGCCGCTCAGTCCCCGTCTGGTCTAAGTTTAGCAGCGCGTAACTTTGACCCAAAATGCTGAAAGTTTTTAACTTTCATAACCTGCTACTAGTGTAATTTGTAAACGCTTACCTGCTCCAAATTAATAATTTTACTACGCAGAAAGCGGCTCCTCTACTACATATCCACAGTTAGCCGCACAAAGCCCATTTCGTCTTCTATATTAATATACATCCAGATCTTACCGTCCTTGACAAAATGGTAACCTGGTGGTGTATTTAGCCCATCAACAAGTGATTCTGCAACCACATTAAAATTAGGGTCAAAAATAGTCAGGTACAAGGCTGATTCAGTATCCTCATAGTTTTCTACATCGTTTCCTATTTTGATAATTTTATGGGAAAATCGGTAAAACAGCTGCTTCTCTTCATCCCAAAGAGGAGCCATAAAATTAATCTCCCTACGCATGTCTAAAGCTGTCTGCTTAAAAGCCTCTTCGTTTTCAAAATCTTGATTGTATTTTCCTGTTTTTTTATCAGCATTCAATTTACTCCGGTAATCGAATTGGATCAGGCTGTCCTTATCATAAAGCAAAATACTGTTTGAAATATCATTGCTGATAATGTAGCTTTCTTGGTGCTTACTTATCGTTACAGTTGGATAGGACATTTGGACCCTGGAAGGACTGCTTAAGGTAAATCGAAAATTTTCTAATGCTTCAAAAGGCAAAGGGACTTTAGTAAGGGATTGGGTGTCTGTATTCAAAATACCCAAGGCATAGGTTTTCTCCCTTCCATCTCGAATCAGGCCTATCATGGTGTGATCATCAACCATCTGATTGTTTATAAATTGAAAGTTTTCCCTTTCTTCCAACTTGTCTCCCCCAAATGTCGGATCGTTAAAAGCAAATTCACTTGTTTTATTTCCTTCCAAACCGAATAAACTTACCTTCGTATAGCCCATAAAGGCAATGGAATTGGAGGGAATAAGATGCATTCCAAAAACCATATTGCCTACCCCATTGGGACCCTCTTTTTCAAAGGGAAGTTTACCTGCCAGTATCCCCTTGTTCAAATCAATTTTTTCTAGGGTATAATCATTTGGATTAAAATTATACAAGTATTCCTTTTTCTCATCAAGTGCAGCCACCCGAAGCCCGGCATTTAAGTAAAGTAATTCATTTGCCGGGTCGATTAGAAGGGTATCAAGTTTAAAATTCAAATCCGTAGCTATCGCTTTTTCACCGGAAGAATCCCCAGAGCCACACGACCACAAAAAGAAAAAAACCAAAGTGTAAATGAATTGTTTCATAGGGTTTAATGGATTGGCATTGAAAAATAAATAAAAAATGAGTGGGTTTAAAGCTAATTCTGCTTATAAACCGCAGTTAGTACAAGTTAATTGAGCATAATTTACACCTAAAATACCGAGTGCTTTCAACTATCCCAACTTGAGCTAAATCAGTAAAACAAGTAAACTTCCATTTCAGCCGCTTAGTTTATCCTAATTCAATTCTTGAAGTCACGACTTTTCCTGTTTGATGACCCTAACTTCTCGTTAAAGATCTATCCTAATTTGCAATTCGGTTTTGAGAATAGGAAAAAGATCTCGAATTTTAAATCAATGGCAACTTGGTAAGGATTTTAAGGAATTTACCTAAGTTGAAAACTTTCTTCATGGGAGGTTTAAAGTATTGCTAATCCTTAAGCTTGGACCAAAAGGGAGCATTCACTAAGCCCGAATCAATTGTATTTCTGTACTAAAGATTATATATGAGTAAATCAAAGATTTTTTTGAGTGTAATTTGCCTTTTGCTACCAAGCATTCAATCCAACCTATTGGCTCAGGAGAGACCTCCAAATATTGTATATATCCTGATAGATGATTTGGGCTGGAAAGACCTGGGTTGCTATGGGAGTGAATTCTATGAAACGCCAAATATTGACAAGCTAAGGGCCCAAGGGATGAAGTTTACTGCTGCTTATTCTGCGAGTCCGGTTTGCTCCCCTTCTCGTGCCAGTATATTGACAGGCAAAAATCCGGCGCATATTGGATTTACAGGTCATATCACAGCCATTGGCAAACATAGGTTTCCGGAGGAAGGAAGGATCATTCCCCCGGAGGATTATATGCATGTTTTCCTTGAAGAAAAGATGATTCCGGAAATTTTGCTTCAGTCTGGCTACACCTCAGCAAGCATAGGTAAATGGCATGTGGGGGAAGAAGAAAAGTACTTTCCCTTAAATCAGGGTTTTGCGCTAAACATTGCAGGGTATGAACATGGCAGTCCACCAACTTATTGGGGGCCATATGAATCGGAGAAAAGCTGGAACCCAGTGATAAAAAACCTAGACAATAGAGCAGAAGGGCAATATTTAACCAACAGACTGACCAGTGAAGCAATCAATTTTATGGAAGAGAGTAAAGGAGAACCCTTCTTTTTATACCTGTCACATTACGCCGTCCATACACCCTTGGAGGCTCCTGATTCCTTGATGAAAAAATATGAATTGAAACTGAAAGGTCAAAATGAGCAAAAAAATGCAACCTATGCGGCCATGATAGAGAATATGGATTGGAATGTCGGAAGGTTACTAAAGTCTCTGGATTCACTTGGCCTGGACAGCAATACCATTGTAATTTTGGGCAGCGATAATGGAGGCGAAGGTAGAGTGACCAATAATGCCCCGCTTAGAGAAGGCAAAGGTTATATTTATGAGGGAGGAATCAGGGTGCCATTATTGGTCAAATGGCCGGGAAAAGTCAAGCCAAACAGCACAAGTGATGTACCTGTGATTACGGATGATATGCTTCCAACAATTATTGACATGGCTGGGATCAACCATTTTGATCAGGACATAGATGGTTTTTCCATGGTTCCACTTTTAACTGGTGAAGGTGAATGGAATCGGGACAAGCTCTGTTGGTATTATCCGCATTATAGTCCACAAGCCAAAATGCCCGGTTATGCCATACGCATGGGCGATTATAAATTGGTAGAATACTATGATCCACCATCTGTGGAGTTATTTGATCTTTCTAAGGATATAGGCGAAACCAATGATTTGAGTGAAGTAGAGGTTGAAAAAGTGAAAGAGATGAAAACATCTTTTAAAGAATGGTTGATGGACTTTAACCCTATCCTACACACCGAAAACCCCAATTACAATCCTAATTATAGGTCTAATTGAAATAGATATTTTCAAGTATCGTCTGGTCTAAATTTTGAGAAGCCACAGAAAGGATTTTCAAAACCTTAGCGTCTTAGCGCCTTTGCGAGGATCATCATGAATAAAGTAATCGTTGAAAGTAGCACGCAGAGTCGCGGAGTCGCAAAGAAGTATTTTAAAAATCTTAGTGTCTTAGGGCCTTCTCGAGATCCTACTCTAGGCTGGTCTAAGTTTAGCAAAGCGTAACTTAGACCCAAAATGACGAAATTTTTCAACTTTCCTAAAAGGCAAAACCAGGAGTAGATTGCATCTACTCCTTCCTATCAAACGAAATCTGCAATTCCTTTTAAGTCTGAATTATAAATTTTCCAAAGGCCAAGTTTAATGTACTTTCCAAATTCTACTCTAGTTAGCTACCGCTAAAACTTAAACTTCGTCTAGAAGGCATCAAAAGCGATTTTATAAAAGAGAAAATTCGTTAACTTTATAACAAGAAACTACAATAATATGGACCTAGCTGTTAAAAAAATTGAATTGATTAATTGGTTGACCACACAAGATGAAACCATGATCAAAAAAGTTGACGCCCTGCGTAGATCTTCAATGGAATCAGCTTACCGCGCAGGAATGGGTGAGAAACTGGAATCTAAATTAGGCCGATCGAAGGCCGACAGAAAGAGTGGTAAGACTCATAGCCAAGAGGATGTTGAGAATTTTTTCGAAAGCAAGTGGGCCCGGTGAAGAAAGTACAGGTAATTTGGACAGATGAGTCGATGGGGTGATTTGGAAATCATTTATGACTTTATTGCGGAAAAATCGCGAAAATCTGCAAAAAACGTTGTCCAGTCTATCTTGGCTAAAACCAGACAATTAGAAACTTTCCCCGAATCAGAATCACCTCATGAGACCAATATATCAATAGTGGGTTCATACCGCTTCCTAGTCCAAGGAAATTATAAGAATATCTATAACATCGAAGGAGACGTTTATGTAGAAGCCGTGGTGGATACCAGGCAGAATCCCGCTAGTTTAAGGGTTTAACTATCCCTTTTTTGGTCTAAATTCCCCGTCTGGTCTAAGTTTAGCGAAGCCTAACTTATACCTAAAATACTGAAAGTTTTTAACTTTCAGAACGCCACAAGTACACGCACTAGGAGTAGATTGCATCTACTGCTTCCTATCAAACGGAATTTGCAATTCGCTCTAAGTATGAATTATATATTACCTAAGGGCCATTTTAAGTACTCTCCCAATTTTATTCAGGCCTTACCGGCTGCGTCCAGGCCAATTGGTTTTTCATGTTTTCAACAGGATTGTGCTGGGGCTCGGAGGAGATAATTTTGCAACGTACAAATAGCAAGTCTTCACTTATCTCAAAAGACCCTGCATTCCCTTCAACGGCCTTTAATACCTGCGTGTCTTTTGCACCTTTTTTGCAACCAATAAACTCCAAAGTGTAATTTACCCCGTCTTTGGGAAGGGCAGCCACCTCCAAAATATTGTTGGCATAGCTAAGTTTTTCCAATTCCACGCCCGTGGAGGCATAAAAATCTCCTCTTTCCAAAGCCTCTACTATAGTGCCGGCTTCCAATGAATCTGCCTGAACAACTACCCAGCCTCTGCCGGAATTACTAAATTTCGCGCCTTGTTTGTGGTAGTTGTGGCTGTCATCCGTGGCCAAACCAAAAATCAAAGGCTGGCCCTTTTCCAGATAGGCGATGTTGATAAAATCCCACATGGCTTCATAACCCATTCTACTGGAATCCCCTAGATTATTAACCGCAGGATGTCCATTATAAATCTCAAAAAAGCGTTCACCTTTAAGCCGAATCATGTCCTCAAGTGTAATGGCCCAATGGAAGTTGGGGTGATTGATGTGCACCATCATTGGTTTGCCGGAAGCTTTTCTTTGCTCCAAGACCGCATTGATGTTGTTCTGCAGCACTTCGACGACACTACCTCCTTCCATTGGAGCAATAAGCCTTTCCAGATTGGTAAGGTTGAGATGTAGGGGTTTTCCTTCAAAACCAGCAGTGATTTCCTGAGCAGGGATCATGAGGAACTTTTCTTTTTCCTCAAAGCGAGGGCCATATTCTTCGAAAGTTTTTAATTTCACCTTCAAATCACCTTCCTCCTGAATGTATTCCACCCATTCCTCACCGTAATCTAAAAGGTAGGTCTGGAAAGCCTTCCTATAGAGACTGTCTTCCTTAATAGATTTCCATTTTTCACCTTCTTGGAAGATATTATGGTCGGATAGTGCAACAAACTGGTAACCTTGGTCCTTGTACCATTTCATGATTACTTCAGGGAACTCATCCCCATCACTCCAATAGGAATGAGTATGCAGATTTCCTTTGTACCATGTTTTGGCAGATTCCTCTTGGCTTGTTTTTTGTTTACAGGATAAAACAAAAAATAAATTTAAACAGGTAACTATTACCGCTATCGAAAAGGTTCTCATTGATTTGGTGGCTGAAGTTGTCGTTATTAAGCTTGAGCAATATATTCAATGCATAACGAAAATCAAATTGTGATGAAAGCTAATTTCCACTCCTATAGGAGGGATAAAAGCATTTTGATATATTTAACCTTTCAAACCGGCATAAAATTTTATATGGCTAACCAGACAAAATTGATTAATTTCCTGAATCAGATACTCAAAAATTCTTATGATGGCATAAAAAGTTACAAGGATGCTGCCAGGAATGTGGAGGAAGGGGCCATTAGAGAATTTTTTATAGACAGGGCAAAAGAAAAATTGGTATTGATAGGTGCACTCAAAGAAGAAATTTACCTTTTGGAAGGAATCCCCGTGGAAGAGGGGAGTTTGATGAATTTGTTTTCGAGATCCTGGAACAATTTTAAAACTTCTCTGGATCATGACAACGCAAAAGAAATATCTAAATATTGTCTGGAAGAAGAAAAAAAGCGTGTTGAAGAATTTGGTATTTTGTTAAGGAATCCGGAGCTCGTTTCTGAAGCATTTTTTGAGGTCTTAGATGATCAGAACGAAAAAAACCTTGCTGCCATAAAAGCGTTAATAGAGCAGATTAAATCATAATTAATTGACCTAGATTATCAACATATTTAACTTAAATTACCTAGACAGCTAATTCTTAATTGTGTCAAAATGGAGCTGTATATGAAAGTGTAATTAGCAATTTTACTATAACTATCAACCTATGAAAAAGCCTTTAATTTGGCTAGTTGGGCTATGTTTTATCCAAACATTAGCTTTTAGCCAGACCAAAATTGATTTTAGGGAATTCACTTTGGACAATGGTTTGAAGGTGATCATGCATAAAGATAGCAAGACGCCTATAGTCGTTACCTCTGTGATGTACCATGTAGGATCCAAGAATGAGGATCCGGAACGCACAGGGTTTGCGCATTTTTTCGAACACCTTTTATTTGAAGGATCAGAAAATATAGAAAGGGGTGAATATACAGACATCGTCGAAGGTAACGGTGGTGCGCTGAATGCTTTTACGAGCAATGACATCACCTATTATTACGAGCTAATGCCCTCCAACTATCTGGAACTGTCACTTTACCTTGAAAGTGAGCGCATGCTACATGCTAAAATAGATGACATAGGCTTGGAAACACAAAGGGAAGTTGTCAAAGAAGAAAAACGTCAGCGCTATGACAATCAACCTTATGGAACCATTCTTCCAGAAACCTTAGTAAGGGCCTATAGTGAACACCCTTATCGTTGGGCGCCTATCGGTTCCTTGGACCATCTGAATGCTGCAAGTCTAGATGAGTTCATGCAGTTTTATAAGGATTTCTACGTGCCTAACAATGCCATCCTCACCATCGCTGGCGACATTGATTATGCTCAAACGGAAGACTGGGTTAGGGATTATTTTACAGAGATTCCTAAAGGGAAGAATGCCATCTACAGACCAGATATTGTAGAGCCAAAGAAAGAAACAGAGATTAGAGATATTATCTATGATAACATCCAAATACCTGCTATTATTCAGGCATACAATCTTCCACCGAAAAATCATCCTGATGCCTATGCGATGGAAATGCTATCCACTTACCTTACAGGAGGTAAATCTTCTCTAATGACCAAGGAACTTGTAGACAAACAACAAAAAGCTTTGGTAGTCGCTGCAATTCCACTTGACTTGGAAGACGGAGGAATTTTTATAATGTATGGTATTGCCAATATGGGTATCGCTCCAGAAGACCTCGAAAATGAAATTGATGTCTTAATAAAGCAGGTTCAAGAAGAAGGAATTTCAGATCAAGATTTTCAAAAATTGCAGAACATCATTGAAAATAACTTGGTAAGTAAGAATTCTTCCATTGAGGGAATTGCCCAAAATCTTGCTGAAGCCAGTTTGTTCTATGGAGATACCGAATACATTAACAGGGAGCTGGAGGTCTACCGCAAAGTAAGTAAGGACGACATTCAGCGAGTGGCCAATAAGTACTTGACCTTGGATGGCAGGGTGGTATTGTATTACCTTCCGAAGCCACAGGAATCGGCTCAAAACCAATAAAAACCCTAAAGCTAGAAAAATGAAGACCTTATATATATCTCTTTTTGCTGTACTATTTTCCTTTGGGGCACATGCACAAGTAGACAGAAGTGTTTTACCTCCTCCAGGACCAGCACCCAAAATTGAATTTACCGATCCGGCCACATTCACCCTGGACAACGGTTTGAAAGTTTTTGTTGTACCGAATGATAAACTGCCTAGGGTGGCATTTTACTTGATCTTGGACAGGGATCCGCTTTTCGAAGGGGATATCGCAGGATTAACGGGTTTCGTTGGAGACATGATGATGGCAGGAACTACCTCTAGAACAAAAGATCAACTTGATGAGGAAATCGATTTTGTAGGTGCCTCGCTCGGTGCTGGCTCCACCTCTCTTTCGGGATCATCCCTTAAAAAACACCAAGAAAAAATACTGGATTTAATGACGGATGTACTCTATAATCCAGTTTTTCCTCAGGAGGAACTTGACAAGTTAAAGAAACAAACCCTAACATCATTGGCCTCTTCTAAAGATGATCCTGATTATTTGGCAGGCGTTATTTCCAATGCGCTGGTTTTTGGTAGGGAGCATCCTTACGGTGAAACCATGACTGCCGAAACGGTAGAGCAGGTAACATTGGAGGATGTAAAGGAGTATTACCAGACTTATTATAAACCCAATATTGCTTATTTGGCGATAGTGGGGGACATTGATGCCACAGAAGCAAAAGCATTGGTGGACAAATATTTTGCATCCTGGGAAAAAGGAGATGTTCCAAAATTTGAGTATGAGCAGCCTGAGTTACCAACAGAGAACCAGGTAGCCTTACTGGATCGCTCTTCGGCTGTACAATCAGTAATCAACATTGCTTTTCCTGTAGAAATGCATCTTACCAATCCAGATTATATGGCTACGAGGGTAATGAATTTCATTTTGGGTGAAGGATTTAATTCCAGACTGAATGGCAACTTAAGGGAAACGAAAGGCTATACTTATGGTGCTAGGTCAAGCTTTGGATCGGATAAACTCATTGCTCGGTTTTCTGCCAGTACTTCTGTAAGAAATGAAGTAACAGATTCCTCCGTTTATGAAATGATCCATGAAATCAGAAATCTTCAGGTAAATGGTATTACAGAAGAAGAACTAAAAATGGCCAAAGCCAATCTTAGTGGTAGGTTTGGAAGGTCTCTGGAAAACCCAAATACCATTGCCACTTTTGCCATCAATATTGACAGGTATGATTTACCTGAAGATTTTTACAGTAGTTACCTACAGCGATTAGATGCCCTAACTGTTAGCGACATAAATGAGGCTGCAGCCAAATACCTTAAGCCAGATAGTATGTACATAACAGTGGTTGGGAATGGCTCTGCTGTAAAGGAAGGCTTGTCCCAATTTGGAGAGGCGACCATGTACAATTACAAAGGAGAAGAGGTCCAGGAAATTCAATTGTCTGATGATAACAAAACAGCTTCAGAAGTTATAGCTGACTATCTTACAGCAGTGGGGGGTGTTTCTGCAGTAGAAAATATTAAAACTGCCAAACTCGAAATGTCTGCTGAAGTGCAGGGTAATAAATTGGATATGACAGCTATATATGACACGGAAAACCAGCGTTTGACCCAAAAAGTCATTGTAATGGGGAATGAAGTTTCCAAGACCATAGTAAAAGATGGGAAGGCTACAGTCAGTTCTAGGGGAAAATCTCAAACTTTGACAGATGAACAATATGAAGATGTTAAAATGGCTTCCCTTTGGTTAATACCCGAACTTTATTATGAAACCATGGGCTACACGCTTGTCCTTGATGGGGCTACAGAGGTAGAAGGAAAAGCGACTTATAAAATAATAATTTCCAATCCCACTGGTGGGCAAGTAGTCAATTATTACAGTATTGAAAATGGATTGAAGCTAAGAAGTGAAAACAAGCTTTCCGGTGACACTACTTTTACTGAATACAAAGAATTTGATGGTGTCATGGTTCCTGTAAAAATGTCCATTAAAAACCCGATGTTACCTGTACCTCTTGAAACAGAAGTTACACAGGTGGAGTTAAATGTCCCTGTTGTTGACCAAGATTTTAATTAATTATATAGATGATATCGATGAGAAAACTTATTTTTCCTTTAATTATAGCCCTATTATTTGTGATGGAGAATGTTGTCGCGCACGGCATTGGGAGTAGAGATTTTTTGCAAGAAAAAACCCCACAGGAAATAATAAAAGATTATATTAAAGCCATAGGAGGGGAGGAGAAAATTTCAGGAATCAAGACCATCGTTTTGGTAATGGAGGCTGAAATTCAAGGGATGAAAATTGAAATTGACACCAATCGAGACATGGAAGGGATGCGTTTGATGCAACAGATGGTGGTCAATGGAAGTGTGATTCAGAAGACTGTTGTAAAAGACGAAGAAGGTTATATGAGCGCCATGGGCCAGGTAAAAGCACTATCTGCTGACGAACTGGAAACGCTCAAAACTAATATTTATGCTTTTCCCGAACTGTATTATGAAGAAATGGGATTCACAGTGACCAAAGGTGAAAATGCTACAATCAATGGGGAAGAGGCTTATATGCTGGAGGTGACGAATTCTGCAGGGCTTGAAAGCAAGGAATATTTTAGTGTGGACACAGGGCTTAAGTTAAAAATGGTTGCTGATGTTGCTGGAGATGTAATGTTTGATGATTATCAAGAAGTCAAAGGCATATTGTTTCCGATGAAAGTAACCATATCAAATCCTATGTTACCTGTGCCCATGGAGACCCATGTGGTCAGTATTCAGTTGAATGAACCGCTGGACAATTCTTTATTTGAATAAGAAAAGGGACTTTGAAACCCCCTTTTCTTATTTTACTAGACTAGACTAAACAAGCAACACAATCGCACTTTCTCGCCTTTTACCTCCCTGATTTATAGATGCACGAACCTGTTGAAGCCTGAAAGATCACTGGAACGCGTGATTTTGTAAGTTGCATAAAATAGTGTCTTTTCAATAGGTAAACTTATCGCCATTGTTTCTCCCCATCTCTTGATTTGCATGTGGAGTCCATCCTTGTCTAAAGCGTAAGACAATATGCGGTCCATTATCATCAACCGCTCATAGGCTTGGGATTTAGGGTGAATTTTTATCAGGTGTCCCTTAGGGTCTGTTATTATTCCAAAATTACTTTGCAGCGAAGTATCATTGCTTCTTTTTTCTACCTGAAGTCCTATCTGAGGCAATAGGGTTTGGAGCAAAGAAAACAAATCCCCTTTTTTCCATACAAAAGCTTTAAAAAACTGTCGCATTTCTTCTTCATCTTTCGCCAAAGACACAACCACTTGTTCGAAGTCTATCAGTTCATAACCTGTAGCATCTTTCCCAAAGCGCTCCCACATAATTTTCATGGCAGCATGCATGCGCTTATCGTTTCTCATAAGCATCACATCCATGGCCAACACTAAAAGGGCTCCATGGGTATAGATGCTGACTTTTTTGTCAGGAACGCCAGCTTTGTAGCCGTCTAGCCATAGGTCCCAGCTTGAATCCACGATGGATTGGTTCTCCCAACCTAGGCTTTCAAAGCTTCTTTCCATCAACTTTTCTAAAACTTCCAAATACCTTTCTGGTGAATAATACCCTGATTTAAGCAAGTAAAAATCGCCCATAAAAGTAGTAACCCCTTCAGCGATTAGCCCTTCCTTTAGATAAGCTTCACTAGAGAAGTTATAGGGTTGAATGGACTTCGGGCGAATGCGACATACATTCCAGAAGTGATAAAGTTCATGGGAAGAGATGCCCATCAGCCTGTCCATACCTTCCTGAGTTTTGAATAAGCGGTCAGGACCTAGGGTAATCACCGTAGAATATTGGTGTTCCACACCATGGTAATGAGGAAAAGGCAACATGTGAATAAGGAAGTGATAGTTTTCAGCTGGAAAGTTGCCCAAATCATCAATTTGCTTTTCAGTAAAGCTGCTGAATTCTTTTAATACCTTTGCCCAATCAAAAAACACCTTCCCATGAACCCATAGATGGAAAGTAGTAGTTTTTATTTTATAGGTTTCATGATGTAAATCAGCCGCTGCCAAAATAGGACTGTCTACCAATTCCTGGTAATTGCTTGCAAGGAGCCTGTGGTTCTTGTCTTGAGGCAAGGCACAAGCCACCTGATAATTCTTGGGAAGTTCAAGTTTTACGTTTATATTTTCTTCAGATCTATTAGAAATGGCAAAGCAAATATTTATAAAATTCACATAAATCTGGTCGGGAGCTACCCATGAACCACCAGCATCGAGCTGGGCTGCATGATAAGAATAAAATATTTTATGCTTTCCTGCTGATTTTGCGAAAAATGTCCAAAGATCTTTTGTTTGTTTTTTTGAAGCAACTTCTCCATCTGGACCGATGACCTCCAATCTTTTGATATATTGGGCATAATTGGCGATTTCATACCTCCCAGGGCGCCAAGAAGGCAATTGAAGGTTAATTTTTTCGTCTTTATGACAGTCAAACTCCAGTTGAATTTCTAGAATTTGTGACGTTGGTATGGGTGAACTTAGGGTATATTTCATGAAATGTATTGAAATGGTCTTAAACAAAAGTAAGCCACTGGTTTGTAAATAAAAAAAACCTCTCTATCTTTGCAATCCTTTAAAAAACGAGAATCAAGCGATTAAAATATAGCAATAATGAAAAGAACATTTCAACCTTCCCGCAGGAAAAGAAGAAACAAGCACGGTTTCAGAGAGAGAATGTCTACTTCTAATGGCAGAAGAGTAATTAAAGCCAGAAGAGCTAAAGGCAGACACAAGTTATCGGTATCTTCTGAGAAGACCCTTAAGAAATAATTCTCTCCCATTTTAATATATGGGGTAATTTATTCAGTGCTATTTTATGGAATGTAAATTTTCAAAGAATGAAAGATTACACTCCAAAAAGTTAATAAAGGAACTTTTTGATAAAGGTTCCTCTTTTTTTTTATATCCCTTCAAGGTTTTGTATCTTGATCAATTGGGGATATCTGACAATCAATTACTGGTATCTGTTTCTAAAAAGAAGCTTAAGAATGCTACAGACAGAAACTATATTAAAAGGAGAGTAAAAGAAGCCTACCGTCTCAACAAACACCTCCTTCCTTCTACTGAGGGTTCCAAAAAACTTATAGCTTTAATTTACGTTTCAAATGATTTAATGGGCTATCACGATATATCCCCCAAAGTCATAAAGGTCCTTAAGAAAATACCTGTAGTAAAAACACCGCAAGAATGAATAAATTTATTTCCCGTAAAGGCATTTTCACTAGCCTTACTATAATAGGAATTGCAGTTTTGACACTGTCTTTTTATCCTAAGAATGACAAACTTTTTGACCTGGCCAAAAACCTAGATATTTTTGCCTCACTTGTAAGAGAGCTTGATACCTATTATGTAGATGAAATTGATCCCAATGAGTTGGTTACTGTTGGCATAAATGCCATGCTTGCTGAACTTGATCCTTATACAGAATACATTCCTGAAGAAGGTTCAGATGATTTTAGGGTAATGACTACTGGAGAATACGGGGGAGTAGGTGCATTAATAGGTAATCGCCTTGGCAAAAACATGATCATGATGCCTTATGAAGGTTTTCCTGCCCAAGTATCAGGTTTAAAGGTGGCAGATGAGTTGTTGAGAGTAGATTCTGTCAATGTAATTAATGAGAATACTGGAGATATTTCCAAGTTGCTTAAAGGACCTGCCAATACAGAAGTGGAGGTAGTGGTCAAGCGTGGAGAGGATACCTTGACGGTAAAACTTACCAGGAAGAAGATTGTGATTAGTAATGTGCCTTATTATGGGATGGTAGAAGGTGAAACCGGCTATATTAAATTATCCGATTTCACTACCAATGCTGGGCAAGATGTGGCTTTAGCATTACAAGATCTTAAAGCACAGGGAGCAAAAAAAATCATATTAGATGTAAGAGATAATCCGGGCGGTATTTTGCTTGAAGCAGTAAATGTGGTGAATGTTTTTATTCCTAAAGGCCGAGAAGTAGTTAAGACGATCGGTAAATTAGACAAAGTGCTTTCTGAATATAAAACCAGGGCTTCACCTCTTGACAAAGAAATTCCTTTGGTAGTGATGATTAATGAACGAAGCGCTTCCGCTTCAGAAATCGTTGCGGGTGCTTTGCAGGATTATGACCGAGCAGTTTTGGTGGGTAGAACCTCCTTTGGAAAAGGCTTGGTACAAAGTACTATTCCTTTGTCCTACAATTCTCAGGTTAAACTTACGACGGCCAAGTACTATATTCCAAGTGGTCGATGCATCCAAGCCATTGATTACAGCAAAAAGGACGAAGATGGAAATGGTATCTATGTGGCTGATTCATTAAGAAAAGAATTTCAAACCAAAAATGGCCGTACCGTGTATGATGGTGCAGGCATTGAACCTGATATTGAATTGGATTCTAGAAACTTTGCTCCGATTACTTATAGTCTGGTAACTAGAAGTCTGGTTTTTAGTTTTGTTAGCGAATTTGCCTTAAAACATGAGCGCATCGTCAAGCCTAGAGAATTTGAGGTGAGTGAGGAACTGTATACTTCTTTTGTAGATTGGCTTCAGGACAAAGAATACGATTATACGACAAGGGTGGAAAAAACCATAGAAGACCTGGAGAAGTATTCAGAGCGAGAAAAGTATTTTGGTGATATCAAAGAAGCGCTTGAGAATCTGAAGAAAAGCGTTAGTCATAGCAAAGAGCAAGACCTAGTTACCTTCAAGGACGAAATTAAAGAAGCGTTAAAGGATGAAATAATTTCAAGGTATTATTATCAAAATGGGGTAATAGAAGCCTCATTAGATCAAGATCCAGAGATCGAAAGTGCTTTGCAAGTATTTGCCGACGCTGAAGTTTATGCTTCCTATTTGACTCCGATAAAATAAGCGAGACTTCGCCACTTCTTTTGGCCTGAAAATTCTCGTAATAAGGGGCTTTTATTTTGAGCAGTTAGTAAGATGAGCATCTCAAGATTCAAATAATATTTAACGGCTGCTCTATTTCGAAGCGGCCGTTTTGTTTTTTACGTTGAGCCGTTTTAAGTTACTTGGTTTATATATGCAATACTTATATTATTATACATGAGTAGAATCCTTTCAATTGAAACTTCCATTGGCGTTTGTTCGATAGCGATCCATGAGGATGGCAAGCTAATTGCCATTTCTGAACTGCATCAGGACAATGTGCATGGTAGTAAATTGGTGCCATTGATAAAAAGCTTGTTGGAGCAGGCTGATTATAGTATCGGTAGTTTTGATGCCATTGCAGTCGCCCAAGGTCCAGGATCCTATACCGGCTTGCGCATTGGGGTCTCCACAGCCAAAGGACTGGCTTTTGCCCATGACTTGCCTTTGATTGGGATAGATAGCCTAGATGGGCTTGGTTGCCAAATGGTAGGGCAAGTGGAGGAAGGTTCCTTTATTGTGCCCATGATCGATGCCCGGCGCATGGAGGTCTATGCGAAAGTATTGGATGCAAATGGAGCTACCATCGATCCTTTAAAGCCTGTTATTTTGGAAGAGGGTGTATTTGGAGATTTTTTAGCTACTGGAAGTGTTTATTTTTTGGGGAATGCCAATAAAAAAACAGAGGAGTTCCTGAATCATGATAATGCCCGATATATAGACAAGCTAAATTCTGCAGCTAGTTTAGGAGAACTGGCTTATCGCAGGTTTGTAAACAAAGATTTTGAGGACATAGCTTACTTCGAGCCGAACTACTTAAAAGAGTTCTTGGTTTTAAAGTCAAAGAAGAACCCATTACTATTATGAGCGAAATTATAAACAGGGTAGCCAACAGCGCTATCGTCACCATCGATTTGGAGACTTATCATATCGCAGGAGAGCGCATAGTATTTGATTTGGAGCCTTTCTTGTATCAGGGCTTGGTGATTAAAGAGAGGGAGTACCGTGAAAGTTTTAAAAACTTAGACTGGTCGCTTTATGCAGACAAGCTCGTGGCCATTACTTGTTCGACGGATGCGATCATTCCCAAATGGGCCTACATGCTAGCGATGGTAAATTTACAGCCTGTAGCAAAGGAAGTGATCATAGGGAGTATTGATGATTTAGAGAAACACCTTATAAGTGGTGTGCTGAATACGTTAGACTTGGCTTATTTTGAAGATAGGCCAGTGGTAATAAAAGGCTGTGGCAAGTTGTCCATCCCTGATTATGCCTATGGAGAAATTGTCAAGAAAGTAATGCCTATAGCAAAAAGCGTGATGTTTGGGGAGCCTTGCAGTACTGTTCCAGTTTATAAAAGACCGAGGAGTAAAATAGTTTAATCAATATTGGTCTGTTTTTGAGTGGGTTAAAAGATATTCATTAATTCTTTTAGGTTAGCGTTTGGCATATTCATAAAAGAGTCCTATGTTTGCATTCCCAAATGAGAGAAGCTCGAGGGAATAAGCAAATAGAGATATAAATGTTTGTTTTAATTTGAAAAAGAGAATAAAATTTTATTAAAACTTTTTCTCTCAATAATTTTAAAACATCAAAATATTGTTTTACATTTGCAAACCCGTTCTGAAACAAGCATTTAATAAATGCAAGCCAGATACGGCAAGTGGACAAAAAAGTTGTCCAAACAAGTTCTTTGAAGTAGTGTAAGATAGTTAAAATTTAAAACCTGACGATTCGAATTTATTCGGATATAGAAACAATAGATTAGTTGATCTTTCGAGATTTGACAATCAAAACAAACTTTACA
>NZ_CAXBPD010000022.1:0-112181 GCF_963977555.1 uncultured Cyclobacterium sp. | reverse complement strand
TATTTAAACCCAGGTATATCCCTGTCACGCTTTTTACCCAACTTGTAATTCCTAATCGTGTAACGAATCGATATTTCATGGGCCCCGCCGCTATTCCTCCAAGCCAGTTTAGAGACAGTAAAGTCGAAACTATATCCAATCTGCAGATCATTGGGCAATGAAAATCCTACGAGTGCTATTATCGCTTCATTATTAGGTAAATTATGCTTGGTAGGCAATCCTCTGTACCAGGCTCCCAGCATGAGTGGAGCATAAAAGAATTCAGCTCCCACATCCAATTGGTCAAACAGCCCCTGCCGTTTGTAATTAAAGGCAAGGGAAAGGGTTCTCTCTTGTAAAGTATTGTTGATTACGTCTCCTATATTATTACTGAATAAATTAAAGGTGGCTCCACCATGAACAGCGAAACGTATAGGAAGCCTATGGTCTTCCATTTGAAGGAATGATATGTGAGGACGCGTTAAATGATGCGCAGCCACCCCCAACCAATACCTCTGATCATAATAGTACAAGCCTGCATTGATATCTTCGTGACTCCTCTGACTCACATCGGTCACCCAATTGACACCATCTCCCACCACTATACCTCTGTCTATGTCTATTTGCGTCCCTAAAATAATGCTTTCAACATTTACATTCCTATGAACAAAGCTAGCTTGAACCCCCGAATGCAGGTAGCTTTCCTCTCCCAGTTTGATTCTATACGAATAAGTCAAGCCAATCTCCATGTTTTGAACCTGTGAAAAAGAATCACGGACACCATTGGCAATCACTCCTACCCCACTGTTTTTATGGTCTATAAAATGGTCGAAATAAGCAGAGAAGGTATTGAAACTTCTATCTAACCCTGGCCATTGGTTTCTGTAATTCACCCCTACCCGGGTCCATTCTGTACTTCCCGTGAACGCAGGGTTTAAATAAATAGGAGCTGCATAGAATTGCGAAAACTGCATATCCTGTGCCTGAACAAGCCCAACCTTAATGCTCAATAGCAAAACGATCAAAATTATTTTCCCTCTCATTACCTTATCAAAAGAAATTTCCCAGACCTTGTAACAAGCTCTCCTTTATTCGTTTCAAAATCCCCTCTATATATATAGGTACCCGGAGGAAGAGGCTCCCCATTAAGGCGTCCATCCCAGCCGGGATCATTTATAGCCTCGGTCTGAAATAAAAACTCCCCCCAGATATTAAATATCTTCAAGTCCATGGCTACGATACCTTTCATTTTAGGGATGAAAAAATCATCCTCCTGTCGCGAGGGGGTAAAACCTGTAGGGAACATAATCCTGTACGTTCTCCGGATATTGATGGGTAACTCATAGGAGGCGGCACAATCCGGCCCTGTTTCTACGGTTAAGGTCACAAGAAATTCTCCTTTATCTCCAAATACATGAACAGGCGAACGCTGTTCACTGGTGTTCCCATCACCAAAATCCCAAAACCATTTCTGGGGATTCCCTGTAGACCTATCCATAAACCGAATTTGGTCTATGGCTAAAATACCATCCTCGGACTCTTCTTTATTACCTGTATTATTCAACACATAATCAGCCAATGCTTCCAATGCCTCATCTGGTAGGCTCACTCTAAAAGTAAGTGGCTCAGACCAACACTCAAGAGACCTGGGTTTTACGCTTAAAAAAAACAACCCTTCACTCTTAAGGTTTAGTACTTCCTCGTTGATGAAAAAATTGCCTAACTCATCCTCAACTTGGTAATCATATAAATTAGCATCATAATCCGAAATATAGCCCCTTATGTCAGGAAATAAACTTGGATGACATCCATAAATGGTATTTACCACTTCCAAATCAGGGAATTCGGGGAAGGAGATGTTGATAGCATCTGAGACCAAGGGACAACCATTATTGGTAATGACCATGGCGTGGTATAGACCAGGACTGCTGACCATTAATGATGCCCCCTCTTCTCCCTCCAACTGTTCACTATCTTTAAACCATTTGTACTGTTGAATATCGCCCGTAGTAATAATGCTTAAGTTGACCTCTTCACTGGGGCAGGCATCCTTACTCAAAAGGGGAAGGTCATTGACCATAATATTTATTGGCTCGGGACTATCCAATACCTTGAGCTTTAAGGAGCTTCCGGTAGAAGTTTTACCGTAATTGTCGGTAATGGTAAAATATACCTGGACATCTTCTCCTGTGGAACCGGGAATGGGGGTGAATGAAAACAAAGCACCTTCGCCAGAATATCGAAAAGTTCCCTGGGGAACTGTCAGTGTATTCTCTTCTCCACTACAACCTCCCACAAGACAGGGGTCGGTTTCAATATCCTCAATTTCCTTCATCGATTCATAAAACTTCAGGCAACTTACCCGTGAATCCTTGTTGGGCAAATTGAATTTTCCCGGTGGGATTTCCAGTTGATTTTCTAGTCCTTCACAAACATTTACAGCCTCTATTGCACTGGTTGTTGGATTTTTCAGGTTGTCTTCTTCTGCTACCTCTACCAGAAGATTTCTGATTTCGTGAATATTGGTCTCACCTCCTGTAGATCCTGAGAAACCAATTTTCAAAGTTTTAGGTGAAGGGTAAGGATAGTCCACATTATCTATTAGTGTAATCTGTCGAGGGTTACCGTCAGCAGTAGTAAAAATCATTTCCACAACTAAGTTGAAACCTGTCCCCCCATTTTTTGGGCTTAGCTTAAAAATTACCTTTCGGTAACCCTTTTTCTCAGGGTCAGTCACCCTCTTAGTACCTGGCCCACCAGAACTAATAGGGAACCGTTGATCTTCAGGAAGTCCATAAGCTCCCCCTTCGTTGGTTTTTACACCAGTAATAAAGCGGTAACCATTGTACCCATCTCCTGGCCCACGGACAACTATGGCGTTGGAATGTAAAATATTTTGGCCAAGTGGAAATCCACCAGTTTTGCCTTCTGTATTATTACCAAAATTTCCGAAGCTGTCAAAACCTACCCCCATATAAGCATTGGATAATCCCTCCACTTTTTCGTTCATCGCATAGCCCAATGATCCTCCAAACGCACCAGGCGAAAATACAGTGGTCGCTCCATCAAATAAGAATACCGTTAACCCATCAGCACCTGTTCCTCCATAACTAAAATATTCAAAGGAAGCTTTTACTCCAAAACTTGAAGAAAAAGGGATATTGATATAAACGTAACCATTTTGATCGCCTGTAGCCTCTGTAAGCCTAAGCACACCATCGGAGATTTTAGCCTGCCCACCTAAGACGGTCTCACTCCTTTCTATCCCCCCCTGGAAAGATTCACAATAAGGAAAGCCTTGTTGCCCATACAGTTTAGTGGAAAGTGATAATAGCGTTAAAAAACAAACAAGAATACCTTTCATAATTGTACCTGAAGCCGGTTCCTTGATATTAACTATCCAATTTACCTGGCGTTGATCATTTCTTTAGCGCATAAAAAAAAACACACTTCACTTGAGCCCTTACTTTTGTATGGTATTACTTTAATACTGCCACTTCATGTTATCGCCTTTTGGCTCTAACACTTATTGGGAACCATTTTGGTTAAGGTATTTACAATTGCCGCAGTTTATTGTGAACATTAGCGACTTAAGTTAATCAATTAAAAAATAAATAAAAAAGGCTTCTTCCTGATAGTTAGGAAGAAGCCTTAAAATAAGTATTGATAAAAATTATTTGAGTATCGTTTCTTTTCTATCTGGACCTACAGACACCATCTTAATAGGAACCTGTAGTTCCTTTTCTAAGAAAGTAACATACGCTTTAAGTGCCTCAGGAAAATCTTCATAGTCACTAATACCAGAGAGGCTACAATTCCAACCTTCCATGGTAACATAGACAGGTTGAATGCCTTCAGTTGTACCATTCAAAAATTGTCCCTTTGTAGTATCATCATCTTCTAGTTTGTATTCGGTGCAAATTTTAATGTTCTCAAATCCATTTAGCACATCTGCTTTCATCATAAATAATTGGGTCACCCCATTGATCATGATTGAATATTTAAGTGCTGGAAGGTCCAACCATCCACATCTTCTAGGTCTGCCTGTAGTGGATCCAAATTCGTTGCCATCTTTCCGCATTTGCTCCCCATCATTGTCAAATAATTCGGTAGGAAAAGGGCCACTTCCTACACGGGTGCAATAAGCTTTGAAAATACCAAAAACTTCACCTATAGCTGATGGTGGTACGCCTAAACCTGTACAAGCTCCGGCTGCCATTGTGCTACTACTGGTAACAAATGGATAGCTACCAAAATCAACATCCAAAAGAGAGCCTTGTGCTCCTTCGGCCAAGACTTTTTTATTTGATTTCAAGGCGGCATTTACCTCAAACTCTGTTTCTACCAGCCTAAGTGATTTGAAAAATGACACCGCATTGAAGAAATCTGCCTCTAATCCAGGTAAATCTTGTAAACTGAAATCATAATAGTCCAATATTGACTTGTGCCTATTAACCAACTCATGGTATTTCTCCTCAAAGTCAGGAGATAACATGTCCCCTACCCTCAAAGCAACTCTACCAATTTTATCTTGGTAAGTCGGTCCTATTCCTTTTAAGGTAGAACCAATCTTTTTATCTCCTTTTGACTTCTCATAAGCTGCATCCAATAATTTATGGGTAGGCAGTATGATAGTGGCCTTTTTAGAAATGGCCATGTTTTTATTGAAATCTATATTAAACTTTTCTAAGTTTTTGATTTCCTTCTGCAAAACTACTGGATCAAGAACTACACCGTTACCAATAATATTTTGGATATTTTCCCTAAAGATTCCACTTGGAATTTGATGCAAAACATGTTTGATACCGTCAAACTCTAAGGTGTGACCGGCATTAGGGCCCCCTTGAAATCTGGCTACCATTTCATAGTTTGGCGCTAGATAGTCCACTACTTTTCCCTTGCCTTCGTCACCCCATTGGAGACCTAAAAGAACGTCCATTTTCATTGTATTTTTATATAAGTATTATAGCCTTCTATCAAAATTTGCCGTGAAGATTGTCATGTTTGTAAAAATTTACAACTTCCTAGCTAGATTTTATTGTACAAATATGGCTTTATGTTAATTTAACGTGTTGAATCGCCTCGTCTAAAGTGTCAAACACGGTGAAAATATTGTTTAGTTTTGTGATAATGAGCAATTTTTTGACATGTTCGGAGGGAGATGCAAGATAAACTTCCCCTCCTGCGTTTCTCATTTTGGTAAGTACTGTAATCAATACGCCAATTCCACTTGAACTGATATACCTGACCTCACTGAGATCTATTAAACAATTTTTTATACCATCCTGTAACCCATCTGAAACCAGCCCGACCAATCGTGGTCCTGAATCATCGCCGATCAAATCTCCTTTGATTTTTAGCAGCAAAGAATTGTTTTCTATATTGGAATGAAATTCTGCTTTCATCGATTATAATTTATTTTTAACTTTTTCTGCTGGTGGATTGATTTTGTGTTCACATTTCTCATCCGTACAGTTACCATACAGCAAAAGCGAATGATGAATAATATTGAAGTTCAAAATTTCACCTACCGTGTTTTGGATATTTTGAATTCGAGGATCGCAAAACTCCTTAACCTGGTGACATTCCGTGCAGATTAAGTGGTCATGTTGCTTGTACCCATATGATTTTTCGTATTGCGCTAAGTTTTTACCAAATTGATGTTTGGTGACAAGATCGCACTCTACCAATAAGTCAAGGGTATTATAAACGGTAGCACGACTCACGCGGTAATTTTTGTTTTTCATACTGATATACAGCCCTTCTACATCAAAATGCCCTCCCCTGCTATATATCTCTTCTAAAATCGCATACCTTTCCGGTGTTTTCCTTAGCTTTTTGTTTTCCAAATAGGCGGTGAATATTTTCTTTACCTTTTCGTAAAGACTTTCAATTGAAGCCATACTTTCATTTTTTTTTACAAATATACTGTTCTTATTTAAAAATGGATGGTTTAACTCCGCTAATCAAACCTAGACACTTTAAGAACGCCCGGTACTTTGGATAAATTGTCGATAAGCTTTTCAAGATGATTGGTGCTATCGACATATAGTTTGATGCTTCCTTCAAAAATTCCCCGATCTGAATCTACCGTAATTGAACGCATGTTGACCTTCAATTCATTGGAAATAACTTTTGTAAGATCACTGATTAATCCTACCCTGTCCGTTCCAATGATCTTTAAACCAGCCAAAAATGCTATTTGTTGTTGACTTGTCCAACGTGCTTTAATTACTCTATTCCCATGATTTGACATAAGCTCTAGTGCATTGGGACAAGCTGTTCTGTGAATTTTTATACCTTCGTTGACAGTTACAAATCCAAAAACCACATCGCCAGGTATAGGGTTACAACATTTTGCTAAAACATAATCCACCACATCCATGTCCTCACCAATCAATAATTGATCATGTTCAGGCCCTTTTAAGTTTTTAATTTCCTTGGTAAATGATTTCTCATCCGTACAACTTACTTGTGGACCTTTTTTAGTCTTTTTCTGCTGCTTAAAGTCTTTAAAACTTTTTATGGAAGTAGCGTCTATGATTCCTTTCCCAACTTTATAATAAAACTCTGAGGTAGTTTTAGTTTCGAAAAATGCTCTCAACTGTTCCACTACCTCTGAGGAAAAGTCAAGTTTCATTTGTTTTAGTTTCCTTTGAACAATTTCCTTCCCATCCATCATAAAGCCCCTCTTTTCATCTTTGAGGGCATCCTTTATTTTGGCTTTTGCTCTTGAAGTTACTACAGACTTTAACCAATCTTCATTGGGTCTTTGTTTATTGGAGGTGAGAATTTCTACCTGGTCACCATTTTTTAGTTTGTGTCCTATAGATACAAGCTTTTGATTCACCTTGGCGCCAATACATTTCCCTCCCACTTCTGTGTGTATTTCAAAAGCAAAATCCAGGGCCGTGGCTCCGAAAGGCAACACTTTGAGATCTCCCTTTGGCGTAAAAACAAAAACCTCGTCATGAAATAAGTTACCTCTGAAATCATCCATAAACTCTATGGCAGAACCATCATTGTTTTCCAACAAGGTCCTTACTTGGGTTATCCACTCATCCAGGCTACCGGCTGCTTTTTCTGGGGCATTTTCTTTTTCCTTGTACTTCCAATGGGCCGCATACCCTCTTTCAGCTATGTCATCCATTCGTTGGGTTCTGATCTGAACCTCAACCCACTGCCCAGTCTGACTCATGGCCGTGGTATGCAAAGACTCGTATCCATTTGCTCTAGGAGTACTTATCCAATCCCTTAACCTGTTAGGGTTGGGTCTGTAAAAATCAGTAACTATAGAATACACCTGCCAACAAGCAGCTTTTTCATTTTCATAGCTTGTATCAATGATAATTCTAATGGCAAACAAATCAAACACCTCTTCAAAAGGGATGTTTTGAGTTTTCATTTTATTATAGATAGAGTAAACAGACTTAGGTCTTCCTTTAATAACAAATTTAAACCCCTGTTCCTGTAGTTCTTTTTCTATGGGAGTAATGAAAGTTTTGATGAATTTATTTCTGGAAACCCTGGTATCACTTATTCTTTTCGAAATGTATTCATAGGCCTCATTGTCCATAAACTTGAGATGCAAGTCCTCAAGCTCGGATTTTATAGAATACAGGCCTAAGCGGTGTGCCAGTGGGGCATATAGGTATTTGGTTTCAGAGCCAATCTTCAATTGCTTGTGCCTTGGCATTGAATCAAGGGTACGCATGTTGTTTAGCCTATCAGCCAATTTGATAAGAATTACCCGCACATCATCAGAAAGCGTGAGCAGCATCTTCCTAAAGTTCTCTGCTTGTTGAGAAGAGCCATAGTCAAATACCCCTGCTATTTTCGTGAGGCCATCGATGATCTGGGCTACCTTCGCACCAAATTCTCTTTCAATATCCTCCAACTCCATGTCAGTATCCTCGACAACATCATGCAACAGTGCCGCAACGATACTCGTGGTGCCTAAACCTATTTCTTCTACACAGATAAGTGCCACCTCTAAGGGGTGATAGATATAGGGCTCCCCAGATTTGCGCCTCATTTCTTTATGGGCCTCACTCGCTACATTGAAAGCTTTTTTGATCAACTTGGCATCCCCTGATTTAAGCAAAGGCTTAGCCAGTCGCAAAAGTTTGCGATAACGTTTAAGGATTTCTTTGCGCTCTTCTTCTATATCAACTTTGATCATACGATACAAGTTATAAAATATTTTTAGACTTAGGAATCAAAATCTTAAGTAATATTTTAAAATATTTTTGACAAAACTATTGAAACTTTAAAATTGATTATTACCTTTGCATCCACATTAAAAACAAGCCTTCAAGTAGACTTGGTTCTAAAGATAGACAGGGATTATTAAAATTGTTTTCCCGTTTATTACATAAGGTAATATTAATAGACAATTTATTTATTTATTTGCGGATGTGGCGAAATTGGTAGACGCACTAGACTTAGGATCTAGCGCCGCGAGGCATGGGGGTTCGAGTCCCTCCATCCGCACACCCATTAAATCCCTCGATCTTGATCACTACCATTTGGTACTTCAGGATGGAGGGTTTTTGTTATAGGTAAACATTAAATTCATATCCCTTGGAAATTACATTAGACAAACATGCTGCCAATGAAGCCTCAGTGAAAATAAAACTTGGGGAAGCAGATTATCAACAAAAGGTTGATGCTAAAATTAAAGATCATGCGAAAAAAGCCAACATTAAAGGATTCAGACCTGGAAAGGCTCCTTTTACTATGGTTAAAAATCTTTATGGCACCTCAGTATTAGTTGAAGAAATCAATGCCATTTTGTCCAAATCCCTTAATGATTTTTTAAAAGAACAGGAATTTGAAATATTGGGTGATCCTTTACCCTCTGAAGAAGACAGCAAAAGTATAGACTGGAAAAACCAAAAAGATTTTGAATTCGGTTATAAAATAGGTTTCGTCGAAAATATCGAACTCAACCTAGACCAAAAAATTGATGCAAAGGTTTATGAAATAGCGCTTTCTGATAAGGAGGTTAACGAAGCCATTGACAATATCAAGAAGCAATACGGTAAAATGACCAATCCTGAGGTCAGTGAAGAAAATGATTTTCTTTATGGAGACCTTAAAGCAGATGATGGTTCATACGAAGAAACACTATCTATCCCATTAACTAGTTTGGATGGAAGATCAGTTAAAAAGTTTATCGGGGTCAAAAAAGAAGACAGCATCTCTTTCGATCCTTCCAAGGCTATAAAAGGTGATATTGCAGAAGCTTTAAACATTAGTAAAGAAGCTGCTGAAAACCTTAAGGGAGACTTCACTTTTACTGTTCAAAACATTAACAGAACTGAAGAAGCGCAACTAGACCAAGAATTGTTCGACAAAGTATTTGGTCCTGATCAAGTTGCTTCTGAAGATGCTTTCCTTGAGAAAGTAAAAACAATCTTAAGTGAAAACTATCAAAAAGAGATCAAAGTTTTCAATGAAGAGCAGATCAAAGACGGTTTAATTGCTAACCATAAACTTGACCTTCCAGAAGCATTTTTGAAAGAATGGCTTATTAGAGCCAATGAAGGTAAAGTGAGCAACGAAGATGTAGAAAAGGAATTCCCTGCTTATGCAAAGCAACTGACATGGTCTTTGATTTCAAATAAGATTTCAAAAGAAAATGATATCAAGGCG
Organism: uncultured Cyclobacterium sp.; assembly: GCF_963977555.1. Lineage (GTDB taxonomy): Bacteria > Bacteroidota > Bacteroidia > Cytophagales > Cyclobacteriaceae > Cyclobacterium. The sequence continues at coordinate 102,545 of NZ_CAXBPD010000022.1, read as the reverse complement.
GAACATGAGGATGTCATGGAAAAAACCAAGGTAATGATTCGTGAGCAATTGGCCTCATCAGGAATGGGCGCACAATTAGAGGACAATATGGATATGTTCTTGCAAAATTACCTACAGGGGAATGAGGGCAAGAATTACATGCAGATGATGACCTCCGTTCAAAATGAAAAAGTACTTGATTTTGTAAAAACCAAGGTCGATCTAAAAGAAGAAAAAATAGGAGTTGAAAAGTTTAAAGAGCTTCTCGAAAACTAATTTTTAAAATTTTTTGTTAATAAAAAGTCCTTATCTAAGGGCTTTTTTTATTTTTGTAAAATTAACAAAGAGAAAAGCAAAAATGTATAAAGAGGAATTCAGAAAATTCGCTGTCAAAGGACAAGGCATTAGTGGCAATACCTTTGACCAATATATTCATTCTGTTGAAAACATGACGCGAGCAGTCATTGAAGAACGCCCTACTAATTTCCGGGAAATTGATGTGTTTTCAAGGTTAATAATGGATAGAATTATATTCCTAGGAACAGGAGTAGATGATCATATTGCAAATATCATCACTGCTCAGTTGTTGTTCTTAGAGTCTGTTGATGCTAAAAAAGACATTTTGTTGTACGTCAACAGTCCAGGTGGTTCTGTATATGCAGGTTTAGGCATCTATGACACCATGCAATATATTAACCCTGAAGTAGGTACCATATGTACTGGTTTAGCAGCTTCCATGGGAGCGGTATTGCTTGCTGGTGGTGCTCCGGGTAAAAGAGCAGCCTTGCCTCATGCGAGGATTATGATTCATCAGCCTTCTGGAGGAATGCAGGGTCAGTCAAAGGACATGGAAATTTCAGTGAGACAAATTCTGGAATTGCGTAAAGAACTTTATGAGATTCTTGCTGAACACAGTGGCAAAAGTATCGAACAAATTGAAACGGACTCTGACAGGGATTACTGGATGAGAGCATCAGCAGCCAAAGAATATGGCCTAATTGATGAAGTATTGACGAAAAAAGTAAAATAAAATCTGAATGGCGCAAGTAACATGTTCATTTTGTGGGAGGAATAAGAAAGACGTAGACCTTATGGTTTCCGGTATTTCTGCGCATATCTGTAATTTTTGTATAGAGCAAGCTTTCCAAATATTAGGGGAAGAAGACAAAACGAAAAAGGAAGGCAAAAAACCTAAGTTCAAATTAAAGAAGCCAAAAGAACTTACAGCTTACCTGGATCAATATGTTATTGGTCAACAAGAGGCTAAGAAAGTCTTGACCGTAGCTGTATACAATCATTATAAACGACTAGGACAAAAGCAGGATGATGATGATGTAAGGATTGAAAAATCCAATATCATCATGGTTGGCGACACAGGTACTGGTAAAACTTACCTCGCAAAAACTTTAGCGAAAACGCTTGAAGTCCCCTTTTGTATAGCAGATGCCACAGTATTGACTGAAGCAGGGTATGTTGGTGAAGATGTGGAAAGTATTCTAACGCGTTTGCTTCAAGCTGCTGATTACAACGTGGAAGCGGCAGAGAGAGGCATCGTGTATATTGATGAGCTTGATAAAATCGCCAGAAAATCAGATAATCCTTCCATTACAAGAGACGTAAGTGGAGAAGGCGTGCAACAGGCCATGCTTAAACTACTTGAAGGTACTTCAGTAAATGTACCACCTCAAGGCGGAAGAAAGCATCCTGATCAAAAAATGATTTCTGTAAATACAGAAAACATCCTATTCATTTGTGGTGGAGCATTCGATGGCATCGCAAGGCACATCGCAGGAAGGTTGAATACCCAACCTTTGGGTTTTAGTAAAAAGGCCAATGCTGACTTGATTGATAGAAACAACCTGTTGCAATATGTAACAGCTCAAGACCTAAAAGCATTTGGACTTATTCCAGAACTTATAGGTAGACTGCCTGTACTTACACATCTGGATCCTTTGGATAAAGACTCATTGAAGCTAATCCTAACGGAACCGAAGAATGCTTTGACAAGACAATATGTTAAGCTTTTGGCAATGGAAAATGTTGCCCTAACATTTGAAGCGTCAGGGATTGATTTTATCGTAGAAAAAGCGGTAGAATTTAACTTGGGTGCCAGAGGACTTAGGTCTATTTGCGAGGCAATCATCACTGATGCTATGTATGAATTTCCTTCTGAGGAAGGAGAACATACATTGGTGATTAATGAAGAATATGCCCGTACACAATTTGAAAAATCGAAATTCAAAAAACTTCAGGTGGCTTAACCTAACCTGACAGACTTTCAATAATAAGCCTTGCAGTTTCCTGCGAGGCTTTTTTATTGCCTATAAGTCCCCTCAATTCTTCATAACCTTCCAATACTTTCTCCCGCTTAGGCCCATCTTCAAGAATACCTCGAAGTTCAGTTTCTACTGATTGAGAAACATATTCTCCCTGAATCAACTCTTTGACTACTTCCCTATCTACGATTATGTTTACCAAAGAAGCATATGCCACCTTTATCAATTGCATTCCGATGGCATAGGAAATCTTGCTCGTTTTATACACTACCACTTGTGGTATATTAAAAAGTGCTGTCTCCAATGTGGCAGTCCCAGAGGTGACGACTGCTGCCCTGGCATGAAGTAAGATATCATAGGTTTTATCATAAACCACCTGAATACCCGCATTTTCTGCTGATTCATAGACCTCCGAAGGCAAATTACGCACACCTGCTATGACCCAATTAACTCCTTGAAAGCTGCTTTTTAAAGCAATCATGGTAGTCAACATCTTATCAACCTCTTGCTTTCTACTCCCTGGAAGTAAGGCAATAAGAGGCTTACCTTTTAATTGATGGTGGTTTAAAAAATCCGGGTCAGGTTTAAATTTTTGGATCTCATCTAAGAGTGGGTTTCCTACATAGTCTACCTGCCAATCGAATCTTTTGAAAAAATCTGTTTCGAATGGCAAAATAGCATATAGCTTGTCCACGTTTTTCTTTAATTTATAGGCCCTGTTCTGGTTCCAGGCCCAAACTTTAGGCGCTATATAATAATGGACCTTAATGCCTTTTTGGGTAGCAAAAGTTGCTATCTTCATATTGAACCCCGCAAAATCCACTAGAATTAATGCATCGGGCTGAAAAGCCAATAAGTCTTTTTTAACGGCAGAGAGGTATCGGAAAACTCTCCTGAAATGCATCAGCACCTCCACAAAACCCATCAATGCCATTTCTTTGTAATGAGCAAAAAGTGAGCACCCTGCCTCCTTCATGTACTCACCGCCCATGCCTCGAAACTCGGCATCGGGATCTTTCTTTTTCAAAGCAAGCAGAAGATTAGATGCATGTAAATCTCCTGATCTCTCTCCGGCAATAATATAATATTTCAAGGGCAGGTAGTTTAAAGAAGATTGGGCAATTATTCCCCGTAATACTCTACAAAATTTCTCGGTGTCTCATATAAAGTCAGCTTAAAGAGCCCCCCATCCTTTACAATTTCATTGACCAAAGGCTGGAGAATTTTCCAAAACTCGATGACCAGATTTTCACAACTGGCCATTTTTCCACTCATGAATGGTACATCAATATTAAGGTTCTTGTGGTCTACTTTGTCAATAACTTCCTTACGGATAAGTGTGCTTAATTGCTTTAAATCCACGACGAAGCCTGTGTCTTCATCCGGTCGACCTTTTATTGTGACTATAAGCTCAAAGTTATGTCCATGCCAATTTGCATTGGAACAAGGTCCAAACACTTCTTTGTTTTTTTCTTCTGACCATTTCGGATTCCATAACTTATGGGCTGCATTAAAATGCTCCTTCCGACAAACGTGTACCATTCTTTCTATTCAATTGAGGCCACAAAGTTACATAAAAAAGATGCAAAATTCACTGGTTTGTAATTTGGATACCAATTTCTTCTGTCTTTCTTAACCTGCTGGCTATTAAATAAGAAATTTTTGTGCTTGGTCTCCTCAGTAATTATTGTTAAAAAATGATTCTATTGTATCCAAAAGCATATTCTACGACAATCAAATCCTATATCAACAAGTAATTTAAAAATATTATAGTAAAAAGGGGACTTCAATGCTTTCAATGTCTTGCATGCAGGCTACCATTTGTTTAAAACAATATTATAGAAAAGGCCTTATTCCTTCAAAATTTTAAAGGAATGTATTTCCTTACCTGCTTGTACTTGAAGCAAATAAAGTCCTTTAGGAAAATCAAAATCCAAAAGGTATTCTATTCCTTGTTTGTTTTTCAAGAAGGAATCTTTCAGTTTTTTGCTACCTGTACCGTTGTACAAACTGACTTCTATTTCTCCTAAGTAATCATTGTTGACAAAGAGTGAGAGCTCATCTGATACGGGGTTAGGACCTATGGCATAACCAGCCCTGCTGTTCGGTGTCAGGTCATCTGATCCCGAAACTACCACTACATCAGAAATCCTGTTGCATTGTTCATCTATCACCGCCACCTGGTAGGTTCCTTCATCATCTACAACGTAAGACCTGGATACCGCACCTTCGATAGGCCTCCCATTTCTATACCATTGGTAATTAGATGCTGGCAATTGTGAACTTAATTGAGAGCCATTCACCACGATCAGCGGACGATTTAAGGTGTTTCTAACTACCGAAATATCCCTTTGAAAAGTCTTTGTACCTGAAGGTCCTTCAGCTTCTAAACTAACCTGATAAGTCCTTGAAAGGTTGAATACATAGGTAGGATTTTCTAATGCTGAAGTGGCAAATCCGGCAAAATCCCAACTAAAAGAAGTAATGTTTCCCTCACTTAAGTTTATAAACTCTGAAATTCCTCCAGCACAATTAAATCGGACCTCAAAATTTACAAAAATCACGTCTTCACAAGATATATTACTCCAATTGGCCGCATTTACTACAGTTGATTGTGGGTCCAAATTAATTACTGCTTCACCAAGTAGGTCCACATTTTCCACACTCAATCCTTCAAAGCAATATTTGTTATAAAGGTCGTGAAAAACATAGGCTTTCCCTGATGAACGAATCAAACCAGCGCCACCAAGACTATTCTTATTAACAATCGTTTCTAAAACGGTCAAGGTACTACCATCGGTCAAATTCAATTGACCATCTTCAGATAAGACCAAGTTTTTAACCGATGTCTGTTGAGGTAAAAGATTGGTATTACCGGAAAGGTCAAGTGTTTCAAATGCACCAGAAGATTGAACTTCTAAATTTAGCCCCCGATTGAAAAGCGAGAATCCTTCCTGCTCTTGCAAATCCTGATAAACGCCGTTGGTCCCTGAAAAAACCAAATCTAAAGAATTGCTAATGGTTGCATTTTCATCAATTAGAAACTGACCACTAAATACAATGGTCTTCAGCGTCCCATTCAACAACGCTCCTGGGGCCATGATAAAATCTTTTAAAATGAGACTGTCTTTTTGGACTTCAACTTCCGCTGCATTAATACTTAATCCATCCAATTCTGGCATAGCCAATACCTGCCAACGCCCACTATTGAACTGGACGTCTACTCCTGAAAAACTAACCTGACCAAAATCAAGAATGCTCTCTCTTTGTTCTTCACCTTCCAAAAGGATGCTTCCATTTTTGATCTTCATGTTTTGATTGCCAGCACGGAAACCATTTTGAACGATTAAATTTTGCTGATTTAAATCTAAATCAAAGTTCTCGTCCCCAAAAACATTAAGACTAAATGCATTTGCATCCCCATTCAATCGGATTGCTTGCCCAGTATCGGGTTGGTCAATGACCACCCTGGTGCCTCCGTCAGGAATCCTTCCTGCACTTTGCCCATTGGACTCTAGGGACCAGTTTACTGGATTCTCCCATTCTCCATCTCCTCCAATCCAGTACAGGGTACTTGATTGTCCATCAGAAACTCCAGCTGAAAAAACCAAACTGAAAGGCTGTTGCCCATTGGTAAGGCTTCCTTTGTGCGTGATTTGTAATGTGTATTTTTGAGGGCTTGGAGAGTCAATTTGGATTTGCTCTATGTTGTCCCTAAAATTATCTGCCGTTCTAACAGCGACTGCACCAGAACCTTGAGAGGGATTAAGTGTCCATGGGTAAAATACTGTACCACTTTCATCTATGATTCTCATGTCAAGATCATTGACCAACATCAAGTTACTTGGGTTTAACTGAGCTGGTGGTGGAGCAGCAGCTGGGTCTGTCCAGGCAATGGTTGCTTTAATGGGATCAACCCCATTGGATACAAATTCAAATTGATAGGTATCATTGTTCATCAATTGCAACTCCCTCATCACTTTGGAACTACCGTCTTCATCAATGATCATTTGAGCAGCTGCTTTGGAATCCAATAATCCCCAACCATACATATAGTCTGGCCCAGCACTGATGCCAGCTTCTTTGGTTGTTTGAATGGCAAGTGCTTTTAAGGTGGCCGCACGCATGTACCTTCCTGAATTCCTACTGTGGTACAATTCCTGTAAAAGCAGTAAGCTTCCGGTGACATTAGGCGATGCCATAGAAGTTCCACTCAAAGTGGCATAGCCATCTCCAGCCCCGTCATTTACAATAGATGAACTAAATACGTTGACCCCCATACCGACTAAATCTGGTTTTATTCGACCATCATCCACGGGTCCCCAACTTGAAAAACTACTCATAAAAACATCTGTAGGGACTTCATAGTCCGCAAGTAGGCTAACCGCTCCTACTGTAATGTTATTTTTAGCAGCTCCTTCGGGTCCTATTGAGTCTTCAGGCCCATCAGATTGCTTTGATCCATCACCTATATCCGACCTGTCATTTCCTGCTGCCCAAACAATCGTATAATAGGGCTTCGCAAAGGCCAACTCATCCAATTGCCGGGATTTAGTGGAATAATACCCAAAACGATAGTCTTCCTGGTTATTTACGCCTGCATTTCCAGCCCAGCTCCAATTTTGATTGCTATCTCTATACCAGCCAATCAAGTTTCCATAAGAATGATTGGAAATCAAATGTCCGCCTGGGTTAAGCGCTGGATCATAGCTATTTTGTGTCATTTTGGAAATGTCCGCATCCCAATTAAAGGCCCATCCTGTGGCATCAGTAGCCATACCTTTGGCGTTGGGGTTGTTCCCAGAGGCGAGAATGGTACCGGTAACGTGGGTAGCATGATCACTGAATTCCTCTGTGGACCCATCTATCTGAGTGACTCTATTTCCAAATTCATTGTGATTGTTCCTAGGTCGTGTCTGGTCGTAAATACCAACAATCATATTGCGCCCCGTCAAATTTAAATCTAAGCTTCCCCCTACTTGCAAAGCATCTGTGGAAGTGGCCCTAGCCGCTTTCAAATTATATGTCGTGAAATAGACCGGATGGTTCTCATCATCCAAATATTGAAATGTGGCAGAATTAGCACCGGCAAGCCTGATTTTTAAAGGAATACCTAAAGACTCTGAAATGGAAATTTTCTCCGCTTGGGTAAGACTGTACCTACTGACGCTCAGTTTCAATTTCTGATATACCTCAGACCTGACTTTTTGCATGCCGTCACCCTGAATCCCAGGATTCTGTGCGGAAGAAAGCCCCGATAATAAAAGAAAAATGACTAAAACGATACCTTTTCTCATCCGATTTACTTTTTTTATGGGCAGGAAGTCATTTTCAATTCCACCTGCCTTGCTTTTTTATGGCACATTACCTTTACACTTTTTTGGGCAATATTATTACATTTTCATCTCATCTTGCTATTAACCCTACGCTATTTGACCCAAAGAGAAGACTCAATTCCCTGAAGGAGTAAGTGTGGTAACGCCACTTAATTCGGCCACTTCATTTTCCCAACTTATCCTAATGGTTCCATCTGCATTTAGCTTACCGGATCCCTTAAAGAAAGCCCTATCAAAAACATTGTCCGCTTGGTCTACCATGGTGATTACCCCACACAATTCAGTAAATACAGCAGGATTGTCATCCTCTGAATATAACTGAGAATAAACCCCACCCGTAATGTCTGAAATTCTGTAAGTGAAAGGCTCCAATTCTGTAATGGTTACCTGATAATTAATTGTACCATAGGAACCCACCGTTACCGAAGTGTAGGTACCTGCTAAATCGGAAGGGCAAGACAACCTGATTTCGATGGTCACCTGGTGGTAATTGGTGCTGATTTTAGTTTCTCCTGCATCAATTATTTTGAGAATAAGGTCAGGCAGCTCCTCACTAGCCAGATTTCCTGTTAGAATTTCTATGGGAACATCTACAAAGCTGCTGTTGGCCGGAATGGTAACTTTGGTGTTCTCCAGCCTGTAATGAACTCCAGCAATGGCTGTAGAACTGGGATCTACACCCAATTCAATTTCCAGGGGAGCATTCACCTGGCGGCCCACTAAGTTTATTCTTACTTTATCCTGATTTACCTGATTGTTACTTGTTTTGGTTACAATTTTTTTAATGGTGTTATTTGGCAAGGAGGCCTCGTCAAACTCTACTTCTAAACCTTCCCATACGATGCTAAAACCAGACTCCTCCATACAGGAAGCGTTACTGAATAGTAAGCCAATCATAAATGCAAAACCAAATATTTTATGCTGCATCCCCATTATCATCAGTATCCTGGATTTTGTTCTAGTAAATTATTCAGCGTAATTTCATCCAAAGGCAGGTTTGCCAATATCCTGTAATCAGTATAGGGGACTTCTAAAAAATCCCCATGTTTGCTAATATTTTTTTCATTTCTCTTCAAATCAAACCACCGATGGCCCTCAAGAGCAAATTCTAAGCGTCTTTCCAGTAAAATCTTGTTGAGTAAAGCTTCTCCAGAAAGCAAATTGTCAATGGCTCCTAGACCTCGTCGGAACCGCAATGCATTGATATCAGCACGAGCTCCTGCAGGATTGCTTTGATACCTGGCTTCTGCCCTGATCAGGTATAGTTCCGAGGCCCTTATGATGGGTAGATTCTCTAAAAAATCTCCCTTATAACCTGTCCATTTCCTACTTGCATATACCTCCCCTTCGATCCCATCTCTGGTAGTCGCTCTCCAACAATCCTTTCTAACATCTCCCTCTTCGTAGGAAGCGATCAATTCATCAGAAGCTGAGAGTATAAATTGAGCAGCTGGTTCACTGTCTGAAACCAATGAGTTAAGAGAGTTATTGACTCCATCAGCACTGTTCCAGTCTACTTGCCTTATCTCCAATTCGAAAATAGATTCAGGATGAGGAGCGCGTGAAAAGGATTGTACGTACTGAGCTGCCTCTACCAACCCCTCACCATTAGATCGTAAATTTAAAATTTCCATAGCCTTGGAAGCGAATTCTTCTGCATCCTCCATTCTTCCCCAATACAAATAAAGTCGGGCAAGTAAAGTATAGACAGCTCCAGTATTGCCATAATAAACCCATTCAGATGCTATCGGTGCATAGCCCACCATTGATTCTGCTTCTAGTAAGTCACTTTCTATTTGTTGATATACTTCCTCTACTGTTGCCCTTGGACGATAGTCTGCGTCTGAAGCTTTTAGAGTAGGTGTTAATCTTAGAACTGGACCAAGATTAAAACCATTTATTTCCCTGCCTGGCTCATAACCATAAACCCTACAAAGATCAAAATATAATAAAGCGCGCATAAAATAGGCTTCTCCTTTAATGAATGACTTTTCACTTTCGGTACCTGAAACCTCCTCGCTATCTATTCCTTCAATGATCAGGTTTGCATCATTTATTGCTCCGAAAACATTCAAGCCCCAAATATTAATATGGTCTCGGTCTCCATTGGCTTCTTCCCCCTGGTACCTTCCAGTATTGGCTATCAATTTTAAATTGTCTGCCAAAATATCTGGAGCAATCATCATTGTTTGCCCATAATAGCCAAAGCCCGTTGCTCTATTGTACATAGAGTTTGCCAAAGATTGGTAGCCAGACACATCTTTTAAAGCGATTTCAGGGGTGAGGCTCTGCCTAGGATTAGTTGTAAGATCGGTACATGCTACCAATAAAACCATCACAGCTGAATAAAACATCCTATTTTTGATCTTATTTATCATCTTAATTTAAAATGTAAGGTTGATACCTGCAGTGATTTGTTTTGAACTCGGGTAAGTTCCGTAGGTTTCTCCCAAAGAATTCACTTCGGGATCCAATCCATTGTATTTGGTAAGGGTCCAAAGATTTATCCCCTGCACAAATACATTTACTTCTTCTATTTTCACCTTGTAAAGCAAGGATTTAGGCAAGTCATAGTTTAGCGACACTTGTTTTAACCTAATATAACTTCCGTCGGATATAAGCCGTGTCGACATTTGTTGATAGCCCGAATGTCCGGGAATTCTACCTCCTTCATAAGGAATTGGCACATTGGTAACCTGACCAGGTTCTCTCCAAAAATACAATTGATCTACTGTTTGATTGTCCTGACCGATTGACCCTGATTGCGCCAAATTGTATAAATCCTGATTGAAAGCTTTGTTGCCATACTGATACTGGAAGAACACCTCTAAACTTACAGGTCCATAGCTGAATGTATTGGACAATCCACCATAAGTCCAGGGAAGGGCACTTCCGAGGTATTTCTGGTCATCATCTGTAATTTGATAGGTGTATTCGCCATTTTCATCAAAATACATGGGAGACCCATTAGCAGGATTGACTCCTCCATAATCATAACCGTAGAAAAATCGAATAGGTTTTCCGACAATCAAATCATTCCCCACTCTTTCAAGACCTTCATAGAGTTCTAATAGTTCATTGGAAAAGATGGAGGTATTGAAAGCAGTAGACCAGCGAAATTTACCTATGATCAAATTTGTTGTTTGCAAATCAAAATCAAATCCCTGATTTCTCAATTTACCGGCATTTCGCTGAATGGAACCAAAACCTGAATCCAGCGGTAGTCTAGTTTCGAAAAGCAATTCCCTGGAATCTTTTCTCCAAGCATCCAAGGTAATGATAATCCTTCCATTGAATAAGGTAGCATCCACTCCTAAATTAGTAGAAGCAGACTCTTCCCAGGTAAGTAGGTCATTTCCGAGTTGTACGAAACTTAAAGCTGGCCCTCCAAGGTATTGGCCTGCAGAACTTACTAAGGTGCGGGATTCAAAATTTCCAATAGCAGAATTTCCAGTTATTCCATAAGAAGCCCTGAGCCTCAAATTATCAACCCAATTTACATTTTCCATAAACGATTCGGAAGAAATCCTCCACCCTGCAGATATAGCTCCAAATGTTCCCCACCTGGAATTGTTCCCAAACCTCGAAGAACCATCTCTTCTTACAGTCAGGTCAACGTTGTACTTATCATCATAATCGTATTTGGCCTGGCCGAAAAATCCGGCCCTAATGTATTCTGTATAAAACCCACTAACATCAAAAGGTTGGGCCGCATTTTGGAGGTATCTCAAGACTGGGTTGGCAAAGCCTCTACCTGTTGCAGAGTTGGATTCCTGGGTTTCCATTTTATATTCGTAACCCAAAATGCCACTAATGGTGTGAACATCTAAAAAGTTCTTGTTGACATTGAAATTGGTATTGGCATTAGTATTAACTATCCTCCGATCTAAAAAGTAGGAGGAGCCTCCATAACTAGCAAATGCAGGGATGGTGGATGGTCGATTGTTTTCGTCTCTATTGTCTGAAAAATCCAAACCCGCAAATCCTGTAAAACCCAGCCATGGTAAAATTTTATAGTTCATCTGAAGATTGGATACAGACTGATAACTTGTTCCTCTTCTTAATTCCTGGTTGACGCCCTGTACTATATTGTACCCAAAAAGATGATCCGTGGGATATTCAGCATAACCTCCGTCTTCATCGTAAATGGGCACATTAGGTCTGGCGACATATCCTGCGACAAAAGGACTATTGACAAAATTACCTCTATCTATTGATCCATTGGTAATTTGTCTGGCAAGGGAAATATTGGCACTAATGGTTAATTTCTCTGTTACCTGATGCGAAAGATTCATCCTTCCAGTCGATCTGGAATAATCAGATTGAATAATTTGCCCCTGATGGAAGGTATGTGATCCTGATAAGAAAAATTTGGTGCGTTCATCGCCACCTGATAGTGATAGGTCATAAACGCTCATCCTGCCATCTCTGTACAAAGCATTTAACCAGTCTGAGTTTTGTAATTCTGTATCGCCTGGGTTACCAAAGATGCTTTCTGCTGCTCTTGGATCAAGTCCGGCGTTAATATAAGCCTGGCGTTTTATGGATGCTAGTTGACCTGCATCCATGATATCATAGAAACCTAAAGGCTGAACCAGACCCTCCTGAGCAGATACCCGAATAATTGTTTTACCCTGTTTCCCTTTCTTGGTGGTAATCAAGACCACACCATTGGCTGCCTGAGCACCATAAATGGCTGCCGCTGCTGCATCTTTAAAAACTTCAATGGATTCAATATCATTTGGATTAATTGAAGCGAGCGCATTTTGAGTTCCTTGACCGGATAAACTTCCAGTGGGGATTTGAACACCGTCCACGATATAAAGTGGTGAGGTACCCGCATTTATAGAGCCTACTCCTCTTATTTGCACATTTAATGTGCCTCCAGGTTGGCCAGAGCTGGACGTGACCTGCACACCTGCTACCCTGCCCTGCATGGCCCTATCAAAAGATTGCATTGGCAAATCCTGAAAAATTTCACCCTTAACGGAGGCGATTGCTCCGGTCACTTCTCTTCTCGTTTGGTCCCCATAGGAAGTGACTACAACTTCATCCAGCGAAGTAATGTCTGGAGCTAAAGCGACATCTATATTGTTCCTGTTACCTATGGCTACCTCCTGAAACTGAAGCCCCACAAAACGAAATACCAATACATTATCGTTTTCATTTATCTCTAATTGATAATTTCCATCAATGTCTGAAACCGTTCCGTTAGTAGATCCTTTGACCAGCACTGTAACTCCGGGAATTGGCAAGCCATCTTCGGAAGCCGTCACCTTACCGCTAACAGTCCTGGTTTGGGACTGTACTAAAAAATTCACGGAAAGTAGTGTAATAACAAGTAGTATGGCTTTCCTCATAAAATAATGTTGAAATGAACAATCAACCAATTTTATACAAATTCGCTGAATATTCCAATTAGATAGTTGAAGTATAAACAGTGATATTACTAAGTTGGTGCAATAATAACAACGTAAACGTGGTTGAGTTCAAAAAATTAGCTACTTATTTAGGTTTTATTACAATATAAATACCTCTATTCTCCTGTTAAAAGCCCTATTTTCTTCTGAATCGTTAGGTTTAATGGGCTCAGATGCCCCTCTTCCCTCTATTTCTAATCTTTGCGAATCTATTCCCAAATCCTTTAAAAATTCTTTAACACTTTCAGCCCTTTTAAGACTTAACTCCGAATTGTAACTGCTTTTGCCAACATTGTCTGTATGCCCTGTGATTAGCAACTTCACTTTGGGATGATCCAATAAAAATTTATGTAGCTTTTTAAGAGAACTTAGCGAGGTGTTTTTTAAGACTGTTTGATCAAAGTCAAAGAAAATATTTTCGAAAATGAAATGTTTGCCTTTACCTATAGGTTCCAGGACAATCTGAAAGCCTTCTTTATTCCTCAAACTGTCTCTTTCTACATTAAAAATCTTAGGCATATAACCTTGCTTCTCTACATAGAGACCTGAATTTTTTGTCTCTGGATAAATCATCGTAAAGGTGCCATCTTTACCATCAGACTTAAAATTATACATGGTGCTGTCTTGGTCAAGATCTATTAGTGAGAGCAAAGCCTCCACAGCCTCTCCTGTTTCTTGATTGATCACCTTACCACTTGTCACAATCAGTTCGTGTCCCAGGTCAATTTCTTTAGGAAAATCAAAACGATACAAAAAAGAGCTATCAACTTTCCCATGTTCATAGCTATTTTCCGTATAGTAGGCAAAATCCTTTTGCGCTGTGATGAACAATGCCAGTTGGTCTTTTTCATCATTTATTGGAAACCCCATGTTCGTAGGTTTTCCAAAACCATTGCGCTCAATAGCACTTTTGAAAATGTCTTTTGCGCCAAAACCAGGATGTCCATCGGATGCAAAAAACAGGATGGTATTGTTGAAAAATATAAATGGTGAAACCTCGTTATTTTTAGTATTGATATTGGGGCCAAGATTTTTTGCTTTGGACCAACTTCCATCTTCAAGTCGTTCAGACACCCAAAGGTCAATCCCCCCTTCTCCTTCAGGCCTGTTGGAAGAAAAAAACAATAAACTACCATCTGCTGAAAGCGAAGGCTGAGATTCCCAGTATCTCGTATTAACATTCTTTCCAATATTAACAGGGCTTTGCCATTCCCCATTTAACCTGGCTGTGATGTACAAATCACAACTCCCATAAGAGGCTGGTGTATTACAAGAAGTGAAAATCAATAAATTCCCATCGGCAGAGATGGTGCAAGTTCCTTCATTGTAAGAAGTATTGATCAGGGTCGATATTGTTTCTGGTTCAGACCACATTTCACCTTCAAGATCAGAAAAATAGATGTCCTCATGTTGCTTGGCAGCCATCCCATCTCTTTTTGTAAAAAACAAACGTTTGCCATCTGCTGTAAGTACTGGGAAATATTGAAGTTTAAACTGGTTTAAAGGAAAAGTAAGCTTCTTTTTACTAATATCTATTGGGTCCTTTATACCTTCTTCTATGATCTTTAGCTGCTTAAGTTTTTTCAGGTATTCATCTGATTTCAAGAAATCACCATCAAAATACGATTGGTTGTCATTAAAGGTATTTAGGGCTTTTTGAAAAGCTCCCTGTGACAGATAGATTTCTCCTTCCAGCCAAGCTAACTTCCCTTTGAAAAAATCATTTTTTTTAATGGAAAGCCTGGATTGTCCTTTCATTGTCACTGCCAGCGCTTCCTCTATCAGGCCACTACTCAGCAAAATTTGTCCGTGCTTTAAATAAGCCTCGTAAAAATCACTACTTCTTTCGTAGGCTGCTTGGTACTTTCCTTGGGCTTCAGAAAGTTGTTTTCTGTGTAAAAATGCGTTGCCCTCTTCGAAATACTTAATCGCCCTTTTATCAATTATAGAATACTCCTGCCCTATTGCCTGAAAGCACATTCCCATAAACGATATGACAATAAGGAGTATCTTTAGCATGGTTAATTTAGGGTATTTCCATGTATTTATGTGTCTGAAGTGAAACTCTCCAAGCTGGGTTTTCCTTCACAAAATCAATGATTAAAGGTGTCATGATTTCTGCTTTTGACCATTCCGGCTGTAAGAGTAAATGACATTTTTCATTTACCAATAGCGCATGTTTAAGTGCAAAATCAAAATCACTTTTATTAAATACAACTACTTTTAATTCATCCGCACGTGCATAGACTTCTGGCACTGGCTGCTTAAACTTTTTGGGTGACAAGCAGGTCCAGTCGATCTTTCCACTAAATGGGTGAGCGCCTGAAGTTTCCATGTTTATTTGAAAACCTTTTTCTTTTAACAAGCTAGTCAGTGGCCCCAAGTTGTGCATTAGCGGCTCTCCCCCGGTGATCACTACCAAGCGAGCAGGAAAAGATTCCGCTTCAGCTACCATTTGCTGTATCGGAACAATTGGCCATCTCTCAGCTTCCCAGGAGTCTTTCACATCGCACCACACACAACCAACATCACATCCCCCTAAACGGATAAAATAAGCAGGCTGTCCAGAAAACATCCCTTCGCCCTGAATTGTATAGAAAGCTTCCATCAATGGCAGTGATTCACCACTGAGAAGCGCTTTTTTATTCTCTTCCATAATTTTTGGTTAAGCGGGTAATTGAACCGCTTCATTTAAAATAATTAAAATCTATTACTTGTAAACTTCTCCTTTGGCTGCCAGAAGAGTGTTGTACAATAAGGAGGCAATGGTCATTGGCCCCACACCACCAGGTACGGGTGTAATGGCCGAGGCTTTAAGCGATGCTTCTTCGAAGTTTACATCGCCAACCAGACGGAAGCCATTCTTCTTGGAGGCATCAGCAATTCGGTGAATTCCTACATCAATCACAACCGCCCCCTCTTTTACCATGTCTCCAGTCACAAACCCTTCTCTTCCGATGGCTACAATTAGTATGTCTGCACTCAGTGCAATTTCCTTTAAATTTTTGGTTCTACTATGTGTGATGGTCACCGTACAGTTTCCAGGATAAGCGTTCCTGGCCATCAAAATACTCATAGGAGAACCTACAATATGGCTTCTACCAATCACCACACAGTGCTTGCCAGAAGTCTCTATCTCATATCTTTTCAATAACTCTACAATTCCGTAAGGCGTTGCCGCTATATAGGCTGGCCAGCCCAAAGTCATCCGGCCAACATTGGCTGGGGTAAAGCCATCCACATCCTTTTCGGGTTTTATCTTAGCAGTAACTTTCTCTACAGAGATATGATCAGGTAGCGGCAATTGAACTATCAATCCGTCAATGTCTGGATTATCATTTATTTTCTCTACTTCCTTTAGCAAATCTTCCTCAGACACCGTTTCATCAAGCCTAACCAAAGTAGAACCAAAACCAACCTGCTCGCAGGCTTTAACCTTAGCACCAACATACGTTTGACTTGCACCATCATTCCCTACCAGTATGGCTGCAAGGTGTGGTGTTTTTTTATTACTGTTTTTAAGTAAAACAACTTCTAACGCTATTTCTTCTTTGATAACCGCAGCTGTTTTTTTACCGTCAATTTTAATTAACTCTTCTCTTTGTTGCATAGGTATTTCCTCTTACAAAATCGCCAATATAGCAGATAACAATAAGCTATCCGACTTGTTTATTCCTTCAATAGATACGCAATGTTCAGCCACTCCCTTATGAAGTGAAACGAAACTTAATCCAGTTTGAGCACTGCCATAAATGCCTCCTGAGGCACTTCCACATTCCCTACCTGACGCATCCGTTTTTTACCTTTTTTCTGTTTGTCCAGAAGTTTTCTTTTTCTGGAAATATCACCACCATAACATTTTGCCAGTACATTTTTTCTCAATGCTTTGACTGTTTCTCTGGCAATAACTTTAGTTCCGATGGCTGCTTGTATAGCAATTTCAAACATTTGCCTAGGTACCAATTCTTTTAGCTTTTCACATAGCCTCTTGCCCCATTCGTATGCTTTGTCTCTGTGAACTATGGCAGATAGCGCATCAACAGGCTCTCCATTAAGCATAACATCAAGTCGCACCATATGGGATTGTTTGAAGTCAATCAGCTCATAATCCAACGAAGCATATCCTCTAGAGATGGTTTTGAGTTTATCAAAGAAGTCAAAAACTATCTCCACCAAAGGCATATCAAAGGTCAATTCCACTCTATCTGAGGTCAGATAAACCTGGTTTTTAATTTGCCCTCTTTTATCCATACATAATTGGATTACTGGGCCTACATAATCTGCAGCGGTGATAATCGCAGCTTTAACATATGGCTCTTCTATATGTTTGAAAAGATTTGGATCAGGCATATCTGAAGGAGCATTGACCAACTTGTAGTTGTCATCATTCATCAATGCCCTAAACTGCACTGAGGGAACAGTGGTAATCACCGTCATGTCAAATTCTCTTTCCAAACGCTCCTGAATAATTTCCATGTGAAGCATTCCCAAGAAACCACACCTAAACCCAAACCCAAGGGCTGCAGATGTTTCCGGTTCCCAAACCAAAGAAGCGTCATTGAGTTGTAACTTCTCCATAGAAGCCCTAAGTTCTTCGAAGTCCGTGGTTTCTACAGGGTATATACCAGCGAAAACCATTGGTTTAACATTCTCGAAACCTTGAACGGTAGCACTACAGGGTCTTTTCACATGTGTGATGGTATCCCCTACTTTTACTTCCTTGGCTACTTTAATACCAGAAATCAGGTAGCCTACATTTCCGGCTTGTAATTGTTTTTGAGGTTTTTGTTGAACACCCAAAATACCAATTTCGTCAGCCTCATATTCTCTTCCTGTATTGACAAATTTGATCTTGTCTCCTTTGTTAATGGTACCATTAAAAATACGGAATAAAACCTCCACCCCTCTAAATGGATTATACACAGAATCGAAGATCATGGCTTGTAAAGGGGCCTCCTCGTCTCCCTTAGGGGCGGGCACTTTTTCTACTACTGCATTAAGAATGTCTTCTATCCCAATACCTTCCTTGCCTGAAGCCAATATAATGTCCTCTCTAGAACAACCGATCATTTCCATCACTTCATCGGCCACAACTTCTGGTTGTGCTCCAGGAAGATCTATTTTATTCAAAACCGGAATAATTTCCAAGTCATGACCAATCGCAAGGTATAGATTGGAAATTGTTTGTGCTTCAATTCCCTGAGAAGCATCAACTATCAAAAGCGCTCCTTCACAGGCAGCGATGGATCGAGACACTTCATAGGAGAAATCCACATGACCTGGAGTATCGATAAGGTTCAATGTATACTCCTCTCCCTTGTATGGGAACTTCATTTGGATGGCATGCGATTTAATCGTAATCCCTCTCTCCCGCTCTAAATCCATACTATCCAATAGCTGGTTCTGCATTTCCCGCTCCGTCACAGTGTTTGTGAATTGTAAAAGTCGGTCTGCTAGTGTACTTTTGCCATGGTCAATATGGGCAATTATACAGAAATTTCTTATTTTTTGCATGTTCATACTAAGAGCAAAAGTAGTAAATACTTAGTGTTTTAATATGTTTTGTTGATATAAATTAGAAGTTTACCAATAGTGGCCGGGGAAATCACGTTAACTTGGTGCATTAATAATGCTTAAATTCAAAAATAACTGAAAATAATGCTTCAAATGAGACTTTATCTTCTTCTGTTTTTTGGTTTTCAAATATTAATTTCTGGCAGCAGTCCGAAGACCAACACCTCTACTAAAAATGAGGGAAAGGTGTTAATTCATCCAAATAGACCCCTCAATTGGGGTGATTTTAAAAGGGTGGATTTAATTGGCAATAGATCGACTATTAATGCCATTACCCAAAGCACCTGTGAAATAGAAATTCTAAAAATCACTCAAAAAAAAGAATACGTTGCGCTAGCTGTAAATGTGAAAATTAATCTCCAAAAAGAGCTTAGTCAGGTTAAAAACAACTTTTTCAACACCCGAGATGAGCAAACAAAAAAAAGAGTCCTTCATCATGAAAATGGGCATTTTTTGATCGCTCAAATAGTAGGGCACCGGATACTTAAAGAAGTAAATAATTTTCAATTTGATGAAAAAGCATATAAAGCACAATTAAATAAAATCATCCGAGACAATTTTAAAGATTGGAAACGACTTGATTCGCAATATGACGCCCAATCTACTAAACCACACAACCCTGAAATGCAAGCCCGATGGGACCGTTTTTTCCAATCAGAGCTCGAATCATTACAAAAAGAGTAAAACAAAAGCACATGAAATCAATTGCCGAAAAAAAGAAAAAGGAGAATATAATTGAATACGTATTGTACATGTACAGAATGGAGGACTTGCTAAGAGCTTACCAATTTGAAATGGAGGAAATTAACGCATATGTGTTGGGACATGAGAAAATTGGCGCTAAAGACAAGGAGGAAACTAAAGCATGGTTATCAGATATGGCTAATCAAATGCTTGTAGAAGGCGTTCAGGAAAAGGGACATTTGCAGAAAACGCAGGAATTGGTAGGTGAATTGGCTAAAATTCATTGGCAACTTCTTAAGGAAGAGCCAGAGTACATCGCCATAAATCGAAAAACCCAACCCCATTTACTCCAAATGCTTTCCGATACAAAGGAGAATTTCCCTGAACATGAAATTCAGGTTTTCATCAATACCCTTTACGGAATATTGCTCAGCAAACTAAATGGGAAGAAAGTACCTATCGAAATAATGGATGCTGCTACAAGTTTTGGAGATGCACTTTCTTGTATCGATCATGCCTATAAGAACAATTACCTTGAAAAGAAAGCCTGACGAAAATGTTTTATTCCATAAATTCGTAAACACTATGGTAAGCTCCTTCTTGCTGCACAAAATCCAGAAATGATTGGAAAAAATCATTGTTACCAATGGTCGCACTATCCCCCAGTACAATTAACTTCCTTTTTGCTCTTGTAAGCGCTACATTCATTCTTCTGGTATCTGCTAAAAACCCAATTTCTCCTTGTGGATTAGACCTGGTGAGACTGATAAGCATGATGTCTCTTTCCTGACCTTGAAAACCATCTACGGTGCTTATCGTCAGGTCTTGCTCCATTTGTTTGAAAAACGACCATTCTGCTTCTGTGGCTATCATTTCTTTTAATAACCGAACCTGAGCACTGTATGGCGCAATAAGCCCAACTTTCCAGGGCTTATTGTCACTGTCTTTTATTCCTACCCTTTTCAAAAGGTTTTTTAACAAGGTCAGCGCCATTTTACCCTCTTCCTTATTGCTTACGCTTAGTGTTTCCCTGTCTTTAAACTCCATAAACCCACTTCCGGCAGTATCTATAAATGCCAAAGTCGGTTCATCTTCATTTAAATAGTGGCTTTCCGTGTTGGCTGCGGCTTTTAGTTGGTTGTCATAAAAGGCGGCATTAGAAAAACCCATAATTGCAGCTGACATTCTATACTGTAAGGACAACAGTTGAGCGGCCACAGGTTGATTGGTAATGGCCTTTTCAAAAAGGGTTTTTTGAAGCCCCTTAGCAGCTTCTCTGGACTTTATGGTCGGTGGAAGTTGAAAATGATCTCCAGCCAGTACCACCTTATTGGCTTTCATAATGGGAATCCAGGTTGCAGGCTCCAATCCCTGAGCCGCTTCATCCAAGAAGACAACCTCAAAAAGTTTTCCTTTGAGTAAAGATGACGCAGCCCCCACGAGCGTACAAGCGATCACTTGACACGAAGCCAAAATTGATTGCGTCATGTAGTCGTACAATTGCCTCGCTTCTGACTGGCAGCGGCCTGCTTCATAATAATGCATTTTGCGACTTTCCCTTTCTGCGTGCCCAAAATTCCGTTTAAATTTATTGGCCTTTCTTCGGTATTCGTCTGCAGCTTTTTTCAGTTTTTTATACTCTTTATAAGAAGGATGAGCCAATACCCTAGCATCCAATGTTCGCTGAATAATGTTTTCATCCACTCTTGCAGGGTGCCCCATCCTAAGCACATCTACCTCTGCTTCCACCATTCTTTCAACCAATAAGTCAACAGCCGCATTGCTTGGTGCACATACCATTACTTGATCGAATTTTTGGATGGCGAAGACAATTGCCTGAATAAGTGTGGTGGTCTTTCCAGTACCCGGAGGTCCATGAACAATGGCTAAATCCTTGGCATTGTTAATTAACTCCAAGGCCTTGTTTTGCCCTTCATTCAAGTGAGCGCTTTCTGTACTTACCAGATTCTCAAACCCAGGTTTTCTATATCCTAAAAGCACTTCCTTTAAATAAGCATTTCTGTCATTTTCTGATGCCAAAAGTGTATTCATAGTACTTGTCATGACTTTGTAAGTTGTGTCATCAAACATCAGATTGACACCAATTCTCCCTTCATTTACCCAGTCTGGCAGGCTCTCGGTGTTTAAGCTCAGCGTCATTACATTGCCTTTCACATTATTGACTACACCGTTTAAATAAGTAGATTGGATGTCATTCTCTTGGGCATTTGAAAACAAACTAATGGATTTACCCGAGTGAAATCCATGGTTAGGCGAAGTTTCTTTAATGGAAATCTCAATTACCAGTTGATCTGAGAATGTCCACTTTATCTTATTCAATTGTACTGGATACCAACATACTCCAGCCTGCACTTTGTCTTTAATCGATTTTCTAAAAGTCAAATTTCGGAATTGAGCGAGATCTTCTGCCCATTCCATTTGTAAAAGTTTTATAGTATATAATAAATCTTCCCTTATATTTACCATTTGTATTTTCTTGTTTGAGGACCCAAGATTAAGGAAATCATTCCTAAAAATAATCAATCAGCCCTTCTTTAATATAATGAATTTTTTAGCACACGCATATTTATCTTTTGACCAGCCCAAAGTATTAGTGGGGAATTTCATCGGTGATTTTGTCAGGGGGAATTTAGAGGAGCAATTTGAAAGAGATATAGTCACAGGAATAATGCTACATAGGGAAATTGACAGTTATACAGATAAACACCCTTTGGTAAAAGAGGCGCAAAAAATTTTAAAGCCAAAATTCGCAAGGTATTCTTCTGTAATTACAGACATGTATTTTGATTATTTTCTTTCTAAGAACTGGGAAAACTACAGTTCTGAGTCGATAGAAGATTACACCCAATCAGTCTATGACTTGATAGAATCTCAAAGAGAGATCTTGCCTGTCAAATTCCTTAGACCCTTTAAATACATGCGTGACGAAGACTGGCTAAAGGCTTATGGAACCATGTGCGGAATTCAACGATCATTTACAGGAATGTCTTACCGCACATCCTTTGATTCAAAAATGGAACTGGCCCCAAAATTCCTCCAAGAAAACCACGAATTATTTGAGTCCTATTTTGAACGTTTTTTTATTGATTTGATTAATTTTTCAAAAAACAAACTGAAACAATTACACAAGAGAGATGGTAAGTTGTAAACCTAAAAAAAGCACCTTCCTATCATTGGGAATAGTCGTCCTGTTATTATTTGCAGGATTAAGTTATCTGTTATATGATTTTAACAATTCCCGTGAATTCCCGTTTCTTTTTTACCTAATTGGCTGCAGTATCATAACAGTAGTATTGTTGCTTATTTTGGTAAAGATGATGGCTGGTTACAAATTTTTGGCTGCAGGCAATGAAAAAATAGAAATCTGGTTGCCGCTTAAAGGCCAACGTAGAAAATACAAGTTGGAAGATCTTCTGGTTTGGCAAGAAGAGGAAGTAATCGCCAATAAAAAAGTTTTTAAGCAGCTTATTTTAGTTTTTGCAGATAAATATTCTTTTGCAATTAGTAACCACGAGCATTTAGGTTATGATGACCTTAAACGTTACTTGTTAAAAAAGGCGGGGAAAAAGAAAGTAAAAAATTAAATCCTGAATTAACAATGCCTATTGAAAATTCAGGATCTGAATGTCATTAGTGAGACCAATCAAAACGATCAATTTCTTCCAAACTGGCTTTGAGCAACTGAATACTAGCCAATACATCACTTTTATTAGCCATCTCTATTACCTGATGCAGGTGTCTGGTTGGGATAGAAATGGCCCCAGCTATGGCTCCTCTCCTACCCATACGCTGTACTCCAGCAGTATCAGTTCCTCCAGCAGTTAGTATTTCTGTCTGAAATGGAATGTTGTTTTTAGTAGCTGTTTCTTTCATAAATGCCACCATTCGGTAGTCACAAATGGCAGAAGAATCCATGATTTTTATGGCCGTACCTTTTCCAAGTTCTGTTATTTTTTCGTGGGCTGCTGCTCCAGGAAGATCGAAAGCGATAGTCGTATCCAAAGCTATACCAAAATCAGGATCAATGGTATGTGCCGAAACCTGTGCTCCCCGAATTCCTACTTCTTCCTGAACGGTAAATGTTGCATAAACATCATAAGCTGGCGCTTCTAAGGTCCTCAAGGCTTCCAAAAGAATAAATACAGAAATCCTGTTGTCAATGGATTTACAATTGACGCAATTTCCCATTTCCACCAAATCCCTTTCTCGTGTAATAGGGTCTCCTACTTGAATCCACTTCTCCACTTCAGCTTTATCCATGCCCAGATCAATGAAGTAATCTGTTATTTTGGGAAGCTTTGACTTTTCCTCCGTTGTCATCACATGTATGGGTTTAGTACCCATCACTCCCATCATGTCCTTTTCTTTTCCATGAATGATGACACGCTGAGCTGTTAATGTCTTGGGATCAAATCCTCCCAAGGTATGAAATCTTATAAATCCGTTATCATCGATATGGGTAACAATGAAACCTATCTCATCCATATGAGCGGCTACCATTACCCGTTTGCTATCAGGATTCCTAACCCCTCTTTTTATGGCAGTAACATTCCCAATATTGTCTATAGAGATTTCATCTACCAATTTCCCTGCTTTTTCTACAATGAAATCCCTTATCTTCTTTTCAAAACCTGGAGCTCCAGGCAATTCACAAATCTCTTTTAATAGCGCAACATCAATCATTTGTTTCCTCAGTTAATAAGCCCTTACTTCTTTTCCTTCCATGTAATTGACAAATGCCTTTTTAACCACACGAATACCGCCATCCGTCGGAAAGTCACCTGTAAAATACCAATCTCCGGAATGTGCTGGACAGGATAAATGTAAATTATGTACCGTCTGATAAATCACATGCACATCTGCCTCAATTTTTTCAGAAGTAACAATTTCGGCTATTTTATCAGAAATCTCCTGATCAGTAAAGGGCTCATATATCTCTTTCACAAAATTCTCTTGCCCATTGGGTTCTTCAATGCATTTCTTATAAACCTTCTGAAGTAGGTCATCCATCCCTCCTCTGTCATTTATAAGTTCCACTGCTGCTCTGAAAGCAATAAAATCTTTCATCATGGACATATCTATACCATAACAATCAGGAAATCTTATCTGTGGAGCAGAGGAAACGATAATTATTCGCTTAGGTTTAAGCTTATCTAAAGTGGTCAATACACTCTTTTCGATCGTAGTCCCTCTTACAATACTGTCATCAATAAGCACAATGGTATCAATCCCAGAACGGATCACCTCATAGGTTGTGTCATACACGTTAGACACCATCACATCTCTATCGGAATCATTGGTGATAAAGGTTCTTAATTTGACATCCTTTGTTACTAATTTTTCTGTACGAGGCCTAAAATTAAGTAGCTCCTCC
Organism: uncultured Cyclobacterium sp.; assembly: GCF_963977555.1. Taxonomy (GTDB): domain Bacteria; phylum Bacteroidota; class Bacteroidia; order Cytophagales; family Cyclobacteriaceae; genus Cyclobacterium. The sequence goes on along the minus strand of NZ_CAXBPD010000022.1, from coordinate 77,881 downwards.
AAATCATCAAGGTGGGGCTTCCCTTCTATAAGGATTTCTTTCCTTTTTTCACTAAGGTAATCTTCCAGCCCTTCGATCATCCCATAATAGGCAATTTCCGCTGTGTTTGGAATGTAAGAAAAAACCGTGTTTTTGAGGTCAAAATCAATTGACTTTAATATCTGAGGGACCAATGCTCGCCCTAGATTTTTACGCTCCTTGTATATATCCGGGTCCGTACCCCTAGAAAAATAAATTCTTTCAAAGCTGCAGGATTTTCTCTCCTTCGGAGGGATTATTTCAAACTCACCGTAAGAACCATCTTTATTAAAAATCAGCGCATTGCCAGGTTTGATTTCTTTGATTTGTTTGTAATCAATATTAAAAGCTGTTTTGATAGGAGGTTTTTCGGAAGCCACCACTACTATCTCATCATCCGCATAATAATAGGCTGGCCGAATGCCTATTGGGTCTCTAACTACGAAGCCGGCCCCATTGCCTATCAGTCCTGCCATGGCATAACCACCATCGAAATCCCTACAACTTCTTCTCAAAATCCTAGCAACATCAAGCTCCTGCTCAATAACTTCTGTGACTTCTTCGTTAGAAAATTTATCTTTATACTTATCAAAAATTCGTTGATTTTCTTCATCCAGAAAATGGCCGATTTTCTCCATCACTGTTACCGTATCTGTTTTCTCCTTAGGGTGCTGACCTAAATTTACCAGAATATCAAATAACTCCTCAACATTGGTCATGTTAAAGTTTCCCGCCATGACCAAGTTCCTACTTCTCCAATTGTTTTGTTTCAAAAATGGATGACAGGTCTCTATGCTATTTGTCCCATGGGTGCCATACCTAAGGTGTCCCAGCCAAACCTCACCAGAGAAAGCTGTATTCTCCTTTATCCATTCAGCATTCATCAGGTCCTCATCGGTACCTAACTTTTTAGCCTTTTTGTATTTTTTATTGATTTTTTGAAAAATCTTGGTAACTGCTTCAGATTCGACAGACCTGTACCTACTCACATACCTTGTGCCAGGCGGAGTATTGATTTTAATATTCGCTAAACCTGCACCATCTTGCCCACGGTTGAGCTGCTTTTGCATCAATACATATAACCTGTTGGCAGCATAAAACGGCGTATTGTACTTATCAATGTAATATTGTAAGGGTTTTCTAAGCCGAATCATGGCAATCCCACATTCGTGTTTGATCTGATCACTCATAACGTTCTAAAGGAGTATAATATGAATCAAAGTTACGTCTTTTTTTAAGAATTAGTTCCTGAAATCCACCAAATTGAAGTGCCTATATAATAACTAAATTACTCATTGTTACGCTATAAAAAGACATAAATTCTGAAACACACCTATTCCCACAGTGGATATTTCTGAAGTTTTATCTGTTTACCAAAGAAAAGCTTGGTTGTTTCTTCAAATGAAACCGTGTAATCAGACACCAAAAACTTATCTTTCTGTCCTGAATTACCATCAGCCAAAAGCTGGTGCAGGCCTAATATATCTGCGACTGACTTTGCCACTGTTTCTGAAGCATCTATAAGTTCTATTTTTCCATTAAAAAACTCCATTATTTGATTTTTTATCAATGGATAATGGGTACAGCCTAACACCAAGGTCTGGATATTTTTTAATTCAGACTGGCTTAAATAGGAGGCAATAATGTCCTTGCTTATATTTTGTAGGTGAAAGCCCTCCTCTATCATTGGAGCGAGCAAAGGTGTGGCCAAAGATTTCATTTTTATGCCGACCCCTAAATTGTTAACTTTTTGTAAGTAAACTCCTGAAGTAACCGTTTGTTTGGTTCCTATAAGTCCTACGGATTCCCCATTATGATTTTCACCTAAAAAATTAACCACTGGGTCAATTACATTGACAACAAGTGCCTTTGAAGCTACATACGCTTTGACCAGATCAAATGCTGCAGCAGAGGCAGAGTTACAGGCAATAAGAATAAGCTTGCAATTTTCTTTCAATAAAACGTCTGCAATTTTCACAGAATAGGCTTGAATAGCAGCAGTACTTTTATCTCCATAAGGCAAATGAGCGGTATCACCAAAGTAAATAATTTGCTCATTGGGAAGCATTTTTTTCACTTCTTTGGCTACTGTTAACCCCCCTATTCCACTGTCAAAAATCCCAATGGGTGATTGTGCATCGATGGCCATATTTACTTAAAATTTAGGAAAATAAATTCCCCGGATTCACGCATCCGGGGAAAAGCAAGCGAAGGGTTAAACAAATTGAATAAAACTCTAAAATATGCAATGGAGCCCCATTACATACGCCGAGTTTAACAAAGTTAGTAAAGTTTTCCTATGTTCCAATAGTTATGAAGTTCATCAATATGGGCATAATTTACCCATTTTTAGAAGGTGAAATTTGATTAATCCCCTTTATTGAAGGTTGGCACAATTAATGCAATTCATCACCTTTAACCATTCAATCATGAGACGTGAAATTATTCTGTGGCTGGGGATTGGCGCAATATCTATTTTAATTATGACTATCCCACTGATTATATCTCAGGAAGATAGTCATCGCCTGTATAGAGAAAATAGGGACAACTATCTATTTGAATCCGCCGTATACAAATATGAAAATGCAAATTCGGATACAGTGAGTATTTCTATTTCTGAACTTCCGACGAGTATTCAGCAAGTTATTAAGACAGATAGCCTAATTAAACATCTGGAGATTCGAACAGTGAAAAAGATAAGCCAAAATAGCGGCGACTATTATGATGTTTGTTTTAAGGATACAGATTATTTTAATATAATGGTCATGTATGACAAAAATGGCATCATAGTGTCCCAATTGTGAAGGATATTAACAGCTAAGCCAACGTTTACTTAAAAGCACTGATTGTGAAATCGGTGCTTTTACTTTATATTTAAACTTTAATGGGTATTAATTTTATATGGCGAAGATTCTTTTAATTGAGGATGACCTAACCTACTCTAAAATCATCAGTAAGTTTTTAGAGAAAAATGGATTTGAGGTAATCAGTAGTGCAAAAATAGCAGAAGGGCTTAGTTTTTATGAAAAGTATCAAATTGATTTAATCATCACGGATTATAGATTGCCCGATGGTACTGGTATGGAAGTATTGGACCATGTCCTAAATAGCCACCCGGAGTTACCAGTAATTTTAATAACAAACTATTCTGACATAAGAACGGCCGTAAAGTCCATGAAAATGGGGGCTTTTGAATACATCACCAAGCCCATTAATCCAGATGAGCTTTTACTGACGGTGCAGCAGGCTTTAAAAAATGAGAAGAAGAAAAAGCCAACACAGCCGGTAACCAAATCAACACCATCAGGTGATAAGACTTCAGAATTGGACTATCAAATCGGGAAAAGTTCAGAAGCGCTTCAAATTGAAGAACATATCGTACTTGTCGCCCCTACCGACTTAAGCATCATCGTATTAGGCGAAAGTGGCACTGGAAAAGAATACATTTCAAAAAGAGTACACCAGAAATCACAAAGGTCAAATGGCCCCTTTGTGGCCGTTGATTGTGGCGCATTGTCAAAAGAACTTGCTGGAAGTGAGTTATTTGGACATGTGAAAGGTGCTTTTACAGGAGCCATAGATCATAAAACAGGGCATTTTGAAAATGCAAATGGAGGAACGATTTTCTTAGATGAAATAGGAAATCTCAGTTATGAAATTCAGATCAAACTTCTTAGGGCAATACAAGAGCGGAAAATCAGAAAAATAGGTGCCAACAAGGATGTTTCCATAGACGTCAGAATAATCGCCGCGACGAACGAAGACTTGCAAGAATTGGCCAAGCAAGGTCTATTCAGAGAAGATCTTTTCCATAGATTGAATGAATTCAGTTTGAGAGCTCAACCCTTAAGAGAAAGGCCTGAAGACCTGATGTTTTTCTCAAACCTCTTCATGCAAAAAAGCAATGCAAACCTTGAAAAGAATGTGACTGGATTTAGCCCTGAAGTAGAACAAATCTTTAGGGAATATCACTGGCCAGGAAATCTCCGTGAACTTAGAAATATAATAAGGAGAGCGGTATTACTTACAGGTGAAGGCATTATTCAAACTAAAGTGATCCCGTCAGAGTTATTGGATTTCGAGACTTTTCAACCGGTTGACATCAATTCCGCCAAGGACTTAAAAAGCTCATTCGAAGACCAGGAAAAATTACTTATCATTAAAACCCTTGAAGAGATGCGCTTTAATAAATCCAAAACAGCAAAGGTTTTGAATATGGATAGGAAAACGCTATACAATAAACTTGAAAAATACGGCTTGGATTAATCCACCATTTCGTAACCAAACTGTGTTGCTAAATCTTCCAAAAGGGTGTTGATTTTTTCTGTCAACTCCCATACTTTTTCTTGAACATTATTGGTCTCACCCCTTTTCAAATCTCTCTCAATATTTATTGCAAGGTTTTTATATTTAAATTTCAGCTGTCCCAGCCTGCTTGAGAGTTGATGCGCGATGGCTTGGACTTTTTTATAATCCTTCTCGTCACAGGCTTTATTTATCATTATCAAATCTAGTCCTGTTTGAGAATAAAACCCTTCAATCACTTCTTTTAACAGTGCTTCGTCCCCCATGCAAAAACCCCTAATGTCAGCCAAGCTGTATTCCGCACTGTCTGATGCATCATTCTCTTCCGCAGGCTCAGAATAGGGATTCAATTTATTAGCAGGGGCTGCTATTATAACTTCCGTCTGATCAGGTTTAACAAAATCCATGATCTTTTTAACTAGGTCCTTTTCATTGAATGGTTTCAATAGCAAGCCATCAAAACCTTCTTTTATCATGCTTTCTCTGTCCTTGGTAAAGACATTGGCTGTCATCGCCAATATAGGTACCTCTTGGTATTTTTCCTTTTTTCTTATTTCATTAAACACCTGATAGCCATCTACCTCGGGCATCTGGATATCCAGAAAAATGAGGTCAAAGTCCTCTTCAACAAAATCATTCATGAATTCAACCCCTCCAGTATAGGAAACCACCTCTGCACCCAATGAATTCAACAAAAGGGTAGCAAACTTTAAACCCATTTCATCATCATCGACAAGAAGCACTTTCAATCCCTCTACTTTATCAGGAACCTCTTCGGCCAACGGATTTTCTTCCTTCTTATCCAGCAAAGTGGTAGGAATTGATACCGTAATTCGAGTACCTTCTCCAAGTGTACTTGCTACATCTATCTTTCCCTTTTGAAGATCTACCAATTTTTTCACAATGGCCAGGCCTAAGCCAGTTCCTCCATACTTTCTTGAAATGGTACCATCTCCCTGGCTAAACTCTTTAAAAAGGTTGGATTGGAGATTTTCATCCATGCCCATACCAGTGTCCTCAACCTCTAAGACCAGGTTATTTTTTTCATCAACCGAAACTTTCACAGAGACCTTGCCTTGATCAGTAAACTTTACAGCGTTAGACAACAAATTGTTCATTATCTGATTAATCCGGAGGTCATCTCCAAGTAAGTATTTATTATTGGGAAGCAAGACTGAAAACTCCAACGAAAGGCCACTATCTGTTGCTTTTTGCTTAAAAAATGAGTGGATATCTTTGAAAAATGATCCAGGGTCAATGATGGAATTTTCAAGTTTTATTTTCCCAGCTTCAAGCTTAGAAAAATCAAGAATATCATTAACGATTCCTAATAATGTACCAGAAGCAAATTGGATCATTCTTACGTATTCAGATTGGTCTTCTGCTAAATTTGTCTTTTGAAGCGCATCATTGTAACCCTGAATAACGTGAAGAGGGTTTCTGATCTCATGGCTCATGCTAGCCAGAAAATCCTGTTTGGTTTTCGCAAGGTTATCAGAAGACCTTTTGGCCTCAGCAAGTTTGTCTTGGTATATTTCTGATTTCTTAATCTCCTTCACTATGCTAAAAATAAAGCCTGAGGATCCGACCACTCCAACAGCTATCAAAATCCCAAGAAGTATTGTAAGTTTGTAGGTCAAAATATAGGCAGATTCATTTTCTGCTTTTGATCTGAGGAGTGATTCATTCTGTAGAGAAGTAACGATTCCCTGAATATTCATTATCAGGGTTCTATTCTTATCATTTAGCTCCTGCTCCAACTCGCTAAGTCTTGAACGAAGGTACTGTTCCTCATTATTGATATCCAGCACCATTTGTCTTACAGTATATATAATTGAATCGGAACTGGATGGCACGTCTAAATCTACAGGGTTCACTCGATTGAGGTTAAGTCTCAAGGTGCCTCTTATTTTATCCATGTCCTCTTTTCCGTCACCGGCCAAGGTCCCTGAAGCGGCGACGTCTTTACCTCTAATTTTAGGTGGCTTTTCAGAGGAATTCCCCTGATCCTTACGAGCGGAAGGATCAATGCCTATTCTTATTTTGCCTAAATTCTGTAACCTGCTTAATTCTTCTTTACGCTTTATTTTTCTTTCAATATTGTACAGGGCTTCATTACTGAAATTGCGGTTATAAAGGTTTTTCTTTACTTCTTCCAACCCTTTGTACACCACCATCAATTCATTTACACTGTAACTGATCCTTTTGACATTCTTCAATTCAGAGGAATCAGTAACTAACGCTTCTAACTTTTTAATCTCATTCTGAATCTGATTGTAATAATCCAGATTATGTGCAGTGTCCTCTTCTACAAATACACTTCTGGATTTATCCAGCTGGTATATATCTGCTAAAAGTTGATTTAGATTTCTTAATTTTTCATTGGGCTCGGATAACGATTCTACAGATTCTAATAATTTCGTAACACTAAAGTAAGTAATGGCACCTACTCCAACGATGAGGCAAATCCCGAGAAAGAAACCGAGAATTACCATTATTCTTGCATTGAATCTCATATTAAGGCTTAATTTTAAAAGATTTCATAGCATCAAACTATTTGAAATGAATAATTTATCTCCAATTACAAATTAAGCCTTTAAACCTTTGAAAATGAAGGGCTTTTTAAAAAATTTTAATAAATAGTGTGACAAAAAATAAAAAGTATACTTAACCTAAGTGGAAAACTTTACTCTTCTTCTATAGGTAAGTGTTGGTTTAATCCTTCAAAAATATGATAAATGGAATAATAAGTAACCGGAATAGTAACCACAAGACCTATTCCCATAAGTAGTGCGCCAGCCAGGTTCAATACCGCCAATACTAAAGCAAAGACAAAAAACTTACCCCATTTTTTATGCACAATTTTCCTACTGTACTCCAATGATTGCCAGAAATCCAGACCGGAAAATAAGCTAATCAATACACCAAACATATAACCCACCATCAAGTAAATCCCGGGAAGTATCAAAGCAAAAAGGCCCAAAACAGTTAGTAACTGACCTATTATCCAAATTGAAATCACTGGAAGGTAATACTTAAAACCTTTGAAGAAGTCAGGGTAAATTACTTTTTCACCAAGGCTGGTTTTATTAGCCACTAGGTAAAATCCCGCAAATAGTGGCCCTGCCAGGAAGATAGAAAATACAAAAACATAATCTTCCGCATAGAACATAAATAAGAACTGCAGCGAAAGGATCAGCAACGTAAAGGAAATTGAATAGATAGTGACTTTTTTATAGGTCTCCCAACCTTCTAATAATACCTCTTTGATGTCAAAATCGAAATTTCCTTCAACGATCTGATCCAAATGTTTTTTGTCCATAATAATTGCTCTATACTATTTACTTTGAGGATAATTACTTAGTAATCGCTGTGAGAATATCGTGTTTTGTAATGATATGTACACGGTGCAAATCATCCCTCACCAAAACAGCTTTCTCCCTTTCTACCATAGATGACAACACATCCAATGTACTGTCTAGCGCTACAAAATGCATAGAATCCTCCATGACCTGCCCCACCGTTGCATCTTTTAACTCAGGGTCTTCAATTATTTTTAATAATAGCTTATTGTCAGTAATACTTCCTATCACTTGTCCATCCTCCATCACCGGGATCTGGGAAACACTTTTATCATTCATTAGGGCAATTGCATCCTTGATTTTGTCGGTTTTATTAACGACCACCAACTGGTACCCATCATCTCTTCCGCTTACTATATCTCTAGCTGTTCCGTAGGCTTTATCCTCAAGAAACCCATGGTTTCTCATCCAGTCATCATTGTACACTTTTCCTAAATAACGGGTACCGTGATCAGGAAGTAAAATCACCATCACCTCTCCTTTTTTAAGGTTTTCTTTGGCGTATTCAAGTGCTCCATGTACTGCTGATCCGCAAGACCAACCTACAAACAATCCCTCTTCTCTGGCGAGACGACGCGTCATTACTGCCGCATCTTTGTCGGTGACTTTAATAAAATGATCAATTACGGAGAAATTCACATTTTTAGGTAAAATATCTTCTCCTATGCCTTCAGTCAGGTATGGATACACCTCATTTTCATCAAATTCGCCCGTTTCCTTGTATTTTTTAAAAACGGATCCATAAGTATCTATCCCTACAGAAACCACCTTTTCAGATTGCTCTTTCAAAAATTTAGCAGTGCCTGACATGGAACCACCTGTACCTACCCCTGCAGCGAAATGAGTCACTGCCCCATCGGTATCTTTCCAAATCTCAGGACCTGTGGTTTCATAATGTGCTTTCCAGTTGGAAAGGTTATCGTATTGGTTAGGATAAAAAGAATTGGGTATGTCTTCGTTTAATTTTTTTGCAACTGCATAATAGGACCTTGGGTCTTCAGGAGATACATTCGTTGGGCATACGATAACTTCGGCACCTACAGCTCTCAAAATATCAATCTTTTCTTTTGACTGTTTATCGGCCATAGTAAAAATACATTTGTACCCTTTCGTAACCGCTGCCAAGGCTAGTCCCATTCCAGTATTGCCGCTGGTTCCTTCAATGATTGTCCCGCCAGGTTTTAAAAGGCCATCTTTTTCTGCATCTTCAATCATCTTCACAGCCATCCTGTCCTTCATGGAGTTGCCTGGATTGAAGTATTCAACCTTCACTAATACTTCTCCTTCTATACCTTTATTTAGTTTATTCAACCTGACTAAAGGGGTGTTTCCTATGGTTTCAATAATTGAATTGTATATCATGGATTTATATTTATTGCAATTTAGTATATAAAGACAATTGTGCTTAGAACAAATTCAGCACCAAACTATTAATACAAGAGGGAAAAACCAGGTATTAAGATGTTGGTGAAGGTGTTGCTTTACCTCACACCAGCTAATAAATACAATACGGCCATTCTAATAGCGACACCATTTTCTACTTGCTGTAGTATGATGGCATGCTCAGAATCTGCCACATCAGAATTAAGTTCTACTCCTCTATTGATAGGGCCTGGATGCATGATTACAATTTCTTTGTCTAATCGGTTGAGAAGCTTTTTATTGATTCCATAGTACAAGGAATACTCTCTGAGAGAAGGGAAATATTTAATTTGCTGACGTTCCAGTTGGATTCTTAAGACGTTAGCTACATCACACCACTGCAGCGCTTTAAACACATCATGCTCTACTTTTACGCCTAAATCCGCAATGTATTTAGGCAAAAGAGTAATGGGCCCACAAACCATGACCTCAGCACCTAATTTCTGCAGGCAAAATATATTGGATAGGGCAACTCTAGAATGCAAAATATCCCCTATAATCGCCACCTTTTTCCCTGCCACATCACCTAGCTTTTCCCGGATCGAAAAAGCATCTAGCAAAGCCTGGGTAGGATGTTCATGGGTGCCATCCCCTGCATTGACAATATTGGCTTTGATATGCTTGGACAAAAAATGAGGCGCTCCAGGACTGGAATGCCTCATAACTACCATATCGACCTTCATGGCCAATATATTATTCACGGTATCGATCAGGGTTTCTCCTTTTTTAACAGAGCTACTGGCTGATGCAAAATTTACTACATCTGCCGAAAGCCTCTTCTCTGCCAACTCAAAGGACAATTTGGTCCTGGTAGAGTTTTCAAAAAAAACATTGGCTATGGTTATGTCTCTTAGGGAGGGGACCTTTTTTATAGGCCTATTCAAGATATCTTTGAAATTATCTGCAGTTTCAAAAATCAATTGTATATCTGATGGGCTCAGGTCTTTAATTCCCAATAAATGTCTGGTACTAAGCTGCTCCATTGGTATTAATTACTTTCTTTTTCAGTGATCCAAATGGCGTCTTTTTCAAATCCTCGGGACTGCCATTCTACGCTTACATATTGGCTTTCCAGCGTATTTACCTGCCTTCCGCAATAATCCGGTTGTATAGGGAAATCCCGTGTGAATTTCCGGTCGATAAGCACCATAAATTCTACCTTTTGGGGCCTCCCAAAGGCTATCATTGCATCCATCGCTGCTCGTACAGATCTACCTTTGTACAGCACATCATCTACTAAAACGACTTTTTTATTTTCAATTAAAAAATCAATTTTTGTCTCATTTGCCCTCAAGGGAAGGTCTCTCCTCCTGAAATCATCTCTATGAAAGGTAGCGTCCAGATAGCCATATTTCAATGAAATATTTTGGATTTCCTTCATGCGCTGGATGATTTTATCCAGCACTTGGGCACCTCTAGGCTGTAGCCCTAAAAGGACTGTATTATCAAAATCATCATGATTTTCTATCAATTGATGACAAAACCTACTGATGGTTAGAGATATCTGGGTTTGGTCAAGAACAAGTCTTTTTTGCATGATTAAAATTTGAGGCAAATATATAAATTATTTGTTGGGGCTTAATGGCTCTATATGAAATCATCCACTTTTATTTTGGTGAAAAAATTCACTTCCCTGCTCTTTTCTCTTCCATCATCCCCTTGATACCTGATCTTTTGCTTACCACTTAGCAAGTAATAATTATCATACCACCAAATGAGTTGGAGGCTTCTTTCCATCGTTTCAGCTATTCTTTCATTTTCATTTACCAGCTCAATTTCATAAGGCTCATTTTCCATTACCACTTCCCCATCATTTATCTGACTAAGCATCAGCGCCTCTTCATCCAGGTACATGTAAAACAAGTTGTTCCCATTGAATACCAGCTCGCCAAATTTCATGGGTTCAATCTTATTGGTATTGTCCAAACTCAGCGAGTTGTCCCATACGATATTGCCATCCTCATCCAATAGAATAAATTGCGCTGCAAGAAACTTGTACTGCTCCATAGTTTGAGCGCTTCGCAAGCGAGGATCTAACCACAGTGGATTATAGGTCCCCCCATACCCCCCCATCATTGGGTTCAGTCTGTAAAAATTGCTTGCATAATTCCCATCTCTAGGTACATACTTTGATGAGGATGAAGTAAAGTGATCATTATAAATTAGGTAATAACCGTTTATAGCTTGAATTTCTCTGGTGACCACTACATTTCTAATGGGCGTATTTTTGCCTTTGTCAAGCCTTTTTTTCACCCTTTTCCACCTTTTTTCCTGAACTTTCTCCGGTAAATAATTGTAAAAATTATCAAAATCGGAAATATTGTAAAACCTATTGGTATACTCTCCAAACTCATTGATTTTAGTGAAATACAATCCTTGGTATGCTTCTTTTTTCTTTAACCCATAGGGACCTATCAATGCCTGTTTATAATTGGTAGAAGAGGTCAAAAGGCCTTCAACAATCTCCATGGAAGAATTTCCCAGGTCCTCAATTTTCACTTCCCTAAGTTTGTTTCCATTGGTGTCGTAAGTCAAAATAGATACAATTTTATTTTTGCGGGTATCCCTTCTGCTCATCACTACATCAAATACATTTAGCTCAGGATCCTTCCTCATTTGTAAGATTCTTGCATCTTTTTCAAAAAGACCAGGAACAGTAATGACCTCCTTGGTTTCAATATCGAATATTTGAATCACTGGACGGTAGTCATATTTACCCATGAAAACAGCTTTTTTATTAAAGACAAGAAAATCCTGAAGCTCCATTTCCAAAATACTAGAAACTACCAATTCTGTTAAAGTTCGCTCTTCAAGATTTATTTCAAATATCGCTTTTTCATCGTTGTACTGGGACCCTTTATTAAACAACACGTAAAGCAATTCCCTGTCCAAGTCAAACCCTACTAACTCATATAAGTCTTCAAGTTTTTTCTCTAGCGGTTTTTCCGCATTCAATTGAAAATCTGCTGTGAAATATTGGAAACTATTTTTCTTTCCATATGGTGTTTCTGCCTTCATTCGGAAGCCTACAAGCCCTCCTTCTCTGGGCAATAGATAAAAGTCCTCATCGGCCCAATGGGATTCTACTTCTAGCCTTTGTGTGAATTGAACTTGACCAACGGCAATACCCATCAAAATCAAGTAGACAATTGGAAATAATAGGGTTTGTTTTGACATTCCTTGAGGGTTTTATGCTATTGTTTCTATACCAACTTTACCGAACGATTAAATGTTTTGCTCCTATGGATTCTACCGATTTCACAATAAGTCGACAGGTAATTATGTCTTCACAAGATCGCTTGTCTCTTTAACAGTGTTTTAGTCGGAGTTCCTACCATTAGAAACGGAATGTGATTGACCTATTGGCATTTTGGTAGGGCCAATTTTACAATACGATCAATTAATTTACTCCATAAGTTAAGACATATGATTTTATTTTGAAACAATTATTATGGACATTTGTGCTGTACTCAACAGATCTCTAAACACCTTGGATAACAAACAAATTGTCAAGACCCTCAAATTAACCTTGCAATTGATGGAATTGCATGAAGAAAATGCATTTAAAATCAGGGGATACCAATCTGCCATCATTAGCATAGAAAGAGAAGGCAAACCGCTTGCAAATCTAGAACTGGACGAATTACAAAAGATACCTTCAGTTGGTAAAAGTATAGCTGAGGCTATTTTATCTATAATCGCGTCTGGTAGCCATGCGCTTTTAGACAAGCATTTGGAAGAAACGCCAAAAGGAATTCTAGAAGTCATGCAAATAAAAGGGCTTGGTCCAAAGAAAATAAAAACCCTTTGGAAAGAACTGAACATTACATCTGTCCATGAATTAATGGAGGCCTGCCAATCAGGCCAGGTAGCAAAAATAAAAGGCTTTGGACAAAAGACCCAAGACAGTATTGTTTTAGCCTTGGAATACAAAGCATCCAATCAGGGGAAATGGCTCTATGCTGAAATTGAGCTACCCGCTAAAGAAATACTTGCACACCTAAGCGAAAGCCTTCCCGAAGCTACAGTAGCCTTGGTTGGGGATTTTGAGATGGAAGCTGAGATTATTGAATCACTAACTTTTCTGATTGGCTCAGACAATTCTAGGCAAACCATAACTGAAATAAACAATATTGATGGGCTGATTCAAGACATTAATGTTCTCAGTCCCTACAGATGGGAAGGGCATTTAGCAAGGCCTGAAGTCAAGATCCTTATAACGATTGTCCCAAAAAAAGAATTCATTAAACAAAAATTATTAAAGTCAGCTTCTAAAGCCCATCTTCTATCCCCTACTGAAAAGGGTCAGCCTCTAGGTGAGTTGTTTTACAAAGCAACTTTTAATACTGAAGAAGCCGCCTATGAAGCTGCCGGATTACCTTTTATCCCTGCACCTCTCAGAGAAGGCACTGGTGAATTGGAATGGGTGAAAACGCATTCATTAGACGAATTATTAACTTTAGAAGACCTCAAGGGACCATTACACAACCACTCTACATACAGTGATGGAAAAAACACCTTAAAAGAGATGTCAGAATTTTGTCAGTCGGAAGGTTATGGTTATTTCGGAATAGCAGATCACAGTCGTTCTGCATTTTATGCAAACGGACTGGACGAAGACCGTATTCACCAACAGCACAAAGAAATAGACAGTATCAATGAATCTCTGGCGCCATTCCGTGTTTTTAAGGGCATTGAAAGTGATATTCTTACTGATGGGAGCCTTGATTATTCAGATGAAGTGCTAGCAACTTTTGATTATATCGTCGCATCCGTCCACTCAGGTTTGAGTATGGACATTAATAAAGCAACTGCTCGATTGCTTAAGGCCATAGAAAACCCCTATACAACCATTCTTGGACACCCTACGGGGCGCTTACTGTTAAGAAGGGAAGGTTACCCTATTGATCACCGCGCAGTAATTGATGCTTGTGCGATTAATAAAGTGGTCATTGAAATCAATGCCAATCCATGGAGACTAGACTTAGATTGGAGATGGGTGAGGTATGCCATGGACCAAGGGGTTATGCTTTCTATCAACCCTGATGCACATGAAAAGGCCGGTATTGCTCACATGAAATTTGGGGTCATTGCTGGACGAAAAGGTGGCTTGACTAAAGAAATGACCCTCAACACCAAAAATGGGGAAGAATTAGCCAGCTATTTTGAAAACCGAAAAAGAAAAAAACAATGAGCATGATGCAAAAGGGCGCTGATGATTTACTAAAACAATCCTTCCAGGCAGGTATGCTGGGAATTGTTTTTGCAGTGATTCCATTGGTGGTGAAGGCAATGATTCAACCAGACATGGCCTATATGGGTTTGTTTGCAGGATTAGGCATTGGCTTTCAGTTATTGGGACTTAGTCTTGCCGTATTGGTTCTCAGAAGAAAAAAAATTAGTGATCGACAAAAGGAAAAAGCCAAAAAGATGACCTTAATTTTAGCCGTGGCACTACTCTTTTTCATGTTGGCATAAATATGCAAAAATTAACAATAGCATTTTTGCTGGTTTTGGCTGCACTCACCCTTGGCTGTAATAGTGAGCAGCCTTGGCAAAACTGGAAGGCAGGTGATATCCTTTTTCAAAATGGTGATTGTGGCGATTTCTGCGACGCCATAAAAAAGGTGACATCCGGTTACCAGGGACAGTCCTTTTCGCACAACGGGATGCTGATCATCGAAAACGGCAATTGGATGGTTTTGGAAGCCATTAGCCAAGGAGTACAAATGACAGCTCTGGAAGATTTTTTAAATCGGCACACAACAGAGAACGGCTACCCAAAAGTCATTGTAGGCCGACTCAAGGAGCAATATCAACACTTAATACCAGAGGCAATTTTATTTGGCAAAACGCTGATCGGCAAACCGTATGACGATGGGTTTGACCTGGATAATGAAGCCTATTATTGCTCTGAGTTAATTCATTTCTCCCTAATGAAAGCAAATAAAGGTTTGCCAGTTTTTGACACCCCTCCCATGACATTTAAAGATCCCGCCACCAATGAGACTTTCTCTGTCTGGGAAAAATATTTTGAAAAATTAAATTTAGAAATTCCGGAAGGAGAGCCTGGACTAAACCCTGGAGGAATGAGTCTTTCACCTGCTTTAAATATAATCCACAATTTTGAAAACCCCTAAGTTAAGATTAAAACTATTGATACAATGAATGCAAAATAGTATATTGTCTTCATTATATATACAGACTAATAGCCCCAAAATGAATAGAAGATCTTCAGTTAAGAAAATGATGGCAGTAGCCGGAACAGGTTTATTAACGCCACAATTAGGCTTTTTAAAGCATCTTACCCCAAATGCCACAAAGGCCTCCCCTTCGCCATTTTACCTGTTTACAAAGGTATTACAATGGCTTCCATTGGAAGAGGTTCCCCAAACTGTACAATCTCTAGGTTTTGATGGTATAGACCTACCTGTAAGAAGAAATGGTTTTTTTGATAGGGATCAGATAAAATCCAAGCTACCAATCATTGTAAAGGAGAGTGAAAAATTGGGTTTAAGAAGACCCGTGCTTACCACCGATATGAACCTCAATCACATGAATGAAATGGACGAATTTCTTCGTACTATTTCTGGCGAGGGCGTTTTTGATTACCGTATGGGCTACCTTCCATTTACAACTAAAAACATCATAAAAGAATTAAAGTCACTCAATGCTTCCATGAAGAAATTGGCCGAGCTTCATGAAAAACATGGCGTCACAGGTCATTATCAAAACCATGCAGGCACAAGAATAGGTGGCTCCGTGTGGGAAATTTACCATTTATTAGAAGGCATCAACCCCAAACATATTGGCGTTCAATTTGATTTGCGCCATGCCACTGTAGAAGGTTATCAATCCTATGAAAATGTTTTTAATATGATCAGCGATCAAATCACAAGTTTTGACTTGAAGGATTTTGTTTGGGGCAATCTAGATGGCAAAGGTGATAAACCTATCAATGTACCTTATGGAGAAGGAAATGTGAAATTCGAACTCCTTCAGGAACACCCTGGTTTTATGGGCGACATTCCTAAAATCCTACACTGTGAATATGATCTCGGTGGAGCGGAACATGGTCATAAAAACCCAACTGTTGGAAAAGAAGTCATACTCTCAGCAATTGCGAAAGAAGTTAAAGTTTATAAAACGACAACTTATAAATAACACTTAATTCAAAGCCTTGTTAATTAACGCCAATCCTCGTTCTGAGTGGTTTAAAGACAAGGCTTTTTCATGTCCTTTTGGAGACATTTTTTTCCAGGTTTTTTGTAAGATGTCAATGAGTTTTTCTTCTTCGTTTTCGTGCTTCGCAATGAAGTCATCAAAATAGTATTTTAAAAACACCAGACATACCACATCCTCCAGCGCCTGCGTCTCAGGGTCTGATTTCAATCTGCGTTTATTAATTAAATCATCAATTTTTTGTAAGTCGGAAGCGTCATAACCGCTGCTTTCCAAGATTTCCTTGGCAAGGTTGGCATGAAAACCCTTAAGGTTGGTTCTCCATAGCAAATAGCCTTTTCTGTCCATAGGATAGGAATCCCTTGGGATTTCCCAACGCCGAATATGCTGACTTCTTGCAGCTAGCTTCAACACTTCATTTGCTTCCGGGTAAGTTTCTTCCATCATGTCCGCCATCCGCTTTCCATACAACAGTTCTTTGGGTACTTTCTCTCCTTTTACTTCTTCCAGGTTCGGATCCTCCGCGTTGGCGGCATCAATTTTTGCTACTGCCGCACCATAGTCCCCGTTTTCAACATTTCTCATATCGCTTTCTTTTACCAATAAGCTGTTTACTTTATAAAATTTAAACCCGGTTTATACCACAGGACTTGTAATAAGCAGGTAAACCCTCAAGGAAATCTCCAAATAGCGATAAAGATTTATTTTGAATTGGTTTTGCCATGTATTAAATAGCCTAATGTATTGTTCGGATTTATCTCAAAAATAGTTGAAATATCATCCTCATCAAATAGGTAACAGCGGTAAAATACACCCGATTTCAGGTATTATCGCTTTCATAAGGGGGACAAAATGGTTAATGGGATAATTGTTAATTATTAATTGTTAATTGTTAATTAATAATTATTAGGAGGGGATTGGCATGTTACACCCTGTACTGAGCTATTATACCTTTCAACTTCGCCTAATCGGCCAAGCAGCATAGGGCTTTGACAGCATCAGCTCCAAATGGATTCCTTGATTAAGTGGTTCGGTTGCTTTGACCCGATTGATTTTGAGACAAATCTCATTATATTTTTTCTTAAAAAAACATGAGCATAGCGGAATTAAAATTAAGACTACATCAGACCATTGATTCCATCAATGACCGAGTTAAACTTGAGGTCTTGTATGTCTTATTAAAGGACACGAAGTCTAAATATTCCTCGATGGATATAAAGGAGTATGTCAATTCCATTGACGAAGCCATCCTTCAAGTGAAGGCAGGAAAGTTTTCAACAGTAGATGACTTGGAGAAAGAATCCGAGGGTTGGTAAAAATATAGCAGCATATTGTAATATTAAATGTAATCCACACCAGTCAAAAACCAAATAAAACTAATAACAGCTAAATCTTTACGTGTGTAGCGCTTTGGGTCTGCCTGTTTAAAACTTTCCAAATTCATTATACTTGTGCATCTGTCTTGCGGCATCCCGAAATGGGAAAAAAATAAAATCGTAAAAATTGATTATATAATTCTTTTCATAACCTATTGATTTTTGAAGTTTGTATATTTCATTTCCGAATATAGAATTCGTTGTCTCCGAAAAATCTATTAATGAAAACTAGCGTGTCAGTGTTAAAAGATATCCCTGTTGAGGAGCCTGCTTCCAAAATCTGTAAGCGGAACTTCGTTTCATTGACTTCAATTTCATATTCAGATTTCCACAAAATAGTGCCATTTTCGATATATTGCATGGATCTGTTCCTCTGGAAAATATATTGTCTGGTAATCCCTTCAGATTTGGGAGTTTGAACTAAGGTGTTTCCTTGCCTACGATTAATAACCAGAGACTTCTTCCATTCCCATTCACCAACGATGAATGCATATGCATCCTCCAAGGTTCTAACTTGATCGGGTAATTCCTCATCCTGACACCCACCAAGAACCGGTAAAAGAAAAACCATACCTACTAAAACAATCCATCTACTTTTAAAACCTACTACGTTCTTAATATTAATCGAATTTCAATTGCTACCTCATTCTGGCAAAAAGAAAGGATTAAAAACACTACTAAACATAACAGATATTATTTTTTATCTCCTAACACTTTTTCTTTTTAAGACGTAAGCAACCGTAAAAACGCTACAAGAAACTGTTGGAAAGCAACTTAATTGGATAATGGTTAATGGAATAATTATAAATGGTTAATGGTTAATGGGGTAATGGTTAATGAGCTAATTGTTAATTAATAATTGATAATTAACCATTAAAAATAAACGCTTGATTTGGAGGAAGTATTGAAAAGCCTCGTAAAGGTGATTGCTTCAATTGGGAGCAAGCAAAAAATATTAGTTGTGATTTGAATAAGGTAAAATCAAGAATTCACGTGGATGTTCAATAAATTATGATTAATTTTGGCCCAATTTAGCCAAAAGTAAACTATTTCAAAAATCATCAAGCATGCCAAAAGACAGTAGCATCAAACATGTACTTATTATCGGAAGCGGCCCAATTGTAATCGGGCAGGCTTGTGAATTTGATTATGCAGGATCCCAGGCTTCCAGGTCGTTAAGGGAAGAGGGCATAAAAGTTACCCTTATCAATTCCAACCCTGCAACCATTATGACCGATCCGGTTACTGCAGACAATGTATACCTTTTGCCACTTGAGAAAAAATCAATTATTAAAATTTTACAAGAGCATCCGGACATTGACAGTGTACTCCCTACCATGGGTGGTCAAACGGCTCTAAATTTGGCAATTGATTGTGACAATGCAGGAATCTGGGACAAATACAGTATCAAAATGATAGGCGTTGATATTGACGCCATTGAAACTGCAGAAAACAGGGAGAAATTCAAGGCGCTAATGGAAAAATTAGGAGTAGATGTTTGTATTGGACGTACAGCTACTTCCTTTTTGCAAGGCAAGGAAATTGCCCAAGAAATTGGTTTCCCACTGGTCATCAGGCCTTCATATACCCTTGGTGGTACAGGAGGGGGATTTGTTGACGGTCCTGACAATTTTGAGAAAGCACTTAGTGTTGGACTTCAGGCGTCACCTACCCATGAAGTACTTATTGAACAAAGTATTCTAGGCTGGAAAGAATACGAATTAGAAGTTTTGAGGGACAGTATCGGAAACATGGTGGTCATTTGTTCCATCGAAAACTTTGACCCTATGGGCGTGCATACAGGTGATTCCATCACTGTAGCTCCGGCCATGACATTGCCAGACCCGGTATATCAACGCATGAGAAACCTGGCCATCAGAATGATGAATGGCATTGGTAATTTTGCTGGAGGATGTAACGTACAGTTTTCTGTCAGCCCTGACAACCAAACTATAATAGGCATTGAGATTAACCCTAGGGTATCCAGGTCTTCAGCGCTTGCTTCAAAAGCAACAGGTTATCCAATTGCTAAAGTAGCTGCCAAATTGGCCATAGGATACAACCTAGACGAATTGAAAAATTCTATTACAGGTAATACCTCAGCTTTCTTTGAACCTGCGATAGATTATGTGATCGTGAAAATTCCTCGCTGGAATTTTGACAAATTCAAAGGTTCTGATAGAAGACTTGGTCTTTCTATGAAAGCTGTGGGCGAAGTAATGGGCATTGGGAGAAACTTTCAAGAAGCATTACAAAAAGCCTGTCAATCCTTAGAAATCAAGAGAAACGGACTTGGAGCAGATGGCAAGGAACTTAAAGACCAAGCTGAAATATTGTACAGTTTAGCCAACCCGAGCTGGAACAGGCTTTTCCATATCTATGATGCTTTCAAGTTGGGCATTTCTTTTAGAACCATCCAAGACCTTACTAAAATAGACAAATGGTTCCTGAAGCAAATTGAGGAATTGGTACACTTGGACAACACACTGGCCAAGGAAACACTACAAAGCATTAGCTTTGATCTGATGAAAACAGCCAAACACAAAGGCTATGCCGACAGGCAAATTGCCCACCTATTGGGTTGTTTGGAAAGTGAGGTTTTCAATAAAAGAAGGGATGAAATGAACATCAAACGTGTATTTAAACTCGTTGACACCTGTGCCGCTGAATTTGAAGCACAAACTCCCTACTTTTATTCTTCTTTTGGAGAAGAGAATGAATCAAAAGCCAGTGATCGAAAAAAGATAGTTGTACTAGGTTCCGGTCCAAACAGAGTTGGTCAGGGAATTGAATTTGATTATTCTTGTGTACATGGTATACTCGCTGCTAAAGAGTGTGGATACGAAACCATCATGATCAACTGTAATCCTGAAACGGTTTCTACTGATTTTGATATCGCAGATAAATTATACTTCGAACCAGTTTTCTGGGAACACATTTATGAAATCATCCTACATGAAAAGCCTGAAGGGGTAATTGTGCAATTGGGTGGACAAACAGCCCTTAAACTGGCTGAGAAGCTAGATAAATACAATATTCCAATTCTCGGCACTAGCTTTAGAGCCCTAGATCTTGCTGAAGACAGAGGAAGGTTCTCTGAGCTTTTAAAAGCAAATGACGTACCCTACCCTGAATTTGGAACCATTCATGGGACGGATGAAGCCCTGGAACTATGCAAGACAATTGGTTTCCCTTTATTGGTAAGGCCTTCTTATGTTCTTGGAGGACAGGGAATGAAAATTGTTATCAACGAAAAGGAGCTTGAAGAGCATGTAGTAACCGTTCTTAAGGATATACCTAACAATGAAATCTTGCTTGATCACTTCCTTGAAGGTGCCATTGAAGCAGAAGCCGATGCCATTTGTGATGGTGAAAATGTTTACATTATTGGAATCATGCAACACATAGAACCTGCTGGAATTCATTCAGGAGATTCCTATGCTGTCTTGCCTCCATACAATCTTGGAGACCTTGTCATCCGCCAAATTGAAACCATTACAGAGAAAATAGCCTTGGCTTTGGAAACAAAGGGATTAATAAACATTCAGTTTGCGATCAAAAATGACAAGGTTTTTGTTATTGAGGCCAACCCTAGAGCTTCCCGTACCGTACCTTTCATCTGCAAAGCTTATCAGGAACCTTACGTGAATTATGCTACCAAGGTGATGCTGGGAGATAAAAAAGTTACTGACTTTGATTTCAAACCTGTGAAAAAAGGATACGCCATAAAGGAACCTGTTTTCTCATTTCACAAATTCCCGAATGTAAATAAAGAATTAGGACCTGAAATGAAATCAACTGGTGAAGCCATTTATTTCATAGATGACTTAATGGATGATTATTTTCTGAAAATTTATGCGGAAAGAAATCTTTACCTAAGCAGGTAGAGCACCTCAACATAAGCACCTTACCCGGCTTGATATTCAGGCCGGGTACTTTTATTTTATGCAGCTTTAGAGCGCTTTGAATTGGTTTTTGTGTTTTTTTTCGCTTAATATTGAATGCTGAGAGGCAATTTTCCGTTATTGGTTAAGGCAGTTTGTTTTGCTTGAACCGAGTTAGTGAATTTTCAAAATTGTATGTCATGATTTTAAAAATAATAATTTTCTTTATTGCATTGGGATGGGTTTTTTCTAGCCTATTCAAGTTTTTCTTAAATAGTAAACTCAAAAAGTTCGCTGACCAGGTAAAGGAAGCGCACCGGGAAGAAACAAAAAGGAAAACACAACCAAGAGACGGCAATGTAAATGTCGACTTTGTACCTAAAGACAAGAAAAATGGCTCTTCAGGCACCATCACTGGAGGAGATTATATAGACTATGAAGAAGTAAAAGACTAATTTTTACAAATAAAAAGACACCATCAACTTCTTAATCCCTACTGCCAATCCCTAAACTGTAGTGGCCAAAATCCAGCACATTTCTAATCTCTTCGCTGGGAAATAAGTAGAATCCTTCAATTAGCTGTTTCTTAAAACTGCTGTAAGAATTTTTTAACAAAAATCCCCAGCGCTTTAAGCTGTTTTTGTAATGCTGCTTCCGGATTTATGGTGATTTGTTCTAATCAAAACCTAATTACCTTCCTCCATTTTCCTTAAGGTCCAATTCACAGTTATCGTCCAGTTTTGGAACGGATTGTTGCATGTAATTAAATATACCACTGGTTTCTATTGCCCAATACATGAGGCAATCCTTGTTATCACAATGGCTTTCGTGCTCCTCATCTTCATGCGGGATGACCATGTCATTGTCTAGATTTACCAAGCCCATAAGGTGCCCCATCTCGTGCAGGGCTACAGTAGTCTCTAGTATGGCTTTACGGGGTTTTATGACGCCACCTGAATTCTCTGCTATTCGGTTGCCAAAAAGCACTAAACTAGTATTTCTATAAGCCGCTCCAATTGTAAATGAATTGTCCTCACTTTTCTTATAATCTCCATCTACCACCAATAAAAAAACGGATACGGTAGTTCCTTCATTGTACCGCTCTCGGTAATCCTCTTCAATTTTAGCAATGTCTTCCGTAGTATATTCTCCCAAGTTCATGGAAGGTATTTCTTTTAATACCACAGTAATTCCATCAGGTTTCAAGGTGCATTTCTCTAAAAATGCCACCATCAATTCGATCATCTGGTCTGAAGGTTTAAAGCCTTCCATATAAACCAACTCCAATTCCATTGCTGTAAAAATGTCAGAAGACAATAAAAAATTGGCAGACTTCCCCACATCCCATCTTGCGGCAGCCACGCCAGTGTACAAAGCCTCCCTGTACTCATCTGAATTTTCCACACAAGAATAAAACCCAGAAGACAGGCAAAGAAGAAGCAACATTTTATTGGTAAAATTCCTCATAAAGTAAATTCAAAAACACACAATTCATTATTATTCAACACATTAAAAAATAGACTTAAGATAAGTAACGCTAAAATCAACTCAATTAATACATCTTTTTGAGAAAACTTATTCTACTATTTAAAAATTTAAAAAAGTTTAACATTATTCCATTTCCCTACACTAAATCGGCATAGTATTAGTTATTAAAGAATTGAAAGAAAGCACTATTATTTAACTTAAAGCCAAACAAATGAAAAAAGTATTAATTATTTTATTCTTTTCGGGAATAGGCATATCGCAATTGAATGCTCAAATTCTCTCAGTAGGACCAAAAATCGGTATTTCGCAAGGAGATGTTAAGGTTTCAGACGGATACAACGGAGACGATTCACAAATGGGCTACCATGTGGGTATATTTGCTCGCGTTAATTTATCTGCCGTCTATTTACAGCCGGAATTTTTATACACCAATACTGGAGGTTCTTTTAAGAACAATACCTTCAGTTACGATGCTGATTTTGATAGATTAGACGTCCCTTTAATGTTGGGATTAAAGCTGGGTAACACCTTCCGTATACAAGCGGGGCCAGTAGCCAGTTACCTTTTAAATGGGGATATAAAAGTCAATGATGGAAATGCTGTTCAGCAGATTATACCACCTACAGAAGACTTCACATTTGGGTACCAGGCAGGCATTGGGCTAGATATTGGCAATTTGTTTTTGGATTTGAAATATGAAGGTGCCTTGACCAACTCGGTAAATAAATATGGAGAAATACCTACAGATCAAAGACAAAATATGGTTATGCTTTCTTTAGGGTTCAACCTATTCTAAATACCAATTTTTGGTAGCAGTTTAGAGAGCACTAGCAATGTTTTTAAAATCAAATGAGAATTTCAGGATTGACAATCAAGCGGAGAGATTACACTCAGCAGAAATCTACAATAGAAAAAGCAATCCCTGAAAAAGCTGTAACATATAAAAACTACTTCAACAGATAAGGTCATCTGTTGAAGTAGTTTTTTTTTAATTAACAAGTTCCTTGGACTTGACCTCTTTAATCAAACTTTTCCGTGCTAGGAAAATTAAAGCGAAGGACAAAACAAATAGAATGGCCGCAATAAAAGCGAGCACATAGGAATCCTTTTGAAAATTTTGATAGGCAAATAGGCCCAATGAAGTCAATGTCACAGTAAACATGAAAAACATAGGGATGGTCACGAAAGTTGGGTTAATGTCTTTTTTAATCAACCAAACTGAAATAGTCAATAAGGCCAGTGCAGCTAAAAGCTGGTTGGCAGATCCGAAAATTGGCCAAAGCGTGGTAAATCCACCACTTCCCAATAAAAGCACTGATAATACCACTACCAAACTCGTGGACAGGTACCTGTTTTGGGATAATTTCTTACCAATTGGTTGTTCCACATCTTCGAAGTATTCCTGAAGTGTAAAGCGAGCTAGTCTGGTACAGGTGTCTAAAGTAGTCAATGCAAATGCTGAAACGGTGAGTGCAACAAAACCAATCGCAAAAGACTCGGAAATCCCCATAGAGGATATAATAGAACCAAGGCCATCCGCAAACAATGGCACCGGTCCTTCTTCACCTAACCTGGACAAATAATCTGAACGGGTCAAAACCACTACAGCTCCAACAGAAATAATCGCTAAAAAAGACTCTATCAGCATCCCCCCAAATCCGACTACCTTAGCATCTGTTTCTTTGTCCAACTGCTTTGAAGTAGTGCCTGAGGCGACCAAAGAGTGAAAGCCACTAATGGCGCCACATGCAATGGTAACAAATAAAACGGGGAATAAATAACCAAGATTCTCGTTGGTAACATGTACTTCGTTGTCCATTACTATGGTCGGATTTGCAATCATTACCCCAACTATAGCTGCAAGGATTAATCCATACAACAAAAAGCTATTGAGATAATCTCTAGGTTGCAACAGCATGGATACCGGGGTTACAGATGCAACAAAAGCATACAATAGCAACACATAAACCCAAGTCTGATAATTAAGCTCAAATGGGATTTGCATCCCCAAATAGACGAAATAATACATCACCACTACTCCTACAATAGTGGAGACTAGGAAGGCAGACTTTTTATTTTCGGTTAACTTCGTTACAAATCCAAAAACCACGGCCAGCATAATAAACAATATAGAGGCAGAGGCCACACCTGGGTTACTTATAAAGGTCTTGGCAATGATATCTGCAAATACGGCAATGATTAATATCAAGGTAGAAAAACTAAAAAGAATAAATAATCTTTTACCTTTTTTACCAATGGTATTTTGAATAATAACGCCAATAGATTTGCCATCATTTCGAAGTGATGCCACCATGCTTCCAAGGTCATGTACTGCGCCAAAGAAGATACCTCCGACCAGAATCCATATCACTGCTGGTATCCAGCCAAAAGTAACGGCAATAATTGGCCCTACTATAGGTCCTGCACCAGCTATTGATGCAAAATGATGACCAAGTACCACTATCGGTTTACTAGGGACGTAATCTATTCCATCTTTAAGCCTGTGAGAGGGTGCAATATTTTTATTGTTAATTTTAAACTTTTTAAAGACGAATTTCCCATAGGTGAAATAAGCTCCTGTCAAAATGATTGCGGAAAACAGAAAAAGATAGGAAAGTTGCATATTTTGGATGAATTATTAAGGGTTTAAAGTTAATTAGAAAATTGACTACAATGAAAATAAACTTAAATTTATGAAAATATTTAGTATAAATGGTAGACGGAAAAAGCGACTAACATTTCACTTTTAACATAAAGCCCTCCATTTATTTTCTTCAATAAGATGATCGAAAAAGAAACACTTCTCTTCATTGGTACCAGCATAGGGCTTTTAATCTTTAGTCATGTATTTCTGGGATTTGCATTCCCCCTGCTAGTGAAACTATTCTATAAGCCTACTCCTAATAGGGTAAAAAGGTCCATGCGGAAGTTTTCTAAGGCTTTAAAGTGGGGTTTGTTTTTCGCTATTTTCCCTATTATTGAACCCTATTTCTCTCCTCCTGACCTGCTCTATATTGGGAGACATAAGGTTTTTATCGTATTATCCATTATTACACTCACCTGGATTATTATAGAATTTTCCAATGTATTGCGGTACGTTTTTCTTGAAAAATTCACTTATGACAAGGAGGATAACCTGAGAGAGAGGCGTGTAGTAACTCAGGTAGCCTTTATCAGAAAATTATTTATCATTGCCTTGGTTATTATCGCATTCGCAGCCATCTTGATGAATTTCGAATCGGCAAGGAAAATAGGTGCAGGGCTCTTAACTTCAGCAGGAATTCTAGGAATAATTGTTGGACTTGCCGCTCAGAAATCCATCGCCAACTTATTGGCAGGGTTTCAGATTGCATTCACACAACCTATCCGAATAGACGACGTGGTGGTCGTAGAGGGTGAGTGGGGCAAAATTGAAGAGATTAACCTCACTTATGTGGTGGTGCAGATCTGGGATCAAAGAAGACTTGTATTGCCTATCAATTATTTCATTGAAAAACCGTTTGAAAATTGGACACGTACCACTGCCGCTATATGGGGAACGGTGTTTATATATGTAGATCCTACTGTGGAAGTGGGTCAATTAAAAACCAAATTGAAAGAAATATTAGAGGCCACTCCATTATGGGATAAAAAAGTTCAAGTGCTCCAAGTGACAGATTGGACTGAAAAAACCATTGAGTTAAGGTGCTTGATGAGTGCTAAGGATAGTCCAACTGCATTTGACCTCAGGTGTCTTGTAAGGGAAAAATTACTAACTCACCTGCAAAACACTCAGCCGGACGCACTCCCCAAATCAAGGGTATTAATGGAGAAATCTACAGACAAACAGGAACAATAATTACTGCAAACTTTTCGAGAAAATAGATTTTGGTTTTATTTAACAGATATTACCTATAAATTTGGCTTCCCAATTTGGTTTGGGATAATTTAAACAAAACTATATGGCTTGGTTTAAAAGAAAAGATGCCGGCATCAAAACCTCAACAGAAGAGAAGAAGGATACTCCGGACGGATTATGGTATAAAACCCCTAAAGGGAATATCATCCATACCCGAGAGTTGAAAAACAACTCCTATGTGTGCCCGGATGATGACTATCACGTAAAAATAGGATCAAAAGAATACTTTGAGATTTTATTTGATGATAACATTTTCACAGAATTGGATAAGGACATGATATCTGGTGACCCTTTAAATTTCGTAGATAGCAAACCCTATCCTGTTCGAATCAAGGACACCATAGCGAAAACCAACTTAAACGACGCTGCCAGAACTGGTGTAGGCAAGTTAAATGGTTTGGACCTTGTTATTACCTGTATGGACTTTAGTTTCATTGGAGGTTCAATGGGATCAGTAGTTGGAGAGAAAATTGCCAGGGCAATTGATTATGCATTGAAACACAAGGTTCCCTTTCTGATGATTTCAAAATCAGGTGGGGCTCGGATGATGGAGGCTGGATTTAGTCTTATGCAAATGGCTAAAACCTCAGCCAAGCTTAGCCTTCTGGACGAAGCGGGCATTCCCTACATCTCTCTGATGACCGACCCAACTACTGGAGGGGTCACTGCTTCCTTTGCCATGTTGGGAGATTTCAACATTGCAGAACCTGGAGCGTTGATAGGATTTGCAGGGCCTAGGGTGATTCGGGAGACAATTGGTAAGGATTTGCCAAAAGGATTCCAAAGTTCGGAGTTTGTTTTGGAACATGGATTTCTAGACTTTATAATTGATAGAAGGCAGTTGAAAAACAGATTGTACACCTTGCTAAACCTTCTTCGACAATAGAATGTTATTATATTAAATCCTAGGATTAAAATATCTTAAGATTGTGATGGTTTTGGGGAATTATAAATATATTTGTAGTATTCAAAACCAGTTAAACATACTGATAAAGATAAAAATTTATTAAATGAGTTCAGTAATCATTACTTCGATAGTAGCATTTACCATTATTATTCTGCTACTGGTGTTTGTTCTTCTTTTTGCGCAGTCAAAGTTGGTGTCGTCAGGAGATGTTAAAATCATCATCAATGGGGACGAAAAAAACCCTTTAATTGCTTCTGCAGGTTCCACCTTGCTCAATACCCTAAGCAGTAAAAAAATCTTCCTTCCTTCCGCTTGTGGAGGAGGTGGTACTTGTGCCATGTGCAAGTGTACCATTGAAGAAGGAGGAGGGGAAGTACTTCCAACTGAAGAAGGGCACCTTAGCAGAGCAGAAAAACAAACGCATGTTAGGCTTTCTTGCCAGGTGAAGGTAAAGAATGACATGAAAATCCGTATTCCAGAAGAGATTTTTGGTATCAAAAAATGGGAATGCGAAGTAATCTCCAATTACAACGTTTCTACGTTCATTAAAGAATTTAAAGTGAAACTTCCAGAAGGTGAAACTTTGGATTTTGAGCCAGGAGGGTATATACAAATTGACGTTCCAGCAATCACGGTTTCTTTCAAAGGCATGGACATCACTCCTCATCCTGAATTAGAACACCCTAGTGACGTTTATCAAAGCGATTGGGATAAATTTGGCCTTTGGGATCTTTCCATGAAAAATGATGAGCCGCTCTTTAGGGCCTATTCCATGGCAAACCATCCAGCTGAAGGAAACATTGTAATGTTGACCATTCGTATTGCTACTCCACCTTGGGATAGAGCTAATAACAAATGGATGGATGTTAATCCAGGGGTTTGTTCCTCTTATGTTTTCTCAAGAGTACCAGGAGACAAGGTTACTATTTCAGGACCATATGGTGAATTCCACATCAACCCTACGCAAAGGGAAATGATTTATATCGGTGGTGGAGCAGGTATGGCCCCATTGAGATCTCATTTATTCCACCTCTTTCATACAGAAAAAACCAATAGAAAAGTTTCATACTGGTATGGAGGTAGATCTAAGAAGGAATTGTTCTATACACCCCACTTTAGAGGCATAGAAAAAGAATTCCCTAATTTTAACTTTAATATTGGCTTGTCTGAACCATTACCAGAAGACAATTGGAAGGTTAAAAAATCCTTGGATGACAAAGAAGCTGATGGTTATGTCGGTTTCATTCACCAGGTTCTTTATGACAATTACCTTAAAAATATAGATGAGCCGGATGAGATCGAATACTACTTATGTGGTCCTCCATTGATGAATTCAGCAGTACTTAAGATGCTTGATGATTTAGGCGTTCCAAAAGAGAATATCAGATTCGATGATTTCGGAGGATAAAAAATAATCAAAGGGTCCCGTTAAACTTTAACGGGACTTTTTTTATGCCTTCTTTTTCTATAATTTTGGCATTCAATTTCTAACAACCTCTCATGGATTTACAGGCATTTTTCGAACCAATCCCTTCCGAAATTCTAACAGGAGAATATGGGCACAATGCATTTTTTTATCATATTCATACCCATGGGGAAACCTTTCCTGACCTCCAGGGCGTACATATTGCAATAATTGGCATTGAAGAATACAGAGGGACAGGAGATGAGTCTATCAAAAACTCCAGTGAAAGTACCTCTGCCATCCGCCAAAGGCTTTATCATCTCAAGAAAGGGCAAAGCAATTACAATTTGGCGGACTTGGGAAACATCAAGATCGGTGAGAATTTAGCAGAGACCCGCTCACTTGTCAGCTCTATTGGCGAGTTGATGCTGAAAACACAGGTTTTACCTATGTTTATCGGTGGAAGTCACGACTTGGATGTCGGCCAATTTAAAGCCTACCAACACATGAAAAAATTGGTAAGCTTACTCACTGTCGATGCTAAAATGGACATGGAAGATGCCGGAAATCCACAGGATGTGCATTCGCAAGAAATTGTGCTCCACGAGCCCAACTACATGTTCAATTATTCTCACCTGGCTTACCAAAGCTTTCTGACAGACCCTGAACTAGTCACCACGCTGGAAAAGCTTTATTTTGACCACATTCGGCTTGGGCAACTCAGAGACAATTTCAAAGAAACGGAACCACTCATTAGAAATGCTGATTTACTAAGCTTTGACATCTGCGCCATTAATTCCTCAGATGCGCCTGGAGCTATCGGCGCACAACCTTTTGGATTAAGTGCCGAAGAAGCTTGTCAAATTAGCTGGTTTGCAGGGACCAATGAGAAACTCAGCTCGGTGGGGATATATGGGTATCACGCAAGTGTGGACGATTCAAGGATGAAAACCGCCTCCGTAATCGCTACAATGATTTGGTATTTCATCGAAGGTTTTTACCAAAGAAAGGACAGCCTTTCGTTTAAAAGCAGTGATTACACAAAGTACACGGTCTCTTTAGATTCCAAGCCTTCCATTTTGCATTTTTACAAAAGCAAGCTTAGTGGGAAGTGGTGGTTGGAAATACCTAAAAATAAAGGCGAAAAATACAACCGAGACACCATTATTCCTTGTAGCTATCAGGATTATCAGACCGCCCAGAAAGGGGAAATACCTGAGAGATGGGTAAATGCCCAATTAAAACTTTACTAATAATCGATGCAAAAATCCTAGGTAGTCCTATATTTGCATGAGAGAGAAAATATGATTTCGATTTCAAAAAACCAACTGGCCCTGAGAAACGGACAGGACAAGCCTGAAATTTGGATTGCTTACAAGGGCAAGATATATGATGTCGGTAATTCCAGGCTGTGGAAAAATGGCAAACATTACGAACATTGGGCAGGCCAAGACTTGACAGATGAGCTTAGTGATGCCCCACATAACGAGCATGTTTTTGATAAATTTGAACCTATTGGCTATTTAATATAAATGATTCTGATCGCAGACAGTGGCTCTAGCAAAACAGACTGGAGGGTAATTACAGAGGACAATAAAGTTCATCAAACACGAACAGTGGGCTTTAATCCTTATTATCAAACCAAAGAGGACATGATTTTGGGCTTACAAACACCAGATCTTCTGAAATGGAAAGATATTATCCGTGAAGTTTACTTTTATGGTGCAGGATGCACTTCACCTACCAATAAGGAAACGGTTAAGAGTGCCATGAACAGTATTTATAAGGATGCCAAGGTATTTGTTGACCATGACCTAATGGCTTCAGCAAGGGCTACCTGTGGTCACGAACCAGGAATTGCCTGCATCCTTGGGACTGGCTCTAACAGTGGAGACTATGACGGTAACCAAATAGTTGACAGCAGGCCTTCTCCAGGGTACTTATTAGGAGATGAGGGAGGGGGAACCTATATCGGCAAGCATTTTCTTCAGGATTTTATCTATGAGGACATGCCTTTACCTATTCGTGAAGCCTTTATCGAAACCTATCACCTATCCATAATTGATATTCAAGACAATGTCTATAAAAGGCCATTTCCCAATCGATTCATGGCAAGTTTCTGTGAATTTATAGCCAAACATAAATCAGATCCCTATTGTTATGGGCTATTTTACAATGGTTTCAAAGATTTTTTCTCACGCCATGTAATGCGATACAAGGACTACCAAAACAAACCCGTGAATTTTGTTGGATCCATTGCTTATTACAACAATGACATTTTAAGGCAAATTGGAAATGACCTTGGCATCCAAATAAATACGATCATAGAAACCCCAATAGCAGGTTTAACCCTATACCACCAACAAAAAATATGAGTACTACAGAAAGCGCCTCCTATTACAACGATCTTGAAAAGATGACGGTCAATGAGTTATTGACCAATATGAACAAAGAAGATCAGACGGTACCACAAGCAGTAAATAGAGCCATTCCCCAAATTGAAAAATTGGTCGAAGCTATTGTGCCAAGAATGGAGAAAGGTGGACGCCTTATTTATATCGGGGCAGGCACCAGTGGCCGGTTAGGTATACTTGATGCTTCTGAGTGCCCTCCTACTTATGGTGTTCCCCACGAAATGGTTATTGGGATAATTGCCGGTGGTGACACGGCCATTAGAACAGCGGTGGAAAATGCAGAAGACAACGCTGACCAAGCCTGGATTGACATTCAAAATTTTGGATTTAACCCACAAGACACGGTCATTGGAATAGCAGCTTCCGGCACTACGCCCTACGTAATCGGCGGTGTAAAAGCTGCCATGAAAGAGGGACTGCTCACGGGTTGCGTCACTTGCAATCAAGGAAGTCCATTGGCAAATGAAGTGGCCATGCCTGTGGAAATAGTCGTAGGACCTGAATTTGTTACTGGGAGTACCCGTATGAAATCAGGAACTGCTCAAAAACTTGGGCTTAACATGATTTCTACCAGCGTCATGATTAAATTGGGCAAGGTGAAAGGCAACAAAATGGTGGATATGAAACTTTCCAACAATAAATTGGTTCACCGAGGCACTCTAATGATCATGGAAGCCACTGGACTTGAGGAAAAAGAAGCTTTAAAAATGCTTAACCAATATGGCTCGGTAAGAAATGCTGTTTCTGCTTTTGAGAAAAACGCTTCGCATTAAATAAAATTCTCGCCAATCTTTTTGGCATCAGTCACATATTCCTTGTACTTGCTATTGGCGTCTAATTTGCAGATCAGTAGTACATCTCCGCTATCACTAATCAGGTAGTCTTTAAGCCCTTGTACTACGACTAGCTTATTGGGAGGCATATTGATAAAGCAATCGCTTGTCTCATATAGCATTGCTTTGCCTTTAACTGAATTGTTGTTATTATCCTTTTCACTGATGTCATAGAGGTTTTGCCAAGATCCAAGGTCCGACCAGCCAAAAGCTCCCAGCACCACAAACACTTCATTGGATTTCTCTAAAATGCCATGGTCAATAGAGACGTTTTTGATAAAACTATATGCTTTCACAAGGAATTCAGCTTCTTTCTCCGTACAAAAATAAACCGCACCTTCCTCAAATACTTCCGCCATTTCTGGAAGATATTTCTCAAAAGCTTTAATTATACTTTCGTTTTTCCAAACAAATGTGCCCGTATTCCATACAAAATCCCCACTTTCAATAAAAGCAGTGGCTAGTTCCATGTCAGGTTTTTCGGAAAAGGTTTTAACCTTTTTGACCGGTTGTCCCTTTTCAGGGAAAAATTGTATGTAGCCATAATTTGTATCAGGTCGGTAAGGTTTGATCCCAATGGTTATTAGATTGTCTACAACCGAGGCCCCTTCCATGGCCTCATCAATGGCTTCAAAAAATAAATTTTCGTTTAAAATCAGTTGATCGGAAGGGCTTACTAAAACCTTGGCATTGGGGTTAAGTTTTTGGATTTTATAACTTGCCAATGCGATTGAGGCAGCAGTATTGCGCCGCATAGGCTCCACCAATATTTGTTCCTCTGGAATGTTGGGTAACTGCTCTTTAACAAGGGAGAGATACCGCTTACTCGTGACTATAATGAATTGGTAATTATCAAAATGACTCTCATACCGGTCATAGGTCATTTGTAACAATGTCCGTCCAGTACCCAATAGATCTAAAAATTGTTTTGGTCTTTGGCGCCTGCTTGAAGGCCAAAATTTAATACCAATACCTCCTGCTAATATAACAATGTACCTGTCGTTTTGCTTCATGTCTGTCTATACGATACCTTCTTTCATCAAATCATGAATATGGATAAACCCTACCAAGGAAGTGCCATCCTTCACTACTAGTTGGGTAATATTAAAAGTTTTCATTAACCCTGCCGCTTCCACTGCATAGTCATCAGCGAAAATCACTTTAGGGTCTTTGGTCATAATGTCTTTGGCTTTGATGCCTGATAACTCAAAATTATTTTCAAGCATTCTCCTTAAATCACCATCTGTGATAATTCCCTGAAGCTTTTTATTAGCATCCACTACAGCAGTAGCACCTAACCTTTTACTACTGATTTCTAAAATGACATCTTTAAGAGATGCATCCTGGTTTACCATGGGCACCAACTTTTGGTCAATTACATCTTCAACCTTCAAATAAAGTTGTTTGCCCAAAGTGCCACCGGGGTGGAATCGGGCAAATGATTCAGCAGTAAATCCGCGAGCCGTAAGTAAACAAACAGCCAAGGCATCTCCCATGGCCATCTGAACCGTGGTACTGGTCGTTGGGGCCAGGTTGTTTGGACAGGCTTCTTCTTCAATCCCTGTAAACAACACGTAATCGGACTGCTTCGCTAAATAACTATTGGCATTCCCAACAATGCCGATTAGCTTGCTCCCCAAGGCTTTCAGCATAGGGACCAAAAGCTTAATTTCAGGTGTATTTCCACTTTTGGAAACACAAATTACAAAATCTTCTTTCTTAATCATACCCAAATCCCCATGAATTGCATCGGCAGCATGCATAAATAAAGAAGGAGTACCTGTAGAATTCAGAGTTGCCACAATTTTATTTGAAACGATTGCGCTCTTGCCTATTCCGGTAACCACTACCCTACCCTTACTTTCCAAAATATCCCTTACACAAGCTTCAAAATCAACACCGATATGAGGTATCAAATTTAATAACGCTTTGGCCTCGTTTTGAAACACATTTATTGCCGTGTTTTTAATATTTTTTAGTAAATTCAATTTTACTGCTGTTAATTGTTAGTTTTGTATAAAGGTAGGAAAGTTTTACCTTAAACATTAATAATTGACAGGGAGTAACTCATTAAACTATTAATGTAGTGGACAAAGAGGTAAAAGATAATCTAAAAAAAATATTTGGTTTCAATCAATTCAGAGGAAACCAAGAGTTGATAGTGAACAATATTCTGAAGGGGAACAACACCTTCGTAATAATGCCAACTGGTGCAGGGAAGTCGCTTTGTTATCAATTGCCCGCTGTTTCTAAAAGCGGAACAGCTATAGTAATTTCTCCATTGATCGCTTTGATGAAAAATCAGGTAGATCAATTGAACAGTTATGGCATAAATGCTCATTTTCTAAACTCAACCCTTAGCAAAACAGAATCCAATCGGGTAAAGGGAGAAGTCAGCGCCGGCCTCACGAAATTGCTTTACGTAGCTCCTGAGTCTTTGACCAAGGAAGAGAATGTCAAATTCCTAAAAAATGCAGACATTAGCTTTGTGGCCATAGATGAAGCCCACTGTATCTCCGAATGGGGACACGATTTCAGACCGGAATATAGAAAGATAAAATCAATCATCTCTCAAATTGGTGACAATCTTCCTGTAATTGCTTTGACAGCTACCGCAACGCCTAAAGTTCAACAGGACATTCAGCGTAACCTTCAGATGGAGGAAGCCGATCTATTTAAGTCTTCCTTTAATAGAACAAATCTCTATTACGAGGTCAGGCCGAAGGTGAAGAATGAAACCAAGAAAGAGATCATTAAATACATCAAGTCTCAGAAAGGCAAGTCTGGGATTATCTATTGTCTCAGCCGAAAGAAAGTTACTGAAATTGCGGAGTTATTGAAGGTAAATGGGATCAATGCTGCTCCCTATCATGCAGGCCTTGATGGCCACGTAAGGGTTAAAAACCAAGATGACTTCTTGAATGAAGAAGTGGATGTAATAGTAGCAACGATTGCTTTTGGTATGGGAATAGATAAACCTG
The DNA here is from genome assembly GCF_963977555.1 of uncultured Cyclobacterium sp. Taxonomy (GTDB): domain Bacteria; phylum Bacteroidota; class Bacteroidia; order Cytophagales; family Cyclobacteriaceae; genus Cyclobacterium. Next base: position 42,406 of record NZ_CAXBPD010000022.1, on the reverse strand, counting down.
ATGTCAGGTATGTCATCCACTACGATGTTCCAAAATCACTTGAAGGATACTACCAAGAAACTGGCCGCTCAGGAAGAGATGGACTTGAAGGCCATTGCTTGATGTTTTACCGGTATGAGGACATAGTCAAACTTGAGAAATTCAATAAGGACAAGCCTGTTAATGAACGGGAGAATGCCAGAGTGCTTCTTCAAGAAATGGCAGCGTATTCAGAAAGTTCTGTGTGTCGTAGGAGATTTCTCTTACACTACTTTGGTGAAACCCTATCCAAGGATTGTGGTTTTTGCGACAACTGTAAGAAAACCAAAGAGACTTTCGAGGGCAAAGATGACATTGTGAAGGCAATTAAAGCCGTCAAAGAGACCAACCAAAGATTTAGCATGGATCATATCGTCAGCCTTTTGAGGGGTGAAAAGAATGATTATATCATGAGTTACGACCATGACAAGCTATCTTCCTTTGGTGCTGGCAAAGACAAGGATGAAATCTATTGGAAAACTGTTTTAAGACAGGCAATGATTTTTTGTTTGCTTGAAAAGGACATTGAGAATTACGGCATTATTTTGCTTTCTGACAAAAGTGAGGGTTTTATTAAAAAACCACATTCTGTTATACTAAGTAAAAATCATGATTTCGCTAAAATGGCAGAGAATGTGTCTTCAGATGAAATGAGTAATATTGGCAAGGCTTACGATGAAAAACTCTATGAGTTATTAAAGCTAGAGCGGAAAAAAGTTGCCAAAGCAAAGAATTTACCACCCTATGTTATCTTTCAGGACCCTTCCTTAGAGGAAATGGCCACAATCTATCCTACTACCGCTGAGGAATTGGCTCAAATAAATGGTGTGGGCATGGGGAAAGTAAGCAAATTTGGCAAGTCCTTTCTTCGATTAATTGAGAACTATGTAGAAGAAAATGAAATCACCACTGCTTCAGATGTTGTAGTCAAAACTTCTGGCATCCGCTCAAAAGTAAAAATCACTATTATTCAGCAAATTGACAGAAAAATCGACCTCGATGAAATTGCCAATAACCTGAACATTAGCATGAATGAGTTATTGCATGAGATTGAGCAAATAATCTACAGCGGTACCAAATTAAACATCAATTATTATATAGAAAATATCATGGACGATGAAAGAGAAGACATCCTCCAGGATTATTTTATGACGGCTGAATCAGACCATATCAGAGATGCTATGGCAGAACTTGAAGACGATGACTTTGCAGAAGAAGAAGTGCGGGTTTACCGGATTAAATTCATATCAGATCACGCCAACTAAAAAAGATTTTATCAAATGAATATATTGCTTATAGGAAGCGGTGGCAGAGAAAATGCCTTTGCCTGGAAAATAAAACAAAGTAAAAAATGTGAGAATTTATGGATAGCTCCAGGAAATGCCGGTTCTTCGGCTTTCGGTCAGAACGTATCCATTGGTGTTAATGATTTTGAAGGCATAAAAAGCTTTTGCCTTCAAAACAAAATCGATCTATTAGTAGTAGGCCCTGAAGAACCTCTAGTAAAAGGGTTAAGGGATTTTATGGCCCAAAGCCCTGAGACATCAGGAATCCCTATAGTAGGTCCAGGAGAATCAGGTGCCAAACTAGAAGGAAGCAAGGATTTTTCGAAAAAATTCATGATGGCTCACGGCATTCCTACTGCCTCCTATGCCACTTTCACCTCTGCCACGTTACAGGAGGGTATTGATTTTTTAAAACAGCAAAATCTCCCAATTGTATTAAAAGCAGACGGCCTAGCGGCTGGTAAAGGGGTACTGATCTGTACAAGTTACGAAGAAGCGACCAACAGTCTTACCGACATGTTGGTAGGCCAAAAATTTGGAGAAGCCTCAACAAGGGTGGTCATAGAAACCTTCCTTACCGGTATTGAGCTTTCCGTATTTGTAGCCACAGATGGTGAAAGTTACAAGATTCTTCCTGAAGCCAAAGACTATAAAAGAATTGGGGAAGGCGATACGGGACCTAACACAGGAGGTATGGGTGCCATTAGCCCTGTTCCTTTTGCTGACAAGGACTTTATGGACAAGGTTGAAGAAAGGGTTGTAAAACCTACAATCAATGGTCTTAAAAAAGACAATATAGATTATAGAGGTTTTCTATTTATAGGCTTAATGAATATGGAAGGAGAGCCTTGTGTTATCGAGTACAATGTGAGAATGGGCGATCCAGAAACTCAGGCAGTGCTACCAAGAATAGACAGTGATTTCCTAGAGCTCCTTAATGCCACAGCGAACAAAACATTAATTGATTACAAGCTAGAGATAGCTCCTACTAAAACCGCTACTGTAGTAATGGTGGCTGGTGGATACCCTGATGCCTACGAAAAGGGAAAAGTCATCTCAGGTTTGGGGAAATCCAACACACAACAAGCCATCACCTTTCATGCAGGCACCAAAAGCAGCCCTGATGACCAAATAGTCACTAATGGCGGTCGGGTTTTGGGTATTACCGGATTAGGTGATACTGTAGAAAAGGCGATAGAAAATGCTTACTTAAGAGTAAGCGAGATTAAATGGGACAAAGCTAATTACCGAAAAGATATAGGACAAGACATCCTCCAATTAGGTAAATAACGCCCATATTCACGAGGAGGAAACTCCCTTAAATATATATGATATATGTCAGGATGCACAAACTGCAGTACCGACTCCAACTCTGAGGGTGGCTGCCAAAACAATGGCAGTTGTGGTACCAGCGATTGTAATAAAATGAATGCCTTTGATTGGTTGTCCCATATGGGGATACCCGAGATAGATAAATTTGATATTGTTGAAGTAAAATTTAAAGGAGGAAGAAAAGAATATTTTAGAAATTCTGGTCATTTACAATTGACCACTGGTGATCCTGTGGTGGTAGATGTTCCCAATGGACATCACATTGGTTACGTTTCTTTACAAGGAGAGCTTGTAAGGCTTCAAATGCAGAAAAGAAAGGTAAAAAATGACGACAATATTCTAAGCATCTATAGAGTAGCCACTCCAAAGGATTTAGAAAAATGGCAGAGCGCAAAGAACAGAGAAACCCCGACCATCTATAGAGGCAAGCAAATCATAGATGAAATAAAGCTTTCCATGAAATTGTCTGATGTGGAATACCAAGCAGATAATTCTAAGGCAACCTTTTTCTATTCAGCTGATGACAGGGTAGATTTTCGCGAGCTCATCAAACTTCTAGCCTCTGAATTTAAAATTAGGGTGGAGATGAGGCAGATCAGTCTCAGGCAAGAAGCTGGTAGGCTTGGTGGTGTAGGAGTTTGCGGAAGGGAATTGTGTTGTTCTACATGGATCCACGATTTTAAAAGTGTGACCACTTCAGCTGCTCGATACCAAAACCTATCGCTCAACCCCAGCAAACTTTCAGGACAATGTGGTAGGCTAAAATGTTGTCTAAACTTTGAGTTGGAGAGTTATTTGAGTGCCTTAAAGGACATTCCTAATGTTGAGAAACCTTTACTGACTGAAGCGGGTAGAGCCAAGCTTCAAAAAACGGATATATTTCGCCGATTGATGTGGTTCAATTACAATGACGACAACAACTGGCATTCAATTGATTGCGACAGGGTAAATTCAATTATTGAACAAAATGAAAAAGGAATTACCCCTTTTAATTTGCAACAGGACAAGGCCTTTGAAGGGGAATACAACAATTCTAAGACAAACGAGGACCTGGAATTATTAGACAAAAAGTTCTCCAACTCAAGGAATAAAAAGAAAAGGAAACCCAAATCTCGCAAACCAAACCCGCAAAACAACACATCAGAAGCACCTAAGAGAGTTCAAAATAATGGGGAAGTAAAACCTCGGCAACCAAAGAATAAAAGGCCACCCAGGAGGAACAACAAGCCCGAAAATGCAGCGGCCAAACCTGCGACTCCAACTAAGGAAACAGGCCCTAACGCGCCAAAAGCACAAGGGAACAATAGAAACAAGAGAAGAAAACCCAATAGAAACAAAGGGCCTAAAGGTGGTGATAACAAATCTAAACCTGATGAAAAATAAAAATTTATTGGCTTTAGCCCTTATCTTGAACCTATTTTGGGTAATGATAGCTTGTAATAATGGTCGTGTTTATGAGTCTTTCCAAGAATTGGAAGCATTAAAATGGGTAGTTTCTGATACCATTTCTTTTAAAGTTGACTCCTTAGAGGAAATTTCAGGTTTCACATCTATCTTAAGTATAAGGTATGACGACAAATACGAGTACAACAATCTCTATGTTCGTTATTATCTTAGGGACAGTGTCAACAAGATTTTGATAGATTCATTGTTAAACATTCCTCTTTTTGATGCCAAAACTGGTAAACCTCTTGGCCAAGGATTTGGAAACAGGCGAATAAGGTATGACCCCCTTCCAGGGGATGTCATCCAGCCCAATTCCACCTTTCAGTTTGTTCAATACATGAGAAAAGATACCCTTACTGGTATAGAATCAATAGGACTTAAAATAAACGATAGGCAATAACACCTAGGTTATTATGGAGCTATTTCCGCATTGATAGCTCCATAATTTATCGTCCTCATCCGAAAAATCTAGGTTTACTCTCCAGATTGTGTTTTAACTTGGGCTATCTTTGTCTGCAACAAATCCTCCTTATCCAACCAATATTGTCTGCTAAATAAAAATACAATATTCCAATTTCTGGAAGTCAATAAACGTGGATGGTAGACAAAAGCTTCTTTTGCTGTGCTAGAGGCAAAAAATCGTTGGTCATCAGTGAGAATAGCTGCCACAGCTTTTTCTTTTTCTTTCACTTCAAGATCCATCACTGCAGAATAGGGGTTTTCTACCACTTCATGATTACCATAGTTCCCAATTAGACGGTCTCTAAAAGACCAATTCCGGTCATATCCTGGCGCATCAGGCCTTAGTTCCAAGGCTGCCTTTCCTTGCTGTACCTCATCTACAAATACCAAATATGCTTTGAGTAGCCTAATCCCAGCATTTTTCATGTGCCTTTCCTTAAAATCACTCGCCTTTAAACTAGAAATTAGAATGTTCTGTTTTCTAGCCCTGGTTATAGCCACATTAAGTCTATTCTCTCCACCCTTTCTAGACAGTAAACCAAAATTGGCTGTGAATTTTCCTTCGGGATTTCTTGAATAGCCCACTGAAAACACCACATGATCAAATTCATCTCCCTGAACATTTTCGATGTTTTTGACGCGAATGTTATCGTCCAGGGACAATGTTTCATCCAATTCTATAAGACTTGCGATCAGCATCATTTGATAATAATTAAAAGTAATTATTCCAATGCTGTCCAAAGGAAATTTAATTCTCAAACTTTGCAACTGAAGGATCACCTCTTCAGCTTCTAGCTGGTTGGTCTGGTTTTCCCAAATACCATCCACGCTGATTAATTTTAATCCCTGCTCACCACTATTAAGCACTTTCCTATCCGGAAGCATGTACAGCTTTCCTTCATAAAAATGCCTGTTAGAAAAATCTATTAAGGGCAAAGTTTCACTTCGATAATGGGTTTGAAGATGAAATGTTGGGAAATATTGTGCTACCATGTCCAGCAAGGCATCAATTTCCACCTCCATTGTATCCTCTTCCTCAGTTTGAATTCTGGTTTGGTAAAGATCATAGGGTTGAAGTTGTTGTTGGTCCCCTGCTACCACCACCTGTTTGCCTCTAAGCATTAGTGGCAAACCTCTCTCGAAATAACACTGACTGGCCTCGTCAAAAATCACCAAATCAAAATATTGCTCAAGAGGAAATAAAGCTGAAGCTGTTTCTGGTGAGGCAAGCCAGCAAGGAATTAACCTGAATATTTCAGCTTTATAATGATCTATTAATTTCTTAACTGACCATATCTGGCGCTTTTTCCCCACCTGATGCGCCAATTCCCTATAAGAAATAAGGTTATTGAGCCTATTGTACTCCAGCTTAGAGCAGACCTCCTCTCTAAGTCTTATCTCTATAATAAAGCGGGCAATTTTGAGTTTTTCTTCAACAGAATTCTCAAAATCCGATATATTGCTTTTGATTTGAGGGCCATATATTTCCTTCAATACCGGGTATTTGGCTTCCAAATGACTGATCCAACTGATTTTCAGGCTCGACAAGAAAATGGCCTTTAACCCCTCATAATCGCTATCTGGAAACTCATCGATTAATTTCTCTATTACTTTCTTTTCCTCCTCCAGCATACTATGCCTTAACTTATCGAAACGCGTTAATTCATCTATATCCTTCGGAAGGTTTCCTTGTATTTCTTTCAGCTTTCCTTCATCTTCTCCACTTAGCAAGTGTTTTATTTGTATTTCTGTAAGGTATGCTCTCCAATTAGAAAAATGATCCTCCACCCAATCATTGATAACACTTACGCCTTCCAGTAGATTTTGAAAGTGATCGAATGAGAATTGTGGTTTGTAAAAATAAGAGGCTAAAACACCTAGCTCACTCATAATAAACCTCGCCTTTAAAGCTTTGAGGTGCAAAGCAGCTACTTTCTCAAATTGTTCAATCGTGAAAGGCTTCTCTGGTAATTTTATCCAATTTTTCTGTTCCAGAAGTGCATATTGATGGTTGAGGTTCATGCGATTTTCCAGTCTCTGAACCAAAACTGAAATGTCTTCTTTATTGTTTTTCAACCCATTAATCTCAAGCAAGGACTTGATTACCTCAAATTTCTTTGGGTTTACTTTCATGGAAATTTTACCGTACAATGATTCCAACTGCTTTGAATAATGAACGGCATTTTGCAAAGTTTCCTCCACTTCTTGGTTGCTTATGCCCCATTCCACGCCTTCATCCATCAACAATTTTGAGATCATGTCCACCTTATTCTCCAACCACAGCAAGTCCAGTGTACCTGCATCATGCATCATGAGAGCTTTGAACTTTTCGTAAATTTCCTGATCAATCATAGATAAGCGCAAGGCATCTATTTTCTCTTTCTGCTGAAAGGACTGATAGATAAGCCCGTATTCAAAATCATCTGCCAGCATGGTATTCAAATCATTCTTCGCAGTGATTTTCACTGAAAAAAGCTCTTGAAAAGTAGCTGAAGCACCTTGGATAGCTTCCGGGCCCATGGTGGAGAAATCAACTCTGTGCAACCAAAATGAAGCCGATATTTGAAATTTCTTGTAATAATACTGGTATTGCTCGAAGTCATTCAAAAAACCATCTAACTCATCTAGTCGAAAACACCTATAAAACTGAGTCATGTCAATTCCTACACTTCTGTAATCTGTGGTTAGGTAAAGTTCTTTGACAGGGGCCCCACAATCACTGGTGTCATACAAAGCATCTTTATAGGCATCAAAAAAATCAGAGTACCTTTCTATGTTTCGGCACATCTGGCTAAAATTTCGCTCTAGCTGTATCGCGTCAATAGACCTATTCAGGGCCTGATAATTTTCAAGCGAACTGATTTGGTGATTTATTTTTTTATATAGTTCTTTCCTATCTCCCCTATAATCATGCACTAAGGCGGTGAAATTAGCCATTCCCTGAGAAGCTACCCGCTGATAAACTACATCAAGTGCCGCCCTTTTCTGTGAAACTACTAAAACCTTTTTGCCCCTGGAGGCAAAATCTGCCACCATATTACAAATCAGTTGTGACTTCCCCGTCCCCGGAGGGCCCTGTACTACACAGGAATTTCCAGACTTCGTATGATGGATAACAGCTTCCTGGCTTGAATCTATAGGAAAAGTATTGTATAAATTGCTTTCTGTTGTAGGCTGGGGATTTTCAGACTTATTCACAAAGTAATCAGAAAATAATTCTTCCAAATTTTCATGATCAGACTCCTTTATCAATTGCTCATAGTCGTCCATCAAAAAAGAACTTTTTTGTGAAAATTGGCCTAAAATGGCGTAGGGCTTTAATTTAAGCAAACCTACATCAAAATTTTCTTCAAAAAAGTCCCTGGTATTGTCAGGAAAAAATTCAAGTTGATCCTTATAAATTTCCCTACTAAAATTTAACTCAATCTGATTTTTGAGCAATTGATAAAGGTCCGTACGAAACCCCATAGGGTCTTTGTTGAAATCCTCCAAAGATGCTTCTAACCATTCGGCGTCAAAAGGCTTCCCCACGGCTTGGCTATAGGCCAGTAAAAAGGAGGGGTTTAAAAAGGGTAATTCACCCACACTTTTCCTCAGGTACCAGGTTTTGTCTTCCAGAATAAGCTCTACAGGAAAAAAGACCAATGGGCAGCGTGTGAGTTGGCCGTTTAAAAGTTTACCTTCTACAAATGGCCAACCTACAAATAAACTTTTTTCTCCAGTTTCCTCAATTGTAAAGCTAACCTGCTGTTTCAAGCGTTTTAAGCGAACAGATAGCTGATTGACATTCTGATCCCGGCTATCCAAAACCTGGATCAGTGGAATATTTCTTTTTCTACCTAATAATTCTGTGATGTAAAAAAAAGAGGCATGGTTATTTAAAAAATGAAAATCCTTCAAATCAATCATCTGGCTGGCAATGATTTTAGGAAGGAATATGGATCGATTATTAGAGGAGAGATCTACTAACCTATTCAAATAAACCCGAAGTACATCTTTTAGTTTGGACATTATTTAAAGGGTGAATCTTTTTCCTTTGCCATATGATTGTACACTATTTTATCCATTATCCCAGGAATCCATTTATTGAGAAATACAGCCATTTTCCCTTGATTTGTAAGTACTAGGTCTCTTTTCTTTTTCTTTAATGCAGTAAGCATGGCTTCTGCCACTTCTTCTGCCGTCATCATTTTCTCCTCTTCTCTAGGTGACTCACTTTGGCTGCTACCATCCCCCAGCAGCGCATTGTTCCTGATATTGGATGCCGTAAAACCAGGGCAAACAACCATCACATGCACGCCTAGCTTCATCACTTCTGTCCTCAAAGACTCAAAGAAACCATTCATGGCAAATTTACTGGCCGTATAGGCTGTTCTGGCAGGTGTTCCCCTAAAACCATTTATGGAAGAAACCCCGATTATTGCTCCTTTATTTTTAATGATTTCATCCATGCAAAACTTTGTTGCATAGACAGTGCCCCAAAAATTAATATCCATTACCTGATGAAAGACTTTTAGATCTAATTCGCGAAACAATGCCCGCATGCTAATCCCTGCATTGTTGATCAATACATCAATTTTTCCAAAATGCTTGATTGCTTCATCAGCCATCTGTTGGTTTTGTTCGGCTACAGCAGCATCACAAACCCCTCCTGCACAATCTATCCCTTCCTTTTGAAGCAAGACCAAAGTTTCATCTAATTTAACCCTGCTCCTACCGGTAATCCAAATTTTAGCACCTGCTTTCCCAAAAATAAGCGCACAAGCTTGCCCAATTCCTGAAGTAGCTCCTGTTATCACCACTACTTTATTTTTTATTTCCATGTTTTTTTTAACAAGTTATATAAAACTCTGAAACCAAGATCAACAATATTCAACCCTTTGACCGAAAATGATTAATTTTGTGACCTATGTCAAGAAAAATGAAGAATAAGGTCCTCGAGCAGTTAAAAATCGAAAGAATAGCTGCAGAAGGTAAATGTGTCGGACACCACGAAGGGAAGGTTGTCTTTGTTAGTAATGTAGCTCCTGGTGATGTTGTAGATGTCAGGGTTACAAAAGGCCGTAGCAGCTTCTTAGAGGCTGAGGCAATTAAAATTCACGAATACTCTCCAGACAGGGTCACTCCTTTCTGTGCCCACTTTGGTGTTTGTGGTGGTTGTAAGTGGCAACATATCTCTTACGAGCTCCAGATGACATACAAAAGGCAGCAAGTGATTGATCAGTTTGAGAGAATTGCGAAGGTGCCATTGCCCGAAGTAATGCCTATTATCGGTTCTGCAAAAACCCAATACTACCGGAATAAATTAGATTTCACCTTTTCCAATAACAGATGGCTCACCCGTGAAGAAATTGATTCAGGTGAAGAATTTGAACGGAATGCCCTGGGTTTTCACGTTCCTAAAAGGTTTGATAAGATAATTGACATTGACCATTGTTATTTACAAGACAATGTCTCCAACGATGTCAGAAATGAACTTAGCGATTTTGCCCTTAAAGAAGGTCTATCCTTTTATGACATAATCAACCAAACAGGCCTTTTACGTAATCTTATTATTAGAACCACGCTTGATGGACAATCGATGGTTATCGTACAGTTTGGCGAAGATGATCCGGAAGGAATTGCTAAAGCAATGGAATTTCTTCACCAGCGTTTCCCTGACATCACCGCATTGATGTACATAGTCAACCTTAAGAAAAATGAGACTTTCCAGGATTTAGAAGTTCAAACCTACGCTGGAAGAGACTATATAGAAGAAACCATGGAAGGGCTAAAGTTTAAAATAGGCCCTAAATCCTTTTACCAAACCAATTCATCACAAGCTTACGAGCTATATAAAGTGGCAAGGGAATTTGCAGCCCTGAGTGGTGATGAAATCGTTTATGATTTGTATACTGGTACAGGTACCATTGCGAATTTTGTTGCTGAGAATGCAAAGCAGGTTATTGGCATTGAATATGTTGAACCTGCTATAGTTGATGCCAAAGGAAATTCACTCCGAAATGGCATTGACAACACCCTGTTTTACGCAGGAGACATGAAAGATGTATTGGATGATGAATTTGTCACCAATCACGAAAAACCGGATGTTATCATAACTGACCCCCCTAGAGCTGGCATGCATGAGGATGTAATAAACATGCTTTTGCGCCTTGAGGCAGAGAAGATCGTATATGTAAGTTGCAACCCTGCAACCCAGGCTAGAGATGTTGCCTTGCTATCCGAGAAATACGAAGTTTTGAAAATTCAGCCTGTAGACATGTTTCCACAAACCTATCATGTTGAAAATGTAGTTTTACTAAAATTAAAAAACAAAGGATGATCAACAACGAAAATGACCCGGAATTGAATGGGAAATACTTGGGGACCATTAGCAGTGATTTTGTTAAAATAAGCGATACGCTTAAAGAGGCTGCCTATCAAGTGCGACAAAGGAAGTTTTCAGAATATCCTATTTTCCCAATTAGCAAGGAAGAACAACCTATAGGGCAATTGTTTCTTAGTAGAAAAGAAAAGTCCATAGACTGGAACTATTACATCACCTACTTGGATGAATTTATCCAACGAAAACTAATCAAAGAGGAAGGAGTAGAACAATTTAAGGCTTCTTACAAAGATCCTGATGAGTTCTGTTGTCTATTTGTGGTCGATGAAGAATTCACCAAATTTTTGTACATTCCTTATCCCGATGAATAAGGAATGCACAAAAATCCACTCAAGGCATGGCTTAAAAATGAGACCAGCCTTGAGCTTTTAAAGGCACAGCAGCACCACTTTTACTGATGAGGTATTTGCCATTTTCTTTTTCCGTCACATGCCCAATAAAATGGATGTCAGGATGCTTTTCCAACTTCTTAAAATCATCTTGACTAATAGTGAACAAAAGCTCATAATCCTCACCACCATTTAAGACACAAGTTGTAGGATCTATATTTAATTCAAAAGCGGTATCATACGTTTGCTTATCGATAGGTAGTTTGTCCTCATAGATGGCCACTCCTACATCCGAAGCCTTGCAGATATGAAACAATTCGGAGGCTAAGCCATCTGAAATATCAATCATACTTGTAGGTACAAGTCCCAATTCTTTAAATTCATGAATAATATCCATCCTTGCATCAGGTTTTAACTGCCTTGCAGTGATATAAGGATATTTTTCAAGGTCAGGCTGCATGCTCGGATTGGATAAGAAAACCTGCTTTTCGCGTTCCAAAACCTGTAAACCAACAAATGCACCACCCAGATCTCCTGTAGCACAAATTATATCATTTACTTTAGCCCCAGACCTGTAACTTATTGCCTCTTTTTTTACTTCTCCAATAGCAGTAATGCTAATAACCAAACCTGCCCTAGAGGAAGTAGTGTCTCCTCCTACAATATCCACATTGTAATGGGATGCCGCGAGTTTGATCCCTTCGTACAACTCCTCAACGGCTTCTACAGAAAACCGGCTTGAAAGTCCTATCCCTACTGTTATTTGGGTGGGGATGGCATTCATTGCTGCCACATCACTAATATTAACAGCTACTGCTTTAAAACCAAGATGTTTTAAAGGGGTAAAAGAAAGATCAAAATGAACTCCTTCTAAAAGCATATCTGTAGTTACAACGCGAAGCATCTCACCCTCTCCAATCACTGCTGCATCATCTCCTATGCCCTTAATGGAACTGGGATGATTGTGTTTTATATTCTCACTGATGATATCAATAAGTCCAAACTCTCCAAGTGTCGAAATTTCAGTCCTTTTTTCCTCGTTCATAGCATTTTATTTCTGGTAATAAGCCCTTTTATCAAGAGCAATAAATTTCCAGCACAAAAGTACGATTAATTTGTGAGCTCTGCCATTTCATCAATGTCATTCTTAGGAACGAAATTCAAAATGATAATTGAATTACCATAAGATTATTTATTCTATAAGGCCTTGTAATTAATTCTAAAAAATATGCCTTCGAAATAAAGCCAAAAGTTTCTCGAATAACCGGCTGGCAAGAAATGCTATAGTCCCTCAGTAGGACTTTATTCTAATACATAAAATTGTATTTCTGCTAAATGCCAAATAAATCTATCTTTGAGCTATAGCCTATATTCCATTTTGATTTGTTAACTTTGGGGTGAAATTCGATAGGAATAATGGAATTTATTTCCAACATTACTGGTTAATTGTCGTTAATGAATAGGGAAAATAAACTTTAAAAGATATGATCATCATTTCAGAAAAAGCCAAGGATCGTATCCTTGAACTCAGACAGGAAGAAAACAGGAATGAAGAAGAAAATATAAGAGTGTCTGTCAAAGGAGGAGGTTGTTCTGGATTAATGTATGACCTTGGATTTGACAATACTACTTCAGATTCAGACCATGTTTTTGAAGACAAAGGCGTTAAAATAATCGTGGATAGAAAAAGCCTGCTATACCTTGCAGGAACTACTTTGGAGTTTACTGACGGATTAAACGGCAAAGGATTTCAATTTGTCAACCCTAACGCATCTAGAACATGTGGCTGTGGGGAAAGCTTTTCAATCTAATCAACCAAAAATATTATAAAATCTCAAAATTGGAGCTATGGTTTCCGTTTTGAGATTTTTTTTGTTTGTATCCATCAAGGTTTTTATAAGCGAACACCATTATTTTTTACTATCCGTCAGCATTAGGAATTAATTAGTATTCAAACCTATCCCTATTTTTGACCTTGCCTTAATTTTTTCGAAAAAATAGAAATCATTTTTTTAGGCAAAAAATCCTTGTTAAGGATCAAAACAGACCTGAACGCTTTTAATTAATCCAGATATAATTATTGCGGTAATGGGCGGCTTTTTTAAAATAAAAAGTTGACTTCCCAAAGCCAAATAACGAAACCATTCATCGGGAATTTTAACCACTAGTAAAACGACTAGGAAATGTTAGCGATGTAAAATCTGTCCAGGTCTAATCGCTTTTCCTCATAAAATTTTAGGGATAATACTAAAAATACAGTGTGAAAAACACGTATAAAATATTGAATATCAATATTTTGCATAAATAATAAATGAACTCAACCCAAAACTGCTTGTCCAAAGCATTCTGCACCAATTGTTAGATCAAGCCCCTTGATTATAAACCAATTAGGAATAAACAAATGATAGGGTTTATGGTTATAAAAAGGAGTAGCAGTTATACTAAAGTAGCATTTACCTAGGATACTTCTTTAGATATCGAATTATTTTCAAAATCAGTCGACCGTTTTTAAATCTAGCGCATCCCTGAGACAACTTTATCATTGTTTCACACCCTTAGAGGAAGTCAGGTCATTCTATGAGTTTAAGCATTAAAATGCCATAGAACCATTTAAATCAATTCTTTCCGAAATTTAAATTTGCAAGTTAATTCCATAAAGTATGAAATCGCTATTACCATCAGCCCTTGGATTTTTGTTGTGCTTATCTACAACCTTTATAAGCAATGCTCAAGAAAAGACTTATTCTATAGAAGGCTTTTTGCAGGATAACGCCAATGCTGAAGCATTACCTTTTGTGCAAGTAGCCCTTTTTGCTCCCAATGAGGCTAGTCCCGTAGCTTTTTCCAACTCGGGAGATGAGGGTCAATTTTCCCTAACTGCTGCAAAAGGGGATTATTTATTGCGGTTTTACCTCATTGGATTTGAAAAGAAAGAACTAACAATAAACCTTACTACCAACAAAAAACTGGGTGAAGTTGAATTAAAGTCGGAAAACCAAAATCTAGAAGAGGTAGTGGTGGAATCTACCAAATTTCCGATCCGATCTGATGTTGAAGGAATAACGATAAATCCAGACAGAAACTTATCCAACTTAGGTGGTACTCTTTTAGATATTTTGAGAAACACTCCATCTGTAAGCGTAACAGAGGAAGGGACAGTGTCACTTAGGGGGAGTTCTGGAACCAATGTTTTGATAAATGGAAGGAATTCCTCCCTTACGCAAAACCTAGACCAAATACCTGCCAGTTCAATTGAGTATATCAAAATAATTAACAATCCGAATGCAAGGTATGATGCGGAAGCTGAGGGTGGAGTGATCGACATCGTATTAAAAAAAGGCGAAAACCTAGGAACGCATGGCAATGGGGAGTTCACTTATGGAAACAGAGGAAGGATGAATACCGGAGCAAATATTAATCACCGCACATTAAATTATAATATTTTTGCAGGATATAATTTTAGAAGGTGGAAATCTGTTGGTGAAAGGAGAAGAGAAAGAGAAATATTTGAAGATGCTGAACTCCTCAAACAGAATACTTTTTTAACAGACGATAACATGGGGCACAACTTAAATTTTGGAGCGGATTATTATTTTGGAAATAATATCATAAGCTACGAAGGTTTTTTCCAGTCTGGGGACGACAATGAAGTTAACACCTTGTATTCTGACTTAAGGGATAAGGTCTCAGATGATCTTGTCTTGGAATATGTTAGAAAAAACGTCGAATCAGAGGCTGATGACGGAATCGATAATGCTTTAATTTATGAACGAACATTTGAAAGTCCGGATAAGTCATTAAAAATCATTGCAAGTAACTCTTACAGAAATCAATTTAAGACGCAAAACATTTCCATTTATAGAAATACGTCAGAACTGCTCAATGAAAACCTCAATGGAATGGAAAGGGCATTTACGGATGAAAAGCGTTATGTCTCCGTTTTCCAGGCAGATTTTACCTCGCCTCTATCTCCCTCTAGCAAAATAGAAGCTGGGTTAAAATCAAATTTGAGAAAGTTTGACAATGATTATATTTACCAGAGATATCAAGAAAATTCTCAGGCATATATAGCTGATCCAAACATTAGTAACCGTTTTATTTACAAAGACCAAATCCATGCAGGGTATTTCATCTATGCTGGAAAATCAAGTAAATTTGATTATACCCTGGGCTTGAGGGGAGAATATACATTTGTAGATACCTTTTTAGCAAATACTGCTGAGTCAAACCAACAAAGTTATTTTAACTTATTCCCCAGCCTTCAAACGCAATACAAAATTGATGCAGAAAATGCACTCAAGTTTACTTATAGTAGAAGAATTGATCGGCCTACGGCTTGGAGATTAAATCCATTTCCTGATATTACTGACTCATTAAGTGTTAGAAGGGGTAACCCAAACTTACAACCGGAAATGATTCACTCCATCGAATTCGGATATTTAGGGAATTTTGAAAACGCGAGCCTATCGTCCAATTTATTCTACAGACATGTAGATGGACAACTTGATTTTGTAACGTTAATTGAAGATGGGATTTCCTATTCTCAACCAGCTAACTTGAATACTGCTGTATCGTATGGTGCTGAAATCATTGGACTTATTGATATTGCGCCTTGGTGGAATCTTAATGGAAGCATTACAGCTTTCGGCATAAATATAGACGGATCCAATATAGGCGAAGAATTTAAGAACAAAGGATTTGCCTGGAATTCCAAATTGATGAGCAGTTTTACATTCCCGCTTGGGTTTAGTTTCCAATTGGCAGGAAACTATGAATCCGCTGAAATTGAGGCACAAGGTAGAGATTTGTCCCAATATTATTTGGATGCCAGCATGCAGAAAAGTTTAATAAAGAAAAAAGCTGCATTATCTATAAGCTTGCGTGATATATTTGACACTAGGCGCTATGCAGGAAATAGTCTTACCAACACCTTTAGCCAGTCTTTTTACGCTAAAAGAGAATCGAGATTTGTAATGGTAAGTGCTAAATATAAATTTTGATTTTTACAGCATTTATAACATCACCATCTTCTTAGCAATTTCAATTGACTTGAATTTTTTAAGTTAAACCCATTATTTACCAACCTAAATAATAGCTTTGGTACTACTAGAAAATAGGGCAAATAAAGAATGCCGTTCCATAATTGGCTCAAATGTAACTCCGTCTCATTTTCAAATGCAATATTATTTAGGAAAGATTATGGCAAAAAATAAATTTTTCACTACATTAGTCTCTGTTTATCCCAACAATCTATCTTTAAGACAGAATATGATGTCCTAAGATTTTCTTATCACCAAATTGCCCTTTCTTACCCACCAGTTTAATTTATGAGAAGCAATATTTTTATTGTGTTGGTTGTGTTATTGGTATCACCACTATTAGGTTTGGCCCAAAACGTAACAATTAGCGGAACAGTTATTTCAGATGATAATGGAATGGGAATTCCAGGAGTGAGTATCGGCATCAAAGAATCTGGAAAGTCTACAGTCACAGATATTTCAGGTCGATACGAATTAAGCCTCGACAGCAAAGAAACCATCATTTGTTCTTATTTAGGATTTATTCCGCAAGAAATTCTGGTTAAAAATAAAACGGAAATAAACATCCGGCTTGTACCTAACTTAAATTCACTTGATGAAATCGTAGTGGTAGGGTATGGAAGTGTAAATAAACCTGACCTTACCGGAAATGTCTCCAAAATTGAAGGGGATGAAATTGCCAATATTCCTGTACCAAACTTTCAAGATGCTTTACAAGGAAGGCTTGCAGGTGTTTTTGTAGCCTCTTCTAGCGGAAAACTAGGTGACGGTGTAAAAATAAGAATAAGGGGCACTACCTCGATTTCTGCAGGCAACGATCCACTGTACATTATAGATGGAATCCCCGTAACTACGGCAGGCAGTATAGACAACAGCAATCCCATGTCAATGATTAATATGGGGGACATCGCCTCAATCAATGTATTGAAAGATGCTGCTGCAGCTTCGATTTATGGGGCCAGAGGATCAAATGGTGTTGTGGTTATCACAACGAAAAAAGGGATTTCAGGTAATACTAAATTCAATGTAGGCATTCAGAGAGGCATCAGTAGCCCTACACGCAAAATGGATTTTTTAAATGCAAGCCAATACGTTGAATTGTTTCGCGAAGCAGGTTACAACAATGATCTCGCCGCTAACAAAGACCCATTGAACAACCCCCAAGATTACCCTGGCTCAGACCTTCAATATGTAGAAAACCGATTGGACCAGTATGCTGGCCATTCAGATTGGAGAGAGGGTACTATCAACACCAATTGGCAGGACCAGGCTTTCAATGGAGATGCTGGTGTCACCAATGTAAATTTTTCAGCTTCAGGTGGGGATGAAAAAACAAGGTTTTATTTATCCAGCGCTTATGACAAACAAGATGGAATATTGATCCGTAATGATTTTGAACGTATCTCCGGCAGACTTAATTTTGACCATAACGTTTCAGAAAGGTTCAGGTTTGGTGCTAATTTTAGTTTGACAAGGACCGTCACCAATTCATTGCCCAGTGACAATCAATTTAACAGCCCCATGCAACTGGTAGCTTTGGCCCCTATCTCTCCAATCAGGGACTTAGATGGGGAATTAACTGATCGTCCTACTACTACCTATTATAATAATCTAATAGATTCTGAAAACTCCTCTTGGTCTACCACTAGTTTAAGAAACATCAACAGTGTTTATGGAGAGTTGAATGTCGCTAAAAACCTTACTTTTAGATCCGAATTTGGCCTAGACAACCTTGTACAGAACGATGACCGTTTTTTCGGATCGCGTACCGCCACAGGGCAAAGTTCAAACGGTTACGGCTCGTCTCGATGGTTAAAAATTGCTACTTACAACACCAATAATTTCTTTACTTACCAACCTTTTCTTCAAGGGCCTCATAAATTGGAAGCAACTTTAGGCATGTCTTTTCAGAAAAGCGAAAATAGATTCACTAGCGTTGACGGTCAGGAATTCCCATTAGACGGCCTTACTACGCTTAAATCTGCTGCCGAGATTGTGGATGGTTTATCTACACTTACAAAAACCTCCTTCCTTTCCTACTTTACACGGGTAAATTATAAATTGGACGGCAAGTACTTGCTTGCCCTAAGTGCAAGGTATGATGGTTCCTCCAGGTTTGGTAAAAGTGAAAAATACGGTTTTTTCCCTGCAGGATCTTTAGGGTGGATAGTCAGTGAAGAGGATTTCCTGAAAGGCAATCCCTATCTTAGTTTCTTTAAAGTCCGCACTTCATTTGGTATTACCGGCAATGCTCTGATTGGTGATTTTGATCACATGGGACTGTATGAGCCTTTGCCATATGGACTCACCCCTGGTTTATCCCCTACTCAGATAGCCAACCCCAACCTTACTTGGGAAACAACGCAGCAATTTGATTTCGGTTTGGAGTTTGGACTTTTAGAGGATCGTTTTACTGGGGAAATTGATTTTTACAATAAAGTTACCCGAGACCTTTTATTGCTTGTTCCTGTTCCATCTACTACCGGTTTTGAAACGCAAAGGCAAAATATTGGGAAAATGCAGAATTATGGCATCGAGGTATTGCTTCACTCTATCAACTATAGCAATACCAATTTTGTCTGGAAATCTTCTTTCAATTTTGCTAGAAATATCAACAGGGTACGGGCCCTTTCTAAAGACCAATCTGCTATTCCTCCACCTTATTCAAGTTATCTAAATGGCATTTATGTCGACCAACCTATGGCCGTGTTTTTTGGGCCAAAATATGCAGGAGTGGACGCTGCAAATGGTGATGCACTCTATTTCAAGGACGAGGCACAAACTGAAACGACTAATGATTACAATACTGCGGCCCGTTTATTTCTAGGAAGTCCAAACCCTGATTTTATTGGTGGACTTACGAATGAGCTCTCTTATAAAAATCTCGATCTGGTTTTTCTTTTGCAGGGAGTTTATGGCAATAAAATTTACGAAGCAGCAGGTGGCTATTATGCCAATAATGCTAACTGGTTTGACAATAACACGGTAGCGCAGATGGAAAGATGGCAAGAACCCGGAGACCTAACAGATGTACCGCAAGCCCGATTGGGTTTTTGCAATGGATGTAGTGCTTCAAGCAGGTACCTTTCTGACGGAAGCTATCTCAGGTTAAAAACCATATCTCTGGCCTACAATTTTCCTAAGAAATGGAATGAAAAATTGAAAATTAATAATGCCAAAATCTATATTATTGCGCAAAACATGCTGACTTTTACCAAGTACAATGGATGGGATCCTGAAGTAGGTACAGAAGCCTTGTCCAATAGTTTTGCCAATGCCAATTTATTCCAAGGAGTTGATCTTTATTCGGCCCCACAGGCTAAAACTTACTCTATCGGATTGAATTTAGGATTTTAAAAATGTTAAATATGCCATCAAAAGTCTTTTTTGTACCGATAATACTTTGCCTGGGCTTTTTCACCTTATCGTGTAACGAGCAGCTGGACTTGAAACCCGCACAGGAAATAGATGAATTCACAGCCCTAGAAAGTGACGCCAACATTAAACGTGTTCTTATAGGCGCTTATGCTAATCTCAGAAAATCTGATTTATGGGGAGGAAGAATTCTTCTTTACAGCGAAATGCTTGCTGCCAATAATGAGATACGTTGGGAAGGAACTTTCACTCAACCCCGAGAAATGCTGAATAAGAGCATTTTAACCAACAACACATTTGTCACCGACACTTGGCTCTCAGCCTACAACACCATAAACATAACCAATAACATCCTTAACGCCATAACGATAGTCAAGGAGGAAGATCAAGACAAGGTCAAGGGTGAAGCACTTTTTATTCGGGGAGTGGTATATTTCGAGCTGGCAAAGTTATATGGTTTGCCTTATATAGCTGGAAACACTGATACTAACCTGGCCATTCCATTGATACTAACCCCTTCCAGGGGGGGCAAAAACGGAGGCGTTGTTGAACGTCATTCAGTAGAGAAAGTTTATCAACAAATAATTGCGGATCTGACCAATGCCGAACAATTATTACCAGAAACTAATGATATTTTTGCCTCAAGTTACGCCGCTTCTGCTATTCTTTCGAGAGTTTACTTACAGGTCGGGGATTTCGCCTCAGCAAGGGATGCGGCCAATAGAAGTATAAACCTCGCCATTGCTAACGATAAAAAACTTATGGCCAACTATATGGATGTCTTTAACAATGAATCCGATGGTCCTGAAGATATATTCGCCATACAAGTTAATTCGCAAGATCCTGAAAATGCAATGCATCTTTTCTATTCCACACCTGAATTTGGAGGCAGAGATGGGGATGTAAGTATATTACAGAATCACCTAGATCTTTATGAGGCTGAAGATGATCGTTTGGAACAATACCAAGAAAGAGCTGCTGGGATACGAACAAATAAATGGAGAGATCAGTACACCAATGTCAAAATCATAAGACTGGCTGAATTATACCTGACGCGTGCTGAAGCGAACTTTCGTGAAGGAACAAGTATAGGGGCAACACCCTTGGATGACATTAATAGAATTAGAAAAAGGGTTTCTTTGCTTGAGAAAAGCAATATCAATCTTGAGGACATACTAAAAGAGAGAAAATTAGAACTGGCACATGAAGGGCATATTTTGCATGACCTGAAACGAACCAAAGTGGCAATAGTGGATAATAATAACCCTGAACTGAGTTATTCGTTCGATAACCCTAAATTGATTTTCCCTATTCCCCTTAGGGAGCTGTCCGCTAATATAAAGTTGATTCAAAACCCTGGGTACTAGAATTTAGACTTTTTTAATTAGCCAAGCCTAAATTGCTCCTCCATTAAAGCGATCTTTTTCTAAAACCTTTTCTATTAAATTAAGCACATTTCTTACCTTTAGCTTTTAAAATAACGTCGCATATTAATGGAGAATGTAAAAAAAGTAACTCTTAATGACATACATCATGCTTTAGGCGCTAAGATGATACCGTTTGCAGGGTATGACATGCCTGTAAGGTACAGCTCCGACATAGAGGAACACAAAACCGTTCGCGAAAATGTTGGCGTTTTTGATGTATCTCATATGGGTGAATTTATAGTAGAGGGACCTAATGCCCTTGACCTTATTCAAAAAGTTTCCTCCAACGATGCTGCTACACTTAAAATCGGCCAAGCGCAATATACTTGTTTCCCTAACCTTCAAGGGGGTGTAGTGGATGATTTTTTGACTTATAAATTGGATGAAGAACGCTACATGCTAGTAGTAAATGCCTCCAACATCGACAAAGACTGGAAATGGATACAGCAACACAATACGCAAAATGCAAAGCTGGAAAATATTTCTGACCAAACCTGTCTATTTGCCATTCAAGGACCAAATGCGATAAAAGCCATCCAATCCTTAACCTCCATTTCTCTAAAAGACATTCCTTTTTACCATTTTGTAACAGGAACATTTGCGGGAGTAGAAGGTGTAATTGTCTCTGCTACCGGCTATACAGGTGAGCTAGGTTTTGAATTGTACATGAAAAATGAAGCGGCCAAAAAAGTCTGGGAAGCTATTTTTGAAGCAGGAAGTGAATTGAATATCAAACCTATAGGTCTTGGTGCCAGAGACACACTTCGCTTGGAAATGGGATATTGCCTTTATGGCCATGAGCTTACTGATGAAACCTCACCATTGGAAGCAGGCTTAGGATGGATTACCAAATTCACAAAGGACTTTATCAACCATGAGAATTTGAAAAAGCAAAAAGAAGCGGGGCTCAAAAGAAAGTTAGTAGGCTTTAAGCTTCAGGAAAGAGGAATTCCCAGGGCGAAATACCCAATTGTAAATGCAGAGGGGAAAGTTATCGGAGAAGTTACCTCAGGAAGTCAATCACCGAGCATGGGAGTTGGTATAGGTTTAGGGTATGTTGACATAGCATATGCCAAACCAGGAAATGAAATTGGTATAGAAATAAGAAAAAAAAGAATCTCTGCCATAATTGAAAAACTACCCCTGCTTAAAAAATGAAAACCATAGAAACCTGTATCAGTCCTGACTTATTGGAGCTGCACGAGTTAGCGAACAAAACAGTAATCGTTGTTGATATTTTCAGAGCTAGTTCTACCATGGTTACAGCCCTTTCCAATGGGGTGAATGTAATTGTACCTGTAAAAGACCTGGACGAATGTAAAGCTTACAAAAAAAGAGGATGGCTAATCGCTGGAGAACGCAATGGCAAACAAGCCGAAGGGTTTGATTTAGGGAACAGCCCACTTGCTTATTTAAACGGCGCCCTTTCTGGTCAAAATGTAGCCATGACAACTACGAATGGTACCAGGGCTATTTCTTTGGCTAGGGAGCATGCTGCTGAGGTGCTTATTGGCTCCTTTCTAAACCTTCAGGCCACCGTAGATTATTTGCAAAATTCTACAAATGATGTTTTGGTGCTATGCGCCGGGTGGAAAGGTAAATTTAACCTGGAAGATTCCTTGTATGCCGGAGCACTGTCATGGTCATTGGGCTGGAAACATGAATGTGATGCTACCTTGGCAATGGAATCAATTTATGAACAAGTAAAGGGTGGTTTAAGAGAATACCTACAAAAAGCTTCTCATGCAAAGAGATTACAAAATCACGATTTGGAAAAAGACATAGATTTTTGCCTTGAACTTAACCAATACGATTCGGTGGTTTATTTATCTGAAGAGGGACTAAAAAATAAAAACAACGAATAAAAAAAGGTGATCCCACTGAATCAATCAATGAGATCACATTTTATTGTTTTGAAGTTTACATTTCAGGCATGATGATGGTGTCTATCACATGTACCATTCCATTGCTTGCAGCTATATCAGCGGATACAACTTTGGCATTGTTTACCATGGCAGCACCATCTTTTAGCATGATTTTTACTTTTTGACCCTGCACGGTTTCAACTTCCATCCCATCTTCCAAATCAGTTGATTTGACGTTACCAGCAACTACATGGTAAGTGAGAATAGCAATTAGCTTGTCCTTGTTCTCTGGTTTCAAAAGACTTTCTAGTGTACCCTCAGGTAATTTTGCGAAAGCATCATTTGTAGGAGCAAAAACAGTAAAAGGGCCATCGCCTTTTAATACATCTACCAGTCCCGCTGCTTTAACTGCAGCTACTAGCGTCGACAAGGACTCAGTACCAGCAGCCAAATCTACAATATCCTTATCAGCTTTGGGCTCATCAATTTTTATTGTGCCATCATTTGCTGTGGCTGAAAATACAAGCATTAACGCCATTAAACAGAAGCTTATTGATTTTTTCATGGTTAAATAATTTTAGTTAGTTTTGGATACTGAACCATGATAAAGTCAAAATGTTTAATAAAAAATATTAAAATAGTTAATTAAATCAATACTATAATGACAATAATTGCCTCCACACACATTTGAACTCAGTTTTTTCAGAGATCAAAGGGTAAATAATTTTTCAGATTTTAACAGCTTAATATTTTTATTATCGCTTATTTAAGAAGGCAATTATAACAGACCCTCCAAATCACTGATTTTCAAGAATTAATTTTAATTTCTGTAGTCCCTCTTGAAAATCATTCCCAATCATTTCTTCCATATCCATCATTAGCAACATGGTATTCATCGGGTAATCCATTTTACCTTCAAATCCCCAGATGACTTTGGTTTGGGTTTCATTGATTGTTTCAAAAGCCATATAGGCCTTATCAGAGGCCTCAAAGGGTTCTTTAAACCTTAGCGCATAGTCAATTCTTTTGCCATCATCGATTGCTAATATTTCTTGTTCCCCTATCCCCACATTCGGATCTTCACTTTTCCATCCTGAAACAAACCCTACTTCTCCATCCACCCCCTTAAAACTTTTTGTCATCTTAGGATCCTTCAGGGCCCAACTCGAGAAGTTATCCTGGTTTTTGAGAAGTTTGACATATTCGAAAACCTCTTCTTTGGGTTGATCAATAGTCACTTCCCTGGCTACTGAATACTCTTGATCAATGAATATCCCTGCAATGAAAGGGATTGACACCAGAATTAAAAGGGTGATAAGTACTATTTTAAGAATCTTCATAATTGAGTCAGTTAGGAGAAGGGCAGAATAAATATTGGAATTCGAGTTTTTAATAAATTAATTTAATAAATTTGATGCTTTCATCAAAATAAATTGACAGTATTCTTTACTCGCTAAAATACTTTTCACCCAGCTTCAATGACTTCTTTTACAGAACCGCATGAGCTCATTTTCCCTTTAAACAAGGGATTGCTTATTTGTTGATTCTCACTTAACCACATACCTCCTTCATTTTTATTAAACATGGGGCATTTTTGCTGATACAATATCCTATCTGAACCTACTATTGACAAGAGATTCTGAAGATTTTCCCCCATTCCTTCAAAATGCATTATTTGGAGATCAATTTCATTCTTCTTGATTTGCTCACTATGCTCCTTAATGATTTCTAAATCTGCATTTACTTCATTCAGTTGATCTTGAGTCAAACTTTTAAATGTAATTGTCTGTACTATTTTTTCGAGATGAGCTGCAGCATTAACTGCACCAGCTGAATCATCATTAGTCAAGGCGCTTTTTATTTCTAAGTAGCCATCAATCAAATCTGTTTTTGTTGGCACTTCTATTAAAGCTTTGCTTTGATTGTCTTGATTTTCTAATGTCTCCACCGTTGATTTTTCGTTCTGATTGTTTTCGCTACAAGCGATAAACCATAAGGATAGGCCAGCATTTAGGGCTGTTAATAAAATTGATTTTTGAATTTTCATCATGCTATATTATATATTTAATTATTCAATCGTTTTGGTTACTTCTCCACAGGTTTCCATCGATTTCCCAAAATAGGGATTGACGACTTTTTCCTCCAAACTCAACCAATCTGCCCCCCTGTTGGTATCTGCCATTGGACAATGTTGCACAAATAGTGCTTTGGGAAAGGGGTGAAATTTCTCAGCCATACCAATCATTTCATCGGAAATTGAAAGGAAAGATTTGCGTACCTCTTCTAATGATTTTTGTCCTGCTATATTTTCAAGGGAAGCTGTCAGGCTTTTCTGGTATTTCATCCACTCCATATGGGCGACCCCTTCAAAGACTTTCCTATTTACATTAGACAGATAGGTAAGCATTTCTTTAGACTGTGATATTGAACGCTTTAAATCGTCCTGGGTTAGTGCATTTTTTAATTTCAAATAATGCTCAAAAACAGGAATCAGCTCGTCCTTAATGCTTTGACTGACCCCATGATTTGTTGCGCCATCTGTTTGACTTATGGTCTTCTGTTCCATTTCTCCGTGGTTAGGTCGCGGCACTGCTACCCCACCATCAGGGCTCATCATACTTGCTTTTCCTGCCAATTGTGCTGCCGCATCGATGCTAAAGGTTCCATATATTGCGATTTCCTCTCCTGGCTCAAGACCAGTTTCGATAACGTATTCAGCTCCCAAAGCTAGGCCAAGCGTCACCTCACGTAATTGAAAGAATACATTTTGTTCAGTAGCTATTTTCACATATACTACCGACCGAGTTCCTGTCCACAGGACAGCAGTCTTTGGCACTACAATAGCTTCTTCTGCCCCAACAAAAGAACTTTTAACAATTCCTGAAACAAACATTTCAGGTTTGAATTTTAAATTTGGATTGGCAACACTTATCCTGGCAGAAGCAACTCTGGTGGCCGGATCAATGATAGGATCCAAATAATCTATTTTCCCTGTAAATGTTTTTCCAGGGATAGATTGTACCGTATAGCTTACTTCATCACCAGTTTTTATCCAAGGAATTTCAGATTCATAGACATCAAACAATACCCAAACATTGGTCAGGTTTGAAACCTCATAAATGGCCTGGCCATTAAGGAGGTGATCACCAAGATTCGCAAATTTTTGAGACACAAAACCAGAAACATTCGCTTTAATAGGGAAATCCTTAATCACTTCTTGAGAACTTAAAATATGTTCAATCTGCGCTTCTGAAACCTTCCAGTTTCTGAGTTTTGTCACAGCGGCCTCAAAAAGAGCCGGCTGTTCATGTTTCAATTTACTGGCCTGAAGAAGTTCCTCCTGACTAGTGACAAGTTGTGGCGAATATACCAAGGCGATGGTTTGGCCCTTGGCGATATACTCCCCTGTAAAATTCACCATCAATTGCTCAATTCTCCCTGGAATATGGCTTGCTTGTGTAAACAATAAACGTTCATCAACTTGAATTTTCCCATTCAATCTTATGCTTTTATCTGCTTTGCCAGTACTTACCGTCATCGTCTGCACACCGGCAAGCTGGAGTGCAGTGGGAGACATTTTGATGGACATTGGGTTCGCTTCTACCCCTTCATTTTCCAATGGAATCAAGTCCATCCCACAAATGGGACAGTCCCCTGCTCGATTTTGACGAATCTGGGGATGCATAGAACAGGTATAAATGGAAGAAACCCCAGCAAGGGATGCCTCATGCTCATGGGTTGATGGTTCCTCAATAGAACTTTCTGATGGCTTAATCAGCCAGCCTATTAACACACCCGCTATTAGCGTGAAAAGAATCAGCAAGTATTGATTGTTATTTGAATTTTTCATAATTAATTAGGTATGTCTTTGCTCCTACATGTATTAGGCAATCCCCATAAAATTAAATTTCAATAAGGTTTTACTCTGACTCCTCTAGTCGCTTGATCATTGCCTTCATCTGAGCAATTTCTTTCTTTTGGGCTTCAATGATATCCTTAGCCAATTGTTGCGCTTCAGGATCTTTCAGATGAGCCTTTTGACTAACCATTATGGCAGAAGAGTGATGAGGGATCATTGCTTTCATCCACTGTACATCAGCGATCAAAGTTTGGTTTCTGAGTATGGTAAGGGTCGCTATAAATAAAATGACAGCCGTACCGAGAATCATAAAATTGACCTTCTTGTTCTCATACATTCCCCACATAAAGAGGAGCATGGACACTGCCATTGGCGCTACCATCAATATTGTCATGTAGGTCCTGGTAGTACTTAACATTACATGGTCAAAGACATCTGCATTTAAAAACATTACGGCATACATGATGACAAATGAAACAGCCATCATTGCGGAGAACTTTAGATAATTTTTGCTTTTCATGTTAGTAAGATTTAGCGGTTAAATAATTAAGTTCCGCCTCGGCAGCATAGTAGGCCACAGAGGCTTTTATCTTCATTTTTCGGTACTCCAGCAATTGTTGCTGAAGGCGTAAAACTTCTTCAAAATCTTGTCCTGAATTGGCGTAGGAAGCGTACACTAATTCAAGTGTTTGTTCGATGGTTTGTACCTGATGGTCATAGGATGAAATAAGATCAAGCTGGATTTCCATTGCTATCTTAAACCTATAAAAGGAGCCATAAAGCTGATTGGAAACATCTTTCTTTTCTGCTTGATAGGATTCTGTTAGTAATAAGGCCTCTTTTTTTCCGCCTTCGTATTTTTTCCGAAAAATCGGGATGCTCATGGTAACCATGGGCATTAAGACATTTTTACCATTGTCTGTTATCGCCATGTCATTTCTTTTGTCTACTATCACAAAATCTACTCCCGCTCCTAGTTTTGGCAAGCCTTGTTTAATAGCCAGTTCATGGTTTAGCTCACTCGCTTTAATTTTCAGTTCCATTCTTTCCAATAATGGATTGTTCTGTAAAGAATCAATTAATACCTCAACTGGGAAACTCGGAATAGTCAGCCTTTCTTTAATTTCGATTGGTGCACCATTGTCTCTTCCAAGCAATGCATTTAGCCAAGCATTAGCCGATTGAATCTCTTTATTGAGCACCTCAAGATTGGTCTTGGCACTGCTGCTCATAATGTCTACCCTTAGTGCATCAGTCAGCGATCCGCTACCATTTTCAAATTTCGAAGTAGCTATGGATTTGTAAGTTGTAAGAATTTGAAGGTTTTCTTCCTCAATTTCAATCAGCTCTTTCGTTTCTAATAATGGATAATACACGGCTGAAACCTCACTGTAAAGCTTATTTCGGGCATCCAGAAATTCCTGGTATTTTACTTCAGCCAGAACGGTAGCCACATCTCCCTGGAGGCGCAAGGTCCCGAACCAGGGAAACATCTGGGTCAATGAAAACCGCATACGTTGGGGGCCAAGTCTAGTTTCTACTGGCGAAATAAAATAACCAAAAGAAAGGTTAGGGTCAGCAAGTGAGTTGACTTGCGGGATTTTTTGCATTGCAGCCTCAAATGCTTTGTATTTTGCTTTAAGCCTGGGGTTATTTTGGGCAGCAATTAAATAATAGTCCTCTAAAGTCTGTCCTATAGCAGAAAAAGCCAGAACCAACACGAGCGTAATAGATAATGCTAAGGATTTCATTTTATAGCTTTTTTAAGTTTTCGTTCCTCTCGAATGGAATACAACACGGGTACAATAAAATAAGTAATGGCTGCTACTATCATGCCTCCAAAGGCAGGGATCGCCATGGGGATCATAATGTCTGATCCTCTTCCTGAAGAGGTCAGAATCGGCAGCAAAGCGATAATAGTGGTTGCCGAAGTCATGATTGCTGGCTTAATCCGCCGTTGTCCTGCTTCCACGACTGCCTTCCTAATCCCGTAGAGATTGTCCGTTTTATTTCTTGCAAAACTCTGATCTAAATAAGTTGCCATAAGCACCCCATCATCCGTTGCTATGCCAAACAAAGCGATGAAACCCACCCAGACGGCAACACTTAAATTAATGGTATGTATTTGAAAAAGGTCCCGGAAATTTGTCCCAAAAAGACTAAAATCGCCAAACCAAATCTGGCCATAGAACCATAAAGCGATAAAACCTCCGCTAAATGCCATGGCTATTCCTGTAAAGACCATTAGGGAAGTAGTAATAGACCTGAATTGGAAATAGAGAATCAGAAAGATGATCAATAGCACTAATGGAACGATGACCGCCAGCCTTTTTTCTGCACGCACTTGATTTTCATAACTTCCGGAAAATTTGAATGAAATCCCCGCGGGCACTTCGAGTTCACCGGAATCGATTTTATTTTGAATCAAATTGCGGGCATCCTCTACGACAGTAACCTCTGAGAAACCCTCCCTTTTATCAAAAAGCACATAACCTACCAAAAATGTTTCTTCACTTTTAATTGCCTGGGGCCCTCTTAAATATTCAAAATCTACGATTTGGCTAAGCTGGATTTGAGCTCCCGTAGGAGTAGGAATTAACAGCTTACCCAATGACTCTGGATCATCACGAAGCTCTCTGGGGTAGCGAACACGAACGGGGAAGCGTTCTCTTCCTTCTACGGTGGTCGTGATTTTCATCCCACCAATGGCTGTTTCAATGATGGTTTGAACATCCTCAACACTCAGCCCATGTCTTGCTATTTGCTCTCGGTTGATGTTAAGGTGCAGGTAGGGTTTGCCTACAATTCGATCAGCAAATACTGCTTCGGTTTTCACGGACGGTACCTGCTTGAGTATTTTTTCTACCTGGACACCAAAATCCTCAATGGTCTGCAAATCGGGACCATACACCTTTATTCCCATTGGGGCCCGCATACCCGTCTGCAACATCACTAGCCGGGTTTCTATAGGTTGCAATTTTGGCGCAGAAGTAATCCCAGGAATTTTAGTTACGGCTACTATTTCATTCCAGATATCATCCGGAGAATTGATGTGCTCCCGCCAATTTCTGAAATACATTCCATTCTCATCCACAATAAGCTGAGAAGCTGAAATCTCCTGAGCAAGCGCATCTGTATTTGATAGCGTATCGCCGGAGGATAAAATAAACTTGTTGTCACTGTCAACTTGGAATCGCTGTCGATGCCCTTTTTGATTTAATAGGTATTCAGGTTTATAATTGATCACATTCTCATACATAGAGATTGGAGCTGGATCAAGTGCCGATTCAACCCTTCCAAGCTTTCCTACACTAAGGTCAACTTCTGGAATACTGCTAATGCGCATGTCTAATTGTCCTAGCACTTTGCGGTTAAATGCGATTCCAGAATGTGGCATGGCGGTTGGCATCAGCAAAAAGCTTCCTTCGTTTAGTGAAGGCATAAATTCCTTCTGCATTCCAGGAAAAGTATGCGCTAGTCCTGACCAAACATTGGAATCTTGAATATTCCACCCCAGCCCATTGCTGACTTTTCGAATAGGGCTGAGGGTGTTACTGAAGCCTATCCAAATCATTGTTCCAAATAGGATAATTAAGGCTGGAACAGTTAAGAATGCTGCTTTGTGGTCAAGGCACCAGGTTAGTACTTTCTTGTAATTGTACTCCAAGATAATGAAAGCACCTAGAATTAGACTGACCAATAAGGCAACAAAAACATAGTTGATTAAGCGTGATTCAGTAGCACCCAAAGGCAGCCAGTAACCTGCCAGAAGCCATAACACCCCAGCGATAACTACAATAATTTCCAGATTAGCATAGATAGGTTTGAGTCTCTCAGAAATAATGAGTTTTCTTTGCGTTACATATTCTCTCAGAAGCCCAATTCCTGCAAGCAAAATGAGTAGGCTACCCGCCCAAATAAAACCCATAAAAAGAGCAACTACACCTGCCAAAACGAGTAATACATTGCCAACTCTTCTGTATTTTGGCTTACTTATTTTAAAGCCAAAAAATGTATGCGCAATGCTGGGAAGGATCAGCAATGAAACGATTAACGCAGCGATCAAAGCAAAAGTCTTGGTGTAAGCCAAAGGCCCAAAAAGCTTTCCTTCAGCAGCCTGCATGGTAAATACAGGAATAAAACTGACGATGGTCGTTGAAACAGCGGTAAGAATGGCGCCGGCCACTTCTGTGGACCCATTATAAATAGTTGTTATTAATTTCTGACCCGGTGGCGCTTCGTCTGCATGCTTGATGATGTTCTCAGAAAGAATAATCCCTAAATCCACCATCGTTCCTACGGCAATGGCTATCCCTGAGAGTGCCACGATGTTGGCATCGACACCAAAATAGCGCATGGCTATAAAAACCATCAAAATGGAAATTGGCAACAAACTGGCAATCAAAACCGATGCCCTCAAGTTGTACACCATTACTATAACGACAAGAATGGTAATTAAAATTTCTAAAGAAAGTGCCTCTTCAAGGGTGCCCAAAGTTTCTTGAATCAAGGTAGACCTATCATAAAAAGGAACAATGGTCAGTTGACTGACCCTTCCATCTGCCAAAGTCTTCCGAGGTAATCCAGAAGCTATTTCGTTAATTTTATCTTTTACCTGATTGATGACTTGCAATGGGTTTGACCCATACCTGGCCACTACCACGCCACCTACTACTTCTGCTCCTCCTTTATCCAGAAGCCCTCTTCTCGTCGCCGGCCCCAATTGAACCACCGCGATGTCTTTAATGCGAATTGGAACATTGTCTTGCACTGCGACTACCGCAAGTTCGATATCGGCTATGGATTTTATATAACCAAGTCCTCGAACCAAGTATTCGGCTTGATTAATTTCAATGGTTTTGGCACCTACATCTCTGTTCGATTGCTTCACCGCCAGCATTACTTTGGTCAGGGGTATATTATAAGCTTTTAATGCATCTGGATTTACGTCTACTTGATACTCCTGAACAAATCCACCTATGGAAGCGACTTCGGAAACCCCTTCCACAGCATTCAATCCATATTTGACGTAGAAATCCTGGACTGTCCTGATTTCATGAAGGTCCCAACCTCCTGTGGGATTCCCTTTTTGGTCGCGACCTTCAATGGTATACCAATATACTTGACCAAGTGCCGTAGCATCAGGCCCTAAACCAGGTTGGACTTCATTTGGAAGCAGATCGGCTGGAAGTGAATTGAGTTTTTCCAGAATTCGAGAGCGTGACCAATAAAACTCTGTGTCTTCATTGAAAATGATGTAGATACTAGAAAACCCGAAAATGGAGGAGCTCCTAATTGATTTCACCCCGGGAATACCCAATAAATAGGTGGTCAAAGGATAGGAGATCTGATCTTCTATGTCCTGTGGTGATCTTCCCGGCCATTGCGTAAACACGATTTGTTGGTTTTCTCCAATATCTGGAATGGCATCCACTGGAACTGGATCAGACGGTAAGGCCCCTACTTTCCAGCCAAATGGTGCAGTGACAATCCCCCAAATTACTATCACCAGAATAAGAAGAACAGTAACAAGTCTGTTTTCAAGGAAAAACTTGATAATTGAATTAAGCATGATTTAATCCTATGTAGAAAAAACTAGATAATAGACAGCCATTTATATAAACAGCAGAAAAACAGGTCAGTCGCTGACCGAATTATCTAGTCGGATTAAATAAGGAAAGTTTGATACAAGACAGTATAGTCCTGTGAATGTATTGGAGGAGGGTCAAAAGAGAAAGTGTTAACGGGCGCCAGTATCAAAACCTGAGCAAGCAGAAAGGACTGAGTGAATGCCGCAATAAAAATCATTTGCGGTGCATCAACATTTACATGAGTAAGGCTTTGATCAACCTCTAATTGAATCAGTTCAAATTGATTTTGACAGCACTGATTTGTGTTTGCATTTGAATCATTTTCCGAGGATGGAATTTCCCCATGACTTTCCATGCCACAATCTAAATGCTTGGCAGATAAACCAAACCCTTTCATCATTTCGGCTCCCATACAGATATGACTGCTTTTTGCCAGGCCTATACTGGAAAAAAGAAAAAATGCAGCAATCAATATGGACAATGATTTCTTCAACCTTACAAAGGTATACATTAAAAAAGTATATATCAAATAAGGGAAATCAGTTCAAGATTACTGATCCCCCTTACCCTCTATAATATAATTCAAATAATCTCCTCCCTCAATAGGAGTCAGGTGATCCAAAGTACCCAAATGCAGGTAAACCCAGGCAGGTAATATCACCCCATCCTCGGATTCAATATCTAATTTTATCCTTTCGTAAGTTACTCCTGTTTCCAGCTTATCGCCTACGCCTTCGTATTCATCCAGGATCGTCAGAACTTCTTGTTCATTGTGTAGCAAATAGACATCCCCAAAAACTTCTTCTTCTAATACTGACGTATAGATAAATACAGGATAGGGACCTAAATCATACAAAAGCCCCTTGCATGAACCACTCGTAAAAAGTTCGCCAGAGCGCTCCAATAACTCAGCCATTGGATGTCCAAACCCCTTCCTTAACGTACCGTAAACAAATAAATACGACAATCTTAGTAAAATTTACTTTTGATGGCGATTGATCAACACTTCCATTACCTCATCTAATTCATACGATTTTGCTTCTAGCAAAACCAAATAATGATACAATAAGTCTGCTGCCTCGCCCATGAACAATTCCTTGTTATCATCCTTGGCTTCAATCACAATTTCCACTGCTTCCTCCCCTACTTTCTGTGCCACTTTATTGATGCCCGCATTGAATAGAGAGGTGGTGTAGGATTTGTCGGAAGGATTGTTTTTTCTTTCTTTTATCACCTTTCTTAATTGATCAATGAAATGGGTTTTGCCCTTATTTTCGTGTGCAAAGCAGGTGTCATTTCCTGTGTGACAAACTGGGCCTATTGGGTTTACTGTGATCAAAAGCGTATCCTGGTCACAGTCAACCTCAATATTTTTTATCATTAAAAAATTACCTGAAGTTTCTCCTTTCGTCCACAACCTGCCTTTGGTCCTGCTAAAAAAAGTAACCTTCCCACTTTTCACAGATTCATCGATGGCCTCTTGGTTCATATAGCCCATCATCAATACTTCTTTTGTAAGCTCATCTTGAATAATGGCTGGCACCAGACCATTTACTTTTTCAAAATCTATCTTTATATTTTCCATGCTAATTTATTGCTCAAGTAATTATAGTAAAATCAAAATTGATGAAGATTTATGACTTCATTCTTATATTGACTCCTTGTGTGTCGAGGTATTTTTTTAACTCAGGTATTGGAATTTCTTTGAAGTGAAAAATACTAGCGGCCAAAGCGGCATCTGCTTTTCCAGCAGTAAATACGTCTTGAAAATGCTGCATGGTTCCTGCCCCTCCTGAAGCGATTACAGGAATAGGAAGTATCGATGACAGTTCAGAGGTAATCCCATTTGCGAAACCATTTTTTACGCCATCGTGGTCCATTGAAGTAAGTAAAATCTCTCCCGCTCCTCTTTCCGCAACCTCTGCTGCCCATTCCTGAGTTTTCAACAAGGTGGGTCGTCTTCCCCCATGGGTATGTACAAAATCAAT
The DNA here is from genome assembly GCF_963977555.1 of uncultured Cyclobacterium sp. Classification (GTDB taxonomy): domain Bacteria; phylum Bacteroidota; class Bacteroidia; order Cytophagales; family Cyclobacteriaceae; genus Cyclobacterium. The sequence continues at coordinate 8,004 of NZ_CAXBPD010000022.1, read as the reverse complement.
CCCATCAATATTTTTGGTATCAATGGCAACCACTATACATTGACTCCCAAACTCTCTTGCGAGTTCGTTTATTGCGGAAGGATTTCTTACTGCAGCAGAATTAATACTTATCTTATCTGCTCCAGCATTCAGTAGAGCCTTTACGTCGTCAATCGTAGAAATCCCACCACCTACAGTAAAAGGTATGTTTACAGTTTTTGCCACCTTGGTAACCAATTCAACCAAAGTCTTCCGTTTCTCTACTGTAGCAGTGATGTCCAAAAACACCAATTCGTCAGCCCCTTCATCAGCATATATTTTGCCCAACTCTACCGGATCACCAGCATCCCTCAGCTCTACAAAATTAACTCCCTTAACCGTTCGCCCATCCTTTATGTCCAGACAAGGTATTATTCTTTTTGTCAACATATTAATTACGTGTAAAGCTACTTAACTCTTCCAGGCTTATTCTGCCTTCATAATAAGCTTTTCCTACAATAGTACCATAGACCCCAGATGCTTCTAGTTCTTCCAAATCCTTTACGGAAGCTACTCCCCCACTTGCGATCAGCTTAACTCCAGGAATCTCCTTCATTATTTCCTTGTAAAGTTCCAATGATGGTCCTTGTAGCAATCCATCTTTCGCTACGTCGGTACATATTACGTATTGTACGCCTTTGGCATGGTAATCTTTAATGAAATCTATCAAGTCCATTTCGGTCGTTTCTTCCCAACCCGAAATAGCAATTTTTCTATCTTTGGCATCTGCACCTAAAATCAGTTTCTCTCCACCGAAAGATTTGAGCCATCCGGTAAACATGTCAGGGTTCTTCACGGCTATGCTGCCTCCTGTCACCTGCTTCGCGCCTAAACTAAAAGCCAAGGCTATGTCTTCATCCGATTGCACTCCTCCTCCGAAATCTACTTTTAGACTGGTGGCTTGGCAAATTCTCTCTAACACCTCCGTATTAATAATCTTTTTGGCTTTGGCTCCATCCAAGTCTACTAAATGTAGCCTTTTAATGCCTGCGTCTTCAAACCTCTTCGCTACCTCGGTAGGATCAGACGCGTATTCCTTTTTTTGGCTGTAATCTCCTTGGGTAAGGCGTACACAATTACCTCCTATGATATCTATTGCTGGAATGATTTCCATTATAATTTCAGAAAATTGTTAAGAATTGTTTCACCTACCACACTGCTTTTTTCAGGATGTCCCTGCATGGCATAAAAATTATCTTTATGCAACACGGCAGAGAAGTCATTAATATAATGCGTAGTAGCTATTGTATATTTTGGGTCTAATTCAGCATAATAGCTGTGTACATAATAGACATAGGCAGATGCATCCAAACCCTCCAAAAGTGGCGTCTTCAAGTTCTCAAGATTGTTCCAGCCAATGTGGGGCACCTTCTCTAAAGGGGGGAATTTCTTTACATTGATCGGGAAAATACCCAGGCAGTCTGTTTCGTACTCCTCAGTGTATTTACATAGCAACTGTAGTCCAAGACAAATTCCAAAAAAAGGTTGGGTTAACTCTTTTATCAACTGATCAAGTTTCCTTTCTTTTAAATACTTCATTGCAGTACTGGCTTCTCCCTGACCTGGAAATATTACCTTATCTGCTTTTTTTATCGTTTCCCAGTCATCCGTTAAGGTCGCATTGACACCTAAACGCTCCATGGCATACAATACAGATTTGACATTGCCTGCATTGTACTTTATTACTGCTACATCCATTGGTATCGGCCTTGGCCGCGTTAATCATTTTCATTCTAAGCAACCGCTAATTTAAAGCTTTTCATGGTAGGGTGGAAGATTTCGCATTGAAATATCCATTAGCTAGTCAAATAGCTACCAAAACCAGTCCCAAAATAGCCTCCTACTATGAAATTTTGACCTTGTCCAAGGTTGGTACAGCTTTAAAAATTTAATTATAAATTGTTAAGTAGAGCCAAAGGGAAGGAAGCTGAAAAAAATATTTAAATTGGTATCTAATCAATAATAAAACCCCATTTCAGCTAAATCACTTAAATTTAGCCTTAAATTACCAGAAGATTAATTGATTCACTTTAAGCTTTGAAACACAACTTCGCCAGAATTATTTCCAGGATAGGCCATCCTATTTGTTTGCTACTGACTTTTTTGATCTATTTCTTTTTCAGTATTCAAGATCCGGCAAAAGCCTTCTGGACCCTGACCACAATCGTATCCTTAGGGATTTTGCCTCTTATAGGCTGGAATCTATACCGCACCCGGAAAGGTTTATATTCAAATTTTGATGTTTCTATTAGAAGCCAACGTTCTTCCATGTACCTATTCATCTTAATTCTGTCAGGCTTGGTTTTGTTGGTATTATGGATGAGTGATCAACCTGCATCCGTACTAATAGGATGTTTAATATTGATTCAATTGTTGCTATTTGCCTTCATATTAAACTTTAAAACAAAGGTATCTCTTCACATTGCCATAGCCATTTACACTGGTTTTGCCCTTTGGGAAATCAACCAAACATTTGCAATAATCATCTGGGGCAGCAGTCCACTTATTGGATGGTCAAGGTGGTACCTTGGAAGACATTTGCCAGTTGAGTTGTTCTGGGGATTTTTACTGGGAAGTATTTGCGGATTAGAAATTTTATATTTTTTATAACCGATATAAATTTTACTGTAGGCATCAAATTTACCAGCGATAGCTGCTTCCAGTTGATCTCCTTGATGTAGATTAAACCTGTATTTAAGATGGATTAATTCTCTATTCAAATTCGTCCCTTTTTACTCCTCCTCTGGCCAATACATTGGATTGTTCAGTTTTCTCAATGTTAACGTCCTCCAACATTTCTATTTTAATCCAAGGATAAGGGCTGAACAATGACAGCATTTCCCATCAACACTGATAAAAAGATTAGCGAAGCACCTACAACAGAAATAAACTATTATTTAAGTATCAATACGTTATGTGGCGACCTACGGAATTTAAGTTGAAAGATGGCATGCCGTGTGCTATTGCCTTTTCTAAACCATCTGAAGAATCTGATCATTTAACAAGAGCAATTATTAACATCTTAAAGCCTGGAGAACCAAAACCAATTATACTTTTAAGTTATTCATTTTCAGTGAGTTTATCTAAGAATAAAATCTTATATATAATTATTCCGAAGCTTCTTTTATAACTTTAGGACTGAGGTAATAGGTGGAATCCAATTTATATTCATCCGGATTATCAACTCTGAACCACTGATAGCCTGTGCGTTTTCCTTCATGTTCATTAAAGACGAACATTACTTCATTTCCCATTTTTTTTAAGACTTTTGCTTCTGGCACAAGTACTGGGTAGTTGGGGGAACATGCAACACATAGTAATAACAATAAAATAAAGATTGGTAGTTTATTCATGCAGGTATCATTAAATAGTTTAAAAGGAATTAATTTGGTCACGAAATTCCCTATAAGATCATTAAGCGCAATACTATTGCTAAATTACGCCATAATCTATTTTCACAGGCTTAATTGGTAGTAACTCAACCGTATATAAAATCCGTCCTATTAATATAGGGCTTGACGAATCTTTATGGTTTCAAGGAAACCCGATTGACAGTTGGTGTATTCCGTTTTTAGGGGTTCGAAATACGTTTTCAAAGATATGAAAATTAACTTATCAAAATAATTTTTATTCAATTCATTTTCATAAAAATGATTAATTGAAATTCAATATAATTTATTTTTTATTTTGAATCAGATCCTATTAATAAAAATATACTGAACTGAATAAATTATAATTTCAAAATTAAACAAATAGATAAAATTCTATACTTTCCTATAATATTTAATTTTAAAGGCTCATTTTTCACATAGCGTGCTTTACAAATAAATTGCAAACATAATTAGGTGAATCCCTGATTATATAAAAGGTCCAATTCCAACTTATATTATATAATACCTGTTATAAAAAATAAACTCAAATTACCTATCATAATAAATATGTAGAATAAATTACTAACCGAACCTTTATGTACGAATACAGCAACGAGCAGCACCAGAAATTTCACTACTCGAAGTGAACTTCTCAAATAATGCAGAAATCCCTAGCTGATAGCGTAATTTTGGTCTATTAATCCTTTGTGCTTTTATGCTTTTCCAAACAAGCGAATTCGATCCAAAATATCCTTTTCGAGCCCTACTTTGGACCATCACAGGATAATATGAATTTTAAATTAAATTTTAATAGTCAAATGAACATTAGAATGAAATTTAGGCCATTAATTCTTTTAACATTAAGGTACCTTATGAAGCTATTTCTCCCAATTCAAAAATAACATAAGATTTTGAGCACGTTAACTGTTTGAATTGCCTAATAAATTGATGAACAGCTTTAAAAGGAGATGAAAATCAAGTAATTTTAAGTGGAATAAACTTCAAAAAAAATAACATGATAAAATCTAAATTATTATTGTGCGGATTGTTGGTTTTCAGTTTCCTAAGCACCGGAAATATGGCCTGTGCGCAGGATGAAAAAAAGTTGACCGGGCGTTGGGACCTCACTGTAGACATGGACGGCAAACAAGCACCATCCTGGTTAGAAGTGAAACTTTCTGGTACAAAGACCTTGGTTGGTTATTATGTAGCACACAATGGAAGTGCCAGGCCTATTTCAAAGGTGAACTATGAAAATGGAAATGTAAGCTTTGCGATCCCTCCTCAATGGGACAATTCAGATAAAGACATGGTATTTAATGGGAAGTTAATGGGCGAAAAACTATCCGGAACAATTACCCAAAGCACTGGTGAAAAACACTCCTTTACTGGTGTAAGAGCACCCTCATTGGTAAGGGAAAAAGCACCTAAATGGGGAAAAACGATTGAACTATTCAATGGTAAAAATGTAGATGGTTGGCATGTTGATGGTGCCAAAAACCAATGGAAAGTTATTGATGGAATATTGACATCTGATGCCGCAGGATCAAACCTTATTTCAGACCAAAAATTTGAAGATTTCAAATTAACTGCCGAAATCCGTTACCCTAAAGGAAGCAACAGTGGCATTTACCTTCGTGGGCGGTATGAAGTTCAAATCGAAGACAATCCAGGCACAGCACCTTCTTCTATATTTTTTGGTGGCGTCTATGGTTTCCTAACACCAAATGAAATGGCTGTAAAGTCTGCAGGAGAATGGCAAACATTTGAGATCACCTTGATTGGTAGAAGGGTTAGCATTGTAGCCAACGGGAAAGCCATTATTACCGATCAAATTATTCCAGGCATTACAGGTGGAGCCATTGACAGCAATGAAGGTGAGCCAGGTGCATTTATGATCCAAGGAGACCATGGTGCCGTAGAGTTTAGAAAATTTGAGGTGACACCTGCTATATAAGTAGTTGACATAAACCAAAAGACAAGTAAGCCCCAAAACTTCTTGTCTTTTGGTTTTGAACAATTAGTCAATTGTATTCACATTATTATCTCTTGTAAATACTATGCCCATCTAGAAACCTTGATGAGCATAGTTTATCTTATTAAACAGGAAAATGAAACGTAGAAAATTTATAGGTTTAGGCACATTGGCCGGTGTTGCAGCAGGGACAGCACCATCTTTAGCTGCAAGAATCCCTTTACACACCCCTCAAAATGAAACACGATACCAAAAGGGTCAAAGTCCTTGGCCCATTTGCCTGGATACGGTTACGATTAGGCCTGCTTCTCTAAGAGAGAAGGTTCAAATTGCAGCTACAGCAGGATATGATGCCATAGAGCCTTGGGATAGAGAGCTTGCTGAATTTGAAAAAGAAGGAGGCAACTTGAAGGAATTGGGCAAGGAAATTAAAGACCTTGGCTTGTTTGTACCAAGTGTTATAGGTTTGTGGAATGCATTTCCTCCCACCCAAGTAGCATTTGAAGAATCATTAAAAGACACTCGAAACAGGATGCGGATGGCAGCTGATATCCAATCGCAGCATATCCAAACCATTCCCAATACAGTGGGAGAAAATTACGATCAAAAGTACGTATCTCAGAAATACCGAGAACTTATTGAAATAGGACTAAATGAGTTTGGTATTAATCCGGCATTGGTTTTCGTGAAGTTTTTTCCCTTAAAAACCTTGGGACAGGCAACAGGGATAGCCTTAGATGCCAATCACCCAAAAGCGATGATTATCCCCGATACTTTTCACATGCATATCAGTGAAGGTGGATTTGAAGGGCTTAAATTTTTAAATGGAGACCTTATTGCCATTTTCCAATTTGCAGATGCCCCAGCTAGTCCTGAGATAGGGGCTTTGGGGGATAAGCACCGCGTATATCCCGGTGACGGAATTTTGCCTTTACCGGAAATATTAAAAACCTTAAAATCGACAGGCTATAAAGGATGTGTGTCTTTGGAACTATACAACCCAGAATATTGGAAGCAAGATCTACAAGAAGTTGCCAATACAGGTTTAAGAAAAACCATGGCGGTGATTAATAAAGCGGGCGTTTAATGATCAATTGAAGATAGGAGACTTTTATTAAAGTATTTTCTCCTTTTGTATTTTTTAAACTTACACAGCCAACAGGAACAGCGGAATCGGTTAATATTTCTACAAGTCTTTTTCAAGAATTGTATAGTCAACATGACTCAAATATTCGCCCTCAAATTATAAAGAACAACTGTTTTTGCTCACAAATTATTCAACAAATCTATTCCCTTTAGGTTAGAGCGGCGTTCTTAAAAAAGTGAAGGGTATTGAGCAGTTTCATTTACAAAACAGGTCAAAAAAAAGACCCGTAGAGTGATCTACGGGTCTGTAATAATGAAGGCGGCGACCTACTCTCCCCCTGACTTCATCAATTTTTAACTATTAAATTAATAATATCTGATTCCAACGTCTGAGGCTATTTTTTCTTGGTGTCTTGGGTGTCCCGTTCTTTTATTTGTAGCTTTATTTCATGTTTGTGAGGGCTAAAAAAAATCGATCTGGTAGTGTGTCAGTTCAGGTTATAGATAAAAGTTCAGGAGTTTATAAGGTTGTAAAAACTATTGGAAGTTCTTCTGATGAGTTTGAGGTCGAAAAACTCAAAAAATTGGCCGATGAATTTATTATGAGTTTTCATGGGCAACAAACGCTTGCTTTTGGTCATCAAGATGATGATACTTTTTATCAGTCGGTTTACAATAGCATTCAGAAAGTTCAGATGCTTGGACCTGAGCTGGTTTTAGGGAGAATTTTTGACCAAATTGGGTTTAATGTTATACCCGAAGAGCTTTTCAGGCATTTGGTAATTTCTAGACTAATTTATCCCGTCAGCAAGCTTAAAACGATAGATTATCTTCAAAAATACAAGGGTATTACTATCTCTGTTAATGAGATTTATCGTTTCATGGACAGGTTCCATAAATCACATATGGAAGATGCAAAGAAGATCAGCTATACACATACAGTTGGTGTACTTGGCGGTCAATTCGGAATGATATTTTATGATGTAACCACGTTGTACTTTGAAGCTGCGGATGAAGATGACTTCAGGATATCTGGATTTAGCAAGGATGGCAAGCATAGTAATCCCCAGATTGTATTAGGGCTTTTGGTATCCCAAAATGGCTATCCGCTGGATTATGAAGCCTTTCAAGGGAATAGTTTTGAAGGTCATACCATGTTACCTGTAATCGAACGATTTAAAGCCAAATATAAGCTCGAAAAGCTAACTGTAATCGCTGATGCAGGTCTAATGTCGAACAGTAACATAAAACTTATAAGAGCAAAGAACTGTGAGTTTATATTAGGAGGAAGGATCAAAAATGAAACGGATACCCTCAAAAAGAAAATCTTAAGTCTAAAGCTTGAAGACAAGAAATATTCTGAATTAAAAAGACCAGATGGGCTTCGTTTAATTGTTCAATTTTCGTCATCTAGAGCATCAAAAGATGCCCACAACAGAGCAAAAGGAATGGAGAGACTTAAGAAAAAATTGGCTACAGGTAAACTATCCAAGAAACATGGATCAGTCCTAAAAGTTGGGGGATTGGGCTGAAATGATTTTCTTTGTTAAAAAA
>NZ_CAXBPD010000021.1:0-118068 GCF_963977555.1 uncultured Cyclobacterium sp. | reverse complement strand
AGGCTGTTCCAGCCGTCAGAATGCTTAGTTATTGGGCAACGTTTTTATTTATTTTATTACATAATTTTTCTATCCAATCAGAAGCTTCTTTGTTACCAAATTTTTCTGAAAACTCTAGATCTAAACAACATTCTCTGTTTTGTTCAAAAGCGTTGTATATATGCGCTCTCCATAAATAGCAAAACCCGAGTTCATAGCTTTTATCAATGCAAAAAGATAAGTCTTCAAATGATTTTATTAAACTATCTATTTTATATCTACTAAAACCTCTTTCAAACCTAATTTCTTCCATAGTCGCATCAAATTCATACCCATTTTCAAATATTGAATTTTCAGTTTTATTTAAATAGAAAGTTTCTGAACCTTTTAGGTCGATTGCTGAATTGTAATCTTCAATTGCTTCTTTATATTTTCCTAATCTTGATTTGTTTTTTCCACGATTTAAAAACGCAATTGGATTGTCGGGATACAGTTCGATAACTAAATCGTAGTCAGATATTGCTCCAGTGAAATCATTAATCATTGATTTGTCAACAGCCCTGTCAAATAATGCATAAACATTTTCAGGGTCGACTTTTATTACAACATCTAAAAGTTCAATTGATTTTTTATAATTACCCTGTTTTTCAAAAGCTTTTGCTTCTTCATATAGCTTTTCATTATTGTTACAAGAAAGAAGCAGTATTGATAAAAAAAAGGTTGTATAAAGTATTCTCTGTGAATTCATTTTTTAAATGGTGTACAACGTTAAATATATGGCAAGTAGGGCAGAAAACAAGCGATTATTTTCGGTTTAGCTACAAGCCAAATCTTTTGTATTTTGTTTTAATTTTTCTCTTTAATACCAAATCAAAAGATTTGGCGACTTTGTGAATAGACAACAACTTTTGGGTTAATAACTAATCGTCCTATTTGCTATATATAGTGTTATGTGCTGGCTTTTTATTCTTCTTTCAATTCAGTACAAATTAATCGATATGCTGAAAAGTATTCAATGTCATTGTACATATTCGATTCCATATGTTCCAATTCATTCAGGACTAATTCATTGTCAGCGCATTTTCTTTTTAAACAACCTCCAAAAAAATCAAAGTCCATAGGATTGCGTTTTGTTGCAATTTTGCCAAGTTCATAATGATAAGTTACAGGTCTTTCTTTTTCCGTTGAGTCTATTTTGGTTGCTTCAACAAATTCTATATCAAAAGTTGGAATTCCTACGTTTGTTTTCTTAAACTCTTTTCTTGGTTCAAAAAGTTCAGTTGCATATTCCTTATTTTCTTTTAAACTGCTTTTTAAATCATAATAGAATTTGTCAATCAAATTTTGATATCTTCTATGTTCATTTTTTTTAGCATATATTTTTAGTAATGACTCTTTATCATAAACGAAATCATATTCAAAAATTGATTCGTAAAAGACCTTTGAAATAGCAAGAATTTCATCAAAACTCTTTTTGTCTATCAGACTTTCTATATTTTCGATTTCTCTAGAAAAATCTAATAGTATAAGCTTTAACTTGTTGAGTATTTCGTCAAAATATTTGTCCAAAAAGTCCTTATGTCTTTGAATGATTTCTGAAATAGGAAATTCCATCGATTCAAACTTGTAGTTATTATCTTTGTGATATCTTAAATAGACAACTTTATCTTTCCCTCCATTATAGCTAAATAAGCAGGAAGAAATGAATTCTCCTTTGTATTTTCTAATTGGATGACCAACTAACTCATTCCTGATATCTCTATTTATAGAATAATTCAAATCTCTTTTTAAGTCGCCCTTTTCAATTCTGGTTTTAAAAATTATTAATAACTCTTCTATAAAGTCTTGTTGAACATAAATACTTTGTAATAGACTTATTTGATTAGAAAAACGGTCAGAGTGGGATTCAGATTTTTTATCATTAAATATTATATCAAATGTATCTTGGAAGTAACCTAATATATCTCCGAAGTAATTTGTTCTAACTTCAGGCCTAAACTTTATTTTGCGTTTGCAAAAATCATATTCCCAAATGAAGTGATTCCAAATGCTAGCTATTCTGTCAAGTTTATATGTAACTTCTTCTTTCAAATGTCTTTTTTTTCTTTTTCAATTGGCTTTTGATGAAATAATTTTTTTAATTTCTTGATATCTCTTAAGAGCATAACATTGTACTGAAACCAACAAGCACATCTTGCAATTCCACTTTTATGTCGCAAATCTCTTTTAATATCTTCAAAACCATTTTTCTTAACTATTTTTTTAAGTTCTACTCCGATTAAATTGGCTAGATAATTTTTTTCGTCTTTGTAATTCACGAATAAATTAGGATTGTCAAAAAGAAATTTTTTAATGTTAGGACGTAAGGGTAATTTTCCATCAATATCCTTAAGAATAATCATTGAACCAACGTCTTTTAATTTATTCCCTTTTTTGTAATTTTTATCAAAGTCCTTAAGGTTCGAATAATACCAGTCGGATTCTGTTTCAGTTTCCCTCCAATGTACAGGATTTTTCTTTGTTATTCTTAATGTTTTTATTTCATTTGATTTTAATAACTCAATGCTAAAAACAAATAGAAAAGGACCATAAAAATTATATTTTTTCCATTCTTCGTGAATATCAACGAAATCAAGAAAAATGTCATCATAAATATCAAATTTCTTGTCTTTTTCATCAGAATATTGATCTGTCTGGAATAGATTATTATCTGTTACGAATTTTCTTGATAGAAGGCTTTTGTTATTTAGAAAAGTTATAGAAGTGGATACTGTATTTGCGTGAAAGAGATTGGTTATTCCTTTCTTTACCAAAATATCGTATAATTCGGATGTGTTTAGGTTAAATTCAGACATCTTTTTTCAGCTTCTGACTAACGTTACAAAAAAACCTTCAAATTGGCTCAATTTCGAGCCCAAGGTCCTCATTAGTCAGACCGAATTTATCGATTTGTTTCTTTATCCGTTTAACTAAACCCAATTTTCTTTTCTGATCTAGGAAGAGATAGCCTTCCGGATTAATATAGGGAACTCCCTTCACCACCATATTCCAGATGATAACCGCCAGCTTACGGGCGGTGGCACTTATAGCCGAAACCCTCCCTTTTCTAAAGCTTATTCTATGGAAGAAGTCTCGTAGTGGTGTAGAATCCTTCAGGTTTCCAATGGCATTGGCAGCATTCCGTAATGCGATTTTCAGTCTGTTGCTTCCTTTTGGAACTTTACTGGAAAGTACTTTTCCCCCACTTACTTTATTGTTAGGTGCAAGCCTCAGCCATGATGTAAAATGCTTGGCTGTTTTGAATTTCCTGATTCCTTCAAGTCCAACCTCACTCATTAGTGCCAGAACAGTAGAATAACTCATCCCTTCAATTGCAAGCAGGTCAGTACCTTCAAGCATTTGATAGGACTTCAAATTAAGATCAATGTCCTTTGGGGTATTTTTGTTGACTCTTTTGTGGGGCTTCGCATCAATAAAATGCTGCCTCTTATTTTCATCGGAATTGATGATCTCATTTAGCATCTTATCAATTTCCTTATCGCACTCATCTATTTTATTTTGGAGGTGGTCGTAGGTGTCCAGTTCCTGCTGGAGTGCGAAAAGGTAATCTTTCCTACCATTGGTCTGCAAGGCTTTGGCTATCTCTTCTTCACTTTTCCGGCAGTTTCCGTGCCTTAAGGAGGCTAGTTTTCCTGGATTGGTTTCGCCATCGCAAATGGCCCTAATAATCAACAGCCCGGTCAGCCCACAGATATCCTTGACTACTACGTCCAATCTCAAGTTGAGTAACTTAAGGTTCTTTTGCATCTTCTTGGATGTTGAGGCTGCTAAATGAAGTAGATTAGCCCTTTGCCTGCAGTAGGTCCGGAGTTCTTCTGTCTTCCCATCAGGCAGAAAACTACTGGTCAAAAGCCCTAGAGTATGCAATTTCTGAATCCACTGACAGTCCTTTATATCTGTTTTCTTACCTTTGATGTTTTTGGTAAACTTTCCATTACAAAGCACCACATGAAGCCCTTTGGAAATCAAAACCGCATACAAGTTTTGCCAGTAAGTTCCGGTACTCTCCATAGCCACTGTTTTTACATCTTTTTCTTTCAACCAATCTGCCAAAGAGAACAGATCCTGATTAAAGACTCCATATTCACGCACATCCTTTTCGGATTGCCCCACAGCCACCCAATGGGAGCGACTGCCTACATCGATACCCGCAGCCTGCGGATTAACGACTTGCATTGATACAAATTCCTGTTCCATAATGAGACAACTTAGGCTCTAAGGGGATGTGCTTTTGGCAAGAAAATATTCTGAACGGGGTATCTGGGAAAAGCCAAATCCGCCACTAAAGTAATCGCAAACACCCCAACCAGGATTGCGCCCGTGCTTCCCGAATAACCAGGAGCAACAGTTTAAAAATCGGTCTTACAAAGAGCTTTACTAATATAAGAAAATGTCGAGATGATGCAACACCCCGTTAGCTCTGAAAGTAAATAGGTTTCATATATGGAGGATTACAGCTAACGGTTAGTATATGAAAAGTAGGGCGGTTGATAAGCACTTAACTTTCTGAAAGCACGAAGCCATATTTTTAATTTTCTTTTTAACTTTTCAGTCAGCTAAAATACAAATTAAAAATATGGCGACTTTTCAAATACGACCAAGCCTTTGTTTAAGCACTTTTTGTCCTATTTTTTATTTACATAGTTGAACGAATCCTGCTAAGGTAGGAAGCCGGTGGTTGTTGCCGTTTCTTCCTACATTAGACTTATCGTTAATATTCAACATTTTAAGCTATGAAAAAAAAAGCAATCTATCATTCAAAAGTCTGTTAAAACGTGCCAGACTTTGATTTACAGCTCAAAATCCTCCGCCAATCGATAAACAAATCTGGTTAACAACTACCGAAAACAAGGCAAAAAAAACTTGCACGCTAAAGGCTCCTGAATTCCTAAGAAGGTTCATGCTTCATAACTTGTCCCGAGAATCGGGATTCTGCCGAAAGGGTTTACTCGCATCAGGCACAGGACTTTGAAGTTAACACAAAAGCCCTATGTTTTTTATATATGGTGTGTGCCCAGTATGGGCATCTGGTATCGAAGACACCAAATATTCTAGAGGGTGAAAGTCTCTTATGTTCGGGAATTAATGTCCCGAAGCATTAGCAAGTCGCAATGCCTGTCCCGTTCTTCGGGAGTCGTTTGCTGTAAAGCATGGAGTAAAGCCCTGAGGCCTCAGGATATGCTAAATAGAGACTGCAAACCCCGGTTTTAAGAAACTGATCCTGTTCCGATTATCGGGAAACTAACAGGCATCTAGCCGGTAGATCCGGTGGATATTGGGGAAAGGAATATGCCCTTTTCCCGTAAAATTGGGACAGGCTCTTGGGAGATCTCGATTTGTACGAGTTACCGAATGAGAAGTCATCCGATCTGTGCTGTCCCAACAATATGTCATAGTAGTTACCGGTAACGAGCTGTAATAGCTATTGAGGTCTTACTGGGTAGCGAGACCGAACGTATGGTGATGTGAAAATTCAATATAGAGCCATTGCATAGCCTTGTTTTAGAAGTAACGGAAAGGGAATGTTGGTGTAAAGAGCAACATTCCTCCGGATATGAGACCGTACAGCCTGCCCAGTTTTACAGGGTCTGGTTGTGTTAGGGGCTGAAAAGAGCTATTTGTATCAGGTAAGGCTACTCGATTAGCGGTTGTTATTCTCAATTTTACTTTATTTGATTTAAAGTGATTCATTACTTTCATAAATCTTTTTGGAGCGTATTATAGAATTTGTTTTAATATTTTTTACACTTAGCGTTTCAAAAAATGAACTAATAATATTAAAACTATTAATGAAATTATTATTGGAATAAAAATTGAAGCTGAGCAAAAAAGTCGGGTAATAAAATTCCCCTCGCATTTAAAAGATGATTGAGCAGCTACTGTAATTATTGAAAAAATAGCAATGAAGATTCCAAATATCTCTATGATTTTTCCGTAGAAATTATCAACTCTTTTATTAAAAGTTTTTCGGTCAGATTTTAACCGTTTTTCAAGTAGTTCTAATTCATCAAAAGCCTCATTTATTCCTCTATTTATTTCATTCGCATTTTCGGCAGTAAATTGACCTCCAATTACAAAATCTTCTTTTAGTTTTGTTCTTTTCATATAGTAATTTTTTTTAATCACCGCTAACAATTGTATATAGGTATGTTTTGCAGGGGAGTTGAGTATATATCGACTATTTACCCAGCTACTTTGCATTGTTTTCACCTTTCAAATTAAGAATTTCGGTTAAAGAATCTAAGGGGAGACTACATTTTTATTGGAAATCGTTAATTCATGACTGTAAATCTTTGTGGTAGTGGAGCAGTTATGCGCTTGCCCAAGTATGGTGTTTTTCTGTGCAGAGTTCCATCGGTTAATTAGATTTTTCATTTTGACCAAGTTCATTGGGAGAGGAAGTCTGAGAGAAAACGCAAAACCTGATCAAATTTGGAGTAGATCTGGTTCAAGCATATGCTTGGAATGTCCGTGCGGCAAGAAATGATCTCTTTAGGTCATTTTAGCGAGAGGCTAGGATGTGGGAATGTAGAAACAGCGGATGGGCAGTAGCTCAAAGCCCAATTTTGGGAACAACAATTACTCTTTCAAGACTCCGAAGAAAAGGTTATCAAAGTATGCAGGATTATTACTTGAAATTTAAACCTGAGATTCAATGAACCGCCGTATACGATACTCTTGGTCAACCGGGATGGTGAGAGAGGTATGGCTCACGGTCGTCTCCTCAATTGTGTGTAGTTTTTATTCACTTTTCCCCCATATTAAACCAAGGTTATATCCCACTCCAAATCCAAACCAGGTTTTATTATGATAATTCCACTTTTGACCTGTCTTTCCAAAGGTAATATCTTTCCCTACAAATACTCCAAATCTAAAATCAGATACAGAGGTCATAAGTCCAACTCCTGGAGAAAATGTAGCAATACCAACTTCTTTAGTCAATGGTGTTTCCGCTGATGAAGTTGATGATGAGTCTATCTTTGTTGTTGAAACACTAAAAAAAGGACCTATTGAAACTTTCCAATCAGTAGGTTGGGTTTCTTCTAATTGTCGGTAAATATATTTTACTTGACCAAAAGAATATCCAATGTACATTCCTACATTCAGATCAGAATTAAACTGTTCTTCTACTTCAATTCCATTTTTATTAAATCTAGGTCTATACTTAAATGGAATCGTTAGTGCCCCACCTTCAATAGTATTATACCAGAATTTTACAGACTGCCTATTCTTCAACTTAATATAATAGTCTTTTTCACGGTCGTACTTTTTCCCAAGCCAATAATTAATATGAATTTTAGATTTGTCTTTCTCATCGACTTTAAGGGTAGCATATCCTTTTCCGTTTTTAAAAAGATTAGTTTGGGATGTTTTAATTTCTACCTCTTTAGAATTGGATAAAGTGTCGTTGACTAAATATTTATATGTAACTCTATTTTTCTTGTATTCCCCCTCAGTCGAAATAATAGTTCCCTTTTTAAGATTAACAGATTTTAAAAATAGACTGTCATATTTTATGAAAACAGTATCTGTTGGGTTCTTATACTTAAAATAATTAGGGACAATTACTCTGTAACGAAATTGTTTTGTCTGACTCTTTGCTGAGTTGAGGAGAAAACAAAAAGAAATAAAAAGTAAAATTTTTTTCATTTTATTTCTTTTTATAGTTACACACAACAATAGGGTGTCTAATGTTTGAAGAAGACAATATAAGGATTAGCAACGCTTTTTAAATTAGCTCGATACCTACTATTGAAATGCCTTTTTATATGCCTTGGAAAAACATGCCCTTCTCCTCCTTCTGGTAATCTAAAGTAAAACTTAGTAGGACTACTTTTGCATGAGCTTCCAAATGCATAACCTTACCAATAATCACATTTTATCAAAAAGGCTTCACTGGAAGCCCTTGAACACCTATATCTAAGATTTTCTAAGACCTCGTAAAACAACGAGGCAAGAACCTAAAATACTGTTAGCGATTCTTTTCAATAGTTTTACTCCCACCTAATTCCCTGAAATACCCAATAAGCCCAATCCAATCCCCATAGCAGAAAGTTACCGGAGCTTGAGTCTAATACTGATCGACCGGTACTACAAAGATGGGAAATAAGACTTCATATCATTGTAGCGTAATTGTTTTGTTTAGCCTAGTTATTGCCAATTCCATCCTCTCATTCCACTTGAGGGAACAAATAATTCTTGATAAGGACCAAAATTTGTTCCATCAAAAGTCCGAATAAATAATTTTATTCCGCTTTCAATTTCTGCAACATAACTTGCTGTTTTTCCGTCCCAGCACCAAGCCTTCCAATTATCACTTCCTGATACTTTAATTTCTTTTGGTGTACCAAATGTTTCTCCATCAAATGAGCGAGTATATAGATTAGTTACGCCACCCATTTCTGCAATATAACTTGCTGTTTTTCCATCCCAAGACCAACCTCTCCAATTATCATTTTTTGCAACTTTTATTTCTTTATGTTTCCCAAACGTAACTCCATCGAAAGTTCTAATATAAAGATTGGTATCTCCATCTAATCTTGCTATGTAACTGGCGGTACTATTATGCCAACTCCAACCTTTGAAGTTATCCCCTTCCCCTACTTTTAATTTTGAAACCTTTCCCCAGTTTAAACCATCAAAATCGTGGATAAATAAGTATGTTCCATCTCCTCTGTTTGCTAAATAGCTACATTTTTTCATAATTGTTTAATTTGATGATTTTTACTGATTTCATTTTTGAGATTATACAAAATAAATGGTGATTTAAATAAGTGTTTAGTAACTCTTATTCAAATAGCTAGATGCTTAATGCTGTAATACGTATTTCTTTTCCCTTTAAAACACACTTTCCTCTTTCTGCTACTGCGGTAAAATTTCTATAAAAACAATAAAAATATACTTATATTTTTATTTTGGTGTCAATTATATTTTTTTATTTTCAGATATGGAGTTTTATGCTTGTGCATGAAATTCCCCTTGAAAGTCTGTAAACAAGCTATCTAATCATTTGTAATCTTTATTTATTTTTATTGAATTAGGTACTTAGTAAATAAGCGTTTGTAGACTGATTATCAATATTTTAATTGCTCACATATATTGGAAAAAGCCCAGCAATTTGGACCTTTGGAGGTATTTTCCTAAGTAAAACTCCTTTTAGGCCTTTTACACTAAGATTGAATTATTGACCTTACGCCTAATTCAATATTTTTATTCTTTATTTCGCGATTTTATTATAGATTAATTATAGTATTTTATAAGTATTTGTAATTGCCAAAATAGCTTCAAATGATCAATGTATTAAATCCTAATGTCTGTTATTATAATAATTATAACCTACCCTTACTGAAAAATCTATAAATTCACTCCTAAAAAGACTCTTCAATTCAATTCCACCACTACACATAGTCCTATTCCACCAAGAAAAATTCTGGTATATATGCTGTCTATCAATCTACTATGCTTTATTAATGTGTTTCAACTTAATAAAAATGTTTTATTAATACACTCTAATGTTGTAAGTTTTTAAAAGAAAATTTTAAAATAGGATTTTATGGCTGCGTGTTTTATATTATATTAAGTTTAATTGTAGATTATTATTCTATTTACTTTAATATAAAACCCTATTAAAAATTAAGATACAGTCTAAAATTCCCTGAAATGTTATTTACTAATGGATAGAAGTGACTGAGAAACAAGTCTATATTTTGGGTGTTTTGACTGTTACTTCATCTATATTTTTATTCCTAAAAATATTAAATTAAGAATAGCATTGTCTATAAATTGCCTAAATGCCAATGCTATTAGGGTGCTTAAAGAAGGTGTGTAAAAATTGTTGGAGTGTCCAATTAAGCTGTTCTGGCTTATTGAATTTTGAATTATTTAATCAATTGTCTCTTCATTCTCGTATTGATAGGTTTCGTTAAATCTAGATGATTGACTTTATCAATATTCACGAAATTATTTTTGTATTTAATTAATCACTTTGAAATTCTTGTAACTGGTATTATCATTTTAAATTAGGTGTTCTAGACTATGAGTCCAGTAAAAAAGTCCCATTTATTGCAGAAAAAAAAATAGGCTGAACTTATTTTTATGAAAATACAGGTCACTTTAACCATCTCCAAAAAAAATGGATGAATGAAGTCAGTTTCTATAAATACCCCACCATCTCCTCCAAATACTTCCGGTCCACTGCGTCAAAAGTATCCAGCTGATCGGAATCAATATCCAGCACTGCGATAATTTCTTTTCCTTTGTATACGGGGACTACAATTTCTGATTGGGAGGAGGCACTGCAGGCAATGTGGCCCGGAAAGGCATTGACATCGGGCACTACCTGCGTTTCGCCTGTTTTCCAGGCTTTGCCACATACGCCTTTTCCTTTTTGGATGCGGGTGCAGGCTACTGGTCCTTGGAAGGGGCCCAAAACCAATTCGCCCTTTTTGACGCTATAAAAGCCTACCCAAAAAAAGCCAAAAGCCTCCTTTAGTACCGCAGCCATATTGGCCATGTTGGCCACCAAGTCTTCCTCACCGGAAAGCAAGGCTTTTATTTGTGGCAGCAGGGCTTGGTATATTTCCTCCTTGTTGGCATTTTTAGGTAGATTAATTTCCTCAGTCATGGTTATGGTATATTGCTAGTAAATCCTCCTTAAAAGTATATTGGGCTGTGGGGATAGTTGTCATTAGGGGGGCAGGGATGCCCAAACCAAACATGGCATTTCCGGTAAAAACCCTTGCCTCATCCCATAGGTCATTCGCTATAAAATCCCCCAAAACTGCCGCTCCTCCTTCTACAATCAGGCTCTGAATGTTTCGGGCATAAAGGTCTGCCACAATTTCTTTGGCATCGATGCGAACATCCATTTTTGCCCATTCGGTCTTTCCGACTGTCTTATTGAGTTGGTTATTGTAGATGATGGTGTCCTGCTGCCCATCAAATAGATATAAACTTTCCTCCAATTTCAACTCCCTGTCTACGACCAATCTCAACGGGTCTTTTCCATACCAATCTCTGGCATTCAGTCGGGGATTGTCATAGCGAGCCGTATTGGTACCTACCAAAATGGCATCTTCTTCTGTTCGCCAGCGGTGGACTTGCTGTCGACTTAGTGAATTGCTGATCCACTTGCTGTCAAAGTTGGTGCGGGCTACAAAGCCATCTTTTGTCTGTGCCCATTTTAATATAATGTAAGGGCGCTTTTTCTCCATCTGGGTAAAAAACCGCACATTCTGCTTCCTGACTTTATCCTCCATCACCCCTGTAGTCACCGCTATTCCTGCCTGCGTTAACTTCTGAATTCCTTTTTTCTCCACCAAAGGATTGCTGTCTACTGCAGCAATGATGACTTCTTTTAATTGATGCTTGACTATTAGGTCTGCACAAGGGGGCGTTTTCCCAAAATGGGCGCAGGGTTCCAGGCTAACATACAGGGTAGCCTCTTTTAAAAGTGATTTGTCCTTAACGGCTGCGATGGCGTTTACTTCAGCATGCGCTTGACCGTATTCTTCGTGATACCCTTCTCCGATAATCAAACCGTTGTGAACGATCACACAGCCCACCATGGGATTGGGGCTGACACTTCCCCTTCCCAATTCAGCCAATTCAATGGCCCTTAACATGTAGCTCTTATGCTGGTCTTCGGTCATAATCTTGGCAATATTATCAGGGGGAGGTGGATGCTTTTAAGGTGATGGATTCCAATGTCAATGTGCTGTCAGGATAGGTCAGCAGGGTGAAAGTAGTGTCCTGGTATCCTGTAGGAGCGGCTATTTTAAATTCGTATTCATCTTCAGGCAGGCCACTAAGCAGAAAACCACCATCACCTGAGGTGAGTGTGCTGAAGGTGTCAGTTGCTGAGATGGCCATCACATGTGGGGCGATGCTGATGGGAAAGATTGATCCAGTAATTTCTGATAAGCCAGTGCTTACAAATACCCTAAGATGAGGAACAAAATCAAATCCACCACTTTGGTTAGCGACCACAGATTGTGCCAGGTCCAAATCCAAAATGATGTCATAGGAAAGACCACTTTGGGTGCTAATGTCTACGTCTACTTCCAATAGGGATTCGCTATCCGGGGAGATGGTCATATCCGTTCTGACATCGTCGTTTATCAAATAGACAACATCCCCCAGGAGAAACCTGATTTTGGAAATGTCTCCTGCTGGAATTTCTGTTCTTCCTATAAGGAGCTGTGTGTCATCTACCAAAGCACTTACCAAAACCATATTGCTGGCTGCTTGATAGGGAATGCTCACCCAACTGGCATTTTCCTCACTCCCTCGAATGCCTGCCGGTAAAATTTCTACCCCATTGACCTCTACCCAGACTTCATCAAAGTCTCCTGGGGCGTCTATAAGTAACAAATTAACCAATGACCTTGTTTCTGCTGCTTCGGTACAGCCGAGGCAAGTAAGGCCAAGTAGGCATAATCCAAAAAAGAAAGTTTTGTTTTTCCTCATGATTCGATCGATTTTGCTTTAAAAGCGGTCTCGATAATTTTGTATTCAATTAATACGGGGATTATTTTTTCCATACC
The DNA here is from genome assembly GCF_963977555.1 of uncultured Cyclobacterium sp. Taxonomy (GTDB): domain Bacteria; phylum Bacteroidota; class Bacteroidia; order Cytophagales; family Cyclobacteriaceae; genus Cyclobacterium. Next base: position 105,484 of record NZ_CAXBPD010000021.1, on the reverse strand, counting down.
CGACTGTCTTCTGTTATATACCAGTATTCTCCCTTGGAAGTTGCCGGACTCGATATTTTAAACCAGGATTTAGTAGCTTCTATGGTCACTTCCAACAGGCTGTTGTCGTGTTCTAAGTCAGTCAACTGGTCTGTATAACGTCCATGATTAGCAAAAAATGCCTTTTCTGCATCGTATAGTTTTCGCAATTCATCCTTTATCCGCTCATCAGGATCAATTACAAACAATTGATTGCCCTGCCCAACTTTCATGTCAGAAAACTGAACATAGCCCCATCTTTCCGGCAGGTGCATATTGATCAATCCCATGGGAGACCAAACCCAATTGTCTTCTGGGTAGGATTTACCAGTTTGTGGGTTAATCTTTTTCCTGTAGCCATTTTCTGTGGGCTCAATTTGCCATTGCACCCTTGAAAAATTTATTTTCCATTGCTCGCCATTTTCTGGTGCCTTGTAGGAGGGGCCAGATTGAGAGAGGCTTTTCCAGGGAATGGCCATCTCGATAGACCAGAAATTGTCTTCATCGGCAGGGTCATTTATGGTACCGTCAAGATGAATGGCATATTCAAAATCGTTGATGTTCCATCCATTGATAGGCTTGCCTCCATTCTTATAGGGCTTTGTAAGCAGTAGGTCCCAGAGTGTTCCCAAAGCATTGATCTCCACCTCATAGTAATTGTGCGTGTCCCCGTCAGGATCTATAAATATTTCAATATCATTTTCATGGAATATTACTGATTCTCTTTCGGAGTAGGTGGCCCAGATGTTTTTCTCATAAAGCTTAATGCCAATGAACAAATAGTTTTCGTCCCAAAGCATTTTCATTTGGGTCAGTTGATCGGGTGCAGTAAAATCTTCTCCCTGAATGTCCAGAAAAGGGGTAGACCAATTTGCTGCAAGCCATTGAGCCTCGTCTAATTTACCATCTATGGCAAGCTGATTGGTGACCTGATAAGCCACATAACCTTTTGGTTGGGGTATTTCCTGAGAAAACACAAAGCTTTGAAGCATTAATAGCCCTAGCAATAAAATCGGTTTTTTTAACATATTGTATTCTTGGTGTGTGCACAAATATACAACAAGTAATAGATTCAACCCCTCGTAATTACAGTGACTTATTCAAAAATAGTCAGCTGCTTATTTATACAAGATATAGCCCGTTGATAGGAGGTAAAGGCAACTTTGGCAAAATCTATCAGGATTTCACCAAAATTATTGTATTATTTGTTGTTGCTTTAAAGTGTAAAAGTTACATCACTTTAAGTTTTGTATAAGGTAAAAACAGGTTTGGTATTGAATATGAGCAGAATAAGATTAAACAGAGTTGGGATATTTGCATTTTTTATTCCGATGGTTGTCATTTTTTCATGTAATAGTGGCAATGAAGGAGGCAAAAAAGCCGAATCAATCAAGGAGTTCCCGGTTATAGAAGTAGTGGCATCGGATACCATAATGCAAAGGGATTATGTGGCAGATATCAAAGCCATTCAAAATGTAGAACTTAGGGCCAGGGTACAGGGCTTTCTTGAAAAGGTAAATGTAGATGAAGGGCAGGAAGTGAGGAAAGGCCAGATTCTATTCAAGACCAATGAACAAGAGTACAAAGCTGAATTGGCCAAAGCCAAGGCCAATTTTGAAAGTGCAAAAGCAGAAGCCAAAGTGATAGAGTTTGAAGTTGGCCGTTTGAAAATCATGGTGGATAACAACGTCATATCAGAATCTGAGCTTAACCTAACGAAGGCCAAATACGATGCTGTAATAGCTAAAATTGAAGAAGCCAAATCCGCAATGGACAATGCAGAAGTGCAGTTATCCTATACCAATATCAGGGCCCCATTTGATGGGATTATCGATAGAATTCCTTTAAGAACCGGTAGTTTGGTAGAACAAGGAAGTTTGTTTACCACTGTTTCTAATATAACTTCTGTACATGTTTATTTCAATGTGTCTGAAAAAGAATACCTCGAATACATCAAGTCCAAAGATGAAACCAAAGACAATAATGTGGTTCACTTGGTACTAGCAGATGGTGCACCTTATTCTGAAGAGGGAGTCATTGAGACCATGCAAGGTGAATTCAATGCCAATACAGGATCTATTGCTTTTAGGGCTTTATTCCCTAATCCTAGTAAAATACTTAAGCACGGAGCTACCGGCAAAATAATACTTACCAATAAGGTGAGCAATGCCATCATTATACCTCAGAAAGCGGTCTTTGAAATTCAGGATAGAAGTTTTGTTTATGTTGTCAACAAAGACAATGTTGTGGAGATGCGCAGTATTATTCCAAGAGCAAGGTTTTCTCATTACTATATTGTCGAGTCTGGATTGGAAGTAGGAGAGCACTTTGTATATGAAGGCATCCAGAATGTAAAAGACGGAATGACTATTCAGCCGAAAATGTTAGCTGATAAAGAGGGTGCTTTCTTGCCAGAAAAAGACGATACCATTGCAGAAGTAATGCCTACCAGTACAGAAAGATAAGCTATGTTTGATTTATTTATAAAGAGACCAGTTTTATCGCTGGTGATTTCCCTATTCTTTGTTTTACTGGGATTGTTGTCTTTTTTCACTTTACCAGTTGAGCTTTTCCCCGACATTGCTCCTCCATCTGTTTCCATCCGTGCCAAATACAGGGGCGCGAATGCAGAGGTGGCAGCGAAGACGGTGGCCACTCCCCTAGAAAAGGTGATCAATGGTGTTCCCGGGATGACTTACATGACTTCCGTAAGTAGTAACAGGGGTACCGTAGTTATTAAAGTATACTTTCAGGCAGGTGTAGATCCAGATCTTGCTGCCGTGGAGATTCAAAACCGGGTGTCGACAGTAGTCAATGACCTGCCAGAGATTGTGACCAAAGCCGGTGTGACGGTAGAGAAACAGGTCGAAGGACTGCTAATGTACATCAATATTGCCAGTGATGACCCCTCACTGGACGAAGCCTTCATTTACAATTACACCGACCTTAATGTATTGCAGGAATTGCAGCGAGTGGACGGTGTAGGATTGGCAGAAATAATGAGTACCAAAGATTACTCTATGAGGATATGGCTTAAGCCTGACCGAATGACTGCCTATAAAGTTGCTACGGATGATGTGGTAGCTGCCATAAACAATCAAAATGTGGAAGCTGCACCGGGGCAACTTGGGATTAGTTCTGGTAAGGACATGCAGGTGCTTCAGTATGTATTGAAGTATACGGGTAAATTTTATGAGCCCAAGCAATATGAAAACCTGGTAATAAGAGCCAACCCTGACGGGTCTATTTTGCGATTGAAAGACATAGCAGATGTAGAATTTGGTAACCTGAACTATGGAAGGATAGCAAAAATGGATGGTAAACCCGCCGCTTCGGTGATGGTTATCCAGCGGCCAGGCTCCAATGCCAGTGACGTTATTGCCAATGTGAAAACGAAGATTGAACAAATAAAGCAAGATAACTTTCCTTCTGGCATGGATTATAACATCTCCTATGATGTATCCAGGTTTTTGGATGCCTCTATTAAGGAAGTATTGGTGACCTTGGCAGAAGCATTTATCCTGGTATTTATTGTAGTGTTTATTTTCCTTCAGGATTTTCGCTCTACCTTGATTCCTACCCTCGCAGTGCCAGTTGCATTGATTGGTACCATGTTTTTCATGCAGTGGTTGGGCTTCTCGATTAACTTGCTTACTCTTTTTGCACTTGTATTGGCGATAGGAATTGTGGTCGATAATGCCATTGTAGTAGTAGAGGCCGTCCATTCCAAAATGGAGAAAGAAGGATTGGCACCTCGGGCGGCTACTTTTGCTGCCATGAAAGAAATCAGTGGAGCGATTATAGCCATTACCATGGTGATGTCCGCAGTGTTTGTTCCGGTAGCATTTATGTCCGGACCGGTAGGTGTATTTTACCGGCAGTTTTCATTGACGCTTGCCGTAGCCATCTTTATTTCTGGTGTCAATGCCTTGACATTAACCCCAGCGCTTTGTGCCATCTTGCTTAAAAATCATTATGGCGAAGAGCGAAAACAAACGCTTTTGCAGCGCTTTTTTAACAAGTTTAATCAGTATTATAATTTCTTCGAAAACAAATACCTTCAGTACATCACTTATATTGTTCCTAGAAAAGGAATCACTACCTTAATATTGTTGTTTTTCTTTGCTGCTACCTGGGGCGTAAGTAAGATTCTGCCTACTGGCTTTATACCTACGGAAGACCAAAGTATGGTATATGTAAATGTCACCACTCCGGTGGGAGCGACAGTGGAAAGAACAGAAAAAGTATTGGATGAACTTGTTCAAAAACTTGAAGGAAATGAGGCGGTTGCTGGTGTTTCCAGTTTGGCTGGTTATTCCTTGGGTAATGGACTGTCTGGAGCTTCTTATGGTATGGCCATGGTGAATTTGAAATCCTGGGATGAAAGGAAGGATTTACCGATTCAGCAAACCTTGGATGAATTCGGAGCTATGGGTGATGAAATTTCCGATGCTAAAATTGATTTCTTTCTGCCTCCTACGGTATCTGGTTTTGGTAACTCAAGTGGGTTCCAGATGAAACTTCTCGATCAGACAGGTACAGGTAACCTGAATCGTTTGGCAACTGTGACCAATGACCTTGTGGAAGACTTGATGGCAAGTCCGGAAATAGGCTATGCTTTTACAGATTTTGACCCTACCTTCCCTCAGTTTCTAATTAGGATTGACCAGGACCAGGCGGCTAAAAATGGGGTGACCATTTCCAAAGCTCTTGGTACCATGCAGGTATTGCTTGGTGGTCAGTTTGTTTCAGATTTTGTTCGCTTTGAGCAAATGTATGATGTGATGCTCCAGGCAGGCCCTGAATACAGGGCTAAGCCCGAAGATGTTATGGCCCTTCAAGTCAAAAACAATGAAGGAGAGATGGTCCCTATTTCTGCTTTCCTTACCATGGAAAAGGCTTACGGACCGGAGCAATTGACACGATTCAATATGTACAATTCTGCTACTGTGAAAGGTTCTGCAGCCCCAGGCTATAGTAGTGGGGATGTGATTGCTGCGATTGAAAGGGTCACTGCTGAAAAGCTTCCTCAGGGTTACAACCATGATTGGTATGGGATGTCTCGAGAAGAGGTTACTTCCGGAAACCAGGCCATTGTCATTTTCCTTATCTGTCTGTTATTTGTTTACCTCATTCTTTCCGCTCAGTATGAAAGCTTTCTCCTTCCTTTGCCGGTGATTCTTTCACTGCCTGTCGGGGTTTTTGGTGCATTTATTTCCCTTTATCTCCTGGGACTGCAGAACAATATTTATGCTCAAGTAGCCCTAATTATGTTAATTGGTCTGCTGGGTAAAAATGCTATTTTGATTGTGGAATTTGCCATTCAGAAAAGAGAATCAGGACAGTCTGTGATACAGGCGGCTGTAGAAGGATCTGTTACCAGACTTCGGCCTATTTTGATGACCTCATTTGCTTTTATTGCAGGTTTATTGCCATTGGCGATGGCAACTGGAGCAGGTGCTTTGGGTAACCGATCCATTGGTACTGCAGCGGCAGGGGGGATGTTAATAGGAACCATATTTGGATTGATAATAATCCCTGGTTTGTATGTGATCTTCGCCCATTGGACTTTTACCAAAGAGGAAAAGGATGAGGATCCTTCACCTGAAAAGAAAGATAATTCTCAAGTATCTTTTTCAAATAATTGAACCATTACTACATGTTTTTAAAAAATAAATTGACCCTTCGTCTTTCTATAGGCATCCTTGCGATGGTATCGATGTTTGCCTGTAAAAGTATAGAGGCTCCAGTAATGCCAGAAATGGAGCCCCTTCCTGCTACCTTTTTGGATATAGAAGATTCGGCCAGTATTGGTAATATTTCCTGGGAGGCTTTTTTCAATGATCCGAGTCTAGTTTTCTTAATCGAAGAAGGACTTGAAAACAACCTGGATATCCTTACCGCATTGGAAAGAATAGAATTGGCCAGGGCGCAGTACCGAATTACCAAAGGAGCCATGTATCCTACTTTAAATGGGATGGTTCGATACCGATCAGGCGATATTCGGCCCAACTTGTTTAGTGGTACGATAAACGGTGATAGAAATGTAGTCAACAGAACGGAAAACAATTTTATCGGGTTTCAAAGTACCTGGGAAATTGATGTCTGGGGAAAAATCAAGAACAGAAAAGAAGCAGATTACGAAAAGTTCTTGGCTACTGGAATGGGCAGACACCTGGTGGTGACCAATATGGTTTCAGAAATTGCCAAAATCTACTATCAGTTGTTAGGTTTGGACATTCAGTTGGAAACCATCAATAGAAATATTGAATACCAGGAGATGGCATTGGAGCTGATAAAAATTCAGAAGATGGCAGGTAGGGCCACAGAGTTGGCTGTTCAGCAATTCTCCGCTCAATTGCTTTCGACCAAAAGCCTTTCTTTTGAAAAGCAGCAAGAGATCATAGAAACAGAAAACCAACTGAATTTTATTATTGGGAGGTTTCCACAGCCCATAGAAAGGGCTTCTTCATTATTGGAAATCAAACTTCCTTATGGCATGGAAGCAGGTTTACCATCCGAAATGCTGCTACGTAGGCCAGATATATTGCAAGCCGAACACGAGCTTCGTGCAGGTAATTTTAATGTAGAGGCTGCCAGAAAAGAATTTCTACCTTCTTTTAGTCTTACACCTTATGTAGGTCTAAACGATAAAAGTTTGCCTGAAGCGCTAAAGATGCCAGGTGGTTTGACCATTGGTATTTTGGGAGGATTGACAGCCCCCATTTTTGCACAAAATCGCATTCGGGCAGGTTATGATCAGGCCATCGCCAACAATAAAATTGCCTTATATGATTATCATAGAACAATTTTGGATGGTTATCAGGAAGTTTCAGGAAAACTTCAGCGTGTAGGAAATCTTAGAAAAGTATACAGTTTAAGAGACGAAGAAACGGCAGTATTGCTTAACGCTGTTTCGACCGCTAATGAATTGTTCCGAGGAGGTTATGCCACCTATCTTGAGGTAATTACTGCACAGTCCAGGGTATTGGAAGCTGAGCTGGATAAAACCAACACAAGGATCGAAATGTTCCTTACTGTAGTGGATTTATACCGTGCATTAGGAGGTGGCTGGAAATAGTCCAGCCATTTCTTTTTTACCTAAGCCTACACTTCGTATTTTTGAGGTGATATGATGAATTGGGAAAAATTACTTTTGCTCGAAGGGCTTAAACCTTCGGATACCGACCTACAAAGAAGTCAATTTGAAAGGGACTTTGATCGGATTATCTTTTCTGCACCCTTTAGAAACCTTCAAGACAAAACGCAGGTTTTTCCCCTTCCGGAAAATGATTTTGTGCATACCAGGTTGACTCACAGCCTGGAGGTTTCCAGCGTAGGCAGGTCACTGGGAAAGACCACGGGTCGGTTTCTGCTGGACAAGTACCCAGAACTGGCCTCAAAAAATATTCAACCTTTTGATATAGGTGGGATTGTAGCTACTGCAGCGCTTGCCCATGACATAGGCAACCCTCCTTTTGGACATGCAGGTGAGGAAGCCATCTCAGATTTTTTTAAATTTCATGCCATTGGTAGAAAGTGGGAAGGAAAATGTCAACCGAATGAATGGCAGGACCTTATCAATTTTGAAGGAAATGCGCAAGGTTTTCGCATGTTGGTAGCTACCAGAAATGGGATGAATATTTCTCCCGCCACCTTGGCCGCTTTTACAAAATACCCCAGACCTGCTTGGTGCAAATCTTCAGACAAAAAGCGTAGAAGTCAGAAAAAATTTGGCTTTTACACCAGTAACCTCAAAGATTATCAAGTTCTGACAGAAGAGATGGGCATCCCCCAGCTTGCTGAAAACTGCTGGATGAGGCATCCTTTAGCTTTTTTGGTAGAAGCTGCCGATGACATTTGCTACAGTATCATTGATTTAGAAGATGGTTGTACCCTTGGTTTAGTGTCTCTGGACAAAACAATTGCTTTAATGGCTGATATTATCGGTGAGCGATACGATCCTGAAAAACTTCAAAAATACAGCAGTCCAAAGCAGAAATTGGCCATCATGCGTGCAATGGCCATTAGTCAGCTCATAAATGAAACGGCCATGGCCTTTAAAGAAAATGAATCCGCTATTCTGAGTGGTGAATTTGATAAAGCTTTGACCGAAATTATCCCCTCAGCAGCTGGCTTAAATGCCATCACTGAACTTTCAGTAGAAAAGATCTACCGCTCTCAACCTGTCTTGGAAAAAGAAGCGGCAGGCTATCAGGTGCTGGAAGGCTTACTGTCTACCTTTTCCGAGGCCCTTTATAATTATCACTTCGATAAGGAAATGTTTTCCGGCCATAATAAGAGCATTTTACGCCTTTTGCCTGAAGAGCATGAGCTAGAAACAGCGCATGAAGCTTATTTTATTATGAGAGGTTTATTGGATTTTATTTCAGGCATGACGGACAAACACGCGCTTTCCCTTTATAGAAGGGTGAAAGGAATCACCATTCCAGGTACCTGAGTTTGTGAATGCCACCCTGGCGGTTGAGGGGAGTCGAAACCAGAGGGTAATGAGTACGTAATGCCTACTCCTTCGGCTCCGCTCAGGAACCGGCTAGGACGTTACCAAATCCACTTAGTAACTGACGAATCCTTTACCCCCGGCGGTTGAGCGAAGTCGAAACCAGAGGGTAATGAGTGCGTAATGCCTACTCCTTCGGCTCCGCTCAGGAACCGGCTAGGACGTTACCAAATCCACTTAGTAACTGACGAATCCTTTACCCCCGGCGGTTGAGCGGAGTCGAAACCAGAGGGTAATGAGTGCGTAATGTCTACTCCTTCGGCTCCGCTCAGGAACCGGCTAGGGAATACCCCATCTCCGTTAAAGAACCGGCAGGAACATACATAGGGTTCCTTGTCCATAAAACCTATTCCTCGGAACCGGGTACCAGGATGACCTCTTAAAAAAAATCTCCCCGAGACGATTTGGTCTGTTTTATGACGACCTTAATTCGACTTTGCTTAAGAGAATACTTGTATAGCAACACGAATCCACAAATAATTAAACCTAAGACATGTCACTATTGACGAATAGTATTGCTTCACGCACTTTTTTAAGAACGTGCAAAACTGCCATATAACCCCCTTAAAGACAATTACTAGACAAAGAATTGCTTAATAGAACTGCTTAATTACTGTTCCAGTCGCTGTTCTAAAGGCTAACGCTATAGTTTTTCTTCTTTTGCCATACATATACCCTTGTTTTCTATTAACTTTACGCCTTCATTTTGGACAGCTTTCTATTGTCCACTATAACAAGACGCAACATAGCACAGATTATATTTTATAATTACAGTGAAGAAATATCAGGAGTTTAAACAGGTAGATTATCCCAAAATTGGGGAAGACGTATTGGCTTTTTGGAAAAGCAACGCGGTTTTCGAGAAATCCATAAGCAATAGGGAGGGAGCACCTACCTATACTTTTTATGAAGGCCCTCCTTCAGCGAATGGCACCCCGGGAATCCACCATGTAATGGCAAGGGCAATTAAAGATGTCTTCTGCCGCTACAAAACCCTAAAAGGTTTTCAGGTAAAAAGAAAAGGCGGCTGGGATACCCATGGCTTGCCTGTGGAATTGCAAGTTGAAAAAGAGCTGGGCATCACCAAGGAAGACATAGGAAAAAAGATCTCTGTAGCCGACTACAATCAAAAATGTAGGGAAACCGTTATGCGCTACAAGCATGAATGGGATGACTTAACAGAGAAAATCGGCTATTGGGTGGACCTTGATGATCCCTACATCACCTTTGATGTGAATTATATAGAGAGCCTTTGGCACCTGCTAAAGAAACTTTATGAAAAGGACCTTATCTACAAAGGCTACACCATTCAGCCGTATTCTCCTGCAGCTGGCACCGGTCTAAGTTCCCACGAACTCAACCAACCTGGTAGCTACCGTGATGTAAAAGACACCTCTATCACCGCTCAATTCAAGGTGATAGGTGAGGAAGACCTGTATATATTGGCTTGGACCACCACTCCATGGACGCTGCCTTCTAATTCGGCCCTTGCCATTGGTGAGAAGTTGGATTATGTAAAAGTAAAAACATTCAACCCTTATACTTTTGCACCTCAGACGGTCCTTTTGGCCAAAGCCAGGTTATCGGCTTATTTTAATCCTAAAGGAGCATCCGTCGAACTAGATGCTTATAAGCCTGGTGATAAGGTGATCCCTTATCAAATCGTGGAGGAAATGAAGGGCAAAGACTTGATGGGAATCAAATACGAACAACTTTTCCCTATTGATGCACTGGCGCTTCCGGAACCTGCCTTTACGGTTATTTCGGCAGATTACGTGACCACAGAAGATGGAACAGGGGTTGTTCACCTGGCCAAGGCTTTTGGGGCAGATGACTTTAGAACACTTGTGCAACAAGATGTCCCTGGCGTATTTCTGAAAGATGAGAAAGGCCTGGAAATACCTATTGTTGACAAGAAGGGCAAGTTCCTCCCTGTGGTAGGCGAGTATTTGTTGTCTAAAATGGAAGAGCATGGCATACCCGTTCACAAGACTTTTACTGCCGATGACTTCTATGTCAAAAATTACCCCCAAGATGATGAAAGTGACAAGACTTATAAAAGCACAGATGTCATCATCTCCATCATCCTAAAGAATGAAAACAAGGCCTTTAAAGTAGAGAAGTATGAACACAGCTACCCTCATTGCTGGCGTACGGACATGCCTATCTTATATTACCCTATGGAAAGCTGGTTTATCAAAACCACTGCTTATAAGGATAAACTGGTCGCTTATAATAAAACAATCAACTGGAAACCGGAATCTACCGGTACCGGAAGGTTCGGCAATTGGCTCGAAAACCTTGTGGACTGGAATTTAAGTCGCTCAAGGTTCTGGGGAACACCTTTGCCTATCTGGAGAAACAAAGAAGGAACGGAAACCAAATGCATCGGGTCTGTGGCCGAACTACAAGCTGCAATAGAGGCGTCGATAGCCAAAGGTTTCATGAAAGAATCTCCCTACAAAGGGAAAGAAGTGGACCTCCACCGTCCTTATGTGGATGACATAATATTGGTAGCGGACAATGGGGACAAGATGTTCCGTGAGCCAGACCTTATTGATGTTTGGTTTGATTCTGGGGCCATGCCTTATGCCCAATGGCATTATCCTTTTGAAAACGAGGACAAGTTCAAAGAAAATTACCCTGCTGACTTTATAGCAGAAGGTGTGGACCAGACAAGGGGTTGGTTTTTCACCCTGCATACTTTGGCAGTAATGCTCTTTGATAGTGTGGCCTTTAAAAATGTTATTGCCAACGGCCTGGTATTGGATAAAAATGGCAATAAAATGTCCAAACGTTTGGGCAATGCAGTTGATCCATTTAAAACATTAAAAGAGTTTGGACCAGATGCCTTACGTTGGTACATGCTAAGCAATGCCAACCCATGGGACAACCTGAAGTTCAATAAAGAAGGCGTTGTGGAAGTACAAAGAAGGTTCTTTGGTACCCTTCAAAACACCTATAATTTCTTTGCCCTTTATGCCAATTTGGATGCCTTCGCTTACGATGCATCCAATAAAATACCTGTTAACGAGCGGCCGGAACTTGATCAGTGGATACTTTCCAAACTTCAATCGTTGATAAAGGAAACAGAAACGGCTTATGAGAATTACGACATAACACCGGCCTCCAGGGCCATTATGAGTTTCACTGTTGATCAATTGTCCAACTGGTATGTAAGGTTGGCCAGGAAGCGATTCTGGAGAGGAGACATGAATGCCGACAAGCAGGCAGCTTACGAGACCTTGTATGAGTGTCTTGAAGTCATTGCCAGGTTGATGTCCCCGGTAGCTCCCTTTTATGCAGACTGGTTGTTTCAGAACCTTACGGCAAGCCTGGAAACCAAACCTTTGTCTGTGCATTTGACAGATTGGAAGTCTTCAGCGGAGAATTTAATCAATTTGCCCCTAGAAAACAGCATGCAACTGGCACAGGACATCTCTTCTTTAGTGCATTCCTTAAGAAAAAAGGAGAAATTAAAGGTGAGGCAGCCACTTGAAAAAGTGCTTATTCCGGTTTTGAAGGAAGATATCAAAGGTTTAATTGAGCATGTTGAAGACCTTATCAAATCGGAAGTCAATATAAAATCGATCGAATACATTGACGATACCTCTGACCTATTGGTGAAAAGCATCAAGCCAAACTTTGCCCTGTTGGGCAAGCGGTTTGGTCCAAAAATGAAAGCGGTCAGTCAAATCATTCAGCAATGGGGCAAGGAAGAAATTGCTCAAATTGAAAGCGAGGGTCAGGCAAGCATCACCATAGATGGAGAAACTGTGGTACTGCAATTGGAAGAAGTGTTGATCCAATCACAGGATATTCCAGGCTGGTCGGTGGCAACTGACAATGGCATTACCGTGGCCTTGGATGTTACTTTGACTACAGCGCTGAAAGAAGAAGGTGTTGCGAGAGATTTTGTCAACAGACTACAGAACCTGCGTAAGGACATGGGACTTGAAGTTCAAGATAAAATTCGAATTCAGATTGTTCCGCTTAATGAAACGGTGGACAATGCCTTGTTGAATTTTGCTGAGTATATCAAAACAGAGACACAAGCCTTAGCGTTAACCCTTGATGGGGACAGTAATAATTCCACCGTATTGGACATGGATGAGTTTGAACTCGCCGTTAAAGTAGAGAAAGTATAAATATGAAATATTGGAAGTATTTTGGTATCACCTTATTGGTGATCGTGATTGACCAGGCGGTGAAGATGATGGTCCACTACGGAATGGATTTTGGGACTGCAGGTCAGATCAAGGTTTTTGGAGATTGGTTCAAACTTCATTATACCACCAATCCTGGAATGGCCTTTGGCATGCAGCTTGGTTCCGAATATGGTAAACTGTTGTTGACCAGCTTTAGGTTGGTTGCCATGTTTGGTATTGGGTATTACCTGTATACCTTGATCACGAATAAAGCGCATGTAGGTTACCTGGTCTGCATCGCCATGATTCTTGGAGGCGCCGTTGGCAACCTTATTGATAGCGTTTTCTATGGTGTTTGGTTGGGGAATGCCCCCTTTGAATCTACTACACCATGGTTTCACGGTCAGGTGGTAGACATGTTTTATGTGGATATCTGGGAAGGATTTGTCCCAGAATGGATTCCGATATTTGGTGGAGGCTATACAGCTCTATGGCCAATATTCAATATAGCAGATGCTTCCATCTTTGTAGGTGTAGGCATAATACTCATTTTCCAGAAGCGCTTTTTTGAGGAAGAGAACACCGAAGACAATAAGGAAAAAGGAGGGTCAGAAGATGAAGTGCAAAAGCAATTCATAGACGAGAAGTAGGTATACTACCTCTTCAAATATTTAATAATTTAAGGCGGTAAATATTCCAAAAGGGATTCTTACCGCTTTTTTTGTTTATCCAGGTTATTTGGGCATTAGTAACATGTTCATGTATTACTAGCCAGCTCCCGAAGGGAGATGAAATATTTCCAGCCGGTTCCTTACCGGAGATAGGGTGTTTCCCGCCAGTTCCCTTTCGAAGATTAAATATACCAAGCCGCCGGGGTCATGATCTACCGCCGGGCGGATTACTATCCAGTTCTTTTCCACTAATTGGGAAATACACGAGATATAAAAATGTTTTTTGAATACAAATCCACACTGCTAAGGGAGCAGCAGGTTCCTATTTCCCGCCGGTTCCTGAGCGGAGCCGAAGGAGTAGGCATTACGTACTTGTTACCCTATGGTTTCGACTCCGCTCAACCGCCGAGGTGATGGGTAACCGCCAGGGATTAATATACAGATGATTTGAACTGGTGAATTATTAATATTGTATTTAAACCCCCGTCATTCTTTTCATCGTGTCCATAAAGGCCTGTAGAAATGAGCCATCCTGCACATAAAGCTTGTACATGTCCATATCGGATTTTCGCTGCTTGGCCATTACTTCATCCATGATCTTCTTGAAGGCAAGGTCTCTGGTATGGAAATCCTTGTTCTCGGCAACCTTGGGTTTGAAGTCTGGATGAGCCATTACTTTATTTTGTAGGGAAACGAATTTAACTTTTTGTTCCTCTGGCGTAGCTTCCCAGCCTTGAAACCAGCGCTCATTGAATCGATTAATAATTTGATCTAATGGATCTTCATCATTGTCTCCTCCAGGGACTCCTCTCGGGTTGGGGTTTTGTGGGTCCAGTTCAGATTCATTGGCATCAAGAAGGATGGTTTCATTTAGCTTTACACGCTCCAGTCCGTAGGTGGAAAGATCAACCGAATTCAGCAACTCATTCAATAAATCCTGCTGTGAATCTTTGATGATCATCTTTGGAATTAGAAACTTCAAAAACCAAAATAGCTTTTCCCAAACCACCACTTCAAACTCAAGAATAGACGCCATCTGACCATAAATCTTTACAAATTGCTTTGCCTTGATCTTATAATCCACCTTGTCCTCATCTTCCAGCGCTAATTCTGAATTAAATCGATACTCTGCTACCTGAATGATAGGACTGAGGTATTTGTCAGCTTCCAATCCTTTGAAGTATTTCTCTACAAAATCTTCTACCTCATGCCATTCATACACGCCCTGAGCATCCAAACTCGCCTTTAGTTCGTGGAGAACATTCACGTCGGTGGCTCCACTAAGTGAAGTAGCCGTATAGAAAGGCTCAAATGCTTTTTGAATCTCATCAGCAGAATTGTAGAAGTCCAGCACAAACAGGTCTTCGGTCTTTTTCCCAAGACTATTTGCCGATCGATTCAATCGTGATAATGCCTGAACCGCCAGCACTCCTTGAAGCCTCTTGTCCACATACATAGCAGTAAGCTTTGGTTGGTCAAAACCCGTCAAGTATTTATTTGCTACCACTAAGATCTTGTACTCATCCAAATTAAAGTAGCGCGCTATCTTGTCACTGATATAGCCCGGATCGGTAGGTTTTGTAGTATCCAATCCTGCTGAGAAGTTATTCAGGCTGTCTTCTGTATATTCAATTCCATTTACTTTCTTCGTGCCCGAGAACGCAATAGCGATATTGAATGGATTCCCTTTTTTACTCAGCTGTTCTTTTAGGGAAAAATAATAACGAATGGCAGATTCGATACTTTGCGTTGCCACCATGGCCTTGGCTTTGCCTTTGAGTTTTTTCGGGTTCACTATCTTGGCCATGAAGTGATCTAGCATGATCTCTGCCTTAGTGCCTATGGTGTCTGTATCTCTTTCTACAAATGCTTTTAGCTTCTTTTGTGCCTTTACGGTGTCAAAAAGCGGATTGTCAGCGATGGATTTTTCAATCTCGTAATAGCTTTTGTAAGTGGTGTAGTTGGCGAGTACATCCAAGATAAAACCTTCCTCAATCGCCTGCTTCATAGAATAGAGGTGAAAAGGTTT
This sequence comes from uncultured Cyclobacterium sp., assembly GCF_963977555.1. Classification (GTDB taxonomy): domain Bacteria; phylum Bacteroidota; class Bacteroidia; order Cytophagales; family Cyclobacteriaceae; genus Cyclobacterium. The sequence continues at coordinate 90,097 of NZ_CAXBPD010000021.1, read as the reverse complement.
GAAGGTGCCATCGGATTGCTTGATCCCAAATCGTTCCAATGTATTAGACTTTGGAGTAGCGGTGAAAGCCATATAAGAAGCATTGCCACGCATCTTACGTGTCCTCATGGCTTCTAGAACCTTGTCTTGAGGATCATCGCTATCTTGGTCTTCATCCTCTTTCTTGGCTCCCATAGCCTGATTCATCTTTCCTGCGGCAGTTCCACTTTGGCTACTATGCGCTTCATCAATGATCACAGCAAAACGTCGCTCGCTCATGTCAGCTATTCCATCGACGATGAAAGGAAACTTCTGTATGGTGGTGATGATGATCTTCTTTCCTGTCTCTAATGCTAGTTTCAGATCTGCGGAAGTATGGGCAGGCGCAACTATGTTTTTCACCTCAGAAAATTCCTTGATGTTTTCCCGTAGCTGCTTGTCTAACAGTCTTCTGTCCGTAACCACGATAACCGAATCAAATAAGGGATTGGACGTTCCTTTGCTTCCAAGAATAGAATCTGATTCTGGGTAGGTTTCAATCAACTGATAAGCTGCCCAAGTGATAGAATTGGATTTTCCAGAACCGGCAGAGTGCTGGATCAAATAAGTCTGACCTGTGCCATGTATACTTGCATGGGCAATGATTTTTCTGACCACATCCAACTGATGGTAACGTGGGAAAAACAAAGTTCTTTTGGCCAGTGGCGTTTTTTCCTTTCCATCAAATCGTACAAAATGCTGAATGATATTGGCGATGCTTTTTCGGGTAAATACTTCATCCCAGAGGTAGGCAGTTTTGTGACCAAAAGCATTGTTTGGATTGCCCTTGCCAAAGTTCTGACCCAAATTGAAAGGAAGGAAGAATGTCCCTTTACCATTCAGTTTTGTTGTCATGTAAGCCTCGTCGGTATCAATGGTGAAGTGCACAATGCACCTTCCAAAATTCAACAGCGGCTGCGTGATGTCCCGCTGAAACTTGTATTGGTTTTGACCATGAACCTTGGCATTCTGCCCCGTCCAGTGGTTTTTTAATTCCATGGTAGCGAAAGGCAAGCCATTCACAAAAAGTACCATATCGATTTCCTCCAAAGGATTAGAAACCGAATACTTCAACTGGCGAGTCACTGAGAATTGATTGCTGTCAAAGTTTCTCTTCACCGTGTCACTACTACTTGCTAAGGGCAATGGATACATTAAGGTAAAATGTGCATCATCCACACTTATTCCTTTTCTAAAGAGACGAATGACTCCATGTTTCTTGATCATCCGATCAATCCTCTCAAGGATCTTCAATTTCCAATCAGCTTGTTTTTGAAGCTTAGCCAACTCTTCTTCCTGCGTCACCTGTAAAAAGTCAAACAATCGAACGCCATCGATAGCCAAACGAGGATCGAAATCAGCTGGAGAACCAATATAGTACCCATTGCCAGTTCGGTAGCGTTCTTTTCTTTCACCAAAAGAATCTATTGAAAATCCTTCAAGCTTAAGTTCTTCCAGGGAGGTTCCTGTAAGTCGCTTTTCAATGGTGGATTCTAAGGCTTGTTCGTTGGTTTGGCTGTACATGATTACGGAAGTTTATCTTTTAGCAATTCTTTGGAGATAAAATCCTTCAAGAGAATCTCCCGATTAGAAATAAAGTCCATAATACTATCAATGCTATCCCAATCGCAATTGATGGAAAGTAGTTGATTTTGTGACATGATTGGAGCTTGCTGAAAATACGCTGACTTCAATCCACCTTCTTTATTCCCTTTTGAGGAATTCGAAGCTTTATTATCAATAACCAAATTACCTATATTGTGAAGGTAGGTGGTTCCAAAACTTTCATCAAACTTTGTAACTTGAGCCTTTTGAGCAGTGATATGTTCAATGCTGAGTTTTTCTCTTTCTATCTCTGAGTAATACTCTCTTAAACCAATTTTGGGATATCCCAGTTTTGACCTCAACGAGTTTTCAAATGCTACAAGAATATACTTTAGCAAGTTACCATTCACAGAACCGTAATAATATTTAGAATCTAAAGCTTTTATCGCTCTATTATTAATATTCCACCAATTTCCAGGAATAGCTTGATCCAATACTTTTATAGCTCCTTGTATGCCCTCAGTCCACAATTTATTGTAAATGGTCCTTTCAAATTTTCCTCTGAAGCCAATTGCAATCCCTTTAAAATTAAAGTCATTCAATTTTTCAAGAATAACATTAAGCTTTGATTTATCCTCACTATAAATTCTAAAAAGCAAAGGGTAATAAGGGCCTACTCTTCCCAGCATAAAGAATTTACTCAATTCGCTATTTTCATATTTTTCTTTATTGATTTGGTCGTAAAACTCAAATGATCTCTTGAGGCCAGTGCAATATTCAATAATGGTTTTGATGAGTATTGAAGAGTCAGATTCTTGGGATAATAGCCCTTTGATTTTCTTCTTAATATGCTTCTTGGGATTATCGCCAGTTTGCTCAAAAGCAAGAGTATGATAACGTAGAATATCTCCTTCGACTAACTGATTACTTTCAATTACACGGTATATTTCACCAAAGTTTTGCTGTATTGTTATTATTGTTTGATCAGGATTCTTGGAGGCTAATCCTACTGAGTACATCAAAAAACTTTTAATCGCCTCTAAGTCTGTTAGTTTTTTACCTCTATCATTTAACAACTCGAAAATTTGGGTTGCCTGATTGATTTCATTCACAACATATATTAGAATGTCTGCTTCGGTAACCACCTGAAATATCTTTTCAAGCATTTCCTTATTAAGCTCACTTAATTCTTTCGTGAAAAAACTTTTTGCAGCCAATAAAAGACTTTGAGAAGGTGTCTTGGGAATTGGGATTTCTGTGGAATCATCCGAAAGAATATGATGATGTAGAAATGATGAGTTTTCATTTGACAATTCAATTTTGAAAACATCGTCGTCTCTGACAAAAATTCTTATCGACCTCTGAGTGGCTAACTGGGAATCTAAAGCTTCCAGTTTCAATAAAAGCGCCCTCATAAAAATAACAAACGTGGTTAATCTCTGCTGTCCATCAACTATGTCTATGATTTTGAAATCCCCTTTTTTGCCGTTCTCATGGAAGAGATAAGATCCTAAAAAATATGTTCGGTTTGGCTGCTGATTTATTAGGTCAGATAGAAATTCACTGAGATTTTCTTCTCCCCAAGAGTATGCTCTTTGATAAATAGGAACATTGAAAATCTGAGTCCCATCAAAAATATTTCTGAGCGTTGTTTTTCCTGTTTGCATCAATTTTTAATTAACCTTTATCTTACCTGTCACTGCGCTATTAATCAGTGTCGCTTTGAATTCCTTTAACTTCTCTATTTCTTGCTCTTTCAAAGAAATGGATTTTAGAACCTTTGCCTCTGAATTTTCTATAAAAGCGCTAATAGACTTTTGTTCCTCTATAGGAGGTAATAGAACAGGCATTCTCTTTAGTAAATCTTGACTCAATGAGGCTCGAATCACCAAATTCATTTCTTTTACAAAGAAATTTCTGTGTGTGTAACTTGAGAAATAGTATTTTGAAAAACCGCTGTCCAACTTCTCAGAAGTGGGTCTGAATCTAATCAGGAACCCTGAAAAGACAGAGTCAGAAATCGTCGCTAAACAAGTTGAAGCGAATCCTATTTCCTCTGCAGTTTCAGAAGTCCTTGTAAAGAAAACATCACCTTTTCTCACTGAATATTGAATTCTATCTGAATCGCTTGAATTTGCTAATCCTGAACCGTGATCTGGAAGCTGGATATTATTGTAGACATCTCCATAGCTCACAAAAGGAAATCCTGAACCAAAATAATCACCTCCCCTGCTTATTCCATTTTGAGTAAATCCTAAAACTCTTAAAGGTTTCATCTCCCAACCCTCTGGTATCATCCCTATCCATTCCACACCACTGTCTTTGAGTTTGACATGGGGGTCGAGGCCTCGGGTGACGGCTTGATGGATGAGGATTTGGCGGCGTTCTTTGAGTAAGGTTATTTGCTTCTCCTTGATGCTGATCGCTTGATCGATCAAGGCTGTCTTCTTATCCAGAAACTCTGCGATAGCTTTTTGCTCGGGGAGGGGTGGATTGTATGTTTTAAAGCTGAAAAAATTATCTTTTGAAATAGTATTTCTCAGACCAGTATAAAGTGGCTTTAGTCTTTTATCTGCATCAAGATTAAGATAGAAATAATAAAGATATCCTTTGTCAAAGTTTGAATTTACCCCAAACACAGTGTACGCACCAGTAATCATTCCATCGAATTTTGATAGCCCTACACATCTTGGAGTTTCTTCAACATCAAATAAGCAAAATATAAAGTCACCTTTCTTCACTTCTTGATAGGTATCGAATTCTGTAGGAAATTTACCTCCGTCTTCTAAAACACGTTTAATAACACCTCTTAGAGTCAATGAAAGCAAATCATAGTCGGATGATTTTTTGCCAACCAGATTTTTCTTCAATTTGAATATGTGCTTATTTGAAAGAGAAGCCCAATGCTCAGGAATCTCTCCCAACCATTCTACTTCTGAATCTTTGTAGGCTGAATACCTACTTACCAGATGCTTATCTAAAGTCTCTTCCATTAGGCCAGGTTTAAGATTTCACGGATCAAGCCATCACTTTCCTTCTCCAGTTCCAGAATGTCAGTTGTTACTTCTTCCAGGGTACGAAGTGGCTTGTGTCTGTAGAAATACTTATTGAAGCTAATTTCATAGCCGATCTTTGTTGCGTCCAAGTTGATCCAGGCTTCGGATACATGTGGCTTCACTTCTTGCAGGAAGTAGGTATGAATGTCTTCCTTCAGGGCTACATTTTCGGTATCCCGAAGGTCTGATTCTGTTTCGTAGGTCTGATATTCTCCTTTCTTGTCAGTAGGATAATAGCCGAAGTCAGGCAGATCTTGAGCAGAGCATCCCAGATGATCCAAGAGGTTGGTGAGTTTGTCACCACTCAGTTTGACAACAGACTTCTTTACCATTTCTGCTTCGGCATCATACCAGCTGACCGCATTGAGAATGGCATTCTTTTCAGAGGCTCCAAGTTTGATTTTAAGTGACTTCAACACTTGATCTACTTTTTCTTTGAATAGATTGTAGTCGTTGTATTGGGCTGTGCCTACCTGCTCCATAATCCTTCTGGCAGCGTTGAGTAGTTCCAGCTGTTTTTGCCAGATCGTCTTCTGAGTCAGGGAAAGGGTTTGCTTAGCTTTTAGATTCAAGTCCTGCTTTTCACACCATTCTTTGATGGCCTTGCTATGACTGGAAAGGTTGGTGTAAACCTCCTCACCAAATTCGGCATAAGCCCAGGTCATCGCTTCCTTCAGACTTCTATCATAGCGCAAGTCTGCGATTCGTTCGTCAGAGAATTGGGCTTTCAGTCGCTTAGGTCGCTCGATGGTGACTTTATAGTACCCGAAATCTGTATTGTCAAATACTTTCGAAGCGATGCCTTCTTCTTCTTGGGTCTCTGGGTTGAGTTGGCGATCTAGTGCCTGAAGCTCCTGATAAGCTGTAACGATCTCTCGGATATGTGATGCCGTTAGCTCACAGTTTTTGGCTCCCAAGTTTTTGCGAAGCTTCTGAAAAAGTAAGCCTCCATCAATCAGCTGCACCTTGCCTTTTCGCTCTGGGGATTTATTATTACTAAGAATCCAGATGTAAGTAGTGATTCCTGTATTATAGAAGAGGTTATTTGGCAGTTGCACGATTGCTTCCAGCCAGTCATTTTCGATAATGTAGCGACGGATATTACTTTCTCCTCCGCCTGCATCACCGGTGAAAAGGCTACTTCCATTATGCACAGAGGCGATTCTCGAACCCAGTTTACTTTGGGACAAAGGTTTCATCTTGTTGACCATTTCCATCAGGAATAGCAATTGTCCATCAGATGATCTTGGAGTCGCGTCAGCATCTGCTTCTTCACCCCAGTAATCGCTTAGTTTAATCTGAAAGCGAGGATCTATGATATCTTTTCCGTCCTTGATATACTTCTGCTCACTGGACCAAGACTTGCCATAAGGAGGATTGGAAAGCATAAAGTCAAATGTATTCCCTGCAAACTCATCCGTAGAGAGCGTAGAACCTACCCGGATATTCCCAGGATTATTGCCTTTGATCATCATATCAGACTTACAGATGGCGTAGGTCTCATCATTGATTTCTTTTCCATAGAGATACACATCGCCCAAAGCTTTGATCTCTCCTTCTTCGTCCTTGATGAAATTTTGTGATTCGGTCAGCATTCCTCCCGACCCACAAGCAGGATCATAAATCGTCAATACAGGAGGCAGTTTATCCTTAATCGGCTCGAAGATGATATGCGTCATCAAGTCGATTACTTCTCTTGGCGTAAAGTGTTCACCCGCTTCCTCGTTGTTTTCTTCGTTAAATTTTCGGATCAGCTCCTCGAACACATAGCCCATTCCCAAGTTGGAAAGCGCAGCAAGTCTTCGTCCGTCAGGATCATCTTTCTCGAATGGCGTGAGGTTGATAAATGGGGAGGTGAACTTCTCCAAGACATTCAGCAACACATCTTTCTGAGCCATGTGGCGCACTTGGCTTTTCAACTTGAACTTCTCGATGATCTCCTTTACGTTGGAACTAAAGCCATTGAGGTAGTCCTCGAAGTTGGCAAGCAGAATTTGCTGATTGTTGGTAGCGGTGTTATGAAGTCGCTGAAGTGTCCACTCACTGGTGTTGAAAAAGACAAAGCCAGATGCTTGACGCAAGCCATTTTCATCCAGTTCGGTAAACTTGGCTTCATCGCGCTGAAAAGCCAGTTCCTCCATCACCGCATCTTTTGTAGGTTCCAATAGGGCATCTAAGCGCCTAAGAACCACCATAGGAAGAATAACATCTCTATATTTTCCTCGAACATAAACGTCTCGCAGACAATCATCTGCAATGGACCAAATAAATGAAACGAGTTTATTGTGTACTGCTTGGGTCATTAGGGTAATATGTATTTTTTGATTGAATATAATTTGAATTGAAGGGTTTCAGGTTTCCGATGTTCGGAATTATCTGATTTTTATGTGATTCATTCCATAAAATTGAAAAGATGCCTTATTGATGTATTCTCTTTGAGATTAAAGCCGCTCAACTTACCGATAAGGCAAAAAATATTGTTGTAGGTCATTTTTCAATTAACATCAGGTGGAAGGGTTTATCAAAGTAAATATTTACCCAAGATAAACTAAATATTGTTTGATAAAAAGCTGTTGGAGATGATACAAGTCTTTTAAATACAGTAAAAATGATTTTTTTTAAGTTTTATGTGCATAAAACCAGCTTTTGATTTAGAGAAATGCCTTACTTAGAAAGATCATGAAATCCTAATGAATAATTTCAGGACAGTCCTGAAAGGCCGATATAATTTAGCCACGGGTGCAGCCCGTGGTAAAAAAAACAAACGTTGCGATTTTGGCGGTATTGTTGCCTATTTTTAGCAACAATGCTGACAAAATCTCAATCGTTCATATTTAATTTGTATGTTTTCAATGTAAAATATGAACCTTAAAAGCTAGATCTTTAGGGCAGAGTATTATTTTTAATTAATTCCCTCTGTTCATTTTTTCCCCTGACTTGCTACGCTTCAGGGCAGGCTATGATGAAAAAACGAACCAAAAAAATCAAGGCTGTCAAATCTTATTTCAAATGATGGTTAAGGGTTTAGAATAGCGTCCTCTCGCGTTACCATCATTTGATTTTTGGAGCAGCATTCCAGACTAAAAAAGAGTGGATCTCCTTGTGGGAGCTAACTCTTTTTCTTAACGCCTTCCATCCTGATCCAAAAACCATAACCTTTGAAGGCCGGAAATAACCTGAAACATTATGCTGACAAAATTTCAAGCCTACATAACCAATCGACCTCCTGAAGCCCAACGCCAACCCCAAAAAAAAATAGACCGGAACAATGTCCCGGCCTATTGAATTGACCTTTGCGGCCAAATTTGATTTTACATTTACCCCCTGTTCTTTACGGCATGATCTACTGCCCTTGCGGTAAATGCCATATAGGTTAGCGAAGGATTCTGCGTACTGGTGGAGGTCATGCAGGCGCCATCCGTAACGTATACATTGGGGCAGGCATGTACCTGATTCCATTCATTGAGTACCGAGGTGTTAGGATCTTTTCCCATTCTGGCTCCTCCCATTTCGTGTATGTCCAGGCCTGGTGCACGTTTGTCATCTCTCGTACGGATATTGGTGAAGCCTGCGGCGTCAAACATCTCTGACATTTGCTCCAGGTAATCCTTAATCATGGCTTCATCATTGGCATCATAATCCATAGAGATTTTAAGCTGTGGAATGCCCCATTCGTCTTTTAGCGTTGGGTCAAGGCTTACCTGGCTTTCTTCCTTAGGAATGGTTTCACCCATCATGTGCGATCCCATTCTCCAGGGACCGTATTCCGGTGCTTTTGTCATGGACTGTTCCAACTCATCGCCTATTCCTGAATAATCACTGTGCGTGCTTCTTCCAGAGCTGAAACCTGCCGCATAGCCTCTGAGGAAATTCGTTTCCTGCTTGTGGAGGTTTCTAAACCTCGGGAAATAACCTGAAGTAGGTCTTCGGCCTTCAGTCGTGTATTCCTTCAATCCGTCGTACTCGGCAGAGATGCCTGCGCGGTAGTTGTGGAAAGCTACATATTTACCCAGCGTACCACTGTCATTTCCCAAGCCATTTGGAAAACGACTTGAGGTAGAATTAAGTAAAATCAGATTGGTATTCAGCGCACTTGCATTGACAAAGATGATGTCGGCATAAAACTCCTTCATTTCTTTGGTCTGCGCATCGATAACCCTTACGCCTGTAGCCTTTGCCTTTTCATCGTTATAAATGATAGAGTGCACCACTGCATGATTGTGCATGGTAAGGTTTCCGGTTTGAGCAGCCCATGGTAGGGTGGAGGAATTGCTACTGAAATAACCACCAAATGGACAACCTCGCTGACAAAGGGTCCTGTTTTGACAAAGGGTTCTGCCTTGTTTGGCGTAGAATTCCTGGTTTCCTGTGATATGTGCACAACGTGCGACCACAATTTCCCTTTCTGGATAATTGTTTTTCAAAAACTCCTTAAAATATTTTTCTCCGGCAGTGAGTTCAAATGGAGGTAAAAACTCTCCATCTGGCAAGTTGGCTTTGCCATCTTTGTTGCCCGAGACACCAATGAATTTCTCCACATGACTGTACCAAGGCGCCAGGTCTTTGTAGCGAATAGGCCAGTCCACAGCAAACCCATCTCTTGCAGGGCCTTCAAAATCGAAATCACTCCAGCGTTGAACCTGTCTAGCCCATAGCAAGGACTTGCCTCCTGTTTGGTAGCCTCTGATCCAATCAAAAGGCTTTTCCTGTACATAAGGATGCTCTGTGTCCTTAACGAAAAAATGCTTTGTGTCCTCTTTATAAGCATAACACCTACTCACTACTGGGTTTTCTTCTTTTACGCTTTGGAGTATTCCGCCCCTGTGTTCAAGTTCCCAAGGCATTTTATTGGTGGTAGGATAGTCTTTAACGTGATTTACTTCACGGCCTCTTTCCAGTACCAGTGTATTTAATCCTTTCTCGCAAAATTCTTTGGCTGCCCATCCCCCGCTTATTCCAGAGCCGATGACGATGGCATCGTAGCTATTTTCTTTTTTGCTTTTTATATTCAAATTGGCCATTGCGTCCGTTCTTTTTATGCGTTTTCAATTAATTTGCTGCCATAAAAACGGGCAGGAACCAGTTCGTAGGGCTTTATTTCAGTCATGAAATACTCAGAATTGAGATAGCCCTGCAGTGCGAAACGTTTGGTGGTATTTAGAAATTGGCGGGTGTTGCCGGCTTCACTTTCATTTTCGCCTTCCATAGCCATTCCTTTTACGATGGCCTCTTCTGCTTCTTTTTGGTCCATTTTTGAAAATGCCTTGCCAAAGGTTTTCTTTGAAAAATCCTCCCAGCCTTTTAGTCCTTTGACGAAGCCTGCTTGTTGTTCTGTATCCAGGCAATCATTGCTCATTACGAGCACAAAGTCAGGAATCATTAATTCTTCGGCTTTTTTGAGGGTGGTGCCGGGGAAAATAGTGTTCGTCACCTGGGTAAGTAAAGCTCTGTTGCTTTGGGTAATGTTTAGGTTTTGATAGGCTTGCAAAATGGATTCCTCGCTGAAGTCGCAGGCAGGCATCAGTACCGCCCCTCCGGTTAGAATCGCTAGTTGCTTCATAGCGGATCTTCTATCCATAATCTTTTTTGGGTAAAATGAAAATACTCGAACAAGTTATCAATTTTTTGATTAACTGTCCAAGGTTTTTTTCATCGGTGGTGAATTCCCTTAAAATTGCCTTAATTTTACAGCTTAAACTTAGCCACATCTATTAATTAATTGAAAATGAAATTACAATTATACCTAATACTACTTTTATTGCTTCCATTAACACTTTTGGCCCAAACCAAGGTTAAAGTGTTGGATGCGACATCTCAAGAGCCTGTGGCTTTTGTTACAGTAAAAGTCAACACCCAAAAAGCTATTACTGCCAACGATAAGGGAGAATTGACGGTAAACTTAAAAGAGCCTTCTAACTTGTTTTTTTCACATATTGCCTATGAGGAGCAAAGCGTATTGGTACCTGCATCAGGCGAGATTACTGTGTATTTGGTAAGGGGAGAAAATGCATTGGCCGAAGTATTGGTGAGCTCTTTTGAGTCTGAGCGCCCATTATTGGAGCAGGCAGCCGGAATTGCGCGAGTATCCGAGTCGGACCTGTACCGTTTCAATGAGACTTCTATAGTACAGGCTTTTAATACCAAACCCGGAATTCGTATAGAAGAACGGGCTCCTGCCAGTTACAGGGTGTCTATCCGTGGTAGTTCATTGCGCTCGCCATTTGGTGTACGTAATGTAAAGGTCTACTGGAATGGTATGCCTTTTACCGCACCGGATGGCACCACACCTTTGAACATGCTCGACCTCTCCAATATTCAAAATACAGAAATTATCAAAGGTCCTGCCGGGAGTATTTATGGTGCCGGCAATGGTGGCGTGATCAGTTTTACCAGTAAGGAGTCAGTAGATGAAAATAGAATTGGAGCAGACTTTTCAGTGGGTGAATTTGGTTTGGTGCGCTACCGATTGGGAGTAGACCAAAAACTTGACAACGGAGGCCTTAGCGTATCCTACGCCAAACAAAAATCTGACGGGTACAGGGACCACACCGCCATGGACAGAGAAGTGTTGCAGGTTACCGGTTATTTTCAGCCTTCCAAGAAACAGAAACTTACTACTCAGATCCTATACTCAGATCTCTTTTATGAGTTGCCTGGAGCATTAACTGCAGACCAAGTGGCGGAAAATCCACGTCAGGCAAGACCTGGGTCTGCCGCACAGAATGCATCCATAGACCAGCAGTCATTGTACGGTACCTTGTCCCATGACTATAGGTTTAACCATAACCTAGACAATAAAACTTCCCTTTATATCAACACGACAGATTTTGAGAATCCTTTTAACCTGGATTATAAAAAAGAAACGCAATATGGCTATGGTGGAAGAACAAGCTTTACCTATGATGATATTTGGTCGAATGTACCTGTTAGACTTATAGCTGGTGGTGAATACCAACTTTCTAAAACTTCTGCTCAAAATTTTGGTAACAATGGAGGGCAAATTGATACCATCCGTTTTGGTGATGAGCTATTGACAAAAACGGCTTTTCTTTTCCAACAGTTGGAAGCGGAACTCTCAGAGAGGTTATTAATGACTGTAGGCTTAAGCCAAAACTTTTCCAGTTTTAACATCGCTAGAAATATTGATAGGATTAATGGGGTGCCCTCCAATGCCAAGCGTTCTTTTGATCCTGTAGTTGTGCCTAGGGTTGCACTGTCAGCAAAATTGAACAGCAATGCTGCGGTATATGGCAGTATCAGTTCAGGGTTTTCGCCTCCTACCATTGACGAAGTGAGGACCAATGAAGGATCAATCAACCTGGACCTGGAGGCAGAAAAAGGAGTAAATTACGAATTGGGTTACCGCTCAAGCTTCAACAAGGGCAGGGTGAATGTAGATGGTTCTGTTTTCTACTTCAAGCTAGATGAAACCATCACTACTTTTGTCAATGAGCAAGGCGTAGTCCTATTTAGAAATGCGGGAGCTACTAACCAGAAAGGAATAGAATTGTTGGTGGATTATGCGCTGATAAGAAAGCAAATGTCTTTTGTACAAGAAGTTAAAGTTACCCATTCATTTACAGGGCATTATTTTGAGTTTGTGGATTTTGTAAAAGGAGACAACGATTACAGTGGAAATGACCTTACGGGAGTAGCTCCAAATACTTTAGTCAATCAATTGGACATCAAAACCAAGCCTGGCTTCTACCTTAACTTTACCCACCAGTTTGTGGATGACATCCCATTGAATGATGCGAATACCGTGTTTCAGGAGGCCTATCACTTGATGAATTCAAGAGTAGGGTGGAGAGGTGATGTTGGGAAAGCCCTTGATCTTGAATTGTATTTTGGAGTGCAGAATTTAACAAATGCCAGTTATAGTTTGGGCAATGATCTGAATCCATTTGGAGGAAGGTATTTCCAACCTGCAGCCACAAGAAACTTTTACGGAGGAATAAAGGTTGGTCTAAAATATTAGTGGTAAAAAATAAATCAAATATGAACAATAAGCCAGTATTCAATATAGAAGAAGTCAATAAAATCATTAGGAATAGAAGGTCTCAATTTGTTGCTCAGTTTAAGGAAAATGATCCTATAGACGAGAGTATTATTAAAGAGCTTTTGGAAAATGCCAACTGGGCACCTACGCATAAGCTAACGGAGCCCTGGTGTTTCACAGTGTTTTCAGGTGAAGGCTTGAAAACATTGGCTGATTATCAGTCGAACTTGTACAAAGAGCGAAGTGAAAAGACAGGTATTTTTAAGGAGGCTGTTTATAACAAATTGAAAGAAAGTCCTTTAAAAGCCTCTCACGTTATAGCCATAGGTATGAAAAGGGACTTGCGTGCCAATCTTCCTGAAATGGAGGAAATAGCGGCTGTAGCCATGGCGGTTCAAAACATGTACCTTACAGCTAGTGCCAGAGGATTGGCGGCTTATTGGAGTACAGGGGCACCTACTTTTTGGCCGGAAGCCAAAACTTTCTTTGGCTTAGCCGAGGAAGACCTATTGATGGGCTTTTTCTTTGTTGCCAAGGCTGCATCAGACAAATGGCCAGAGGGAAAGAGAACACCAATTTCAGATAAAGTGACTTGGGTGAAAGAATAATGGTTTTTCTAAAAAAACAATTTCAAAATCCTGCTTTGGCCTTTTGTTGGTTGACGATGCTTTTGATTGGGGCTTGTAGTGAGGACTACCTTCCCAAACCCAAAGGTTACAACCGCATTGATTTGCCAATGCGGGATTTTGTTTCTTTAGATAAGGAAATGCCTTATAATTTCGATTATTCCGTTCACGCAAAAATTGAACGGGACTCTTTTAACCTGCAGGAAAAAACCTGGGTCAACGTCCATTATACCGATTTTGATGCAAGGGTCCACTTGACCTATAAGGCCATCAAAGGGGACAAGGCATTGTTTAAAACCTATTTGGATGATGCGATGAGCCTTACCTTTAAGCATCAGGTAAAGGCTTATGGTATCGATGAAGCGGTGTTGCTGACACCCAAGGGATACACAGGCTTTGTCTCAGAGTTAAGTGGAGATGTGCCTACCCAGTTTCAATTTTTTGTTACTGATTCTACACAACATTTTCTCAGAGGAGCGTTGTATTTTCAGACAGCTGTTAAAAATGATTCCCTGGCTCCTATCATCGAATATATCAAAACAGACATGATCCATTTGATCAATACACTTTCGTTTGAATTGAAAATGTCAAATTAAATTGGTACCTTTCATGGGCATCCCCCAATCATTTTTCCCTAACTTTACTTTGGCCAAGTACTATTATCCTAAATCATTTACTTATAATTAATATATGGCGACGCCTAAATTCTCTAGACCTAAAATCAATTTCAATCAAGTTGTGAAATCAAGGGTGAGCGAATATTTTAAAGCTCAAAATATTGCTCGTTCAGGAAATTCGCAACTATTTATTAAAGCAGGAATAATTTTGGCCTCATTTCTATTGCTGTACATCCACCTTGTGTTTTTTACTCCACATTGGATTTTAGGGTTGTTTGAATGCTTAATTTTAGGTGCATTAACCGCCTTTATTGGCTTTAATGTAATGCATGATGGTGCTCATGGGAGTTTTAGCGACCGTCCTTGGGTCAACACCCTCGCAGGAATGTCTATTAATTTTCTGGGAGCGAATGTTTTCATGTGGAAAACAAAGCACAATGTTGTGCACCACTCTTTTACAAACGTAGATGGCGTAGATGATGACTTGAACGCAAGGCCATTTTTACGCCTGTCTCCAAGTCAAAAGAAATTCAAAATCCACCAGTTTCAACATTATTATTTTATTTTCACTTACTCCCTATTGTATCTCTACTGGGTGTTTTTCACGGATTATAAAAAATACGTAACTGGAAAAGTAGGAATAGTGCCTATTCAAAAAATGAAACTTTCTGATCATATCAGTTTCTGGGGTTTTAAGGCACTTCACTTGGTGCTTTTTGTTGCCATTCCAATTTACATGGTTGGTTGGGTTCCATGGTTAATAGGCTTTCTTGTGTATGGCCTTTTTGCAGGACTTGTACTAACACTTGTATTCCAATTGGCACACAGCTTAGAAGAAACTGCCTTCCCTGTTCCTGAGGCTGTATCCAATTGTTTGGAAGATGAATGGATGATTCATCAGATCAGAACGACTGCCAATTTTGCTACTGGTTACAAAACCCTTACTTGGTTTTTAGGAGGCTTGAATTTTCAGATTGAGCACCACTTATTCCCCAAAGTTTCGCATATTCATTATCCTGCCCTAAGCAAAATTATCAAGCAAACCTGCAAGGATTATAATATTCAATACCTTGAACATAGACAATTAAGAAGGGCTTTTATTTCCCATTTCCGCCATTTGAAGGTGTTGGGCAACGCTTAAGAGTAAAGGCCAAAGTTTGTCATTTTAAATAATACCAGCTACATTTGTGGCAAGATCATTAGGGGTGCCTTAATATAACGGGCTGAGATCATACCCATATCACCTGATCCGGATAATGCCGGCGAAGGGAAATGTGAAATAGCTAATCGTACGTAATGCTATTGGGTAAACAACTAAAGTAGAATTGTCCCCTCATTTCTGCTATGTTTAACCAGAAAAATTTATTTAAATGATTCGTATTTGTTTATCGGCAGTATTTATATTGCTGTGCCAATTGTCTATTGCCCAAAATAGTATCCGTGGGATTGTAAAGGATGCTGAAAATGATATGCCTCTTCCAGGTGCTACCATATACATAGAAGGAACCGATAAAGGCACTGTAAGTGACCAAAATGGAGCATTTCTTTTGAATAATCTAAATCAAAAAAAGACCACTGTTCGCATTTCTTTTGTAGGTTATTCGTCTAAAACGATATCAGTAGCACTTCCTCAACAAGAAGATTTACTAATTGGACTTAATGGTACGACCTTTACCACTGAAGAATTTATTGTTTCAGGAACAAGGGCTTCAGAAACCACTCCTACTACTTTTCAAGTGATCGGTAAAGAGGTGATTGGTAAAGACAACCTTGGTCAAGACCTCCCTCTTTTACTCAATTATACGCCTTCTATTGTGACCCACTCTGATGCGGGAACAGGTGTGGGCTACACAGGTATGAGAATCAGAGGGACAGATCAGACGAGGATCAATGTCACTGTAAATGGTATTCCGCTCAATGACGCCGAATCGCATGGTGTTTTCTGGGTGAATATGCCTGATTTTGCCTCCTCAGTGGACAATATCCAGATCCAACGTGGTGTGGGTACTTCTACCAACGGGGCTGCTACCTTTGGTGCCAGCCTCAACATTCAGACCGACACCAAAAAAGAAGATGCTTACGCGGAAACGGACAATTCCTATGGCTCTTTCAACACAAGAAAGCATACCATAAAAGCTGGAACAGGATTGATCAATGATAAATGGGCTGTAGACGCAAGGCTATCTCAAGTCACTTCTGATGGCTATATAGACAGGGCTTTTTCAGACCTGAAATCGTACTTTGTGTCTGGGGGCTATTATGGAGAAAATCATGTGTTTAAGGTAAATATTTTTGCCGGCTCGGAACAAACTTATCAAGCTTGGAATGGAGTGCCCGAAAACCTACTTGAATCCGATCGGACCTACAATGGCTATACCTATGAGAACGAAACGGATAATTACCAACAAAACCATTATCAGTTCATCTATGCTGGCACATTATCAGACAATTTGAAAGCCAATTTTGCCTTACATTACACTGCTGGACAAGGGTATTATGAACAGTTTAGAGGCGACGATGACTTAGAGGATTATGGATTTGAACCTGTTCAAATAGGTGATCAGGTAATCAACAGTACCGATATTATTCGCAGAAGGTGGTTGGACAATGACTTTTATGGTGCTGTATTTTCCCTAAATTACGTGTCAACTGACGGAAGATTAGATGCAATTCTGGGGGGAGGAGCCAACAGGTACGATGGAGACCATTTTGGTGAAATTATCTGGATGGGAGTCACCGGGAATAACAATATCAGAGACAGGTATTACAACAATGTTGCTGTAAAAGATGATAGGAATGTGTACCTAAAAGCCACCTACGAGGTGAAGGAAAGGTTGTATTTGTTTGCAGACCTGCAGGTAAGAGGCATTGACTATTCTTTCGATGGCAAAAATAGCGATCAAAGAAATGTTAGTGGCAATCAATCCTATACTTTCTTCAATCCTAAACTTGGCTTATCCTACGAAACCGGAACTGGCAAAACCCTTTACGCCTCCTATGCAGTGGCCAATAGGGAGCCTGTAAGAAGTGATTTCACAGATTCTCCTATATCAGAAATCCCTAGACCTGAAAAACTAAATAATGTGGAGGCTGGAATAAGGGTAAAGCAATCCAACTTTCAGTACAATGCCAATTTGTATTATATGGGATACAAGGATCAATTGGTGCTAACAGGTCAGTTGAATGATGTAGGGGCGTATATTCGTGAGAATGTAGCCAGTAGCTACAGAGCGGGAATAGAACTTGACGGTGCTGTAGTGCTCTCACCTAAATTTACGCTGGGAGGTAACATCGCTTTTAGTCAAAACAAGATTGATACCTATACTGAGTTCAGCGATGTGTACGATGAGAACTGGGCTTTTACAGGTCAGGAAAGCATTACTTATACCAATACAGACATTGCTTTCTCTCCAGACATGGTAGCAAGTGCCATCATAGACTTCAGGCCAATAAAAAATCTGGAAGTCAGTTTGCTTAACAAGTATGTTGGCCAACAATTTTTGGACAATGCGCAGCAAGAAGCAAGGAGCTTAGATGCTTACTGGACCTCTGATTTGAGATTTATTTATTCCTGGAAACCTGGGTTTGTGAAAGAAATGGTGTTTACTGGTAAGGTCAATAATATCTTTAATAACCTCTACGAGCCTAATGGTTACACTTTTGGTTATTTCGTTCCTTCCAGTGAAGGACAAGGTATGGAACGTGTGGCAGAAAACTATTATTATCCCATGGCAGGAACAAGCTTTATGGCAGGTGTAGCGATTCGTTTTTGATCTTTCAACCCGGATTCTAAGACATGGGAAAATGTAATACAAGGTGATCGACTTGAGAGATTTTGTCAGCATTGTTGCAGAAAAAAAGCAACAATGTTGCCAAAATCGTGATGTACTTGTTATTTATAGACAGGGGTGTGAGCCCCTGTCTATAAATATTTCACCCCTGCAGGGTTTTTGGAATACATTAAATTTAACAGTCAGTATTAACACAGAATTTAACGTTTAGCTATATAGCGTTAGATGGAATTCTAAGACCTCGGAAAAAGTAACGTAGGACAGCTAACTTAGATTTTTGCCATTTCCTTTTTTAATTTGGCCTTATGGAAATTAGTAAAATAGATGCTCAATGGCGTTAAGAACAAAAAAACTGTCTGACGCCTTTTCGGCGGAGTTTTTTTTGTTTAGCTAGTGAGTATTCATTTTGCGTTAAGATTTACATACAGCCTTGACTTTTTTGGTTCGTTTTTGGGGCATAGCCTGCCCTGATTTACAATTCACTCAGGGCCAAAAATGAACAGGAAGAGATAAGGGTAACTAGTTGCTTAAGCCTTTAAATCATATTAAGCGGTTAATTTAAACTTGTAATTGTAGGAGTTAGATGAAATTATGCAATAGGATTTCCCCGCCCTAATTATAGTCAGGGGTAGTGCCTGTCCTGACCTTTCTCAGGGAGTGGCGTAATCACCAAAAAATCTGGTTATTTGGAGACTTAGTCATAGCACCACCATAGTGAACCTTCTAAATAACCTTTAATATTCAAATTTTATTGAAAATGCTCCTTGGCTTAGGCTTGGGAGCATTTTTATTTTATGGGTTGTCCATGGGTTTGAAGGATGAGTTTTTTTGCCAAGTAGGGAGATTTTTTGATCAAATTCACAGCAACGTTTGACACAATAGGGGCACCGAAAAGCCTTTGTACGGCTCTTCCAGTTCGCAATCGACTGTAAAAATACTGGTTCCACGCTTTGGTATATTCTTTTTGAATCATTTCTAATTTTCTATGCTTGAGTATGGCATCAGTGGCGAGCTTACCCGTATGTATAGCGATGGCCATGCCATTGCCACATAAAGGAGTAATCATTCCGGCTGCGTCTCCAATCATCAGCACCTGGTTTTCTACCGGAGACTTGGTGGCGAAACTGATCTCATTGATTACTTCAGGCTTTTCCCAGAGAAATTCTGCCTGGTTGTAGAGCTCTTTTATGTGGGGATTTTTAAACAAGTATTGCTCTTCCATGCTTTGGATATTTCCCGCAGCTTTTAGTTGCGCTCTACTGCCCAAGTAGCAAAGGTTAAATTGGCCATTCTCGATTTTATTGATGCCCAGGTAGCCTCCATTATAATTGTGCAAGGCCACCATATTTTCTTCATGCGCTATTTTAATATGGTATTTAATGCCTACATAAGGGCTTCTATGCTTCAAATAACTTCGGTTAAGGTATTTGTCTATTTTGGACCTTTTCCCATAAGCGGCCAAAACGATTGGGGAAGTCAGTAAGTGACCCTCATTGGTAGTTACTTCAAATACCATCCGGCCTGGCTCGTAATCTATCGTAGCTGCCTGGGTTTTCAATAGAAATTTCACCCCGATATTTTGACATTTTTGGTATAGGAAGTGGTCTAAGTTGTACCGACTAATTCCAAATCCACCCAAACCCAGTGGGACTTCAGCGATGGCTCCGTTGACGGCAGTAAGCCTGAAAGTATTGATTTCTGCAGGTTCAAGTGAGAAAGGGAATAATTCATTTTGGATTAAGAAATCCCTGACTT
Source organism: uncultured Cyclobacterium sp. (assembly GCF_963977555.1). Taxonomy (GTDB): domain Bacteria; phylum Bacteroidota; class Bacteroidia; order Cytophagales; family Cyclobacteriaceae; genus Cyclobacterium. Next base: position 70,690 of record NZ_CAXBPD010000021.1, on the reverse strand, counting down.
CATTGGAAATGTATTCGCCACAGACCCTGTGAAAAGGATAACTCTTTTTCTCAATCACAAGAACACTTTTACCCGCCTTTGCCAATAGGTAGGCAGAAACAAGTCCGGAAAGCCCTCCTCCAATGATTGTAATTTGATTTTTATCCATGGTTTTTATTAACAATGGGAACGGACAATGGTTTAGGCCTATATGATTTAGCTGCTGGCTTTTACCAAGTTTACGAATTAAAATTTTAATTTTGACCTTCTATTATTCTTAACTTAATTAAATAAACCCATATGTTAAAGTCAAAAGCAAGGATTTTGATTTTGCTGTTAGTAAGTTTTAGCCTGAATCTAATTTCTTCGGATTTGGCAGAAGCTCAGCGAAGAAAGAAAAAAAAGGACGAGCAAGAAGTCAAAGAGCCGGAAAAAAAGCCTGTGAAGAACAAGGATGGATTGAAATCCTATGAAGACATAATTAAAGACAGTACCGAGACCAAATCAGGCCTGTTTACTGTTCACAAGGTCGATGAAAAGTACTATTACGAAATTCCTGAAGCAATGCTTGATAAGGAAATGCTCATGGTTACCACTATCGCTAAGACTGCCAACGGCATAGGGTATGGAGGAGAGCGGACCAATACCCAAATGCTTCGATGGGAAAAGAAGGACAAGAACATTTTGCTAAAAGTAGTTTCCTATGCCAACACAGCCGCAGACTCTCTCCCCATTTATCAGGCAGTAAAAAACTCCAATTTGGAACCTATTTTGTACCGATTCGACATCGAAGCAAAAGGCAAGGATGGAAAAGGTTGGTTGATAGAAGTTTCTGATCTTTTCTCCAAGGATGTACAGGCCTTGGGCTTACAACAAAGCCGAAGAAAAGGGTATAAGGTAACTCGTTTGGATACGGACAGGTCTTATATTGAAAGAATTACCCCTTATCCTACTAATATTGAAGCCAGGTATGTGCTGACCTATGCGGCGTCTGAAGCGCCCTCAAATGGTGCTACGGGGCTCATTACCTTAGAAATGAACAGCAGCATGGTAATGCTTCCTGAAGAGCCTATGAAACAAAGGTTAGCAGATCGTAGGGTTGGATGGTTCAATACTCGCGTAACAGACTATGGATTGGATGCGCATAAAGCAAGCAAAAGAACCTTCCTGGACCGCTGGAGACTAGAGGTAAAGGAAGAAGACCTAGAAAAATTCAAAGCAGGTGAATTGGTAGAACCCAAGAAACAAATCATCTATTATATAGATCCGGCTACTCCTTCTCAATGGGTACCTTACCTAATAGCGGGCGTGGAGGATTGGAATGCGGCTTTTGAAGAAGCGGGATTTAAAAATGCCATCACCGCAAAAGAAGCCCCAAGTCCAGAGGAAGATCCTGATTGGAATCCGGAGGATGCCAGGTATTCTGTGATCAGGTATTTCGCCTCAGATATTCAAAATGCCTATGGGCCACATGTCTCAGACCCTCGTTCTGGTGAGATTATAGAATCTGATATAGGTTGGTATCACAACGTGATGAACCTCTTGCGCAACTGGTTTTTTGTGCAAACAGCAGCAATCAATCCGGAGTCCAGAATGATGCAATTTGAGGATGAAGTGATGGGAAGGTTGATCCGATTTGTTTCTTCACATGAAGTTGGACACACCCTTGGCTTACCACATAACTTTGCTTCTTCCTTCGCCTATCCTGTGGATTCCTTGCGTTCGGCTACTTTTACAGCAAAGTATGGTACCGCCCCATCATTGATGGATTATGCACGTTTCAATTATGTTGCTCAGCCAGAAGACGAGGGGGTACACTTGTTTCCCGAGGTGGGGCCTTATGATAAGTTTGCTATTTCTTGGGGATATAGGCCAATTCTTGAAGCCGAAACGCCGGAAGAGGAGCAAGAGATTTTAGATTCCTGGATAGTGGCCAAGAATGGAGATCCCATTTACCGTTACGGAAGACAGGGCAATGCTTATGACCCTAGTGGGCAAAGCGAGGATTTAGGTGATGATGCAATTAAGGCCTCTGCTTATGGCATCCGAAACCTAAAACGTATCCTACCAAACTTAATCGAATGGACTGGTGAATTGGACAAGCCCTATAAGGATTATGAAGATCTTAGTGAGCTTTATGTACAGGTTTTAACTCAATACAATCGGTACATGGGGCATGTAAAGACCAATATTGGAGGTGTATATGAGGTTTATAAAGCCATCGGTCAGAACGAAAATGTTTATACGCACGTAGACAAGGCAAAACAGAAGGAGGCCATGGATTTTATCCAAAAGGAGCTCTTTACAACACAGGACTGGCTCATAGACAACAATATTACCAACAAAATTCAAGATATTGGGGTGCTTGACAGGGTCAGAAAAATACAAGTAGGGACATTAAACGCAATTTTGGAATGGGGAAGATTAGGAAGGGTGATTGAAAATGAAGCCTTTAATGGTTCCCAAGCATACAGCTTACTACAATTGATGACGGACTTGAGAAATGGAATTTGGCTAGAGCTCAACACAGGTGAGGCCATAGACGTTAGTAGAAGGAGCCTACAGCGAGCACATATAGAAAAACTTGAAGAGCTGATGACTAAGGATGCTAGCGGAAGATCAGCTTCCTCAATTAATGCTTCTCAGTCTGATATTCGTGCTGTGTCAAGGGCTTCATTAAATGTAATTCAAGGAGAAATATTACGGGCTCTGCCTGGGACTTCAGATACCATGAGTAAGATTCATCTGGAGGACAGTTTGGAGAGAATCAAAAATATTTTGGATCCTTCTTAATCGAGTATTCAAAAAGCGGTAAAAAAGAAACCTACAAGCCTATGTCTGTAGGTTTCTTTTTTGTCTCAACAGGAGGTGGTTACCTTAAGAAAAGGCGCTTCTTTAGTTACTTTATCTGTTCCAGATTTCCCAGGCAGCCTCTGCCTGTAAATGGAGCATTTCTATTCCATTTTTTGTTTTGGCACCCATCTTTTCAGCAGCAGTCATCATGGCCGTTTCTGTAGGATTATAGACCAGGTCATAATACCAATTGTTTTTATTAAGCTTCGATACAGGCAGGTCAGGCATGGCTGAAACATTGGGGAAAGTACCCAAAGGAGTGGTGTTTATGATAAGAGGGTATTCTGATAGGTAATCAGGAGACGCTTTTACAGCTTCGTAACTAATTGTGTTTTTGGATGAAGGATCAGGATTTCGAGAAACTTTTAGGAAAGGGATATTCAGGTCATCCAATGCTTGGCAAACGGCTTTGGAAGCGCCACCTGTACCTAAAATTAGTGCTTTAGGTTTTTCTGCTCCCAACCAATTGCTTAAAGAGGTTTTAAAGCCATAATAATCGGTGTTGTAGCCCACCAAACCTTGAGGGGTTAGTTTGATGCAGTTCACCGCTCCTATAGCAGCACATGCTGGGTCAAGGTTGTCCAAATAGGGGATGACTTGTTCCTTATAAGGGATCGTTACATTGATGCCTATTAACTCCTTTTGAGCGTCAATAATACTGGGCAAATCCGTAATATTGGCGATTTCGTAAAGGTCGTATAGACAATCATTTTTTCCCTCCCGGGTGAATTTATCTGAAAAATATTTTTTTGAAAAGGAATGTGTTAATGGGTAACCTATTAAGCCAAATTTTCTCATTCTTTTCTAAAATTATATGCAATTCTTTCAAGGCCAACTACGAGGATTACTCCAATTAAGAATGCCATAATGGCAATCAAAAAAGCAGGTTCTTGGCCTGTCTCGGAAAAATAAACATGTGGTAAAATATTCTCTGTCAAAAAGGGTTTTTGAGTACCTGAGCTTGACATTCTATAGCTGAGTATCTTCTTCCATGGCCAGATTTTATTGATAGAGCCTATCATGAAACCTGATAAAAAAGACAATGTAATGGCATGGTAGTTTTTCAAGAACCAGGAAATCACTCTGCTGAATAGCAGTAAACCTGTAATGCAACCCAAAGCAAATACAGCCAAAACAGCGAAGTCTTTTTCATTGACAGCATTGAGGATGTATTCGTATTTGCCCAGAATAAGTAATAAGAAGCTACCTGATATTCCAGGCAGGATCATGGCACAAATGGCAATGGATCCGGAAATGAAAGTAAACCAAATGTTATTTGGGGAAGAAATCATGGGTAGCTCTGTAATAAAATAAGCTATGATTACCCCTATTGGGAACATCAGAATGGCAATTAAATTCCAGCGTTTGATGTCCCTTAAAATGATGATCGCACTAATAAGTATCAGCCCGCAGAAGAACGACCACAGCGGAATAGGATACTTTTCTATGAAAAACGTTATGGCTTTCGAGAAAGCAAAAATACTTGTAAGAATTCCTAGAAATAAGGTCAGTAAAAAGCTTGCATTTACATGTTTCCAGAAAGCGACAATGTCAAGTTTAGTGAGGAGTTTTAGCGCTGCAAGGTCAAATGAATTGATGCTCGCCAGGAGCTCTTCATAGATTTTTGTTACCAGAGCAATAGATCCCCCTGAAACCCCGGGGACAATGTCAGCACTTCCCATACCCATGCCTTTTAAAAAAAGCAATGCCTTCTCACTAAACTTATTCATTGGTTGGACTTTTAACTAAAGAGATTTGAAATTTATTTATCTAAAAAGAAATCGAAAGTATCTCCTCTTAGTCCAAGCCTTAATGTTTCCAAAGGAATAATTTCGTTAGGTGCGATATTTCCTAGGTTAACATTTGTCCCTATTAGTTTAATAAACCAGACCTGCTGTTCTTTTTGTGGGGCCTCCCAAATTATTTTTTCTTCTGGAATCTGGGTCAAAATTTCCTCTACAAGACCTTGCCTTACTTCTCCTGAATCCCTGAAAAGACCAACGGTACCACCTTCCCTGGCTTCCCCGATTACTTTCCACGCGCCAGCACTTAATTCTTTTTGCATCTGATCAATCCACTTGTAAGGAGGAATGATTTTAGCAGCATCTTTAGAACCAACTTCTGAAAGAACCGTGACTTCTTTTGCCAGCGTACTAATGTATTCGCATTTCTCGTCATGATCCAATGTGATGGAACCATCAGAAACCTCTACAAATGAAAGCTTGTATTTATCCAAAAGTCTTCTGTAATCATCAAATTGATTCCTTACGATAAAGGCTTCAAATAATGTTCCACCAAAGTAAACGGGTATTCCTGCAGAGCGGTAGATGTCAATTTTTTCTTGGAGCTTGCTTGTGACATAGGAAGTGGCCCATCCTAATTTTACGATATCTACGTAATCTCCGTTCGATTCTAGGAAATCTTCCACCTCTCTTAGACTTAAACCCTTATCCATCGCCATGGTATATCCGGTATTTCTAGGCTTTTGCGTTCTGAATGGGATGCTATTTAGGATGTAATTCATTCAATATAATTTTGATAAATAGATAAATAAGAGCTTCTATTCTTTAGAACCCTCTCTATACTGGTTAATTATTTTGTAAATTGCCTTCTGTTGTTCCAGTTCTGGCATCAACTCATAAAGGAGGACGTGTTTTTCAAAGTCCAAAGTTAATGCATTTTCCAAAATTGAAAAGGCTTCTTTGTATTTACCTGTCTTAATCAAGTATACTACCAGTCGATAATACAAAGATGCTTCTTCAGGCAACTCTTCTAATCCTTCTTTAATTACATCCTCGGCTTCTTCAAATCGATTCTGGTCAAAGTAAATCAAAGACAAGTTGACATAGGTTTCTAAAATACCCGGTTCCAGATTAATAGCCTCCTCATAAGCTTCGGAACTTGATTGAAGATTTCCCAATTCGTATTCAGCATCAGCAAGACCTACCCAATAGGTAGCATTCTCTGCCGTAAGCTTAATGGCTTTTTTGAAATAATGAATGGCCTCAAAATATTTTTTCTTTTTGGCCATGCACATCCCTAGTCCAAACCATGCATCATCGTATTCGGTGTCTAACTTCGCTGACTTTTTAAAATACTTAAAAGCCATATCAATCTGATCTAGCTTTTCATAAGAAGCTGCCAGGTAGCAACAATTTTCAGCGTTGCTCCCTTCACAATTTATGGTGTTTTGATAGGCTTCCAGCGCTTTTTCATACTGGTTGGTATTCATGAGGGCATTGCCCAGGTTAAAGTAAGCCGAAGCAAAGGTATCGTCTATCAGAAGGGTGTACTCGTAGGCCTCAATGGCATCTTCAAAATTCCCCAGGCGGTTATGAACAACGCCTAAATTGTACCAAGCGTTGGCATTATAAGGATCATGGTCAATGAACTCTTGATAGAAAGCCAAAATTTCATCAAAGGAACCTTCTTCATCTGTCAGCATTGCCAACTGAAACAATGCATCTTCGTGGTTGATTTTGAGTTTTACGGCTTCTTTAAGGCAGTCTATAGCCTCTTTATTCTTGTTTTCAATTCTGTAAAAATTACCTAAAAGATAAAAAACCTCTGCCTTGTCTTCTGCCAGTGGCATGAAACCGTGAAGTAACTGAATAGCATCAGCATTTTGATCAAGAATAGACATGGCATTTGCCAGTGTCAGTATGATGTCTTCATTGTTTGGAGAGATATTATTTAGGTTTTCAAGAATTTCCAAACCTTCTTCCACGTCATCTAAAAAAATCAAAGATTGAGCCATCAATAATTTGATTTCTATAGAAAAAGGGAATTTTAATATCGCCAATTGGCTCGTCTTTAATGCTTTTCTATATTTAAAATGTTCGTGGTAATATCGAATGATATCCTCTAATTCTTCCTCTCCGAAAAACAAGTCAAGGTTTGCGCTAAGTGAGTTTTCAAACCTCTTAACCAATTCTTTCTCTTGATCTGATTGATTATCAAAATCTCCTGTCATAGGTTTGATCTATAATTTAAACTTAAGATACCAAATATTTTCTTTTTGAAGTGTTATCCACTTAAGTATTTATGGTTATTTAACGGGGTCCTGATTTTTACTAATTTATGGATTTAGCCCATTTAAATGTGTCCCTTAAAGACGTATAGGTATACTTTGTTAATTCGTTAATTTTAGTGTTGTCATATTCTATTTTGGTCTGTGCTGATTGAATCGTTTGCCGGGTAACGGGTATTTTATTTTTAGCAAAATAATTGTATAGCATTGACCAATTGATTACCATCTTGGCCACCAGGTTGTTCAACGGTTTTTTGGGAGGTTTTAATTTAAATTCCAAGGCCATTTCAGTAAAGAATTTTTCATAAGAAATGGCTTCCTTACTTATAATATATCGGTTTCCCCAGGATGCTGAGGCTATAGTCGTGGTTATGAGTGATACAGCATCTCTGATGTCAATATAATTAACGTCGCCTATAGGGTAATACCTGTTACCTTCTAAAACATACCTGTAAATCTGGCTGCTGCTTCTTTCGTCACTTACCTTGGCCAGAAGGATGGATGGATTAAAAACCATTACCTCAAGACCTTCCTGGGCACCTCTCCAAACTTCAAGTTCAGCAAGATGTTTGGATATGGCGTAGGGAGTATTGAGGGGCGAATTGACCCATTTTTGATTTTCGTTGATACGGGGAATAGCGTCACGGCCAAGAGCTGCTACAGAACTAATAAAAACGAGTTTTTTGCAATTAGTAGTGAGCATGGCATTGACCAGACAGGCAGTCCCTTGCGTATTGGTTTGAAGCAAGGCTTCTTTTTTAGATTCATCAAATGAAACCATGCCTGCAGCATGAATTACCATGTCTTGCTCTTTACAAGCTTCTATAAGCAACTCCACATCTGTGATCTCGCCTTCAAACCATTTGATTTGAGAAGACAAATTACCGAGAAGTGCTGTGCTGCTTTTTGGTCTTTTGAGGCCTGATATAATTGCCTTACCAGCATAGCTTTTTGCTAAATAGCTTCCCAAAAGTCCGGTAATGCCGGTAATCAATATTTTTTTCACACGCAATAACGCTTACAGGTTTTTGTTATAAATTTTTATTCCACAAATCCAATTCCTGCAATTTGTCAAAGTATTTACTATGTGGCAATCTTTCCATCGCATCAAGGTATTTTTCATTGTGACAATCTGTCCCAACCAATTTTATTAAATCCTTGTCAATTAATTTTTCAGCAAACTTTTTTACTCCTTTAGAATAGTAACCAGTAAGAGAAAGCAAGTTAAGCTGAAAAGGAATGTTTCTATCAACCAGGGCCTCAAGAGTTTCAAGTTCTTGATGCAAGTAGATGTACCTTTCTGGGTGCGCAAATACAGGCTGATAACCTAACATTTCCATTTTGAAGAATGTTTCCAAAAGAATGTGTGGCTTGCTCATAAAACCTGTTTCCACAAGCACCATTTTATTGGTGCCAAATGAAAGGATAGGTTCATTGTTTTCTACTTTTTCATAGAATATTTCATCCAGGTAATATTCTGCTGCGGCTTCCAATTCTATATCAATTCCGGCTTCTTCTACCGCTATTTTAAGCTTCTCTAAACCGGCGTTTATGATTTCTGGAGTGTTTTTAAAAAACTCACTCATAATGTGCGGGGTAATGATAAGCTTCTTTAATCCATAACCCGAAAGTCTGGTAATTAAGGCAATGGATTCCTCCATTTTTTGGGCACCATCGTCAATGCCAGGAATCAAATGACTGTGCATGTCAGTACCTACCCAACTCAGGTCAAGGTGCTGTACATTAGGTGAGCGCTTTAGTTTTCTGAATAGTTTAATGATAGACATTAAAGTCCTCCTTTACTTATTTCGGTGAATGTTTTAAGGTCAGGCCAAAGCTGGTCTTTTTCAGACAGAAGTGGTTCTTCCACTCCCCAATCAATGTTTAACTCATTATCATTCCAAATAATTCCACCTTCACTTTCTTTATTGTATAGGTTTGAACATTTGTAAGTAAAAACTGCTTCCTCCCAAACGGCGAAGCCATGCGCAAATCCAGTCGGTACATAGAGCATGTTTTGAAGTTTTTCATCCAATACAACTGAATGGAATTTACCATAGGTGGCCGACCCTTTTCTTAGGTCAACGCAAACATCCAAAACCTTGCCACTTATTACCCTGACAAGCTTTGCCTGGGCATGTTTCCCCCTTTGAAAATGCAGCCCCCTTACTATACCAGCTTCTGAATAAGACTGATTGTCTTGTACCCAAGACGTGTTCATTCCTTTGTTTTTAAAACTATCTTCGCGGTAACTTTCCAAAAAATAACCCCTTGCATCTTTAAATACTTTTGGGTAGATTTCATATACATCTTTAATAGGCGTTTCCCTGATTTCCATACCTTTGGATTTATTTCTTTAAAAATGGTGTAATTTGCTAAATATCTTATGAAGATATATAAATTTAAGACGAATTTTTGAAGTTACAGTTTAAAGATGTTGACAATAAGCTATTTTAATAAAGAAAGTCCACAAAATGTGGCATTTAATTTGACTGATAGTGAATCTATTGGTATAGCAATACGTTGTAAATTCTTGTATTAAAGAGATTGAATTAAACTTTCTGAATGAGTAAACACAGTAGAAAATTAGCAAAATTAGTAGATAATTCTCCAAAAGAAGAGACTGCTGTTTTGGTGGCACTTATCCACCAAAATGAGACTGAGGCCTTGGTGCACGAACATTTGGATGAGCTGGCGTTTCTGACAGAAACATTGGGAGCGAAAGCTGTTCATCGGTTTACCCAAGGTATGGATAAACCAGACACCAGGACTTTTGTAGGCTCAGGTAAACTTGAGGATATAAAATCCTATATAGATCACTTTGAAGTAGACATGGTAATCTTTGATGAAGACCTAAGCCCTTCTCAAGTAAAGGTCCTGGAGAATGAGTTGAAGATTAAGGTTTACGATAGATCCATGTTGATCTTGGATATATTCCTAAATAGGGCCCAGTCAGCCCAGGCAAAAACCCAGGTGGAATTGGCACGTTTTCAATACCTTCTTCCAAGGCTAACAAGAATGTGGACTCACCTTGAACGCCAGAGAGGGGGTACTGCTACTCGTGGTGGAGCTGGTGAAAAAGAGATAGAAACAGATAAGCGAGATATCAGAAGAAAAATTGACATCCTTAAGGAAAAACTCAAGAAAATTGAGCAGCAAGGTCAAACTCAAAGGAAGAGTAGGGAAGGCATCGTAAGGGTAGCATTGGTTGGTTATACCAATGTTGGTAAAAGTACCCTCATGAACCTATTGACAAAAGAGAATATCCTTGCAGAGAACAAACTATTTGCTACGGTAGATTCTACGGTTAGAAAAGTAGTGCTGGAAAATGTTCCGTTTTTGATTTCTGATACGGTAGGATTTATTAGAAAACTCCCTACCCACCTCATTGAATCTTTCAAATCTACCCTTTCCGAAATAGAGGAGGCGGATCTCTTGGTTCATGTGGTTGACATTGCGCATCCAGGGTTTGAAGATCAGGTTACAGTGGTCAACCAAACATTAAGTGAAATGGGTGCAGGTGATAAGCCTGTGATCATGGTTTTCAACAAAATTGACATTGCGCCTAAGATGCCTTCAGAGGACAAATTGATGGAGATGTCAGAATTCGAGGTAGAGCAGGCTAATTTTATTGATTTTGACAAGCTGGAAGAAAGTTATGTTAAAAAATCAGCCATAAACCCTGTATTTATGGCGGCTGAGAATGGAACCAATATTGAGGGGTTCAGAGAAGCCATTATTGCTGAAGTAAAAAAGATACATAAAACAATGTATCCTCATTACTTGGATGATGAAGTGTTGGACTTGTCTCAATATCCTGAATAAGATTGAGCCGTATTGGATAAGTCAGCAAAGACTTTTTAATGGCTTGTTTTTGATACGTAATAGAAGTGCTGAAATTACAATAATGCAGTTGAATCCTTTTAAAGGAGGAAGCAAGTTAGCTTCGTTCAATAAAAGTGAAATGACATACCTTTATAGTAATTTCAGCACTCAATTGGCTAGCTTTTTTCCGAGCGCTATTGATTAAGCGCTACTATCTATTAGGAATTTTTTTAAGTTAATTCGCGTTGGGTTTTTAAAAACACATCCTTTGAAGAAGATTATTTCATGGTTAGGTAAAGCGCTGCTTGCTATGTTCGTAGCATCTATAGTAATGGTAGTGTTGCTCAGTATTTTTCCAGTTTATTTCACGCCTTTAATGGGGATTAGAACTGTAGAACAGGTTTTTTCGAATGAGAAAAGCCTGGTTTTAAAAAAGGATTGGGAGCCTATTGAAAAAATATCCCCTCACTTATACTTGGCGGTAATTGCCTCAGAAGACCAAAAGTTTTTAAGTCATGGAGGTTTTGATTGGGAGGCCATAGAAAATGCCTTTAAGGGTAATAAGTCAGGAAAGCAATTAAAAGGAGGGAGTACTATTTCCAATCAAACGGCCAAGAACGTCTTCTTGTGGCCTGGAAGAAATTTTGTTAGAAAAGGATTAGAGGCCTATTTTACCGTTTTAATTGAGTTTTTGTGGGGCAAAGAAAGGATACTCGAAGTCTACCTGAATGTGATAGAAATGGGGGATGGAATCTATGGTGCGGAGGCGGCTGCTCAATATTATTTCAAAAAACCAGCTTCTGAATTGAACAGACAAGAGGCTGCTCTGATTGCAGCAGTTCTTCCAAATCCGATAAGATGGCGGCCAGATAAACCAACGAATTATATTCGAAATCGGCAAAGCTGGATTTTAAGGAACATGCGGAACCTTGGAGAAGTAAAATTTGAGAAGTAAAATCAGTTACTTTCTTATCATACTTTTTAATCGGGAAGCAAATCTTGGCTTTTCTTCCATAAGGTTCAAGTCGTCCTCTGAAATACGCTTCACACTCTCAATGGTGTAGAAAGCCTTTTCGTGACTTTCTTTTAATTTGCTAATAAAGCTTTTAAGCATTTCCCTCTTAATGACCGTAAACATTAAAATCACCTTCCCGTAACGCCCTTCTGCACCTACAGAAGTAAAGCGATAGCCCTTTTCTTTCATGTATTCTACTAGCTCAGGCAAAGGCTCAGGGGTAATTACCCTTACAAGTACTCTACCCAAGGCAAGTTGCTCCTCTATTACCATGCCTACATAATTGCCCATGGCAAACCCACCAGCATATGCGATATAAGACATGGGATTGCTGATGTTTTGGAAAATCTGTCCTATGGCCAATAACCAGATAAGTGCTTCAAAAAACCCGAGTATAGGAGCGATGGTTTTTTTGCCATTTAAGACAAACATAATCCTCAGGGTATTTATAGAAACATCTACTACCCTGGCTAAAAAGATTAAAAGTGGCATCACCAGGTAATCAAATACTGGGGCACTGATGCCAATAGATTCAAAAAATTCCTGCATGCTATTTGTCTTTGGTTACAATCTGCAAAAATAGGAAAACAAAACCAATTTATATCATTTCATCAAAAATATACAATAAGCAATTCACAAACTAATAAGATCTTTTTAGAACCTCCTGGTTACTCTTGTTCTCTTTGAAGGGTAAAGGATAGGGGTAAGGAGTTAAATTAGGTGACTTCCATTATTTTAAGTCCTGTTGGATTAATCCAATTCACAAAGTATGTGGACTAAACTGTTTTGTTTTTACCCGCAAAATACCCGAAATAGGTAAACATACAGGAAGCCAAAATCATGAGGTAAATCAATAGGTCCCAATCCTGCCAAATATCGAAGGCGATGCCAAATAACATGGGGCCAAAAGCAGCCAGAAAATAGCCAGCAGATTGCGCCATCCCAGACAAGGCTGAGGTATAATTGTCCCCCTTGGTCCGAAGGGTGATAAGGGTATAAGCAAGGCTTATACTTGCTCCCATTCCAAGGCCTACAAGTCCAATGCTAAATATATTTAACCACAAGACAGGGATAAATAAACTGGTAAACCCTATAATATAGAGGATGCCGATAGACATATTAAAAATGGATTGTTTTTGGTATTTGACAGCAATAAATGGTGCAACGAAGGTGCCTGTCAATCCTACCACCTGCATCAAGGATGCTGTTAATCCAGCTTCAACGGGAGACAATCCCCTTTCGATCATCATGTCAGGAAGCCAGGTGACCAAGGTGAAAAATAAAAAAGATTGGATGCCCATAAACATGGTCACTTGCCAGGCCAGTCTGGAACGCCAAACTGACTTTCCGGTTTTTTCAGGTTTTACCTTCGGTTTAGGGCTAAGTTTTAGCTGTGGCCACCATGCGATAAGTGCTGCAAAAAGCAAAGAAGTCCAAAAAAGTAGTGAACCTCTCCATCCCCAGCCAAGGTCAATGGCCAGGGGTACACTAAATGCCGTTGCAATGGCAGCCATTAATGACATTCCTGTACTATACATTCCCGTAACTGCCCCTGTTTTGGAAGGCATTCGGGCCTTTACCAAAGGAATAAGCAAGACGTTGCAGATGACTATTCCGATGCCAGTAAGTGCAGTGCCAATAAAAAGAACATAGGGACCTCCAGATACCCTCAACATAGAGCCAATACCCAAGACAAGTAAACCTAGAAATATGGCTTTGGCCTTGCCAAAATAGTCTCCGATAGCCGCTGAGAAAAGGGAGAAAACGGCGAAACTAAGCAAGGGAAGGGTAGTAAGAAATCCCGCCATGCCGTTGGAGAGCGACATTTCATCCCTGATGAATGGGATTAGGGGTCCTACTGCTGTAATGGATGGCCTTAGATTAAATGACACCAGCAAAATCCCCAATACCAACCAGTGGTTACTGGTCTTGTCCTTCAAACTGTTTATTGTCCTGATAAAAGTCATTCATGATGAACCGTAGTTTGGTCGCAATAGGTTCCGTAAAACGGGAAATTTGCAATGGATTTAATTAATTTAGAATTATAAAAATAGGGCTTTACTATGATGAATTCGTTATTTTACATAGCTTAAAAAGGTTATAATAAATTTTAAGACTTATTTTAGGATGAAATAGTAGCCTTTTCGGGGTACCGTTTTTAGTTCACTAATGAATACTATCCTTGATTGTGCATTTAATTACCGCTGACCAAATAAAACCATATCATTATGAAAGCAATATTTCCTCTACTTGTACTCTTGATATCTTTCAATCCGCTAAAAGGGCAGGACAGGCTTTCAGGCAAGTCTTTTGCTACGCGATCTGAAGTATTGGCCCAACATGGAATGGCCGCCACCAATCATCCTATCGCAACCCAAATTGCCATAGAAATACTTAAGAGCGGAGGTAGTGCTGTGGATGCTGCCATTGCAGCCAATGCTTTCTTGGGTTTTGCAGATCCTGGAAATAATGGTATTGGCGGAGATTTGTTTGCCATTGTCTGGGAGGAAAAGACTCAACAGTTACATGGGCTCAATGCCAGTGGGAAATCACCTGCTGACTTGTCTCTGGAAAAATTCAAGGCCGAGATTAATGCAGGAAAAACTTACAAGTCAGGCCCTCTTTCTGTGACAACGCCAGGTGCTGTTGGCGGGTGGTTTGCGCTGCACAAAAAATTTGGCAACCTGGAATTTAAAAAATTACTTCAGCCCGCCATCAATTATGCAAGAGAAGGGGTCCCTGTTTCTTCCGAAGTATCAGACAATTTTTCCACTGTTAATTTGGAGGACAGTAACCCAACTTTTGAGGCAACTTATTTTACAAGTGCCGGCAGATTACCGCGGATAGGAGAAATATTTAAAAACCCTTATTTGGCAAATACCTTGGAAATTATTGCTAATCAGGGAAGGGACGGTTTCTATAGAGGGAAAGTAGCAGCTACCATAGCGGGTCATGTTAAAGCTGAGGGAGGCTATCTCACCATAGAGGATTTGGCAAACAATGAGCCACAATGGGTTGACCCAGTGTCGATCAACTATAGGGGATATGAGGTTTGGGAACTGCCACCCAATGGTCAGGGTATAGCGGCACTTCAAATGCTAAATATTCTTAAAGGTTTCGATTTGACTAGCATGGGCTATGGAAGCGCTGCACATATTCATACATTTTTAGAAGCTAAAAAGCTTGCCTATGCCGATATGACAAAGTTTTACGGAGATCCGAATTTTGGTAACATTCCTTTGGCAAGTTTACTATCAGAGGAATATGCAACGGAACGAAGAAAATTGATTGATCCCGAGATGGCGGGGGAATTTGAGGAAGGATTGACATCGGGCGACCATACCATTTACCTGACTGTCGCAGACGGTGATGGAAATATGATCTCTTTGATTCAAAGTAATTCGGCTTTATTTGGTTCAAGAGTAGTGCCGGAGGGTTTAGGCTTTGTGCTTCAAAACAGAGGGGCTGGATTTATTTTAGAAGAAGGCCATATTAACAATTATGCTCCGGGTAAGCGACCTTTCCATACCATTATTCCAGCTTTTGTAACCAAGGACAACAAACCCTTTATGAGTTTTGGGCTGATGGGAGGAGACATGCAAACCCAAGGTCATGTTCAGGTCATTATGAATATTATCGATTTTAACATGAACCTACAGGAAGCAGGTGATGCCCCCCGAATTTACCATCGGGACGAAAACCTTAAAGGTGGCGGTACCTATTTGGAATCTGGATTTGATTATGAATCGATACGGGATTTAATAGACAAAGGACATACCATGAGGATGAGTAAGGGGATCTTTGGGGGTTATCAAGCCATAATGTTTAAAAATGGCGTTTATTATGGCGCCTCTGAATCCAGGAAAGATGGTCAGGCGGCAGGGTATTAAACTCAAATATTCCTTCGTTTGTAACCTTTAGGTCACAAATTCTTTAAATTTCATGTATAAGCAAGGGTACATGTATATACTTGAATGTTCTGATGGTAGCTACTATACTGGAAGTACCAGGATCTGAAATTGCGGATACGGCAGCATCAAAGCGGAGAGGGTGCAAAATACACTAAAAAAAAGTTGCCCGTAAAACTGGTCCATATTGAAGAGTTTGACAGGATAGACGAAGCGTTTTATAGAGAAAAACAAGTTCAAGGTTGGAACAGGAAAAAGAAAAAGTCTTTAATAATTAACAGGTCAGAAAAACTTCATGAATTAGCGAAGTGTATGAATGAGACAAGTCATATTGGATTCATTACCTCGGATTTCGATTCCGCTCAACCGTCGGGGGATGGAGATGGTGGGTCCGAGTAAAACGCGGGATATTTCGCCGCGTTTCCGAGTTGATTTGGTAACCTATTCGCCGGTTCCTGAGCGGAGACGAAGGAGTAGGCATTACGTGCTCATTACCCTATGGCTACGGCCTCGCATAACCGTCGAGGGCGGTGAATTAATCAAAAACTAATCTTTTTCAAGTAATTCATCAATATACTTGATCATATCCAATAATTCTGGGCGATAGGTTTTTTGAATAAAGTTATCATTTTCTTTTTTGTACTTTTCGTACATATTTGACCCTTGGCTTTTGGAATGGGTAATATTGGCAATTCTATCGCAAAACTTTATAAAGATAGCATTCGGAATTTCGTGCATTTCTTGATAATACTTGTCATTTGCCCTTTCCTTCCTGCTTTTCCCTTTTTCATTGGTTAGTGCAAAAGCCAAATCTGCAATCGTTTCATTGGTGTTTTGTAAAACGTCATTGTAAGTCTCTCTTGCATCTTCAATAATATCATGCACCCAACAACCACAATAAACATTTTCTCGCTCGGACTCAGCTATGAGATAGCTGAATTTTTCAGCCACTTCGTAAACCATTTTTAGGTGATAATCGTAATCTTGCTCGCCGTATTTATGATTGACTTTTTGATGTGAGTAAATTGCATATTCAGCTGTTTTCTTTAACATAATATTAAAATCTTTTATTTTTCTGTTCCATTAAGATTTTTTCCTGTACTCAGTACCCAAAGTTTTATCAATAAAACTTTGGGTTTTCTTATCTCCATAAAACTTTGTTGTAAGCCATTTAGCTTGAAAGGTGTAGGTTAATGGCGAAAAAATGGATGATTTGGGTCAATAAACTTATTCAGAAGATTTCTGCTAAACCAGTATTTATCTTGGCCACTTCTTCGATAAGGACAATAATAAAAGCTAGCTGATTTTGGACAAAAATCAAATTGGGGAAGCTACAACTTTTTTAAAGCCATTTAAAATCAACAAACTTTTAAGGGCTTCATTTTCTTTCGTAAATTTAGTTTTTTGGTTTTGTTAGGACATGATTTTTATGAATTGATTTCTATTAAAAGGTCGCTTTTTTGAGGGGTGCCTTGGTGTATAGGTTTTATTAAAGCCTTTTCGACTCGTTTATTTTTATGGTTTTTTTTCAGATTGGTCCAAAGAATGACAATTTGGGGATGAAGGGCCATTATCAATTCAAATAGAGACCTTTCTTTATGGTGTACACAAATTGGAAGAATTCATCCGTCAAAATAAATTGAAAACTGGTTTTTAGTTTTGACTGGTCTCAAATAGGAAATGGCATCAATTATTAAGTAAGTACTTCATTGATGACCTTTCCATGAACATCTGTAAGCCTGAAATTTCTTCCCTGAAATTCATAGGTCAACCTTTCATGATCAAAGCCCAACCTTTCTAGGATTGTGGCTTGTAAATCATGCACATGCGTACGGCCTTCTATACCGTAGTATCCAATTTCATCTGTGGTACCATGGATGTGGCCTTTCTTAACTCCAGCACCAGCCATCCACATGGTGAATGCTTCAAGGTGGTGGTCTCTTCCATCAAAGCCTTCGCCAGTTCTGGATTCCATCATTGGAGTCCTTCCAAATTCTCCTCCCCATACTACAAGGGTGTCATCCAAAAGCCCTCTTTGCTTGAGGTCTCTGAGCAAGGCAGCAATTGGCTGATCGATGTTTTTACAGGACCTGCGCATTCCTGCACCTACCCCATTGCCTGCACCCACACCGTGAGTGTCCCAGCGATTGTCAAATAATTGAACGAAACGTACTCCTTTTTCTACCAGTCGCCTTGCCAAAAGACAATTGTTAGCAAAAGAGGCTTTTCCCGGATTGGTACCATACATCTGGTGGATGTATTCAGGTTCGTCGTTGATATTCATGGTCTCCGGTACGGATGTTTGCATCCTGAAGGCCAACTCATATTGGGAGATACGGGTAAGTATTTCAGGGTCGTTTGCTTCTTCATACTCCATCTTATTGATCTCGTTGATGGCATCAATGGATTTTTTCCTTAGATGGCTGTCAATGGCGTTTGGATTGGACAAAAACAAAACCGGATCACCTTCTGATCGGCACTGTACGCCTTGGTAGATGGTAGGTAAAAAGCCACTTCCCCAAGCACTTTTACCTGCGCTTATGGCGCCTCCACCTGAGGTGAGTACCACATATCCCGGTAGGTCTTCATTCTCAGAACCCAACCCATAAGTTGACCAGGCGCCTATGCTTGGCTTGCCCAACCTGGGGCTTCCAGTATGCATGAACAGTTGAGCAGGAGCATGATTGAATTCATTAGTATGCATGGCTTTTAGAAAGCTTACCTCATCTACCATTTTTGCAAATTCAGGCATGTAATCGGAAACATATGCGCCTGATTGTCCATGCTTTTCAAAACTTGCCTGAGGGCCCAATAGTTTGGGTGTTCCTTTCAAAAAGGCAAATTCTTTTCCCTCCATCAATGACTGTGGGGTGTCTTTGCCGTTTAATTCCTGAAGTGTTGGTTTGAAATCAAACAACTCCAAGTGAGAAGGGCCACCAGCCATGTGCAAGAAAATAACACTTTTCGCCTTTGGGGCAAAATGTGAAGCTTTTTTATGGAGCAATGAGGTTGCCGCTTCAGGGCTTGATTTCGTTCCACAGCCGATAAGCGAACCCATGGCCAATGCCCCAAGTCCAGAGGTGCATTTTTTTAAAAAATGGCGCCTACTATTGTACTGTGCTTCTCGGATCAGTGCTTCTTCCCAAATATTCATCCTATCTTCTGGTTACAAATTCATCTAAGTTCAACATGGCATTGCTAACAATTCGCATGGCCGCTAATTTGGCATTTTCATCCAAATCCTTTCCTTCTCCTTTATAGTAGGCAAGTGACTCCTCGTATAATTGGAACAATACCGCTACTTTTTCAGGGGCAGGCTTTAGGGCAGTGACCAACTGAAGGTTTTTTTCAATCCCTTTCTCAATGTCTTCTCCACTTTCTTTCAATATTCGCTGGGCCCAAGCATCTGCGGCTTCTATGTATACGGGATCATTTAACAATACGAGGGATTGTAGTGGTGTGTTGGTTCTTATTCGTCTCGAAGTACAAATTTCCCTGGAGGGACTGTCAAAAGTCACAAAGGAAGGGTAAGGATGTGTCCTTTTCCAGTAGGTGTAAACGGCTCGCCTGTATTGTTCTTCTCCTTCGCTGGGAAACCAAAATTTACCGTTAAAACTAATGATATTTTCAGGTTGGTAAGGCATGACGCTTGGGCCCAATTGTTTTTTATTCAACAATCCGCTTATTGCTAGGGCTTGATCTCTTATGGTTTCTGCAGGTAATCTTGTTCTTGAGCCCCTCGACAGGTATTTGTTGTAAGGATCTTTTTTTATTTTTTGTGCATCAGTGCTGGAATTTTGTCTGTAGCTCTGCGACATGAGGATCT
The DNA here is from genome assembly GCF_963977555.1 of uncultured Cyclobacterium sp. GTDB lineage: Bacteria > Bacteroidota > Bacteroidia > Cytophagales > Cyclobacteriaceae > Cyclobacterium. The sequence goes on along the minus strand of NZ_CAXBPD010000021.1, from coordinate 51,254 downwards.
TTTTAATCAAAGTTTTCATAGACCAGTTCATGTCATCCTGAAAGGATACGGCCAACCAGTCTAGTAACTCGGGGTGACTGGCAGGGATGCCCTGACTGCCAAAGTCCTCCATACTTTCGACGATTCCGAAACCAAATAATTGTTCCCAAATGCGGTTTACAATGACACGGGAAGTCAAGGTATTTTCACCACTAACTAGCCATTTAGCGAAATCCAGCCTGTTGGGTTCTTGGTTACTGATTGTACCCATGATTTCAGGAATACCTGCTTTTACTTCATCTCCATGCGATCTCCAATCACCTCGTTCGAATACGTAGGTCTTTCGAGAAGCTTTCTTTGGTAAATCCTTTAAAATGGGTGTTTGAATGGGCTTGGCATTGGATAATTCTACTAATTTGGCCTGTAGGCTTGATGGATACTGGTCCTTTAAAGGGGATTTTTCATGGTAAAAAATCCAGTCTACACGTAACAAGTCCTGTGCAAATGATTTGTCTTTTTTAAAGTAATAGTAAATGTTTCTTTTCCCCGAAACTTTATCAATGGGTATTTTCAAAGTGGTCCAATCTTTAGGGCGGTTTCCAGGAAAGCTTTTGTCTGTAATTCCAAAAGTCCCTTCACCAATGATTCTGCCCAACATGGAGTCCAGTCTTATTTCCACTTTGGCACCATAGACGGAAGCATAACCTAAGGAAATGGCATTGACTTGATCTAAGTCCACATTTTCAAACATGATCCATGAACTGTCCTGCACCTGCCAGATAGATTCCTGGTCATGGGCCACTAATTCTATAAACCTGCTTTTGTCCTGAAATTCTTCCGCTTCCACCTTTCTATACCCTAAAGAATAGAGTAAATCCTCTTTTTGTTCATATAAGAAATCATCTGTAATTTCAGGGAGTTTTTCTGAGGGGCTAAGGTTTTCATTGACCCAAGCAAGCAAATTCTTTACCTTCTTTTTGTCTGCGGGTTGGTAGGTGAATAATTTCGGTTGTTCATTGTAAAGGTCCTTGTCTTGCGTGTTGTTGAAGAAAGCCTGCGTCTGGTAAAACTCCTCATGCCGGATGGGGTCATAAGGATGGCTATGGCATTGTACACAGGCCATCGTCGTACCTTGCCAGACTTCGAAGGTAGTACCAACTCTTTCCATGACGGCAGCTACCCTGAATTCCTCATCATTGGTCCCTCCTTCATCATTGGCCATGGTGTTTCGATGGAAAGCAGTGGCCAGTAGATCTGATTCAGTAGGGGAAGGTAAGAGGTCACCAGCCAATTGTGCAATCGTAAAATCATCGAAAGGCATGTCCTCATTAAAAGCATTTATAAGCCAATCCCTGTATTTCCAGATTTCCCTGTGCAGGTCTTTTTCATAACCTTTGGAATCTGAGTAGCGTGCAAGATCCATCCAGAAGGCAGCCCATTTTTCACCAAAACGAGGGGAAGCAAGTAATTTGTCTACGGTTTTCTCATAAGCCATGGGAGATGAATCACTTGAGAAATCATCATATTCCTCCAAGGTAGGTGGAAGGCCGGTAATGTCGAGAGAAAGCCTCCTAAGTAAAACTTCTTTTGGTGCTTCTTTATTAGGTGTCAGTTCCATGACTTCCAATTGCTTGTAAATGAAATGATCAATTTCATTTTGAACAGGCATGTCCAGACTTATTTCCGGTATTTCAATGTCTTTTTCGGGAGCTATATAGGCCCAATGTTTTTCCCAATTTGCTCCCTGATTGATCCATTCCTTGATCAACTCAATTTCCTCAGGAGAAAGTGGTGATTTGCCTAAAGGCATTCTCATTTCAGGATCATTGTGGAGGATCCTTTTTAGCATCTCTGAACCATCAGCATCGCCAGGGATAATCGCAGGGATCCCTGATTCGGTATTCATTTTTGCCTCTTCTTCAAAAAGCAAAGAAAAGCCACCGGATTGCTTGACACCTCCGTGGCAAGAGATGCATTTATTATTGATTATGGGCCGGATTTGGCGGTTATAACTTATCTGTTCTGTACTAGGCCATAACCAAAAGGTAATGACAAGTAAAAGAGGTAATAAGAAAATGAGATAGCGGCTTTTCATTTTGGGTAGTTAATCTAACAAACGCATTAAATGTAAGGAATTAAAGTATTACTTTCAAAGACCAAACTTGTAAGGATCTTCGGGATTGGTGGAAAAAAGCTTGTGGCTAAATAAATCAATGGGTAACTTTTCTTTACTAAGCAGGATAGTGCAGGGTGGTTTTGAAGCAAAATTTTAATAGTATTGTATTAAGCTATTCTTGTGTTTAGTTAAGTGTAATTTTGGTTTCACAGTTGTTTCAATAACAAAAATGATTGCTTTTAGATCAATTATTTTTTTTCAGTTTGGAGCTGTTTTTCCTTTTGATTAATTAATAAACAATTGTAATAGTGAGTGACATAGAAAATTGAAATTAATAAAAATGATGAATAAAGTTAACCTGTTATCGTTCTGGGGATTATTCTTTTTCCTGGTTTTAGTCATATCGACGGAAGTGAGCGCAATAGGAACTGTCCTTTTGTTTCAGGTAGAGGAGGTAGAAACTTCTTTTTGGTTATGGAAGTTTATTGGCCGTTTACACCCGCTTGCAGTTCATTTTCCAGTAAGCCTTTTGTTATTTGCCGCTTTGCTGGAGTTGTTTACGCTAAGGGATTTTAACCACAAGCTAAGACCTGGCATATCCGTATTGGTTTTGGCAGGTGGAGTAGGAGCAGTTGTAGCAGTTGTCTTGGGTTTGCTTTTAGCCAATATTGAAGAGTATGGCGGTAACATGCTGGATATTCACCAATGGACAGGGATTGGAACAGCCGTATTGGGTTTATTATTGATCTTTTTAATGAGGAAAACCCAAAATGTTAAAACTAGCCAGTCGATAAAAGTTTTTAGAACGCTGCTATTTTTTACAGCGGTTTCGGTTTCAGTAGCAGGACATTTCGGGGCTTCACTTACGCATGGTGAGGAATATTTGACAGAGACCTTGCCTTGGTATGAACCAGAATTTTCTCCCGAGGACCTTGACATAGATCTAGTGGCTTTTGAGACTGCAGGAGATCTGAGTGAGCAAAAGCAGGTTGAATTGGTAGGTAAGGTAAGGGCAGTTTTTGCTCATAATTGTTATAAATGCCATAGTGATGCCAAGATAAAAGGGGAATTGCGTCTTGATACAAAAGAGTTTGCCTTTGCGGGTGGAGAGTCAGGTCCTGTAATTGTTCCGGGAAATTCAGGGCAGAGTGATTTGGTTCGTAGAATAAAACTACCGAAGGACCACAAAGAATCCATGCCTTCAAAAGGAAAAGTGCTATCCAATGAGGAGATTGCCTTGATCTCCTTTTGGGTAGATAAAGGCGCTCCTTGGCCAGATGCTGCTGAGAATGTAAGCGTTTACAGGGTGGCTGAACTGGCACCTAGAAGGCCTGATTTACCAGCCTCAAAAGGTGGTTTGAGCCAGCCTATAGATATTTGGGTGGATGCCTATTTTGAGGAGCAAGGTGTAGAATGGAAGGAACCTGTCGAAGACAAGGTTTATTTGAGGAGGATATACCTTGATTTAATAGGGCTTCAACCATCCACTGAAGAATACAATGCCTTTATCAAAGACAGCAGACCTGATAAAAGGGCCATTTGGGCAAGGGAACTCCTGGACAGGGACGATGATTATGCCACACACTGGATGACTTTCTGGAATGATGCTTTGAGGAATGATTATACCGGTACTGGTTACATTACCAAAGGGAGGTATGCCATTACCGATTGGCTTTACACTTCCTTGCGAGACAATAAGCCGTATGATCAGTTTGTCAAGCAGTTATTGAATCCTGATGAAAAATCCAAAGGCTTCATAGAGGGGATTCGCTGGAGGGGTGATGTAAATGCAAGTCAGGTTACGGAAATGCAGGCCGCCCAAAATGTAGGGCAGGTGATATTAGGTCTAAACTTGAAATGTGCTTCTTGCCACGATAGTTTTGTAAGTGACTGGAAACTTAAAGAGGCCTATGCGTTTGCCAATATATTTTCAGATTCCACATTGGTGGTTAGTCGTTGTGATATTCCTACTGGTGAAACGGCAGGAACAAAGATCTTATGGGAAGAATTGGGTGAAATCGACAGTACTGCCAACAGGGCGGAGAAGTTAGAGCAGCTTGCCAATTACCTGGTGCAACCTGCTAATGGTAGACTTTACCGCACCGTAGTCAATAGAATGTGGAAGCAATTAATGGGCAGAGGACTGGTGGAACCTGCAGATGAAATGGACAATATTCCATGGAGCCAGGATTTATTGGATTGGTTGGCAACAGATTTCGAAGAGGATGGTTATGACCTCAAAGAATTAATTTATAAAATCGCTATTTCCAAGGCCTATCAACAGCCGGCAGTTGGTGTAGAAAACCCTCTGTTTTTGGCGGATGATAATTTTGTTTTTGAAGGGGCTGTGATCCGTAGAATGACGGCCGAACAGTTTTCTGATGGTGTAAGTCAAAAGATTCACCCAATTTTCACTGAAGAGGAAATGAAATACGACCCCAATCAATTGACTGTTTCTGAGGAATCAGATATTGGATTTGTCCGTGCAGCATTGGTGGCCAATAATGGACTGCTAAAAGCATTGGGTCGTACCAATCGTGAAGTAGTAATGACGAGTAGAGACAGTCAGGCCAGCTTATTGCAGGCCTTAGAATTAACAAATGGGGAACAGCTAAACAATACCCTAAAAACAGGAGCCCTCAAGTGGAAAGAGAAATATGAAGCGGGGGATATTATAGTCCATGAAGTATACCGACAATTGTTGGGCAGAGAGCCTCAACAGAGCGAGTTCAATATCGCCATGGGGGTACTTGGAGAAGCCCCCGAAGCAGATGCTATCCAAGATTTGTTTTGGGCCGTTTTGTTACTTCCTGAATTTCAATTAATTTACTGATCAAATGCAAAAGCTATGAATTATAATTGGAGAAGAAGAGATTTTCTAAAGAAGACAAGTGCTGCATCTATTGCGGCCATGGCTGCAGGAGCTCCATTATCAGCATTGTTAAATTCTTGCTCACCCAAGGATCAAATTACAAGTAAGGCCGATACCGTTATTTTACTGTACATGGCAGGAGGTATGGCCCATACCGAAACCTTTGATCCCAAGAAGTACACACCATTTAGAAAGGGCATGGAGTCCAAAGAGGTCTTAAGTACTTTTAAGGCTGTGCCTACTGTATTAGATGGTATAAATTTTTCTGAAGGATTGGAGAAAATTGGTCAGGTCATGGACAGAGGAAGCTTGATCCGCTCCTATGTGGCAGCTGACTTGGGTCATATTCTGCATACCCGTCACCAGTACAATTGGCATACCTGCTATGAACCTCCTCAGTCTGTGGCAGTGCCGCATATGGGTTCATGGATGGCCAAAGAGTTAGGTTCGGTAAATCCTGTAATTCCCGCATTTATTAATATTGGACAGCGTTTCACCGTTGGTGAAGGGGAGGAATTGAAAGCTTTCCACAGTGCAGGGTTTTTAGGAAGTGAGTACGGTCCGTTTTTAATACCCGATCCTACTTCTGGATTGGACAGTGTTCGGCCTCCGGTAGGAATGTCTAACAAGCGATTTGAAGCCAGAAATCAGCTCTATGAAAATCTGATAAAGGAAAGTGCCATGGGAGAATTTGGTAGTGATTACCAGAAAGAATCTTTGAAACGGTCCATGGAGCAGGCGTATATGTTATTGAATTCTCCAGAAGCGAAAGCTTTTGACCTAAGCCTGGAACCCAAAGAAAAATACGATGTATACAATACAGGCAAATTTGGCTTAGGTTGTCTTATGGCAAAAAGACTAGTAGATCAGGGGGCTCGGTTTATAAGTGTAACTTCCGAATATGAACCTTTCAAGGGTTGGGATACGCATGAAAATGGGCACACAAGGCTCACGGACATGAAAAAGCAAATTGATGCTCCTATCGCTCAACTTATTAAAGACCTTGATGAAAGTGGTAGGCTTGACAGAACGATTGTGGTTTTGGCCAGTGAGTTTAGCCGAGACATGCTTACTGAAGGAAGGCCCGGTGCGACAGTAAAGGACCAGGTAGAAGTACCAGACATTATCCAGGATTTGAAGAACTATGGTATGCACAGGCATTTTACAGATGGCTGTTCTATGCTGATGTTTGGTGGAGGCATCAAAAAAGGCCATGTTTACGGCAAAACTGCTGATGAAAGGCCTTGTAAAAGTATAGAAAACCCTATTAAAATAGCAGGTATACATCAAACCATATATCATGCCCTCGGCATGGACCCTGAAACAAATTTTGAAATAGAAAAACGTCCTTTTTATACTACTCCTGATGGACATGGGGAGGCAGAAATGGATTTATTCGCTTAAATTACACCCATGAAAGAAAACCTAAACCCAAGAAGAGAATTCCTTAAGAAGTCGGGCCTAACAGTACTTGCTGGTGCTGTGATACCTAATATTATTGTAAATAAAACTTATGCAATGGAAAATGATAACTTACTAGGACATGGCTCGCACCGTTACAAGGTCATAGAAGGATGGGGCAGTTTAGATCCAGTTAAAAATCCTGTAAATGATTGCCATGAAATGGTAGAAGATGCAAAAGGAAGACTGATCCTTTTGACCAATGAAACCAAGAACAATGTCATCATATATGACAAATCAGGAAAATTATTAGAAACTTGGGGTACTACCTACCCTGGAGCGCATGGACTTACTATCCATGATGAAGGTGGAGAAGAGTTTTTATATATCGCAGACAATACTCGAAGTCAGGTAATTAAAACAGACCTAAAAGGCAGGGAAATTATGGTGCTAGATTACCCAAGAGAAACCGGTAATTATGCTTATCCCAAACAATTTGTTCCAACAGAAACCGCTATTAATCCAGCCAATGGAGATATCTATATAGTAGATGGATATGGAATGAACTACGTAACCCAATACAACGCCAAAGGAGAATTGATTCGTCAGTTTGGTGGTAAGGGCGAAACCAATGAAACCTTTAACTGCTGCCATGGTATTTTGGTAGATACCAGAGACAAGAATAACCCTACTTTATTAATTACAGATAGGGGCAATATGCAGTACAAGCGCTTTACCTTAGATGGAAAATACATCAAGACCATACCTACACCTGGCTCTTTTGTATGTCGCCCAGTATTAAGAGGAGACAATGTATATGCAGCTGTCTACAGAAGTACAACCCAGGCTTATCCAAATTCTGGATACATCACCGTATTGGACAAAAATGACCAAGTAGTCTCCACTCCAGGTGGTACTGCACCTGAATACGTAAATGGAGAACTTCAGGAACAACGAAAAGACATGAGCTTCCAGGGATTCATGCATCCGCATGATGTCTGTGTAGACAGAGACGAGAACATATACGTCCCCCAATGGGCTTCTCAAAAAACCTATCCGGTTAAGTTGGAAAGGGTATAAAAAAGATTTTTCATAAGTAAATAGAAAGGCCATCTTTGTGTAAAGATGGCCTTTTTTAATGGCTCGGAGGCTAGTCATCTCTCTGGTGGCTGATCATTACCCCGGCGGCTAGTATGCTCCCGGCGGCTGAGCGGAGCCGAAGCCAATAAGATATCAAGCAATAAAGCACTGCTCCATCCGGATCAATCCGCAAATCATTCCTTCACTCTAACCCTTTTGTTGTACACTACCTTATCCTTTACAAATACCCTAAAAAAATACCTGCTTTTAGGGTACCTGCTCAGGTCAAAGGTAAGCCTGCCTTCTTTGAAATTACTGTAATGATGCTCTTCCACGACCTCCCCTCCAGGATCTTTCACCAATTTGATGACCACTTCTTCCGGATTGTTTGACAGGAAATCAAAGTAGGTGAAATCTTTTGTTCTTGTAGGGAAGACACCTAGGGATATTTCATTTTCTTTAATTGGGTCAGGATTGTCCCCTACGGTAAAGTTATAAGTGATGCTGCTTCCGAAGTCTGAATCAAAACTTTTGACAATTTTTCCTTCATGATTAAGCAAAATGGATTTTCCTCGCCCTGCTTTTGTTTTATACCAAAATTCCAGACCATCGCCACCCTCATCCAACAAATGCAACTGGTAGGCGCCATTACTTAATTTAAGGGTGTCTTTATAGGTGGTGTCTGCGACCAGCGTTCCAACGGTTCTTTCGTAAACCACATTATCATATGCATCGATGACTTGATAGCCATTGTCCTCCGATGCCCGGTTTGTTTCTAAATGGAAAATCAATTCAGATCCATGGATAGCGGTGCGTGAATAATTGGAGGACATTTGATTGTCCTTCTTGAAAGCGTCCTTATTACCATTGGGTCGGTCCAATTCAAAATGATAAGCGAGCATGCCCTCCTGAGGAATTAGCCCCGGTATACTGATGGTGTCTATTTCTCCCGGTTGAAGCGAACCATTCCAGCTAAATTTATTTGGTTTTTGCCCTGTGGTTCCATGATTAATAGCCAGGCTGGTTAAAGGGACTGCCCCATTGTTTTTAATGACGATGGTGGGAGCAAAAGTTGCTGGGTTAATTCTGCTATGAATGGCTTTGTCAGAGGGGATAATGATGTCCTCAATGGCAACATCATGCTTCTTTTGGTAGGGTTTGTACTGAATGAGATAAGCGGCGATCAGTTCATTGGCACTGGGTTTAGGCGAGCTGTAATTCTCCATTTTCAACTGAACTGTGTGCACTGATTTGGTCAAAGCAAAATCATACAAATCCGGCTGGATCAGGTCTCCCGGACACCAGTTTGCCCGGTCGAAAATCCAGGTTCCAGCTTGAGGATAGAGTGGATTTTCTCCGCACTGTTTCCATATTTGTCGACTGGCAACCAATTTTTCATCCAGCAGGAAATCTCTGAATTTATTGCAAAATTCTCCACAACCATCCGGCCGGTCCATTCCATGTCCGGTTTGTATAATCCTTAATCTGCCTAAAGCGGCCTCTTGTTCAGGAGCAAAGCGCACAGGTACCAATGCCTCTTCAATAGGGTTTTCTTTGTCACCATAGGCAAATGAACCATTGTAAATTTTGGTTATGGAAACTGGCTCCATGGCGGGTTGACCTTTGATAATGTCAAAGGCTACAGTGACTTTCCAGCCACGGTCATTGTTAGGCTCATAGCCGGTATGCTTGTATTCCAATTCAACACTGTCCCTTAAAAGCAATGAGAAATCAGTAACATCTACTTGCCAATCAAATTCCCAATCTTTACCAAATGCACCTCCATAGGGAGTAAGCATTCTTCCAATTTCGAAGTCCTTCACTTCTCCATTCACTCCTTCCGTTCTTTTGAGAGTGACATGGTCTAGGTAATCCCAGTCGGCACAACGCATATTATCCGGGCAGGCAAACTTGATTTTCATGACTATTTTTCTGACAGCCTCCTCCTTGCTAGGGAATACCGCCCATTCTGTATAGGTGTTGGCCCCTTTGGAAGGATCGGTTACTACCGTGATGGCATCATGGCTGGTAATTTGCAAAGTATCACCCGAAATGGCCCAAGCATTAGTGATTAAAAGGAAGGGTAATAATGCAGTCAATAAAATATGTTTCATGGAAGGTAAATGGGCAGGTATTACAATCTTATATTAGGGATTTATTAAGGTCAAAGTTACCATCAAAATTGTATTACTTAAACTTAAGCGGTAATTTTTTATAGGGTAACGAGTACGTAACGCCTACTCCGGCTCCGCTCAGGAACCGGCTAGGACAATGACAATCACAAGAACCAGACAGAACTTTTTATGAATTATTCCTTTTAAAAACCCAAATAGGGAACGCTCAACGAAAATTGTAAAATAGTGGCACACTGAAAGTTTACCTATTGTTTGAATTACTATTGCCTCGCAATTTCACAATTCAGGATTTCTATTTATTGTTGGTGAGCCTCAATTATTTTTTATATCTTTTCATTTCAGGTGCCAAAATATGCACCCTGTTTCGATTTAAGCCCGTTAATCGAAATTTTATTGGCTTTATGTATGAAAATCCCTAGTTTACAAAGATGTTTCGGATAAGCTTTCCTAAGGACTTATTCATCCGTTTTATGATAGATTGACTGCAATAAAATACCCAATTACCATGAAAAATCAACTCATCCTTTTCTTTTTTATTCTCTTCCTTGGTAGGCTTTCCGCTTTTGCCCAGGAAATCGTACACATTAGCTACGAGCAGGGCCAAACGCAGGTTCGCATAAATGAACAGGGTGAATTACTTGTAAACGTTTCTTCTGAAGATCTTAACACCTTTAAAAATCAGGGGCAACTTCATTATAGTGATTTTGGGGCCAAAGGAGATGGCAAGGCGGACGATATCGACGCAATTGCGGCGACCCATGCTGTGGCCAATCAGTTGGGATTTTCGGTGAAAGCCGACAATAGTGCCAGGTACTACATCAGTGGGAAGGGGCGGATTGCTATGATTCAGACGGACACCGATTTCGGAATGGCTCAGTTTATCATAGACGATACCGAAGTGGAGGACCGTACCAAGCATGTCTTTATGGTAAGTTCCAACCTTCGCTCTTTTGACCTGGAAGGTGTGACTTCCCTCAAAAGAGACCAGCAAAAATTAGACGTTCCCTTTCCCGGGCCCTGTCTGGTCACCGTCACGGATGACAACGTGAGACGGTATATCCGTTATGGTCCCAATGAAAATGATGGTTCGCCTCAGACGGACATCTTTATCGTCGACAAAGACGGGAATGTGGATCCAAATGCGCCTATCGTCTGGGACTTTGACCAAATAACGGAGATCACCGCTCTGCCCATGGATGAGACTCTTTTGACAATCACGGGAGGAATATTTAACACCATTGCGAACCAGGCAGAATCCAGGTACAACTATCACAGCCGTGGCATCGCCATCCGGCGTTCCAATGTCCTGGTGGAGGGACTTGAACACCATATTTACGGTGAAGGCGAGCATGGGGCGCCCTATGGAGGCTTCCTTAATTTCCGCGACTGTTCCAATGTAACGGTTCGGAACAGTATCCTGACCGGACACAAAACCTATCGAACGATTGGATCGGCAGGAGTTCCGGTTTCTATGGGAAGCTATGACATCTCCCTGAGCCGCTCTATAAATGTATCTTTTGAGCACTGTAGCCAGACCAACGATATCAACGACCCCACCTACTGGGGTATCATGGGCTCCAATTTTTGCAAAAACCTGATTCTTGATCATGTTACCTTTTCCCGCTTCGATGCCCATATGGGCGTGGCCAATGCTACGGTCCGGCATTCTACCCTGGGACATATGGGAATTAATGCCATCGGTACTGGTACTTTCCTTGTGGAAAACTCCACCCTTAATGGCAGAACACTAATCAATTTGCGTTCTGATTATGGCAGCACCTGGGAAGGAGAGTTAATTGTAAGAGATTGTGTATTTATTCCTGCAGGTGGCAGACAGAGCAGTGCCAGCCTGATCGGGGGATCCAATTCCGGGCAACATGATTTCGGCTACACGGCATATATGCCAGAGCGAATCGTTATTGAAAACCTGCACATAGACGATTCTAACCATCCTGAGGACTATCAGGGGCCGGCCATTTTCGCCAATTTCAATCAGGAGATGACGGACGATTCTTATGTGGAAAAATTTCCCCATGTGCGATCCGAAGAAGTGGTGCTTAAAAATGTGACGATCGAAAGTGGTAAGGAACTGCGGGTCAGTGATAATCCTTACCTGTTTAGAAATGTAGAGATTCGCAATGAATAAACGGAATTTACCATTTCAACCTGCATATTTACAGAACCGGCAGGTTAAAATCCATTTCTAAAGTCAATTAATTTTTAATGACCTTAAGGGAATAGAAAAATGAAGTATGCATCCTTAATTCCTAATATTTAGTAAATCAGGATTATAAACCTGGTTTATTTGCGTCGGAGATACGTATGACCTAATGCCTATTCCTTCCGGTCAGGAACCGGCCAGGACATTGCCGTATAATCACAGGGATCGGCCATTACTTTTTCTTTTAATTTCAAATAGAGTTGCCGATAATTATTTCTGACCGCTGCGCAATCAGGCTTCTCGCTAAAAAGTGCCTTTGTGGCACTTTTCTTTACGCTCGTCCCCTCGGTGGTGGAGCGGAGTCAAAACATAGGGTAAATCGCACTAAAACTTAAGGAAAAGACAGCACACGGACGCCATCCCCTGTTCCCAGCCATATGTCACCATTAGGGGCTTCAGCGAGGGTGAAAATACCTATTTCTTGAAAAGAATCCTGATCCCATGACCATTGCCCATTTTCATAAACGCCATAACCACCCATTCCAGAACACCAAATGCGGTCTGAGCCATCTGCCAGGATAAAATTGGTGTTAAAAGGCCTGTTCGCTGTAATTTCTTTACCCTTGATTTCATTATAGGTAAATAATTGGGGTCTGGAAGTGCCGGAACTACTAGACAAGGAATAATCTATACCGCCAAATAGTTCTCCATTGCTGATTACCTGAAGATTAGTGATAGAATAGGGTGTAAAACCTATTTGTTCAGGAGAGAAAACTTCCCACTGACCCTGTGTATTTAATTTGGTTAAATAGGTGTCGTTTACACTGGTTTGGGACGCGACCCAGACCTCATCCTGCTGGTTGACGACTACTCCACTCACCCAGTGTGCTGGCAAAGGTGAGTTTTCTGGGTCATAAAAAGTCAGGATATCCTTATTTAGTTTTCCCAAACCACCATTCTGAAAGCTACCAGCGGAAAAATAAACCATGTCCTGAGAATCGATAGCGATTGCGTTTACATGGCCTTCGGGCATTAGGCCATTGTTCGAATAAAAGTGGGTGAATTTTTCCCCGTCATACCTGACCAAACCATTGGAACCTATGTAAACCTGATTTTTGCTGTCTACTTTAATTGATCGAATCATTTCCTTTATTTCAGAGAAAACAATTTTATTTTCTCCGTCATATTTAATTAATCCCTGATCTAGCGTTCCCAGCCATGCATTGCCTGCTTTATCAAAATCAATAGCGGTAATGTGGTAGCCTTCCAGGATTTGCTTACTTTGAAGCGGCTGCTCTGAAGACCAATTGCATGAGAATACAAGGGGTAAAATAGCACACAGGTAGAAAAGGACTTTCATAATCTTTTTGTAGATAGCAATTCCATGTGGAATTGTTTATCAAATTAGTTATTTATGATTTTATTTACAAAATATTCTTGTAACTCGCATCAAAATTGGGATTAATGATTAAAAAGAAGATTGCGTTGGTCATGGGAGGCTATACTGGGGAGTCAGTAGTCTCTTTAAAGAGTGCTGCTGTAGTGGCGCAACACCTGGATGAGGACCGTTATCAGGTGTTTCCGGTCCATGTTTATCAAGACAGTTGTTATCATTTGGCTGCAAATGGAGATAAAATACCTGTAGACTTTAATGATTTCTCTATTAGCTTAGATGGGGAAAAGATCAAATTTGATGGGGTGTTTAACATTATCCACGGATCTCCCGGGGAAGATGGTAAGTTGGTTGGGTATTTTGACATGCTAGGTATTCCGTATACCACTTGTGATGCCCTCACTTCTTCCATCACCATGAACAAGGCATATACCAAGAAAATTATAGAAGGTATTGCAGATTTGCATGTGGCTAAATCTGTGCAACTGTTTGAAAATAGGAATGGGTTGGCTGAGGAGCTTTTGGAGGAGTTGAGTCTGCCGATTTTTGTCAAGCCCAATAACGGAGGAAGCAGTATAGGGATGAGCAAAGCGAAGAGTGCCGAAGAGTTAACCCTGGCATTGGAGCTGGCCTTTAAAGAAGATGATCAGGTGATGGTGGAGGAGTTTGTAAGTGGTAGAGAATTTTCCATTGGAATATATAAGAGCAAAGGCAAAATTACCGTTCTTCCTTCGACGGAGATAATCAGTTCCAAAGAATTTTTTGATTTTGAAGCCAAATACCAACCTGGGGTTTCAGAAGAAATTACTCCTGGAAGAATGGATGAGCGGGATGTGGAAAAAGTAAGGAAAATAGCCGAGAAAGTATACCAAACTTTGAATTGTAAGGGGGCTGTGCGAATGGATTACTTTTTAGAAACCCATACGGACGATTTTTATTTTATAGAAATCAATACGGTGCCTGGTCAGACAGAAACCAGCCTAATTTCGCAGCAAGTAAAAGCCGTGGGAATGACGCTAAAGGATTTCTATACCGAGCTGATTGAGGAAATGTGGCGCTAAATTAAATTATATAAAGTGTGAAAAGTGAAGTCAGGATTAATAAGTTTCTAAGTGAAATAGGGTATTGCTCCAGAAGGGAAGCCGACAGAATGATAGCCGCGAATAGGGTGACCATTAATGATAAGGTTCCTGAGATGGGGACTAAGATTGGGCCTGGGGATGAAGTGAAAGTTGATGGTGTGGTAGTCACAGCTCCTAATGAAAAGCATGTTTACATTGCTTTTAACAAACCTGTTGGGATCATTTGCACTACAGACACAAAGGTAAAAGACAATATTATAGATTATATCAATCACCCACAGCGCATTTTTCATATTGGAAGGTTGGACAAACCTAGTGAAGGCCTTATTTTTTTGACAAGCGATGGGGATATCGTCAATAAGATATTACGCGCTGGAAATTCTCATGAAAAGGAGTACATAGTAAAAGTGAATCGCGACATTGAAGGAGACTTTATAGATAGAATGAGCAAAGGAGTGCCCATTTTGGACATAATCACCCAAAAGTGTTATGTCAAACAAATGAGAAAGGACACTTTTAAGATAATCCTTACCCAAGGACTTAACCGACAAATTAGGAGGATGTGTGATTACCTAGGGTATAAAGTAGTGTCTCTGCAGCGTGTTCGGATAATGAAAATTCGCTTAGATGTTCCCAAGGGTAAATGGAGAGACTTGTCTTCTGAAGAGCTTGAGGAAGTGCAGCGTTTGGTTAAAGATTCCTCTAAAACAGCTCCTGGAATTGAGTGACTTTTTTCTAGTTCTTTCTGTTGTGGATTTTCTAATATTGTGGATGGTGGAGGTGTAAAAATTTTAAATATGGTAAATAAATGCTTTTAAAAATAATTATAATGTAAAAAATATTATAATTTGTTGCTATAATTTTAATTATAAGCGCTTTTTACTACCTTTGAAATATCAAACAAAGGCAAACGGTCTTTGGTCAGTTAAAAGCTTACTTGATGCTGATGATATATACTGTAGGATGATGAAACTGGCAGACATGCCCTCCTGTCTCGGGGGTGGGGATCACAGGACAAAGAAAATAGCGAGCTCGTATTTTTCCTAACTGCTCCGTGGAGGTTCGACTCCTTCTCCTACAGCAGGTTATTTTGGGTTTATTGTTAATTGACTAAAGCTATGAGATTTTGTTTCATGGCTTTTTTTTGTGCCCAAATTATTAGGGTAGGGAATGCCTTTAAGTCAGCAGTTTTTGCTTTTATCATATTGAAAAAGCTACTTTGAAGCATTATTTGATGCTCGAAAATTTATGGTTACAAATCTTCCAATTTATAGCCAAATTCAGTAATAATAATTATTAATAGTGAATTTAAATATACAATAAAATAAATATAATGTAAAAAACAACCTAATTTGTTGCTGTAATTTTAATTTTAAGCGCTTTTTACTACCTTTGAAATATCAAACAAAGACAAACGGTCTTTGGTCAGTTAAAAGCTTACTTGATGCTGACGATTTATACTGTAGGATGATGAAACTGGCAGACATGCCCTCCTGTCTCGGGGGTGGGGATCACAGGACAAAGAAAATAGCGAGCTCGTATTTTTCCTAACTGCTCCGTGGAGGTTCGACTCCTTCTCCTACAGCAGGTTATTTTGGGTTTATTGTTAATTGACTAAAGCTATGAGATTTTGTTTCATGGCTTTTTTTTTGTACCCAAATTTTTAGGGTAGTCTTTGGTTTTATTTCCAATTAATGGGTGCTGTCTTGATAGAATGTATCCATGTCCTGGTGATGATCCCAATTAAAAGCGGTCAGAAAAAAAGGTAACGTATGCCGCGATACGTTACCTTTAGTGTTAAATGGAATTGCAATTGCTTGCCTATTGAAGGACCAGGTCTCCATTTACAATCTGTTCTAAGACCATTGGATCATTTAATTCCTGAATACTAGAAATAATATGATCTGGTGAATAGGCGTAAGCGTCCAGGTCGTCGATCTTGGTGGAGCCCGTTAGGGTAAGTACCGTTTTAAATCCCATTTGAACTCCGCCTAATATGTCTGTTTCCATGGTGTCCCCAATCATGATGGTATTAGCAGAATGAGTTCCCAATTCTGCTTTGGCAATTCTCATCATCACTGGGTTTGGTTTGCCTGCGCTAAAGGCTTTTCTGCCAGTGGCCATTTCTATCATGGATACAAAAGCACCACAACCTGAGCGGATTGAATTATTGGAACTTGGGCAGTAGGCATCGAGGTTGGTGGCAATGAGTTTGGCGCCATTCATTACCATGTTTATAGCTTTGTCTACAGATTCTAGCATAATCGTACGGCCTTCTCCGATGACTACATAGTCTGGTGCGTCATCTACTATAGAGTATCCGTTTTGGTGTAATGCTGTCAACAAACCCCCTTCTCCTATCACATAAGCTGTGCCATTAGGTTTTTGTGCAGCAAGGTACCTGGCTGTAGCTATGGCGCAGGTAAAAATATGCTTTTCCTTAACGCCTATTCCCATTCTACTTAGTTTTGCTACTACGTCTCTGCAGTTTCTCTGGCTGTTATTGGTGAGGAACCTAAAGGGGTAGTCTTCTTCCAGTAATTTTTGAATAAATTCCTTCGCTCCAGGTATCAATTCCCCTCCCCGGTAGATGACACCGTCCATGTCAATTAAAAATCCTGTCTCTTTCATAATAGTGGTAGTTGTGGTGTTTTCTTAATATGTAATCAATAACAAAGGTTGAATAAAAATATATAATAATCAAACTAATACCTTTAAAAATAGTAAAATAATAAAAAAACCAATTTTTTTTATTAAATACTAAAAATGAATTCATGAAGATTTAACCATTTTTTTTTTGTTAATAGCTGCTCCTTGGGGTAGGTCTCCAGCTGGATTTTAATATTTTTCAATGAAAGGTGAATTTCAAAGGGTTAAAATATTGAAAAGGTTGATTTTAATGTAAAATAATAAAAAAAATGTAAAAATGTATCTTATATGTTGTCATAATTTTAATTTATTAATCTTTTTGTTACCTTTGAAACATCAAACAAAGACAAAAGGTCTTTGGGTAATGAAAAGAAACTTTATTACCGATTTATACTGTAGGATGATGAAACTGGCAGACATGCCCTCCTGTCTCGGGGGTGGGGATCACAGGACAAAGAAAATAGCGAGCTCGTATTTTTCCTAACTGCTCCGTGGAGGTTCGACTCCTTCTCCTACAGCAGGTTATTTTGGGTTTATTGTTAATTGACTAAAGCTATGAGATTTTGTTTCATGGCTTTTTTTTTGTCTTGGAATCGGTTGGGGATAGCGAAGCTTTACTTCTCAAGGTTGATTCAATATACCTAGTAGAAAGGTAAGGTTATGGCGCTATTGAAAGGGGATAAAATAAGTGAAGCACAATGGACTAAGATGGACCTTAGAGGGTCGATGGTAAGTTAGGATATCCATAACCTGCCTTTCCCCACGCTTTAGAATTTCGACCGGTAAGGAATGTTTCTATTCAACCCTAGGGGTAAGTCGGGTTCCGCATCGTCTGCAGAAGACCGCATCCAAACTATGATGCTTTAAATTGCAGGCCTTGCATGATTTTATATTGGGGTAGGCTTTGATCTCTTCGGCATTTCTGGCAGAAACCAATTCTGAAGTGACAATTCCAGTGGGCACTGCGATAATGGCATAACCTATTAGCATAATAAGGGAGGCCATAAATTGTCCAAAATCTGTAGAAGGGGCAATGTCACCATAGCCTACGGTAGTGAGCGTGACGATGGCCCAATACATAGACCGAGGGATGGAGGTAAAACCGCTCTCAGGGCCTTCTATAATATACATCACG
This sequence comes from uncultured Cyclobacterium sp., assembly GCF_963977555.1. Taxonomy (GTDB): domain Bacteria; phylum Bacteroidota; class Bacteroidia; order Cytophagales; family Cyclobacteriaceae; genus Cyclobacterium. Next base: position 33,251 of record NZ_CAXBPD010000021.1, on the reverse strand, counting down.
GATCCCATTACCAATACAATTGTCAAAACAGATCCCACGAAAATCTGAATTTTCGCCTTGCTGTGTTTTAGGGCATCTGTTAATCTGGAAGCTTCTTTAATGTATTCTGGCAGTTTAAGAATTCTTAATATCCTTAAAAAGCGCAATGCTCTTATAACTGTCAAGTATTGCGTTTGCAGTAAGAATAGACTCAGGTAGGTAGGGAGAATGGCAAGCAAATCTACAATCCCATAAAAGCTAAACACATAGCCCGTTTTATTATTCCCTAACCATATTCGAAGAAAATATTCTACCGTGAAGACAAGCGTAAAACCCCATTCCAGCCAATACAAGAGCTCACCATAATTTTCACGAATATCTTGAACGGAGTCCAGGATTACGATTACTACACTTAGTAAGATTAATACCAATAAAACCAGGTCAAAGGCTTTAGAAGCACGATCATCTGATTCGTATACTATATGTGCCAGTCTTTTTTTGGAAGGGAAATAGTTCATCACTCAGTAAAAATACCACTTAATTAAAAATAAGGTACTTTTTTTTAATTAAAAAACACTTTTGTCAATGAAAGCAAATTGTAAATACAGTCACGTTGGAAGAGGGGGACTGATTTATTTATTTTCCTGTAATTCTGAAATTCATAGTAAATTACATATATTTGTATTTTAGACTCATTAAATTGGATTTTAAAATAATTACCTGCTTATTTACTTATTAGTTTAAACTTTAGAATCTTTCCTTAGTTTGTTTAAAACCCACAAATTATTAAATAACATATTAAATAGTTTACTACCAATTCAAATTTGAAATCCAGAGGCAATTTGGTAAACGCGTTTCAACATTGAAACGCTAGGATTACCATTAATGTTATTGGTGGCAGCGCCTGAAATAAAAATAGAGTGACTTGGAGAATAGGGGCTACCCATCTTAAATAGCTGCTGTACTTCTTTCTAATTTGTAATGATGAGAGAGTATTAAGTAGGCGATATTAAGAAGATGCCTGTGAGACCTTTGTCGGATTTTCGATCCATACGTTTTCTATAGCGATGGATAGTTTTACTTTCTAAAACAAAATCCGCAATAATTAGAAAAGATGCAGATGAAAGTATTGAATTTTCATGGACAAATTAATAACCGTCAGCCTGAGGAAGATTATACATTGATAGATTTATTTCTACAAATGGTTGGATACTTTCCAACCGCGACTGTAATTCGAGAGGGAAAAAATTCCTATACGTATTCTGACTTGGATAAATTGTCTTCCAGGGTATGTTCCTATATAATTAACGCTGACCTCAAAAATCAGGAAGTCATTCCTTTAAGTATGGAGAGAAGCTACCATTACATAGCGGCGATCCTGGGAATTGTCAAATCTGGAAAGGCTTTTGCTCCGATAAATCCCGAGTGGCCGGAAAATAGAAAGCATGAGATTCTCAATCAGTTGGGTGTAAATATACTACTTACAGATAATGATTCAGAGATAAAAGAGAAGCAACAGCAAATTATAAACCTTCCATTTAGTAGGGTTTTAAGAGAGGCTGGTGTGGATTTGCCCTCCAGAGCTAAAATTAAGGAGGGGCCCCTTGCCTACATCATGTATACTTCTGGAAGTACAGGTGAGCCTAAGGGCGTTATGGTCGGTCATCAACAACTTTTCCATGCTATTCAAAGCAGAATAAAGTATTATGCTTGCATCCCCCATTTGCTGTTGATTCCACCACTTACCTTTGATGCCTCACTTGCGGCAATCTTTTGGCCATTATGCACTGGGGGAAGTCTTGTGATTAGTCCCATCCGATCAATTCAGGAACCCGAACTCCTTCCCAGTTTATTTCAAGGAACAGATACATTGCTTTGTGTTCCTTCGTACTACCGATTTCTTTTAGAGCATGATCTATTAAAAGGGCAGCAACTACAACGGGTGATTTTAGGAGGTGAGCGATTGCCGGATGAGCTTGCCTCGAGTCATTTTCTCGAGATGCATAATGTTGACCTCTACAACGAGTATGGACCAACTGAGGCTACCATTTGGTCTACTGTGGCCCAAATTAAACCAGATCGAGACCAGGTTACTATAGGGAGACCTGTTCCAGGTGTTGTATGTTATGTACTGGACCAGGACGGCTGCAAAGTGCCTATGGGAGCGTTGGGGGAGCTTTATATTGGTGGACCGCAAGTCGCCTTGGGCTATTGGAAAGATCCAGCATTAACTGCTGCCTTATTTCTCCCTAATCCCTTTGATGGTGATAAAGGCGGCGTAATGTATGCCACTGGCGATATGGTGCGCATACTTCCAGACGGCTCTTTGGTGTTTGAGGGAAGAAAAGATCGACAGGTAAAATTCCAAGGAAATCGGGTGGATTTGATTGAAATTGAAAAGGCGGCACTTGAAACAGCACTGGTAAAGGAAGCCTTCGCCATCCTTTCCAAACCAACAAATAATTCTCCTGAACAAATTGTCCTATTTGTGGTGTCAGGAACTGAGTTGGATCCATTACATATAAAAGAAGTGATGGCACAGCGCCTTCCTTCCTATATGTTGCCTGGCAAAATTGAAATGAGGGAAAGTTTTCCACTTACCGAAAATGGAAAAGTGAACCAAGCGGCATTAATTCCCAGTTCACGAAAGGACGATTCTACCCAAAACGAGTTTATCGCAGATCCTGAGTTGCGTTTTCTTCAGGAAGCCTTCGATCGCGTTCTTGGTCTTGAAAATACCGGACAATTTCTCAATTTTTTTGAGGCTGGAGGCAATTCTCTAGCTGCGATGAGATTAGCTGCACATCTTAAAAAAGAACGAAACCTGCAGGTTAGCGTATCAGATATTTTTAATTTTCCCACGATTGCTCAATTACACAAGCTAACCCTCAGCCGTAACAAGCTAGATGTAGAAACAACCATTCGATCAATTCCTCAAATTAGAACGGCTGCTTCCAGTGTTTCATTTGCACAGCAATCGCTTTGGTTCATAGATAAACTCGAAGGGTCACTGGCCTACCACCTACCCGTGACCTACCTTTTGACTGGTAAACTGGATGCAGAAAAGCTTGAATGGGCTATTCGTGCTGTAATGAAACGACACGAAATATTGAAAACCTGCTTTTTGGACATTGACCAGGTAACGCTTAAATCCGAAGAAGGGTGGAACCTGTTAATTAAGGATTTTTCAGAAGAATCCTATTCAGCCACACACAGTAACGCAATTCTTGCCCCATTTTTTCAATCTCCATTTGATCTTAAGAGAGATTTTATGGTGCGAGGAATATTGATTAAATACAGCGATGGTATCCAAATACTAGGATTCGTTTTTCATCATATTGCTTTTGATGATTATTCAATGAAGTTGTTTGTTAAGGAATTATCTGAAAACTACCAAACAATCGTTAATGGAACAGGTCGGGACCATACTTCTACTACCCAAAACTACACCTGGTATCTTCAACAGCAACAAAAACTAATAGATACATTAGATTATAAGGCTGGCATGTCCTTTTGGGAAGAGGCATTAGCCGGTTGGAATATCCTGCAACTACCAAAAGATTTTAAAAAACCATCAACTTCCCCCCGAAAAGTAGGTACGCAACGATTTTTTCTAGATCGTGAAGAAATTGGACCAATTGCTTCTATTGCCAAAGAAAGTGAAGCTTCCCTTTTCATGGCTTTTTTAGCGGTTTTTAAAGTTTTGCTTTACCGGTACAGCAACCAAAAAGATATTTGTGTGGGCGTCCCTGTAGTAGATCGAAATTGGGCAGGTACTGAAGAATTGATCGGATATTTTGTCAATACCTTACCTTTAAGATCTAAAATCAATACAGAAGAAAATTTTGGTGCATTCATTAAGCAGATTAGAGAAGAAGTGCTTCTGGCTTTAGAATTTAGCCAGATTCCTTTCACAAAATTGGTAGAATCGTTTGCTTCCAGAAACAAATCTGGAGAACCATTTTTCAATGTCTTGTTTGTGATGCACGATGGATCAGCCAGCACTGAGAAGCTACTTTTACCAGGGCTCGATACTAAAATTATTGAATCGGATCCCATAGCTGCAAAATACGACATTACTTTCACACTTTCAGGAGATAATAATGGCATTAACGGCACCATTGAGTATGACCTAGATTTATTTGTTCCTGATAGGATGCAAAGGATGTTTACTCATTTTAAGCGACTGATGCAGGAGCTGCCAAAGAATGTCGGTAAACCTTTGAAAGAAATAGCTTTGCTTTCGAATAAGGAGATTGATGAGCTCTCAGGAAGGAAAGTATACAAAAAAGAAGAAATTTACCAAAGTTTTTTTGAGCGGTTTAAAGAGCAGGTAAGCCTCTTAGGAAATGCACCAGCACTGTTGTTGGGAGAAAATCACCTTGGCTTTAGTGATTTGGAGCATCGGGCAAATCAGTTTGCCGGCACTTTGAGAAGGGAAGGCGTGAAAAGAGGGGATCATGTGGTTCTTTTGGTACAAAGGGGAATGGACATGGTCGCTGCAATGCTGGGTATATGGAAAGCAGGTGCGGCTTATGTGCCTGTTGATCTAAGTTATCCAAAAGAAAGAATTGCCTTTATATTGGCAGATTGCAATGCCTATTATATAGTAACAGATACTGATTCCGGCAATATTCCAGAACTGCCTGAAAGGAGAAAAGTAATTTTGTTATCTGAAGCATTTGTCGATAATTCAGAAAATGACCAAGAGCCTCTTTTAATCTCCGCGAAGGAAAGCGCTTACCTAATATATACTTCCGGAAGCACAGGTAAACCCAAAGGGGTAAACCTTACACATGGCAACTTGGCTGCATTTCTGGATTGGTGTGGTAAGGAATTTAGTCCCAATAGCTTTGGTTTAATGTATGCGGCTACCTCCATATGTTTTGACCTTTCAATATTTGAACTGTTTTTCCCATTGGCATATGGCAAAACTACGCGGATTCTTCAAAATGGACTTCAAATTCCTGAATACTTACACCGCGATGAGCGTGTTTTGATCAATACCGTACCTAGTCTGGTGCAGAAATTAGTAGAGGCAAAAGTTGACTTGTCAAATGTCAGCCTTCTGAACATGGCCGGGGAGCCCATACCGACCCAGCTTACAGATCGGTTGGATTTAAGAAGAATGACAGTGAGAAACCTCTACGGGCCTACTGAAGACACCACTTATTCCACATGTGTGAAACTAACTTCTGGAAGGTCATTGTCTATTGGTCGACCAATAGCGGGAAGTTTTGCCTATATCTTGAATCCCGATCGGATGCCTTGCCCGGTTGGTATTCCTGGAGAAATCTACCTAGGGGGGAAAGGACTGGCAGCTGGATACTTGAACCGACCTGAATTAACAGCCGAAAAATTCATTTTAAATCCACTGGCTGAGGGAGATGGAAATCTCCTTTACCAAACGGGTGATCTGGGCTTATGGTGTGAGGACGGTAGCATTGACTTTTTAGGGAGGTTGGACAATCAGGTCAAGTTGAATGGATACAGAATAGAGTTGGATGAGGTTTCTGCCATATTGGAATCGCTGGAAGGGGTGGAAAATGCGGTAGTAGTCCTTCAAAACAGTTCCTCAGGAGAGAAGGTTTTGGCTGCATTTGTGACTGGAGATAAAAGCCTGGATAAAAAGAGATTAGTAGACAATATGAAAAATATTGTCCCGCCGTTTATGGTGCCTTCCCGGTTAGAACGGTTGGATAAATTGCCACTAACTCCAAATGGAAAAATTGACCGGAAAAAGCTGGAAAGCGCAGTTGTGCTAGCGCTTGAAGGTGATGGGTTTGAGGCTCCAACTACTTTGTTGGAAAGCCAATTGCTGGACCTATGGAGGAAAGTAATACACTCTGACAAGCCAGGCATCAAAGATGACTTCTTCTTATCCGGAGGAAATTCCCTTTTAGCTATCAAAATGGTTGGAAAAATTAAGGAGTCCATTGGAGTAGAAATTAGTATCAGCGAATTGTTTTCAAATCCCACTGTTTCTGGTATTGCCAGTATTATCCAGCATAAAGAGCAAAAAGAAACAGAAATTTCCCGTATCCTGCCCTTCAGACCCAGGCCAGCATTCATACCGCTCTCATATGGTCAGGAAAGCCTTTGGCTTATTGATAAGTTGGAAGGATCCAGCCAATACCATGTTCCTGTGCTTTTGAAAATAAAGGGAGAAAGCAGAAGGTTAATTTTGCAAGAAGCGATTCAAAGTATTTTGGAGCGCCACGAAGTACTAAGAACAGTTATAAAGGAAAAGGGTGAAGAAGCTTCTCAGCAAATAATGCCTGTTTTGGGTTGGGAGCTGAGCGAAGCCTCAGAAGATATAAATTATTCTCATTCAAACTTTCCTGATGAAGACATAGCTGAATTATTAGAAAGACCCTTTGATTTAGAAAAGGATTTTATGATTCGGGCCAAACTGTATCCTATAGGTTCCGATGAATGCCTTTTGCTAGTCATTGTTCACCATATTGCTTTTGACGGGTGGTCAATACCTGTTTTCATCAAAGAACTTTTTGCCCTGGTAAACGCTGAAAAATCAGGGGAAAGTTTGTTTTTACCCCATTTAAAAATTCAATACACAGATTATGCATTGTGGCAAAGAGACCTACTCACTGCCGATGTTCTGGAAGAAAAATTGGTTTACTGGAAAAGCAAACTGGATGGAATTAAGCCTTTGAATTTATTAGGGGAAGGAGAAAGTTTTAAACAGAGATCGCATAAAGGCGAAACCTTTGATTTCATTATCGATCCAAGACAAAATAACAGAATGCTGAACCTTGGGCAGCAGCTTGGCATCTCCCCTTTTATAATTTTACTGGCTGCATTTAAATCCCTAATAGGAAGAAGCAGCGGGCAGGAGGATCTGTGTGTCGGTACAGCAATGGGGCTAAGAAAACAAGTGGAGGCAGAGCCTCTTATTGGGTATTTTGTAAATCCTTTGCCAATTCGTAGTATTTTGAAACCGGAGGATTCGTTTAAAGAAATACTTTTGGAGGTAAAGAAAAACACCTTGGAAGCTTTCGATCACCAGGATGTTCCTTTTGAAAAAATTGTTGCAGCAAGCGCTCAAAATAGGCGATTTGGTGAAAACCCATTGTTTCAAGTAATGTTTGTCATGGAATTTGACAAAGAGGTCTTTTACAAAGCAGAGGGGTTGTCTATGGAGGTGATGCCCATTTCTCAAAATACCTCTAAATTTGACCTTACTTTTATAGCGAAAGAAACCGCTGATGGAAATCGAATTAGGATAGAATATGCCAAAGACCTTTTTGATGTAAGCAGAATCAAATCACTGGCCTCCCAATACCAGCAGCTCCTGGAAGCAGCACTGGCAGATCCAAACCAAAAACTTTCTTCGTTAATTCCTAACCCAACTTTTAAGGGTATTGGAATGATTGAAGAGGATAGCGTAATTCGTGGCAAATACACTCCCATCCAAAGGCTTATAGAAGCTGCGGTAAACAAGCATGAAAGCAAGGCTGCGCTGCTTTATAGAGACAGGCAAGTGTCCTACAAGGACCTTAATGGTAAGGCCAATCAATTGGCTGGTCATTTATTGAGAAAAGGTCTCAAAAAAGGTCAAATAGTAGGGATAGTATTGGATAGGTCTCCGGAATTTCTCATAAGTATTTTGGGAATTCTTAAGGCTGGAGGGGCTTATTTACCGCTGGATACCGATTATCCAAGGCAGCGGATTGAGTACATACTCGATGATTCTTGTAAGTTTTTTATAGCTGCTTCTGAAACAAAAGAAAACCTAAAAACCAAGGCAGAAAAAGTTGTGTGGGAGGATTTTATAGACAATTGCGAAAATTATTCCGAGCATAATTTGTCCATAAATCCCCTTGCTGAGGATCCTGCCTATATAATTTATACCTCAGGTACTACTGGTAAACCCAAAGGGGTGATATTGGAACACCTCAACCTGTTCAACTTTGTATCGGTTGTTAGGGAAAAACCAGGTGTTTCGGAAGAGGATAAAGTTTTGGCCGTGAGTTCGGTTTCTTTTGATATCGCCCTTCTGGAAACCTTGGTCTCCTTGGCTTATGGTGCACAGATTGTGATCCTGGACAAGGAGCAATGCAAAGAACCTCGAGCAATCATTGGGGAACTGGAAAAAAGAGAAATAACCATCATGTTTGCTACTCCTTCTCATTGGAAAATGTTGTTGGAGGGAGGCTGGACCCAGAGGTTTGAGGGGTTGAGGATGATTAGCGGAGGTGAACCCTTGGAGAAAAAGTTGGCCTTTCGCTTACTAACACTTGGAGAAGAATTATGGAATGTTTATGGGCCTACTGAAACCACGGTTTATTCCAACATCAAACGCATTCATTCAACAGATTCTGAAATCACGGTTGGGAAGCCGGTATTAAACACTCAAATTCTCATTTTGAATAAAGATGGTGACCCAGTTCAAAAAGGGAGAAAAGGAGAAATTTTTATTTCAGGACATGGAGTTGGCAGGGGTTATTTGAACAGACCAGCACTTACCCAAGAAAGGTTTTTGAAAAACAGGAATGAGGGCGGTGGCAAATACCTGATGTTTAAATCCGGGGATTTAGGTTGGATCAACCGTTCGGATGAACTGGTAGTAAGTGGTCGCATAGACCATCAGGTTAAAATCCGTGGATACCGGATAGAATTGGCTGAGGTGGAGAGCGAGATCAGGCAATTAGAAGGAGTAAGCGATGCCATCGTTCTGGTAAGGAAAGATAGTAATGGAGAGGCATATCTAAAAGCATACATTACTCAATTTCAAAAAGGTTCGTTTAACGATCAGGAATGGCAATACCTTGAGCCCGATCAGGTCAGAATCTGGAAAGACCAACTGGGACTTACCTTAGCAAATTACATGATTCCAAGGGATTTTCTTTGGTTGAAAACTTTTGCTTTATTGGAGAATGGCAAAGTGAATCGTAAGGGTCTTCCCGATCCCGAGAGGCTGACACCATTGTCCGAAGGGGAAGGGTTTGTTTTGGATCCTCATGAAAGGTTGGTAGCAGATATCTGGAAAAAAGCCCTTGGCCTACCTTTGATAGATAAGAATGATAATTTTTTCGAAATAGGCGGTCACTCTCTCATAGCGGTGAAGGTGATGGTTCAATTGGAAAAAGTTTACGGGATTCGATTGCCTTTGTCCGTGTTGTTTAAATATCCTACCATTCAGAAGCTCTCTCAGGCCATTAAAAGTGGTGTTTTGGGAAATAGCGAATGGAAATGTTTGGTCGCCATTAAAAAATCAGGTACCAAGCCACCCTTGTACATTGTACATGGAGGTGGTTTGAATATTATGCCCTTTTATGCAGTGGCCAGAGAGATGGATAGAGAACAGCCTGTTTTTGGGATTCAAGCTAAAGGGCTTGATGGTGTGGAGCAACCTTTACATACTGTTGAGGCCATTGCTTCCCAATACCTTGAAGAAGTACTTCAACAAAACCCCCAAGGGCCTTATTTTTTGGCAGGATATTCGCTAGGGGGAATTATAGCCTACGAGATGGCTATCCAACTGGTGAAAATGGGGAAAGTGGTAGAAAAATTGGTGTTGTTCGACACCTACGCTTTCCAAAGTGATCGCGATAAAAGTTTCAAGAAGCGCTTAATCAATAATTTGAGGCATGTGTATGGAAAGAGGAAGTTTGATGTAGAATTATTGCTCAAGCATCCAGCCATATTTAAGCGCATTAAAAAAGCTTCATGGAGGAAGAAATTTCAAAAGGTACAAAATTGGTACCGCCCCGAAGAAGAGAAGGCAGAATCTTCCTTGCTTAAAACCTATAAGCGAGTGGAATACGTTTATAAGGAGGCATGCAAGGAATACGAAATCAGTTATTACAACGGTGAAGTAGATTTGATCAAGGCAAGGATTGCTTCAGGATACCTTCCGGATAAAGAGAATTTTGGTTGGAAACCATATGTTGAGAAATTAAATGTGTGGGAGACAGAAGGCGAACATAGTTCGATGATATCTCCCCCCAATGATACCTTATTTGCCAGTTTGCTACAACAGCTATTGGATCGAGAAAGTAAAATTTAACCCTATTTATTAATAAACAATCAATGAAAAAGCTAATCATATTCCCATTCCTTCTTCTGGCAATGGCCTGCACGGTAGATGATCCAGAACCTAAAAAAGAGCCAGGCAAGGAACCTAGAGATCCTGAAATTGTGGTTTCCATAGACGAAAATACCTCAATTGTTTTCACCCCGAAAGAAGAAGCCGCAGAGAAGCTTGGTACCTCTGATTCCTATACCAAGGCATTGACCAAGTTTGATCTTGCTTCCAGGACCAAGAATAAAAACAGTACCCAAGAGCAAGATTACCTAACTTTTGCATCCAATCAGGCCCAAGCCTGGACGGACGAGGAAAAAACGGTTTTAGAAGCTCGGATTCTAGGGATAAAAGATAAAATTGACGCCTTGGGATTAAAGTTGGAATTCCCAGAAGAGATTCTTTTAATTAAATCCACCTTAGATGAAGAAGGGGGTGCGACCAGCTATACCCGAGAAAATTATATCGTAGTCAAGGGCTTGGCGAGTGAAGCCTTTCTTATCCATGAATTGTTTCACATCCTGACCCGTCACAGTGAGGAAAAAAGAACAGCTCTTTTTGAAACCATTAATTTCAATAAAAGCAATCGAATTGTTTATCCAGAAGGGATACGTGATTTGGTAATTACCAATCCTGATGCCCCTTTTCTTGAGCATACCATTAACCTTGAAATTGAGGGCGCTACACAAGAAGTAGTATTCATTCTCATTGCCGAGGAAGCTTGGGACGGTGGTTCTTTCTTTACTTATATTAAGCAGAGACTGATGTTTGTAGAGGGAGGAGCCAATGACAAAAAGGCTACGCTGGTAGACAACATGCCGGTATTGAAAAATTTTGGAGCGGCTACTGATCTGAAGGAAAAAATAGGAGACAATACTGATTACACCTTACACCCCGAAGAAATTTTGGCAGACCATTTTGTAATGTTGGTTCAGCAAAAAACAGTGCCGGAGCCTGCTTACATTAATGCGATGAAAGCGGTTTTAGTACAGGAATAACCGCAAATTTTTTTTATAGCATAAAAAGCCTCTGGGATTGTCTCAGAGGCTTTTGTGTTACCAGCCACCGCCTCCACCACCTCCGCCGCCGCCTCCTGCACTGCCACCGCCACCACTTCCCGAAGAACCTCCCGGAGGGCTGGATGAAGTAGCAAGTGCAGATCCAAAAGAACTGTTCAAATTGTCAGAAAACCCGACCATAGATCCGGCTGTAAATGCAGAACCTGTATACCAGATTGGACGATAGTATGAGCGATTGTTTTGGTCTTCTCCTAGAGATTCGAGCTTTCTCTCAAAGGCCTTCCCCCAAGCTTCACCTACCTCCAAAGCGATCGCAAATGGGAGGAGTTTTTCAAAAATCTCTGGAGTGATGCCTGGAGGATTATAGGTTTCCAACAAAGGTTTTTCGGCGGCATTGAGGTACATTCTAAAACCTTCTATCTCGTCCATAATTTTTCTTCCTGACACTGTAGGTGCATTCATCAATTGAATAAATATAGCATTCACAATTCCTAGTAAAATAAAAAAGAAGAGGAATCCAAAGGCTGGGCTGAGGTTAAAATAGTAAACGACATAAGCTGGCAATCCAACAATGATCAACAGGAGAATACCTTCGACCAGGAGAGTACTCGTTTTTATATGGCCTTTATCTTGATATTCAAGTAAGGTGTCAAAAATTTTACCCAATAAAATAGTGAGAAAGAAACAAATGACCAACCCTAAGATAAGCATTGTTTTTTCGATCTCTAATAAATTGGGAAAGGTGTATTTGATCGCAAGCAGTAAACTTAAAACAGAAATTAAAAATCCCGGAATTGCCCATAAATAATTGTTTTTAAAATAAGCGCCATGAAGTCTGGCGTACAAATCCTGTTGCAAGCCACGCATAGCTCCTCCTATTTTCTTGTGTTCTTTTTGTTCAAGGCTAATTTCTTGAAGCCCTAAGGGGAAAAGTTTCTGTAATACTATAAGGTACCCTGTATTGGGTGTTTCAATATTCGCTGCCGTTTTTTCTAAATTAAATTTTTTCTTTTTTTCTTCTATAATCTTTAACCAACCTTTGGTGGCCATTTCTACAATAGCGGCAACATAAGTTTGCGTGTCAAAACTCATTTTATACAAGTAACGCATGGAGGCAGCATCCAAACCATTAGGAGGGTCAAACTGAGGGTAAATGCCTCCTTTATGCGGATCACGCCCAACCCTGTTCCAGGCATAAAAATAATAAACTAAGGCAAGTATAAATCCAATTGCAAGATAAAAAATCCCAGCATTGTCTCTGAAAAAGGTTTTGGTTTTATCCGTTTGGGTTGGTGGAGTTATTATCCCTTTTTGCCAAGAAGTAGCGATCGTAAGGCCTTCACCAGGTAATAGGTTATCATTAACTTTTACAAAAAGTGCACTTTCTGATTCCTTTTCTATAATACAGTCGCAATCGGAGTTACCTGATTTTCCTGAATAAGCCGCATACTGTCCCATAATTCCACCCGGAGGAAGCGTGATTCGAGCACTTGCTTCAAGTATTTTGAAACTCCATTCAGAACCAATAGCATTCCAATAGAGCTCATCGAAGTCTTTGAAAAAGCCAATTTGCCGATTGGTTTCGTAAGAAATTGAATAACTATAAATCCCAGGTTCCAAAATAGTATGCTCATCACCGATTCTAATGACTTCGAAGTCCCCTTGACGGATCACTTTATAGGGCTCATTGATACCGTTTTTCTTTACGCCAAGGACTTTGAATCCTACCGTTATTTGATTGTTATACTTGTCTCGATACCTCACAGGAAAGCTTCTGAAAATCCCCCTGTTAATATCATGGCCCAAACTTCTGACTTTGATGTTCTCCGTCACATTTAAGGAGCCATCCAGCTGTACAGTTATCTCACTGTGGTAATTGAGGATAAGCTCTTCCTCTTGAGCAATCGCGCAAAGACTGCTTGAAAGTAGGAGTAGCACAAGAATTAAATAAAACCCTCGCATTTATTTAAAGTTTAGTTCAGGAAGTGTCCGATCAGCTTCATCAGAAATTGTAAAAAATTCAAGCTTATTGAAACCAAAGGCTTTGGCAACGATATTGGAGGGAATGGATTCAACCTTTATATTGAGTTCTCTCACTGTACCATTATAATACCTTCTGGATTTTTGAAGGTAATTCTCGATCTCTGAGAGTTGTTGCTGCAATTCTAGGAAATTTTTATCTGCTTTGAGTTCAGGATAAGCTTCTGCTACTACCATGAGCTTTTTTAAGGAATTGCCTAAATCTGCGGCAGTTTTAGAAGTATCTGTCATGGATTGATTCGCTCTGGTTTTGCTTCTAAGGGCTGTTATTTCCTCTAGTAATTGCTGCTCATGTTTGGCATAAATTTTTACGGTAGTCACAAGGTTGGGCACCAAATCAGCTCTTCGTTTTAGCTGCACATCTATACCACTCCATCCTTCTTTGGCATTATTATTTAGGCGGACGAGCTTATTGTAGGTTAGCATTATAAATGCAAGCAAAACGCCAATCGCCACGATTGCTATTGTCATAATTTCATGGATTGTCTCGAATAAAAGTTCAATGCGAATAGGATGATTAATTTACTTATAATTTATCAATTCTTTTTGCAATCGACTAAAATAGTGATTCTTCGGAAGTTTACACGTTTGGATTTAGTCAGGTTTTCCTAGGACTTCAACTGTTTTCAATCCTTATTTTATCAAGCAAAAATGAATGGCTTCCAATTAAGCAAAGCCAAATAAAAACCAGTCTTTTGATCCTATTTAGGTGGTTAATTTTATGGATAATATTGTGGTCATGAGAATATACGTCTTTATGAAGGTTTCGCCACTCTTCCTTAATGTTGTTATGAAGTTTTGAAACAGTTTATTTCAATTTATATTGGCTTTGCTGCTGTAAGCTTCACATTTGCAATTTATTATGTGCTAAAAACAGTATTACATTATACAGAAAGCGTTAAAACACAGAATTATTTCATCAAAAACCATTTGGAGGAATTTTTTCCGATATTGGGCTTTTTAATAAGAAGAATGGTTAAATTTGGTAAACTAATTTTTACCTAAATCCAATGGCAATATGGACTTAAGAGTATTCAAACAGCTAAGAGAGAATTATGAGAGGTTTATTGCAAACGCAGAAAAAGCAGTAAATGAAGACAAAGCAATAGACCAAACCCGTTCTATATTTTTCGACCGTAAAACAATTGAAGAGTTGTTGGCCAAGACTGATGAGAAGGAAGGTGGATTGAAGATTTACCTGGGAATGTATGACAAGGAAACTGCAAATGTGAGAGGGGAAAAAGAGGAAAGCGAAGATTATATAGGTAAACTCACCTTGATCTTAGCAGCCTCTAATAGTAATTCTAGTACTACAGATGATTCCTGGATTAGGAATGGTGGAAAAATTTGTCCTCCTGATTGTAAATAGTAGATTTATTAAACAATGACAGTTTTATCATGACCTTTTACGCTTACATTTCTTGTATTGTAGTTGGCTTATTGCTGTCATTGTTTTTTTATTTCTTTAAAAAGAGGCATAATCTGCAAGAAAAGTCACATGCTTTTATCTTGTTCATTATTTCCTATGTGTTGAGTTTTGAGCTTTATGCCATTTTTTTGGTGGAACAAGGGGGTAAGAATGTGCTTATATACAATATATTTTTTGTTTTTGGGGAAACCATTTTGATTTTGGTTTATCTCGGATCCTTAATAGAAGCCAAAAGAGTTAAAAGAAATGTCGTTTATTTCCTACTGTTTTTCATTTCTTGGGCAGTAATCAACACTTTGTTTATCCAATCTCCAATTTTAATTTTTCAACAATACACGCATTTGTTGGGGAGTTTGGGCATCGTTCTTTTCTGTTGTTATTTGATGGTTAGTGTTTTTATGGCAGATAAAAATGAAGAAACATCTTTACTTGGGATACCTCATTTTTGGAACATTTCGGCCATTCTTCTTTTCTATTCTGGCAGTTTTATTTATTTTGGCTCGTTGAATGTGATATGGGATTTGGGTGATTATTATATTACGATACTTGCTTCTTTGAACAGGATTTTCGCTGCCACTCTTTACCTTATTTTAGGTTTCTCCTATTATTCACCTTTGATCTTTTCTCCTAAAAGTGATTGAAGACAATTCCTTACAAACATTTTTTGCCATTCTAACGGGAGTAGTTATTATGGTCATTATGGCAGCCTTTATTATTGCAATAGTAATATTACATCGGCAAAGACAAATAAAGAACAGACATAAAATTCAAATTATTAAAGCTGATTTTAAAAATACAATTCTGAACGCTGAAAAGGAGATCAGAGAAAATACCCTGCATTATGTCAGTCAGGAGTTGCATGATAATATTGGGCAGTTATTGTCCCTGACCAAACTGGTGCTAAATAATTCAGATCCGGCGTCTGTTTTTGAAGGAAAAAAATTAATCAATCAAATTATAAAAGAGGTCCGTAGCTTGTCTAGGTCTATCAATAAAGATTATATCAACGATGTGCAGTTTGAAAGCTTTTTAGAAGAAGAGTTAGGTAAAGTTCAAAAAAGCGGTTTTTGTGAAGTGGCCTTTATAAATGAAGGTGAACCAATAGATTTCGTGGGAGGAGACAAAAAGCTGGTACTTATTAGATTGGTTCAGGAATGCCTGAACAATGCCATAAAACATGCTTCTCCGACTTTGATCTCGATAGAATTGAAAAACTTTGGGGACAAATTATTACTGTGCATTGATGACAATGGGGATGGGTTCGATGTGGCGAATGTGTCCCAAGGATTGGGGTTAAGGAATATAAACGCGAGAGTCGAAGCTATTGGTGGTAAGGTGAAGATTGATTCAGAATTAGGGAAGGGTACCCGAATAGAAATTGAATTAGAAAATGACAAATAAGACCAAGATATTATTAGCAGATGACCATAAATTATTTGCGGCAGGGATTGAGAAATTACTATCCAATGAACCGGATTTTAGTGTAGAAATAGTCGTCCACAATGGAAAGGAGGCTTTGGCCGCTTTGGAGGAAGACAAAATGGATTTGGTCATTACAGACATGAATATGCCTGGCTTAAATGGGTTGGATATTCTTCAATACATCAAAAAAAAGAGGTGGAAAGTAAAAACCATTGTCCTTTCTATGTATGATGATGAGGAGATTTTTAAGAAATGTATAAAACAAGGGGTAAATGCCTACGTGCTTAAAAATGCTGACCCTGAGGAGTTAATTTATACGATTAGGGAGGTTATGGAAGATCGTTATTTGGCAAATTTTGACCATGTGCTCAACCAAGCTGAGGAAGGGGATGAGTTTGAGCAGTATGATCATTTTAAAGCTGCTTTCAAACTCTCTAAGAGAGAAATGGAAATTTTAAGATGGATTGTGAAAGGAAAAACCAACAAGGAAATTGCTGAGGTATTGTATTTAAGTATTTTTACAGTGGAGACGCATCGCAAACATTTGCATCAAAAATTGAATGTTTCTTCCGTCACTGAGCTTGTGAAAAAAGCCATGGACATGGGCTTGTAAAGTTTTTGCAGAAAAAATAGTGTTTGAGTTAACCCAAACCAGATAATAAATAAAATAGTAGCTGGTTTGGATCAATCGTTACATCCGCTGATTGTCAAGTCCTTTCTCAGGACTTGAATTTAGCGATAGGTGTAATTCCAGCCTTGGTCATTTGGTCTTCATTGACCAGTATTTCGGCATCTAAAGGGACAAAGACATCAACCCTTGATCCAAACTTTATAAAACCAAACTCATAACCTTGGGCCATAGGGTCACCTTCTTTAACGTACCATTTGATTCTTCTTGCCATTGCGCCAGCAATTTGACGCACCATGAGCTGAATGCCATTGGGATGTTCTATTACTAGAGATGTCCGCTCATTCTCCAAGCTGGATTTAGGGTGCCAGGCCACAAGGTATTTTCCTGGATGGTATTTGAAGTACTTTAGAATACCGCTTATTGGTGATCGGTTAATGTGGACGTTTATAGGGGACATGAATATGGATATCTGAATTCTTTCTTCTTTGAGAATTTCATCTTCCAATGTTTTTTCTATCACTACTACTTTTCCGTCGGCAGGAGCATAGATCAGTTCGGGGTTGTCTGGGATGGGGATGGCTGGATTTCTGAAAAATTGTAGTACGATTAAGTACAGTACAATGCTTCCAATAAGTACTAGATTGACTACCAATTCCTGTACAGGAATTAAATAATTGATAGCAATGTTAATTCCTGCCAAAATAATTAACATCCAAAATAATAGCGATCGTCCTTCTTTATGAATGGTCATAATGGTTTAGCATTTAGTTTCTCTTTTCCTTCCTTCAACAGTTTTCAGGTGGCAGTACCTCCTGAAAATCCCTTGAGGCTACAATAATAGGATTTTTTAGAGCAATTATTAAAATATTTTTAAAAAGGCGACAATAAAAGGCGTAGAAAGTAACAAGCCATCAAACCTATCCATAAAGCCCCCATGTCCTGGTAATCCTTTGCCTGAGTCTTTTATCGCAATACTTCTCTTAAAAAGGGACTCAATAAGGTCGCCATAGGTCCCTGCAATAATTATAATGGTCATTATGCAAAACCACTGCCATTCAGGCAATACTGTAAAGTTTTTTGAGATGAAATAAGTGACAATGATGGCTGAAAAGGCTCCTCCTAGACTACCTTCCCAAGATTTTTTTGGAGAAACCCGTTCAAACAGCTTCGTTTTACCAAATTTGGTCCCAGCGAAATAGGCGCCAGAATCACTTGCCCATAACATCAGCAAAGAGCCGATAATGATTTCAAAATGAAAGGTATTGTCTACAGAAAATGCAGCTACTGTCAGTAATGAAAAGGGAATGGCTACGTAAATAATTCCTAGTATGGTATATGCAATTCCGGTAAATGGTTTTTTGTCCGTTTTTTTGTAGAGCTTGATGAAAAAAATCATAGAGACAAGCGGGAATACCAAGAAATAATAGGCCATAGGAATAACTTTCATTTCTTCTAAAAAGGTGAAAGTGAAAACCAAAAGACCAATAAATGTCCCAAAACTTTTAAGGGGAAGCATACCATCTAAACCGCAAAGTTTGTAAAACTCCATCTGGGTAAAAGCCAAGATGATGGCAAATACTATAAAATAGGACCATTCACTAAATACCGTGCTGGTGATGATAACGATTGTCCCTAATATGGCTGTTATTACCCTTTGGGCCAGGTTACTATAGTTATTAATACTAAAACGAGATTTCATTTTCAACTATTTTTAATGCCCTCGGGGCTTCCTCCGTTAGAACCATCACTTCGATGTTTCCGTGGATCTTATATACTGGATCCTTTTTATTTACTATGACCGCAGTGATACCATTTTCTTCAAGAACTCCTTTTACAATTTCAGCTCTAACTGGAGTGCTGGACTCGAATATTTTTTGCCAATTACTCATAAACCTGATTTTTATTTGATTTAATAAACCAATTCCAACAAAAAAGAAATATTACAAGACCTACAATGACGTATTGCCAGTACAGTTGATCAGCCTCTTCCATGTCAAATTCCATAATTCCTAGTTTATTGAAATAGACTAAGGTAACGGTTAAGGTGTTGTTTAAGATATGTGCCACTATAGGGTAAATTAAAGATCCAGAATAGAGGTACAAATAACCAAACAAGGCCCCAAGCATTAATCTTGGGAGAAAACCATAAAATTGAAAATGAATGGCTGAGAAAATAAAAGCGGTGATCCAAACTCCCCAGTGCGCATTTCCGGTGTATTGGTGCATTTTAGGCTGCACGATACCTCTGAATAAATATTCTTCGCCTATTCCAGCGAAAACGCCAATTACCAAAACGCCTAATAGAAACTCACCTATACTTTCGAAATCTGTAAGGTATTTTGTCAATTCCATTAACTGATCCTCTTTCGCTCTAAAAGATGCTTCCAAACCGCTAAGCGCTTCAGGAAAATCGAAATTCATGTTAAGATAGACCAATAGGGAGTTGAAAAGGACAAATCCTATAAGCATGGGGAGTACGATCCATAAATTTTCAAATTGATGTGGATCCAGCTGTTTATCCATCCTCAAAGTTTTCCTGTCTACAAAGCGGATGAAAATCCAGCCTCCAATAAAAAAAGCAAGGCCACCTCCTAGCCCCTGAATGAAGAGAAAAGCCAACCGGGCATTTGGGTGGTCAAGGGTTGCACCGAGAAGATAAGGGAGTTGCTCAAAGGAAATACCAAAGACAAATGGCAATAAACCTAAGGCTGCGGTTTGCAGAATAGCAAGCGTTCCAAATACGATTAAAACCAAAACGGTAAATGAAAGCAACCATGGTTGGTTGTTCGATTGTCCTGGTCGATTTTCATAAATTTCCATATAAAGAGTAAATTTACAGTAAATAGCGTGCGCCACAAGATACTTTTGTTTTTTGGAAATAAAATAATTTGCTCAAAATGAAAGACAATAATGGCAATGTTATTGATATTCAACTAAAAACAGTCATTTTTGCAAAAAAAATAAGCGTGTGATTAAAATTGGAGATTTAAATTTAGGGGAGTTTCCGTTGCTATTGGCTCCTATGGAGGATGTTAGTGATCCGCCATTTAGAGCAGTATGCAAAACGAATGGTGCAGATTTGATGTATACCGAATTCATAAGCTCTGAAGGCTTGATCAGGGATGCTGCCAAATCTGTCCAAAAATTGGATATATATGATTATGAAAGGCCTGTAGGCATTCAGATTTTTGGCAATGAAATATCCTCTATGCGTGAGGCTGCTGCCATTGTTGAAGAAGCTGGCCCAGATATATTGGATATAAATTATGGTTGTCCGGTAAATAAAGTGGCATGTAAAGGTGCTGGTGCTGGTATTTTGTTGGACATAGACAAAATGGTGGCCATGACAGCCGAAATTGTAAAAGCGGTAAAAATACCCGTGACGGTGAAGACCAGACTTGGATGGGATGAAAATACCATAAGAATCAATGAAGTAACAGAGCGATTGCAGGATGTAGGCATCCAAGCGATAAGCATCCATGCCCGTACAAGGAAGCAAATGTATAAAGGGGAGGCCGATTGGTCTTACCTGGCAGAAATCAAGAAAAACAGCCGAATAAAAATTCCAGTATTTGGTAATGGTGACATAGATAGTCCGCAGAAAGCCAAAGCCTACAAAGAAAAATACGGGGTTGATGGCTTGATGATAGGTAGAGCAGCCATTGGGTATCCTTGGATATTCAATGAAATCAAACATTTTATGGCTACTGGGAATTTTCTGGAAGCACCAGATATGGTGGAAAGGGTGAAAGCGGCTCGAAAGCACCTGGATTTTTCCATTGAGTGGAAAGGCGAGAAATTGGGTGTTCTGGAGATGAGAAGGCATTACACCAATTATTTTAGAGGGATTCCTCATTTCAAGCCTTACCGTACTGCCTTGGTGACTACGGACGATTATGCCGAAGTAAATGATATTTTGGAAGATATTTCCAGAGTCTTCGCAGATGAAGTGCTTTAAAAAAGTCCAGCTCGAAGGAAATAATAGCGACTCCAAACAGTAAAGAGAAGTGCCTGAAGCAATAAAGATCCAAAATCAACATACAAAGCATTGGGCAATGTTACTTTTGTTGGCTTTGGTTTGGGGGAGTTCATTTATTCTTATTAAAAAGGCATTGATTGTTTTTTCTCCAGGGGAGGTGGGGGCTTTTAGAATCGTCACTGCTGCCTTGGTCTTATTGCCATTGGGTATTCCCAAAGTGAAGCAGCTCAATAAAAAGCAATTGGGTTATTTGTTGAGTATAGGCTTTTTGGGAAGTTTTATTCCTGCTTTTTTATTTGCTATAGCACAGACGCAACTTTCAAGTTCGCTAGCTGGAGTGATCAATGCATTGACGCCTTTGATGGTGGGCTTGATAGGAGCATTGCTTTTTAAGGTTAAGATTGCCACACGAAATGGAATCGGCTTGGTCATAGCGCTTTTAGGGGTTTTTCTTTTGGTGCTAGCAGGCAATTCGGGGAAAATAAACGTTTTTTCAGGGTTTAATTTGTATGGTCTTTTAATCGTCCTGGCAACTATTTGCTATGGCTTCAATGTGAATGTCATCAAATATAAAATCAAGGAAATACCACCTACTGTGATCACTGCCATATCCCTGATGATGGTTTTGCCTATTGCTTCCATCTACCTGTTTGGCTTCACGCAGTTTTCGTTTAAATTGTTGTATGTGGATGGGGCTTATCAGGCTGCTACTTATATTGCTTTCTTAGGGACCATAGGGACGGCCGCCGCCTTGGTGCTCTTCAATTCAATAGTAAAGCTGGTAACGCCGGTTTTTGCCAGCTCGGTAACCTATATTATCCCATTAGTTGCTATCTTTTGGGGAGTTTTGGATGGAGAAGCTTTGTTTCCCTTTCATTATTTGGGCATATTTGCTGTAGTTGTGGGGGTGTGGATCGGAAATCGTAAAGCAAAACCGTCTGAATAAATAATAAATAGCCTGAATTATTTTTAAACTTTTGAACAATTTTAGTTTTCATAGCGAGATGCCATGTTCGATAATTTCTTAAATCTTGACATTGACCCAGCCTTAAGGAATAGGATTCTGCAAACGGTGCTGATTGGTTTCGTAATGTGGCTGATCAATAAGATCTCCCTAAAATTAATATACAGGGGGGATGCAGTAGAGCTAAGACGACAATACCATTACCGAAAGTTTATTGAATACGCTTCTTTTATTATTGGAATCCTAATCATAGGGAACTTGTGGATTGGGAATTTTCACTCTATTACAACCTTTTTGGGGCTATTGTCTGCGGGTATAGCCATTGCTTTAAAAGATATATTTGTGAACATTGCAGGCTGGGCATTTATCTACCTGCGCAAGCCTTTCGATGTAGGAGATAGAATTCAAATTGGGGAAGTTCAGGGAGATGTCATTGACCTTCGGCTCTTTCAGTTCTCTTTGCTGGAAATAGGAAACTGGGTAGATGCCGATCAAAGTACAGGTCGTGTCATTCATGTGCCCAATGGAAAGGTTTTCATGGATGCGCAGGCCAACTATTCTACAGGATTTAATTATATCTGGAATGAGCAAACAATTTATATTACCCTGAGAAGTGATTTTAAAAAAGCCAAGGGTATTTTGCTTGATATTTTGAATGAGCACCTCCAGGAGGACCTCAATAAGGCTGAAAAGGTTTTTAAAAAAGCCAAACAAGAACATTTGATTGTCTACAAGCAATTTACCCCAATGATTTTTACTAAAATCACTGAAAGAGGGGTACAACTATCGATGCGCTACCTTTGTGATCCCAAAAAACGAAGGATGTTTGAGCATGCCATCACAGAAAGCATCTTGGAGCGATTGGGCCCTGAAGACAATATCCGATTGGCCTATCCAACTTCCACCATCTTGGTGCACCAAGATAAAGTCCATCCTGAAACCAATCCTAAAAGGTAAGTTTATATTCGGAGAATGACTTGCCTACTCCGGCTCCGCTCAGGATACGGCCAGGAGGCTGCTCCTAGTTTTATCCTCTTTTGTAGTAAGGGTTTTCAGTTAATTTTCAATAATATCAGATAAGCTGCGATTCTTTTCTTTCGAATACGCTTTCGCCTGTTCAATTATTTCTCGTTCGATAGGTAGGGTGAGCTTTGTATGCATAACTTTTAATCTAGGATTTTAACTCAACCCAATTAAAGTAATAAATTGAAACACGTGCAATAATTTTATAAAAAACAGCTAGGTTCAAGTTGGCCTAACTTTCCTAGGACTGTCCATTCAAGGCTTTAGAATAGTGGGGTGCTGCTATTCGCGCATTTTATAAACCCCAAGTTTAATTCGCTACTGGCTCAAAAATGTAGGTGGCAATTAGGAAGGATATCACAGAAATAACAAAGCCGAACATAAAGATGTTATAGCATTTCCTGAGCAAAATGTATTTTTTGGAAAGCACGATTCCCAAGTTATAAATGTCTGTAATCATGCTGTCATAGAGGTAAGTGCCGTCCTCCATCATTTCATGCATTCCTCCCATATAATCAGGAAAAGACATTTCATGAAAATTGCCAAAGTACAGGAGGTTGCCTTTTTTATTTCGGATGTCTTCCTTAGTGACTATGCCATGGGTAACATTTGGTCTTGTAGCCAAAATAGCAAAGACCATGGCAATTAGACAAGTGATGATCAGCATAAGCGTAGGCACCAAGTAATAAGGGAATTCCTCGATTATTTGAATGAAAAGGGCTACCACTATGGAGATAATAATCGAATTGACGGAGATCATAATATTTGCCTTATTGTCTGCCAAGGCAGAAAGTGCCAGATGATTTTTCGAGGTAATCCGAAACATGGTTTCTATGCCTCTATCCGCTTTTTTTTTGTTCTTGTCTTTTTTTTTGCTGGATTTTGGAGCTTCACCTGCTTCCTTTATTTTCAATTCAATTGATGCTAGGTTTGCCTCCTTTCCTGGCTGAAAATGGGTTCGGGCATATTCCGTATGGTAATGGTGTGCCTGCATAAAAAGCTTACTTTCCTTTAACCAGTCGATTAAGGAAGTTTTTCCATAACCAAGATTTGCTTTTTCTTTCTTTAATAAAACCGTTTGATCAAAGTATTGCTCTGAACTTAAATGATACAGGTCAGCATCGCAAATAATCTGTTCAGGTAGGCTCTTTGGCTTTTGGGGCATTTTTGTGGCCAAAATTAAGGACTTAATGCGGTCTATTCTTTCCTGATCAAATTCCAACTCGGTCAGGTATTCCTGAGCCATTTCAGCCCCTTTGGCTTCATGTCCTTCGCCTTTTACTTTCCAATAGCCAATATCATGCATCCAACCTGCAATATGCAAATCGTCTTTTTCCTCTTGCTTTAAATTATAGTATTCGCCAATCTCCGCAACCACCTTAACAAGCTGCATTGAATGATCCATATTATGGTAGCAAACCTCCGATTTTTGGTGGTTTTTAAACATATTCCTGATCCAGGATTCAAATTTTTCTAGTTGCTTATCCAAGGCGTTTTACTAATTTTGAAAAAACTGTTTTCAAGGTAATTATTTACAATTGAATAATGATGTATTTTTCACAGATTTTAACGCTATTTATCTTAGCGAATTGGCAGTGCACTCCTAGTACCCAACAGCAAAAAGAAGAGCCATTTCCTACTCCCTATTCTCTAAACGATTTTCAAAAGATTGTATTGCAAGATAAATTGGAAGAAATTTCAGGACTTGAGTGGGTTGGCAAAGAGATGTTATTGGCAATTGAGGATGAATCGTCTGTAATTTATAGCCTTGACACCGAATCTGGTAAAGTGCTGATGGAGCAAAAATTTGCAAATAAACACCACGACATTGAAGATATAGCCTATATAAATGATGCGGCATGGGTGTTGCAAAGCGATGGAACCCTATATGAGGTAACTTCTGTTTTTAATGAGCGTTCAAAAAGCATCAAGTATGAATTTCCTATTGATAAAAAAAGAGACATGGAGGCGATGGTGATATCTCAGGATGGTTCCTTCCTATATGTCTTTTGTAAATCTTGCAAATGGGACGATACCGATAATGAAGCTTCTGTTTTTCGTTTTAACCTTTCTTCTAAAGCGTATGATGAGGTAGTTTTTACTTCTTTGAAAAGAAGAGAGATGGAAGCACTCCTACAGGGAAAAGAAATGGAAGATTTGGAAATAGAACCAGCTGCAGCGGCATTTCACCCTATTGAAAAGCAATTGTATGTTTTGTCATCAAGTGGAAAATGGCTTATGATCGCCGATGCCAACTTTCAACCGAAGGAAGTATACCGGCTGAATCGTAACATTTTTAAGAAGCCGGAAGGAATTACATTTGATCCTAAAGGAAACATGTATATTTCAAATGAGGCCAGGGGAGGTAGACCCAATATTTTGGTATTTAACTACAAACCTTAACCCATTAAACAATGAACAAGATTGTTTGCTTGTTGATTTTAAATTTGCTCTCACCACTCCTAATAGCACAGGAAGCCCCTACTACCTTTCGATTGTATTTGGTTGGAGATGCTGGGGAAGTTGAAAAAGGTGCCCATCCTGTGGTGGAAGATATTCGTAAAAAACTTTTAGCAGATCCACATACTCCGGCCCACATTATCTATTTAGGAGACAATATCTATCCACAGGGAATGCCTCCAACAGATGATGAGGAAAGGGTTGAGGCAGAATACATCCTTAAAACCCAATTGGACATTTATAAAAATTTGAATGGTCATGTGTGGATGATTCCAGGAAACCACGATTGGAAAAAAGGAAAGGCAGATGGCTGGAATAGTATTCTTAGGGCCGAAAAATATGTGATTAATCATTACCCCGAAGAGAAAGTAAGTTGGATTCCAAGCAGTGGTTGCCCCGGTCCCGAAGTAGTAGCGTTAAATGAGGAAACCATACTCCTCTTACTAGATAGCCAATGGTGGCTCCACTTTAATGACAAACCCGGACTAACGTCGGATTGCGAATACAAGTCTGAAGAAGAAGTTTTGGAGGCCGTCCGGTACGTACTTGAAGAGAACAATTACAAAGTTATTTTGGTGGCCATGCACCATCCACTACGGTCTTATGGCCCTCATAACGGCGCCTACAGTTGGAAAGATCACCTATTTCCACTTACAGCTCTTTCGCCCAATTTATACTTTCCATTGCCTATTATAGGGTCTATTTATCCGCTGTACAGGACCTGGTTTGGAAATATTCAGGACTTGGTTCATCCTAAGTATGAAGCCATGATTGATGCACTAGATGGGCTATTTAAAAGCCATCCAAACCTGGTACAGGTAGCAGGGCATGAGCATGGACTGGCTTTTACTAAGGAAGAAAAAGTAAATTATATTATCAGTGGGGCAGGTGCCAAACATACAACAATTAAGAAGAACAATACAGCAGATTTCATTTACCCCTTGCAGGGATACGCTATTTTAGATTTTGATAAAAACCATGAAGTGAACTTGTCTTTTCATGATCCACTAAAAGATTCATCGCTTTATGATACCCAACTTATCGCACCCTATGCCAACAATGATTCAACTTTAGCATTCTTTGATAGGAAGCTACCAGAAGAAGTCACAAAACCAATTTCCACCCAATACCTTCATGGTTCTTGGTACTATAAATTTCTTGGGGAGAATTACAGAGAAACCTGGGCGGTCCCAGCTACTTTTGAAACCATAGACCTGGCTACCGAAAAAGGAGGTTTAAGTATTGTGAAAAAGGGAGGAGGGATGCAAACCCGCTCTTTGAGATTAGAAAGTAATAATGGTAGAGAATATGTACTCAGGTCTGTTAATAAATATCCCGAAAATGCCTTGTCTGCTTCCATGCGTGAAACAATTGCCAAGGAAGTCATTCAGGATCAAATATCCTCTTCAAATCCCTATGGCGCTTTGGCTGTGGCCAGATTGGCAGATCAGGTAGGAATAGTGCATACCAATCCGAAAATTGTTCATTTGCCAGATGATCCTATATTGGGGATCTATAGGGAAGATTATGGGGATAAGCTTTACCTATTTGAAGAGCGAGAAATTGCATGGGAGGGTGCACCGGATGATATTAAGTTTTACAGTACCGATAAGATGCTTAAAAAAATTCATGGTGACAATGACGACCAGGTAAAGCAAAAAGAAGTGTTGAAAGCCAGAATTTTTGATTTATGGATTGGCGATTGGGACAGACACGATGATCAATGGAGATGGATAGGTGAAAATAAGGAAAAAGGTAGGGACTATAGCCCCATGCCAAGAGATAGGGATCAGGCATTTTTTGTCAATGAGGGCATTATCCCCAAAATTGGTAGTAGAAAATGGTTGATTCCAAAATTCCAAGGTTTTGATTACAGTGCCCCTCGCACGGTGGAAGGCTTCATGTTTAATGGGAGGTATTTTGACCGTAGTTTCATGAATGAGCTTGACAAAAAAGACTGGGAAAAGACCTTGGATAAGATGATCTCAAAAATGACTGCTGAGTCCATTGAAGAAGCACTTCAAGACTGGCCCGATGTTGTCGTTGCAACTGAGGGGAAGGAAATCCAAGGGAAATTGCGCAAAAGAAAAACTTGGCTGAAGGAAGAAATGATTAAATATTATCAATTCTTAGCGAAAGAAGTAGATGTACCTGGAACAGATAAAAACGAATTTTTTAAAGTGGATTACCTGCCTGAAGGACGTGTGCAGGTTACCCTAAGGAAAATTGATAAATCAGGAGAGATTGAACAGAAGCTTTATCAGCGCATATTTCTCCCGGAAGAAACCAATGAAGTCCGTTTATACGGCATGGAGGGAGATGATGTATTTGAATTTGTTGGCGATGGATCCGGAGAAATAAAGATTCGTGTAATTCCCGGTGATGGGGAAAAAGTGATTAAGGACGAGGGTAATACCAGGAAAAAGAACACCCTGATTTATCAAAAACCTAGTGAAAAAGAAGTTGTTAGGTTAGGGGAAAGTACAAGAGCAAAGACCAGTTCCTCCCAAATAACTTACAATAGGAAGGAATTCAAATACGACAAACTTATGCCATTGGCCACCATTGCTTACAATAGGGATGATGGGATTTATATAGGCGCAGGGGTAATGTGGGAAAAGCAAGGGTTTAAAAAAGAGCCTTTTTCAATCCGCCAATCTTTAATGGGCAAATTTGCCTTAAAGACCAACGCTTTTAATATTGAATACGAGGGCCAAGCAGTGGATGTATTGCCCAATTTGGATTTGGTATGGGAAGCAGATGTGCGTGCACCACAGTATTCTTTTAACTATTTTGGCTCCGGTAATGAATCAGTATACGATACTGACGCTCAAGAAATAGCCTATTATAGGGCAAGGTTTAATTGGTATGAACTTAAAACCGGTTTGCAATCCAAACTTGGGGAAAGTGGAAGCCTTACTTTTGGCCCTCAATTTCAGGCTTTTAAATTTGACCCAAGTGATAATTCCAATAAATTTATCACTTCACAGGAAAGTGGCTTGGACCAAAATGATTTGGACCAAACCAAGCTTTACAGTGGTATTTCTGCCAAAGTAGTTTTTGACACCAGGGATCAGAAACACATGCCCACGAGAGGGGTGTATTTTGAAGGGCAAACGGAAAAAATGTGGGGGACAAATGACTACGCTAACAATTATGGAAAATTGAATGCTGAACTTGCCATGTATTGGTCCTTCCGCCATCCTTCAAGGCTGGTTTGGGCCTCTAAATTCGGTGCAGGTAAAAACTGGGGAGATTATGAATTTTTTCAAGGACAAACGCTCGGAGGTATAAATAACCTTAGAGGGTTCAGAAGATTTAGGTTCAATGGAGATGCTGTTGCTTATAATAACACAGAGGTTAGGGTGAGATTATTTAACCTAAAAACCTATGTTTTGCCTGCTACGGTTGGTCTTTTGGTGTACAATGATATTGGCAGAATATGGGTGAAAAATGAGCAGTCTAATAAATGGCACAATGCCACTGGAGGTGGGGTTTGGTTGGCACCGCTAAATCAATTGGTAGCCACTTTTTCTGTAGGCTTTAATGAAGAAGAAATTTTACCTTTCTTTTCTTTTGGTTACCAATTTTAATCCCTGCTAGAGAGTAACCAGAACTTGTATTTTAGCCACTACTAGCTGTGTTGGAAACCATTGTTGTTGCTACAAAGCCTAGTTTTCAACTTGTGCCACACGATAAAGCCGTACATCTTTCTTCTTACCTTTTAAATGGATGGAACCAACATCATTAATTTGATAGGCATTTTTATCCTTGATTAATTGATACAATGGCCCGGAGATTAGCAATTGTGCCTCCAAATCGTTGCACTTTTCTTGAATCCTGGCTGCAGTATTCAATGTGTCTCCATGGTAAGTTATTTCTCGCTTTATGTCTCCAACCTCAGTAATGATTACAGGTCCTACATTGGCTCCTGCCTTAAAGTAAGGGACTATGCCATATTTGTTTTGGTAAAAATTTGACCTTTTCTTTAAGAGGTCTGTAAAAGCAAAAAAAGCTTTGAGGAAATTGTCATTTTTTAAGCCTTTTTTTAAAGACCAACTTACCACTACTTCATCACCTACATATTGGTATATATCTGCTCGATAACGGTCCACAATGGAGAAGTCCTGAAAGCAGTCTTGCAATAATTTACTGTATTCAAGATGTCCGATTTTTTCAGCAATAGGGGTTGAGCTTTTTAAATCTACGAACATAAAGATACGTTCCTCTTCACGGGGTTTAAAGAACCTGCCGATCAGCATCTTCCATAAGTTTCCCGGCCCAAGTTTTCGATCTATTGCGATCAGTAATTTGGATAAACTCACCGCCATGATAAGGTGAATGACCCCAAAGACAATTTCTGCCATGTCTAGGGGAATTGCAGGTTCACCAAAGACATATAATATCGAATGTTCATATAAAAAATTAATAAATTGGACGATCAAAACAATCATTATTGCCTGGGTAGGAATACCAATGATAAGGGCAATTTTTAAGGAATTATTGGTCAATAACCTTTTGATAATTAATATATCAAAAATGCTGGATAACAGGGCAAGACCAAAAGAACCTAGAAAAACGATCAACAATGCAAACCTCATCTTCACAAGAAAGCTGACAGATGGATGTCCTAGAATTTCTATTCCATACATCTCAGAAAGAATCAGCCTACTGTATGCAGAGAATGTTGTAAAAATAAAACCTACGATAAAGTAGATTTTGAAATTTCTAACGATTTCTCTAGAGAGCATATTGAGCATTGTTTTCGCTTACTAAATCATACATTTTTTCCTGAGCGCTTAAAGTTTCACTACCGCTTACCATTTGATTTTTCCCTGTTCCTGTGACTTGTCTTCCCTTTACATTGTCATTAAGCTGGGCTTTGAGTGATGCCAAAATAAATGATTTGGTTTCTTTTTGATAAATAGGGAATGCCACCTCAATGCGCCCTGATAAATTTCTTGTCATCCAATCTGCAGAAGCTAATTAAATCAAAGGCTCATTTTTATTATAAAAATGATAAACTCTTGTGTGTTCTAGAAACCTATCCACAATACTTACGATTTTGATATTTTTTTCTTGTAATGCAGATAAGGGGTGGTAACAACAAATACCCCTTACAATTAATTCAACTATAACCCCATGATCAGCTGCCCTACGAATTTTATTTATCATCTCTGGATCTTCTAGGCTATTTAGTTTAATTGTCATCTTGCCGATATTCCCTTCCTTGCTATGGCCGATTTCATTTTCAATTAGTTGTTCGATTGAACTTCTTAAGTTAAAAGGGGCAACCAATAGACTATCAAATTTTGGCAGGTAGGTTTCGTTTTTAAGAAAGGCAAAAACTTCATCCACATCTTTGGTGTAACTTGGCTGGCAAGTCAATAAAGCATGGTCACCATATATTTCTGCCGTTTTTTCATTGAAATTTCCCGTACCCATATAAGCATAGGTTTGGATTGTTTCCCCTTCTCTTCTTTTGATTGAGAAAATCTTGGCATGTACTTTTAATTTATCTATGCCATATTTTACTTGTGCTCCTGCTTTTATCAGTCGCTCTCCCCAATAGATGTTTGACTTCTCATCAAACCTCGCCTGTGCTTCGTCCAATACAAAAACTCCTTTCCCGGCTTTGGCAGCTTTTTCCAGCGCCATACAAATTTCCGAATTTTCGGCTACCCTATAAAGGGTAATGTTGATTTCCTCAACATCCTTATCCATGGCTGCTTGGTCTAAAAACCTTGTCACATACCCATAATTTTGGTAAGGAAAACTTAAAAAGAGGTTTTCTTTTTTTACTTCGTCAAACCAATTGCTCGCTTGGTCGAGCCTGGTACATGGGACCTTATCCTTTTTTTTGTAAAACAAGCTTTCCTCTGACACCGGAAAACCAAAAAAATCATAGAAATTATGGTAACGACCTCCAGGGATGAGTCCGGACATGTCCCCATCTATTTTTTTTCTTAAGGTATCAATGTATTTAAAAGGAATATTTTCATCAAAAAGTAGTCTTGAAGGGAGACCTGTATCTCTATTTTTTATGCTTTTTTCAATCTTTACTACTATGTTTTCTTCCTGATCTTCATCCATGTACAATTCTGCATCCCTTGATATTTTTATGGCAAATAGCTCCGATTTGCTGTCTAAAAACTTGGCTGCATTGTTTCTGAAAACATCATCCAGTTGAACGATTCGTCTTTCTTTGTCAGATGAGGAGATATTGATAAACCTTCCAAAGGTTTTATAATCCAACTCAATAAGGTAAAAACGACCCTGATTAATGGCATAGAGGTAAACGGTTTGGTTTTTAAGTTGGAGGTTCGTTACCTCTGAAATGTCTGATAGGATGAAATTATCTTTTAGTTTTTCATCATAAAACCGGCCCATTAAGTTTTGGTCTTCTTCAGAGAAATGCTGGGTCAATAGGTGAATTCCTTTTTTTGATAAACCGGGTAGGATCTCCGAATAGAATACCTTTCCCAAGCGTTCCTGTTGTAAACTGACAATTTTATTAATTTGCTGGAGAACAAAAGAAGGCCGGTAACCATATTTGTTCTTTTTATCCCCCTTGTATTTCTGAGCAAAACGATGACTTGCTACCCTGACCCTATAAAATTCCTCAAGGTTGGAAGAATAAATGGCCAGAAAATTTAACCTTTCCATCAGTGGCTTATGCCCATTTTCAGCTTCTTGAAGAATTCGTTCGTTAAATGACAACCAATTTATATCCCTGTCAGTGTAGTTCATGGTTTAATAAATTTGCTTAAATATAATGACTTTACAGACACTATTCGATTTAGCTTTCCTTTTCTTATTGGATAAGGAATGGGATAGTGATTCTTATTTAAGGATGGATTCAAGCAAGGTGAAATCATGAGGGCTAAATTCTCAGTCCTTTCAAAGAGTGAGGGAGGTAAACTTGATATTGATTGGCTAGATGAAATAATGTTCAAGCAATGTCCTTTTTGGCAATTCGCTAAAACTTAATTAAAAGAAGTGGAAATGGGGCAAAGGTAAAATCCCTGTTCCTGCCCATTCTACAGGAGCAACAGGGATTTTTTTTGGATAATATTCTAATGGCTGAGAAATTTCCACAGCCTTTATAGTACTGTTTTAATCTTTGGCGAGTACAGCCTTTTTATTTACAATATCCTTTACAATGGCTTTGGCATGAGAGATGGTGTTTTCTATAAAGAATTCTCTGGTATTCAAGCCTCCGCAAACTACTCCTGCAAGGTAAAGGCCTGGCACATTTGATTCTTGACTCATGTCGTCAAAGCATGGCTGTCTTTTTTCATCCAAGCTTAGCTTTACTCCCAGTTGGTCCAGCAATTCAAAATTGGGTTTGTAACCCGTCATGGCCAATACAAAGTCATTTTCTATGGTGACTTCTCCCTCAGGAGTATTCAATACTACTTCTTTTTCTTTTATTTCTTTAATGCTTGAATTGTAATAACCTTTTATCGATCCTTCTTTGATTCTATTTTCAATATCCGGCAACACCCAGTACTTAACCGTCTGATCAATCTCAGGCTTCATGACTACCATAGAGACCTCAGCACCTTTTCTCCAAGTTTCCAGGGCAACATCCACAGCTGAGTTTCCTCCACCTATTACAATGATTTTTTGCCCGATATAGGGCCAGGGCTCCTTGTAATAATGGGAGACCTTGGGTAAGTCTTCACCTGGGACATTCATGGTATTGGGCAAGTCATAGAAGCCAGTGGCCAAGACCAGCTTTTCGGCCAGGTAATCTCCTTTGGAAGTATGGACCAAAAACCCACCTTCCTGTTTTTCCAAGGTATTTACCTTTTCATAAAGATTGATGTTGAGTTGATAATGTTTAACTATTCTCCGGTAGTATTCCAGTGCTTCAGGCCTTGTAGGCTTATTGGTAATGGACATGAATGGAATATCTGCCATCTCCAATTTCTCCGAGGTAGAGAAAAAAGTCATGTTTACAGGATAATTAAAAATAGAATTGGTCAGGACACCCTTCTCTATTATCAGGTAGTCGATGCCTTCTTTTTTTGCTTCTATACCACAGGCCAAACCAATGGGCCCGGCTCCAATTATCAATAATTCCAACTTTTTCATAAGTTATTAAACATGAAATGTTGTTTTGAGTTCCTTAAAAACCGGATTATATAAGAAGGATGTACCGAATCCTTCGGCTCCGCTCAGTAACCGGCTAGAACAATACCGAATCCAACTCAGGAATCGGCTTCAATATTCCCGGCGGTTGAGCGGAGTCGAA
>NZ_CAXBPD010000020.1:0-125576 GCF_963977555.1 uncultured Cyclobacterium sp. | reverse complement strand
GCTTTGCCACCATATCCGTACAAAGCCTTTATTTGATATGTGCCTTATTCAATAAAACAATTAAACAAATGCTATATCAGAGTAATTAAACATTGGGTATTTTTAAGACTTCACCAAATCGACTCTACAAACAAGAAAAACTAAACTATTAGACAAACAACATACTATAGTGTTTCTATTACCTACTAAATTTACTTCTCCATAATTTTACAGGAACACATTATTGCATAATCTAGGTAAGAATTACTATTGTGTTATGGCATTAATTCGTTTATCCATAAAAAACTTTTAAAAGGCCTATTAACAAATAAGCCATAGTCTTACTTATTTGTTAATTTGGACCAAAGACAGCATAAAATCTTTACATACACCTGAACAAAACATAAGGTAAGCTTGAAAACCAAAGAAAAAATTTCCACCATTTTTATAAAGATTTGAAAAGGTTTGGTAAATTACTATCTCATAAATAAAATCTAATTTCAGAGATTCTATACTTAATCATTTCGCCAGTTCCATGGATAAAAACCCCAATTCCCGCCGAAAATTTATGAAGACAGCCGCATTGACTTCTGGTTTTTCATCCTTGGGTACAGTGGCTGTAAATAGCAAGCCTCTTCAGGTTTCAAATGAACAAAATAAACTTCCTAGAGAGGTATGGGTTTCGGGGATTTCTCAGGAAGGAATATTTGTAGATACAGCAGAAGAGATGGTTGATCGGATATTTGCATTGATGGAGAAAGTATTGGTGTACCAACCTGATATTATTTGCCTACCAGAGGTTTTTCACACTGGAAATGTTGCCAAAAACTATAGCCTCTCAGAGAAGTTGTCCCTATCCAATGCCATTGTAAATAATATGGCTTCTTTTGCCAAAAAGAACAATTGCTACCTGGTCGTTGCAGTTAACACAGAGGAGAGCGGAAAGGTATACAATTCAGCCATTTTATTGGACAGAGAAGGAGCTCGAGTTGGGGAGTACCGAAAGATTCACTTGACTGAAGATGAAATTAATATTGGGCTTACTCCTGGGCCCCTCGATCCTCCGGTATTCCAAACGGATTTCGGGAAAGTAGGCATACAAATCTGCTTTGATGTGATGTGGGAAGATGGTTGGCAAAAACTGAAAGACAAGGAAGCTGAATTGGTTTTTTGGCCATCCGCCTATGGAGGTGGTCAAAGCCTTCAGGCAAAAGCCTTACAACACCGGTATGTCCTTGCCACAAGCACACGAAAAGGAAGCGCCAAACTTTGGGACATCACTGGCAATGAATTGGCACAGACAGGATTCTGGGAAAAAAACTGGTATTGCGCCCCTGTGAATTTAGAAAAAGCATTTTTACATACATGGCCTTTTGTGCGCCATTTTGATCAAATCAAGAAAAAGTACGGAAGAAAAATTCGGATAACCAATTTTCATGAAGAAGAGTGGTCGGTAATTGAGAGTCTTTCCCCAGAAATCGTCGTTGCGGATATCCTGAAAGAATTTGATCTAAAAACCTATGATCAACATAGACTGGATTCTGAAATAGCGCAAATAAAAGCCCGGAATTCATAGAAATAAATGAAGGTTAACAAATCTAAATAGCGGGATAAGGGCTATTAAAAACCTATTCCTTCATTATTTAACTCTGAGTATAAATATATGAAATATTCTAAAATTATCATTAATATTCAAGTCAAGCCTGAATACCGGAGCCAAATTCAGGTATCTAGATTAAAATCTAACCTTCCCATACACTGAGCTGTTAATTATTTCCCATATAAGGACTACCATTAGATTTTACTAGGGCCTCCATTAGTTCTGATTCGCTGTATTCACCTATCCTAAGCTCTGGATTGTGTATTAGTTTTATGGATTTGTATTTAACAAGCTGTGATGGTCCAGCATGTACTTGTAAGGCTATAAATCCTTCTAGTTCTCCATCGGGTTCCTGGTAAGCGACAGATAGGGTACCATTGATGGCAGTCCAGATATTATTACCAACGGCCAGAATTTCATAAGTATTCCAATCGTTCTTTTTAACAGCTTCTTCACCTTTTCCTTCCCAATGTAATTTTTGCCTACCACTTTCATGGTATAACCTTCCCCACACGCCTTCACCTATATCAGCCTGATAGCCTAAAGCTTCTTCTCCCATTTTTTGAGACCGAAATTGAATGCCGGCATTGGTGGTATTTGGCACCATTTTCACCTGAACTTTCAAATAAAAATCCTTTACTTTTTCTTTGTGCCAAATGAATTGATTGTGTACAATTGAATCTTTACCTTCTCCTCCAACTATAGCCCCATCTGATACTGACCAATAACTCATATCAGCTGAACTCCAATTGTTAAGGTCTTGTCCATTAAATAAGACAACTTCCTCCTGTGGGCTCTTTTTGCTACAAGCACTCAAGAAAACCGTACCTAAAACAAATACTACTAGTCCTATGTATTGAAGGGGAAATTTTATCATAATTATTAATTAGTTAAACGCATATTTTCCTGAATGAAAAGCCAGCCCATACTTCTATAAGTAGGCTATCATCGTAAAAGATGAGATTTTCAATCTGAAGATACATTAAAATCACCAAAATACTGTCAATTGCCTACCAAACGTAACCAAAGTCGATTTTAAATTCCGTGGATCAATAAAAATGACCATAAAAGTCTAATTAATGTATAATCCCTAAACATAACTACTATCCATTTTTGGGAAGGGTAAAATAAAATGTTGACCCTTTACCCTTCTCACTTTCCACTCCTATATTTCCACCATGCTTTACTACAAATTCTTTGCATAAAATCAATCCAAGCCCAGTTCCTCTTTCATTATTTGTGTCAGGAGTTGATACGCTTGAATCGATCCTAAATAATTTCTCAAGTCTGTCAGCGGCTATTCCAATGCCTTGATCTTTTATAGAGACATGAATGTTTTCTGGATTCTCCTTTACTGTTATGAGGATTTCCTTATTCTCCTTTGTAAACTTAATGGCATTAGACAATAGATTCCTAATGACAGTACTGATCATTTGCTTATCAGCAAAAACAGTTAATTTTTCAGGTAATGAAGTTTTAATGCTAATTAATTTTTGACTTGCGTTCCCGGCCAAAAGCATCTTGTTTTCCTCTATCAATTCTACAATTTCAAAGTTTTCTGGATTAAACTCCATCCGACCGGTTTGTGAACGTGCCCAATTCAACAGGTTTACCAATAAATTCATCGCTTTTTCTGTCGATTCACTTATATAGGTCCCATATTCTTCTATTCCTTCGTAATCTTTCTCTTTTATTTGATCAATAAGCAATTGGCTTAAGCCCATTATTGCGTTAAAAGGGTTTTTAAGGTCATGCGCAATAATTGAAAAAAACTTGTCTTTCTGAGCATTAAGTTCACGTAGCTTTTCCTCGCTTTTACGTAATGCCTCTTCAGCATTGTATCGTTCTGTAATGTCCTGAGTAACGCCAAACCATCTTATATCTCCATTTTCATAGCCTATAGGAATAGATTCAATCCTAAACCAACGCTCATCATTTTTAATATTAAACCGACCTTCCCAAACAAAGGGTTTGCGATCACGAGCAGCTTCCATATTTGCTAACAGAAAATCTTCTATATCATCTTTGTGTATTTTATTATTAACAATAGTTATATCGGTCATGTCCTCATCAGGCCCAACATCATGAATATCTCGCCACCGATCACTGACATACTCAAATTCCATATGGTCATTTGACCTTATCCAAAAAATATAAACACCCACTGACACCATTGCCACCAAGGTATCAAAGCGTTCTAAACTACTTCTGAGGGCCTCCTCAGCGAGTTTACGTTCAGTAATATTGCGCGTCCGGCAATACATCTCTAATTGTCCTGTTACTCTATTCTTTACAAACCTACTTGTCAATTCCACCCAAACTGTAGAACCATCTTTGCGTAAAAATTCAACTTCAACATGGTAATTATTGTCTTTATCAGAGCTGTTTATATTGAAATTGTCTATCGCTTTTTCAACTTGTTTATGTATAATTTTTAAGGTTTTGCGAGTTGTTACAAGTTCTATAGATCCTGACAATATTTCTTCGGATGTATAGCCAAGGAGTTGAATTATCGAAGGACTCACATAATCTATTAACATTGATTCGGTATCAATGCTCCATACAACTTCTTTCATGTTTTCGGTAAGCGTATGGTACTTCCCCTTTTTTTCAAGAAGCTCAATTTCTGCTATTTTGCGTTGAGTGATTTCCCGTGAAATACCCATATAACCGATTTGATCATCTTGCTCATTGAAGTAGGCATTGATAACTATCTCCACCCATATTATATGCCCATTCTTATGGTTTTGTTTAACTTCAACAGTAACTGGTTGGTAACTCTTTTTCTTGACCTCATTCCTCAAGTCCGCTATTGCATCATAAAAATCTTCCTGAGAATCAAGGGATAATGTGTCTTGAATTTTTTCCTTCATTGCCTCTTCAGGCAGAAGTCCTCGTAGTTTGCTTATCGATGGACTGATATAAGTATAGCGGTAGTTTTTATCTAAGGTCCAAATCACATCAGGGCTATTCTGCACCATCAAATGAAAGCTATTTTCCCCTAAACACTTTTCCTCAGGTATTCGGTTATTGTTTTCTTTTTCCAAAGAAAGCCTTAAAACATCATTTGTCTTCTCTAATTTCTGAAGCTCCTTTATGAGTTCTTCTTTACTTTTTTCTTTATAATTCAAAGTGATGCTTGTTATTTATGATGTATTGCTTTCTCCTTATTATGGCTATTGTTATAGAATCTTCCATTCATATCTTGCTATTTAATTGCCTCTAACCTAAACTGTTCTTGCTCAGTTGGTGATTTAATTAAAAGAAATTCAAGCTATTTGGGAATATCAATAGGTAGTAGCCATAGGATAACCTGAGAAATAATTTGAAGCATAAACTTATTTAGTAAAGGTCAAGTCGTTAGCAATAACCCCTTAAAACACAAAATTATACTATTTATTGAGATTTATCTATGACGAGAATCAGTTACAACTAAAAATATTGGTTAAAATCTGTAATTGCAAATTCGAAGAATAGAAAGGTAGAATATTAGCATTCAAATCATTTCTTTACTTAATCTGATTGGCCTAACTAAAAATTTTTATCATTTTCAAAACAAATACAAATATTGGCTAAGTCATCTTAAAGCAACATTGGCAAGACCATCTCAGAAAAGCCATTCTTCTGTGGATATGAATAAATATTAATAGATAAATTTATAGACACTATTTTACACAATAATTTATTAGGCATTCCGAACGAAAACTAATCACAACTAAATTAGACGGTTTGAGTTGATTTATTTATCTTGGTACCCCATCTACCAAAAATCTTTCACTATGAGATTGTTATTTATTGGAATTGCCTTTGCCTTTTTATTTAGCTCTTGCAGCAAGAATACCGAAAAAGAAAATGAACTCCCAGAGCAACTTAACTTTTCCCTAGATACCGTTTATGTGGATCCTGGAGATGAAATTCTTTATTTACAAGACAAGCTGTTCCTTTCGGACCTTTCTGCAGACAAGAGTTACCTAATCAATTTTAACCGTAAAGATGTAATAGCAGAACGTATCAACCTAGATGAATTAAAACTTGAAAAGTTGATCCCCTTTGAGAAGGAAGGACCAAACGGCACGCCTGCTTATTTTTCAAGGTTCAGCCTAAACCATGAGGAACAGCTACTGATATGGTCGTATCAATTTTATTCTATTTTTGATCAAAATGCTAAAAAAGTAAAAGACCTGGGACTTGAAAAAATAGCTGCAGAGTATCTGGCTGGTTCAGATTTCTATCCAAGTATGTTGTTTGAGGATCCTAAGCAACCTGACAGGATATTGGGAGTGTTTATATCATGGAAAGACAGGACCTATTTTATTTTAGACTTTGATTTGAAGGGAAAGAAATTTAAAAAAACTGACTTGCCGGAGATGGATAAACTTCAGGAATACAATACAGATATTTTAATGGATGGGCAAGCCATGGGGAGCTATGGAGTAGCCGTTCACACCATAGCTAAAAATGGTAATATAATACTTACTAACAATTCTTTTAATGAGGCGGTAATTTATGATACAAATAAAGACAGTACTTATATTAAAAGCTGGGAGACTCCAATTTTAGGAACCAGAAAAAATTATACACCTCCGAAACAGGTCGAATATTCTTCTGGTCAAAAAGAAGAAATAGTTAGAGATTCAATGGAGGAATTTAATTACGGATATTTGGTTTGGGAGGAAGCACAAAAACAATTTTATCGATTCTCCATCAAACAACAATTCGGTGAAGATAAGGACGAACATGGCCAGTATATTGCCACCGGAGCGGATGTTTACCTAAATATTTTTGATGAAAACCTGAATATACTTGCCGAATCCTTGGTGCCTCAACTGGGTGCTCCACCAAATAAACACTTTGTCAAAGATGGAAAGATCTGGATATTTGAAAACATAGAAGATGAAATGGCATTTGTTCGAATAGGAATAGAATAGTATTTAGATAAATCAAAATATCATTACTTGGCCGAATCAAAGTGACCATCAGTAGCTCAAGCTAGGCCCTACCTGGGCAAAATCTCAGATAGGGCTTACGGAGATCCCATTTGGATGGGCTTAAGGCATTGCTCCTTGGCCAAAACTTCTTAAATTATAAGTTAAAGTAAGCATCAAAAATTGTTGCAACACTTGGGTTCTTTCATTTTCAATGTAGACATCTGTGACGTTTCTGCTGATATTTGTGTTTTGATTAAGCAAGTCAAAAACAGTCATTTTCAACTCAAACTTCTGACTGGGAGGAAATCTATAGCCCAAATCTGCATTCATTAACCAGACAGATTGGTCAAAGTCTTCTCCTAAACCTGTATACCACTGGTTATTTACATTGGTGCTGACAAAAAATCCCCAAGCAAAATTCCAATACAAATCCAACCTTGTACTTTGTGTATAATAATTATTATCCAAGTTTTCCTGTAAACTACTTCTTACGATATTGTAATTACCACTTGTAGATATGTTAAAATCTAAATCTTCACCCAAATTACTACTAATTCCTATACCTGGACCAAGACCAATGTTCCTATTGTAATTGGTTTGGCCATTAATTATTCCCGGTTGATTGCTAAAGCTTGCCCTTGCACTAAGGTCCAAGTTACTTTTTATAAACTTCAATGGGATGCCAAAAGAAAAATAACTTCGTAAGTCCCAATACTTGTCCAAGTTTTCCGGTCTACTAAGTTGTCCTCCCTGCCTTAACAAAACATCTCCTTGAATAAGTGTATCTTTGGTAGCAATATAAGTAGCATTACCCAAGTAATTAGACCTTACAGACCCGCCCATATACATGAAAAATGATTTGGATGTTTCCGGGTCAACATTTCTAATCCGTGTATACAACCTGTGTTCATACTCTTGCTCTAAATCCGGATTTCCTGTTGAAATTTGAATAGGGTTGCTGTTGTCTATAACATCTTGTAGCTGCCTTACGGAGGGAGCATCAGTATCTCCACGATAATAAATTCTAATATTGGTATTATCATTCATGTCATACATAAAAACCATTCTAGGAACAAAATTCTTAAAAGTCCTCTTGGTGTTTTCAAAACCCGGAAACAACCGGTCACTGTCTAAAATAGAAATTTGGTAATCGAAAGAAGAATAAACCCTTATTTTATCCTTATTATAACTGTAGCCTAAACCTGCTTCATGCTGCAAATAGGTGTTTTCAAATTCATTGGTTAAAGTGGAGTCCAATTCAAATAAGTTGGATTCCATCGCTCTTTGAGCTACTTCCTGTTTGGTGGTTCCAATATCATTCCCTACCTCATATTCAAACCTCAACTGTGAGTATTCACCTATAGGTTCAGTATATTCCACTTCCAATTCATAATTGAATGAATTGGATTTACTAAGGGAATTTTGGATTAGACTGTCAAGATTATTTGTCTGAAAATCACGGTTTACTGAAACCAATCTTGAATCACTATTGGCATCACCAAATTCGGTTTCAATTTGAGTCGAAAGGGTTCGACCTTTTTTATTGAATTTATATCGGTAAGTGAAATCACTTGAAAACTGAAAAGACTCATTGGTTGAACTGGTATTGTTTTGGGTTTCGTTGATGGGCGTATTCGGGTTAAAAAGATTTTGAGCAGCAAGTCTACTTTTTGATGTACCTTTCTCATACCTGACCCTAGGCCTCCATACAATGGCATGTTTATCAGAAATATCATAATCTAACCTTAAATCCAATCGGTGATTTTGATTGTAGTTTTCCTCATTTCTAATTTCGTCATAAAGCTGTAAACTGTCGCTGGAAAGAATGTATTCCCGAGAAGAATTTTGATTAAGGAAATTGGTGCTTTCATTAAAGAAATAACTTCCAGTTAGTTTCGCCTTTCCGTTGTTGAATTTATCAGTAAAGTTAATTCCTACAGCATTGGTGTTGGTCACCCCCGGAAGTTCCCTTGTAGTAAGTGGATTTCCTCCTCGACCTCTGCCGCCTCGCCTATCGTCACCACCTCCAAAAGCACCTGTAAGATCATCTGCCGAGAAATTTTGTTGATTGATGTTATTGCTTAATCCTAAAAGGGTCAGTCGCTGTGGGCCGTCGAAAAAATTAACACTACCACCTATTAAGTAATTATTATTAGAACCATACCCTGCAAACATTCTTCCAAATTCTCCCCCTCTCTTTTCCTTTTTGGTAATGATATTTATGGTTTTTATGGTTTCTCCATCATCAAAACCCGTTAATTGGGCTTGCACGCTAAGTTGATCCAAAAACTCTATTCTATCAATTATTTCTACGGGTAAATTTTGCATGGCCATGGCCGGATCATCGCCGAAAAAAGGTTCTCCATCCACCAAAACCTGACCTACCGTTTCCCCTTGGACTTCAATGGTATTCCCACGCATTACCACACCCGGCATTTTTCGTATTAATTCTCCTGCACTTGCTTGTGATCGGGTTTTAAATGCATCTGCATTCATGGAGATCGTATCACCTTTCATCTCCCCTGCAAGGGTACTTGCTTCTATTTCATATGCTTCCAACAAACTACCTTCTTCCACCAACTCAAAAATACCAAGATTATTATTTGTAGGAGTGGCTACTGTTTTGATTAAATCCTCAAAACCAATAAAACTGATATTCAATATAAAAGATGATACTTTAGGATTGGCAAATTGAAATTGTCCATATTCATCTGTAAAAGTGTTGGCCAGGGTGTCTCCTGCCGCATTTTTCACAAAAACATAGGCACCTGGTAGTGTCTCACTCGTCTCCTTATCCTGAACCTTTCCCCTGAGATTACTTTGGGACCTTAAATTTCCGTGAATAAAGAAAATAATAAAGAGTAATAGTACAATTTTATTCATGATAACTTAGAATTAGTTGTAATAATCTGTATTAAAATCTAAAGATTGGTGTTCAAAGATACAAAAATTAACATGTGATTTAGTTAATTTTCTATAAATGGATAGCTATTCAAATGAACGGGAGTTAGCCCTTTTAAGTTTGGAAACTTATTGATAATCAATGTTTAACTCTTAACAGCTTCGAAACCATTCCTTTTCACACAAACCAATCTATCTACTATTTGTTTATTGATTGTTTGGGAAAAACAAAAGAGAATTGGATGTCAAATACTTTTTAAAACATAAAATAAAACCCAATTACAAGACGACATAAAGCATATGATGAAACCACTTTAAAACCAGTAATTGTTTTTATTACCTTGTTTTCGCTCTCAAAATAGCCTGACTTGCTAGTCTTAAACCATTAGCCACAATCCCTATACCATAATCTGAATTAAGAATGCACTCTTTTTTTTATAGGGTAAAAAATTCACTAAAAAAACATTTAAAAACAATAATATTACTCTATACAGTTAAAAAAAGCACCTAATATATTATTTTATTTGGTTTAATTTCAGAATAGCCTAATATTCCCAACTTAAAGGCTACAATAGAAGCCCCAATAGAAAATCAGATCATAAATGGCTGATTTTGGCCTTTGCTATGGTGTATTGATCAATCCCCGCTACTAGGGCTGGGACAATTCCTACATGCCCAATTGCCTAAAGGTCTATCTCAATCATTTCGTAGCCCATGGCCTACTAAATCCTGAGAATCCTAAAATTGTAGAAAACCTAAAATACTGGGTGAATGAACATGATTTTAAGGGTATGCAATTCAGCCCAATTTATCACCCCAAATCC
Organism: uncultured Cyclobacterium sp.; assembly: GCF_963977555.1. Classification (GTDB taxonomy): domain Bacteria; phylum Bacteroidota; class Bacteroidia; order Cytophagales; family Cyclobacteriaceae; genus Cyclobacterium. The sequence goes on along the minus strand of NZ_CAXBPD010000020.1, from coordinate 115,344 downwards.
ACTTGGTAGAATTCACCCACTCATTACCCATTATGGAAAGAAGCTGAAAGATTGGGAGTTGTTTTCAATTATTATATTCTGCCCCATCAAAAGCCAATGCTGGAAGACATGGCTGAAAGGTTTCCAGGCGTAAAAATTGTTATAGACCATGCTGGTAAAGCAGACTTAAAAGCTGCAAATTGCTGGGAGGAGTTTAGAAAGCATTTTAAATTGAAACGTTTTCCTCAGGTTTGGATAAGCAATTCTGAACCTTATGAGATGTCGGAAATAAAAGAATACCCCTATGAGGACACGCTCCCATTTTACAAGACCATCTATGTCCTGAACAGCTTATTTGAGGCACAGGTTATCCAAGTGGGAATTACCAATGGAAAAGGAACTAGAGTTTGTAGAAAAATATTTCTCCTTTTACACGGAAGATGACAAAGACTTATTAATTGGAAAAAATGCACTAAAAATCTGGAATATCCAAATAGGGTTTGACACCGAGAATATAGCTAACCATCCATGGTGTGTTTCCTCATGAAAGCGAATTTTTACCGGTGCTTGAGCAGAATCAAAGGCAGAGGAGCCAAAACGGTGGCTGAGAGCAGCCGACGCTTTAACGGTGGCTGAGCGGAGCCGAAGCCTTAGTTACACGATTGCAAGTTGAAAGGAATTATAAATTCCAGAAGACAGGAAAGTTTAATTGCATTACGCCTTGGCAGGGAGCTGAAACCTAATTTCAAGATCGCGTATACATTTTATGTTTTTATAATTTTCTCAAAGAGAAAGGAAAGCTATTTACGGTCAAAGTTAACCTATAAAAGTATTATTTTTTATTTACATTACAAATCAATAATTTTAATCTGAAAGAATAACAAATTATGAAACAATTTGTACTCACCATTTGCTTTTTTATATTAAGCCAGACACTATTTTCTTATTCTCCCAACTGCAGAGACTTAAAAAAATGGATTTCTATCGCAGATGAAATTTTACCGGAAGAAAAAAACAAGGTACGCCTAGAAAAAGATTTTGTTCGGGTTTATGCCATTGCCTACCACGATGTATATTTCAAACCCATATTTGGTAAATCGTATGCGCAAATGTCCTCAGAGGAAAAAGAAGCTATATATAAAAAACTAAACAAATGCGCTAAAGACATCTGGGTAATACATGGCTTATCGAAAGGATTTAGGCACAATGTTCAATACAAGAATCTCTGGTATTCATCCATAGTAGGGATCAATAGGATGACAATCGAACAACATCGCCAATGGCAACAAAAGAGACAAGCTCGATTAGATAGAACGCTCAACCCAACTCCAGAAGATCTTAAGAAATACCGAGATCGAAAGAATTTGCAACGTCATATAAATAAAATTAGAGCTCAAGAAGAGGCCGATAAAAGAGCTAAGGCCCGAGCTAATGTCCCGATTGAAACCCTACGCAAAGAAGCACATCAAATGGAAAGTGTGCTTAACCCAGTCAAACACCTTGATGCACCAAATTTTGAATTCAAAGGCTACAAAAACTCGAAATTTCTAAAACAAATTTACAATGGGGAATTCACTAACCTTAACATTTCTTCTCTCGGGGAAATGTTCAATCTTTCTCTTGATGAATCCTTGGAACTAACACGAACCATTCAGAAACGAGTAGATTGGCTATATTCTTATTTGAATTACTTTTCTGATATTTGCGCCCAAAACAATCCTGAGAATTTCACGGAATTTTCTCCACAGTATATATATACAGATACAGACATAAATGGAAGGCAAACTGAACGTATAGGAAGCAAAAAAACCTACTATATCAAAGCCCAATTTTATAAAATATTTAAAGATATGGATGAAAATCAAGCTGCTGATCAAGGCCTTGGGTTTTTGACCCGTATCGACAGAACTGACGAAATTTTAAAAGAAATGCCCGAAGATTTGAAAAGATTATTTACAGAATTTGGTTGTGACCACCCCATCCTTCAAAAACTAGAAGTCAATTTATTTTTGGCAGTTAAGGGAAAATCTCCTCTTCAAAAATTGATCCCACTTATGGATTAAAACGAAAGTCCTAATTTGTAAATAAAGTAAATTAACCACAGGAAGGAATAAGAATGTTTTTTGGTAACTTACTCTATGGAAAAGTCAAAATGGTAAAAATAGACACGGTGACTGAGCAAAGCCAAAACGGTGGCTAAGCGGAGCCGAAGCCTTAGTTTCGGTGTCGTAATCGATTGGCGCACGTCAATGGAATTACAAAGCCCACGAGATAATAAGTTGTAATTTGCAATTACAACTAGAAGAACCTTATCTACGACATTATCGTAGATAAGGTCAATTTTTTTATTCTTTAAGGTAGGTCAAACGGATTTTGCCTTCTATTTTTCCCTCAGGAGTATCCATTGAAACTTTATGAACTGTAACCAAACGGGTATTTGTAACTTCTTCAATAAGGTATTCCTCCTTATTACCATCTTGATCGTTAAGCACCAGATTTTGTCCCTCATAATTCCAGTTTCCTTTGCCGTTCATGGTTTGGGTGGCATCCAAAATACGGTAGGTTTTATTTTCATTCAGAATCAATTTACCATCCATATGGAGTTTTTCACCACCTTCCACTAAAGCTTTTAAGTAGGGACCCTCTTCTAATGTAAATTCAAAATCAGAACCTACCCAGGTACCTATCACATTTTTTGACTGCTCTGCGGTATTCATTGAAAATAATCCGAGCATCAATATCAATAGAGGAACACTCATAAAATACCTCCATTTTTCTAAATTTGTCGATTTGCATTTGTTCATCATAATTATTCGATTTTTGATTTGAAATTGATTAAAACTATTTATTACTAAATTATGCTTGTTTTGAATTAAATTGTTCACCAGTATTTTACCGTAAATTTTAGGACTGTTTGTATGAATCACTTTATTATCTGCCTGGTATTCATGAACTTCTCTTAAAGAAAGTTCAACTAAGTAAACAAATGGATTAATCCACAGTAAGGATTTTACAAAATGTAAGAAGAGTAAATCCCAGGAATGCCCCTGGCGAACATGCTCTGATTCATGCAAAAGAATTTGTTGATGACCAGTGCTTTTAAGGTCAAAAGCGGGCATCAGGATCTTATTGAATATAGAAGAGGGATTAAAGTAAGGAAAGACATAAACCTTTATCCCTCTAAATGATTGAACTTTTGCACGTTTAATCTTCCTGAATACCAAATATATACCAACACCAAAAATTAAAAGTTTTGCCAGGGCTACACTAACATAGAGATATCCAAATGCCTGAGATATTGAAGTTATTGGTAAAGAACTTGATCCTTGAACAATGTTTTCAACAGGATTATTAGACAAGATATAAGCTTGTATGGGAACTGTTTCGTATAAGGCTAGATCTATTTCTAACAAGGGAAATAGCAGGGACAAAACCATTCCTGCTAACAGGAATATCCGGTTCCACCCAAAAAAAGTAAGGTTCCTGAGAAAAAGCCAATATACCAGCCAAACAAGGGACAAGCATATGCTTGCTTCCAAAAGAAAATTCCAAAATGGGCTCATAATTTGCCTCCCTTCTCTATTAATTTGTTTACTTCTTCCAATTCTTTACTGGTCAGTTTCTTTTCCTTTACCAGAAAAGACAAAACATTATCAACCGAACCCTCGAAAAAATCTTTAATGATGTTATTAAATTTTTTCTTTTTATACTCCGACTCCAAAACTTTTACAAAATACTCATGGGTTTTACCATAGGTCTTATGTCCAAGGTAATCCTTTTTCTCCAGTGATTTTATGGTAGAGGCCAATGTGGTGTATGGTGGTTTAGGTTCAGGCAATTGATCCAGAATATCCCGGACAATCCCCTTTTTAATCTTCCAAAATACGCGCATGGCCTGTTCCTCCTGTGGTATCAAATCTTCCATATTTCGAATATAATTTGTTAAAATTAGAAAACCTACGATTTCATCATTTTATTACGATATAGTCGTAGGTTTTTCATTTTTTACTCTTGCAAGATAAACCTACCTCCTCTATTAGCTGTTCATTTCGGAGAATTTGAGGACATAAATTTTAATTTGGGGTATAAGAGGGAGAAACTTATAAAACCTGCTGACTAGATTTGGATGAAATTTGTTAGCATTGTTACGTATAAAAAGCGGCAACACCTAGAAATAAAATCATTGCTATCTAGTTTAAACATTAAATCCTGTCAATAAAGATTGTTTAAAAAGATATTCAAATGATCTTTACATAATGCTTTAGATTCAAAACTTCTTTAAAAAAATAAAAACCAAAGTTCCAATTATCTATTGACTCTTGGACAACTAATGAAGGTATCCATAAAATATAGGATGAAAATGGGGCAGGGAAATCAACGCTTTTCAAAACAATAGTAGGCATCCAAACTATTCAAGGGAAAAAATTCTATTAGAGAAAACAGATTTTAAAAAGGATCTGTTAACATTCCGCAAAAAGGTCAATTATGCTGAAGTAGATCCCCTTTACCCAGAATTACTAAGTTTGAGTGAGCTTATCTTTTTTGTAAGCAAAGCAAAAAATGCATTATCGGATCGAATTGAATATTTGAAATCGGTCTTCGAGGTTGGTAATTTTATGAAACAACTGGTTACTATCGCCAAAACTTCAGCTTTCTGATCATAATTGGTTTTCCAATCTAAATGGAATTATAATTCACATAGAAGAAAAGATATATTAGCAAATTAAATTTAGAGGGGGCCGAATTGTCTTAAATCCGATAAATAATACCTTTGATAACAAAAATCTTCACCACGAAGCGAATCTCCCTTCATGGTGAAGTCAAAAAATTTAGGTAAAAGATACTTTCACTATTTCAAATCCCCCAACAAATCCAACAATTGCGCGGTGATCTTGTCTGAAGCCACTTCTTCTACCCTATTGGTGGACAACCATGTTTCGTAACCACCCAATTTATGTTGTGCCGGAGTGGGCAAGTAGCCATAAAGGCCATTGGCCAGGGCTATGGTAAAATGGTCTTTCATTGGGCTTTTTTCTTTCAATTCTAAGCCTATCTCTACAAAGGTTTCAAAAGGAATGGCTCCTATACTCAAATCCCCAATTTTAAAACCTTGTATGATTACATCAATGTCATCCGGAAAAGTTTCCATCTGCTTGATCCTTGCAGCATAGGTTTTTTCAAGACTATGTCTGCCCTCTACAGATTCCGGTCTGGCAATTACTTCTTCAACAAATTTTGCCAATTCAGGGCTTGGCTTTCTTACTTTTAAGTTTAAATAGGCTTGTTTAGCACCCAAAGGCACCCAATCTTCATAGTTGATGTCATGGTATCCTTTCATTACTGCCTTGGCCACATCATCTGCTACCAGTTTCATTTTACCATAAGGTGGATGGTCCACTCTAGGCCCCCTGAAGTTGATGTTGTTAATGTCTCCTGAAGTGCCATTTGACATCATGGCGACAAAGCCAGGATTTTGACGATCTGCCCCAAGCAATTCCTGCATTTTGTCAGCAAACATCCCAAAATAATCAGCAGATATTTCACCATTAGGAACACCACCTACGTAATGAAGGGAGTAATTGGCAAGAAGTGCCAAAGGCCTTCCATCAATGGCTTGGATGGAAAGGTAAGATACTTCAGGATCCGTAGGGCCGGCAGGTTCCAAAAGGTTTGGGTTCCCTACGCCTGGATTCATTTTGGCAATATCAGTACCACCCAATGGATTTGGATTCGGTGTACCTGGTTTCAATTTCCATCTTCTGTTGAACACATGCTGGGGTACATCCACGGATCCCCAACCAATTCTGGCCGGTTCCAAATTTCTTAAGGCTACCTGAACTCCATCTGCTATTCTGCTCGCCATAAATGCTTGGTAGTCATCCAAAGGAGCACCTTTATGCCACTCTCTCCCTTTATCGCCTTCTCCACGGGCACTCGTGGCAGAATGGGTATGAGTTGAGGCTATCATTACATTTGAAGCTGGTATTCCTGTCGCTTCCTCAATGGTTTCTTTGGCTGTATCAAAAACATCCTGATCGACGCCCACATTATCTACCGTTACTATAACCAGTTTGGTTTCTCCATCATCTAGTACTACACTTCTGGCATACAGTTCGTCATGAATGTAATCTGCAGGGGGAGAATTCCACCCACCGATAATTGGACCCCCTAGTTTTGGGGTAATGTTACTTTTATGGGCGCCGGCTTGAAAAAACCTGTTTCCCTGGGAATAAGCAGGGATGCTAATCAGGTAGGCCAAAGCGACCATGCAGACGGTTATTCCGTGATTCCTAAGCTCCCTTCGGAACAGCATAATTTTTTTTGATAACATCATTTTCATAGTTTTAAATAATTATGAGGGGTCAACTTGTTTGTATGCTTCTAAAACTGCTAGTTCTCCAGCTTTCCCGGGTTTACTGGAACCATGTTCCAGACCTAAAAACCCACGGTAACCTTTGTCCCAAATATGTTGCAATAAATTTTTGTAATTGATTTCACCCGACATGGGCTCAAAACGGCCTGGGGTATCTCCTATTTGAAAATAAGCAATTTGATCCCAAGCGTAGTCAATGCTGGGCATGAGGTTTCCTTCCTGTATTTGCACATGGTAAACATCGCAGAGGAGTTTGACACTCGGACTGTCTACCGCCTTGGCCATGGCATAAGACTGAGGCAGTGAATGCAAAAACATGCCCGGATGGTTTATTTTATGATTCATGGTTTCCATCACCATCACCAATCCATGAGGTTCATAGATTTCTGCAATCCGCTTTAAAAGTTCTGTTGCATTGGCCAATTGAAAATCCCAAGGCAACTTTGGATCTGCCATTCCCAAAACATTGTGAATAAACTTGGTATTCATTCGCTTGGCCACTTCCACAGAGGCCTTAACCTCTTTAAGCACATTGTCTCTGATACTTTCATTCCTTCCTGCAAAAGTCACTTGCTTAAAATCCATGGTACCTACAAATTGGCCAAATTCCATCCCCAGTTTTTGAAGAGTATCGCTGATACGTTTTTGTTCTTCTAATGGGCGTCTTTGCAAAAAAGTACATTCCCAAGCGTGAAAACCATTGTCATGTCCCCATCGAATCTGATTTTCAGGGGCTTTCCCGGCTATTTCAGCAAACAACCCGAAATCAGGTGAAAATTTCATATTAAAAGGGCTGGCCTTTGCTACTGCCTCTCTCCCTAATGGCAAACTAAGCCCAGCAAAAGTAGCGGCACCTGCAACAAGGCTATTCTTAAAAAAAATTCTCCGTTTCATAGTATTGGTTTATTTTGGGTTTAAATCAAGGAGTCAGGTTGCCAAAATACTGGACAGCATGCTTGACATCTTCAAGATTGTCCTCCATTTTGTGTTCACACTCTGCATAAATCTCACCATCAAACTGCTGCCTTTTAAGCTCTTTGACTACTCCTTCGAAATCAATAATTCCTTCACCTACCATCACATCTTTGGCAGATTGTTTGGCAGCATCCAGGTCCTTGAGGTGTATGCTAATAAGGTGGCCCTCCAGCTTTTTAAGGCTTTCTATTGGGTTTAGCCCACTTCTAGTCCAATGTCCTAAATCCCCACAAGCACCAAAATTAGGATGGTTTTTAATGGCTGACAGAACAGAATCTGGATGCCAATAAATGGAACCGGCTTCTTTGGAATGCTGGTGTAGGGCGATCTTGACCTTATACTCTCCGGCAAGCTGGTCAACCATGTCCCAATTTTCTCTTTTTGGTTCCGCTACCAGGTACTGGATTTTTAAAGATTTGGCCAGCTCAAAAGCCTTTTGCCAACTTTCCTTGTCATTCGCTTTGCCAACGTACATGGATTTCATTTTCAATCCATTGGCTTTCAAAAGTTTCCTTACCGCCTTTGCATCTGAAGGGCTGAGGTCCGACATGGTTTTTTCACCAAAATCCCCACCAAGCTTATGAAAATCAAAGCCCTCAACGTAATTTACGCCGGTGGTTTTCGCTTTTTCCAAAGTGACTGGAAAAGGGAACCTATTAAAGGAGTACAAAGCAACCCCAATGTTCCAATCACTTTTTTTAAGGGACAATTCATGTGCAGGCTTTTTTACCATACTTGCCAAACCAAGCAACAATACAGGCAAAGCGATAAACACCCAATATTTTTTAAACATAGTTTTCTATTTTGCTAATGATGAATTATTTTTTATTCTGAATTGCGTATAAAGGCCATTAAGTCAGCAATTTTTTGCTGGTCAAGCTGTCCTGCCAAGCCCGGCATGAGTGACATATTCATTCCCTTAATGGATTCAATATCTTGTCTGTTAATTGATTTTTCAATTCCCGGCGAAGTTCTGAGACTAATGGCCGCTGAGGTTTCATTCATGATCATGCCTTGAATTGTCTCACCATCACTAAGGGTTACTTCCCATAAATCAAAACCCGGGGCAATCGACAAATTGGGATCTAAAATATTTGCCATAAGGTCTTTAGGATGCCAGTTGTGCAAGGTGCCCAGGTCTGGGCCAAAGGCCACACCGCTCTTCCCTCTAAATTGATGGCATAGGGCACAATTTTCTAGGTATACTGATTTCCCAGCAATGGGGTCTCCATTTATTTCCAAGGCCTTCTGGTAGTTTTTATTGATCTCCTCTCCTTCATCTTTGGTCAATAATTCCCTGGCAAAATTTCGGGTTGGCTCGTCACCATTGTTCATTAGTTGCACCCGCATTTTCCAGCCTATTGCTTCCGTTGGAATTTTTCCTGACTGAATGGAAGTTAACAATAGTTTAACCCGATCTACATCACTCATGAAAGTAGTTAAAGCGACCTCCCTAATTTCATGCGTTAAAGAACTCCATTTAGTAAGCACATATTCTTGCACCACTGTTCCTTCTATATTTCCTAGCGCTTGCATGGCTGCTATTTGTAGAACAATGGGTTCAGTAGTAGCTATCATACCTTTCAACTGCTCCGCATATGGGGCAACATCACCTTTTGGAAGAAACCTGAGCACCTCTGCTCTTCTTTCCTCAGGAATCGATTGATCTGTGGCGATGGCCATGGCTTTTTCCATGCTGGCTTTTAGCAAGACTTCGTCCTTAAAGTCCATAGTTTGGATCAGGTTTAAGGCAGCCTTTCTTAGCTTGACATCCTGATGCTCAAAAAAGGCAAACACAATTTTATCCAGGTAAGGAGAAAGCGCTTCTTCATTCTTTTCGTTCCGCTTAATCCCAGCAGCTATTCCCTCCAGGACAGGTGCTTCCCAGCCTTTACCACCTGATAAATTGAGGGCAGATTGAAGCAATTTTTCTGCTTCATCTTCATTTTCGTTTGCTGTAATCATGGCTGTTAATCTGCGAATCAAACTGCCATAAGCAGGCACATCCTTGTCAAAACGCTTAAGTACCGTTTGGAGCAATGGTGTAGTTTTGGAAGAAGAGGCAGACAATGCTGCAATTTGTACCCATTCATCTGACAAGTCTCGAAACAGCAATTCTTCCGCTACTTGCGCCGCTTCAGGTGTCTCTATAAATCCTAGCGTACAGAGCAGTTGAAACCTTACCCTGGCATTTGGATCCGCCTTTAATTTAAGCAATTCGGCTATCAATTCACTCGATTCACTTAGATGCATTTCGGCCAGTTTAATGGCATTTTCCCTGACCCCAGCTTCTGGGTCACCAAGCGCATTGATAATAAGATCGGTGCTCAACCCTTTTAGGCCTTCTAAAGTCCATAAAGCATGCAATCTTCCTTCAGCAGAAGCTTGGTTAATGGCCATTTCTTCCAAATCCGGAAATACTTCTTGACTTTGGGCAGTGACGAGTAGTCGCTGAGCATTGTTTCTCCACCAGTTGTTTTTACTAGCAAGGTGTTTGACCCATTCTTGAGGGCTTTCGTCCCCAAAAGTTAATCCTGAAGTCCAATCTGCCTTCCCTGTTCCTTCAGGAGTAATTCTATAGATTCTTCCCATACCTACCCCATCAGATAATCCACCAGCAGCGACGGCTTCATCAGACATCCACTCAGGATGCTCTATTATCCTGCGGTAATAATCCAGCACATACAAAGCTCCATCAGGTCCCACATACATGTTTACTGGTCTGGACCAGGAATCTTTGGAAGCCAGAAACTCCTTGTTATCACTTAGCCTTTCTGCAACGAAAGTGGCTCCTTTTTCCTTTAAAATATCCACATGAACCAGGTTACTTACAGATTCGGCAACAAATACAGCCTTGTCAAATGGGGCTGGAAAAGCTCCACCTAGGTAGGCCGTCAAGCCGCTAGAAGAAGTAGTCAGCCCAACCGGAGTAAAAAGTTGTCGATCCGGGTTGGTCGTTATTTGAAAAACTTCTGCCTCTTTACCATGGTCAGAAATAGATTCACTTGCGTTGGAAACTATTAATCCGGGATTTCTAGAAAGGTATGGCGCAGCGATCACCTCATGGTATATATGGTTTTGATTGTGGGTCAATAAATACCTACCCCAACGGTCATAAGTATGACCAAACTGAGACCGGGTGGATGCCAATTCAGCCACTTGAATGTCTGGTCTGAATCGAACTGAATGTCCATTGGCATTTTTAGGTAACTCAGTGCTTCCTTGACTGTTTGGGAAAACAATTGTGGTTCCTTTGTCCCCAAACTCTTCCTCATATTTTCTGGTACCAATATGGCCTAGATGAGACAGATGTATCCAGTTGTCTAATCCATATACCGGATTGTTTACATTGACATGGGGATTTGAAAGGGAAAACCCAGTCATCATGACCTCTCTAACATCTGCTACTCCGTCTCCGTCAGTATCTTCCAGATACAAAACGTCTGGTGCATCAGTAATTAATACCCCATTTTTCCATCTTAAAATACCATTCGGCAAAACCAGGTTGTCTGCGAAAATGGTGCTTTTATCCATTACCCCATCATCATCTGAATCTGACAGCAATTTGATCCTGCCCGTACCGCTTTTGTCTATCGGGTAACCGGGCATTTCCACCACATACAATCGCCCAAATTCATCAATTTCCATGTCCACCGGATCACTGACCAGAGGTTCATTGGCAATTAATTCCATTTGGAAACCTGGTGCGAGCTCGAAAGAGGCAACACCATCCTCTGGGGCAACCGATCCATGGGTAGAAGGTCCGCTACTGGTTCCTCCACATGCTTGTAAAAAGATGGCCGAGAGGCAAGAAAAAATAACATGGTAACTAAATCTTGTGTTTTTCATTCTATTGTTTTACTAAATTCTCCATTACGCTTTTTGCTATACTATTGGAGCTACAATTTTTTCTTTAAGCGAACAGCATTCTCCTCATCCCAAAACCTATCCATAATCGCCAGGGTTCTATCCACGAGCACCTGCCCCCCTTCTGCACCTACTACATTGCTTTGGCAAACGGCACTGTAGCCACCACCTGCAATGGCTTTGTCTGTAGGTAAATACGTTCCTGGACCTGCTAACTGAACCACGAAAGTTTGTACAGCCTTGCTCCTGGCTTGAATGCGAATACCGTAATCAGTAAACAACTCAAATTGATTGGTAGCGATGGCTGCATCACCGATTCGTAATACGTGTATCTCTGAAGTGTAGGTAGCTTCTGGGTTTTTCTGCTGTGCCTTATACCTTTTTAAAACATCTCCAAACCAAGTCATTTTGGCGTAAAGCAACCTTGCTTTGTCCGGATCTGCGGCTATTTGTTCCTGACAATCTTTGACTACCTTTTCTGATTCTATGTATTCTTCTTTTGTAATGATACGCATTGGTAGTTCCAGGTTTTCCATTTCATGGTGAAAAACCACGTTGCTATGACGGTCATTTTTCACGATTTCATAGGTGTTTTCCACTGCCCTTATGATTCGTTCGGCAATGTCATCCATTCGTGTCTTTTGGGAGAGCTCTTGCATTCTAGCCAATCCAGCTTTTCTGTACATGCTGTGCGGCGATTGATCACCTGCAGCACCAATCCAACCTAAAACACTCACATTCTCTCCGAAACGGTCTTTTAATTTCTCTCTAACTGGATGCCAATAGTCAGCATTTACTGTGGTCTTGTGTTCAAACTCCTGCGCGGGACAAGCCACATCCACACTCATGGCTAATAACTCATCCGCTTCATTCCAAAAGAATAAGGCGTTTATATCATGGTCTTCATAGCCTTCAAGGTTTTGAAATTCCTCCTTGTTGGTGTTTCCATACATTACACTTGTTCCATCTTTGTAAACCGTACGTCTATTGTATCCTACGGCAGCACGTTCCATGCCCCAAGTAACACTTCCTTTGCCACGGTTCGCCCAAGCTTCCTCGATGGCATCGGCGACATTGCTAACAAACAGCGCCCTGTAGTCCTTCACTATGGTGACTCCCTCTTTGGGAATTGGATAGATAAAAGAGGATTCTTCCAGATCATCCTCCAAAACGGGCGCGGTATGGGTATGTGTGGCACTAACAATGATTTTATTTACATTAAAGCCAGGAATTCGCTTGGCTACCTCGTCTCTAAGTTCCTTACGCAAACGGGCGGAAATATACACCAGGTCACAAGAAACAAATACAGCCGTATCCAATCCAGTTTGACCCTCCCTTGACTCGATGGCTACTATTCCAGCATACAGAGGGGTATCCGCTGTCTCTGCAATTCTCATGTGAAACTGCCCCATTAGCGCCACAGGTAATTTGGGGCTAATGTCTGCTGTAGCTGCTCCCAGGTACAAATCATTGGCCTGCAAAGGCACATTTAACCAAAAGGCCAGTGCCAGTAACATACATAATCTCACCATACTTTTATTGTTAGTCATTTGCTTTATTTGTCCCATAATTGATCAATCACTTCCAATGTTCTGTCAACCAAAACCTGTCCTCCATGAGGTCCTACTATATTGCTGTGAATAATGGCACTATAAGCCCCACCATTTACGGCACGCTGCGTCGGTAGATAAGAGCCCCAATCAGAGCTACCTGCAAGCTGTATTACAAAGGTTTGTAATGCTTTGCTTCTGGCCATTATCCGTATGCCAAAATCCGAAAACAGTTCAAATTCATTGGTACAAATGGCAATGTCTCCCAACCTGATCACATGCAGGTCCATAGGATACATTGGCTTGGGGTTTTCCAATTGCTGCTCGTAGCGTTTTACTGTTCTATCTTGCCAGTTCATCATCCGATAAAGCGCATCTGCTGCCTTTGGATCCTCAGCTATTTGGTCTTTTGCATTTTGAACAAATGCTTTGGCTTCTAAATAGTTTTTTTCGGTTACCCACCTTTCCGGCAGAAGCAATTCTTCCACATGGTGCTCAAAAATTAGCTCCGAATGCCTTTCTGCAGCCACTGCAGCAAAAGATTCATCTACGGCAAGGTTTATCCGCCGCGCCAGCTCATCTACCCGACTTAGGTTTCTTAGGTTACGCATCCTGTCATCTGCGGCCTTGCGGTACCTCATGTGGGGAGTAATATCTCCGGCAGCAGCTGCCCAACCTAAAACATTGACATCTTCGCCATATTTTGCTTTGATACCTTCTCTCACCGGATGCCAGTAATCTGCATTGACAGCATATCGCCCCTCTACTTCTTGTGAAGGACTGGCAATTCCTACAACTACCGTCGTTAGCTTTCCTTTTTCATCCCAAAAAAAGAGTGTATTGACATTGTGGTCTTCTGAACCTTCAAAACTTCTAAATTCGGGTAAATCTGTTTTACTGCTCATACCGGATGTGCCATCGGAATAAACAATTCGGCGGTTATAACCTGCCACAGCATACCCCATTCCCCAAGCCACAGAGCCTGGAGCTCTGTCTTCCCAAGCCTCAACAATGGCCCTACTTACTTTATCCACGAAAAAATCTCGATAGTCTTTAACCTGAGTCACCCCATTTTTTGGAATCAGGTATTCACCTTCCAAAGCCAATACAGGGGCTGTATGTGTATGGGTTGCATTTAGAAAAATTTTGTTTTCGTCTATATCCGGCAATTGCTTTTTGACCGCCTGCCTCACGAGCGCTACCAAATCAGTGGGGATATAAAGGGCGTCACAAGAAACCATAATGGCAAGATCTCCTTCTGCCCCTCTGGTTTCTAAAACCATAGCAGTAGCAATCAAAGGGGTTTCGGCAATTTCAGCAATCCGCAGATGGAACTGCCCCGTAACTGCTACAGGCAATTGCGGGCTGATGTCTACCGTACGAGACCCTATAAAAAGCTGCGAAGCCACAACAGAGGCAGCTTGTAAAAGGAATAAACAGGCTACTGTTACTAATTTTTTTAAAATTTTATTTACCATTTTACCGCAATTGAATTGTGAAGCATCTTGATCTCAATGAGTTTGTCAATTATTCTGGCCAAAGTTTATTGATCATTGCTACAGACCAATTTACTAAAAGCTGTCCTCCTTCAGGCCCTACTTCATTACTCTCTACAATCGCTGAATAATGACCTCCCCGAACGGCTTCTTTGGTCGGTAGATAATTTCCTGGCCCCACCAATTGAAGCACAAAAGTCTGCATGGCATTGCTTCTGGCTTTCATTTGGATCCCATATTCAGTAAACAACTCAAATGGATTGGTACAAATTACCACATCGCCAATTCGCAATGCATGAAGCTCTACCGGATACATGGGCTGTGGGTTAGATTTCTGAATTTCATAACGGTCTACTACTTTACTGTACCAGACAATTCTACGACTGAAAATTTGGGCGCTTTCGGCATCTTTCATGTCCTCAGCCCTCATTTTAAGGGCATGATTGTATTCTGTTTCAGTTACTAATCGCATTGGTAACTCAATATTGTTCACCTCATGCTTTAAAACAGGAGCTTCATGCTTGTCAATATTCACCGTTGCATAGGTTTCATCTACTGCCCGGATAATTCTTCCAGCGATCTCATTGAGATGGTATTCATTTCTGAAATTTACCTCACCAGTATGCTCAGCAAAATCAGGACTCTTTTTTTCGTTGCGCAATGCGATCATTCTCCATTCTGCAAATTCATCATACCTGGGTCTAGGCGTTTGGTCACCTGCGGCCCCTATCCAGCCTGCCACTACCAGTCTTTGACCATATTTTTCCTTTAGGCCTTCACGAACAGGGTGCCAATAGTCTGCATTTACGGTAGACCTATTTTCCACTATTTGTGCAGGGCTTGGCACATTGATACAAGTGGCTACAAATTCTCCCTTTTGGTTCCAAAAAAACAAGGATTGAATGGCCTGGTCTTCATAGCCTTCTACTTTAATGAAATTTGCTTCATGGGTACTTCCATACATTTTAGCGGAGCCATCTTCATAAACAGCCCTTCTATTATAGGCTACTTTCGCATGACTAATGCCCCAAGAAACACTACCTCGCTCACGCATGTTGTATGCTGAAAAAATGGTCTTAGCTACCTGATCTGATACAAATTTCAAATAATCCTTTACCTGTGTAACTCCTTCGGGAATGTTGTATCGATTGTCTCTCACAACTGCACCTGTATGGGTATGGGTAGCGTTTATAATAATTTTTTTTGTATCTAATTCAGGTAGGCTTTTTTTCACCTCCATTTGAATCATTTCTTTTAATTCCGTCGGAATGGTGACCATATCACAGGAAACCAATACTGTCGTGTTGGCCCCCTTTGATTCCAAAACTATGACATTGGCTGTCAATGGGGTTTCAGCAACTTTTGCAATACGGACTATCATCTGACCATCTACCGCTACAGGTAGCTTCGGGGTTATGTCCACAGTGGCCGCACCAACGTACAAATCCTGCCCATATACGCCGTTTGGGAACAACTGAAAAGTAATAAATATTGTAAAAAATGAAATGGCTAAAAATAGGTTTTTCTTAATTTTTGAAACTCGAAAATCGGTATGCGTTTGTTTTTCCATAATGATAAATTAATGATTAATTTTATTTATCAGGTCCGTTTTTATATGAAGCCTTGGTTTATATCCATGGCTGAAACTTTTCTGATTAAAATGGTATTTTACGCCTTACCACATGGATTTAATAATCGATAGTGTTTCGGCTACCAATTCATTTCCCCCTTTTGGACCCATTAGCGTACTCGCCGGAACAGCGCCATAGGCACCCCCTTCTATGGAGCGCTTGGTTGGTAAATAGGATCCTGACCCTGTAAGCTGAACAATGAAAGTTTGAATGGCTGGGCTCTGAGCTTTCATTTGCATGCCATAATCAAGGTAAAGCTCAAAAGGATTGGTTGCAAAAGCAGCATCACCTATCCTTACTACATGCACTTCTATGGGCATTTTAGGCTGTACATTTTCTAATTCATACCTTTCAGATACCACTAAGCCTCTTCTTAATTTGCTGTAGCTTATGGTAATGTCTCTATACCACCTAGGCGTTTCAATAATTGTTGGGTTGTCGCGAACCTCAGCCTTTAATTTGTCATATTCAGCCTGCCATGTTTTCGCCTCTTCAGTAGCCTCAACTACATCCTCTTCACGAAGTAGCCTCCTTGAAAGGGGTACCGTTTTCATTTCGTGTTTGAATACAGGTTGCCAATCTATATTGGCTTTCATTACAGGAAATAAATCAATTACTTCATCGGCTATTCGCTTGGCAATTTGCTTGCGTTGTCCTAGGCTGCCTCTGCCAGTTCCCTCTTCTTCAAAGCCTAAAAGATGTTGCATGCGTTCTTCGGCTTTTGAGCCTACCATTACATGAGGAGATTGGTCTCCTGCTGCACTGGCTTGCCCTAAAACATAAACTGAATCTCCTAAACTTTTTCTTATGGCCACTTTGGTGTCAAACCAAAAGTCTGCAGACAGTTTGTAGGAATGTTCACTTACCTGGGAGGGAGCGGCAACATTTACTATTACACCTGTCAATTGCTTGTTTAAATCCCAAAAATACATCAGGTTTAAGCTATGGTCTTCATGTCCTTCTATATGACTGAAATCTGGAGAATTTGTACTGCCATACATGCGTGATTTACCAGGTTTTAGGGCCTGAAGCCTATTTAAACCAACCACAGCATGCCCAAGTCCAAGGCTTATTCCGCCTAATTTTCTTTTTTCCCAGGCCTTGATAACTCCTTGTGCAATTCGGTCCGCTGCAAATGGAATATAAGCAGCTGGAGACATGGCTGGCTTGCCATCTGCCATTTGTTCCAGGCTTACCCCGTATATATCCTCTACCGAAGCAGTTGATGCTACATAAGGGCCTGCATGTGTATGGGTAGCATTAACAATTATTTGTTCTGGCAAAATGGAAGGAATGACTTTTATGACCCTATTCCTTATTTCATCTCTCAAATTAGCCGTAGCCCTCATCCCATCGCTGATTCCAACCAAGTCACAACTTATCCAAATCGTTTTCTCAGAATTTGTTCCATCTCCTGAGTCTAGTGCCAAAATTGTGGCTGTGACCGGATCCATCACCCCTTCAGATAGTCTGGCATGAAACTGTCCGGCAACCAATACAGGTAAATCTGGCGTAATGTCCGCTGTAGACCAGCCTACTTTTAAATGGTCTTCAACTTCTATTTTAGAAAACACCTGAATAGGAAATACAAGTATAAAAAATAGCACTAGGATTTGATGTTTAAAAGCAATCATCTTTGGGTTAATTTGAATTCTAAGAACAGTGCAGCAATCGCTGAATCCAGCCATCGCCACACTGAAATATTCACTAAATAAATCAAGACATTTTTAATCCCAACCTGGGTTTTGCGTAAGTTGAGGATTCAAGGAAAGTTCTTGAACAGGAATAGGATATAAATACAATTTATCATCCCATGTTCTGGTATTTCCAGGATAAATCACCCGATAGTCTCCTGTTTCAGGGTCTACGGCACCTAAATAAGTTAATGGGTTTTCTATAAGTCTTCCAGCTTTCCACCTGACAAGGTCTTCCCACCTGGTACCTTCTCCGGCTGTTTCAATTCTTCTCTCTCTACGGATCTCATTGATTAGTGGAGTCACAGGAACCTCCCAATCTGGCCAATTTGGGTCTTCAAAACCTACATTCATTTCTAAATGAGGCATGCCTACACGGTCTCTCAATAAATTAATGCTATTGTCCAGCACTTCTTGGGTAGCTTCGCCAAGTTCTGCTTTGGCTTCAGCATAGGTTACCAATAGTTTTCCGTATCTGTAGGTAAATACATCTATGGTTGATTGGTTTTGCAACCTATCCACCTCATAAGGTGAGTACCCCTTGGTAATGTAATAACTAGTGGTCACATAGTTATTGTCAAATTCTGGCATGGTGCGGTAATCAATGCTGCCATCAGAATAAATTCTATAAGGACGGTCTGGGACATAAATGGATTGCTTCATCCTTGGATCCCTGTCTACAAATTCATCTTCAAAATTCTGGTCTCCTTGGTACAAAGGGCTTAGGGCTATTGGCAAACCATCTTTACTCAAATAGGATTGTACAAAATCTTTGGTGTATCCGGTATGAGGTTCACCCAGGGATCTTACATTGTTGTGCATCCTTATTCCTGTGATAAACCTTTGAAAAAAGATGGCTTCAGGGTTACCTGTAAGGTTTTGCTGTACAAAAAGGTCAAAGTAATCTTGCTCCGGATTCCCAGTGGAGTATAGACTAAACATTCCTGAATTAATCACTGCCTCTGCAGCCTCCGCAGATTCAGCTAATATTGACTCATGATCACCTAAGCCATGGTATTTTCTAAAGGTTCCTTCAAATAGGCAAGCTTCTGCTTTAAATGTTAAAGCTACGTATTTGGTCAACCTATTTTCGCCAGATTCCTCTGGTAAGTTATCAATAGCAAAATCCAAATCGGCGAGCATATTATCAAATACAACCTTTCTGGAATCCCTGGCTTTCACCAAACCTTCAGAGTCAGTTTGTAAATCTACCTCATACCAAGGAACGTCACCAAAACGCTCGATCATTTTTTGGTAATAAAAAGCTTTAAAGAACCTGATCTCCCCTTCATACCTTAACACAAGGTCATCTTTCTCCATTGCACCTATTCTAGCCAATGCATAATTACATCGCCTAATAGGTTGCCAGTCACTTTTTCCCCAACCGCCTCCAGTAGCAGGGATTACATATTCACCCCAGAGGTAAGAATTTCTATCACCTGGCGCATTATTGTCTGAATTATCGTCAATTCTCCAATTCACCTGAGGGTTCCTCAAGTCAATATAAAATTGATTCGCATAAAGTTCAAGGTCAGTGGAGGTACTCCAAAACTGGGCATCACTAATCTGATCTAGTGGAAACCTTTCCAAATATTCATCATTACAGGCAGAAGCTACTACAAGTAATAGTACGGATATATATATAGTTATCTTTTTCACGACAGTATGATTTAGAAATTGATGTTAGCACCTAAAGAAAATGAACGGTAAATAGGATAATACTGAGACCCATTCATTTCCGGATCAGATACCTTTTTGTACTCATGAATGCCCGTTACTTCCCAGATATTATTCCCTGAGATGTATACCCTCACCATTTCCATTTTAATCCTCTGGGTAAGCGCCTGAGGAATTGTATAACCTAAAGTCAATTGTTTAAGTCTTAAATAGGAAGCATCTTGTAAATACCTGGTTTGAACAGCAGTAACGTCCGAACCTCCTGAGACCATAGGTCTAGGGAAGTAAGCATCCGGATTTTCTGGAGACCACCAGTCTGTAAGCACTTTATTGTGTGCATTCCATTCACTGGTGTATCCCCCAAGCCAAAAGTTGTTATTGAGCCATAAATCACGTTTGGCTACACCTTGAAAAAATATATCAAGATCGAAATTCTTCCATTGGAAATCTGTTTTCACACCAAAACTGTATCTCGGTGTATTGTTTCCGATAATTTTTCTATCACCTGAATTATCCAGGGTTCCATTACCTGGAGAGATTTTACCGTCGTTGTCAAGATCCGCGAACAATAAATCTCCTGCTTTTCTCTCTATACCTACCAAGTTTCTATGGTCCAATTCCTGCGCTTCCGCATCTGTTTGTGCGATTCCTGTTGTGGTATAGCCCCATATTTCCCCTATTTGCTTCCCTACATAATAATCAGATATTAAACCTACAGGATTACTAAATTTGGTGATTTCAGAGGTGTAATCTGAAAAAATAAGGTTAACACCCCACCTCAATTCATTGCTCTGTTGCCTCCAACCTACTGTGAGATCCCAACCTGTGGTTTTTAAGTCAGCAGCATTTTCACTTGGCTCGCTTTCTGCTAAAACAGCTGGCAGGGTTTGTGACCTTGTCAACATATTTTTGGTATCCCTTCTATACATGTCAAAGGAAGTGTTTAACCTGTTTTGAAAGAGGGTAAAATCCAATCCAAAGTTTCTCTGGGTAACAGTTTCCCAAGTTAAGGTAGGGCTTACCAAACCAGGGGCATATACTGTAAGTGGCCTATCCTCATTCAAAATATAGTTGATCGTACCGGCAGAAAAAGTAGCGATATAGGGATAATTTCCAGGAACATTCTGGTTACCTAGGTTACCATAAGATAGCCTGACTTTTAACATGTCAAAAGTACTGTCTAGATCCCCGAAAAATTCTTCGTTATCTATCCTCCATCCTAAAGATAAGGAAGGAAAAAAGGCAAATCTGTCAGTTTTTGGGAATTTCGAAGAGCCATCATAGCGCCCATTGAATTCCAAAAGATACCTGCCATCGTAATTATAATTAAAACGGGTAAAAGCTCCTCTAATGGCATATTGCGACGCTCCATCTCCTACATAGCGCTCTCCATATGCCAAATTCATAAACGGTATGGATTCCACTGTAAGGTTTTCTCTTTTTGAATAGAAATACCTTGAATCAAGGTTTTCTTGGTTAAACCCACCCATTAATTTTATGTCATGCTTTCCAAAGGTATTCGCATAATCTGCATAAGCATTGAGCACATAATATTTATCATTGTAGTTGGTCTTGGTCACTTGACTAGGATTGGTAAAAGGGTAATAACCACTTACAGAACCATCTACGAAATACATGGGTAATGTCTTGTAATAATCCTCTTCTTCGGTATTCTTAATATTTGAGGTATATTCAAAATTGATGGTGGTATTTTTAATTGGGGTTAATTGTAATGACCCAGTAATCCATGTGTCTTGAATTTCTCTTTTTCTATATCCTGCTTCACTGTAAAACTGAACCGTATTGGGTACAGATCCACCTGATGCATAGTTACCGTCAGGAAAATAAACTGGCCAGTTGGCCCATTGGTGCCATTGAAAGGGGCTGTTTCCCTCAGGAAAGTGATTGGTAGAATTGTTTGGTGGATAAATATGCTTGCTATTGTTCATGGAAATTTTTGTTCCAATTTTTGCCCAATCTGTAATTTTATAATTCAGATTTGTCATGAAATTGTAACGTTTGTACTTCTCATCAAAGACTTTATTTATCCCCTCCTGGTACAAATAATTTAATGAAGTGTAATAATCAAACCTATCATCGCCTCCTGTGATACTAGCCGTATATTGACTCATAGGATAACTGTCTCTCATCAGCTCTTCTGCCCAGTTGGTATTGCCACTCATCAGCCAAACATTGGCGTTTTGAGGATCTGGGAATGCTGAAGGTTGGGTAGGATCATTGTAATGGGCAATTATCTTGTCCTGATAAATATCCGTAAACTGATAATAAGGCACACCATTTCTTGCAATATTGGCGGTATTCATATAATCCATCCGTTCCAAAGCATCCATGGTTTCAAATTTTACAACGGGTGTATTTACTGCCGTATTGAATGATAAGGAAATGGAGGGTTTGTCACTTTTACTTCCGGATTTTGTTGTGATCAAAATGACACCGTATGCTGCTCTTGCACCATAGATGGCAGCAGATGCAGCATCTTTTAAAACAGATATACTTTCGATATCATTGGGATTGATCAGGTTTACATCCATCGGCACATTGTTTACCAATATTAATGGTGAGCCACCATTAATGGAAGTAAATCCTCGAACGTTAAAAGTGGCGCCTCCACCGGGGGTTCCTGTGTTCTGGGTGATATTTAAGTTTGAGATTTGCCCTTGAAGGCCTTGACCAATATTGGTAATCGGACGATTTTCAAGCACTTCTTTGCTAACACTAGACACGGCTCCAGTAAGGTTTTCTTTCTTCTGAGTACCAAAACCTGTCACAACCACCTCGTCCAAAGCGCCAATTTCTTCTTGAAGGGTAATATTTATAATTGTTTGTTGCCCTACGGCTATACGCTGGGACTGAAAACCAATAAATGAATAGACCAATGTAGCTTCTTCAGGGACAGTCAAGGAATAATTACCGTCAATATCAGATGCAGTTCCTATGGTTGTGCC
This sequence comes from uncultured Cyclobacterium sp., assembly GCF_963977555.1. Classification (GTDB taxonomy): domain Bacteria; phylum Bacteroidota; class Bacteroidia; order Cytophagales; family Cyclobacteriaceae; genus Cyclobacterium. The sequence continues at coordinate 93,136 of NZ_CAXBPD010000020.1, read as the reverse complement.
TGGAATTGCAATGGTCACACCGGGAAGCGGTTCACCATTTTGATCTACTACTTTACCAGAAACTTTCACATCAGCTACCTCAGTAATATCCACCCTTTCGGCGCTGCTTTCCTTAGGGTTAAGCTTAACATGAATATTGCCATTTACCTGGGTGAAACTCAGCTGTGTCTGTCTGGCAACGTTCTCAAGTACTTTATAAACCGTAATGTTTTCTTGGCTAATGGAAATTTTTTGGTTTAGCATTATCTTGTCATCATTGTAGGTAAACTTAAAATCAGTTTTTGATTCTATGTTCTTGAAAAACCGTAACAATGTCTTTTCCTTTAAATCAAGTGATACCTTGACCTCATCAATCGTTTTTCTTTGTGCATTCCCGGTGTTGGCCAACATTACCGTACAGAAAATCAATTGGATGGCAAAGCCATAAAACAATCTCTTGGACACCATAATAAGTTGTCTCAGTATATATTTATTCATAATATTGTGTGGTTTAAGTTTTAGACGACTTAACTATTGCCTTCCTTTTTTGGTGGAAGGCTGTTCAAAGCAGGGTCTCATTCCCCCCAGAATGGGCCCTGCAATTGGTACTGCTAACTTGAGTCAATATTTGCCATGTGTTTCGTTTTAATTGTACAGTTCAACATTTCTATTTTCAATCCTAAAATTTAGACCTGAAGTAAGGTTTACTCCTTTCAAAACATTTTCAAGGGATTCATTTTTATAGGTGCCTGAATAGACCCAACTTTTTCGGATTTTCCCTGTTAATTTTAATTCTACACCGAACCAGTCTTCAATTTTTTTTCTACAATTTTCAAAATTATCTGAGCTAAAAACGAGTACATTGTTTTTCCATCCTGTCACCTCAAGGTGATCAAATTCGCTTTTATACAAATCCCCACTTTTTTCCATTATCAGCATTTCTTCAGGCCGGAGGGCTACTTGGTTCCCCTTTTCATCTTTCACCATCACTTTCCCCGTCAATAAAGCAACTGAAAGTTTTCGCTCTTCTACCTTTACATTAAAAGTGGTTCCCAAAACTTCAATTTTCGTATCCTCTATTAATACAGTAAATGGTTTTCCATTTTTCTTTATTTCAAAAAACCCTTCACCTTTTAACTTTACCCATCGATCTGCAGTGGCAAGGTTGGAAGGGTAAGTGATTTCACTGGAAGAATTAAGATAAACCTTACTGCTGTCTGCCAAAGTAATGATTGAACGATTGGCTGTACTTGTACCTCTTTTTATAATAAAAGCTGCGTTGAATTCAGTAGAAGGCGAAGAATAAATGAATGCATGGTAATACCCCATCCAGGCGCAAAACCCGAAAACGAAAATGGCAGCCACATTTTTTAAAAAATTATTTTTTTTTGGATGGATAAATGTTCTGTTTTTATTGGAGCGGTCTATATCCGCATTCATCACATTCTCGAAAATATCTATATAGGTGCTATCACTCATGCTTTCACCTTCCCCATAACTTACGGACCTAATTATGGCAATGGCCTTTAATACAATGGCTCGCTTCTCAGGGTGTTCTGAAAGCCATTTTTCCCAAAAATGGTGGGTATTCTTATCAGGATTTTTTACCCAAAGGATAAAAAATTCATCGGTAAGAAAATCTACTAATTCAAAGTCTTTATACCTCATTCTATTACTATCGCTCTTCTGAATTATTTTTGATCAACAAAAATCTCTTTTAACGTCGCCATGGCCCTATAAACAATTTTTCTGGCTGATTTAACGTCTGTAAACTCCATCGTTTCAGCCACTTCTTTATAGCTCATACCCTCTTCATACAATAGCAATATGGCTTGTCGTTGTCTGGCTGTTAACTTTTCTAGCGCTTCTCTAACCATTTCCTTATTGGCTAAATCACTTTCCCTCTGAATCAAAATAGATTCAGGGCAAATAGAAATAGGGAAAAATTGCTCATTCATATCATCATACCTTGTTTCCGAAAGTTTTTCAACTCTTAAGTTTTTAACAATCTCTCTTGTTAGAATTTTAAACAAATAAGCCTTAATGCACAATATCTCTCCCAAAGAACCCCTTCTACGCCTTAGGTAGATAAAGATATTCTGAACGCAATCTTTAATCAATTCACCATCTTTGGTTATCTGAGAACCATAATGAAACATCCTTTTGACATAAGTGCGGTAAATAAAATTAAAAGCCAATTCATCCCCCTTATCAAAAGCCATCCATATCTCTCTATCAGGTTTTCCCTTTATGGCTTCTAGCGGTTCTTGATGACCAGGTGGCAACTTAGGCTGAACGGAATAATTATTTTTGTTAACTATTGATTTCATTGCTAGTTAGTGGTAAAGGTTGATCATAGTCCTCTATAAAAGAAGAGCATTAAAAGGCGAAAAACAACCCCATTAAAAAATTATTTTTTTTATAAATGAATTAAATAAATATAAAAATAATATTTTTTTAAAATTTACCAAATTTTATATAATTATACTTTGAATTATAAAATATTATAGGGTACGTGCCCGAAAAAATTTCCTCTAACTATAAAGTTATTGGTAAAAAATAAATAAAACTTGACATAATACTAAATAATATTTTGTCTTTTGGACGGATTTAAGGGAATAAGTAATTTCAAAAGAGTGTGCTATGAATGGTCGTTCATTGGTCGCAGCACCTATTTTAAGCATATCGGGTTGTGTAAAAAAGAATACTTAAAAACATTTTAATCAAAATTTTATATTTAATTTTTCTTAAACAATAAAATTTATGAGTTCAGACGGTGTTATGCCTATCGGAAAATCGCTTAACTACTTGATACCAATCACATCAGTAAATCGAAAAAATACTATTGATTTCAGCGTATAAGTGGAAATAGGCTAGGGCACGAAAACACTTATTACCCAGCCCATGGATGTAGCGCATTCAAAAAGGTTTAATTGAATACTACTGGATTGCTCAAACTGCTACGCCTTTTAATAGATAAAAATTTTATATTGGGATCTTTACATAATTTAGCTATTTTGTGACGTAAATTTAGAAAATATCAATAATATTATTGGTAATCCTTTGAAATCTAAGCCACAACATTTGCTCCAAAGTGGGCAATCGTGAAAATATTAAAGTAACAACGTTAAACATGAAAAGCATAAAAAAGCATTATTTTAAAGTATTTATTGCATTGTTTTTTTTCCAAATTATTGGCTGTTCTCAGAAAAATGAAAACAGCAAACCGGAGGATTACCCGGATCCAGTAAACAATCCAAGCTCCAAATTAATGCTTATGGGAGACTGGTTTGCACTTCCCCATGATATTGATTTTGATAACCTTCCCAAAATCCCATCTAGCCATGCCCTTGTAAGTGATGTGACCGCGGAAGGGGTAAATCACCCTACTTTTTCCGAAGCCAAAAAAAGTGGTGGTGTCAACCAGCATTCCTATATTACTTTTTATCAAGACAAGTACTGGCTAATGTGGAGCGATGGGCCCGGTGTGGAAGACAGAGTTGGTCAGGTGGTAAAATATGCCACTAGTGCGGATGGGCTCATCTGGTCTGAACCAGATTTTCTTACTTCCTACCCAGAAGGAGCCGGTCCCGATTCTGAACATTACAATACCCGAACAGAAAAAGGGAAGCGTTGGATTTCCCGTGGATTTTGGCAAAGGGATGGAGAGCTTTTGGCCTTGGCTTCCTTGGATGAAGCAGCAGGATTTTTTGGACCCAGCCTTGAACTTTGGGCTTATATATGGAATGGCAAATCCAATTCCTGGGAGGAAAAAGGGATTGTTTATAAAAATGCAATCAATAATTTCCCTCCGAAACTTCTGCCATCAGGAGAATGGTTAATGTCCAGAAGAGCTTATGATTATAAAGAATCGGGCATTGAATTTTTGCTCGGTGGAATTAAGGGCTTTGACCAATGGGAATCTTATCCTGTAACAGGCTCTACCACAGAAATGGATCCAGAAGAACCTTATTGGTGGGTGCTTCCCGACGGAAAAAACCTAATGGCACTCTTTAGGGACAACAGGAAAAGCGGATACTTGTATAGGGCTTTCTCCGTTGACAATGGACAGACATGGAGCAACCCCGTAAAGACGAATTTCCCTGATGCCAGGTCAAAATTCAATGGTTTAAGAATGAGTGATGGCAGGTATGTGCTGGTTTCTAACCCTCACCCTGAACGAAGGGATCCCCTCACATTGGCCATTAGCGATGATGGAATGGTATTCACCAAGATGGGCTTCCTGACTGGCGGCCGACACATCGATTACCCACATGTGATCGAGCAGGATGGCCATTTGCTAATCGCCTTCGCTGGATCAGTAAAGCAAAAAATCGAAGTTTTAAAGGTGAAAATTTCCGATTTGGACAAGCTGGAGATGCCTCCATTGAAAAAGTAATAGGTTGTTCATTGCTTTGTTCAGAATGTATGAATAAACGGAAATTAAACAAATAACCTGGTTCGCCTTGCCTTAAGTCTTTGCTTGGATTGAAATATTCAAATCCTTATGGTCATTCATATGGACCATAAATACCGCTAATAAACACTTCAAGTTTCGTTGCTTGTTAAAATGTTAATTTAAAAATGGATAGAAGAAATTTTATAAGATTAAGTTCATTGGGAACCTTAATTACGGGTAGTGGAATAGCTACTTCCTGTGTATATAAAAGCACTGATTCGGAGGGGGAAGATTTTGCTGATATTGCTGTGATAGGTGGAACACCTGCAGGAATAATGGCGGCAATTGCAGCGGCAAGAATGGGTTCTAAAGTAATTCTTACCGAATACCATTCTCACTTAGGGGGGTTGACCACAAGTGGATTAGGTAAAAGTGATATAGAAAACAAAGAGGCCATTGCAGGTCTTTTTAAGGAGTTCACAGAAAAGGTGCTCCAATACTATACCGATAAATATGGCGAAAACTCCAAAGAGGTATTGCTTAGCAAAGAAGGCTATTATTACGAACCATCGGTTGCCGAATTGGTATTTAACCAAATGATAGCGGAAGAGAAAAACATCATGGTGCTATTCAATTACCAAATAGAAGAAGCCGAGATGATCTCCGAAAAGATTTCCAGGTTAAGATTTAAGGACCGTAGCGGTGGCGACAATATATTCCTAAAGGCTGAAGTATTTGTAGACGCTACCTATGAGGGAGATGTTTTTGCCCTTGCGGGTGGAGCTTACCGATTGGGAAGGGAAGGAAAAGAGGAATTTGATGAAGCGCATGCAGGCCAAATATTTTTTGACTTTAATGAAAAAGCATTTTTGGAAGGTGGCAGCGGCGAAGAAGATAGCAGGTTACCTGCTTACACTTATCGCTTGTGCATGACGGATGAACCTGAAAATAGCTATGTACTTTCTGAACCTCCTCATGGCTATGATAGAAACAACTATGTTGAATATTTTAACGATTTAAAAGACGGAAGATTAAGTGCCCCCAAGGTGTTTAAGGAAGGGCATGGTTATTATTCGGATCACTTTGACACCATGGTCCGGGTTTTCTCGTTCACCGAAATACCAAACCGAAAGTATGATGTCAATATCAATCCAAGACCATTAGGATTCCCATTTGTAGGAGAAAATTATGCTTATCCTGAATCCGACTGGGCTGCTCGAGAAAGAATATTTCAGAGGCATAGAGAACTGACCCTGGGCCTGATTTATTTTGTTCAGAATGATCCGGAAATTCCGGAGGAACATAGAAATCTTGCAAAGAAATACCATTTACCCAAGGATGAATTTACGGACAACGAACACTTCCCTTGGCAATTGTATATCCGCGAGGCCAGGAGATTAAAAGGAAAGTACACCCTCACCGAAAATGACGTAACCCTACAAGGAGACGCAAAAAGAACCACCGTTTTTGAAGACACCATTATCACAGGTGAGTTTCCAATTGACAGCTTTCCAGTTTCCAAAGTTCCATCAAAAGACAATAAGGTATTGGAAGGCTATATAGGGATGTATGAAATCTCTCCTTACCAGATTCCCTACAGGATTCTGGTTCCTGAAAAAGTCCTGGGATTGATTGTTCCGGTAGCTGCCTCCACTACCCATGTTGCCTACTCTACCGTAAGGATGGAACCGCTCTGGATGGGAATTGGACAGGTAGCAGGCATCGCTGCCCACTTGTCCCGTAAATTGCAGGTCGAGATTAAGGATGTACCTGTGCTTCAACTCCAGGACATTCTAATAAAGAACCAGCAGATTTTAACTTACTTTAAAGACATAGACAGAGCAGACAAGGCTTTTGATGCGGTACAGTTTTGGGGTACCAAAGGATTTTTTGACTCCTATTTGGCAAGGCCACAGGAGAATTTGTCTATCGAAGATTTCAAGCTGTGGATGGGCATTTTTAAAGACATTACCAACAATACAGAAATCGCCAAAAATCCAGAGCTAAACAATAATGGCCTAACTGTTCCAATTTCAACAGTACAAAACATCCTTCAAACCATGAATAAATCCGACACAAAAAGCCTGCTTCCGGATTCCTGGCTATATGAAAAAAGAGCGCTCGAATCCAATATACTGAGAGGGGAAGCCTGCATGGCCATGTATCAATTGTACCAGGAAACTGAATTGGCTTTGGACAAAAACACCTAAACCCAAGCAAAATTGAAAAATCCATTTTACAAATTTCTGTAAGGACTGGAAAAATACTAATCGGCTTTGATCCACACGCACCACCTAATTCTATTATTGGAATAGGGAATGAAATATAGCGCCTGACTTTTAATTTTCCACTTGATTTTCGATAACGTTTCCGTTACTATTTTTAGAATATTGTTTCTTTATTTATCTGGTAATGACTATATAGTAAAGAGATTACCACATACTAAGAAATTTCATTGACAGAAAGAACCCTCTTTAGCATTCCAATTTTTACAACTTATTTTGACCACAAAAGATCTTGAAAAATGAAAAATAACCGTAGAGAATTCATCAAAGTTGCCGGTATGGCTGGTGCTGGCATTGTTGTAGGCGCCAGCAGGTCTCAAGCTGAAACCCATAAGAAACAGTTACACAAGCAATCTTTTAACATGCATGGTTATGCCGCACCAAAAATGGACAGGGTGCGGATGGGTTTGATTGGAGTGGGAAGCCGGGGTTCAGGAACATTAAACCGTTTTGCAAGCATAGCAAACGTGGACATTATAGCTTTATGTGATATCCTACCTGGAAACATTGATAAAGCCCTTAAAACAATAGAAGGTTTTGGGCATCATCCAGACACTTATACAAATGGAGAAGAAGCATATAAAGCCCTTTGTGACCGCAATGACATAGACTTGATTTACATTGCTACTCCATGGAAGTTCCACGCTCCTATAGCAGTGTATGCCATGGAAAGAGACAAGCATGTCTATACCGAATTGCCAGTAGGTATTTCGCTTGAGGAATGCTGGCAGGTGGTGGAAACTTCAGAAAGGACAAAAAAGCATTGCTTTATGGGATGTGGTTCCTGTCACGACGGAATGGCGGCTACCGTTTTAAACATGGCTAGAGATGGCTTTTTTGGCGAATTGATTCACGGAGAGGGTAATTATATTCATGACAGGGTAAATGGCCCAGATAGGTGGGAAAGAGATGCCGACAATTGGTTTGGTTATCGCCCATGGCGCTTAAAGGAAAACGTAGGCAGGAATGGCAACCTCTACCCGCAACATGGTTTGGGACCAGCTGCCCAGATGATGGACCTCAATTACGGTGATCAAATGGAATATTTGGTTTCCATTTCTAGTGGTGATTTTACCATGGCGCCTAAAATGAAAGAACTGGATGAAAAAGACCCTTATTTCGAACCTTATAACGGGCTTAAATTTCGCGGGAACATGAATACAACCTTGATTCGTACTTTTAAAGGGAGAACAATCATGTTACAACATGATATCAGCTCGCCTAGACCTGGTTCCAGGTTCCAAATGATCAGTGGCTCCAAAGGCATCTATGAGGCTCGCCCACCTAGAATTGCGATTAGTGAGGATTATATGGAAGAAAGTGAATTCAAAGCACTTATAGAGAAATATACGCCAAAGATGACGAGAACCTTCCAGGAAAAAGTATCTCAAGCAGGGGGAATCAAGGGAAGCAGGTCCTACGAAAGAGTAACGGCCAGTGATTGGAGGTTGATCGACTGCTTAAGAAATGGGTTGCCTTTGGAAATGGATGTGTATGATGCAGCCTTGTGGACAGCAGTAACCCCATTGAGCGAGCAATCCGTAGCCCAACAAGGAAAGACAATGAAAGTCCCTGACTTTACCTCAGGCGCTTGGAAAACAAATAAAAGAGGAATGGACATTGATTTAAAAGAAGGTGGAACAACCAATTTAATTTAAGGGTTGGAAAGTGAATTTTCATGAGCAATAAAAGCACCTATTCGCTAAAAGTATTCTCCTTATGCCTTTTACTCCAATTTTCCTGTGGAAGTCCAGAGGAAAAGAAATCTACCCAAAAGCTTGAGTCGGAAAATGCCATCTCAGGGAAGGAACTGTCAGAAAAGCATTGCCAAAGCTGTCATTTGTATCCAAAACCTTCTGAGCTGGATAAGAATACATGGGAGCGATCGGTATTGCCACTGATGGGCAGATTATTTGGGATATATGAACTGGAGGTACCAAGAAGCAAAATCCTAGAAGGTGCTATAGACAAGAAGACTGTTGAGGAAGGCAATATGTTTCCTGAGAAACCCAGCATTGCTGCTGTAGACTGGGAAAAGATAAAAGCCTTTTATTTAGCTGAAGCACCTGAAGTGCTAGACCAAACCGTATGGGAAGAAAGTAAAATTAGCCATTTGGAAGGGTTTGAAATGGTGGAGCCTGAAGAAAATGGGAAGCTTCAGAACATTACCTTTTTAAAAACAGATCCAACTCATAAAGGCATCTATGTAGGTGGTGCTTCTGGGGAGCGAGGTTCTCTGGCCATTTTAAATAGTGACAACAGAATTTCTCAGATGATCCCTCTTCCTTCTGCCCCCACAGATGTAGCATTTGGAAAGGACGAGCTCTCCATCACACTGGCTGGTTCCCTCAGGCTCTCCCCCGGGAAAAATAAATTTGGAGATTTGATCACCTTGTTCAGAAATCCTGGAGAACTTCAGTATTCCTCCTTTAGGAAATTTTTGAGCCAATTGAACCGACCTGTTCAAACTTTTTTTGAAGATATAAATGGCAATGGACTCACGGACATTCTGGTAGCAGAATTCGGCTATTATACTGGAGCCCTAACTTTATTTGAAAACACAGGACTACCAGAACAACCTTATAAAAAGACCTCCCTAAAAAATGTCTCAGGGGCCATTCACACCGAAGTTCAGGACATGAACGGAGATGGGAAAAAGGACATTGTCGCCCTCTTTGCTCAAGGAGATGAAGGGGTTTCCATCTTTTACAATGAAGGAGAAGGTCAATTTACCGAAGAAAGGGTTCTCCGATTTCCTCCTACTTATGGTTCAGTTTCTTTAGATTTAGTGGATTTCAATCAAGATGGACACTTGGACATTCTTTATGGGAATGGAGACAATGGAGATTATCCTCCTATAGCCAAATCCTACCATGGGCTAAGAATATTTGAAAATGATGGAGAAAATAACTTTAAGCAGGTTTATTTTTTCCCTATGAATGGAGTCAACAAATGTGCTGCAGCAGATTTTGACCAGGATGGCAAACTTGAAATTGTTGCGGTAGCCTATTTTCCAGATTTTGATTTACTAGGAAGGCAGGATTTCGTTTATCTACAACCGGAGGGTCTATATGCTTACAAAGCCCATATTTTAGAAGAAAAATTAGATGCCAGGTGGATTACTTTTGAAATTGGAGACATTGATTTGGATGGAGATTTGGATTTATTACTTGGATCCAATGGGAAATACTACTCCAAACCACCTACCTCAATGGAAATCAAAAAGCCAAAAGGCCCTCTAATGATTTTAAAAAATCAAATGAATCTAAAGTGAAATAATCCCTATGCTATCACGTAAACAACAAAACCGTTATTCTATTGAAAAAAGGGAAACACACTAATTCTTAACTAATTCCAGCCAATCCTTATCCAAAATAACAATAGGCCAATCACCAATGGGTATATTTTGGAATAATAAAACTTTACCATTCTTAGTGTAATTGTCCTCATTAAGGGCATATACAGTTCCATCCAAAAGGTTCAGGAAAACCGGATTTTTTATTTTGGCATGTGTTATCGTAAAGTTTACCAATTCGGTATCCATTAGATCTTCAGGTTTCTCCCCCCCTTTCCATACAGTAATGGCTGTCCCCTTTTTACCTTTTTTATTGTAAGAAAAAACCATCAAATCTTTAATATCCTTTTGAACTTCAGCTTTATCTATTTTGCTGATTTCTCCTGAAAAAACACTGACCGTATTTTGAAAGGCTTTATAGGATAGTTTGGGCCTTTCTATACTTCCATCCGGGGCCACTTTCAGAAGACCTTTAGAATTGAGTCCTGCAAAATGGTCTCCCTTGGCATACTGCATGTCTGAAATCTGAAATACACTCGTAACATCTACGTTGTGGCCCATATCCCCAAGCATCCTTCTCAGCACCCATTTGGCCTGTGAAGTTTCAGACCAATCATATTTGGTCATCGCCCCAACAGATTGGCCTTTGGGGGTACTTGGCGCACCATTTTCTCCTTGCCAAAGTTCAATTTCAGGGTCAAAGGAGCTCACAAGTTCTCTTAATTTAGCCACTGCGGAATAGGATCTCTCCGGCACAGAATTATAGCCATGGAAAGAAAGCACATCAAATTGATCCAATTTATCTTTAGACTTTAAAATATCCAGAATAGACTTTACATATTCCGTCCTACTCAAGCCTGCAAGTCCCAGCGCAATGATTTTGGCATCAGGTTGGATTCTTTTTATGATATCTCCAGTACGAACATGAAAAGCAGCAAACTCCTCGGCTGACATTTTTTTACTGATATCCGGCTCATTCCAAATTTCCCATTCCTTGACTTTGTCCTTGTACCGAATTACCATGGATTCTACCCACTGGTCCCAAGCTTTCAATGCCTCTTCTGAGGTCGGAATACCTCCGGCCAAAGCTGCCTCTCCACCACCTGGATAAATGGGATTACCATAGGAAACCTGTAGCCAAGGTTGAACATCTTGGTACAAAGCATCATCAATTATTTTATCCAACCATTCAAAATCGTAAACCCCTTTCACCTGCTCAGATTTTGCCCATCCGCCTTGTAGACGAATACGCTTGGCTCCCGATGGCCCAAGGTATTCTTTATACGCATGGTAATCTGCATAATCCCGATCCAAGGTTTCACCTCCTATGGACCACCTGGAAGATTCTATTTCACTGGCAGAATAAGTTTTTAACTTCCCAAGAGTCTCAAAAGAATAATTTTCTTGGGTAAATCCTTTTTCATAACTAAGCCCAAAAAAAATAAGGCCTATAACGAATATTTTAAGGTATCTCATGGTTAATGTTTATTGTTGTATCATTTTATACTTTAAGGTCTTTCTTATCTATTTCAAAGGAAATGCTACCATTTATCTTATCCTATCCAATTATTAATTTTTATCCGGAAATTTGGTCAGCATTACTCCTTATTGAACTCAAATTTCCTCTTATACGGCGTAAAATTTTAAATGACAGATTAGATACCAGATGCATTATTTTTGAAGTAAATGACATTGATTCAGATGCGACTTGAATTTATCACTTTGCTTAAATGGGAAATACTCCTCCAAAATATCTACTTCAGGTAAATCAAAAAGTCAAATAATACTTTTGCAAAATTACATTCGAAATAGGCAATAGGTAAAATAATAGGGCCTTGACACTTTTCCTAAATAATAAAACTAGCCCTATCATTTATTTTGTCCCTTCAATTTTACTATGGATAAGTTCATGAATAAATGCCAGTTTTTTGCTAACTGATGATGAAATGACAAAAGGATAGGTGTCCGGAAGACCCATACTCCTATTCAGGCTATTTAAGGCTAAAGACAAGGATGTCCATTGATTGAGGAGCACTGAAAAATCAACATAACCGTAGGCATCTTCCGAAAATTGAGTGGAAACAATATCCTGAATCCCTGTTAGTTTGGGATTTATACTCAAACCAAAAGCGTAAGCAGTCTCCAGCGTATCCACCATGTGCAGGTAATGTGCCCAGGACTCTGCCCAATCTTCCCACGGGTGTGCAGTGGCATAAGAAGAAATAAAGTTCTCCTGCCAGTTGTCGGGAGCCCCATTACTGTAATGTAATTCCAGCGCATCGGAGTAAGACTTCCTTTCGTCTCCAAAAACAGACCGGAATTTTTCAAGCCAATCCGATTCTGCAATCAAAACCTCCCAATAATAATGTCCGATTTCATGCCTGAAATGTCCCAAAACGGTCCTGTAAACTTCGTCCATTTGTTTTCTGGCCATGGCCCGTTCTACATCGTCAGCCTCGGCAATGTTCATGGTAATAATACCGGAAGCATGGCCTGTCAATACCTTTTCCTGTTGTTGACTGGCCTTGAACTCAAAGCCAAGCCCCTTTCCGGAGGATTCATCCCAGGGAAAAAAGGGAAGGTTCCAACGCAATAAGGCATAGACCAATCTGTGTTTAGCTTGTTCGATTTTTATCCACCTTTTCCTATAAGCAGGGTTCACCAAATCCGGTATAACCCGATTGAGGGAACAGGCCTTACAGTATTTTTCGGTGGACGCTTGGGGTATCAACCAGTTGCAGGCGTCCAGCTTATTGTTTTCGCAAAAGCGAAAGGCAACTTTAGCTTCATTTTTTGTGACAAAATAGCCATTGGATGCTTCAAGAGCTAGCAGGTCCAAACTAATTGGATCAAAACCCAATGAGGACTGACAATGGCTACAATGGGTATTTTCAAAAAATGTCAGCTGCCGGCAATGGCCACATTGGAAAAGTTTCATGGTTAATGTTTTAGGAAATGTAAGGAATTTCAGCGATAAAAAAACAAAACAAGAGGCTCGAATTCAATAGTATAATTAGGATTGCAAACCTATATCCATTGTCATTAAACCAGTATAGTGGATTATCGCTTATGACTTTGAAATAGTCATAAGCCTTAATAATGACATTTAAATTTGATCTGGAACAGCAAAAGGCTCTCTATAAACCCTTGAAAGCAGGGTGTCCGCTTCAGGATCATTGGCGAATTTCTCATAATCCCCCATAAACTTCAGTTCCCGTTTGACACGGTAGGAAATATTGGCCAATAAAGGTAAGGCGGAAGAGTAAAAGCCATCTCGCATATTACATTGAAGCATGGAATGGTCACCTGAACGAATTGTTTCGATAAAATTAGAAAAGAGCGTTGCTTTTTGTTCCGCTCCGCCCTCTTCGGAACTTGCAAAAGGTTTTGTATCGCGGTGATGAAAAGCCCTCCAGGTAGTGCCGCTAATTTCTAACCAGCCATCTTCACCATAAAACAAATTACCTACTTCTTTGCCATCACTCCCTTCATGGTTGGTATACCTTCCACGGGCCTCATATTCAAGCATGGTCCCATCGGCATATTTAAATAAGCCAGATTGTATATTCGGGGTTTCCTGACCTGACTTGTCATGCCCATAAGTGTTTACATCACCATAAACCATGGTGCCTGGGGTACAGTTTTCAGTTTGGCAATCATCCTGTTTGAAGCCATAAATTCCTCCCATAGAGTAAATGGTTTCTGGGTGTTCATTTTTCTGAAGTCCCCAACGGGCAATATCCAATTGATGGGTTCCAGTATTACCTGAGTCACCATTTCCAGTATCCCAGTACCAATGCCAGTTGTAGTGACTTCTCTTCTCATTGTAAGGACGATAACCTGCTGGACCTAACCATTGGTTGTAATGAAAACCTGCAGGAGGAGTACCATTTTCTGCTGTACCATAAGAATTTCGGAATTTATAAGTAAGGGCTCTTGCCATATAAAGCTTTCCTATTCCACCCTCATGTAAAAATTGCATCGCATCTCTGACATTATTGAAAGCACGGTTTGTTAATCCTACCTGCACCGTCAACCCACTTTTCTGGGCTGCCTGAATCATTTTTCTTCCTTCCCATATATTATGTGAAGCTGGTTTCTCAACGTAAACGTGCTTACCTGCCTGGCAAGCCCAAATTGAAGCCAAGGCATGCCAATGATTTGGCGTTGCTATGGACACTGCATCTATTTCCGTATTGTCCAGCACTCTTCTTAAATCCCATTCCAATTCGGGTTTTACACCAGTTTTATCACTTACGATTTTTGATTTGGCATCGAAAAGATTTTCATCTGTATCGCAAAGCACTTTCAAAACAACATTATGGCTATTCTTAATATTACAATAGTTGTTGATGTGTACCGCACCTTGATTTCTGATGCCAATTTGAGCAAGGTTTACACGCTCATTTGAACCTATTATAGCGCCATAACTTTTAGCACTGAACGCAATACCTCCTACAGCTATTCCAGCGGAACCTAAAGCCGCTTTTTTAATAAAATCTCTTCTTTTAGTCATAATGTTGATACAATAATTGGGTAGTTAGAATATTAACCATTTATTTCAATTAATTAAAATTTAAACTGGTTTTTTTAGCGTTATTCAGTGCTTTCTTTTAATAATATAAAAGATAATTGAAATTAAATACCTTGCGATTTTTAAAAAGCGCTTTTCTTTTAATCAACTTAATTAATACAGAGAAAAATTTATTGCAAAACAGGCAATTCCATTCTATGTAATTGCGTGGTGATCTTCTTGGGAAATAATAGAATTAGCCTATTAGAAAGCCTTAGCTTCGACTGAGGTTAAGCAGTTAACGGGCTAAGCTATCCCTAAAACAATTAAAGGATTCCATTTTCAATCGATTTTAATCAGTGAACAAAAATTAAAATATGTTTTATGAAGCTTAGCAAAACTTTCGATTGATAACTTTTTTTTATACTTTTAGTGTCTTCTGTAAGACATCACAAAATCAAAGGAATACCTCAATAGGAGTAACAAAATAACCCATAATTTTAAATTGAAATGCAAAAAATATTGTTAAAGCTACCTCATGTCATTTTAAGAAAAAGACTTTTTGGTATGACAATTCTCAGCCTCACTTTTTTTACAATGGCATGTAAAGAAGAGGTACAGGAAGAGCCATTTTCACTAAATGAAAAATATTTCTCAGAAAGCACCCAGCTATTTTTACCCGATGATTTGGAGGCAACGCTTTGGGCTGAATCACCTGAATTTTTCAATCCTACCAACATGGATGTGGATGCTCAGGGCCGAATTTGGGTAACTGAAGCGCTAAATTACCGAATGTTTCGGAATGACCCAAACCTATTTAAACATCATGAAGAAGGTGATCGGGTAATGATACTGGAGGACAAAGACGGTGATGGAGTGGCAGAAAGCTCCAAGGTTTTTGTACAGGACAAGGATTTGACTGCTCCTCTTGGCATATCAGTGATCGGAAACAAGGTGATCGTTTCAAGTGGTCCTTCCGTCATCATATATACAGACGAGGACGGAGACGACAAGCCTGATAATAAGGAAGTATTTTTGACAGGTTTTGGCGGATTTGACCATGACCATGGATTGCACGCCATGGTGGCAGGACCAGATGGAAAATATTATTTTAATGCAGGAAATGCTGGGCCACACATAGTAACAGACAAAAGTGGCTGGACCTTGCGTTCTGGAAGTTTGTACAATGGAGGTTCTCCCCATATGATAGACAATGAGCCGGGAATGGTCAGTGATGATGGAAAAGTATGGGTTGGAGGAATTGCCATGAGCATCAACCCTGATGGTACAGGCTTAAAGGTTTTGGGCCATAACTTTAGGAACTCCTACGAATTGGCACTGGACTCTTACGGGAATATGTGGCAAAATGACAATGATGACGATGGCAATAAAGGCGTCAGAGTTTCCTGGCTAATGGAAGGCGGTAATATGGGCTATTTCAATACAGATGGCTCCAGAAAATGGCAGGCCGATAGACGACCGGACCAATCTATTCCTATGGCGCATTGGCATCAGGATGATCCTGGTGTAATCCCATTTGGAGACAATACCGGTTCAGGATCTCCTACAGGCATCACTTTCTACGAGAGTGATTTGATAGGAGAGAAATACCAGGGAACACTCCTCGCAAGTGAAGCAGGAAGAAATGTGATACTGGCATACAAACCAGAACCATCAGGAGCTGGCTTTACCATGAACCGCCATAATTTAATCACCTCGTTAAAAGAAGAGGATGTTGAGGATGCAAAAAGCAGGGCCACGGATGAGGACAAAACAAAATGGTTTCGCCCGAGTGATGTGTTAGTAGGAACAGATGGTGCCATCTATGTTGCTGATTGGTACGACGGTATGGTCGGAGGCCATCGAATGATCGATAGCACTGGATATGGAAGAATTTACAGAATTACCCCTAAGGGAAAGAATTTACCTAAACCCACCATCGACCTGTCCACTACTCAGGGACAAATTGCAGCATTGATAAATCCTGCTGTCAATATACGTAATTCGGGCTTTGCATTACTGGCAAAACAAGGCGATAATGCCGTCGACGAAGTGAAAGAGGTACTGAAGGATAAAAACCCTTATCATCAGGCAAGAGCCATCTGGCTGTTGTCCAATATGGGTACTAAAGGCGTACAAGCTGTAGAAGACCAATTGGAAGCTGACAATCCTAATTTGCGATTAACCGCTTTCAGGGCATTGAGGCAGGTTAAAACAAGTATTTTACCTTATGCTGATAAATTAAGTACTGACCCGTCTGCAGCGGTACGTCGTGAGGTCGCTGTGGCCCTGCGGGACATGCCTATGAATGAGGTGAAAGATATCTTAATAGAATTGGCATCCCAGCACAAAGGCGAGGATCGTTTTTATGTAGAAGCCCTTGGATTGGCCATGGATGGAAAAGAAGAAGAAATCTATACTGTCCTTAGTCAGGAATTGGGAGCAGAACCACTTGACTGGAACGCAGGATTTGAAGACCTTACTTGGCGTTTGCACCCAAAGCAAGCCATTAACGGATTAAAAGACAGGGCCATATCCCAACAGTTAACAGATGCGCAGCGAAAGAAAGCTGTAACGGCCCTTGGATTTATCAATGACCAAGGGGCCGTTAATGCTATGCAAGAAATTGCAGCCAGCGAAATCGCAGGAGTTAAAGACCAAGCTTTGTGGTGGCTGAGGTACAGAAGAAACAATGATTGGAACGAGTTTGCCATAGATATCCCTGAGCTAAAAGCCAACATCAGTCCGGAAATCCAGAAGGAGATGCTGGCATTTAAAGGCACATTGGAAAGCAAGAACAGCTCAAAAGCAGATAAAATCAGCGCTGCCAAAGCCATGGCCAAGGATAAAACCGGAGGTTTTATGTTGCTTGGTCTGGCAGAAAATGAAGCCCTTTCTGAAGAATTAATCAAAGAAATTAGTCCTGTAATCTTCCAAAATCCAGAACAAGCCATCCGAGTGTTGGCTGGAGATTACTTTACAAACCCTACAGAATCCAGCGCAATGGCATTGTCCGATGTTAGCGCTATAGAAGGAGATGCTGCCAAAGGAAAACAGGTTTTTATGGGCAAATGTGCAACCTGTCATCAAGTTGGTGAAGAAGGTCGAAACCTTGGGCCTAACTTAAGTATGATTGGAGCAAAACTAGACCAAAATGGCTTACTTGATGCCATCACCAATCCCAGTGCCGGTGTGGCTTTTGGCTATGAAATGTGGTTGATCACTTTAAAGGATGGTACAGTGGCATCTGGTTTCCTTCAAGCAGATGGACCAATTGTGGTATTGGAAGGCTTGCAAAATGAAGTTTACAATATTCAAGCCAGTGATATTGCTTCGAGAAAAAGATTTGCAACCAGCATCATGCCTAAACCTTCTGGTTTAGAATTAACGGAGACAGATATTTCAAACCTTACCTCTTACCTAGTTGGCTTGAATTCTGAGGTCAATTAATATTGATAATCTATTCGTCTTTATAAACAAATCATAAAAAATCGCCAACCTTTCATCAGTCGTTTGACTTAAGAAGGGTTGGCGATTTTATTTTGTTTTAAAACAGGATACTAAACCCCATTGCATTTATTTATCCAATTTCATCTTTTTACCTTTCATTACTTGAGGTAGCATGGATACATTTCCCTCCTTATCACTAATATACAAGCGTGATTCAGAAGATTGTCTACCGTGTCCATCAGCCCAAATGGCATAAAAATCAGGATGAGCATTCACAGGTCTTCTTGCATAGGTGTGGTTATAAGGACTATCCATGGTCATCTGCTTCACCATATTCCATGTTTTTCCTTGGTTATTGCTTTGCCATAATGCTATTTCACCTCCAGGATTGTATGGTTGTGGTCCTACTTCCGTGGGTGCAATTATCAGCCAATTGCCACTTTCTTCTATAAAAAGAGAACCCATATCGTAATTATTATCAGAAGTGGTGACATCGTTAATTTCCCATTGTACACCGTCCCACCGGGCAGTTCTCCAGGTTCTTGGTCCATTCTGAGGTCCCGCTTCAAATCCCTTAGAGGTAATGTATAGAATTACGGGTCTGTTGTCCTTATCATAGGTAATATCCTTCATGTAAACATTGAGGTCTTCATCGTAATAATCATGAATCAGCGCAGCATTTTCAATTGTCGTCAGCGGTAAGTCAAGAGAGGTGCCATCTGCAGCCCTCCATGTTTCACCCAAATCAGGAGATTCTACGTAATAAAGGTTGGTTCTCCAATTTAACCCATTTTTCTCCTCAGAATCTGGATGGAAGTTAAAAGCGGAACCCACTAATCCATCTCCTACAGCACTTATTTGGTAATGCCCTTTTTTAATGGCAGCGATACGCTTCCATTCAGACCAATTTTCCCCATCAGGACTGGACATAAAACAAATGGTACGGTCAGCAGGATAATTGTAGCGTGTAAAAAAACTTACGAAACCCTTGTCAGGAATGTTCCAGGTTTGCATATAGGAGAAATTATCCAAAGGTGCTTTTTTCCCATCCTTAATCTTGGTAGCATTTACCACTTCAAAGGCATCAATATTATATGGCTCCAGGCTTTTATGAATATAAGATGGTCTTGAGGTACCGTGTGAGGTAGAGAACAAATAGATGTACCCGTCCTTATCTATAGAGATTATTGGGTTATCATGGGCATCAATTGTCTTTTTATCCATCACCAAAGTAGGTTTTGGCACCTCCCCTGTCTCGTGATCATAATAGGAAACCATGTGAAACAAAGTGGAATTTACGCCATCAGTACCTCCATAGCAAAAGAAGGTTTTATTCACCTCTTTACTATAGATGGCTATTGGATTGTGTTTGGCAGTATAAGTACCTAGACCACCACTATATTTGAATTTATACTCATTGTCTAATGGTTGGTTCATGTACCATATCCCATTGTAACCGTCCAATTTTTTATTGATCAATACACCTTCATGATGTTGCAAATCAGTATGTAATTTGGCATTTTCATCGTTTACTTGGTTCCCCTTTGACGCGACTTGTCTTTGAACCGAACACCGGATAGAGACCAAAAAGACCAAGAACAATAGAAAGATTGATTTGTTTTTCATTTATTTTTCTTATTAATTATTACTGTCATCCAACAAAAACACGGGGGGTTTATTAGACTCTTGAAAAAACACAATAGCGAGGTTTTTACTCCTCGCTATTGTATATGATGTTTGAAGTTACCACACCAAAAACATCATGTCCAAAAATACAAATCTTACCTGTCAACCCGTAATTTGCCAGCTACTTTCTTTTCTTCCTCGTCAAATAGTTGATACTAGCGTATCACCGCAGCAGAGTGAGCGGTATTATAAGACCATGACTACAGGGAAGCTATTAAAGTTCAAGCTCTATGGAGTTGTTACAAAATGTTACTCGCTCAATATTCTTTGCGAGAATCTACTTTTCCTTGAAGACAGCTTCAAGGTGAAAAAAGGGCGATTTATGTATTCGATAAAGGGTATGTAAAGTATCAAAAGTGGAATGAACAGTCAGAAAATGGAACTTACTTTATTACCTGCCTCAATGACAATGCCGACTATCAAGTTCTAGAAAGAGAGTCAATCCATATTAGTGAGTAGGCTATTGGAGGTGTGGTTTCTGATCCGGTAATCATACTTAATCCTTACAAAAACCCTTTGTGAGCACGGTTGATCATTTATAAAGACACTGTAAGTGGCCAAGTCCTTGATTTTGTATCCAATATGTTTAAACTAAGGCGGGGGGTGTTTATTTAAAACAGCCCCCGCCTAAATTTTAAATTAATAATAATTTTAGCCAAATTAAACTATAGTCGGATGACAGTAGGTAATTTCACAATCCCTCTAATACCCAGGATTTTGTTCAATTAATGAATTTTGATCAATGACAATCTGTGGGATTGGAGCCAGGTAGTTCCATTCGTTAAATTGAGCAGGCTGAAAAAATTCTACAGAATAGGATTTCTCACCCGTGTCAGGATTTCTGGTTACATTCATCCTCATCCTGTCTTGGCTTAAAACCTCTGTTGCCGTTTTCCAACGCCGGACATCAAAAAACCTAAACTCTTCAAAAACCAATTCTACTCTTCTTTCCTGCATTATTCGCCCCCATAATTCATTTCCACTTTCTGTAATTAAGGGCATTTCCACCCCTGGTCGGGACCTCACTTTATTTACATATTCTTTGGCAGTAGCTTCATCTCCCAATCTATACATCGCTTCGGCATAATTCAATAAAGTCTCACCATACCTGAACCAAATCCATGTAGGAGAGCTACTCCCTGCTTCATTGCTGGTACAACCACATTGGGCTTCGTCTACAAATTTCCTGATATAATAACTGGTTTCACTTGCATTCCAAGCCGACTCAAAGCCATCTGGTGAATCCTGTCCTCCTGGGGTAAATGTTTCAATGGTCCGTTCCTTGAAAGGTGCTCCATCGTATAAAATGGTATTGTAAAAGCGGGGATCACGGTTAATATAGGGATCTTGAGGATCGTATCCAGAGCCCTCTTCCTCAATTTTCAATCCATTTTCCATTTCAAAATCATCCACCAGATTCTGCAAAGGATGAGAGTGACCAAAGCCCAACCAACCATTGGGATAGAGCAATCTTTCTACCCTAGCTTCTATGTCCACATTAATGTTTAAGGGTCTTCCCCATATAATTTCCTCTGTATTGTATCCGCCATCAACTGTAAATAGTGCTTTGTAATCATCATGCAATGCATACATTCCCAAATCAATAATTTCTTTGGAAGCATCTGCTGCTGCCTGCCATTTTTGCTGGTTATTTTCTGGATTGTTCAATGGACTAGCAGCATACAATAAAGCCCTTGCTTTAATGGCCATGGCCGCCCCTTTTGTAACCTTACCGTCATTGGATGCATCATAATCCAGAGGCAAATCCGGAATAGCTTCATCTAATTCAGCCACAATGAAATCCATTATCTCATCATAGGTATTCCTTGCAACCCTAAATTCATCTCCCAAATTGAAAGGGGTAGTTATCAACGGTACTCCGCCATAGTGGCTTATGAATTTGAAATAAGCATAAGCCCTTACCGCCTTCATCTCAGCCGATAATTCTGATTTCAGTTCTTCACTTATGGAAGAATTTTGGATTTTATCCAAAAATATATTGGCCTGGTTGATGGGTTTCCAATAGGTCCAGTCATCGGGCCCAGTCCAGACATCCATTGGGCCTAAATAGGATGAAGAGGCGTTGCCATTTATTATAATTTGAATATTGGAGGCAGAGTTTCTAGAATTGGCCTCGTCGGTCATGTTTGCATAAGGCATAAATCGCCAACCATTCACGTTTTGAAAACCAAAAGGAATGTCTTTATAAGCGGCATTTGCAAAAGCCTGGATCAAAGCGGCATCGTCCCAAACAGCTGCATCAGAATAGCTGTCTATGGGTGTTTTTTCCAGTACTTCTGCACAAGCACTGAGAATAACGACAGAAACAAGACTTAATAAATTTATGGTCTTTCTTAATCTATTGTAAATGCTGGGTAGGATAGTGTTTTTCATAACTTTTCTATTTAGAAATACAAAGAAGATTTAAAAAGTAACATTCAGTCCAATATTGAAAACCCTTGTTTGTGGGTAAAAATTACCCGTAGAGTAACTGAACCCTGCATGGGAACTGGCTTCTGGAGTACCTTCAGGATCAAACCATTTAATGTCCGATAGTGTAAAAAGGTTACTTCCATTCACAAATAGCATAAGGCTACTCAATTTGAACTTACTCAGTAACTCTTCTGGCACTGAATAATCAACCTGTAATGTTTTTAGCCGAAGGAATGAAGCATTCTGAAGCCAAAATGTACTTGGCATGCCACTGACCTCTCCTTCACCAGCTCCGTCTTCCTGAGGCAGAATAGGATATTTGGAATCCATACTTCCCGGAGTATATCGATTTAGCAACAATTCCCTCAAACTATTTTGAGTAGTTCTGGCATGCTTGTGAAAATAGGTCCAAGCCCTTGCTTGCCCCGCAAAATTAGCAAATAAGGAAAACCTCTTATAAGCAAGGCTTGTATTGAACCCAAAAGTTATTTCCGGAATCACACCTTTGTTTTGTCTTACCCTATCCGCTGCGTTAATGGTTCCATCTTCATTAACATCTCTGTATTGTAAATCGCCCACCTGAGTATTGGCCATAATCGGATTGGAATCTACCTCTTCCTGGGTTCTAAAGATCCCAATGGACTCATAGAGCAATTGGGTGCCTATCATGTTACCTTCCGCTTTCTGATAACTGGGCATATCCTGGGGTTCACTGATATCTACGATGGTGTTTTTTGCATAGCCCATATTTCCTGACAGAGTATAGGAAAAGCCATTTGAAGGGGAAACATTATTTCCATGAGTTAGACTTACTTCAAAACCTTGATTCTCGATGATGCCAATATTTTCGTCCGGTAGCACAAGTCCTGTATAAATGGGAACTTCCGTACTCCTGGCAGTTAGGATATTGGATCTTCTTTGTTTGAAGAAATCCAAGCTTAGGTCTAAACCTCCACGCCACAAGGTGGCATCAAGACCTACGTTAGCATTCTCCGACACTTCCCAAGTAATGGCCTCATTAGGTGCCACTCCTGGGTATAAAACGGCCTGAGTTCCACCTCCAAAATGAGTCCCTATTGGGTTGAGATTATACATAGACATAAACTGGAATGGATTGATCTGGTCATTCCCCATTTGCCCATAAGACGCCCTCAATTTTAAATTATCCACGTTGGGGGAACTCTTAAGAAAATCCTCTTCAGAAATCCTCCATCCTGCAGAAAATCCTGGGAAAAATCCCCACCTTCCACTTTGTGGAAAGGCATACGAACCATCGTACCTCAAATTGGTTTCAAAAAGGTATTTTTCTTCATAATTATAATTGATTCTTCCGAAAACATTTTGTCGTCCCCATTGTCTTCTGGTCCCATCAGCCACCATATTTTCTCCACTACCTGCAAACAATTCCTCTATGGAAGAAGATATAAACCCCCTTCTATAGGCAGTCATGGTTCTGAATTCTCCTTCAGCCTGTTCAAATGCCGCAAAAGTTTCCAATAGATGATCTCCGAATGCTTTTGAATATTTAATTTTAAAATGCATCAAATAATCCTTTTGCTTATTGAATACTTCCTGTAAGTCTGGCTGACTAACCTGACCTCCTTGTTTCTCCAAGAACTCATCGTTTGCTGCATCATAATTATAAACCAGCCAGGTGTCTCTCCATCGTTTGCCCTCGGTATACTCCTGTCTATAAGAAACATAACCATCCAAACTCAATCCCTCAACTTGGGGAATGTTTAAATTAAAGGAGGGCTTTACGAAAGTCCTGTAAATATTATCTGAAAAGTACCCCCCTTCGCCAGCAAGATTAATGGCTGGATTTTCACCTGCATCGCCCGGAAGAGAAGCTGGCAGTCCATTGGGATAAAATGCGGGAATCAAAGGGCTTCCTTCGGTACCGAAGCCACCCAAAACTGGTCTTTTTCTATTGTCCATTTCCCCGTTTAAATCCAAGCCAAAACGGAAATTATCTGTGATATCAACATCTACATTTGTCCGCAAAGTAAATGCATTGCTTTCATGAGATCCATTTTTAACAATGCTGTTTTCGTCAATATAAGAACCTGACATGGAGTACCTTGCCTTTTCTGTACCTCCCCGGACATTTAGGTTATTCATACTTTGAGGAGTGAATTTCTTAAAAATAGTGCCCACCCAATCAGTATTGGGATAGTTTAGCGGATCAGTACCATCCCTCATGGTCTGTATTTCCTGATCGGAATACAGGGCAGGTAAATTCTGTATCGTAGTCCGATATTGGTTCACATAATCTGCAAATTCCCATGAATTGGCCATTTCTGGAAGTCTGGTTGGTTGGGTAATTCCCTGATTAAAAGTATAACTGAAAACCGGTTTTCCGACGGATCCTCGCTTTGTGGTGATCAAAATCACTCCATTGGCAGCACGGGCACCATATATAGATGCCGAGGCATCTTTTAAAATGGAAACCTGTTCAATGTCATTTTGATTTATTCTTTGCCAGGCACCTGTTTCATCAGGCACGCCATCAATCACTATCAAAGGACTTGTATTGCCTGTAGTACTGCGGCCTCTTATAAAAATTTGGGCATTGTTTTGACCTGGCTCTCCTGATCGATTTAAGGTAGTCAGGCCAGGTAACAGCCCCGATAATGAATTGGAAAGACTTGTTACCGGGGATTTTTTGAGCATTTTTTCATCTGTACTGGCAATCGCACCAGTTAAAGTTGCTTTTCTTTGCTCACCATAGCCTACGACGACTACTTCTTCCAAATCAGCCGTGTCCCCATCCAGGGAAACGTTGATTTTGCTTTGGTTGCCAATTATGATTTCCTTGGTTTCCATCCCTACAAATGAAAAGACCAGGGTCACTGCATTTTCGCTTACTATAAATGAATAATTCCCATCTACATCTGTGACGGTACCATTGGTAGTTCCTTTTTCCAGAATTGTCACTCCTGGCATAGTAATTCCTTCGCCATTGGTAACATTTCCTGAAATTTCTCTAGAATTTTGGGCTCTCAATCCTGCTGTAATCATTATGGTCATTACAAACAGTAAGGGGATCAACTTTTTGGTAAATGTGTTTTCCATAATATGATTGGATGAAGGTGAATAATAATTTAAATACCTAAAGTATAATTAATCTCTATATCCATAATTTTAATTGAATTAGAAAGTAGTTTATTAAATAAAATAGCGAGAACGTTATCGGAATAATTTCAAATAAATTGTTTTATTTTAATTATTAGATCATAATATTTATTTTTTTTAAACAATTAGATATTTTATATGTCTTTTTTAAATATAGAAATAACAAAACAACATCGAATACCTTGAATTCAATTGCGACAATTGGTCTATTACAGTGAAAGTCCTGGAAAGACCTATTCCATAATTTCCATTCTATAAAGAAATGGTTTTGACAGAGATAAGTCCAAAAAAAAGGGGTGGGGACTTGCCACAGTCCCCACCCTTTTTGTGTACGTCTTGGAAAGTCTATGAGTAACATGGGTTATTAAGTTCACAAGGCTTGCCTTTTCCCTATGCTCATGCCATCCCTAATCAATACCCAGGATTTTGCTGCAATTCAGGGTTGATGTCAATTTCTGATTGTGGAAATGGAAATAAATAATGTTTGTTTGGGTCAAAGCTTCTATTGAGTTGAGAGGCAGGTTCCACCAAAGTAGGAATATATACCTCAGCTGTTTTCCACCTTTTAATGTCCCGGTATCGCATTCCTTCAAAAGCAAATTCTACCCTCCTTTCATTTCTGATCCTCTCCCGCATTTCTTCCTTACTAAGCCCGCTTGGTAAAGGGGGCATATCCACACCTGCTCTTGTTCTTACCCTATTCACAGCTTCATACACCTCTGGGGTAGGTCCGCTGACTTCATTGGCAGCTTCAGCATAGTTCATCAAAACTTCAGCAAAGCGGATAAGAATTACATCATGGTCACTTTTGGTAGAATAATCAATTGGAAGGGTTTCAATATTTCCTCCTTTGGCAGGCATCAATCCTGTCATGGAAACGCCATTGTAGGCAAACTCAACAACTTCTCCTGACTCTTTTACAGCCGGATCCATAAAGTTTCTCATGGTTTGTCCCAATCGGGGGTCCCTATTTTCTTTCCAATTGTCTCGATTATATAGGGGAGATTCTGAGATGGGCAAACCATCAACACATTCAAAGGCATTTCTCAACTCTTGTCTTGGATTCCAGATGCCATGCCATAGTATTCTAATATCCTGCTGACTGGAATTGTCTGGATTCAGGTACCTGGTTGAGAATATTACTTCTTCATTATTATTCTGTCCCTTCGCTATAAACATGTCCCCCCATTTTTCCTGATAAAGGGAAAATTGTCCATCATCCATCACTTGTTTGGCAACAGAAGCGGCTGCTGCCCAGTCGCTTTGATGCAATAATACCCTGCTTTTGAGTGATAAAGCAGTTCCTTTTACTGCATGTCCTTCCGAACTGTAACCAGTATTCGGTAGATTTTCTATAGCAAAATCCAAATCTAATAATACCTGGTCTATCACCTGATCATAGGAACTTTGTGCTACTTTCGCCTCTTCAGCAGATACAGGACTGGTATACAAGGGAACCCCTCCATAAAAGTCAGCAAGGTTAAAATAAAACAAGGCTCTGAGGAACCGAACTTCCCCCTTGTATTTTGTAATTGTAGCAGGAGGAATGTCTACCCTGTCAATATTGTCCAGAAAATAATTACAAGAGGCAATTCCCCTGTAGCAATCGTTGTATATATTGGCCAACAGCCCACCAGAAGTGGATTCCATTATACCCATGGCAAAAGTTCCAGTAGAGGACGCCCCTAAGCTTTGACCTCCTTCGTTAGCATCACCGGCCATGACATCAAGTGAGTAAATTCCTTCGTAATTGAAACTATTCACATTCAGTCTGGAATAACAACCCGCTAGGGCCATGTCAGCATCGTTTTGCGTTTTCCAAAAGGTCGGGCCTGATATTTCAGTGGTTGGATTTCTATCCAGAAACTCCTCACAGGAGTAAAACACCAAAGAAACAACTACAAACAATAAGGCCTTAAAATGATTTTCGATTGTCTTTTTCATGATGATAAGGTTTATTATAGTTTGACTTTTAATCCCAAGGTATAACTGGTAATCTGAGGGTAGGCCTGAAACCAATTGGTATTGGCCCGCTCAGGATCGGAACCCGGCCAGTCAGTGATGGTAAACAGGTTGTCTCCTGATAAATAAAGCCTGGCAAATTCGAGTCCTATTCCCTGCAATAAAGTAGAGGGTAAATTATAGCCTACTGCAAGATTTTTTAACCTGAGATAAGAAGCATCCAATAACCAATAGGAGTTTCTAGTGCCTGTAACCGGAGCATATCCGGAAATATACATGGCAGGATGGGCATTGGTAGAGCCTTCGCCAGTCCACATATTGTTAATAAAATCTATGGGTGGAGGAGATCCCTGAATATAGGGAACCAATCCCCAGGTCAACCCCTGAGTACTTTGCTTGTAACCTTCCACTCCTTGGAAGAATGCATTTAAATCAAAATTTCTCCAAGATAAATTGATTGTGGAGCCATAGTAAAATTTGGGGTATGCCCCATCCATCACAACCCTGTCTTCAGCATTAATAACCCCATCATTGTTCTGGTCTTTAAATTTTAAATCTCCAGGTTTTGGGTTGAATTGGTGCGTAGGGCTATTGGCAACTTCTTCTTCATTTTGGAATATCCCTATCCATTCTACCATGTAGTGGGAATTGAAAGGTAGGCCTTCCTGGATGGTATAATTTCCATAAACAGGAGACAATATTCTCAGTACCTCATTGTTATAGGTCGAGAAATTCACACTTAAATCATACCCGAAATCTCCAAATTGTTTTCTAGAACCAAGTTCTACCTCTATTCCAGTATTTCTCATTTTACCATAGTTAACAGTAGGTGGAGACAGGCCCACACTGGCAGGGATTGGCACATTGTACAAAATGTCATCTGTGACTTTATCAAACCAATCAAAGGTAACATGAATCAATCCTTCCTTTAAAGTCAAATCAAACCCAATATCTGTCATAGTGGTGGTCTCCCAGCGCAGGGATGGATCTACCAATCGATTTAATACAGCACCTGGATAGGCAGTATTAAAAGCATAGGAAGTGGTTGACAATACTTCCTGATAGGGATAGAGACCGATATTTTGATTTCCTAATTGACCCCATGAAGCTCTAATTTTCAAATTCTCCACCCAGCCACTTTGCATTAAGAAAGGCTCCTGCGAAATCCTCCAACCTGCAGAAACAGAAGGAAAAAATCCCCATCTATTGTCCTGGGTAATTCTGGAAGTGCCATCATACCTGGCATTGGCTTCAACCAAATACTTTTCTTTATAATCATACATTGCCCTACCAAAAAATGACATAATGCTCCACTCACTTGAACTTCCTCCGGTACTTTGATCCAAAGGAGCTCCAGCATCCAATTCTTTAAGGTCATTTGTAGGGAAATGTACCCTACTTCCTCTCAATTGTCTACTTAAATTGTATTCTTGGTTATACCCTCCTAGTATATTCACATTGTGAACACCGTTGAATATTTTCTTATAATTTAAGGTAGAGTACAAGGTGGTCCACATGCTCGAATACCAGTTTTCTCTTACTCCTAGCTGCCAAGTAGAATTATTATGTGCGTAGGTTCCATCATTAAAGAAATAATTGTCAACAGGATTTTCATGATTTTTATAGGCCCTTGAATCGTAGGTCACGGCACCTTTGGTATACCAAGTCAGGTTTTTCACAGGTGTGATTTCTGCATAAAACTGAGGCAAAACGTTCATATTGATGTCTGTCTGAATACCACTTACATTCTGGGCATCTGGATTACGAACGGTCCATTCTCCAATATTTGAACTGTACCTGGCAACATATCCGGTAGAGCCATCTGCCAAAGTCATGGTAGGGGTGTAATTAGGTGCCGCTCCATAAATAGCCAATACCTGATAATCTACATTTCCATTGTCCCAGTTACTGCGCTGTATATCTTTATTGACAAGCTGAATATCGCCACCCACTTTTAACCAACTGTTTATTTTGGTGTCTACAGTTAATCTGGCATTGTATTTCTTAAATTCATATAAACTGGTAATTCCAGGCTGATCAAAATACCCTAGAGATAGTCCGACGGAAGTTTTTTCATTCCCACCACTTATCCTGACAGAATGCATCTGGGCCACAGCAGAACTAAATGAATGGTCCACCCAATCAAAATTGGGATAATTTATCGGGTCATTAGGGTTGTTTCTAAAAGCATCTATTTCCTGTTGCGAAAAATAGGGGGTTTGACCACTTCGAGCCCGACCTTGGTTCCAATACATCATATAGTCAGCTGAATTGCTTAGCAACTCAGGCAATCTAGTGGCCGAGTGAACTTGAACATTGCTATGAATTTCTACAGACAATTCTCCAGCACTTCCCCTTTTTGTGGTAATCAAAATCACACCATTGGCTGCCCTCGCACCATAGATGGCACTGGAAGCGGCATCCTTTAATACAGATATGGATTCAATGTCATTCGGATCAATATTTGTCATATCACCAGCAATTCCATTAATCAGAACCAATGGCTCACTTCCTGCAGCGCTAAAAGTTCCCAATCCCCTAATTCTTAAAGCATTGTTCTCACTGCCTGGTTTACCAGAATGAGAAGAAACCTGTAGGCCTGAAACTTTTCCTTGTAACAGTCCTGCTACATTATTCAAAGGCCTTTTGATTATCTCGTCCCCTCCTACTGTGGCCACAGCACCTGTCATATTGGCTTTTTTCTGAGTGCCATAACCTACTACTATCACCTCATCAAGGTTAGCTACATCTTCTTCCAATGTCAAATCGATGATAGACTGATTTGAAAGAACTACATTTTGAGATTTAAATCCGATAAAGGAAAAAACCAATGTACCTCCCTCTTCAGCATCAATCGAATACCTTCCTTCTAAATTGGTAACTGTTCCGACATTGGTACCCAAAACGGTAATGGTGACTCCCGGTATTGGTTCACCATTTGAATCTTTCACCTGACCAGTAATCTTTTTGAATGCTTTGACTACATTCCTTTCAATCCGAGATTTGTAAGTCATCGGAGTGACAGGCTCTTTTTTTGAGTATGCAGGCTTTGTCTCTACGGCAAGCGTAGGGTGATTTATAGTTAAATTAATGCTGGAGGTGTTGAGTAGTACCAACGGGTTATCAGCTTTCGTTGCTTCAAAACTATCTTCTTCTATTTTAATTCCAGATGATATTGGATGGGCGAATAATTGAGAACCTATAAATAAGGGAATCAATAAGGCATAAAACAGCCTAAGTAGTACTTTTTTCATACGAACGGGTTATTTTGGGTTATTAATAAAGTGAATATTGAAATTCAAATGGAAATCCAAGGTTTATAAAAAATCCACCAACCTTAAAGCTGAAATAAACAAACCACTGCGCTTGTTTACCCCAATTTAATCCATTTGAGATGCGGCTAACTAGTATCTATCACTTCCATACAATCGGGGTTTGGTGAAACCCGAAAAAGGCAATAGCCATTCTATTATGAGCTGAAATCACTTAATAGTCAGTCAATTGTTTCTATCTCACAGGAATGGCAACAAATTTTCCTATTTAACAATTTACTTGATTTTGGTAATAACGATCCCCACAACGAACCTACTCCACATTTCAGGTTAATTAATGTGTAATATAAATTGCCGATTATGGTGGGTGAAGGTGTTAGATTTAAGGCCAATTTCTAAACGTCCTATGCTTTCAGCATAGCCGTTTTTGAAGTAAGGTAAAAGGCATTAATTCCTATTTTTAAACACCATAAAACAAGCAAAAATTAATTATAGATGGAGTTATCAATTTTATATGATGACGTATTTATCTCTTTCAGTTAAAAAAAATCTGTGACAAGGAAAGCCTAAAATTCACCCAAGATTTCTACCTATCAATTTGGACTTCTTTCACGCTGCAATCTTTAGACTTGCATCAAAACCCACATTCCTGCCTTCGATCCAATACAAAAATGCAAGTCAAGGCCATTACTTACCGAAAAAACGCTCTACGGCCCATTTTAATATGGCGATTCCTCCTGTTATTTGATGGTTCTTTCTCACTATAAGCAAAACTAAATCTTAATTTTATACTATAGTATCAAATCTAAGTATTCGGCACATGGAAATATAGGTTTCCTATAATCTCCTTAATCCCTTAGCTCACAATATCCAAAGATGTGAGTAAGGAAATTGGAATCAATTTGCCTTCCCAACATCCTAATAAATTTAAAACAATAAAACTACATTTCAATGTAAATTTTAAAAATTTTGCTACAAAACAAATAAAATATTCACCTAATTACTTATTAATACTATGTATTATTAAAAAAAATTAAGCTATTGTACTATTAACATTAAATGTAGGGAATTGATTAAGTTGTTAGCAATCTTAGCTTAGGTTAAAAAATTGAACCCAGTCCCTTCAGGGATTAAAATGTATTTTGTATATTCTATTCCACCGCTATAAATGCACTTACTCATTATTCTGGGTTACTCAAATTTTAACCGGATAAATCGTGGACGGTACAGGTGTGGTTGCTTTTTTATTGCTGGAAAAAAATCAAAAGAATTGATGTTATAACTAATTAACAACTCATTTTCCCCAGACAAATGAGGATGGGCTTTGGCATTATAACTAATCAGTTGGATCCCGTCTTTAAGATCGTCGACTGCATCCCAAACAGCTATAATAGGACCAAAAGGGCCTACAGGAGACAAACCTAACCTCAATCCAACTTCAGTCCCGATGGCATCTTTTTGAAAAATCATGGCGTACCTTCCATCTTGTAAAGGTGTAACGCTTAGTTCATTGGAGGCACGGTCAGCAATAGGACTTGCCTTTAGCATTTCTCTCTGCCAATCGACCCCATCCCAAAACCTCCATGAGGAGAATTTCTCAATGTCTTTTGGCCTTACTCTGGCCACCAAGACTTCCTTTTTCACTCCCTTCACACCGTATATGTACACAAATCCATCAGGGTTTGCTGCTCCTGAATTCTGGGTATTCACCAGGACACCTGCTCCAAAAGAGCCTGTGGACTCAGGGCTCCCTTGCATGTAAAAAGGAGTATCAATTTGACGATGATCAGAAAAAGGAGTCCTACTTCCCTGAGGAATAACAATTAGTACATTCCCTACTTCTTTAAATGGAAAAACTTCAGCAGCTGTTGTTTGGATCCGGTACCCAAAAAGATAAATATCATTTCCCTTTTCATAATTCACAAATCCATCACCGAGCCAGAAATATTCTCCAGGTTTTGAAGCAAGGGTATTGGGTATAAAAATTGACTTAGGCTTATCATTTTCATCTTTGGCCCAATGGAAAGACACCTTACTATCTAATGGCGCTGCTCCTTTAATCATCGCCACAGAATTGTTGATCATCTGGAATGTTGAATCAACTTCTCCATCCTTGATTTCGCCTATTAAACTATCACTAAATAGCACTAATGTTTGGCTATCTGCGTCAGTGTTTACGGTATCCACACCGTCTAGTGGAAGTGTGAAAATCCCATCTCCGCCAAACCACCCATAGTTGCGTATAAACAGGTTGTTCCAGTCCTCCGCTTCTGAAACTGTATATTTTATTTCAGTTATGGAAGGAGGGGCTGATTTGATTTTTACCTTGTAAACTGTACAGCCTGTCATTAGTAAACTGAAGGCCGTCAAAGGCAAAAAACTACGGAAAATTTCCAACGCACTAAGGCCAGTAACCAGATTATCTATTCGTTTACTGAATATCATTTTATCGGTTAGTTTAGAATGAGAAATCAAAATTATACTTATCGGAATACTATCGAATTTAAACTAAATTAAACATTGAGTTTGGCATCAATTTAGAATAAAATAACAGCAATCCGATTATTAATAATTTCACTAAATAATTAGTAGGTTTTCAATTGGTTTATTACAATTTCAGGAACTGTTTCCGGTAAATTACAGGTATTGTTTTGACAAACATATATATAAGTTTCCTCATCCACGTACCTATTTAAGAACAAAGGAAGTGAACTTTCTGATGGACTAGCCACCACCAAAGTATTGGGTAAGTAGACCTCTTGAAAGGAGCTTAACACAGCTCTTGCATTTTTTCCAACTACAGCAATTTCATAAAAGGGATAGGTTTGATTCATCAAGAGATTGTTCCACCTTCCATAGCCTGATGGATTTTCATTTGCCATTGACAAAATGGTGGAGCTCATATTCTTGGACTTCAATATAAGTTTTGGATCGTATAACAAATGCCCAAGCTTAAAGGCATTTTCTGCCATAACAGCATTTGGTGATGGAATTACGCCATCATGCGTGTTTATAAGTGTTGAAATAAGTGCATTGTTTTGATTATACCGATATAGACCTGAGACCTCATCATGGAAAAGCTTGTTGGCCCTTTTGTGCAATGCTTCAGCCTTTTCTAGATAAGCAACATCCATAGTAGCGCTGTATAATTTTATTAAAGCATTTACCATAAAGGAATAATCCTCCAAAAAACCTTCTACCTTACGTCCTCCTTC
This sequence comes from uncultured Cyclobacterium sp., assembly GCF_963977555.1. GTDB lineage: Bacteria > Bacteroidota > Bacteroidia > Cytophagales > Cyclobacteriaceae > Cyclobacterium. Next base: position 59,512 of record NZ_CAXBPD010000020.1, on the reverse strand, counting down.
TTTATAAGAATGTATCAGTTTTAAGTTATCTAAGGCATTTTTATCGATAAAGTTAAAAGTCTCAATTGCACGCTCCAGGTAACGAACATCTCCAAAAGCGAAGTAGGCATCTAAATAGCCATTGATCAGTAAGGCATTCCAGGAAGTTATGATTTTATCGTCTTTATCGGGGGTGGTTCTTTCTTCCCTTTTTTCCAGCAAAAAGCTATTCCAACGCTTTTTTATAACAGCTAAATCTTTTAGAGTCAATTTATTACGAATTGAAAATATTGAATCATTCACTTGACGATACAATACAAAATTCCCACTCTCTTCTGGTGCATTGACATTTAAACTATAATAAGATGAGAATAGGGAATAGTCTTCTCCAAGGGTCTGTTCTATCTCCTTCTGATTCCAAATATAATATTTACCTTCTTCCCCATCCGTATCTGCATTTAAAGCAGCATAATATCCTCCATCTTCATTTTTCATTTCCCTTTCCAGAAAATCAATAGTGGTTATAACTACCTCCTTATAAAGCGGGCTTTTAAAAATTTGAAAGGCTTTGGAATAAATGCTTATCATTTGAGCATTGTCGTAAAGCATTTTTTCAAAATGTGGATATTTCCATTCTTCATCCGTGCTGTATCTGAAGAATCCTCCTCCTACCTGATCATAAATCCCACCCAAAGCCATTTTATCGAGTGATTTTTTTAAATGGGTCTTGGCATCTCCCTCTTTTTCCAAAGCGGCATAATTTATTAAAAAATCAAGGTTGGAGGGCATCATAAATTTTTGCTGTCCCTGATCTCCTCCATGTACACCATCCCACGAAGGCTTCCACTGGTTCACAATATCTTTAGCGATATCCTTTGGTATTTCATCTTGATTTTGTGTAGCTTGGATCTGATTGGCTTCCTGTACCCCAATGGCAACCTTATCCGCATATTCATTTGCCTTCACCGGATTGTCACGATAAAAGTCTCTAACCTGCTTCAACACCTCTTGCCATTCCTCTTTGGTATGATAAGTACCCGCATACAATGGTTTTCCATTAGGCAAGGTAACCACATTCAGTGGCCAACCACCACTTCCCTTCATTAGTTGAAGTGCTGTCATGTATACCATGTCCACATCAGGTCTTTCTTCCCTGTCTACTTTGATATTAATAAAGTTGTCGTTCATGAATGAAGCGATCTCTTTATTCTCAAAACTTTCCTCTTCCATCACATGACACCAATGACAAGAGGAATAGCCAATGCTTATAATTACAAGTTTATCTTGTTCTTTTGCATTACTTAATGCCTTTTCGCTCCAGGGTATCCAGTCAACTGGATTGTGGGCATGCTGCAATAAGTAAGGGCTACTTTCATTTACCAAGGCATTGGTAAATGCATGGCTTTCATTTTCTTGATGCCGTTGGCTGCATGCCGATAACCCTAAAAAAAAGAGGATACATAGAATTGTCAAAACTGGACAAAGCTGCGCAATTCCTATTTTTGAACAATTGAAAGGGTATAATTTCGAAACTTTAAATTTGCACATCCATCTCTTCAATAAGCTATTGCATCCAATTTATGCAATAGCAATGCTATTGTAAATTTTGGAAAAGTTCTATTTAGGGGTTTACTTTAATTAATTGAAGATAGCCGTTATTTTTTGCAAAAAGAATCCCTTCTTCACCACCAGCCAATCTAATTTTCTGTGCGTCTTTCACTTCTCCTTTTACATACAACCCACTTTCATAAGGCATTTGGCTTTTAAAATCTCCTTCACCATTTCCCAACATAAGTCCACCATAAGAGGCATCATTTCTAGGGGTTTCAACTTCTGACCCATATAGATTACCCGCGTACACAACATCTAAATTTCCATCCTTATTCACATCCATGGTCACCATGGCATTTATAGAAGCCAACTGAGCAAAATGGTCCAACATAGATAATTTAAACTGCCCATCCCCTAGGTTTTTCATATAATAATGGGCAAAGCTTTTAACCTGATAGTGGGTAGATTTTTCCAAATGTTCAGTAGTATAAATGTCTTCCAAACTAGCAGTTGCATAGGCATGATAATCTTTAAATTTTGCCTTAATAGCAGGAATCTGTTGGGAGGAACACTCTCTGCCTCTGACAGGTACATTGATACCCTGTTCTTTATCAACGTAACTCAGTACCAGGTCTTGTTGCTCATTGTTATCATAATCGTAGGCATACAAGCTAAATGGAGATTCCTCTGATGCTTGGTATTTATAATTTTTTCCTAAGTTTCCTACAATAAAATCTTCCAGCCCATCCTTGTTAAAATCATCCATTACAAGACCAGACCACCAACCTGTGGCCTCCCCAATTCCCATTGCCTCGCTTTGATCAATAAATTGCCCTTCTATATTTTTCAAATAGGTGATTCCCATCCATTCTCCAACTATCATCAAATCTAGAAATGAGTCTCCATCGAGATTTACCCATTGGGCCTGTGTGACCATTCCTAAGTCTGCTAAAGTAGGTGCAATGACTTCAGTCACATCCACAAATTTAATTTTCGAAGGACTACTATCATTTCTCAGAATATAACTTTTTGGTGCATTTGGGTAGGCTCGGGGACTCACCCTTCCTCCAACGAATAAATCCAAATCCCCATCATTGTCATAGTCAGCCTGTACCACAACTGCACTACTTGCACGCATTTCTGGGATGGCTTCTTCAATTTTTTCAAAGACACCATTCCCCATATTTTGGTAAAATTTATCTTGATAAAATGGGTCTTCTTGTCTGTATTCATTCCCTCCACATACTACATACAAATCCAAAAGTCCATCCCCATTCGCATCAAAAAATACAGCTCCTGTATCTTCCTGCATTTTATCTGTTTTCCAAAGATCTTCAGACACTTCTGAGAAAGTGCCTTCAACGTTTTGACGGTACAGCTTTCCTGCAAAATTATGTGCCCCTCCAATATAAAAATCATCCAAACCATCATTGTCTATGTCCCCTACCGCCAAAGCAGGACCATATTCTGAAATTTTATGGGGTAGCAATACCTGGTATTGGAAATCATTGAATTTGTTTTCTTCGTGTTTATGGTCCAACAGTGCTTCTTCTGTAATGTCTTTGAAAAATTTCGGCTGATTTTCAACGGGCTTCTCATTGCTTGGACTGGCATTTATATAGGCCAGTTCAATTACCTGGTTTACTGACTGGTTTTCAATCACCTGGACTTTTCCATCAGGCCATAAAACTTTCAATCTGGTAATATTTTCCTTTTTCCCTACACCAAAATGAACAACAGGTTCGACGGAAGATTGAAAGCCTCGTGTGATAGACATTTCCTGAAACTGCATCTGCGATCCGTCCTCAATCCATATTTTACAGCCAATGCCAAAAACATTGCCTTCTGGACCTTTAAATTTTATTCTTAAATAATTGTTCAAGTTTTGATCACTTGCAGTGTTTTCATACAATGCACTTTCTTCATCCAGGTTATTAACCACAAGGTCCAAATCTCCATCATTGTCTAGGTCAGCATAGGCAACACCATTTGAAAAGCCGTTAAAGTTGATTCCCCAGGCTTTAGATACATCCGTAAAGGTTAGGTTTCCATTGTTTTTAAATGCAAAGTTGTCGATTTTTTCAGAAGGAATTTCCAATGTTAATTTCAACGCGTTTTCAGAATCGAAATTTTTCACTTCATCACCTCTGAAATAATCGCTATTGTTTATGTCCCTCCTAACCCCGTTGGTCACATATACATCTTTCCAACCGTCGTTATCAAAATCTGCAAACAGCGAAGCCCAGCTCCAATCTGTAGCACTCAAACCTGTAAACTTAGCTATATCTGCAAAAAATGGCAGTCCCGAAGGATTATTTCCCAGGTTCATTTGTAAGGTGTTTATAGAATATTGATGATGCATGTCATTGTCTACTATATTATAAAACCTTTCCGGATCCATGCTGTCCATATTTTCCTTAGCTCTACGGTAACTTTTTGGCATCATGTCAACTTGGTAAATATCCAATAAACCATCATTATTGAAATCCGAAACGTCAAGTCCCATTCCAAAATAGGAAGTATGGTTGGTAAGGTTCAAATTTTCATCAGTAAATGTTCCGTCTTTGTTATTGATTAAAAAATAATCTGGTGTGCTGAAATCATTTGAAACATATATATCAGGCCAATTGTCCTGATTAAAATCAGCCACTGAAACGCCAAGAGATAAGCCATATTTGGCCAATCCAGCAGCCATCGTAACATCGGTAAACTTCTGGTTGCCTTCATTCCTGTACAACCTGTCACTTCGATGGTAAGGGGCCAGGTCTCTATAGCTTAAAAACTCCAATATATTGGTTCTCGATGAAACGATTGGATAATTTATCACATAGAGGTCCATGTCACCATCCATGTCGTAATCAAGAAAAACTGCCTGTGTACTATTGCCTTCGTCTGCTAAGCCATAAGCCTCTGCTGACTCTGTAAAAGTCGGTACCCCTTCTTCATTGGCATCATTGATATAAAGGAGATTTTTGGTCGTTTCCCATTTTCCCGAAACACTTACATAAATGTCAAGCCAGCCATCTTGATTGGCATCCCCCAGGGTCACACCTGTGGCCCATCGAGCATCTCCTCCCACTCCTGCCTCTTCGGTTATGTCTTCAAATTGCATGCTTCCTTTGTTCAGGTAAAGTTTGTTTTCTACCATATTTCCGGTAAAATAAACATCTTGAAGGCCATCGTTATTTAAGTCGCCAATGGCCACTCCTCCTCCCATATAGATGTACATGTAATTGAAATAATTTACCGAATCATTCTCCGTCAAAATATTTTGGAACTCAATACCTGATTCCTTGCTTGATAATTGTTTGAATAAATGTGTCTCCTTTTTAACGGCTGAATTGTTACAACTGAATAACACTAAAAAGCCAAGGGTACAGCACCATAATTGACCTGCTTTAAATTTTCTGTTTAGCATTAGGGAAATGGAAGTACCTATAATTGTCTTACTCATTTTTTATTCTTGTTCCAATATTGACCACACCCAGAATATACATTTTATTTTAACTCCCACTAAAATCAAGAACAGAAAGTCTATTGACTATTTTGGGTTAAAATTTTAAGGCTAGATCGAATAATCAGAAATTATAAAATAACCACAGATTCAAATCTGTAATGATCTGATTGAATCTGTGGTTTCATTGTATTTAAATCAATTAAATCTTAGTCACCATAGCCAGGGTTCTGGGTAATGTTATTGTTACTTCTTTGTATTTCTTCTCTTGGAATAGGAAACAAATAGTAATAATCACCGGGCCATGGAAATCTAGGATCCACTTCATCTATAGGACCATAAGTGAAATTTAATTCCCCTAACAAATCGCCCTCCTGAGCATTTGTCCAATCCATGGTAACTTTACTCAAACCTCTTATTGGAAATAAGTCTATTTTTCCAGGTGCATCTTTCCACCTTAGCAAGTCCCAAAAATGTATGTCTTCAAGATGTAATTCAATAGCCCTTTCATTTTTATAATCCCTCATCAGCTCAGTTCCAGAACTGGTAATATCAGGCATATTCACAGAAGGCCTGCTCCTGACTTTGTTGATATATTCTCTGGCGACTTCCTCATTTCCCAAAGCAATCTGGGTTTCGGCATAATTCAAGTAAAATTCGGGAAGCCTCATAAAAACCATCAGCTGGCTATAATCGAAATCAAAACTCGCTCTTGGCCCGTTAAAATCCAGTAATTTTCTAAAGGTATATCCTGTTTGAACCCTCCAATGAAATGGGGTTAGCCCTTTGACCCAATAGGTCTCAGAATCCCTACCAAAGTCAAACAATTCCTGGTTGTTATTTGGATCAACTTTATTAGGGTTCTGATAGGGAGGTAAATTGTCTGCATTTGGATTGGCATCCTCCCAATATTCATACAACCTCATGGTGCTTTTTGATCCGTCAATAATATTCACCGGACCAGCCCCAGGATAAAGAATGTAACTGTAATACCTTGGGTCCCTGTCTATATTGGGCTCTTGCTCATCATAACCGGATGCAGGATTTACCGTGATGCCATCGGGAAGATATGGATACTCACCATTCTTCATCTGAAACATATTGATGAAGGTTTGGGTTGGCATAATTCTTTGTCTTGCATCGAAGCCACTGGGCCAGAAATCATAGTTGTAGCCCCAATCAGGAATCCTTGATCCTGCAGTAAAAGAGCGCCCAAAGATAGTTTCATCTGTTTTAACAGGTTGCTTGAACAAATCCTCATGGGTGGGATGCAAGGTATATCCAGCATCTATTACCGCCTTATTAGCGGCAGCCGCAGCCTGCCATTTGGACATGTCATTTGATGGATTATTTAATGGACTCGCCATGTACAAAAGCATTCTGGCTTTTAATCCCAGGGCAGCATTTTTACTAATCTTACCAGGTTCTTGAGAGTAACCATCCAGTAGCCCAATGGCCAATTCTGTTTCAGACAAAACAAAATTTGCACACTCTTCATAACTATTTCTACTGACGTCAAAGGAATCGTCACTCAGGCTAAAGCTGCTGGTAATTATAGGCACTCCACCAAAGGTGCGAATTAGCTCAAAATACATCCATGCTCTCAGGAAATGCACCTCTCCTTTCATTCTATCCAAGGTCTGCTCATCAATTTGAGAATCCGCTACCTTTTCAAAAAATATGTTGGCCCTCCTGATATAATCATATTCCTCTGCCCAAATATTGGTAAGTTGTGTAACATTGTCTGAATTTATATTTCCTTCTAAATACTGTCTGATTCCTCCTGATCTATTGTGCGTATCAGGTGCAGATGCAGCAATATCTGTCATGCCTATATACCCACCTGTTCCCGGGCTCCAATGGGGTTTTATTCCATTGTAAATATTGTACACATAATTTTGTAAGAACACCGGATCCGTAAATACATTTTCTTCAGAAATTGCATCTAGAGGCTGGCGTTCCAGAAGATTTTCATTGCATGAGGTGAAAATAAAGCCGGAAACAATTAGAACAACTAACCTCTTAATCATATCGATTTTATATATGTAATTTTTCATAATATTTAAAAAGTAAGGTTAAGTCCAAATCCCAGAGAGCGCATATTTGGGTAAATCCCTCCTTTACCACTAAGAAATTCAGGATCCCCTGCTCCAAACTTTTCCAAACTGTTATAAATTAGGAATAGATTTTCACCAGATAAATAAAGCCTGGCTCCGGAAATACCGATTTTATCCGAAATATTATTAGGTATGCTATAGCCCAATTCAGCAGATTTAAAACGTATCCAGGTTGAAGTATGGTACCAGAAATCATTGTTATTGGCGGCAAATCCAACAGGTCTTATCCTAGGTAATATTGTATTCGTATTATCTAAATCATAGCTGTTGTTGGCAACATATTCAAGTCCATTTCCATTGGCCCCAGAATCAAAGCCATTGTCAAGTCGAAACTTTCCTCCATCCTGCCCTTGTAGCAAAAAGGTAAGGTCAAAAGTCTTGTAGTCGAAACCAAATGTTAACCCAAATTGGGATTTGGGAAAGGGATTTGTATTGTATCTGTACCTGTCGTTGCCATCGATAACATTGTCATTGTTTAAATCCTCGAAAATTAATCCTCCCAAAGATGCATTCGGATAATTGATGTTGTTATCTAAATCTGCCTGGCTCCTATAGATACCAATTGCTTTATAGACCAGTTCCGAACCAAATTGCCTGCCTTCCTGCTTTTGATAGGGTTCGGCTTGTGGAACCTCATCAAAAAAGATCACCTTGTTATCATTGTAAGAATAATTAGCACTTACTCTGAAGCTCACCTCCCCGAGATATTGGCGGTAGCCTAATTGAAACTCTATGCCTTTGCTTTCCATCTCACCAATGTTTTCATCGGGTAACACCAAGCCTGTATATTGAGGTATTGAGGCTTGTCGTGCACCAAGGATATTGCTTGTCTTGGTTTTATAAATGTCAGTTTCAAAAGTAATTTTATCTTCTAGGAAAGCCAGTTCAAGTCCAATATCTGTCGTTTCTGAAACTTCCCAGGTTATATTTGGATTAGGCGTTGTCAATGCTGCTATTCCACGTACATCGTTTCCATCCACTACCCAGCCGGTTCCATAGCCAAATCTTCCTATGTACTGAAAAGGATTTACGCGGTCATTTCCCAGCTGACCCCAGGAAGCCCTCAGTTTAATATTGCTAAAAAGCTCATCTGAAACAAAGGATTCATTGCTGATTACCCAGCCTGCGGATACGCCGGGAAAAAATCCCCACCTGGTTTCTTTAGGAAATATAGGTGAGCCATCATACCTGAAATTGAAACCCAATAAATATTTGTTAGCGTAATCATAACTTACTCTACCAAAATAATTTCTTCTTGCACTCTGACCAGCTCCTCCACTGTTGTTCCAATTGCTCCTGTTTTCACTCCCTGCAAAAAGTTGATCTATTTGTGGTGAATCAAAGCCCAATCTTTGTGCCCAGAAAAAATTATCTTCATAGGACATTTGTTCGTAGGCCACAAAGCCATTTATTTTATGCACTTCGTTTATCGTCGTCAGGTATTTGATCTTAGAATTGAGGGTGATCCTGGAACTTTGATTAAAATCTTCCCTTAATCCAATGTCCTCTACAGTTCGAGAAGTCCTTTTGACAATTTCCCCTTGAGAATTTTTTTCATAATAATCCCAGACAAAGTCAAAGGATTTATTGTAATTAAAGGTCTTTACTATAGAAGCAAACCCATCTATACTAAGTCCTTCAAGGAATGGTACTTTGTATTCATATCTGAAAGTACCATTAATCACATCATTGGTATACTTGCGATATCCTGGGCTTAACAATCTGGCTGCCGGATTTAAATGTGACCACCCTTCTCCAGGGTACCGATAATCTCCATCAATATAAGCTTCCTGAAGGGGGCTTGTAGAAGCAAATGCTCCTATCGCTCCTGATCCTCCTTGAGGTGACCTGGTGAATTTTTCGCGTAAGGATAGATCAAGGCCCACCTCCAAATCGTCCGTTACCGTAACATCTAGGTTTGCCCTTATATTGTATTGTTTTAGTTTAGTTATGTCATCAGCTCTAAGAATCCCCCCTTGTGACACTGTTCCTATAGATGTAAAATACCTGATTTTATCAGATCCACCTCTCATGGTAAGTGATTGTCTTCCAATTATTGCAGGAGGATCTACCAGAGCCTCCCACCAGTCCTCCGCTCTTCTATCACCATTTCTAAATGCCTGAATTAACTCATCTGGAAAATCCGGTGCAGTTCCGTCTAATGCCCTACTCTGATTTAAAACATTGATGTAATCAAAAACATTGGCGGTCCTTACCCTTGTCGTAGGAGCTTGAAACAAATGACTGGTAGAAAAGTTAAAGGTAGGCTTTCCAGTTTTTCCCCTTTTGGTTGTCACCAGGATTACACCACCCGCAGATTGAGCTCCATATATGGCCGCTGATGCATCTTTCAACACGGAGATTGATTCGATATCATTGGGATCTAATCGGTTTAAACCGTCGGGATCTGCATTGGCAATTCCGTCTATTACTATTAATGCGGAATTGTCTCTAGTGGTATTGAATCCTCTAATCAAAATTTGGGCATCATCAAATCCTGGCATCGCACTTCTTTGATTGACATACAGGCCTGCTAACTTACCTGATAAGGCATTGGAGAGTGAAACAGCCGAAGACTTCTTGATATCTTCTCCTGATGCCTGAACTACGGCATTTGTCAACTCTGATTTTTTCGCTGTTCCATATCCGACCACAATCACCTCATCCAAGGCCTGGGCATTTTCTAAAAGCGTAATGTTTATGGTTGTTTGATTGGCAACGGCTATTGTTTGGGTTTGAAACCCAATAAATGAAAACACCAATGAAGCACCTTCAGGAACTGAAATGGAATATTTCCCATCTAAATCCGTGGCAGTACCTATAGTAGTACCTGGTACAGAAATGGTTGCTCCAGGGATCGGCTGGCCTCCTTCATCTAAGACAGTTCCCGACACATTGATGTCAAATACCTGTTTAGCAGTTTTGAAATTTTCATCTATAATTTTGTGTGAAAGTCCATCCAATGCCATCGCATTGGAGGTGACTACTAATTGAATCAAAAAAATCAATAACAAGTGATGAGAATGTTGATTGAAATTCTTCAATGTATACTTTGTCATTTTTAAAATAGTTTAAGTATTTACTAACATGAGCAATGTGCTTCTAAAAAGAAGTAAACTAAAAAAGATTTAGTCAACTATTTAAAGAGACAAACCTTTCTTTTGATGCTTATAGCAATACTCAATAATCCATTTACATGAAGCCATGAAAATCAATAGGATTCTACCTAAACTAAATTTTTATTTGGGCAATGTATGAAATCTGTAAGTAGGTTTTAAAGAACGTTAATTCTTCAAAACCAAGGCTATTGGGTGTATTGCATTAATGTTTTGTCAGTAAGAGTCTTCTCCTCTGGCCATACTGGGTTGTTTCATTGGGTTTACTATTAAGTTAATTCGTTTTTTTAACTAATTCTATACAAAGCTTTGAAAGCTATTTATTCCTTGAGAATGGAAATCTCTTTTTAATTGTGGGTAAATTAAAAAACCACCCTAATCAGCTACTTATTCCCATCTTTGAATTTAATTATTCAAGTTCAATGAATATAAACTTATTGTTCTATACAATTCTAAATATTACGAATAATAATTAACTTTTTTTAACTTTCACAATGTTTTAATATAAAAAATTATATTTAATACCCTATTAGTCATTAAATCTTGATTTTAATCAAACTGATAGTACATTGGAAAAACAGAGGTTGCCTTCTTAATTAAATAGTTTTAAACAGAACCTGATTGAGAATAGTCAAAATCAAAAAATTACTGGGCATTAATACTTTGCCATATTTAATAAAAAACAGGTGTTTTTAGGGAATGGAACTGGCTTTAGTTCTGAAATATGCAATACACCTTGTATTACGTGATGATCCGCCGCAGCGGAAAAAGTAAGCCAATTGTTGCTATTTTCGACCTTTCCACAATAATGCTATGACCCATTTTTCAACAGCAGGAATTTATGGTGATTACACAACTCCCTAAGAAAGACTAGGACAGGCACTGTGACCCCTACATCATAATCCGGGTTAATCGTTTCTATCTGGATATCTCTATTGCTACTTTAGAGAAAATATTAAAAAAAATGGTCAATAAAAACCCTTAGAGGTTTTTATTGACCAGTAAAATTTTCAATTCTTTATCAGTAAATTAGATCACTCGACCACCTGTTTGCCACAAGTCGGCATTGCTACCTAACTTTTCTTTTAAAGGCAGAGTGATTTCATTCAAGTGATTTTCCATGTCAGCAGTAAGCTTAACCTCCATGGTTTTTAAGTTTTTCCTGACTTGATCTGCATTTCTACCACCAACGATAGGCGCAGCAACGCCTTTCTGAGCCAAGAGCCAAGCAAGACTCAAATTACCCATAGTAATATTAGACTCGTCAGCAAACTTTTTGATATTTGCAATGGTTTGGAAAGTCAAAGCTTCACAACCTTCTTCTTGATGCCTTGATTGAGACCGACCTTTATTAAAGTGTCGCGTTCTTGCCCTGTCATCAGGAACCTGCTCGGCAGAATCAAACTTCCCGGTTAACAAACCTTGCATAATGGGAGAATAACATAAAATTGGCACATTGTCTTCTACACATTGAGGTAGGATACTGAATTCAATTGCTCTAAAAATCAAGTTATAGGCCATCTGATTGCTACTAACGGCAAAACCTGATTGCTTGCAAATGTCCAGGCTTTTGTTTCCGAAATTTGAAACACCATAGGCCCTAATTTTGCCATCCTCTTTTAATTTTTGGAGCGCTCCCATGGTTTCTTCTAGAGGAATCTCAGGGTTTGGCCAATGAAGCTGATACAGGTCAATATAGTCCGTTTTAAGATTTTTTAATCCCCTTTCGCAGGCCTTGATCACGTCTTCAGGAAGAAAATCCTGAGGACCAACCTTAGAAGCTATAATCATATCTGATCTTTTATCTCCTAATGCTTCTGCTAAAAGGTTTTCCGAAGCGCCATTTCCGTAAGCCTCAGCAGTATCAAAAGTACTAATACCCTTGTCAAAGGCTTCCCTCATGGCGTCCAAAGAGTCCTTTTTATCTTGATGGCCCCAATTAAAACCTCCAACTACAGCCCAACAACCAAAAATTAATCTTGAAATTTCAAAATCACTGTGGGGCAATTTTATTCTATCATTCATATTTTTTAGCATTTATTAGTTTAAACCCAAAATAGGCAATAATCATCTAATTAAATGCTGATCCGATGCATCGGATAAAATCAACCACTTCTTTGTAATTTTTGCCAACGCCAAAGCTATGCTCCAAATACACTGAATTTATGGTGATAACAACACAAAAAAAATGAATCCTAATTCCTACAATGGGTTGAATAAATTTTTTGACGCTGCAATTTGTATATTTTAAGATTGAATTACCAATATCAGTCCCGCAATTTCATCCTTTAAGGTTATATCCTCTTCACCAAAAACCATAATTGAAAGAAATCAATGGTATAGTTAGTCCTATTAAAGCCTTTGCTCCGTTTTATCAGCATTTAATAGATGGAAATTAGAAGTTGAATCTCATCGGATAATTGTTATTCCAGGTTACTATAATCTGTTGCCTTGCGGGTCTTAGCATCCTATTTCTGATGCTCCTAAACCAGAAATTTTTATACAATCTTCCTTATTTTGAAAATTTCCAGAGATAGATGTTTTTATAATTAATTAATTACATAAATTTTTTTGATTAATGGATCAAATAAAATATTATTTTAAATAAATATTTTAAAATTTGAAATTACCTCAATTTTAAAATTGGTTAAAATTATAACCTATTTTTATTGATTTAACTAAATTTTGACTTATACTAGTTAAATCTGTAACCAGATTTGAAATTTTTAATAAATATGAAACTATTACGGATAAAAATTTACCCTATAAAAAAAATTTTTACTTTTTTACAAAATTTTATTTTTATAAAAAATTAAATATTTATTTAAATTTTTTTAGGTTAAATTAATTTTAATTAATTTATTAATGTTTAAATTAATACTTTACCAATAACCATTAAATATATCGTTATCACCGATTAAATAAAATAAACTTTTGTAAATTTTTCTATTTCAGATTCCTGCTATATATTGAGCCAATAAGATTTTAGCAGCTGATAAAATCAAATCTTTATTTGGTGTCTGGACATTCATCCCACATTCTCTCTGGATACTTCTTTTACCTCCCAAAGTAATCTTTTCAAATTGTACCCAAAAGTAACCACTTGGGCTTTCGGTATTTTCCGAAAATGCAGATTAAAAACCACTTAATCTTAAAGAACACTATGAAAAAATTTACTAACGTAATGAAAAGGTATTTCCTTGGAATTAAACTTTACTTTGGTTTGGTTATCCTAATTGGATCTATCTTAACTAACCCGCTCTTTGGGCAGGAACTTACAGTTTCCGGAAAAGTTATTGATGAAAATGAAGAATCAATTCCAGGAGCTAGTGTACTTGTAAAGGGGACCACTAAAGGTGCTGCAACAGACATTAATGGAGAGTTTACCCTTAATTTATCTGAATCTGAAAAACTTTTAGAAGTTTCCTTTATTGGTTACAACAGGAAGGAGGTAAATATTGAAAACCAAAGCAAAATCACCGTTTTTTTGACGCCTGAAGAGACTGCACTTTCAGAAATTGTAGTAACAGCCTTGGGCGTTAAACGAGATGAAAGGGCGCTGGGTTACACTGTGCAACAGGTAGATACAAGAGGTCTAGATGAAGCTAAGGAGACCAACATCGTAAATGGATTGACAGGAAAAATTGCTGGCGTTCAAATTTCGAATTCATCAGGAAACATTGGTGGCTCTTCTCGTATCACTATTAGGGGAATTAATTCTATTTCGGGAAATAATCAACCCCTCTTTGTAGTGGATGGTACCCCCATTGATAATTCAAACTATAATTCTTCTGATCAGGTTTCCGGTAATGGTGGTAGAGATTATGGCAACGCAGCCCAGGATATTAACCCAGATGATGTGGAATCAATTTCCGTGCTAAAGGGACCTAGCGCCTCTGCATTATATGGTTCCAGAGCCTCCAATGGTGTCATTCTAATTACCACTAAAAGTGGTGCTAAAAATAAAGGCCTAGGAGTAAGTATCAATTCTTCTACAATGTTTAGCGACGTTTATTTATTACCGGAAATGCAAAATGAATATGGTGGTGGCTTTGCTCTTACGTTTGATGAAGCAGTAGATCCCTTGGATGGAATGACTTACAAAGTAGTCAATACAAACGCTAATAATAGCTGGGGACCTAGATTTGACGGGACACTGGTAAGACACTGGGATAGTATGTATCCTGGAGAACCTAATTATGGAGAGGTTCGTCCGTGGCAAGCAACTCCAAACAATATCAAGGATTTCTTTGAGACAGGGATAACATTATCAAACAATGTTTCAATAAGTGGAGGGGATGACAAAAGCACATTTAGGCTCTCCTATACAAATCTTGATCAAAAGGGAACAATGCCGAATAGCTCAATCAAAAGAAATACAGTGGCAGTAAGTGCCAAAACACAGTTGTCTGAAAAATTTTCCGCCGGAGCAAAAATTAACTATATACGTACTGAAGCATTAGGAAGACCGGCTACAGGAGATTGGTCACCGGAAAGACCTGTGAATGTATTGACCTACTGGTATGCATGGACTCAACGCCAAATAGATCCAGCCAGAATGAGGAATTATAATTCAGACAGGTATTACCATATGACTTGGAATACTCAGGGATTGGGGCGTCATTTAGATCAAAGTTATAACAATAACCCCTATTTCACACTTTTTGAAAGTTACAATAATGACCTAAAGGACAGGGTGTTTGGCAACATTAATATTTCTTACCAAATTAACCCAAAGTTATCTTTAACATTTTATGCCAGAACGGACTTTTATACTGACGTTAGAGAGGACAGGGCATCTATTGGTGGGTACCTTCAAAATGCTTATGAGAAGGATCTTTATAATTTCCGTGAAGACAACCTAGAACTTCTTGGACAATACAATTCGGATTTTGGTGAAAATTTTAACTTAGGTGTAACTTTTGGTGGAAATATTAGAAAAAACACCTTTAAAAACAACTATACAAGAACTCAAGGAGGTTTAAGTGTACCCAATTTCTATAACCTAGTAGCTTCACTTCAAAGACCCGAGATTAAAGATTTTACATCTGAGAGAGAGGTTCAAAGTATCTATGCTAGTGGTAATATAGGCTATAAAGATTATCTCTTTTTTGAGGCTTCATTGAGAAATGACTGGTCTTCCACTTTACCTGTAAACAATAATTCTTATTTGTATCCTGCAGTTTCAAGTAGTTTTGTATTTTCTAATTTGATGCGAGGTGCTGAATTCTTTTCTTTTGGAAAAATGAGACTTGGTTGGGCCCAGGTAGGTAATGATACAGACCCGTACCGGTTAATTAACACCTATGCAAATGGTGATCCATTTGGAAACACTTCTGTTTTCACTGTAGATGATGTTCTAAAAAACAGCAACCTAAAACCTGAAACCGTTTCTAATCTGGAAGGCGGATTAGACTTAAGATTCTTTGAAAATAGAATTGGTTTAGACTTTACAGTATACAAAGTGAATACCTTTAATCAAATCCTTGCACTTCCTGTTTCTTCTACTACTGGATTCAAATCACTAATAGTCAATGCAGGTGAAATGGAGAATAAAGGAATTGAAGTAATGCTTAGCGGTACTCCTATTGAAAGAAATAATTTTTCATGGGATGTAAATCTCAACTTGGCAAGGAATAGAAACATGGTATTAGAATTGGCCGAAGGACAAAATAATTTTGAATTGGGCTCGAGGGATGGAACAAACTCGATTAATGCGACAGTTGGTGAACCATACGGTACTATTATCACTCCAAACGTCATCTATCATGAAGAAACAGGAAAACCAATAGTTGGAAGTAATGGGTTTTATTTACGAAACCCAGGCGAAGTTGTAGGTAACATTATGCCAGATTTAACTGGTGGACTTTCTAATACTTTCACATACAAAGGCATAAGTCTTAGTGCATTGATCGATTTCCAATCTGGAGGAAGTTTCTGGTCAGAAACGGTACAAAATGGTATTGCCAACGGTCAGTTTATTGAATCTGTAGGGAATAATGACAAAGGAGAGCCCATAAGAAATCCTGTTTCAGAAGGAGGAGGAATAAAAGCAGACGCCGTTTTCGAAAATGGGGAACCCAATACGGTTTACCTCGAAGCCCAGAATTTTTTAAAGCAACAATACAACCTAGATGGATTGAATGTTTATGATGCTTCCTATGTCAAATTACGAGAAATAAGGCTGGGTTATAGTTTCCCTAACCGAATTTTGAAAAACATGTTTGTCAAAGGAGTCCGACTATCTGTTTTTTCCAGAAATGTAGCTTTGCTCCATAGCAACGTGCCTCATATTGATCCTTCAGAAATAGCCTATGGTTCAAGTAATGTTCAAGGATTAGAGGGAGCTTCATTACCTGCTCCAAGAGTGATTGGTTTCAATATCAATATAAAACTATAGAATATAGAGATTAAAAAATTTACAGGGTTTAATCACCAAATCTACTTGTTCATTAATTGTTTTAAAATTTAAGAATTATTGAGATGAAAAAAATTATAAATACAAATTTAATCATTTTAGCCACTAGTTTATTTCTTTTCTTATCAGCTTGTACAGAAGGCTTTGAAGAAATGAACATAGATCCCAATCAACCTGTGGTTGTGCCTACATCTAGCCTTTTGACAAGTGCACAGCGAGAGCTGGTAGCAGACCTATTTGGCAACCATGATCAGTTAGACGGAGTAGGTCTCCCAGCTATGATTTACGTACAGCAAATAGCCAGTTTAAGAGGTGGATTTTCAGATACTTATGCCACTGTTGAGGAGGATTTTTCCACATTTTACACCAGTGGATTAAAGGATCTGGAAGAGATCATTACGCTCAATACCAATGAGGAAACTATGGTCAATGCGGCTCTTTCAGGCCCTAATAACAATCAAATAGCTGTGGCCCGAATACTTAAAGCATGGGCCTTTCAGAACATTACGGATGTGTGGGGAGATATTCCTTATACGGAGACATTGCAGGGAAATAGTTATCCATTGCCAACTTACAATACCCAAGAATCCATCTATATGGATTTGCTAAAGGAACTCTCAGAGGCTGCTGAGATGATAAATCCAGGTGAGGGTAATATATCTGGAGATATTATTTATGAAGGGGACATGGACAAGTGGCACAGGTTTGCAAACAGCCTAAAAATGCGTGTTGGGTTACGTATGTCAAAAGTAGCGCCGGATGTGGCTGCTTTAGCTGTGTCCGAAGCCCTTACAGCAGGGCCTATGAATTCTACAGATGACAATGCTTTTTACCAATTTTTAGAATCTCAACCAAACAACAATCCATGGTTTTTTAGATTCGAATTGAGTGTTCCCAATTACGGTGTAGGAAGTACTATGGTAGAAATGCTAAAATCTCTCAATGACCCTCGGCTGGAAAAATATGCTGATCCAGCTTTTAACCAGGATTTAGGAGGCGGATTTATAGGGCAACCTGTAGGTCTGGATGTAGCTTCTGGCAGTGCTATCAGCGACTTCGCTGTCTCTTGGCCAAATGCCCAAAATATCTTACAACCCACCTCAACTTTTACAATTATGTCCTATGCAGAGGTAGAATTTATTTTAGCAGAGGCAGTTGAAAGAGGTTGGATTCCAGGCAATGCCTCAGAACATTATAATAGGGCAATAACTGCTTCCATGGAGCAATGGGGCATTACCGATCCGTCAGCCATATCCAATTATCTTACTCAGGAGGAAGTTGTCTACGACACCTCAGATCCTATAAAGTCTATTGGTAATCAAAAATGGATCTCTCTTTACATGCAAGGCGTACAATCCTGGTGTGAATGGCGTAGACTTCAAATTCCTGAGTTGGATATTGCTAAAGATGCTGTAATAGCTGCCATCCCAAGGAGAAGAGGCTACCCGCCAAGTGAAATCAATTTAAATAAATCCAACTACGAGGCAGCTGTGGCCAGGCAGGGTACAGATAATCTTTTAACCAGGGTATGGTGGGATAAGTAATATAGCAATTAAGCAGTAAAGCAAATTAATATGAAGTTCAAAAAGAACAATAGCAGAAGAGGTTTTATAAGCTCAACTTTAATGTTGTTTGGTAATAGGAATCTCGAATTGATGCCCCCCATTCATAATTCAAGCCTCAAAAAAAAATCAGCTCTTTTTTACAAACCCAATCATATTACAGAAGACTTAAAATTTGCCTCAGTAGTACAGATGGCCCAAATGATAAGGGATAAAGAAGTTTCCTCTGTCGATCTGGTTACTACTATGTATGAACGAATCAGTGAGGTTAATCCACAGATTAATGCTGTAGTATTATCCTGTAAAGAAAGGGCCCTTATTGAAGCTAAAAAAGCTGACGATATGCTGGCCAAAGGTGAAATAATGGGGGCATTGCATGGTATACCTATGACCATCAAAGACTCTCTGGAAACAGAAGGAGTATTAAGCACAGGAGGCACCCTAGGCAGAAAAGATTATATACCTTCAAAAGATGCTACTATAGTTGCCAGACTCCGGGCCAATGGCGCCATTCTTATAGGGAAAACCAATACTCCGGAATTTACCTTGTCAGGCACCACTGCCAATTTAATTTATGGTATTACAAGCAATCCCTATAAAGAGGGTTATAGCCCTGGGGGTAGTAGTGGAGGGGCAGGTGCAATCGTGGCATCCGGAGGTTCACCATTTGATATTGGATCAGATTTTGGCGGTAGCATCAGAGGTCCGGCTCATTTCAATGGTATAGCTGGCATCAAACCTACATCAGGGTTGGTACCTCGCACAGGCCACATTGTAGATTATGGTGGCTTGTTTGATGCATATCAAGTATTAGGACCCATAGCCAGGTATGTAGAAGACCTGAAGCTAATCCTTCCAATCATTATGGGACCTGATCAAGTAGATGCAGCTATTCATCCTGTTCCGTGGACAGATCCTGATTCTATTCAGATTGAAAATTTGAAATACTGTTGGTTTATCGATCATGGTAGCTCAAAAAGTTGTTCCACAGAAACTGTAGAGGCCATTTCAGGAGCAGTAGCCTCCTTAGTAAGTGCAGGCATACAGCCTACAGAGGACGCTCCTATTAAAGATTTTCAAGAAGCTGAAGAGGTCCGTCAGCAATTATTTAAAGCCGATGGAAGAGCATGGGTAGGTAGACTTGCTGAAAAGAATGGAACTAAGCAAACTCATCCTCTTCTTAATTTACCTGATCCTTCTACGGAAATTCTATCATCAGAATTTACAGAACTGGTTGAAAGATTAGATGGATGCAGAAGCAAATTATTGCAGTGGATCCAAAAGTATGACATCATTATTTGTCCGGTTCATTTCGATGGTGCTGCTCCTAATCCTACAGTATTCGAAAAATCCTCAGGTGCTGTAGATGACTACGGTTACATGGGTATATTCAACCTTACAGGTTGGCCTGCTGCTGTAGTACGAGCAGGAACGAGTAAGAAAGGGCTACCTATAGGTGTTCAGATCGTTGGACAGCCTTTTCAGGATCATAAAGTGTTGGCTGTTGCCCAATATTTAGAAAAAAAATTGGGTGGCTGGCAAATCCCACCGATTTGATACCTAAATACTATTTATTTCAAACATGCAGGAGGTTAATTATTTAGTACTCTGACCCTTCCAAGAGTGTAGTCAGCACAGGCTATTTTATATCCTATTGCTAAATCCGGTATAATCCGTTTCTCAAATACCTTCACAAATGAACAACCTGAAAAAACATAAAGCTAACAAGGTGATTAAGGGAGATTCCAGAAGATCTTTTATGGCCAAGTTATCTGCTGGAACCATTGCAACAGTATGCCTACCAGGCATAGCCATTGGTTCAGACAAACGATTGCTTATCAGAGAATTTGGTAAAACAGCAGAACCCTCCGAGATTATTTACAAGTCTGTAACAGCAATAGCTGAAATGATTAGAAAAAAGCAAATATCTGCTGTTGAAGTGGTGAATACTTATATTGACCGAATCGATGATATAAATTACCGGCTAAACGCGGTGACAATGGAGTGCTTCGATAGAGCACTTGAGGAAGCGAAAAAGGCAGACCAGGCATTGGCTAAAGGAAATAGCACTGGTTCGCTCCATGGGGTACCAATGACCATTAAAGACTCTTTCATGACAGAAGGAGTGGTGAGCACCGGTGGTACTATAGGTAAAATGAATTATATACCGAAAGAAGATGCTACGGTTGTGGACCGTCTCAGAAATGGTGGTGGTATTTTATTGGGAAAAACGAATACTCCGGAGTTTACTTTGATAGGTGGGGTCCTAGGGGTAAATTCTACTAATAATATCATTTATGGCATTAGTAAGAATCCATATGATCTAAATAAAACCACATCAGGTAGTAGCGGAGGAGCTGGAGCGATCGTGGCTTCTGGTGGTTCTGCATTTGATGTGGGCACTGATTGGGGCGGAAGTGTTAGGGGCCCTTCCTCAACCAATGGCATTGCCGGTATCAAACCCACATCGGTAAGACTTCCACGTACTGGACATATTGTTGACTATGGAGGACTATTTGATTTATGGCAGCAGCCAGGGCCTATGGCAAGATATGTGAAAGACCTTGATTTACTTACACCTATCATGGCAGGCCCGGATTTTAAAGATGCAGCCGTTGTGCCTATGCCCTGGCCTGATTATAAGAAGGTAGACCTTAGCCAACTAAAGGTGGCATTTTTTCCTGAAAATGGCATTGCCAAGACGGACCCAGCTACCATCGAAACAGTAAAAAAAGCAGCCAAATGGATGGATGAGATATCAATGGATGTTGTAGAAGACTGTCCAAAAAACCTTCTCATAGAATTAGGTACTATTAGGCGTGATCTGATAATTGGAGATGGTTGGCAATGGCTCAAAAGAGCCACAGATCGGGCAGGTTCTAAAACGTATGGTGCCTCTTTGAGAGAAAGACTTATCAATCAGAATGATGTCATTACCACAGCTCATTATACAAAATTATTGGAGATGCAAGATGCCAACAGAAGTAAAATGTTGCAGTGGTTTGCGCAATATGACGTAATTATCTGCCCAAGTACTAATTCACCAGCAGGTGATATCAATAGTGAGTACAATGAGGAATCTCGTTACATGGATAATCCGGGAGAAAGCTATACCAAACCGTTTAACACCTGTGGGTGGCCAGGAGCAGTGGTTAGATGCGGACAAAATTCCGATGGCTTACCTATAGGTGTACAAATAGTTGCCCAACCATGGCGTGAGGATGTGGCACTTGCAGTAGCAAGTTACCTCGAATTAAAATCAGGAGGTTGGCAAAAGCCCTCAATATAAAAATTAGGTCTGGCCAAAACTACTGCCCTAAAATCTTTTAGGAGTAGAATATACTCGAAAAATTAAAGTATACGATTTAATAGGAGGAAATTTTAAATTCCATCCTTACCCGTAAACATCTTCCAAACAAAAATCAGATGAAAAAACATACCCTTAACAATCGAAGGAAATTTATTGCTAAACTGAGTATTGGATCATTGGGTTCGGTATTTACAACTTTTGGTCAGCAGCTTCCTAAGGGAGTAGTCCTTCCACTAAAACAATTCGCTTCCACAGATGAAACAGAGGAACTTTTATACATGTCCGCCACAAAAGTGGCAAATATGATAAAGAACCAAGAAATAAGCAGTGAGGAGGTTGTAAAGTTGTGTCTGGATAGAATTGATGAAGTTAATCCTAAAATCAATGCAGTTGTTCAAATAGTTAGAGAACGTGCACTCTTGGAAGCAAAGGCAGCAGATGAAGCTGTAAAAGCTGGTGAAACTTTAGGTCTGCTTCATGGTGTACCCATGACTATCAAAGATTCTTTTGATACAGCTGGTATAATATCGACAGCTGGTACGCTGGGTCGTAAAAATTATATACCAGGCACAGATGCCACAGTGGTTAAAAGGCTGAAGGAAGAGGGTGCCATTTTATTGGGTAAAACCAATACACCAGAATTTACCATGTCCTCACTTACCTTTAACCTTATTTATGGCCAAACACTAAATCCTTATGACCTCACCCGTCACCCCTCAGGAAGCAGCGGAGGTGCAGCGGCTATTCTGGCAACTGGCGGGTCTTACTTTGATGTAGGTACTGATTCAGGTGGGAGTGTACGAGCCCCTGCTCATGCTTGTGGCATAACAAGTATTAAACCCACAAGTGGGAGGATACCGCAGACAGGTCATTTGCCTGGATATGGTGATCGGTATGGGTCCTATCAACAGCCAGGGCCGATGGCCCGGAGGGTGGAAGATCTGTTTCTCTTATTATCAATTCTTTGTGGACCGGATCAATTGGATGCAAGCATAAGCCCCGTACCTCTAAATGATCCAGCAGATGTAGACCTTTCAAAACTTAAAATAGCCTATTACACCACGAATGACGTGGCTGATCCTATTCCTGAAATTAAGAAAATGGTGGTTGATTGCGCAAACCAACTCAAAACATCCGTAAGTAATGTAACGGAAGCAAGACCACCTGTGCTTCAGGCGCTCTCCGAAAAGAGGTCTGAACTCAATAGTGCCGATGGTAAAGCTCACCTAAAACGACTCATTAAGGCCTCCGGCACCAAAGTTATTTCTCCAAATTTAAATATCACAGGTGAAATTGTTTCTGCAGATCGATATACCAAACTGGTTGAAGAGATTGATGCACTGAAAAGTAAAATGCTTCAATTTATGGATGATTTTGACATAATACTTTGCCCAGTTACTTCAACGGCTGCGATGAAGGTAGAAGCTGAAAGAATACCTGGACATTGGTACACCTCAGAGTACAATGCCACGGGATGGCCAGCAGCTGTGGTTCGGGCTGGAACTTCTGATGAAGGGCTGCCCATTGGATTGCAAATTGTCGGTAAGCCATGGACAGAAGATAAAGTTTTAGCGGTAGCTGCATACTTGGAAGAGAAGTTCGGAGGTTACTCAAAACCGGAAAACATTTAATGACACGGCTTAAAATCAATCAGTTGAAAAAGATTTCAAAAAACTAAACAAATGAAGAAAAATATATTAAAACAAACCGGTAGAAATCACTCAAGAAGAAAATTTTTGGCATTAATTGGTGCAGGTAGTACTGCCGCAATGACTTTTTCTACTACAGATTTATCTGGTGCCAGTTCACCACCAAACTCTCAATATCTGGTTTCAAAAGATAAAACAGATGATTTAATTTTTATGTCTGCTGTAAAGCTATCTGAGATGATCAGAACAAAGAAGGTTTCATCAGTAGAGCTGACCCAAGCTTATATTGATAGAATTGAAGATGTTAATTATCATCTCAATGCTGTCGTAATGCAATGTTTTGATAGGGCGATGGACGAAGCCAAGCTAGCTGATTCAGCATTAAAGAAAAAACGGATAATGGGTCCTTTGCATGGAGTTCCCATGACACTCAAAGACTCGTTTGAAGCAGAGGGCGTAATAAGTACAGGTGGTACGCTTGGCAGGATCGATTATGTTGGTAAAAAAGATGCCACTGTACTTGCCAGAATGAGAAAAAACGGAGCCATTCTTATGGGGAAAACCAATACACCTGAATTTACTCTAGCAGGTGGAGGCATGAGAGGTGTGAGAACCACAGGAAACATTATTTATGGTCTCAGTAAAAATCCATATGACTTGGCAAGAGGAACTTCTGGTAGCAGTGGAGGAGCTGGATCTATAATAGCTGCAGGTGGATCAGGTTTCGATATTGGCACAGACTGGGGCGGTAGTGTACGATTGCCTTCAAGTACCAATGGTATTGCAGGGCTTAAACCTACTTCAGTAAGGTGCCCGCGTACTGGTCATATAGTAGATTATGGTGGCGTATTTGACTCTTGGCAGCAACCTGGGCCTATGGCTCGAAAGGTTGAAGACCTGATTATGCTAACACCATTGATGAGTGGGCCGGACGGTATGGATGCTGCAGTGGTTCCCATGCCCTGGCTAGACCCTTCACTAGTAGACATTAAAAAACTAAAAGTGGCCTACTATCCCTCCAATTTAATTGCTGATACTGCAGAGGTTACTCAAGAAACAATTCGGCAGGCTGCCAGGTGGATGGAAGAAGCAGGGGCAGAAACTATTGAAGATATGCCATTGGAAATTTTCACTGAGCTAGGTGAAATAAGAAGGGAATTGGTTTCAGGTGATGCTTGGGCATTTCTGAAAAGAGCTGGAGATTTACATGGAAGCAAAACCCTTAGCGAATCCATTCAGAGTAGACTAGACAGTGGAAACCCCATCTCAGCAGATCGTTATTCTGAACTATTAACACTACAAGATAAAAACCGAACGAAAATGCTCCAGTGGTTTCAAAAATATGATGTAATCCTTTGTCCTACAACAGCCACACCTGCTGAAGAAATCGACCAAGGCATTGGTAGTGAGTGGACCAGCAGGAAACCAGGAGCAAGTTATTGTGGTCCTTACAATACAACAGGCTGGCCTGTGACTGTAGTGAGAGGAGATGTTGACAGTGCACTACCGGTTGGCGTACAATGTGTAGCACATCCCTGGAGAGAAGATGTTTCATTAGCGGTAGCACAATACCTAGAAAGCAGATCCGGAGGCTGGAGAAAACCCTTGATTTGAAAATGACTTGGTAAGACCTCTAAGACTAAATGATGCAATAAACTTTTTTAAAATGAAGTAAGCATTCCTTTAATTAAAACTGGCTATCAGGAATCAAATTGTATAATTCAGGTTTGATTTTCATAGGCAAATCCAAAAACCTTATAAAATATTTTATTTAAGGTATTTACAAAAACATTCGTCTGAATTAAAACAGATAGATCCTCAAGAAATTAGAGGCGACCTTGAATGATTTTGCCTATACACAAAAAAAAGTTATTACAGTAGGATTAACTATTCCGAACAGTAAAAAAATGAAACAAGATGAAAAACAATAAATCAAGAAGAGGGTTTTTGGAAAAATCACTCGCAGGAAGTGCCTTCGCCCTTGCTGGTTTACCTGCCTTAGCGCTAGGTAAAAGTTTCAGGAAGTCGCCAATCCAAAATGAAAACAACACTGTTAAGAAGGTTAAACCAGATAAGGTGCTTCGCTCTTTTCCTGAAAATATGGTTTGGGGGTATTTTGGTGCTGATGTTCAGCCCAAAATCACTGTTAAAGAAAGACAAATTATAGAAATCCATTCGATAAGTACTTCGGGTGTTCCAAGAGAGAATCCCGAATCTTTTTTCAAAGAAAATAATCTGCCTTTGGACGATCATGCGAATGAGCTTATTGATATCATAAAAAATGTTCCTCCGGAGCCTTCGGGGATTAGAGGACACATGCTAACTGGACCAGTTTATATAGAAGGTGCAATGCCAGGGGATAGTATTGAAATTCGCATACATGATGTCATACTAAGAAGCGAATATGGTGTAAATCATGTACGGCCAGGTAGTCGAGATGATGTTCCTCAGGAAATTAAAAACCAAGAGCGTTTTGTTTATAAGTACAATAAAAAAAGAACCAAGGCTGAGCTGCTTCCAGGCGTTGAAATCCCTCTCAAACCTTTCATGGGAGTAATGGCACTTTCTCCACCTGTTGAGACAGGCCGAGTGAGTTCCATTCCACCTGATTTTTTTGGCGGAAACCTGGATTTAAAACACTTGATTAAAGGCACTTCCCTAACATTGCCGGTATCTGTAGAAGGAGGACTTTTTACTACTGGAGATGCACATGGTGCCCAAGGAAATGGTGAAGTGAGTGGAACAGCCATAGAAACTTCAATGATACTTGTGGCTGAGTTCATCATTCACAAAAAGACCATCAAGATGCCTATAGCCGAAACTCCTGATCATTTTATTGTTTTTGGTCTCAATCCTGATTTAGACGAAGCTATGAAGCAAGCTCTCCAGCAATCTGTGATTTTCATTCATAAAAAGCTTGGCTTTACTTATGAAGAAGCATTGTCAATTGCAAGCACGGCAGTTGATTTCGAGGTCACTCAAGTCGTAGATCGTACTGAAGGAGTTCATGGAATGATTCCTAAGTCCATTTTCACGAACCGAAAATTTGAATATTGGTATTCCTCTTAACTTCCCTTTTATATGAATACGATCAAACAGTTTCCAATTGAATTTAAAATAATTCAACTACTTCTTTTTTTGTTTTGCTACAATCAAGCCTATTCACAGGAAAAGCCTAGGCTGGCCGTCTTCTCTGGTCCTACGGCAACTATTCAAAATAGCCACCCCCTGATCACAAGTAACAAAGCAAGAGCGAATAATAACCTGCCACTATTGACTAACCCAGAGGGCAAAACAATGTCTTATGATCGATTGTACTATCAAAAAATAGCAGCCCCAGTAACTTTGTACCTCGAGATGTTTACTGCCCACCCGTTGGAAAATGACGTAAAAGAACTATATGGGGAGCCTGACGGCTATGTGGATGAGAATGGTAAATTTCGAAAAAAGAAAGGTTCGCCTTCGGACAAACCAGTTCTAAAAGTCGAGTTGAAACCTGAAGATGGACTTTACCCATTGCCATACATGGCCATTCAAGCCAATGGTCAACCTTGGGATGCTACTTCTGCTTACGCTGGAGCACCCTTTTCAAAATCAAGACAGACATTCTATCCAGATGCTTCCAGAATATTGGAAGAAATAGAGAGAGCAGGGGGAAATATTTACGGCTTAGCAGTCTATGATTTTTACAGACCCGCGCCTGCAGGAGGATATACCAAAGGTTTACAAGCTATAGAACGCACTGATAGTGGTGAGGGGGATATTCCACCTGAAACCTTGGGTAAAGACTTCTTTACATATGGCCCATATGGCGCCTCACAAAACCGAATGCAATTAGCTAAAGCTACAAACATGGTACAGCAAGTGATGGCTTCAGGTGAATATGATGGCTCAATCTGGCTGGAAGGTAGTCCCAGTATAGAAAATACTTCCTATTGGATGGGGTTACTTATTGACTCGAAAGCTCCACTTGTTTTTAATGCTGCCCAGCGAATGCGTGGACTCATCAGCGCTGATGGCGATCAAAATATTATTGACGGCATTAACTATATCTTATCCAAAGTGTGGGCTAATGAAAATGGAGTAAGTAGGGTTGGCTCAGTGATGATCCAGGATCAAATTATATTTTCCTCTCGTGAAGTACAAAAAGGAGATGCAAGACCAGGTGGGTATGTAACAACAGGTGGTTATGGAGGTATAATTGGCTCAATGGGATACGGACCTAAACTTACGTTTTTGCCATTAAGAAAGCACACACATCTTTCAGAAGTAAACTTCACTAAAATCCCGAAGACTGTTCCCGGGATAAGTGAACTGGAAGATGGAACTATTTCATCTATAGCTGTTCCTGTTAAAAGTAAAAGTGGAAACCTGATCCCTGAATCCATGCCAATGGTTACGATTTTCAAAAGTGCTCGCTGGAAAACAGAAGATGATGGTAGCAATGACCCATCAAGCGAAATTGACATACTTTCCAGAATTAAGGACAACCTTACTAAATATCCGCTTGCCGGATTCGTCGGTGAGGGTATGGCACCGTATGGCTCAATGATATCACCAATGGATGCTGCATTAGAACTAGCCGCACTTCATGGGTTCCCTGTCCTTAAAGCAGCTCGTGGCAATGCAGATGGGTTTATGAACACCAATCCCGATAATTTATTTATCGAAGGGCATAATACCACTTCTACCAAAGGCAGGATGCTGTTAATGGCCTGTATACTCCGGTTTGGAACCTACCCTCCTGCAGTGGATCCATCAAATCCAACTGAAAAAGAAATAGCGTTAATTAAAGAGAAGATCAAAATGTATCAAGAAGTTTTTCACACTCACTAATAAAAAACATGTATATAACAAAAAGACTTATACAATATTCATTGATTGGATTACTACTTTTGGGTGCTTGCACAGCTAAACAAAAAAAAGAGTCCAATTTCCCTCTGGTTGAGGCCACCATTGCCGACATCCATTCAGCTATGGAAAACGGAGAGGTAACTGCCCAGTATTTAGTAGAAGGATATCTAAAACGAATTGAAGCCTACGACAAGCAAGGACCTTCCATCAATTCAATAATAATAATAAATCCAGAGGCATTGGCTACGGCCAAATTCCTTGATAGTATTTACGCCCAAAGTGGGAAGGTTGGCCCCCTACATGGTATTCCAATAATAATTAAAGATAATTTTGACTTTTATGGAATGCCAACCAGCAACGGAACACTCGCACTTAAAGAATCCTATCCGCCAGATGATGCTTTTCAAATTAAAAAACTCAGAGAAGCAGGTGCCATTATCATAGCCAAATCAAATTTAGCTGAATTTGCTTCCAGCGGATCTTTTTCGGTCAGTTCTAGGTTGCCTGGGTATACCAGAAACCCCTATGATACCCGAAGAACATCTGCAGGATCAAGTGGAGGTACAGCAGCTTCTATTGCCGCAAACTTGGCTGTTGTGGGTATGGGAACGGATACAGGAAGTTCTATAAGAGGCCCTTCTTCCCATCAAGCTTTGGTTGGCATAAGGTCGACTATGGGTTTAACAAGTAGAGATGGGATCGTGCCATTAGCCCTTACAAACGATGTGGGAGGACCAATGGCTAGAACAGTTGAAGATGTCGTCAGGGTTTTTGATGTGATTTCGGGATATGATGAAGCTGATACCGTCACCAAAAAAAGCATCGCATCCAAAGAGTCTTCATACCTTCCTTTTCTGAAAGCTGATGCACTTCAAGGGAAAAGGATAGGTGTTCTACATCAGCTTTTCCCTGAAAATAAGTCTGATAGTAGTGTATATGCACTTATGATAAATGCACTGGAGGATTTAAAAAAGGGTGGGGCCATTTTAATTGATAGCGTAAAAATTAATGACCTGGATTCTCTTAATGAATCTGGAACACGTATTCGCCAACTAAAAAGAGACTATAATGCGTACCTTGCCAGCTTAGGAGATAGCTCCAAATATAAAACACTGCAGGATATCATTGATTCGGATCAATATCATCCTTATTTGGAAAAACGATTAATTGATGCACAAAGTGATATAGATATACCTGAAAATCATGCTGACTGGGATAAAAACATGGCTTTACGGCAGACGCTTCGAGATAGAATTCTGAAAGTAATGGATAGTTTAAATCTGGATGCACTTATTTATCCTTCTTTCACCTACCCCCCTAGATTGATTGGTGATCTAAATGGTCCAAGAGGCGACACAAGCGGCAAACTTTCTCCACCTACTGGTTTCCCTGCTATTGCTGTTCCTATGGGTTATTCCTATGATAAATATCCCGCAGGGTTTCAACTTTTGGGAAGACCTTTCAGTGAAGGATTACTATTTAGTTTATCCTATGCATACGAACAGCAAACATCACATCGAAGATCCCCAAAAGGTTTTGATGAACTCTAAGTAATATTGCCATTATAATTTTACACACCTATTTAATTCTGAACCGAATCAATTTATAGAAAGATATTATGACATTAAACAGTCCATCAATATGAACCCCATTTTATAGAAAATGATTGGAAGTTTGAAGTCAAAATTAGCTTGAATTGAGATTTTGTGAAATTACTTAATAACTAAGTTTGACAAACAGAAACCCGCAGAATTAAAGGAATGAAAAGCAGGAATGGAAACATAAATATGGGAGTTAATAGTTCTGGTCCCCACTTTAAGAATGGGGATCAGAACAACCCATAATTTAAAATATTTTACTTACGTACTGATTCTTTTGAACAATTAGATGATGCGTATTATACTTGTCTCCATTACCTCATAAATTAGAAAAATCATATTAAAGATCTTAAATTCTAATATAAAAAATAGACCGAAATATTCGATTTGAAACAAACCCTCCTCCAATTAAATTTATTATTAAGAATTCATTTTAATACTATAACGTAAGAAATTTTAGATAAATACATCCTAAAATGAAAGGTTTATTTTTCTTGTCCTACCTCAATGCACCTGCAAACGGGGTTTTGCTCCCTGGCAAAATTCTTTCCTTGGCGCCACCACTTCTTCATTTGATAAGGGTCAAAAATAAGCGAGTTCTCTGTAAGTGCTGCAGGGGGGTAATAAAAATTTAACTTCACTTCTCGCTTATGACTTAACAACTCTCCTATTTTAATATCATCGCTACTGATCTGGTCAAGCATAAAATCAAATGCCCTAGTGGTCAACTCTAAAGCGTTTCGCACAGGTCTTTTAAGCTCCCTACCGGCCCGGGCTTTTAAAACAATTACATCTATTTCAGTTGCGCCACGATAAATGGCTTCAGAAATGGGTACCAAATCTGCAAAGCCCCCGTCAGCATACTCACAACCATCCTTCTCCAACAAACTCATAAAGGGAACAATATTGGATGAAGCCCAAATCCATTCACAAAAATCTATATAAGTGCAATCTTTTAATCTTTTGTACTCTACGGTATTGGTGCTTAAATTGGATACGGTTACATAAACTTCCGCTTTGTTGTTTTGCATCCTTTCAAAATCCGCGGGAGTTATGATCTTTTTTATTAACTTAAAAAGATTTTTGCTTTCACCAAAAGTCTTTTTACCCTTTAAAAACATTTTGATCGTCCCAAAATGGTTGATTCGGGTTTTGTAAACACCAGCGTCTTTGTAAACAATAAATGGATTGGTGCTAAAGATGGAATCCTGCGTTACGGATGTATATATCGCTCTGATTTTCTCAATTTCATTGATTGAAAGCAAAGGCACCAGTAAGCTACCGGTGGATGTTCCTACGAATATATCATAGTCAAAATTACACTCTCTGATCAGGTATTCAGCAATTCCGCCTCCAAAAGCACCTTTGCTTCCTCCACCAGATATTACCAACGCTCTTTTTTTATCCATTCTTTAATTACTTGAAACAAATCATTTGACAAATTGAACCTTGATGTTTTCTAATAGAATTTCAGACAAAAGCTCCAAGTTTCCATTTTTAAATAATTCGGATAAATCCTCTACAGCTATTGACTCATCTTCAGGCTTATAATTTTCATAATCCTGCAATATAAGACCTGAGACTTCGTGGGAGTTAATGGCTTTCCTAAACCTTAACCCTCCACCATCTGTATGATAGGAATAAGCGAGGTAATCGACAAGGTGCGTTTCGTTATGAATCCAATACAAAAATTCGTCCTGAAAATCCTCTCCCCCTCCATTTTCTTTAAAAGTAACTTTTACCAGGTCATAACTACTTCCTTCAAGCTGAGCCTTGCCCAAGTATTCCTTCAGTACAGCTTCATCGTTAAGCCCATAAGGCAAAAATGCAAAATACGCTACTGAATTTACTGAATTGGTATAGGCAAGGATTTTTTCATCCGAAAGGTTGACACTAACACCATCAATCGTTCGTGAGAAACCTTCATCATCTAAGACATCCACTACTTTGGCAGCCTCTTCCTCAAAGATGCGTGTGTACCTAAATGAATGAGGTGATTTGAATATTTCATATTGCCTTTCTCGAAATGTGAAATTTATTTGGGCAGATTTAAAGTGCTCCCCTCCATGTGCTTCAATTGATTGATTGATTATTTTTTCTGCTTCATCAGGTCCACTACATGCTACAAGTAACACTGCCAAAAAGAGATAAGACAAAGATTTTTTCATGGTGACAACTCTCAATTTTTCACTTACTGTAATTAATCTTAATATTAAGTTTTTACCTGCAATAATCATAACGATTCCCTATTTTAGAAGCATTTGAAGAATAGAATTAAAGGTGTTTTTAAGTCGATTTATAAAGAAAGAACGGTAACCTATGCCAAATAATTCACCACAAAGGGCCATCCCATTATCTATTATTAGGTCGAATTAATACTATAAATCATTCTAATTATAACTTTAACTAATAACGATGGAAAAGTCTCCCTCTCCTATTCCTGTTTAGCTCGATGCGAGACTATCCCTGCTAACTTATTTTTTACCTACTTAGGTTCTGAAAATATATTTGACCAACCCCCTCTCCTGTTTTAGGTAACCTTACAAATCCTACGTGCTTAAAAAAATTTACGTATTTTTTTACGTATTTTTACTTAATTTTAAAAAACATTAATTATATTAGCATTATCAAAATACAAGTACTAATGGGGATGGCTCCAAATCTTAGTCATTGATAAAAGAAAGTATTTAATTGAAAACTTGATTTAATAGTTAAAATAGCTGCAGATCGGCCTTAAATTTAATTTACAACATTACTAAGCAACCAAAGTGTGAGCTTGATGTCAAACCAGTACTAATACGTAAATTTAGTCATTTATGTCAATGAATTTTTATTATAAAGACTTCATTACCACAGCAATTTACAGAATAGGAGAAAAACTCAACTATAAGATTTGTATCCCTCATTAAATCAGTCTTTTACTCACCAAAAAGCAAAAGTTTGCATCCAAATATAAAGGTACTATCAAAATTCAGTTCTGACACAAGCCCTTATTACAGTTACCATAAATTTATTGATCCTATTAATACAAATACTTATGAAACCACAAATCAATAAAGCAACATCTATCAACCTTTTGGATTTTAAATCCCCCCAAATGCGAGCCTTCCATCTTTCATGGTTTGCCTTTTTTCTTTGTTTTTTCGGGTGGTTTGGAATAGCACCCTTGATGGCTATTGTAAGGGATGAATTGAATTTGACTAAATCACAAATAGGTAATATTATCATTGCCTCAGTATCCATAACAGTGTTGGCCAGGCTATTCATCGGATGGCTGGTAGACCGTATTGGTCCACGAATAACCTATACCTACCTTTTGACAATTGGGGCCATCCCTGTGATTTTAATTGGCCTAAGCAATAGTTATGAAAGCTTTTTGCTTTTTAGATTGGCCATAGGTGTAATAGGTGCCTCTTTTGTGATCACCCAATACCATACCTCTGTGATGTTTGCTCCCAATGTGGTAGGAACAGCTAATGCTACCTCAGCCGGTTGGGGAAATATGGGTGGGGGTGTTACACAAATAATAATGCCTGTTATTTTTGCGACTTTTGTTTCATTGGGCTTCATAGAAGCCAGTGCCTGGAGATACGCCATGATAGTACCGGGAATTGCAATGATTCTTACTGCCTTTGCTTATTACAACTGGACAACAGATTTTCCAGAAGGAAATTTAAAGGATTTAAGAAAAAAAGATCCCCATTTTAAAATCAATAAAAAAGCCAATCAAAAAGGCGCGTTAAAAGAGGCCATTTCAGACAGAAGAGTTTGGGCTTTATTTCTTATTTATGGTGCCTGTTTCGGTATTGAGCTTACCATTAACAATATTGCTGCTATTTATTATCACGACCTCTTTGATCTTGACTTGAAAAAAGCTGGATTGATAGCAGGGCTCTTCGGTTTAATGAATTTATTCGCTAGGTCGTTGGGTGGCTTTTTTGGGGACAAAGCAGGAATCAAATGGGGACTTAGAGGACGGGTAGCCTTTTTGGGAATTGTCTTATTGGTTGAAGGCATTGCCCTGGTAATATTCTCACAAATGACCATTTTGCCTTTAGCTATTGGTTCTATGATAGTATTTAGTCTTTTCGTACAAATGGCAGAAGGAGCAACCTTTTCTGTGGTTCCCTTTATCAATAAAAAATCCATCGGAATGGTTTCAGGAATCGTAGGTGCAGGTGGCAACGTGGGTGCCGTGATGGCTGGTTTTCTGTTTAAGATGGAAGGCTTAAGTTACAGTGAATCACTTTCCATCATGGGAATTACAGTAACTGCTGTAAGTGCCTGTTCGCTTTTAATTAGGTTCTCCAAAGTGGATGAAAAAGTAGCACGGGAAGATTTAGAGAAATCACTGGTACAAAAAGCTGCATTACGGACCGAAATGGTCAACAGTTAAATCTGAGCACGGGATTAGATATAATTAGATTGTTCAATAGAATGGCTTTTAATTATTCCACATTTAAATCATTGCCAAACCACTATTAACTATGTCAGCAGCAGAGGTAAAAAGTTATAAAAGTACATGTTCATACTGTGGCGTAGGATGTGGAATCATTGTCAGCAAGGATAAAAAAGGCGGTATTTCCCTCAAGGGTGACCCTGATCATCCTGTCAATAAAGGCATGCTCTGTTCCAAAGGCATGAATTTGCATTATGTGGTAGAAGACAAGTCAGACCGGCTTCTTCATCCCCAAATGCGATGGGGAAAATCACATCCTTTGGAAAGGGTTGACTGGGATACAGCTATGGATAGAGCAAGTGCTGTTTTCTCTTCTTTAATAGAAAAACATGGACCTGACTCCATAGCATTTTATGTTTCAGGACAATGTTTGACTGAAGAATACTACCTAGTAAATAAGCTGACGAAAGGCTTTCTGAAAACAAACAATATTGACACCAACTCCCGGTTATGCATGAGTGCTGCCGTAATGGGTCATATCAAAACACTGGGAGAAGACAGTGTTCCTGTCTCTTATGATGACATTGAGCTGGCGGATTGTTTTTTTGTGGCTGGAGCAAATCCAGCCTGGTGTCATCCTATTCTTTGGAGGAGGATAGAGAAACACAAGGAGGAAAATCCTAATGTAAAAATCATTGTAGCAGATCCCCGCTCCACTCAAAGTTGTTCCATTGCCGATCTCCACCTACAACTACATCCTGGTACCGATGAAGTATTATTTCTTGCCATGGGCAGGTGCATAATCGAGCAGGGTGATATCGATCTGGAATTCATTCAAAATCATACTGACGGATTTGAGGTTTATAAGAAAAAAGTGATGGAAACCTCACTAGATGAAGCAGCCACTATTTGTGGCATTCCAGAAAAGGACATTAAAACAGCAGCTTCTTTTATAGGCAATGCCAATGGGTTTTTATCTCTCTGGACCATGGGGCTTAACCAAAGTGCTGATGGTGTCAATAAAAACCTGGCCTTAATAGACCTTAATTTGATCACTGGAAACATTGGAAAGCCAGGATCAGGCCCTTTTAGTTTAACCGGACAGCCCAATGCTATGGGTGGACGAGAAGTAGGGGGCATGGCTACTTTACTGGCTTGCCATAGAAATTTAAACAATCCAGAACACCGGGCAGAAGTCGCTAACTTTTGGGGTGTTGATGATATTTCGGCAACCCCTGGAAAAACAGCTACTCAAATTTTTGAAGGAATCGAAGATGGTTCGATTAAGGCAATTTGGATCATTTGCACCAACCCTTTGGTAAGTATGCCCAATGCCAGAAAGGTAGAAGCGGCCCTAAAGAAGGCTAGGTTTGTAGTGGTACAGGACATCTCCAACAAAACTGAAACCATTCCCTATGCCGATTTAGTGCTACCCGCTGCAGGGTGGGGAGAAAAAGAAGGTACAATGACCAATTCTGAAAGAAGAATCAGTCACCTAAGCCAATTTAAAGAAGCCCCTGGGGAGGCACTTTCTGACGCTGAAATTTTGATGCGATTTGCCAAAAGAATGAAGTTTCCAGGTTTTGACTTCAACAATATGGCTGAGGTTTATTCAGAATATTGCCAATTAACTAAAAATACAAACATTGACATTTCTGGGTTAGATTATGACTATTTAAAAAACCACGGCGCTGTACAGTGGCCTTTTCTCAATAAGGTTCAAGGAGGCACTAAGCGATTATTTATAGACCGAAAATTTTATACCCCAAATGGTCGCGCCCAAATATTGGTATCAGGTATAAAAAACGATTATGAAAAAACTTCACCGGATTTCCCACTTGTACTAACCACAGGAAGGGTTAGGGACCAATGGCACACCATGACGCGTACGGGGAAAGTTAATAAACTCAACACCCACATTCCAACTCCTTTTGTAGAGATTCATCCAGATGATGCCTTGGAAAGAGGAATAAAGCAGGGCAGCACCGTACTGGTTTCTGGCTCTCGGGGAGAAGTAAGGATTCATGCACAAGTCACTGATAAAATTAAAAAGGGAATGGTTTTTATCCCCATGCATTGGGGTAAAATCCTGGGAAACGATTTCGCTCGGGCCAATAACTTAACCGGCAACGCAATCGATCCAGTTTCTAAACAGCCTGATTTTAAATATTCGGTCGTTCAAGTTGGCCTATATAAAAGTCCAAAGCAAAAAGTTGTAATTGTAGGTGCAGGGGCTGCTGCCTATCGTTTTATTAATTCCTATCGAGAATTCAATCAGAAGGACGAAATTCACGTTTTTTCAAAGGAAAAGCATCCTTTTTACAATCGGGTATTGCTTCCAGATTATGTAAACGCCCACAAAAATTGGGAAGACCTGTTAAAATTCAAGTCACCTGAAGCCATGGACAAGCTGAATATCAGGCTATTTGTTGAAAATGGGATTGAATCTATAGACCGTTCTAATAAAACAGTTACAGATGAAAAAGGGAAAGTGCATCACTACGGTACACTGGTTCTGGCCACTGGCAGCAGGGCTTTTATTCCTGGAGATGCTCCCATGCACTTACCAGGAGTTTTTACCATGCGAAATCGTGAAAATGCTGATGATTTAAAAGAATACCTGGACTATAAGGGCCATGTTTTGATTGCAGGAGGCGGTTTACTTGGTCTAGAACTGGCTGCAGCGCTCCGCGAAATAAATATAAAAGTAACCATTGTCCAATTGGGATCCCGATTAATGGAGAGGCAATTGGATCCTTTGGCAAGTTCATTATTGAGAGAGCGGCTGGAAGAAATGGGGGTACAATTATTTATGAACAATCAATTGTCCCTTTTGGAATCCTACGGAGACAAAAACATCAGGGCAAATCTCAAAAGTGGGCAAAGCATTGATTGCAACGCGGTGGTTTATGCAATTGGGACAAGGCCTAATATTGAATTGGGTAAATCAGCAGGATTGGCCTGTGGTAGAGGTATTATTGTTAACGACTACCTTCAGACGAGCGATCCGGATATTTTCGCCATGGGAGAAATTGCCGAACACAAGGGAAAACTTAATGGCGTTACCGCAGCTGCTGAATTACAAGCTGATACCGCTTCGAAGTATATTACAGGAGATTTGCTTAGTAGCTATAAGGGAAGTGTCCCCATGAATATATTAAAGTTTGCAGCGCTTGACTTGTGCTCTATAGGCACACCAGAAATCCCTGCCCATGCCGAAGGCTATGAAGAAATCCTTTTAATAGATACAGCTCAAACGTATTATAAAAAATGTATCGTATTTAAGGATCGCTTGGTAGGTGCAATACTGATGGGGGACAAATCTGAGTTTGCAGAATTTAAAAAACTTATTGAGGAGAAGACCGAATTGTCAACCAAACGTCAAGAACTTCTTCGAGGTAAGACTTCCAAAGAAGAGATGATTGGAGAAGTAGTCTGTTCCTGCGGTCAGGTAGGAAAAGGTAATATAACCAAGGCCATAAAGGAAGGATGCCAGGAATTTAGGATCCTTTGTCAGCAAACCGGAGCAGGTTTGGGATGTGGAAGCTGCAAACCAGAAGTAAAGGAAATTCTAGATGAAGCATTACTTTCAGCCATTGAAATTTAGGCATTGAAATTTTAGACCTATTTGGCTAATCGGTATTTTTGAAGAAATAGACTTTGACTTGGTAAATAAATAAAACCCAATAAATTTACTTATTGGGAAAGTCAAAAAAATTGGAAGCGTTTGTTCAGATCAATATTTTAAATCCATTATGGTAAAAAATAATAAAACAAGATGCAAAAAGAAGATTTAGTAAGGGTATTTGTCAAAGGAGGAATTATTTCTCCCGGAGATTTTCTAAAAATGATTCAAACGGTCGATACGCTGGGCACCAGTTATATTCACCTTGGCTCTCGCCAGGATGTGTTGTTTCCTTTAAAAAATAAAAACCTGGAATCACTCGACAGCACTTTTAATACAATCGATACCCCCTACGATACTGATGGAGAAGAATTTCAAAACATTGTATCCTCCTACCCTGCCATAGATGTGATGCCTACCACTCATTGGCTGGCGTCTCATACTTACCATTATGTACTGGATACTTTTGATTACAAACCAAAACTAAAAATCAACATCACTGACCCAGTACAGCGTCTGGTACCGCTTTTTACAGGTAATATTAATTTCGTGGCTTCTTCAATAGAAAATTATTGGTATTTGTATTTAAGGTTTTCAGCAGTGGACACAAAGCCATGGTGTGCTCCAGACCTCATATACGGGTACGATTTGGCTAAGATGGCCAAGGAAATAGAAGATTTAAACCCAAAAAAAGGAAATTTAAAGTACCATCAAATTTACCAAAAAGCAATAGAGGCTGTAATACCAAATGCTCAGAAAGTGGAACAGGAGCTGGATTATCCTGAAGGCACAACTCCATATTACGAAGGAATGAACCGTATTGTTGGAGGAAAATATTGGCTGGGACTTTATTGGCGGAATAATAAATTTTCCATCAATTTTTTGATTGCACTTTGTCAGCTTTGTATCAAGACCAACATCGGGAAAATATGTCTAAGTCCATGGAAATCCATAATTGTCAAGGGCATAGCTGAAAAAGACCGGCTGAGTTGGGAAAAACTACTTGGGAAATATGGGATAAACATTAGACACAGTTCAATTGAACTAAATTGGCACTTACCTGTGCTGGATGAAGAGGCACTTGAATTAAAAAACTACCTTGTAAGAGCATTGGACAAGCAAGACATCAGTACCTACGGTCTTAGCTTTTCTGTTAAAACCAAACCCATGTCTCTCTTTACTACAGTAGCCATAGAGAAAGCAGAAAAAGATAAAGAGAACGATCCAGATACATTTAACATTCTTTATTCTAAGAATTTTAACCCAAACCTTTCTGAGTATTATTATTTCGTAAAAAAAGTACCAATTGAAACGCTTCCCCCCTTGCTAATAGAATTAAGTTACAAATACTATGATCAACTGGAAATCCACAAAACCCCAGAATATCAGGATGCCAAAGCTTCAGAGATTAAGAAAAACCATAAAAAATACCAATGTAAAAGTTGCCTATCTGTATTTGATGAAAAGTATGGGGATCCTGAATCAAATATAGAGCCCTTTACTTCTTTTATAAAGCTTCCAGAAAGCTATTCCTGCCCTATTTGTGACAATCCTAAATCAGCTTTTAAGTTGATTGAAAGTTGATGCGATCCTTAAACCGGAATTGTTGTCTAATCAAATTTCGAATAGATGATAGACGTTCTAATTGAGGATGAAATTACCTTATAATTAGCCCATTGATTATGGTTTTCGAATCTTACAAACTTATAGATGCCCACGCCAAGGTTACCTACCAGTCTTCTGGCAACCCAATTTTAATTTTGTGTCATTTCTTCTTATTGGGAATGCTCTCACAAACCCTTTCATCTGTATTAAATTACGGAAACCTTTTCTACAGCGGCTATTCTAAATTCCTGTCCCAATAATTTATTGATTCGCTTTTCGGTTACCACCTTGCCAATAACAATTACTGCAGGTGAAGCCAACCTTTCTTTTTCTTGTA
Organism: uncultured Cyclobacterium sp.; assembly: GCF_963977555.1. Taxonomy (GTDB): domain Bacteria; phylum Bacteroidota; class Bacteroidia; order Cytophagales; family Cyclobacteriaceae; genus Cyclobacterium. Next base: position 19,938 of record NZ_CAXBPD010000020.1, on the reverse strand, counting down.
AGGAAAGTATATTTTTTAAATTTCCGGAAATGAATCGTTCATTTTCTTTGCTTCCATTTTGAATTATACAAATTGGCTCTTCCATTCCACGGTATTCGGTAAATAAACTAACTATTTCCCTAAGCTTATTTATTCCCATCAAAATAACCACCGTAGCAGAAGATTGGGCAGCAAAAAACAGATCTTTGGCAGTACTATGGTCCTTCAATGTACCTGTCACTACCCAAAAACTTTCATTTACCCCTCTCTTTGTAAGGGGAATACCACATAAACCAGGTACAGCCATCGCACTGCTGATCCCAGGAATATAGGTGGTCGCTATGCCATGCTTTTGAGCATATTCCAATTCTTCATGACCACGGCCGAATACGTAAGGGTCTCCACCTTTAAGCCGAACAACATGCCCATAGCTATTGGCCCAATTGACAATCATCTCATTGATCTCCTCTTGCCGGAAACAATGAGCGCCTGCTCTTTTACCTACAAAAATCTTTAATGAATCTGCGGGAGCGTAATCCAGCAACACCTCATTTGCCAAGGCATCGTACAATACAATGTCAGCACTTTCCAGTGCTTTAATGGCTTTTAAAGTGATCAAGTCAGGGTCACCTGGCCCAGCTCCTACTATAGACAATCTAGCTTCGATACTTTTCATTACGTCTAATTACTTGTTTTGAGAAACAAATTTAAGTAATTTATTACGTATTTATACGTATTTTAAAAAATATATTTTAACTTAGCAATCTAATTATTAGGTAAAATTAATCAGGCTACTTAGTAGGACATTCAAGCAACCATAATTTAATAAGTATGACAAAGATAGTAGTAATCGGAAACGGAATGGTAGGCTACAAGTTTTGCGAAAAACTCCGAGAAGCCTCTCCTGTAAGTGACTTTGAAATCACTGTTTTTGGGGAAGAACCCTGGCCTGCTTACGATAGGGTTCATTTAAGTGAGTATTTTACCGGATCTACCGCGGATGACCTGATCTTGGCGCCACTTTCTTGGTATGAAGACAATAAAATTGATCTGCGAAGAAATGAACTCATTGTAACAATCAACAGAGAACAAAAAACGGTAACCAGTCATACTGGAACAGTGATGCCCTACGACAAGTTGGTTCTGGCTACTGGTTCGGCTGCATTCGTTCCCCCTATAGAAGGGGTTGAAAAGAAAGGGGTTTTTGTATATAGAACATTGGAAGACCTGGATGCCATTATAAACTTTGGTAAAAATATCAAATCAGCGGCAGTAATTGGAGGTGGCCTTCTTGGGCTTGAGGCGGCGAAAGCTGTTCGTGACTTGGGGCTTAAAACCCATGTTGTTGAATTTGCGTCAAGATTGATGCCTAGACAGTTAGATGAAGAAGGTTCTTCAATTCTTAAATCAAAGTTGGAAGATTTGGGGCTATTCATTCACCTCAACAAGAACACCCAAAAAATCAAAGGAAATGGAAAGCTAAGTGGCTTAGACTTTAAAGATGGATCCAATTTAGCTGTAGACATGTTGGTTATTTCTGCCGGAATAAAGCCCCGTGACGAGCTCGCAAAAAAATGCGGCCTATCTTCTGCTCCACGAGGAGGAGTGGTAGTGAATGAATTCCTCCAGACGGTAGAAGACAAAGATATTTATGCCATTGGTGAAGTAGCGTCCTACCAAAGCATGGTATACGGGCTTGTTGCACCAGGTTATGAGATGGCTACCCAGGTGGTAAACCAACTTACAGGAAAAGAAGTCAGGCCATTCCTAGGTTATGACATGTCAACGAAATTAAAACTTATAGGGGTAAATGTTGCCAGCTTTGGAGATTCCTTCGGAACACTGGAACCATCAATACCCATAGTGTACCAGAACAAAAATTCAGGCCAATACAAAAGAATAAATATATCAATGGACGGCAAACGGCTATTGGGTGGGATATTGGTAGGGGAAGCTTCCGCTTACGGCATGCTTTTACAGATGACGCAAAACAAAATGCCCTTACCGCCTAATCCTGAAGACCTGATCCTTGGCGCTAGAGGTGGCAAAGAGTCTTCCGGCGCAGGAGTTGCAGACCTTCCATCAGAGGCACAAATCTGTTCCTGCGAAAATGTAACCAAAGGAGCAATTTGTAAAATTATTGAAGTGGATGGAGCAACCAAATTGGATGAAATAAAAACCTTTACCAAAGCAGGAACGGGATGTGGGGGCTGTATTCCTATGGTCAGCGACTTGTTGAAAAGCCAACTCAAAGCCATGGGCAAGCAGGTCAAAAATAACCTTTGCGAACATTTTCATTATTCCAGACAAGAACTTCTGGATCTTGTAAAAATAAAATCCATCAAAACTTACGATGAATTGCTAAACCAATATGGCAATGGAGATGGATGTGAGGTTTGTAAGCCTGCTGTGGCCTCCATTCTTTCCAGTACTTGGAACGAGCTCATTACCAATCAAGACACCATTCAAGATTCCAATGACCGATATTTGGCCAACATACAAAAAGGGGGTACCTATTCTGTTGTTCCACGAATACCAGGAGGAGAAATTAGCCCTTCAAAATTAATTGTTATCGCTCAGGTAGCAGAAAAATACGGTCTATATACAAAGATCACAGGGGGGCAAAGAATAGATATGTTTGGCGCAAGAGTAGACCAGCTTCCTGATATTTGGGAAGAATTGATCCTCGAGGGATTTGAAAGTGGCCATGCCTACGGTAAATCCCTTAGAACTGTTAAAAGCTGCGTTGGGTCAACATGGTGTCGTTACGGCGTGCAGGATGCCGTTTCCTTTGCCATTCAGGTAGAAGAAAGGTACCGAGGTTTACGTTCTCCCCACAAATTAAAAGGAGCCGTATCCGGATGTATCCGTGAATGTGCTGAAGCACAAAGCAAAGACTTCGGCTTAATCGCCACTGAAAAAGGCTGGAACCTTTATGTAGGAGGCAATGGAGGCTCAAAACCTCAACATGCCAAATTACTCATCAATGATGTAGATAATGCTACCTGCTTGAAATACATAGACCGTTACCTTATGTTTTACATCCGAACAGCAGATCCCTTAACAAGAACGTCAACCTGGCTCAATAAACTGGAAGGTGGCATAGACTACCTTCGAGATGTAGTGGTCAATGATTGTCTCCATATAGGAGAAGAACTGGAGAAAGAAATGGAATTTACGATCCAAACCTATTCCTGTGAGTGGAAAGAAGTAGTGAACAATCCTGTATTAAGGGCTAAATTCAAGCATTTCGTAAATGATGATAATGGAGATCCCCAAGTGAAATTCAAGCAAATGCGTGATCAAAAAATCCCTGCTACCTGGTAGTGTTTTTTAAATTCAGTAGAAAAAATTTCTTTCAACACTAAAATTACTAATATGACACCACTACAGGAAATGTATAAAACAACAGACCATTCAAAAATAACCACATGGTTTAAGGCAGCCCCTGTATCGGCCCTGCCTGAGAATGGGGGAGCTTGTGTTAAATACAAAGATCTCCAAATTGCCATTTACAATTTTACGAGAAGAAAAGAATGGTATGCATGTCAAAACTTATGTCCTCATAAAATGCAAATGGCACTTTCACGAGGTATGATTGGGTCTGATGGAGATGAACCTAAAGTTGCTTGTCCCTTTCATAAAAAAACATTTTCATTGCGATCTGGAAAAAACCTAAATGGCGACAGTTGTGACATCGCCACTTACCCCATAAAGGTTGAAAATGGGTATGTTTACATAGGTTTTGAAGAATAAAGCACAATGCATAAAGGAAAGGAACAGGTATGTAGGATTTATGTATTGGATTCTACTTACCTGTTTTTATTTATTCATTAACAGATGGGAATTTTAAGTGGTTTTACGTATTTTTGACCAGCCAAAACCACTGATGGAAAGTCAATTATTGTCAAAAAAACCTAAATTTAATAAACTAGGTAAGTATTACCTTGTAGCATTATGTGCTATAGCACTAAGTATTATACTAAGTCAAATCCTGATTCAAAAATTCATTAGTGAACAGGAGAATGATTCCCGTGTCATTAACCTTTCTGGCCGGCAACGAATGCTTAGCCAAAAGATAAGCAAGTGTGTTCTATTATTGGCTGACACCTCCTACATATCAAACGATAGGTCAACATTAACGGAACTTGAGGAAGCCTTAGAGGAATGGAAAGAAGTTCATCATTTATTACAATGGGGGGACAATTCATTAGGAGAAAAAAACCAAAACAGTAAAAAGATTACGGAACTTTTTAGTTTAATCCAACAAGATTATGAAATCATAGTAAAAGCAAGCGAGGAAATTATCCGATTGTTAAAAAACGACATTAACATTCCTAAAAACCAGGTTTTAAAAGGGGCTGAAGTCGTCATCTCACAAGAAGCCAGTTTTCTAAAGAAAATGGACCAGATCGTTTATCAGTTTGATAATGAAGCAAAAACCAGGGTAATGAACCTGAAGAACATAGAGGCATTTTTTTTAGCCCTTTCGTTAGGAGTCATTTTATTTGAAATATTTTTTGTTTTTATTCCATCCGCTAAAACCATCAAAAAAACGTTTGAGATTCAAGAACGGTCTCAAAAGAAGTCCAAAAAAATGACCCTAGAATTAGGCTCCTTGTACAGTTCTCTCGAGCAGGCCTATCAAGATCTTTTAGAGGTAGATGTAGCAGTAGATGATTTTACAGTCTATGGAAAATGTGAATTAAACGGTGACTTTATAAATTTTTCACCGAAATTCATCTCGCTCATGGAATTTGAAGATGACAGGCCAAAAAACTTTTTTGAATGGATTCAATACCACGGTTATGATGCAGCCTATCTGCAAAATATAAAAGAAATGATCCTCAATGGCAATCCTTGGAATGGAGAAATCAAAGTGGTCAATGAGGGGGGGGATTTTGTATGGTTAAAGGTGAATCTAATCCCAACTCAGAATGAACAGGGTCAACCAGACAGTGTCCTAATGATTACAACCGACAAAACCGAGAAAAAAGAAGCGGAGATCATTTCCCATGAAATCAATAAGGAAAAAATAGAAAAAAAGGTTAAAGAGCAGCAATTTCGTTCCGCTCTGATATTAGAAGGGCAGGAAGAGGAGCGAAAAAGAATATCCAGAGACATGCACGATGGCGTTGGTCAAATGCTATCGGCAATGAAATTCAACCTCGAAGCAATTCACCATGTTGGTTTAGAATTTGAAAAGGAAAAACTGTTAACTGTTAAGGATTTACTAAAAAATGTCATTCAAGAGGTAAGGCGGATTTCCTTTAACTTAACCCCAAGTGTTCTCTCCGATTATGGGATTGTGCCCGTTCTCAATAAGTTTGCCAGAGAAATCACTAAAATCTCCACCCTTGAAGTGACTTTCGAAAATAAAACCGGCTTTCTTACCAGATTAGAAGGGAAAACGGAAAACAATATTTACCGTATTTGCCAGGAGGCAGTAAACAATGCCATCAAATACTCGGAAGCAAGAGAAGTAAAAATAACCATTTCTCATAATTCACAATTTCTGAACCTAGAAATTACAGACAATGGCAAAGGGTTCGACATTCAAAAGCTTGAAGAAAAAGGTCATTTTTCTACGTCAGGACACGGCATTTTCAATATTCGTGAGAGAGCAAACTTGATAAATGGGAATTGTCAGATTCACTCTGAGAAAGGCAAAGGCACCACAATAAGCATTAGTGTACCCTTGGATTAAATGAATTATATTGTAAATAATGGAAAAAATTAAAGTTGTATTAGCAGATGACCATGTAGTTGTTCGAAGCGGTATTAAAAACCTCTTGGAGAATGAGGGTGATATAATAGTTGTGGGTGAAGCCTCGAATGGAATAGAGGCTTTGGAGATCGTTGAAAAACTAAAGCCTGACATGCTAATTATAGACATTCGTATGCCAGAAATGAACGGATTGGATGCCACTAAAGAATTGAAAAATATCGGTACGACAATAAAAATCCTCATTTTATCGATGCACGATGACGAAGATTATATTTTACAATCTATAGAATGTGGCGCTTCCGGATACCTATTAAAGGACACCAGTAAGGAGGAGTTTTTAAAAGCAATTAAAACCATACATCAGGGAGGGAAATATTTTAGTGGTGACATTAGCCAGGTATTGGTGAATAATTATTTAAGTGGAAAAGACAGGAAAAGCATCAAAAAAACCTCAACTCCCAATCATTATGATGTTACCAAAAGAGAAAAACAAATCCTTAAAATGATTGCGAGTGGAATAGGTAATAAAGAAATAGCTGAAAAATTAGGTAAAAGTATTCGAACCATAGAAACACACCGCTTTAATATTATGAAAAAACTTAAAGTAAACAATGTGGTGGAGCTCCTAAAACGGATAGAAGATGAGCCTGGATTGAAAGACCATATCGAGGCATAATTAAATTAAATCACTGGTCAAAGTTTCTTTTAGTATAAACCGCAAAATTCATAAAGGGAGATTCATCCTATAACAGGGAACAATGCTAAAAACAAAGAGCAGCTACTTTCCACGGAACAACGATTCCCTTCGTTGTATTCTTTTAATTAAAGATTAATGAGGAATTTGCGACTTTTTATTTTTGTGATACCGATAGCCAATTAGTACCAAAGCAATTAGCAACAATAAATACTCCAAAGCGATCATTCGAAAATCCTCCTTGAATACCTGCTGAGAATAAGCATGGTAGGACAAAAATACCGAGCCACTCCAAACAATAAACAGGTAGTTAGCAGTAAATAAACTTATCCCTAATGCGGGAATCAAATACCAAGGGTGAACAGTAGTCTGTAGCAGTAAAAAAACCAAATACATCCATACTATATTGCTTGCTAAATCGGAAGTAGTCAAGGTCTTTTTAAAGAACCCTATCCCTAGCAATAATGCTGCTGCAAAAAAGTTAAGACTTGGGCCAAGTAAACCTATGGGATTATAATCTATAAAAAAACCTGAAAACCATCTTAACCCATAATATATGGAGGCATTAAATTCGAAACTACTTTGATAAAGACGAAAACTAGTATAGAAATTGGCTAACTGCCCTCCCAGTAATAGGGGAGCAAACAAAACCAGAAGGGCTAAACTCGTAATCAATGTGAATTTAATGAAATCAGATTTTTTCCAGGACTTTATCCAGATTGGCGCAGTGAGAAGAGGACTTAATTTAATACCTACTGCCAAGCTCCAACCCAAAGCAGTGAATTTCACGTTTTTTCGACTATAAAAGTAAAGTGCAAGGAGCAAACCGGTCAAAACCATGCCTTCAAAATGTAGGTTACCTGTCAGCTCCAAAATAATGAGTGGGTTAAATGCATACCAGGCCAATCTGTATGTGGGAATTTTTAAATTGATTAATAGCTCTTTTATCAGCCATAGGTTGATCATTTCAAAAACCAAAACAATACTTCTTAAAGAAACAATGTTATGGAAAATATCCTCTCCTATCCAAGTAGAGATCCAGAAAAACAACTGATGTAAAGGAGGATATACTGAAAAATAATTGGGTGAATTCATTTTATCTAACAATGTTTCCCAATAAACACTTCTCGGAATGGTTCCATTTGCGAGTAAATCTCCTGGTAAAGCTGCGTAGGGATTAATACCAAGGCCAATCAATTGACCGTCAAAAAAGTACCTGTAAAAATCATCAGAAAGTACTGGCCATGCTCCCATCAAGAGCAACCGCAATACTAAAGCACTTATTAGAATAAAATTTAAGGAATATTTTTGATTTTTAAAGGTATAAACCAAAAACAGATAAGCACAAAAACTTATCGAATACAAAGTCAATTGCGGAATAAATGCAGAACGGGGTAAAAAATACCCCATCCCAACGATTGCCATGGAATATAATGAAAGCGTTAAATAAGTTTTCAAAAATCTGTACTTAATTGTTAAGTTTCAATTCATCTCGAAGGAACTCATCTTCTACTGCTTTTCTATCCCAGTAATCAATGACTTTAGTACCTTTTCGCACAGCTTTGGTCAACTCCTTTTCACCATTTTTATTGGTATGTTCTTCTTCCCAACCCAGTATTTGGTAGGGAAACTCTTTTTCATAATTAATTCGTAAAATACGGTTACCAGAGCTATAGGTTACTTCAATTTGACTTCTGTTTTCACTAATATCAACTGCTCTAATAAAAACTTCTTCTGCAATAAATTCTTGGTGAGTAAAACGTTGGTGAATCAATGATGGCCACATCATAACGCTCCCAATTGGTACTTGATTAGGGTTTATCCTAATTAGGTTCCACAAATCATCTTCAGCAATACCATTCATAGAAAATGACATTTCACCTTCTTCTTCAAAATAGGAAAACAATTCCCCACTATAGCTATCCCCACTTTTCAAATTGAGTTGGGTAAAGGATTGTCCACACCATTCTTGAGAAGATGAGGTAAATTTGAGGCCTTGAGAGGCTTCTTTGGTTGGTGTAAAGGCTGACAACATCATGTGGTAGGGATAAATACCTGTGACAAATTCCCTAGTTTGATTCATTTTAAGAACAGAAATTTTATCTCTTCCCGCTGCATCCGGATCATCTAGCTTTACGTGCTTTTTTCTGGAAAAATCTTCTGTAACGAAAATAAGCACCGCTTCCCCCTCTCTTTCTTCTCCATACCGGTACTGGCTAAGGTCATAGCTGTTGATTTCTGCTTTTCCTTGAAACCAATAATCGCCCCATTCTTTAAAATCAACATTTTCCCTTTGGGGCTTATTACAAGAAAACCCTAGCAATACTATTAGTAAACCTATTAAACTTCTCATAACCTTTATTTTAATGTTTAATTTAAAGAAAATAAACGAAATTGACACTTGTATTTTAGAAAGGGTTGCACAGATTTTATCTATACTTCCATATGGTGTAAAGTATTTTATACCCAGCACCAAACACGCCCTTCACCGTACCACTAACCTTGGACACGCCTATTCTTTTTCTATAATTAACTGGCACTTCGGTGTAGGACAATCCACTTTTCACCGCTTTGATCTGCATCTCTATCGTCCATCCATAATCAACATCCTGCATGTTCAGTGCTTGCAATTTGTCCCAACGAATGGCACGAAATGGCCCCAAATCGGAGAATTCTGCCTCAAATAACCTACTCATTAATTTTGTTGCCAACCAGTTACCAAATACCTGGGGCACCGTCATTGAGCCATTTTCTCTACTACCTTTAGCCCTTGACCCAATGACCATATCCATGTCCTCATGGAGAATAGGTTGAATGAGTTTTTCCATTTCCTCAGGATAATCACTGTAATCGGCATCCAGAAACACGACCAACTCAGGTGGCATATCCATCTGTTCCAAATAAGACAAACCTTTAAGGCAGGCTTTGCCATACCCTTTTTGGGGTTCATCCAAGACTATAGCTCCAGCCTTCAAACCAACTTTTTTGGTATCATCTTTGGAATTATTGTTCACCACGATGATGTTTCTCACAAAATCAGGAATATCAGCAATTACTTTACCAATGGCATTGGCTTCATTAAAAGCTGGAATGATTACATCTATCAACATAAATTGAATCTAAAAATCTATTATAAGACTTTTTTAACAAACTGGTTATTTATTAATTATCTACCGCTAGCCAAATAACTCCTAAAGGAGGTGATACTTACCAATGTAAAACCTACTGCTAGCATACTGTGAAACACTAGCATTTCATAGGTAGCAGTGAAAAGTGAGAAAATGACCATCGCACTAAACACCATTGCTAGGATAGCTTCCAGGTAAGCTGTAGGAGGTATTTTTAATTGATTGTAGGTATTGCCTACCCAATTCTTCCCAGCACAAGTTAAGTTGTATTTGGGAGTCCGAATAAAAGGTGACTTTTTCCCTGTCAAGCCTTCCCATACCGCTTGCGCATTGTGAACGGAAAGTCCCATAGATACCGCTAGAAAAACAGGAAGCTCCCAAAGAAATCTAAAAAAACTTTTAAAAGTGAATTTCTTTAGATTCAGATTTGCAAAAAAGTATACCGAGGCAATGATCACAAAACCAAAAAGGAAGAAAGCGGCAAGCTTAAAGTATTCCAAAGGAATTAAGCCTTTGTAAAAACCCCACCAAACTGGAATACTCGACAAACTAACCAATAGTATGGCTATAAAAATCGTTGAATTCAATAAATGTGCCGCCGCATGTAATTTCACTTTCATTGGAAAAGCCCCTGTCAAAACATGGCCTAAATGTTTCTTCGCACATTCGGCGCCACCCTTTGTCCAGCGAAATTGTTGGGATTTTATAGCAGACATCACTGGTGGCAACTCAGCTGGAGAAACCACATCAGGTCTGTATACAAATTCCCAGCCCCTTTGCTGTGCCCTGTAGCTAAGATCAAGGTCCTCTGTTAGCGTATCTGCATGCCAGTTACCCGCATCTAGAATGCAGGTCTTTCTCCAGATACCTCCCGTTCCATTAAAATTAATAAAGGCCTTTTGTGCATTTCTTCCCATCTGTTCCACCATAAAATGGGCATCTAAAGCAAAAGCCTGAAGACGGGTAAAAAGCGAATATCCTTCATTGAGATGTCCCCACCTGGATTGGACCATCCCTACTTTTTTATTTTCAAAATGGCCAACTGTTTTTAATAAAAATTGAGGGTCTGGAACAAAATCAGCATCAAAAATGGCTATAAGCTCTCCTTTCGCCACTTCTAACCCTTCTTTCAACGCTCCGGCTTTAAATCCAGCTCTATTTTCCCTATGGATGTACTTAAAGTCAACATTGGGATACATTTTCAAACATTTTTTAATGATAGCTGAAGTTTCATCAGTGCTATCATCCAACAGCTGAATTTCAAGCTTATTTCTGGGATATTGCATTTTTGCAATGGCATGAACAAGCCTTTCTATAACATATTTTTCATTGAAAACAGGCAGCTGAATGGTAACAAAGGGGAGCGCTTTGTTTTCAATCGTAACCAATGGCATTCTATTGTCTTTAAACCTAAAAAAATGCCATAATAAATTTGCTTGCGCAAAGCTGTAAAATAAAATGAAACACATGGCTAAGCCATATATCACCAAAAACACATTAATCAACATTTCTATAGTTTTGCTTTAACTGAGTCATTGCCTATAATAATCGGCATATCATTGATTCGGCCTTCCTCATCGCCATTCTCCAATTTCAGTACTCCCCGAGGGCAAACTGCAGAACAGACTCCGCAACCTACACAAGAAGATCGTACTATATTTTGGCCTCTTTGGGCATACCACCTTACGTCAATTCCCATTTCACAATAAGTGGAGCAATTGCCACAGGAAATACACTGACCTCCATTGGTGGTAATCCTAAACCTTGATTTAAACCTTTGGACCAATCCAAGGTAAGCCGCCAATGGACAACCAAATCTACACCATACTCGGTTCCCCATAAATGGATAAAACCCAGTACCTACTACGCCTGCAAAAATGGAACCTATAGCAAATCCGTAAATGGAATGCAATTGATCAGTTGCTTGGCCTAATAGCTCAAAGCCCATGAAATAATTGGTAATGGTGAGTCCAGTCATAACGACAGCAAAAACAAGTACACCATGAACTAGGTATCTTTCTATTTGCCAGGATTTTAAAGATTTGTCGGACAATTGACGATAAGGGTCTCCTAAAGTTTCTGCCAGACCGCCACAACCACATACCCAGCTACAATACCATCTCTTGCCATAGAAATAGGTAAACAATGGTACTCCTATCACTATTAAAAGAATGCCAAAAATAAGCATAAACATTCCCAGAGCACCTGAATTGATCATTCCATCCAGCCTATATTCATAGAAAAAGGAATAATCTAGCGGCCATATATTTTTAAAATCATGCCAAGGCTTATTAAATAAAACTAATATTTCAGGTAGGATAAAGGCAAATGACAATTGGAAAAACATCACGGAAGTTGTTCGAATCAATTGGTAATTATTCCCTTTGTATTTCCTGAACATCCTAAGTCCCATTACCACAATAGCAAAAGAATAAATAAAACCATATAAAAACCATTGGCTGGCTGGCCCTCCAGAAAGAAATACGCTTATAGGGTCTACCATTAAAACCAAATTGGTAAGGTATTCTGGAAACCAGTACAATATGATGTAAAAAAGAATAAGGTAAGCACCTGTAATCATGCCTAACCATCCTCTTGCCATCATGGACGAAAAAAATATACCATCGTTCTTAATGCCTTCCGGAACACCGCGATACAATGGTAAAATGTATAAAAGACCTCCCAAAATGGTAAGCCCAATGGATATCGATAAGAAAATTAGGGGTTGCTCATTTACTGGGCCCATTGATGAAGCCTTGGTGATTGAAAAAGCATAATCATCCCAGATAACCTTGTCCCATTCTTGATTACTCTTTAACGCCTCATTATAGGTGCTAAAGTACTCCTTAAAGGAAGCAATAAAAGCTATATTGGAAGTATAAATTTTCCCAAACATGGGTTTGAGTACTTCTACCATGGCCTCACTGTGAATGTCTTTAGTGCTGGCAATAGTAGTTGCTTCATCTAGTTGGTAATTACCCAGAAAAGGTATTACCGTGAAAATCACCAACCCTAATATGGTAAGCAACACCCCAATTTTTTGTAACATTTTCATGAGTTGTATCCAAATAATTTATGAAATATAGATCTTTTAGAAAGTTGCACATTTCTGCCCTTCTCTTGATTGTATTTATTGACAACTTCCATGTGGTAGTCTTTATAAAACTCCGGATTAAAGCTGGCCTCTCCTAGATTTTTCATAACCCTGTCGGAGCTCCAACCTTCCTTAATTGCAGTATCAAAAAATTCGTGTCTCATCCGCCAACCAAATACATTAATAGCTAGAATACGGTCTTCTGCGTCAAATAGTAATCTTATGGCTATTTTCCCTTGTTTCTCCTCCCAATAAAAAGACCACTTATCCTCTCCCCAAGAAGTTGGTAAAAATCCATAGGTCTGGTACTCAATATCAAAAAACTTAGCAGAATTAAACCAAATCCCGGGTTTATAATCTACTTGGATGTCATGTGTAAGATTATAGGCCAGTGTTTCCCCATGCATTCTGCCCGTATACCAGACTTGCTCAATGTTTTTTCTATCAGGACCAGGGGCTTCTTTAAATTCCACACAATCTCCTATGGCGTAAACTTCAGAAATATTGGTTTGAAACTTTTTATTGACAACGATACCTCTATTGGTTTCTAAGCCTGAATTTTTCAAAAAATCAATGTTTGGACTGACTCCAGCGGTTAAACCAACAAACTCACACCGAATAATTTCTCCAGTCGATGTTTTGATCTCCTTTACCTCACCATTACCATCGTCTAAAATCTCGGACAATTCGGTCGATAACCTAAGATCTATATGGTGTTCTCTAATATGCCTGGCAACCAATTGAGCTTCTTCAGGAGGCAGTACATTGCTCCAGAAACTTTTCTCTCTCACCAAAAAAGTAACTGGGATTTTTCGGGTTGCAAACATTTCAGCCATTTCAACACCTATCAAACCACCCCCAACAATTACCGCTCGGGTAATGGCACTTGTACGTTTTTCCATGCTGTTTAAATCTTGCATGCTATACAATCCCTGAACGCCTAAGAGATCCTGTCCCGGCCATCCAAATTTATTAGGTTTGGAGCCAGTAGCTAGGACTAATCTATCATAAGAAAGCTCTTCCCCATTTTCAAAAGTTAAAGACTTATGGTCAAAGTTCACTTGTGTCACCCAACCAGATTTTAGTTCAATTCGGTTTTTACTCCAAAAATCATCAGCATATGGTTTGGTATGTTCATACTTCATATGCCCCATGTAGATATACATCAAGGCTGTACGAGAGAAAAAATAATCCGTTTCTCCTGAAACAATTATGATTTTCACATGTGGGTCTACCTTTCTAATGTGCCGAGCACAAGTAACTCCTGATATACCATTACCTACAATAACAATCTGGTTAACTGCTTTCATAAATCATTTAATGACAAAATTTCCACTTGACCCCGAAATGTCCCATGTCCGTTTTATTCCGTGATGGAAACGCTTCCTGTGAAGAATCAGAAAACACCATTACAAAATTCCAGTTTTAAATTAGCTGCTTCGTTGCTATTTTCGGTTGCTTCAAAAATATACAGACCAATTGGACATTCTTGGTGATTCTGTACCAATTGGCATTACAATATATCTAGGTAACGGATCTAAAGATAAAATAAATCATTTTGAGCCAAATAAATCTAAAAAAATAATTTGCACTAAAATTTCACACTGAAATAGGCAATAGGCAATCTATTAGGTACTGATCCGGTATAGCGGTCAAAACCAGCCACTTTGTTGCTATTTTCAATTTCACCATAACGATACTAGGCTAAAATCTCGAAACAGCCTATTTTTATTGCACTGACTACACTTCCCGTCAAATTGGGACAGGCTTTAAGCTCATTACATCATCTGGACTAAAGGGGTAATTTATTTCTCGCTAGCTTTTTAACTATTATTTTTGAAATAAATAACAAACTCAGTTCCTTTATCAAGTTTGCTCTTGACCTCAATTCTACCACCAAGTGCCGTGACATTATTATGCACCAAATACAAACCTATGCCTTGGCTTTCTTCATTGTCATGAAACTTTTGATCGAATCCGAAAATCTTCTTTTCCACTTTCTCCATATCGAATCCTATGCCATTGTCTTTCACGGATAGTCTGGTTATACCGGCCTTAGTGTAAGATCGTATTTTAATTATAGGATTTATCTCAGGCCTGGTATACTTGATGGAATTGGAAATTAAATTCAAAAAGAGACTTTCTAAATAAGATTTATTAAAATCTACTGTGGGGGCTTCTGAAAAATCCGCGATAATTTTTGCGTTGGAGTTTTTGATTAATGATTTGATGGCACTCGTTGATTGATTCAATATTTCTTGAAAAGAAAGTGGTTCCACTTTAATAACCAGCAATTCTTCTTTTTTAAGAGAAGTAAGGAAATCGTCGAGATGCGTTTTTAGTCCCTTGGTAGATTTTTGGAGCAGGTCCACTATTTCAAGGTTTTCTTGGTCTTTAATTTTCTCAAGGTCCAGCAATTCAATAAGCGCCATTAAATTATTTACTGGGGACCTTAGATCATGAGAAATAGTGATGGCCAATCTTTTAAGCTTATCATTGGTACTAGAAAGTTCTTTAATCAATTCATTCCTCTTGGCCTCCATCTCTTTTTTAGGACTTAAAAGCCTCGCTATCCCATAAATCAACTTTTTTTCAGGTACAAGCTTTGAAGTCCATGCTAGCCATAATACTTCTCCAGATTTGGACAAGTACCGATTTTCAAAATTGTTTAACGAAGTGCCTTTTTTTAAATTTTCTCTGATTTGGTGAGTAGACGCTTTGTCATTAATATGGATAAAATCATTAAGCGGTCTTTTCACCAATTCCTGCTCTGTGTAGCCGAGCACTTTTTGAAATGCAGGATTAACTTTTTCAAAACATCCATCAAACCCCACCAAGCAAAGTAATTCGGGTGATAAATTAAAAAACACATCAAAATCAAAATCTGCGTTCAGCACAATTTTCTAAATAACACGTATTGAGTTTAAAACATTACCCTACATATAAAGAAGGCATGACTATCAAATATAACTATTTATAAAAAAAAAGATACATAATGGAATCTTTTTCTATAATTAAAACAATTAATTCTCAAAAAATTCTGTTTTCGATTTTTTTGAATTAATAAAATTTTCAAAAATTACAATCTATTTAATTTTAATATGTTATGACTAAGATTGCTTCTGATTGCTATTCTTGTGAAACAATTTCAGATATGGGTAAAATCTGAAATGTCATATGTGCTTGACTACTCTCGTATATTATTCCTAGATTTTCCTCATCTATCATGGTCATACAACTATAACCCCAACCTTTTTGATCATCCAATAAAACTTGATGGGCTTCGGGCCAGGTTAGCCCCTCATCTTTGCTAGCTTTCACGGTAATATTATACCTCCCTTCAGTGGCCGCTGGATTAGAAAAAAGTAACCAATCTTGGTTGTACCTGATAAGACTTGCCATACAAATTGGCTCAATTAAAGCGCTTCTGTTAGAGGGGTGCTCTTGCCAGGTTTTACCCATATCTGGCGTTGTTAATACTGCTCTTGAACCACCCCTGTCGTCTCTCATATTTAACATTAGCTCACCATTCAACAATTCTACGACCTGAGCTTCGGTAGTTTTTGATCTTGCTCCAGCGCCTACCTGCCAGGTTTCTCCTTGATCCTGACTATAGATAATGGTACTGTGTGGAATTTGTTCATGGTCTTTATATTGTGCAGCAAAGACAAGGGTACCATCTTTCATACTGATACCCTTTCCAGGCCCATTAAAAAACAATTGCCAGGAAGCATCCTTCATCGGTTGTGTTATATTTATAGGCTCGGTCCAAGTCAACCCATCATCCTCAGATTTTACAATCATCAATTGCCCTGTTTCTTCAGGCTTCAGACCAGGTTCTGAACTTCTCCATGCTGCCGTCCCGGGTTTACCATGCAGCCAAAGGGCCACAACATAAATGTCCCCACTAGCTTCATCTACTAAAATGGAAGGATCCCCTATTCCATTTTGGTCTTGAGGTAACCCTCCCCATTCATTCATATCCATAATAATTTGCATCGGCTCCCAAGTATTGCCTCCATCTACACTCCTACTCAATCCTACATCTATGTCACCTTGTAAATCAGACGAGTCATCATACCTAACATCATACACCGCCAACACTGTCCCGGAATTGCTCGTGGCGAGACCAGGAATTCGGAATGCTGCTACCCCGTCGTCTCCTTCATCGCGGAGTGCTTTACCAATCCTGTAGGCCAAAGAATTTTGCTGTCCTCCAGGTATTACTTTACTCCCAGAAACCTCAATCATTGGTACATTAAGCGAAAAACGACTGTTTAGAGGTGTATTATCAGGGATAGTCACTTTTATAGTTAGTTCAATGTTTCCACGCAGCAAGCTTTTCTCTTCTAGCAACTTCCACCTATTTTCTCCTTTGATAAATTCACCTTGAAGTGTTTCTTCTTCCCCATCTTCATGGACGATAGCTATTGACAAATCGGTTATATCGCTATCTGCGTTTATTGCTACTTCAAGGCTGTTAAGTACATCCTCCTTTTTTGATTCCAATTGTAACCTAGCTATAGTAGTCGTACTCCCCTGTATTACAGGAACATAAATCTGTTCATAAGTAATGCTTTCGGAGACAGGGTAATCCTTTTCTCCACCACAGGAAATAAAATTAATAAGAAGTGTACAAACCAATAAAATTTTGAGTTTAGAAATAGTCTTTGCGTTCATAATGCTAATTTATCTTCGAAAAGGATTTTACCTACTAATTTCGACCAATTTTATAAGGAAAATGTAATGCCCAATCTTAAAATTGAATGAATTTTTTCCTAAAAAAGGTTATTTATCCTTATCACATTCTCCGAATTTAAAGATAATCCAATTTTTTTGATAAAATTTAAAAGTTGACCCATCACTCATTGCTAATTATACCATTCTTATTCTTCAAAAAAACAACTACTATTCATTCGTTGATGGACTTAAAGGATGAAATAAAAGTGAAACCTCTGTTTCATTAATACATCTAACAAAAAATTAAGAATGGGTGCTGATCATTTCAACAACATATTGAGACATAATTCCACTAAATATGATTTAAAAAGATACAAATTAACTATCTAATTATCGAAGTTAGGTTTCGGGTCAAAATAAAAGACTACTCTCCTTAATGATAGGAGAATAGCCCAATATGTATTTTTTAAAGCAACAAAAACCTATATTTCATCAAGTTCATTCTTTAACTTTTCAATCGTTTTTTCAGCTTCTTTTTCTAGCATTTTGAATTCCGATTTGATTTGAACCTTGCGTTTATCTGAAGCTTTTTCAAACTCCCTGGCTTTAACTTCAAGATTTCTGATATTTTTATCCGCTATTGCTAGAAACTCATTAATCGTGGAATTAGCTGGTTCGATCTTATCTTCCTTTATCTCTTCCTTCAACTTTTCCAGCTCTTCCTTTAATTCAGTTTTCTCTTTGACAATTTCATTCTCAAAAGAATTGATAGTCTCCTCAAATTCTCCTTTGGCTTCAGCGCTACCTGCTTCCACCTCTTTCTTTGTGTTATCCAAATGATCCTCAGCAGATTTGTTTTCACTACATGAAGAGAACATTAAGAATAACGCTGCTCCAGTACCGAAATAAATTGCATTCAATTTCATAATTGCTATTGGTTTAATTTCATTAATGATTTACACGCTAGCATCAAACATTCTAATGGTCCAGCGTAGTTAACTGTATCAAATTGTTCAAAAACGATGCCATTACCTTTGTTTGAATTGAACAAATCGTAGCAGGAAAACTTCAAAAAAGTTTCCCTTTTTCAATAGGCCGCTTATCTCTACTAAAATCGATTAATTAGCGGTTTTACTTGATGTTTTAAACCTTAATGCCGTTGATTAACGTATGTTATGGAGTGAATGCCTAGGTTGATTAACAGTGAGGAATTATTAAAATAAACTTCCCATTCTTATGGCTTAGCAAATCTTTATTGAACAATTCTTGCGTTTATCCCGTTTTTAGTCTGGATTTAAAAATTATTTATTTATGAATTATCCCATAAAATCAATGGTAGCGGCTTTTTCGCTACTTTTAATCGCCGTTACCTCGTGCAATGGATCGGAGAAATCCGCTGAAAATAATAAAACAGCTAATTTAGTGTCTTATCCTGGAAACACTGAAAAAGCTACTTTTGCCGGTGGCTGTTTTTGGTGTATTGAATCTCCATTTGAAGGTATTGATGGCATCGTTTCCGTAGTTTCTGGCTATGCAGGAGGCAAAGAGAAAAACCCTTCTTACCAGCAGGTTTCTTCTGGCAAAACCAGCCACAAAGAGGCCGTTCAGGTAACCTTTGATCCGGACGTTATCAGTTACAGCGAAGTTATTGATATCTTCTGGCAACAATATGACCCAACAGATGATGGTGGTAGTTTTTATGACCGAGGAAGCCAATATCAATCTGCGATTTTTTACCACGATAATAAGCAAAAGAAAGTAGCCCAATCACTTAAAGAGGGAATTGACGATTCTGGAATTTTTGATAAACCTGTGGCTACTCCTATTGTCAAGTTCACTAATTTTTATCCGGCTGAAGATTATCATCAGGATTATTATAAAAAAGAACCTGCAGCCTACAAATCATACAGGGTAGGGTCTGGCAGAGACCGTTTTATCAGTGAACATTGGGAAATCCCAAAAGAAGGTAAATATCCAAAGCCGTCAAAAAAAGACCTGAAAGAAAAATTAACCCCTCTTCAATATCAGGTAACCATGGAAGATGCTACAGAACGTTCATTTGACAATACTTATAATGGTAATAAAGAGTCAGGTATATATGTATGCATTGTCTCTGGCGCTCCATTATTTAGTTCAAGTGATAAATATGAATCAGGCTCAGGCTGGCCAAGTTTTTCCAAACCTATAGATGCAAGGTATTTGGAAAAACCTACTGATCGAGGCCATGGAATGGTAAGGGTAGAAGTAAGAAGTAAATTTGGTGATTCCCACCTTGGGCATGTATTCAACGATGGTCCCGAACCTACGGGTTTAAGGTATTGTATGAATTCAGCTGCCATGAAATTTATTGCTAAGGAAGACATGAAAGCTGCTGGCTACGAACAGTTCTTGTGGAAAATAAAATAGAAACGTAAACCAACAATTACCATAAAAAGGCTAGAAAAATCATTTTCAAGCCTTTTTCAATTTCTTCCGGAATAAAAATAGACTTCGTGATCCTTGTTTCTACCAGCCGTCGATAAGCTCAGATAACACCTTTTACAAGCTCAGGGAGCAAACGAACTGAGCCGAAAAAAGGGTTCGCAATGAATTGTGTATAATATCAAGTTTTAGTTCAAAATTTTATTTTGCCACT
>NZ_CAXBPD010000019.1:0-143645 GCF_963977555.1 uncultured Cyclobacterium sp. | reverse complement strand
CAAAATAAAATTTTGAACTAAAACTTGATATTATACACAATTCATTGCGAGGAGGAACGACGAAGCAATCTCTCTGCTTTAGGGGATTGCTTCGGGACCTTACCGATTAAAATAAATATCTCTTACACTTGCCCCTCGCAATGACGGTAAATCCTATTACGGAAGTTTGTTAACCCATAAATCTTTTTAATCGAAGAGCATTTTTAAATCCCAATATTTTAGAAACTTGCTGAAATTTTGGTCCTCCAATGTACGTTTTTTCAGGCATTCCCAAACTTTTCATTAGCCCCTCTGCTTTCGCAATTAAATGAGGGTATTTAGGGAAACAATCATATATAAATTTTTGATAAACTTTCTTTAAGGCCTTTCTAACCCGATCTGAGTCTTCTACAGAAAGCACATTCAGTTCATAAGTTTGGTAAGAATTCAAAAGTGAAATAAATGCTTTTTCAGACTTCTGCTGGGAAACATTGGATAATCCGGGTTGTCGGTAATAAACCCTGCCATGTGGATCATAAAGAACTTCATTTGCGTGAAGCAAAATTCTTAAAAAAAATTCACCATCCTGATTGATAATTAGGGATTCATCCCAGTCTCCTGCTTTTTCTATTAAAGATCTATGGGAAAGATAAGCTGCAGGCTGCATCATTTCTTGTTGATTCCAAAATCTCAAAACACATTCTATACCCGATTCAAAATCTTTAAAAATTCCATAAGGAATACAGAAATATTCAGATGGTTTTTCTTTAAACATAACCCATTCACACGAAGAAATGACTGCCGGAGATTGACCATTTAACAAATATATTTGCTTCTCTATTTTATCAGGTGACAATAAATCATCTGCATCCAAAAACTGAAGATACTCTCCTTGGCTTGCTTGAATCCCTACATTGTTCGCTTGGGATACTCCACCATTTACCTGATCGATTAAAACGACCTTATCTGGATACTTCTCCTTATATCCCTCCAAGATAACCAATGAATCATCCGTCGAACCGTCATTGACTAAAACAACCTCAATATTCGGGTAAGTCTGACCGAATGCAGAATCCAAAGTCTCTTTGATAAAGGATGATTTATTGTAAACAGGGATGATAATTGATACTAAGGGATCCAAAATAATTTGCTTAGTGATTAAGAAATTTCTTTTATGGCAAAACTTGGGGAAATCTCTCTTTCCATAGTCAAATAAATAATTTCCCAATTGTATTCTTTACAAAATTCATAAACAGCTTCTATGACACCATATTTCCAAGGGACATCTATTTCTCCAACAATAAAATCGTGACCTGCTATTATACCTCCATTTTTCATTTTAGGTCTGTACAATTCAAGCTCTAATTTAGTTACTTTATAAGAATGTGCCGTATCTATATAAATCCAGTCAAAATATTCATTTTCAAAGTCCTTAATTACATCTGTAGAATAACCTCTATTGATAATCACCTGACCAGAATCTAACTGTTTTGAAAATTTTTGACTAACCTTCTGAAAAAGTGTTTCAGGATAGCGTTTACTTTGCCACACATCAATCAAGTGTAGCTTAGCCGGTTTATTAAAATGGAGAATTTTTTCACTAAAACCTCCAAAATCTACTCCTAATTCCGCCACTACACCACCTTTAGGTAGGCGTTCCAACAATGCTTCTCTGCTGACCAAAGCCCTTAGGTTAACGACATGCTCTTCTTCAATTTTTGGCAATGGCATAGTTTCAAATTTTGGCCGTACCATAAGATTGTATTTTTCAACAAAAAACTTGAACACCTTGCTTTTTAAACCTACCAACATAGATTTTGCTTTAAATTCGTTAAATTATTAAGAAATTTCAAAAGACTTATTTACCACAGACATTAATTGCCTTTAAAAGACACAAACAATACTTTAAGACAATTTTTTTCATCCGTCTAAAACAAATCATTTACTCGACAACTATATTCATCTTTTAGTCTCTCCTCCTAAAATCAAAATAAAATATTCTTTTATGACACCTAAATTGAGTGCATTGCAAACCATAAATATTTTGAGAGATTCATGAAAAGGCACTGTGAAAATTTTTTTTAAAGAAAAGCGATATCTCCTAAAAACGAAATTTAAAGTATATTTTAAAAATCCAATTTTATTTTTCATAAATCTACGAGTATAAGCTCCTCCTATGATCCGTCTATATCGAAAAACCAAATCTTTGGTAAAATAACGAGCAGGATGCCTATTGATTAATTCAGAAATATAAAGAACGCTGTATCTAGAAGATATTCTCAATGATAAATCTGTATCGCCATTAGATTTTAAATCCTCTCTAAATCCACCAAACTCATTTAGTACTGCTTTATACGAAAACCAATTTCCTGCACCACACGCACCTTCTTTAGCATAGCCTTCGAAATCAAAACCGGTGTATTTTTCGTAAGTCTCAGCTGGACTAAGTTTTTGAGGGTCCTTATAAAAAAGGGGTACAGGCCCAGTTAAAATTCCAATTTTCGACTCATCATCATTTTTAAACCTATTAAATGCAACTTGAATCCACTTTGGATCAGGAAGCATATCTGAATCAGTAAAGCCAATAATATTACCTTTTGCAAATTTCACTCCAATGTTTCTTGCTGCGTAAGAGCCAGGGGTTGGTTCTTCCAAAATCTTTAACGTATAGCAAACATTAAATTCCTCTGGAAAACTTAAAGGTATTAAAGGATCGTTATTTACCACCAATACTTCCCAGTATTCTTTCCCAAGCTCTTGGTGCTCTAAAAGGGCTAATAAATTTAATAAGCGCACCTTATCCTTATAATAAGGAATAACAATAGATATGTACATCAAAATTTTTTAGCCATTATTTTATAAAACAACTGTGCGAAAACTTTTCTAATTGGTAATAAGCTTATTCTCCAAATTTTATACAATATCTTCCTAAAAAAGTTAATTCTAATAGAATTGGTCTGAGATCTGGCAAAAAAGTATATTAGGCTCCTATACTCACAATCATACAGATTATTTATCCCAATATTATCAATCCAAACAAATAACATCTTAAGCAGTGATTTCGTATTTCGATGAATTATTCGATTAGATTTATGCCTTCTTGCTACAGAAACAGGTTTTCGAAGTTGGCTAGGAAAAAACAAATATTTTCTAGCCACTCGAAACCATAATTCAGAATCTTGATGTAAAGGTAACCTAGGATCGAACATTCCAACATCATCAAAAACCTGTCTTCTAAAAGTATTTGCATTGGTATGGCCTAAAATAATATCTCCTTTTAAAATGTGACAATAAACCTCTTTAACATTTTCAGACTGTAATGTATTAAGAAAATCTTCTTGACAGCCAAACAACTCATTACTACCGTCAGGATATTGGATAGTCGATAAAGAAAATGTTGCCATTATGGAAGTGTTTTTAAACAGTATTTTATCTTCAACAAATCTATCAGGCAAGTACCAATCATCGGCATCTAAAAATGCGATATACTCGTTTTTGGCTTTTACAATTCCTAAGTTTCTACTATGACCAACACCTTTATTTTCCCCTTCTGGATGTCTTAAAAGTACAATGTTATTATATTCCGCTTTTAAATTTCGGCATACCTTTAAAGAATCATCTTTTGAGCCGTCTTCAATCAATATAACTTCGTCTACTTCTGGTTGAGCCAAAGCGGACTCTACTGCTTTCTTTAAGAAGCTACTAACGTTATAAATTGGAATAATTACAGAGACCTTAAACAACTTAACTTATTTTGTAAAACGAAATCATTTTTTTTAAAAAAGAATTTCGGCCGCATTGATTTACAGCCAGTTTTCGAATTGTTTCGGGAGAGTATTTAGAATAATTACTTTTAATATGAAAAATAGCATTGGCTAAAGCTTTAGAATCTTTCACCGGAACCACTAATCCTACCTCTTTGTTAACACTGTCTTCTGATCCACCATTGGCTGTACTCACTATAGGAAGCCCACACATCATGGCCTCCCTAATGGCTATTCCATGAGGCTCTTGAATAGTTGGAGATACAAATACATGAGAAGTATTCAGGATACTAGAGATTTGAGCTCTTTCAATAAATGGTTCAAAAATTCCGTAATTGTAAATACCCAGTTCTTTACTTTTTCTAATAAAGATATTGGAAGCTGAATCATTAGAATCTTCATCTGCCCCCTTACCAATCATAATGAATTTAAAATCCTGAGTTATTTTCATTAATTCAGCGATGCCTTCCAAAAAGGTGTCAAAGCCCTTTATGGGGAATGAATTAAGAATAGTAATTATGGTAAATACCTTTTTTCTATCCTCTAATCGGATTTGGTATTTTGTTTCGTCAACAAAATTCCAGATAACTTCAGGGTTACAATTTGGCTGATTCATCAAAACTTGACGGCGTTCATCAAAACTAACTGCAGCTGTTTTAATTGCGACTTCAAAAGCATGTAAAATCAATTTAGCTCTAATCCTTGAATAATAGTGAAATACAAAAACCTGGTGCTCTAAAATGACAAATGGTATTTTATGAATTTTTGATATATCATGTGCATAAATTCCCGCATCCATACCACTTTGAGCGTGAATTAGGTTGGGAACCCAATTAAAACCAATAAAATTTTGAAAGGATTTTTGATACAATTGCATTTCAAAAAACCTTTGAAGTCTATCAGGAATCCTTCTATTAACTGGAAGATTAAATCCAAAAGCAACTGGTCCTTGTTGAATTTTGCTAGCTGATATTGGCCAATCAGACTTTAACAAAGATTTTAAGAACAGCCAAACCCACCTGATCAATGTAAAAGATTTCTTTTCTCCATACAAAACACGCAAATCTAATCCTTCTTTTCCTTGAAGGAAATTTGCCTGTTCCTGAAAGAAAGAGCCTCTTAATGGCTTCTGGGGAGTAGGGTACCAAGATGGGATAATTAGGATTTTTAAATTCGGCATTTAATTTTCAAATTTTTTCTAATACATACTAAATCCAATTCATCCTTGAATAAAAAGTAGTCATCACAAAAAATAGCAATCGCTTTATTTTGCTCAATTTCAGCCAAATTTTTAAATTCAAACTTAACCATTTTAGCTTTAAATTTAGTAAAATCAATAGATTTAAGAATTTCAAAATCATACCCCTCTGTATCTATTTGCAAATAGTCAACATTTGAAAATTGAGGATATGATTCTAACAAATAGTCAAAAGTTATACCCTCCACTTTAACTGTTGAAATCTCCTCCAATTTCACATTTAAATTAGTAAGGTGTTGAATATCTACAGAACCAATTCCAGCGGCCCATGCAGGATGGTTTTTCAAGCCAATTTCATTCAATTCAAAAAGTTTCAAAATTCCACTTTTTTCGAATATCGCATAGGGAAGAAGTAGAATGGATTTAAAATTTCTATAATTCAATTTTAATTGTTCAAAATACCTTGGGGAAGGTTCTAATATGATACCTTTTGAAGCCCTACTTGTAATTTTATCGAATATAGAATCAAAACTAATGCCGTCATTTCCACCTATTTGAATAAAATTAAATTTCTTGTTAATTGGGAAATTAGATTCAAAAGTTCTGTCAAAGTCAAATACAATATCCCATTTAATAAATTTATTACCAATAATTATTTTTGTGAATGGTGAATAAAAATTCAACATTGCTAATAATCGATTGTATATGAAAATATTAATAAAATGCTTCAACCTCATATGAAAAATTTAAAACCAAGTAATAAATAATATTAATAAATTATTTTATATAATTTTAATTAAAATTTCAATTAAAAAGAAATGATATGATATATAAATGTCAAATTAAAATCAATTTTCAATTTGTAAAGAAATGACAGGTACACCTGATAAACGGCCTGCTATCTTGGAATAGGAACTCCAGTATGACCCATAAATTTTAGAAGTTTTTGAGAGGAGATATAGTTCAATAAGGCCATCAACAATTCCTTCTTTGGTATCTCTTCCAAAAACTTTTGACATAAATACAATTCGACCTTTATATTTTAATTTTAATTCACTAATTACACTTATGTCGTCAGAAGCAATATAAGCTTTTAATTCCAAGTCATTTTTAAATTCATTATCTAAAACTTCTTCAAAAAGAATCAATGGACTAGACTTGATTGCTATATTATGATCGGTTCTTCTAACATGAATTCCAAAAGTTTTTTTGTCGAAATTTAAATTAACTAAAATACGAGCTAATCTTGTTTCTAGATCAGATCTAATTTTAATACTCCTCAACCCTTCATTAAATTGATAAACCTCTTCACAAGTATTAAAGAAAATAACATTATTATCATTAATAATTGAAACAACTTCATCGTATCCTTTATGCATATCGGAATCAAATACACAATAGTCAATACCTATAAGAAAATTTATTAACTTTGCTACTTTCTTCTTAAATAATGACTTTTGATAAGATGTTTTAACATATTTAAAAGAACCTAAATCCTTCAATACCTCAAAATCAGGATGTTCTTGAAATAAATCAAAATAGTTTGCATTTAATTCATCGTTTGCCAACCAAATTATTTTCAGTTTAGCATTAAACATTTTTTTGAGAAATAAAAATGAGGAAATTACCCTCATTCTATTTCCTAAACCACCGAAAGGTTTAACAATAAATGTTTTATTTAATTCTTTCATTTTTTGAATAAAACAAATCTTTAGATAAAACCATAGATTTTCCTTTAATATTATCTTTATCCAAAGGATGCGGAAATTTAGTCTGATATTCCTCTAAAACTCCACTATCCTTTCTCAAAAAAGTAACTTCAATAATTTTAGGTATTTTAATATCATTCTTTACAATTGATCCATAACTATTATTTGGATGTATATGTACAACACTATGATTTACCAGAAGTTTAGAAAATGCTACCTCAATAATACTAAAAAAATGAGGATGCCAAATTGATTCAAGACTGTGAAATTCAATTATGATAATCCTAAATTTATTAAGTAATTTTTCAGAAATATTAATTATTGAAGCATATTCGAACCCTTCTATATCCATTTGAAGAAGAAAGTCAGTATCTGACTTTTTGGAAGTTTTTATTACCCATTTGTCAATAGTAATGAACTCTTCGGAGTTGATGCATCCGATATGTTTTTTTAAAAAATGAAATTTATTGCCTTTAAGGTTTGGCTTACTTACAGTTTTATCTGCCATATAAACTTTCATTCCTCGATTGATACAGTCTTTTTCAAACTCACTAATATCAGAAACTCCAGGCGAATAGCATGCCCCTATTTCTGATAGGTTGTCAGGAACTAAATACCCGCCATCAAAATTTGCTCCCATTCTAATAAAATCATGTTTTGTTTTTTTAGGGTAAATCTTCTTCAAAAATTCGAGCATCTTTTCTTTGGAGACACTTCTAATAATGTCATAATTTCGTCTTTCAATTTTAGAAATTATCATTTTTTTAATAGATGTAAACATATCATTTCTGAAACTTATGTAAACTAATAAAATATTAATTATATTATTTAATTTTCAATAAAAATAAAAGTTCTATCCTCATTAGGATTGTGATAATTTCGAATTAAAGAACTAATGTTAGCTATGGATCTAAAAGTAGAAATTGAGTCTACCATAGAACCATCCATCATAATTACTATTGATGTAAGCAACTAGGAATCAAAAAAAACAGATAAAACTGCTCTTTCGAAATTGTCTTAATTATTACATTTATTAATTATTTTAAATTATTAATCTAGGATAAACTAAAATTCTTGCAATGAAACCATTTTTTTAAACTGAGGAGAACTTGTTACTAATTCCGAAAAAGTGCCTTGCTGTTCTAACATACCTTCTCTTAATAATAGGATGTTATCAGCATTTCGAACTGTTGACAATCTGTGTGCTATAATTATTATAGTTATTTTACCTTTTAATGCATCAATATTCATTTGAATATTTTTTTCTACTTCTGAATCGAGGGCTGATGTAGCTTCATCCATTAACAAAAAATCAACTTGTTTGTAGAGTTCACGGGCTATAGCAATCCGCTGTTTCTGGCCACCACTCACTATGATTCCATTATTACCTAATGATTCATTTTCTTTATTTTCCAATTTATCAATAAAATCAAGTACGGATGCCTTCCTAAGTGCCTCCCTACATTTACCCCTGTTTTCTGGAGTATCTTTATCCCAAAAAGTAACATTATTAAACACAGTATCATTAAATATAACAGGCTCTTGGGTAATATACCCTATTCGTGATTGTAAGCTTTCTCTGTTTAAATCAGCTATAGAAATACCATCGATTGTAATATATCCCTTATCTGGCAATAATAGGCCTGAAATAAGATTCATTAAAGTAGTTTTACCAGAACCACTCTCACCTACAATGGCCATAGTTTGGTTTTTTTTAAGCTTAAATGATACATCATTGATAATAGATTGATTGGAAATCCCAAAACAAACACAATCAAAACATAGCTCATAATGAAATCTTTGGAAAACTTTACTGCCTTGATGTTCCTCTCCTATTTTAAGTTCGTTCATAAACGATTTAATGTTTTCCAAAGATCCGTAATTGGCCATCACTTCATTCCAATATCCTTGTAATGCCATTAGGTAAGTAAGCGATCTATAAAAAAACAACAAGCTCAAAAGTATTGCACCTAAGCTACCTCCAAATACTAAAATTTCTAACAAAATAACACCAATTACTATTACAACAATTATTGGTTCTCTAATCGCTGTTACCACCGAAGACAAAAATCCAAGATTTATGTATTGGTCTTCAATGGTTTGAATTTTCTCTTTTAGGTTGACACCATATTTCTTAAGAGTACCAGTAGCTTTTAGGTATTTAAAATGTCCAACCAATTGAATTAAGAATCCTTGAAAAAGATGGGTGTTTTCAGTAATTTTTATAGAATAAATTTTGGTTTTTTTATAAATCACCGAATATAACATATTTGAAAGCAAACCACCTAAAACAACGAATAAGGTAAATTGAGGGTTAACATTCATAGCCATTGTTACATATACCACAATCATAGCTATTGCCTGAAGGAAAAAAAAATAATTACTAAATGCAGTCACAACCCGAACAACTTCACCACTCACAGTATTTTGAATTCTACCCGAATCTGCCTTGGTAAAGTGTAAGAAATTATAGCCAATTAGTAAGTCGACTGTTGAAAAGCGAAGCTTTTTTATGAAATTCCTACGCAATAATGTAGCATAGTAGGATTCAATAAACTTAAACCCACCCTTGATAATAAAAAAAGATACCATAAACAATAATACCACAGGCACGGTTAATTCCAAACCAATACTTTTCAACCAATCAACAACAAACCCAAGTCCCCCTAAACCTTCTCCTTGGCTAGTTCCACCATCTATTAGTTCTAGCAATGGAAGAAACATAGTCAATCCTAATCCATCCATTAGAGCAACGCACATACTCAAAAAAAAAGCAATCAGCATTTTGTTCCCTAAATGTTGATAAAAATAGGTGAAATAATAAAAATACCGTTTGACAAATATTTTAAGTTTTGTTTTCAAATTTTCCAAGATTTAATTTTTAATTAAATTTATAAATACAAATCAATTTAAATTATCACTTTTACTCACCATTCTTTTGTCTAAAAAACCTAAAGAGTATGAAAATATCAATTAATCCAGCTTGTTATTTTTCTTAAACTTATTTATAGTTTCATTAGAAATAGAATCTTGAAGAATTGGATTGATTCAATTGAGGAATTGGTCTATTCAATTTCATATTAAATAGACCAGAATAAATTTGAGTCGAATCACTAAGAATTTTCATATTTCCTATGATAAATAATGATCTAAAACCTTTTGATAATTATCAGGACCATATTTAAAAACCCAGCAATATAATTCCTTTCTTTTAAAAGAAACTCATCCAACGAATAACCTTTCGCATAATTATGACCTTTTTGTTGGCTATACGAATATAATGAAATCCGATGAGACAAAGGATCTCATAAAAATATCAATAATTTAATTCTTTGGATTTGAAGAACCTGTGGGTATCTTGTACTTAAACTATACATAGGAGAAAAGTAATTTCCGGCTAGAACTTGATAAGGTTTTAACCTTAAATAATATGGAGTATTAAATTCAAATCGTTTTAATTCTTCCTTACCATTTTCTTTATCAAAATAAAACACCTGTGGTGGGTAATCCTCAATTAGACAAAAAAACTCTTTTAGTGTCACCAAAAAGCTAATTCCTCCACATTTAGGAATATGATTATATATGAAAATTATATTTTCTCCAAATATTTTATCCCTCCCTCTCTTATTGAAGTAATACCTTAAGACTGGTCTAACCCTTAAATAGGCGTTTTTTAATTTTTGATATAAAATGCTTTTTCGAATAAAGATCAACTTTTTTTTCTTAATTATAAAACTCAATCGATTATATAATATTATTAATGATTAAAGTTGACATTATAATTGATTAAAAATATTGAGATACATTATTCAATTGAAAAAAATGAATTTATAAATATAAATACTATTTTCATATACAGATCTGCTAATTTTTTTTTATTAATTATTCAATAAAATATTATCAGAAAGTAAATTTGATAAATCCTTGGCAGATTCAACTGTCAAATGTAAACCATCTGTAAATTTCCAACTTTTTGATAGCTCGTTAAAATTAAAATAAATCAAATTATATTGTTCAGCCAAATTTATCATTTTGGCATTAAATTCTGGATCCAATTTATTTTCAATTTCGAAAATATCTTGATGTAAAGGCATTCTTACCAGGTAAACAGCGCCTCTTGATTTTAAATAAGATATGGTTTCCTGAAGGTATTCATACCTTTTGCTTGAATAACTATATTTTGTTAAATAATCTTCGTAAAAAGTCACCATAAAATCTCTATTCTTATTAATAGTACTTTCCCTAATAGCCCCTATAGTTTCAAACCACCCATCCTTGTGCAATTTCCACGATTTATTTTTGAATCTCAGTAAAACTATTTCATAATAGGATTTTGAAAACCATTCTTTAAGATATTCATGATTAGGTGATACATTGACATTTTTTACATTGGAAATAAACCTTTCATTTTCAGCAAACTTATCTGGATTATTTGGATCTTTAATATCACTTGAAATACTCCATGGATCAACTGTTATAATAAAACATCTATTACCTTCAAAGTTGGCCAATTTATTTTTAATACTTTCCAGATAGGCAGGTCCATAGGGAGAATTATAAACGGTAAATGAATAATTGTAAAGTTTAGCTGGATAAATTTCACCTAGTCGATCATTTAATATCGAAGGTAAAATTCCTAGTGCAGCTTTCGAATTGCCCAGTATCAACGCATGTTGCTTAGGAGTCGTAAATCTTTGGTAAAAAGGATCTGCAGTACCGTTCTCTAATAAAAACACAGCATAAAGTGTCCCTATTGGAAATATGGAAAAAATTAAGAGTTTTATGATAAAT
This sequence comes from uncultured Cyclobacterium sp., assembly GCF_963977555.1. Classification (GTDB taxonomy): domain Bacteria; phylum Bacteroidota; class Bacteroidia; order Cytophagales; family Cyclobacteriaceae; genus Cyclobacterium. Next base: position 132,204 of record NZ_CAXBPD010000019.1, on the reverse strand, counting down.
CGATTCATGCCTAAAACTGAAAATATATAAATTGTTGTTCCTTTCTAGCAAATAGAAATACGGCCATCACCAATCCATAATACAAGCCATACCTCAACCATGAAGGTTGAGATAAAAACATTCGCTGAATGGCAAATTCCTCTCTTCTTCCAAACCACTCCAGAAGTAGAAAAATCAGGCATAAAGCTATAAATAAATACACTCTAATATCCATTTGTGGTTTACTGAACAGGGATACGGTAAATAAATGGCTCAGAAAATTCCAGGCCTCTGATATGCTAGAAGCGCGAAATAAAATCCATGCTATAGTAACCAATGTAAAAGTTAACAACATTTGACTAAACTCTCGAAAGCTAGGGAGAATACTGTCTTCGGCTACCACGCCTATATTTAACCGGTTCTTACCCAATAAATATAGTGGAACAAATAAAAGCGCATGAATGCCACCCCAAGCAATAAAAGTCCAATTGGCACCATGCCAAAAGCCTGAAACAAGAAAGATGATGAAGATGTTCCTGAGGCTTAAGTATTTTGATCCTTTTGACCCTCCCAATGGAATATAAACATAATCTCTAAACCATGTGGATAAGGAAATATGCCATCGTCTCCAAAATTCTGCAATGTCCCTGGAAAAATAAGGGAAAGCAAAGTTTTGCATTAATTTAAAGCCTAGCAATTTACCGCTTCCAATAGCAATATTGGAATACCCACCAAAATCCCCGTAAATCTGAAAACTGAAAAAAACAGCTCCTATCAATAAATTCGAGGAAGGTTGACTTTCTGGATTTTTAAAGGCCTGATCAACAAACACAGCACAATTGTCTGCAATCACCACTTTCATAAAGAAACCCCAAAGGATTTGTCGCATTCCATCCATGGCTAATCTATAATCAAAATTTCTACTTTTTAAAAATTGAGGCAATAAATTAGAGGCCCTTTCTATTGGCCCTGCCATGAGTTGAGGAAAGAAACTCACAAATGCAAGAAAAGCTACTAGATCCTTGCTGGGTGCCATTTGTCTTTTGTAAATATCAATGGTATAGCTCATGGTCTGGAAAGTATAAAAACTTATACCTACAGGAAGAATCAATTGTAAAGTGTAAGGGCTCGCCTGAAAACCAATTGCATTTATTAGGTCTACTGTGGACGCTATAAAGAAATTGAAGTATTTGAAAAACCCTAATAAGCCAAGGTTTACACCCAAACTAATACCAAGAAAAACCTTTCTTTTAAAAGAATTCTGTTCCTTACCAATTTTCAGGCCGCAAATGAAATCTACTATTGAACTAAATAATATTAATCCCAAAAATCTCCAATCCCACCAACCATAAAATACATAACTGGTAATCAGTATGAAAGCATTTTGTGCTTTCAGCTTCTTTTGAAAAACAAACCAATAAAACAGGAATACAACTAGAAAAAAAAGAAGGAATTCGTATGAATTAAATAACACTGACTTCCAAATTTAATTTGTCTAAAATCATTAATTCTATTTCGCTTTTAATGTAAATGAAAAGTAAAAAATTGTATAACAAAAAGGTTACGTTAAACCTTTAACAATTAAGTTTTTTCCCAATTAAATTTGAAGATTTTGATAAACCTTTCCAAAGCCCTTTACCATACTCACTACATGTTCAGCCACTAAGTCAGGAGAAGAAAACTCATCCACAAACCTCCCTAAAAAATGACTTAACCTACTGTTATAAGATTGTGCAATGTCCTCTGTCAAATGGTCTATTTTATGCCTGGGAAGTATTTCAATAAACCCAGCAGCCAGGGCTGTCGGAATCATCATATGCGAACCATGTACTCCTATAACCAAATGACTTCCCCGATAAATCTCATTCCACCTTCGTTCTACGGACTCCTGCATTTTCTCTACACGCTCGTCATGGCATCCATGGGGTAATTTCCCGTCCCTACCTATTCCGGTGACATAAAAAGCTACATTCGGGAAGGATTTTCTGACTCTTTTAACTAGCCGCCTCAATAAACTACCTTGCCTGTGCTGCAAAATGTCCTCCACCCAATTCTGAAAATTGTATTTAATAGATGCCTTATGAAGCAGATCCAATCCTCTGCTATTTAGCCAAAACCGATCAGAGCGCCAGATAAATGTGAGCTGTAATGGTAGCCGGTCAAATTCTTCTAACTCAAAAGGGCTCACCTGAAGAATTTGACTAAAATCCAGTTGCTCTTGATCAATGTGCACTGGTACCACACTGAGTGCCACCGAATGAAACCGCTTAAATTGTTGCTTAACCCATAAATCTAATCCATGAACGCCTTTTCCTAATTCTTCCAAAGGCAAGGCTACCGACCAAATCTCAACCTCTTTATCAGAGATAAGCCATCTGCAACGTTCAGGAAGCAACACGGCCAATGTTTTGGTTGGGAACTGTTTTTTGAGCAAATAAACATTCCATATCTTGGTAAAAACATGTCCAAAACAACTGTCCAGGCAATTGATTAGGAGTAGGTCTCCCCCTGATGAAGGTTGTAAAAGCTGAATAGGAACCTCTTTAATAGGTGGATTCTGAAAAGAATTGATAAGCGGTTCTGCCATCCAGGATCCTTCCTCTCTATTGAATTGATGGTATTGTCCGTCTAGGCTAAAGGCAACTGGAAAAAGTGAAGCGTGCCCAATGGGCAGGGTGCTGTAGAATTCTAAGCTGCAATCAGAACAAACTTGGTTTGATAAACAATGCGTACCCTGAAAATACAACTTCCCATTGCTCCGTCCCAAAGTCCCACACCTGGGACATTGATTTTCACTTTTATTTATTTCAGGATAGATTTCGATCATTCCTTACCATTTTCTAATTCCTAGCCTGTTCAGGTGAAACGCCAATAAGGTTTTTAACCTTTTCCAGGTAGCTACCTTGCTTTCAATAATCGAGTACTTTATTTCAGGATTAAAAACCAAGGCTGCATAAGAGAGGTTTGAAGGAGACAAAATAAGTTCATCACAATAAGAAAGGGTAATGCAATCCAATAAAGCTTCTTTGGCCAATACCACCCCGTCTTTATGCTCCTCATTGTGGTGAATGGAAAGTGATCCTGTAGACCTGACACAGTCATGTGCCCAAATTTTTTCTGGAAATTTCTTTTTTAATATTTCCAATATATTGCAATCATCTGTAGCCACAAATAATTGGTCATATCCTGGTAATTTATTTTTTATCTGCCTAAAAAACACTTCATTACTGGCTGGTCGAACTTCTAAAAAATGATCCGTTTTTCTAAAGTGAACCCCTAAAGTCCTCAATTTAGCCATATTTATTTTGATCTCTTCAATTTTAGTTTTCAAAGCTTCATTGAATTTGATCCCCGTACTCACCAATGCATTTAATTCTCGTAAATGATCCCTGTTCCAGATACGCAAAGGATATACCTCGAACTGCTTATTTATTACCTGAATATCTGTATTCGTAAGTGATGGTTGAGTGAATAATTCCTCCCAAAAGTTTTTAAATGTACTCTCCTCTTTTCTTGAAGAGTAAGGATAATTTAAATTGCCAAAATCCACATAAAATGGTATTCCATGTTGTTTAGCAAAGCCTATTCCATAAACTACCTGCAGAAATAAGGAAAAGAAGCCACGGGTACATTTTCCATCGGGATGATTTTCACAATAAAATTCATTTTGATAACAGGAGATGATGTACCTGGCATTTTGCTGCTGCAACTGTTTCAACCTGCTCTCTGAAACCAAAGATCTTTTAGGCATAAATCCCACTAACTGGTATAGTTATATACGTCCTCCAGCCTTTTCCAACCACTGACCGGGACCTGAAAATGATTGTGAACAATTGAATTGGCACCAAAACTTTCTTTCCACTTAAAAAGGAACCTGTTTATGTTTAATCCCTGGTTTTCATTGGAATGACCGAAATCAAGAAACTGTCTCTTCCCTGCAAAATTTTCACAGAGGTATTGGATTAGGGCATCTAATGCATGCTGCTCTCTCCCCTGCCTATTGCTTGCCAGGTATTGAGTATGTAGACAATTCGGTGTTAAGTATACTGTTGCGCCAGCTAAAACTTGATCGTCTTTGTAAACATTGAATTGTCTTATATTTTGAGGGAATTTCCCCATTAAAAATGCCATCTCCTCTTTACAATGGGTGGGTTGTTTACCGTACCTGTTTTCAAGATTTGGCAGAAGCAATTCCTCCCAAAATATATTGGGATTTTTGGATTCAATGATTTCTAGTTTAGCTAGGTTGGCCTGTTTTATATTGGCTTTTCTTCCTTTATTGGTTACCCTTAATGGCAATTTAATGGCCAAAGAAAGCTCCATTTGTATAATTTCGCCCTGAGCCAAATGCATGATATAAGCGGTAGACTCATTAGGGTTAAAATCGTATATAGAAGGTGTTTCTTTTATCTGTAAAGTATTAATACCCAATGAATCATAGTATTTCAGCAAGTATTGGTAACAATTCAGCTTTTGGTTAAAAGAGCTAGGCTTATGAATCAACCCAGCATAACTTAAGCCCTTGTGGGAATAAACCAACTTTCCTTTCCTATGGGCAGAAAATACGGCAACTGGAGCATTGTCTTTGTATACTATTACCGAACAATCTTGAAATTTACCACTGGGATGATAGTCTAAGAACGCCCTGTCATGCATTAATGTGGCATTGGTCGCCATTAGGAGAACGCTCTTCCAGTCCTCTGTCAACTCAGAAGTATATGGCTTTACCTCATAAAAATTAGCCGGCAAGGTTTAGTGGACTTTTTGAGGTTCTAAACCTGGTCGCCAATGTGCAATCAAAGTTTCTTTAATCGGCTGAAAACCATTTTTTTTATAAAAATCCATCGCTCTCTCGTTGGCCTTTTGAGTGGAAAGGCTTATCAAATTAAACCCGCAGGCATTAAGGATAATAAATACCTCTCGCATCAATTGTCTGCCTATTCCTCTTCCTTGTTCACTGCCTTTAACAGCAAAAAGAGCTACATGTCCTCTTCCCCGAAGTAACTTAAAAGTAATAAACCCTACCAGTTTACCGGAAATTCTTGCCACTACCACTTTGTGTTTTTCTGTTTTGATCGTATCCCACCAAGTACTGTATAACTTTTCGTATTCCTGGTTTTTCAATAGCAAATCTTGTTTGAACCTGGACCATTGCCCGCTAGTAAAAACAAGCTCTCTAAGTTCCTTTTTATCCGAGGTGGAAAGGTTACCTGAAATAACCATTTCTGAAATTTCAACTTCCTCATCAACAGCAGGAACTTTTACTAAATCCGATTTTATTATATTTTTGACCAAATCAACCCGGGTACTGATGGGAGACCATCCTCCTAATTTGACTAATCCGGGCTTCCCCATTACATAAATCAAATCAAAATTTTCAGCTTGACTATTTACCCTATCCAAATCAGGAAGACATCTACCCAGCTGAAGTTTGCCTACTCTGTATCCAAATAAAGAAGTATCAAAAGGTAGGAATTTTATCATATCAAGTTTTCTGGTCTACAATATAACGTGGGCGTTTCTTAACTCCTTCAAAAGTCTTTCCAACATATAGTCCAACTATTCCGATGGTCGTTAATAAAAAACCAAAGAGTATCCAAAGGGATACAATCAAACTTGTATAACCCTGTACTTCAATGGTTCCTGTAAAGTAGCGGATCATAGTGATCAATGCAAACAAAAACCCAATAAAAGCCACCAAAAGGCCTAATTTAACAGTTAATCGCAAAGGTTTGTCCGAAAAGGCAAGTAGTGTATTTAAGCCCAACCGAAATTTAGAACTGAAAATATAATTAGATTTTTTGTTGGTCGATCTGCCATGCGTTACATTAAAAGTGCTTTGTTTAAAACCCACCCAGTGAACCATGGTCGGAAAATACCAATTGCTTTCTTTCATCTTTAAGATGCTGTCAATCACCTTTCTATTATAAATACCAAAATTACCAATGCTTGGGTCCTGCTTGATTCCAGACATATAATAAAATACCCTATAATACACAACGCATAAAATCTTCGTTACCAAACCTTCTTTTCTTCCTGTTCTTCTGGCCAAGACCGCATCATAACCAAACTGCGCTTTGGTTAACATCATGGGTATTTCTTCGGGAAGGTCTTGAAGGTCTGCGTCCATCACAACAGTCCATTCCCCTTGAGCCAGCTCTAAGCCTGCCGAAATGGCATGATGCTGTCCAAAGTTCCGACTAAATTTAATCCCTTTTACAAATGAATCTTTTGATGCAGCTTTAGCAATTATATCCCAACTTCCATCGCTGCTTCCGTCATCCACCAAAACCAATTCCACTTCCGAACTAATTGAAAACAAAACAAGCTTCAATCTATCAATTAATTCTGTTAAGCCTGCCTCAGACTGGAACACCGGAATTACAACAGAAAGGTATATTTTATTTGGATCGGTCATCTTTGCACTTGTTCGTAAACTACCAACCCCTCCACACCCTCACTGGGTGCTTTCTCTAGCACCTTCACTTTTAATTTTCTATTGATCTTTTCTTCGGTTTTATTGATTAAAAAATCGAGGTAATCCAAATCTATTGAGCTTCCTATTATGGTCAATTCTATGGTTCCAGTATCTTTACCTTCCGCATAATCACCTTGAATGATAGCCTTATCTACACTCCCTAATCCTTGAACAACTTGCTCAATTAATGTATCGAAACCTAAATATTTGCTTACGATACTTCTAAGCTCTTGGTAAAGTGGATGAATTGTATTCGCTTGGTAACTTTTGGTTTTTCCTTCATTTTCCCAATTGATCAACCCAGCTTTAGAAAGGCGGTTAAGTTCAATTCTTATCGAATTGGTTGATTCTCCGAATTCTTCTGCCAAACCTCTTAAATATCCTCGGTTTTTCGAATTCGAAAAAAATTTCACCAATAACTTAATACGGGTTTTGGATGTAATGAGAGCGTCTAACAATACGGTGTAACAATCGAACGTAAGAAAAAATTAATACAAAATGCAAATTACTAGAAGCAAAAAACAAATATAGCCACACTTAAACACAGGGTGCTTCTACTCCCTCACAGCTTCGCCACATAACACACATTGTGGGAGTAACAAAATTACTCGATCATAACAATTTCACAAGTTTAATTGAAAGTTTTTATCCTAGAAAAATTGTCAATAAGGCAAAAATTCATGGCTATTGAGACAATTTAAAGGCAATCAAAAACTACAGCACCTCATTTTTTGTGAAATAAAAAGCAATTTTAAATTGCCATTCTGAACCTTGCATAGCCCTACTATATCGCTACCGCCAAAACATTTGATTTTCTAATGATTATCCACACCACTGTAACTCCAATTGCCTATTCCAGCTTAAAAAACAATGCAGGTAAAAACAATGAACCATTGAAAAATACAAATGTACCTTCTATCTTTAGGGCTAACCTTTTAAATAAACCGAAGATATTAACCTTATGGAAAAAATCAAAGTAGCGGTTGTAGGCACAGGATTTATTGGCCCTGCCCATATTGAAGCGCTAAGAAGAAACCCTAATATTGAAGTCGCTACCCTTTGTGAGGTTAGTGAAGAACTGGCAAAAGAAAAGGCAGCCCAATTAGGAATAGAAAAGGCCATGCTTTTCGAAGACATGCTTAAGGATGAGGAGATTAAAGTAGTACATATTTGCACGCCAAATTTCCTGCATTATAGCCAATCCAAAGCTGTTTTAGAAGCAGGAAAACACGTGGTATGCGAGAAACCACTTGCCACCAAAATCGAAGACGCTGAAGAATTAGTGGCACTTGCTAAAAAAACAGGGTTGGTCAATGCTGTCCATTTTAACCTAAGGTATTATCCTATGGTGAGACAAATGAAAACCATGAGGGAAAGTGGTGAATTAGGAGATATTTATTCCATTATGGGTTCCTATTTACAGGATTGGTTGTTTTTAAAAACAGATTATAATTGGCGTTTGGAACCTGATAAATCAGGCGACTCAAGAGCGATTGCTGACATAGGGTCTCATCTTTTGGACTTGACAGAATATGTAACAGGTTTAAAAATCACTGAAGTAATGGCTGATTTTTCTACAGTCCATAAAACCCGATTAAAACCGCTTAAAGCCATAGAAACCTATAGTGGTAAAAGCCTTGATGAATCTGACTATGCCGAGGTTCCTATAAATACCGAAGACCATGCCACGGTCATGTTGAGATTTGACAATGGCAATAAAGGATCAGTAACTGTCAGTCAGGTCAATGCTGGAAGAAAAAACAGGCTAAACATTGAAATAGCAGGATCCAAAGCCAATTTTGAATGGTGTAGCGAAAAGCCAAATGAAATGTGGATTGGTAAAAGAGAAACTGCCAACCAACACCTGATGAAAGATCCTTCTTTATTCAGTCCTGAAGCGGCTAAACTTATAGGCTTCCCAGGAGGACACAATGAAGGATTCCCTGATACTACAAAGCAAATGTTCAAAGAGGTATACGCTGCGGTAATAGAAGGCAAACAACCAGAAAACCCAAGTTTCCCAACCTTTGCAGACGGGCACAGAGAATTGCTCATTTGTGAACGCATTATCGAAAGCCACAAAAAACAAGCTTGGGTGAAAATTTAATGGTGTAAAAACAAATTTCGATTTTGTCCGTTCATTTAGTTATTCAATTATTATAACCTAAATCACAACCAAAAAATGAAATCATCAACTATTAAAATGTTAGGCCTATCAACGCTACTGATGCTATCCGTAGCTTTTATGTCAAATGCTCAGAAAAAAGCCAGCCCTGCTAAAACAGCTGAAGGCACCATTAATGATGCTAAAATTACTGTCAACTACAGTAGTCCTGGCGTTAAAGGAAGGACTATTTTTGGTGATCTTGTTCCATTGGGGAAGGTTTGGAGAGCTGGCGCTAATGAGGCTACGATTTTTGAAACCAGTAAAGATATTGAAATTGAAGGTAAAAAATTATCTGCCGGAAAATACAGCTTCTTTATTATTCCAGGAGAGAATTCCAGCACCTTTATTTTCAATAAACAAACCGGACAATGGGGAACCAAATACGATGAAAGCCAAGATGCTTTGAGAGTATCTGTAGGTTCTAGTCAAACCAATAGCTTGACAGAAAATCTTGTTTACAATGTTTTAGAAGATGGTCTAGAAGTAAAATGGGAATATGGACGCGCAAAGGCATCCATTAAATAATTAAAAAAAAGAGGTTGTATCTTAATAAGAAACAACCTCTTTTTTTGTCTTTGATTTTCTATAATCATTTAATACTCTTCCCATTTTTTGCAAAAGGCTTCGTTTCATATTTCCTACTATTAAAATTAACTTTCTAGACCGCCTTGTTTTTTTTACCTTTAAAAAAAACAATTACACTTGAAGGCCTTTCCCCAACTACCCATTTTAGAGGTAATCCCTCAATTAAAAAAACAACTTCAGTTATTTCCTATCCTTCTTTTACATGCTCCGCCAGGTGCTGGTAAAAGTACGCTTGCACCATTGACTTTAATGGATGAACCATGGCTTCAGGGAAAGAAAATATTAATGCTTGAACCAAGAAAACTTGCTGCCATTAGTATTGCAAAGCGAATGGCTCAAATTCTAAATGAAAGGGTAGGAGAAAGAGTTGGCTATCGGGTAAGATTCAATACTTGTGTGGGAAAACAAACTCAGATAGAAGTCATTACTGAGGGAATTTTGACCAGAATGATGCAAGAAGACAATGCGCTTGAAGAAGTCGGCCTAATCCTATTCGATGAATTCCATGAGCGAAGTATCCATGCAGATCTAGGTTTGGCCATAAGCAGGGAAATCCAACAAGTGCTACGGCCAGACCTGAAATTGTTGATAATGTCTGCTACCCTTGATAGCAAAGACCTTTCCGCCAATCTCAAAGCACCCTTGGTCGAAAGTATGGGAAAGGCTTTTCCTGTGACCATCAATTATCGAGAAGGGACTGATTTATACGCTTTACCGGAAAGTATCAGCCATACAATCAAAGAAGCCATAGCAGAGCATGATGGAGATTTGCTCGTGTTCTTGCCTGGACAAGGAGAAATAAATAAGACCGCACAAATATTAGCGCAAAGGTATCCCCAACTTGCTATTTATAAACTGTATGGCCAGTTGGCTTTCAATCAACAGCAAGCAGCCCTATTCCCCCACCCTGAAGGAAAGAGGAAAATTGTTTTGGCCACCGCTATAGCTGAAACCAGCCTCACCATTGAGGGAATAAAGATCGTAATAGATGGCGGATTTATGCGAACCAGTAGGTTTAATCCCAACTCAGGTTTGAACAAGCTTGTTACCATACCTGTCACCCAGGATACGGCTACCCAAAGAGCCGGAAGGGCAGGTAGATTAAGCCCAGGGGTTTGCTACAGGTTATGGTCATTGGGAAGTCAGGAAAGATTGCTTCCTTTCAGGAAACCTGAGATTCTAGAAACTGATCTTACCTCTCTGGCGCTAGAGCTTTATAAATGGGGCATTAATGACCCCTTAAAATTAAATTGGCTTACTCCACCACCCCCAGGCAATTGGTCACAAGCTATAAGCACTTTGGAGCACCTGGGAGCGATAGCAGAAGGGAAGATCACCCGCCATGGCATTGCCTTGCATAATTTCCCCTGTCATCCCAGAATTGCACATTTACTTGTATATAGTCAGGGTTTGGGTCTTGAGGGATTGGCAACAGATCTTGCAGCAGTATTAGAAGAAAAAGATCCGCTGCCTCCAGGAGAAAGTCTGGACATCAATAGGAGAATAGAAGGGCTTAGAAGGTTTAGGGCCACCTCTTCAAGTCGATACAACTTTAAAAAAATTGAGCAAGTTGCGAAAGCTTACAGACATATACTTAATATTAAAGTTGAAAATAAGCCTATAGACCCATTTGCCACAGGAATGTTGATAGCGCAAGCCTTTTCGGAGAGAATTGCTTCAGCCAGACCTGATAGCCAGGCTCAGTATCAATTGGCAAATGGTAAAATTGCCAATATGGATAAGATGGATGACCTTTCGCATGAACCTTGGCTGGCTATCGCTCAAATGGATGAAAGAAAAGGCATGGGTAAGATATTTATGGCAGCACCATTATCTCCCACAGACCTTAGACTTATGGTTAAATCCACGGAGAGGGTATTTTGGGATGAGCAGGAAGGATCACTCCAAGCAGTAGAAGAATTGAAAATAGGGCAAATTGTGCTACAGAAAAAGCGCTTGCAAAATCCGAATTCTCAATTGATCCTAGATACCCTTTTGGACATGCTTGTTCAAAATGGAAAGAAGTGGCTTACATTTGATGATAGTTTCATTCAACTACAACATAGAATTATGAGTCTACGTGCCTGGAATGGACCTGGAACATTACCCGATTTTAATACAACCCAGTTGCTAAAAACCGTAAAAACATGGTTAGCACCGTATTTAAAGGGCATAAGTTCTGGCAATGAATTAAAAAGATTGCCTCTTGCTACTATCCTTAAAAATAGTCTTAATTATGAGCAACAGGAGGAACTTAAAAGACTTGCTCCAGAAAAAATAAGCCTTCCAAGTAGGTCTGTTTTATCCATTAAATATGGTATGGATGGCGAACCTCCTGTGTTGGCAGCAAGACTTCAGGAACTTTTTGGCTGGAGCAAAACACCTAAGATCAATAACGATAAAATATCATTGCTCATCCATTTATTGTCTCCTGGCTTCAAGCCAGTTCAAGTGACACAAGATTTAAAAAGTTTCTGGGACAACACCTATCACGAGGTTAGGAAAGAACTCAAACGAAGGTATCCCAAACACCATTGGCCTGAAAATCCATGGGAAGCACAAGCAGTAAGAGGGGTTAAGCGGAAAATATAAGATTTGGTTCAAATGTATTAGAAAGGGAAGCCTAAATCGAATAGATCCGCATCAATCGCCCCAAAATAGTAAATCTCAGTTACTTGACTAATTACAACGAACCCCAATCAAATAGATAAAATCACCATTAATTCTTTTACCCATTTGATAATAATATAATAATTATTGAACTTGAAACATTATTTTGATTTCACTAGATTTACAGAATTACACCAATAACCCATCCGCAATGAAACAAGTGTTTTTTTCTTTCTTTTTGTTCCTTCTAATTAATGTCTCAATTGCTCAAGAGTACAAGGTTTACAAAGCGCCTACTTTTAGAGAAGAGTGGAGCAAACCCGGCTACTACCCTGACAGAGTTGTATTAAATTTCGGTGCAGATCCTGCCACTGAAGCCAACGTTACCTGGAGAACAGATACTACCATTCCCACAGGATATGCTGAAATTGCGATAGCTGATGGAGCACCAAAATTCTGGAGAAATGGATTAACTATCGAGGCAGAAACAGAAGTAATGGATGGATTGAAGGTGGAAGATGCCAAAGTCAATGCTCATTACCATTCCGTGCAATTTAAAAACCTAAAACCGGACACCATGTATGGGTATCGGGTGGGAGATGGTGAATCATGGACCGAATGGATACAGTTCACTACCGCTTCCAGAGAAGACGATAAGCCTTTTTCTTTCCTATATGTAGGAGATGCCCAAAATTATGTTCTTGAGCTTTGGTCCAGGTTAATACGAGAAGGTTATAGGAAGGCACCAGATGCAAAATTCATCATCCATGCAGGTGACCTGATCAATAGGGCTCATAGAGAGCAGGATTGGCATGAATGGTTTACGGCAGGAGGATTTATCCATAGTATGGTCCCTTCCATGGTTACTCCAGGGAACCACGAATATCGTAACATTCCCGAATTAGATGGAGAAGATGCAGAAAGGAGACTTTCATTACAATGGCGCCCTCAATTTACACTTCCTGAAAATGGTCCCAAAGGACTAGGACTTGAGGAAACCGTTTACTATATGGATTACCAAGACGCGCGGATTATCTCCCTTAATAGCAATGTTGCACAAAAGGAACAAATCCCATGGCTGGAAAAAGTGCTTTCAGAAAACACAAAAAAATGGACCATTGTGACCTATCATCATCCCTTGTTTTCTGCCTCAGCAGGTAGGGACAATGATGAATTGAGAAAAGCATGGAAGCCCATTTTCGACAAATACAAAGTTGATTTGGCGCTACAAGGGCATGACCACAGCTATGCAAGGGGTCGTGTTTCCCCAGAGGACAATGTCATGGATGGATTGAATGCCAGGGATAAAACAGGAACTGTTTATGTGGTATCTGTAAGTGGTGGAAAGATGTATGGTGTGAGTGAAGAAGGTTGGGACGCTTTAGGTGCAAAAAGGGATCGTAAAGCTGAAAACACCCAATTATTTCAGGTGATAAAAGTAGATGGGAATAAGCTAAGTTTTGAGTCCTATACGGCTACAGGTGAATTATATGATGCTTTCGATTTGGTAAAACAAGAAAACGGAATCAATGCTTTCATCGAAAGAAAAGCTGAAGCAGGAGACGAAAAAAGATTCTCAAACACCACCCCTTATGAAGACCCATTGCCGGAAAATCTTCAAACCATATTGCTATCTAAATACCCGGGAAATGAAGTTACCAGGGTTAATGCCTCCAAAAATGAAAAAGGAGCCTTGGTTTTTAGTGTAAGGCTAGAAAAAGATGGGGAAAGAACAATGGTGACAATTGACGAGAAAGGCACTATTTTAGAATAGTTTAGCCCAAATTCGTTACAAGCCAGTTAATCTGATGGGCTCGTGTACTGATATTATTCAGTATACGAGCCCATTTTATTTTACAAAACAATCTTAGGTTTGAAGCAAGACTTTAATGGGTATTAGGTTCTAATTCAGTAAGGTATTTATATTAAGTGTTCATCCGAGTAACCGGATCCTGAACGGAGCCTAAGGAGTAGGTTTTATGGACACGTTACCCTATGGCTTCAACTCCGCTCAGCCGCCGGGCTTATGGTTTTTGGTTTGAAATTTTCAAAGGGTATATAGTTTACGTAAAAAATCCCCCTGCCCTCCTTTGGAGAAGAGGGGGATTTCGAGTTTTTAGAGTTGACGAGTGTTATTTGAATTGAATTTTTTCCGCCAGTTTCAATACCACAAATCCCCAATAAATTCCAAATGAGCAATTCTCACTCGTCACGGTAATTATTACGTGTATGAGGAATCACCTAATACCCAATAAACTTTACTTTTCAGGTAATGCAAAAGCTACGTAAGCATCTCCAGCTGGGGTACCTAATCGATTTGCTCCTCCAGCTGCTATAACCACATACTGCCTTCCGTCTACTTCATAGACAGCAGGTACCGCATAGCCTCCAAAAGGAAGTTTGTATTCCCATAAAATCGCTCCAGTACCAGCATCAAAGGCCCTGAACATTTCATCAGGTGTCCCCCCCATAAAAACAAGACCGCCTGCAGTAGCGACACAGCCACCAAAATTTTGAGTGCCTGTGGTGGGTATTCCTCTTTCTTTTAATTTTGGGTAATCACCCAAGGGCACTTTCCATTTAATGGTCTTACTTTTCAAATCTATAGCATTTAAAGTCCCCCAGGGTGGCATACTGGCAGGAAAACCTTCTTCATCTGTAAAAAGTCTAAAGCCTTGCAGAACATACCTATCTGTGGCGCCTACCTCTTCTTTAATATCATGAATAGGATCTGAAACAGGCTCTATTTCAAGCAGGTAATCCACTAAAGCATTTAACTTTTCTTTATTGAAGCCTTGAAATGCTGGCATCAAGCCATTTCCCTGAGAAATTATCTCAGCCAAAGACTCTCGAGAATGCTTGGCTTTAATGTTTTTCAATGATGGAAAGGCATCTGTAAGCCCTTCTAGGTCTGCTCCATGGCAGTTGGAGCAATTGGACAGGTAGGTGCTCCTCCCAGCTAGCATCCCAATTGAACCACTTCCCTCTTGGTTTTCAGAGATATTTCGTAGCTGTAAAATCATGGGAATTTCATTTGCATTGACATAGAGCATGTGGTTGTCGGGATCATAAGATGCCCCACCCCAAATCATGCCTCCTCTTGTAGCTGGATTGGTTAGAGTTCCTTCTAAACTTGGAGGAGTGTATAATCCTTCATTGCGGTATTTTTTAAACTCGTTTTTGGCATACGCGTTAGCTTCGGGAGAGATATTTGTTAGCGTTAAGCTGTCCAAACCTTGCCTAACCACAGTAATCCCTTGGTTAAATTTTTGGGTAGGATGGGCTACTTCACCTGGCACATAGGAAGGTGGGGCAGTTTTTATTTCCATATCCATTAAGGGCTCACCTGTAATTCTATCCAATAAAATAAGTTCTCCCATCTTAGTTGGTTGTACCAACGCTTTCACTATGCCATTTGCTGAAGGTATATCCACCAAAGTGGCCGCACAAGGCAAATCATAATCCCAAATATCATGGGTCACTGCCTGATAATGCCATTTTCTTTCTCCAGAAGCTGCATCAAGTGCCACTATCGCATTGCCAAAAAGGTTTTCGCCTATCCTATTACCACCATAAAAATCATAGGCAGGTGAACCTGTGGAAACATAAACCCATCCTTGTTCTTCATCCAAACTTAATCCTCCCCAGTTATTGGCTCCACCATAGTTTTCCCCTTCCTTCCAACGCCAGGTATCATGTCCAAATTCACCCTCTTTAGGTATGGTATGAAATATCCATTTAAACTTCCCATTTTTGGCATTGTAGGCACGGATATGACCTGGAGAGGCATCATAGCCCTCCCCTGTTGCAGATCCAAGGATAATCAAATCCTGATAAACAATGCCTGGTGTACTTAAAGAGATGGATAGAGATTCGGGATCAACCCCTAGATTTTTACGTAAATCAAGCTTCCCTGCTTCCCCAAATTCAGCCACCAGTTCTCCAGAATGACCATCTATCGCAAACAAGTACTGCCCTACCGCCATAAAAATACGCAAATCATTCCCGTCTTTGTAGTGGAAAAACCCTCGGTTTACTCCTCCTGACTGACCGTAAAGTGCTGGGTCAAAACGCCAAAGTTCCGTCCCCTTCTCTGCATCCAATGCTATTAGATCAAGTTGAGGTGAGCTCACATACATAATTCCACCTATGATCATTGGATTGCATTCCATAGGTGTTCTTTCCTTGCTGTCTCCTGTATTAAAGGTCCATGCGGGTTTTAGGAGGTGAACATTCTCTTTGTTTATTTGATCCAATCCTGAAAACTGTGCTGCTGTCTTTGAGGCACGATAATGTTCCCAGGTTTGGTAATCTTTTGCTTTAGTAGTTTTGTTTTCCTGTGAACAAGAAAAGAAAAAACCACCAAGGCAAATTAAAACGATAATACTATTAATTGTTTTTAACATTCTTTTCAATTGTCTCTTCAAATGGCCATTCAGCATCTTCAGTTCTTGATCGCTGCATCAAGCTTTTTAATTCTTCAACCACTTCAGGAAAGTCTGCTGCCAAGTCCCTTGTCTCTCCAGGATCCTGATCCAAATCATAAAGTTGAATCGTTTCATTTCCCTTAAAAACGTCCAATTTAATTCCTTTCCATTTGCCTTTCCTTACTGCTTGTTTGCCTCCCTTTTCATGAAACTCCCAATAAAGATGGGAATGTGTAGGTTGCGCTTCTTTGCCCAATAGCGTGGGAAGAAAGGAAATCCCATCCAGTGCACCTGCCGTACCCACCCCTACGATTTCTGAAAAAGTGGGTAAAATATCCCAAAAGGCACTGATGTGATCGGATTGGCTTCCTTTTTTAACTTGTGCTGGCCAACTTAGGATCATAGGCACATGGATTCCTCCCTCTAATAAATCCCGTTTGTAACCTTGAAAGGGTCCATTGCTATTGAAAAAATCCGGGTCTGCTCCTCCCTCAAGGTGTGGGCCGTTATCTGAAGTGAATATAATTATGGTATTGTCCAAAATCGATAATTCTTCCAACTTGGAAACGATCTGACCTACATGATCATCCAAAAGGGTAACCATGGCAGCAAAGGCTGCGTGTGGATAAGGTTGGGACCCATAGCCTCCCATTTTGTACCTTGGATGTTCTGGATCGTCTGTCCCGTTATAATGTGTTTCAGGCCCTAAATTACTTTCATACTGGTAAGGTGGTTCTGGATTGGTCTTGGTAAGAAACTTCTCCATGTACTCTTCTGGAGCAAAAAGCTCCGCATGCGGAATTATAGTAGGTGCGAACAAGAAAAAATTAGTATCACTATTGTTCTCAATAAAAGCCAATCGCTTTTCCTGAATAAGATTAGGGGCATATTGTCCTTCATCCGTACCCTGATTACCTTCAAGAGTTACAATTTTATCATTGTCCCACAACTCTCTTGGGTAATAATTATGAGCGATGGTCTGACTATTAAACCCGTAAAAAACATCGAAACCTTGATTTAATGGTGCTCCTTCTGATCCTGGATAGCCTAAGCCCCATTTTCCAAAAGCGCCAGTAGTATAGCCCGCTTTTTTCAATAGACTAGCCAAAGTCTGGGTACCCTCTTTTAAAGGAAACTGTCCACCATTCAATCCTCTGTTTCCCCTTACCTGGGTATGTCCTGTATGTAAGCCCGTCATCAATGCTGACCTTGAAGGTGCACAAACCGTAGACCCTGAATAATGCTGGGTAAATACCATGCCTTGGGCTGCTAGCTTATCAATATTTGGCGTGGAGAATTTTGTTTGCCCTAAAAAGCTTAGGTCTCCATATCCTAGATCATCTGCCAAAATATAGATGATATTTGGTTTTTCAAAAGTTTTTTCCTTTTCCTGATTATTGGTACAGGAGGCCGCTACCATTAAAAGAAAGGCCAATAATAGGGGACATTTGGATAGAGAATTTTTGTTGATTTTCATTTTGGGTTTAGGATTAATTTTTTTCATTGGTATACAAACCTGTGTTTCCTTTTTCTAATTCTACTAGTAATTGTTTCACCAATTCTGGCTGCTCATTGGCTATGTTAATTTTTTCTAAAGGATCATTATGGTGGTCATACAACTCTATTGTCGGTGTCTCCTCCCTAAAGTATTTCATTATCCTATATTTTTCGGTTCGCATAGATATCCCACTTTTAAAGTAACTAAAAGCAAGCCTCTCCCTGTTTTCATCCTTCCCATTTTTTATCAGTGGCACCAAACTTTGTCCATCCAAAGGGAAATTGGTAGGTACTTCTGCAAGCTCCATTAACGTAGGGTATAGGTCTATGCTACTCACAGGCATATCGGAAGAAATCCTGCGGGCTGCTAAACCAGGGACTTTAATTATCAGAGGATTTCTAAGTGCTGTTTCAAAAATGGTATGTTTGCCCCACACCCTTTGGTCTCCCAAGTGCCAGCCATGATCACCCCAAACCACGATAATAGTATTCTCAGCAAGCCCAAGTACCTCTAATTCATCCATGACTTTACCTACCAGCGCATCACTATAACTTACTGCGGCATAATATGCATGCTTCAACTTTCTAGCATAATCATCCGACAATTGATGATCTAAACCTGCTTTTTCTTCGCCCAGGGCATATTGATTGAACTCTCCGCTTTCCTGCAAACTGCTCAAATCAATGTTTTCGGGAATATCAGGGGAAGTCGATAAGGGAATATCCTCACGATCATACAAATCCCAATATTTTTTTGGCGCCGTGAATGGTAAATGGGGTTTAAATAAGCCCAAGCCCATAAAGAATGGCTCTTCTTTATCGGCCAATTTTCTTAACTTTTTAATCGCCAATTGAGCAGAAAGGCCATCAGGATAGCCTTCGTCCGAAACATCTGCTGACTCGTAAGGTTTCACCTGCTTTTTTTTACCTTGCCTGTTTGACCCATCCGCATAACCAAAAAAAGCATTCCATCCATTCCCCCACTTTCCCGCATCAAAAAGCATCTCATTCCAGCTGTAGGGCATTTCCGATTTTGCTCCTACGGGACTTTCTTCGTAACCATAGACCAGTCCTTCAATTGAATGACTGATTTTGCCAATGCCAACCGTATAATAGCCATTTCTTTTTAAGTGATGGACAAAACTTTCCGGCCGCTCTCCTTCAGGGACATCGGCCATCATTTTTTCAATGGCTGAATTTTTTAGATGCTCTCGGCTACTTGGAAGCATCCCTGTGAGTATACTACAACGTGAAGCACCACAGGTAGGCACCTGTACATAGTGATTTTCAAAAATTGTTCCTGCTTGACCTATTGCATCAAGGTTAGGCGTTTTGATGATGTCATTTCCATAAACACCCAATTCGGGTCTTAAGTCATCTATGGCAATAAAAAGTATATTATAAGGTTTTTTCTCTTGAACCCCGGTGTCACAGGACTGTAGAAAAACCATAAAAATTATAAAGAGGACTGGAAACTGTTTTGAAGTCATTGAGTAGGTTTATTATTAATAAAATTCAGAATAAAGCAATTTAAATATAGAGGTAATTCATGTAAATAAAAACATACTTTTATTAAGTGGTCAATTCCAATAATAATAAATGGAAGTAACTTAAAGGGTGAAATAAAATCAGGCACTATTCCGATTTTTTAGCATATGAAAAAATTTACCCCCTTGAATTTCAAACAATTCTCTGGGAATTGGCTTTAACCTTATAAAACCAATGGCCATACACTTACCAAATGGTAAACCTTTGTGTGATTTGATAAGTACTGGTCAATAAGAATTCTATCAGATATTCCAGCTTAAACTTATAATTCTTTTTACCTTGTAGTAAATACTGCACTTAGGCTTCCTGAATTTTCAATGATCACAATGCGTCCAAAGAGAAAAGTTAAAATTAGCGCACCAGCAGAAACAGCCGCTGGATTAAAGTCCATTCAAACCGTGGCTTATCGCATTTGGGAGGAAACCCATGTGGGTAAAGGGGTCAAAACACTCTTCAAACTCAACCAACCCAACGGCTTTGATTGCCCTAGTTGTGCATGGCCTGACCCTGATGCCAATAAAGTTTCCAAGATTGCTGAGTATTGTGAAAACGGAGCCAAGGCTGTAGCCTGGGAAGGCAGTGCTAACACAATTGAACCCTCCTTTTTCGAGCAATACAGCATTAATGACTTATTGGAAAAATCTGATCATTGGCTTGAAAAACAAGGCCGGCTTACCCAGCCAATGGTATTGAAGGCAGGTGACACCCATTATTCCCCCATAACCTGGGAAGCCGCCTTCTCCCATATTGCCGCACAACTTCAGGTCCTTGATCATGCAGACCAAGCCATATTTTATACTTCAGGTCGGACTAGTAATGAAGCGGCCTTTCTTTACCAATGTTTTGTCAGACAATTTGGCACCAATAATTTACCCGATTGTTCCAATATGTGTCATGAGGCTTCAGGTAAAGCGCTAACCAATACCGTAGGAATTGGTAAAGCTTCGGTAGTGCTTAATGATATTCCTAAGGCGGATGTATTGATCGTGATGGGGCAAAATCCCGGAACCAATGCCCCCAGAATGCTTACCGCAATGGAAGAATTAAAAAATAATGGAGGAAAGATTATTTCTGTGAATCCATTGCCAGAAACTGGCTTGTTGCAATTTCGCCATCCCCAGAAACCCTGGGAGTGGATTGGAAAGCCTACCTCCATTCACGACCTACACTTACAGGTAAAGGTCAATGGCGACCTCCCTTTATTGAAAGCCTTGCTAAAGATGCTTTTAGAGGCAGAAAAAAAAGCTCCAGGAGAAGTGATTGACACAGCATTTATTGCTGAATATACGGTAGGATATGAAGCCCTTTGCCAACATATAGCCGAAATCGATCTGGCCGAAATGATCTTAGAAAGTGGTGTTCCTGAAAAGCAAATAAGAGAAGCTGCTTCACTACTCATAGAAAAGAAAAATATCATCATTGCTTGGGCGATGGGTATCACCCAACATAGAAATGCAGAAAATACCATACGAGAAATTGTAAATATCCTTCTGTTGAAAGGAGCCATAGGAAAACCTGGTGCTGGCACCTTGCCTGTAAGAGGCCACAGTAATGTACAAGGTGACCGAACCATGGGCGTCTGGGAAAAAATGCCAGATAGCTTTATGCAACGACTTGGGAATGCTTTCAATTTTAACCCTCCAACTAAAGAAGGGGTACATGCCGTAGGTGCCATTCAGGCCATGGTCGAGGGTAAAGGCAAAGTTTTTATGGGCATGGGAGGTAATTTTGCCTTGGCTGCGCCAGATACCCAAAAGGTTTTTAAGGGCTTAAAACAATGTGAACTTACCTTTCATGTCTCTACAAAGCTTAATCGTAGTCATCTTATCCATGGCAAAACAGCCCTAATCCTACCCTGCCTAGGCCGAACAGAAGAAGACCTTAGCAACCATGGTGCTCAATTTGTCAGTACGGAGGATACCGCCGGTAGGGTTCGAAGGTCGCACGGAGACCTTAAGCCAATTTCACCAGATTTAAAAAGTGAAGTGGCCATTGTTTGCGACATGGCAAGAGCGGTGTTGGGTAATGCCAACGTCACTGATTGGGAAGGGATGAGCAACGATTATAGCCTTATTCGCGATAAAATAGCTGAAGTAATTCCAGGTTTTGAGGATTACAATGAGCGCATAAAAGTGGCAGGCGGATTTTACCTGCCCAATGGTGCCAGAGAGAGAAATTTTAACACCCCAAACAATAAAGCCCGGATTACAGTAAATCCGGTGAACTTTAACAAAAATCCTGAGACTCCTTTTATATTAATGACCGTTAGGAGTCACGACCAATTCAATACTACCATCTACGGCTACGACGACCGCTACAGAGGTATCAGCAACAGCCGTGAAGTAGTCATGATGAATAAAAAGGACATGATTAATTATGGATGTGAAGCGGGGGATGTTGTTAAATTGACAAGTATATTTGAGGGAGAAAAGCGAATACTTGAAGGTTTTCAGGTGGTTCCTTACGACATCTCCCCAGGATGTCTTTCCGTTTATTTTCCGGAAGGAAATGTGCTGGTGGCATTGGGAAACAATTCCGAAGAAAGCCACTGCCCTGCCTCTAAATACATTGAAGTGTTTTTGGAAAAAATTTACAATGGAAGCGACGAATAGTCTGGTAAGTATTAGCCGGATACAAAAGTATGACAAGTCTGATGTAACAGATCTGCAAGACTTATTAGCAGTGGAAGAGCCTTTGCAAATTCGCCTGGAATTCGAATATAAAGGAGAGTGGCACAAGAAAGATTTGCTGGTCACCATGAGGAGTCCGGGAAATGATTTTGATTTGGCTCTGGGCTTTTTATTTGCAGAGGGAATCGCAGAGAGTGACGAGGATATCTTGTTGATGCGGTATTGTCAGAAAGTAAAGCCAGAGGAAAAAGGCAATGTATTGATCATCAAATTTATAGAAGGCCACGTCATAGACCTCAAAATACTTGGTAGAAACTTTTACACCAACTCAAGTTGCGGTGTGTGTGGAAAAACAGCCATAGAGGCCGTGAAATGTGAAAACGGTGCTTTGCCATTGGATGAGAAATGGCAGATAAGTCCTGAAATTATCTTGGCCATTCCTGAAAACCTACAGTCCTCTCAAACAGCTTTCAAATATACTGGTGGGCTTCATGCAGCTGCATTGTATGACAAAAATGGAAAATTGTTACTGCTTAGAGAAGATATTGGCCGGCACAATGCTTTGGATAAACTTATAGGAGCCAGTTTGAAAGCCAAAATTGATTTAGGAAACGAGAAAATTGTCTTATTAAGTGGCAGGGTAAGCTATGAAATGGCACAAAAAGCCATCAATGCAGGTATTTCTATTCTTTTAGCATTTGGACCTCCTACGCATCTTGCTGTAGCACTTGCTAAGGAGAAACAGATGACTTTGATTGGATTTTTAAAAAATGAAAGCTTTAATATCTACAGTGCCAAGGAAAGAATTAAAATAGTGGGTAAAAAAATAGTTTAACGATTACCCACCATTTACAATGGAAAAATTCCATTTTGAAAAGTTTATTTATCACCTGTTTCAAAGGTACAAAGGTTGGGAAGATTAAAAATACCGTGATCGGGGTATTTTTTCTGCATTTATCAACCCTTGAGCAAGTAATTCAATATTTATTCTGTAAAAAATACACTTTTAAAACTTTGCTTCATTTTTATTCTAGGCTTAGGTCCATGTTTCAATGGATCAAATCAAAATTATTGCGATTACCAAGTTATAATCAAACAGCCTAAGAGTGGTTTGCTAAAATTTTCAATTCTGTCCCCTTATTTTCTGCTTTTCAACTGTAATGCTGGATTTAGCTTTCTAAATTTCTTAAATTCACACCTACCTTTTCTACCTCCCAGAAAATAAAGAACATATTATTTTTTTTATTTTATAGAAGAAACCACTGTCTATATGAATCGAGATTATAATGCTTGGGCGGCACATTGGTATGCTATAAAGAAGGTATTTGAAGAAATTAAATACAAAATTTCTTTTGCCATTTTAGGTCTTGATGGAACCCCATCAGATTTACAAAATGGATGCTAAGTTTTTACCAACACAGTGGTATTTAAAGGTGCTCGCAGGATTCAACACTATAAATAAACCCTACTTGCCACCCTACAAAGCATTTCCTTTCAGCTTTTCAGAATAGAGACCATTTCGAAGCATCCATTTTTTTAAGGAATCCCTTTCTTGCTCTGTTAGGATTTGATTGGCCTTGTTAATTTCGTTTCTTAACCTACCCAAATCAAAACGCACATTTTTTATAATTCTCTTGTAATAATCTAAATATGAAGTCTCCATAACAATTGAATCAAATTTAAAACTATGACGATAAAACCCAAACCACCAAAACTTCTCCTTTACGATGCATGATGCCGTAATAGTGAATTTAATTACGTTTTCAGATAAATAATGTTAGCATTTCCAACCATTATCTTCATTTCGTAAAACACTATTGGGCAAACCCTGTGCCATAAATCTGCTGTTATTATAATTAATTAATGGGGGATTATAGAATGACATTCTGACTGCTTAAAAATATAAATTGGACAAAAAATTGACTTTTTGACCTTAAGCACTTCCGGATTCTGATCAATGATTTTAGACAGAAAGCAAATTTTAGATTATTTGATATAATAACCCTTGTAAAAAACTGACCCAAATAACCAGAATCTATGGTATAGTTTTATAATACCTTGCCCTAATCAAATTTAAAGATATTGAACAATCTGCTTTGCCAACAGCATAGATAAAATGAGAAGAAATAGGGTTTAGTTGTTTATAGATGGTTGTTTCAAAACCAAGCATTAAACGGTTTCCAATCTTGAATAAGATTGGTTTCGAAAAAAAATTAAATAAGGACATTTGAACAAATCGTAACATAAAATAAAACTAAAAAAATTATTCATAACACATGTATACTGAATTATTGATATAATTATTGTTTCTTATAACGGAATCAGCATTTTATCTAAAAGCTTGCATTGAGATGAATAGGAATTTATTAAAACTAAGTTGTTTGGCAATAAGCTTTTTTGCTTTGGCAGAAGGTTTTTCTCAAATCAATAATTTGAATCCAAGGAAGAAACCCGAATCTGACAGGCAACTAAACAATCTCCCTGTTAAAGGTCCTTATTTTGTGGTTGATGACCGAATAATAGAAGATCGATGGATGATAGAACGTTTTGTTGTTCCACTTGAAAAATACGCAGGAAACCCAGTTGTTGCAAAGGAACATCCCTGGGAAGGCACAGGGCCATTATTAGGTGGAAAAGTTTTATTTGACCCCCAAGATCAATTGTACAAAATGTGGTACAGTGTATGGGATTCTGCCGCTTATTATGGCAAACTTCCCTTCTCATACAATATTGCTTATGCAGAATCAGCAGATGGGATCAAATGGGAAAAGCCGATTTTAAACGTATTTGACCGAAAAGGGGATGCTTATAAAAAAACAAATTTAATCAAATTAGGAAAGGAGAAAACGCAAGATATTGATGTTGAATTTAATCCTATATCTAATACAGCTGAGAATAAATTTGTAGCTATCCATAACGAGGCAGGAGGGATATTTGTATCCTATTCTGCAGATGGAAAGACTTTTAAAAGTTCATTTAAAGACCCTGCCGTTTGGTACCACAGTGACACAAGAAACAACTTTGTCTTCGATGAAGTTCGCAAGCGCTGGTTTGTCTATGTACGGCCAAAAGCCTATGCCGGCGAAGGAATAAAACATGTAAATAGAAGACGTATTGCGGTCGTGGAAAGTGACGATTTAGTGAAGTGGACACAAGAACGAACCGTTATGGTCCCTGAAGAAGGAGATGTGACCGATTTTTATGGTATAACGGTGATAAGAAGAGGTGATTTATTTTTTGGATTTCTACAACTTTATGCCCCTGGAAAAACAGAAAAAGTCACTGCAGAGTTGGTTTGGAGCAATGATTCCTATCACTGGTATCGATTACCAGCAAATGCTCAGAAGAGCCCACTGCAGTTGGGTAAGGAAAATGAATGGGACGCTGGACAAATACGCATAGCAGAACCTGTCATTAATGGGGATGAAATGTTGTTTTATTATTCTGGTAACAAGTCCAACCATGATAGCCCCGGTAGCCCTGCCATTGGAATCGCAACGACGAAATTGGACAGATTATTCGGTGCTCGCTCACAAGTGGATACGGTCGGTAGAATTCTTACCCGCCCTTTTAGGGTAAATGGCGACTTATTTATCAATGCCGATGCCGCGGGAGAGATTAGGGTGGAAGTTCGTTCGGCGATTCGTGATGAACCACTTGAAGGCTGGAGGGTAGAAGATTGTACTCCTTTTAGGGGATCAGGGCTAAACACCCAGATCAGCTGGGGTAATAAAAAACTAAGTGACTTAAAAGGAAAAAAGGTGCGGTTGCGTTTCCAACTTAATAACGGAACCCTTTATTCTTTTAATGTATTGTAAATTAAAACCAATAATTAAAAAACATAGCCAAATTCTATTCAAGCCGAGTTTGTACGATTAATTCAAGTTTCTGAGGCCTTAATATACTAGGTGGAGAATACCTTCATTCTACAGAATTGTTGAAATTTACATCCTATTCCATTCTTAGGGAAAATATAAAATAATTGGTTAATCAAAATTTTTAATTTTACTTTACCAAGTATTTATATTGTAAAACCTATGAATAAAATCATAAAACGCTGTTTTTTTGGACTAATTACATTTTTTTACTCTTTTAATGCATTTTCATATGGATCAAACCCATTTGAGGCCAAAGATCAAGAGGCACAACTTGCTGTTTCCCTTTATGATTATGCTGAAATCACAAATGTAGGAGACAATAACTTCACTTTTGAAGAATTTTTAACCCAGCAAAATAGCCTAAAATTTAAGCCAATCGAAGGACCTTCAACCAACCTCGGCTTTACCAAAAACAAATATTGGTTGCGTTTTAGCATTAAGAACATTTCTGATACTCACCTTAAATATTTTTTGGAAACCGGAAGGCCCATCACAGACCATGTGGACATGTACATCCTATCAGAAGGAGAGCCGACCAATCATTTAAAAAATGGTGACCTCATCCCTTTTGATGAGAGAAGTTTTGCTCACAGAAAAATCATATTTCCCTTAAACTTAGAAGCGGGAAAAAGTTACAGTGTGTACCTACATTATCAAAGTGATGGAGAGGTGATCAACCTGCCTCTAGAATTGCATACTCCAACCAGCCTGGTGCTAAGCTCCTATCAAAACCAGCTGTTTCATGGCTTATTTTACGGGATTTTATTATTGGCAGGAGCCATATACCTTTTTTTTTATTTTGGTATAGGAGAGAAAAGTTTTCTTCTCTACAGTGTTTACGTGCTTTCTGTTGGCCTACTCCACATGTCCTTGGATGGTTATTTTTACCAGTACATTAACCCGGCTTCTGGATGGCTCAATAAAAATGCAATATTGATTACAGCCACACTTTCGGCAATGGGTTTTGGCAGGTATGCACAAATTTATACCAATGTAAAAGAATGGAGTGAAGGTTTAAACAAGGCGCTAATTCTCCTACTGAGCGCTTTGGCGATACTTTTAATTTGCATAATATTTATTCCCAATGGAAAAGCGATCTATTATCCTGCCGTAAATTTGCTTAGTTTCTTATTATTGATGGTTTTGATAAGTACTGTTCTGCTAAGTTATGTAAAAGGTCAAAAACTGGATTTCTTTTTCACCTTTGCCATCTTTAGTTTTACAGTAGGTTTTTTCATCCTTATTTTCAATAACTTCAGCTTAATACCTAATTCTTTTTTTACCGAAAATGGTTCTAAAATAGGTACGGGTTTTGAAATAATATTCCTCTCATTGGCCATGTCTAATCGGATTAGGCTCTTAAAATCAGAGAAGGAAAAACTTCAGGAAGTGGCGTTGCAAAAGTCCGAAGAATCAAATGAAGTCAAATCGTTTTTTCTATCAAACATTAGCCACGAATTGAGAACACCTTTGAATGCAATAATTGGTCTGACACAATCCATTCAGGAAACAAATAAAGATGAATCAATTATCTCAAACTTGAACGTGATCCAATACTCTTCTTTAAGTTTATTGGGGGCCATTGATGATATTTTGGACTTTTCAAAAATAGATAAAGGGGAATTAAAGCTGCAAGAAGCGCCTTTTGATTTGAAAAAATTGATCTATCAAATTGCTAGCTCTTTTGAAAACCAAGCAAAAGACAAAGGGTTAAAATTTACCTTTGAGGAAAGTGGTACTATACCCGAGTTTTTAATAGGAGATAAAAGAAGGTCTGAACAAATTATCCGAAACTTACTGATAAACGCTTTAAAATTTACACAAGAAGGTGGCATTGACTTTAATGTGAATGCGAATAAAACAACTGAAGGTCAGGCCTTAATTCATGTAAAAGTGACTGATACCGGTGTGGGAATTAAAAAAGAAAAACTGGGAAGCATTTTTGCATCCTTTACGCAAGGACAGAATGACGATAAACGAAAATTTGGTGGTTTTGGGCTAGGGCTTGGCATTGTTAAAGCCCTTATAGATCTACATAATGGTAAGATCAATATACAAAGTGAGGAAGGCAAGGGCACTTCCGTGGAGGTTGAATTAAATTACGCTTTACCAAAAACTGGGGAAGAAAGAGATCCTTTTGATTACGCAAAATCCGGTGTTTTTGACCTGGAAAATAAAATTGTCCTCATCGTTGAGGACAATGCCCTTAATCAAATGGTGTTGAAAGTCATAATAGGCAATTGGAAAAATTCAAATTTTGAGATTGCCAATAATGGGCAAGAGGCGGTTGAACTGCTCAAAACAAAACCTTTTGATGTGATACTAATGGATTTACAGATGCCAGTGATGGATGGTTACGAAGCCACAAAGGCCATTCGTTCAGGAGCCTGCGGTGCTTTGATGAGCAATGTGCCGATTATCGCGGTAACTGCTGATGTTACGCAAAAAGCCAGGTTCAGGGTGTTAGAGGTGGGCATGGATGATTATATGACCAAACCCATTAATAAAGAAGAACTTTACAATAAAATTAAAAAAGCTATTTATTTGAGTGCGAAAGATAAACCCTTGATTTAAGTAGAAGACCTGGCCGATTTATTGGGGTAGATCTCCTGAATTGAACCAAAAATTCCTAGAAAGTATTTTAACAAATTTGGCAATATCTATATCATTCCTTGACAATTTCCATTCATTACACCCTTAAATAAAATCATTTAGACCCTAAAAACATTACAAAATAGATACTGCACCTAATGCGGCCACTTTAGAACCATTCTTTACTTTATCCAACAAATCATCCTTCCAAAATTCAGGGAGGGTATTTTCTCTTGCCCCTTTTTCTATTCCCTTCCAGTATCCAGGTAAACTGGCAGTACCACCTCCTATCGATATCTTTTTAGGGTTAAAAAGATTGACAAGACCTGCAATTCCTACACCTAAATAATACCCGGCCAATTCTATTCCACAAAGTACTTCTTCATCCTCAAGCTTTGCCAGATTATACATTTCAAGCGCCGTTAAATTAAACTGTTGCGCCAAAAAAGCGCCACCACAAACCTCATCAATACGCTTAATTTCTTTATTTATAATCAATGGAAAATAGCCAAATTCTCCCGCCCATCCTGAATCCCCCACAAGGGGTTTTCCATTGACAATGAATGCAGCACCTACAGCCGTTCCGACCATTATTACCCCCCCAGTAAAATTGCCCTCACTATCACTAAATTCCTGAGCAAGCGCAGCTCTTATATCATTGATAGCCTTTACCACAGGGCTAAATTTACTTAGGGCCTTGTTGGCATTCCAGCCTTTAAAATGGGGCAAAACATCACAAGATACAACACCTCCGTCGGCGGTCAACAGTCCCGGAATAGCAATACCAATTCCATTTGGATTCAAATGATTCTTTTCAATAAAGGCTTTGAGAATTGTTTCCAATTGAGATGGCGTAAAGTCACTTCCTGTGTTAAATCTCTCTTCAAGACCTCCTGCAATCATTAAGACCTTTGTCCCACCCAAATCTATTCCGATTTTCACAGCATTCATTTTATTTGGTTTAAGCTTTTCAATACGCTAAAAAAGTAAATATA
This sequence comes from uncultured Cyclobacterium sp., assembly GCF_963977555.1. Lineage (GTDB taxonomy): Bacteria > Bacteroidota > Bacteroidia > Cytophagales > Cyclobacteriaceae > Cyclobacterium. The sequence goes on along the minus strand of NZ_CAXBPD010000019.1, from coordinate 102,818 downwards.
CGTGAAATCTGCTTTTTTGACTGTAGTGATTCTGCTTTTAAATTGGCAAAAATTGCTTCTTTCTTCCTAGACAGCTTCTTGGGTTAGCTCATGATTGACCACAGCACCTGCCACGTTCCCACTGTAAACAGCAATGGCCACTGAACGCATCATAGAACTGTTATCACCACAGGCCAAAACCCCCTTCACAGAAGTCTTCCCCATAAGATCCACTTCAATGTATCCAAATTCTGTGAGTTGGCAACCCAATTCAACAGGTATTGAATTTTGTTCAAAAGGAATGGCGGCATAAGCGGCATCAAATGCCTCCCTACTTCCATCTTTAAAACGTATGTATTTCAGATGTCCAGCATCATGCTCAATTGTTGAAATCTCTTTTTCTATAATTTTAATGCCGTTTTTATTAAGTTTTTGAAACTGTAATTCATCAAAAGTACAGTCCTCAGAAGTGATAATGGTGAGTTTTTTGCTAAGGTTATTGACCAATGAAGCAAGGTGGAAAGCAGTGTCCCCATTGGCCAATATGGCCGTCTTTTTACCCCTTATTTCATATCCATGACAATAAGGGCAATGTACCACTGATATTCCCCAGCATTCGGCAAAACCTTCTATACCCGGCATTAGGTCTCTTATTCCTGTTGCAATCACTAGCTTTTTTGCATAAAAGACATCCCCATTTCCCGTTATGACCTCAAACCCTTCTGAAAGCTTGGTTGCTGTAATTACCAATCCTTCATAAAAAGTTACGGTTTTGTATTTAGCCACCTGACTTCTGGAAATTGTTGCGATTTCTTGAGGCGTACTCCCGTCTTGCGTTAGGAAGTTATGAGAATGTGGTGTTTGACGATTGCATGCTTTTCCTGCATCTATTACTAAAGTTTTTCTAAGAGACCGTCCCAATGCCATCGCTGCAGAAAGTCCTGCATAACTTCCTCCTATAATTATTACTTCATAATCTTTTGTGTGTGCCATACGATTGAATTTTTGAAAACAGAAAAGAAACATAAATGCATGGGAATAAATAGGCAATCAAACAGGTTTTAAGTTGTTTCCCTGCCCCCTTTTTGCCTAATAACTTGGACAAAAGTAATCAAAATAAACAATAATGCAACAATGTTGCATTATTAAATCGCAATAATTAGCAATACAAAATAGCATTAAAAAGAAACAAAAGAATTGGCCATCGATGCTCCAATATTCAGTCACAAGAAATTAAGCTTAATAGACAACTAATTTAGTGCAGCCGAAGCTTGTATACATAGAATAAAAAAACAAATAGAATTGCAGCTGAGTACGGTTTAATTATTGATTATGAATTAATTCGAATGGTAATTAGAACTCCGAAGAAGTGATGTTTTTCTAACCACCTAACAAATAGCGCCCGTGAATGAGTAAGCAAAACCAAAATAATTTTGTGGGTATTGTCGCCATTTTTATGCAATAATACCCCCAGGGGTACAAGCTAAGTAAGTTAGCCTCCTAACGTTTCTATTAGAAAACTTCAAACCCGACTTTAACCATATGTTTTGGAGGCTTCGATAGGCTCAGCCACCCATTCTGGGTTTTTTCCGTATTACTACCATAATTTAAGGAAGTATTTTTGTCATTTTACGGTAATTAATACATCTGTATTGGAGGATTAAAAAGAAATCATTAAATTAATACATCTATTTAAATCATTAGATAGCATTGATGATTTATAATTTTGCGTGTTCAAAATACAATATCATACTTTGACTTAAATCCCTGAGAAACCATGCAATTTAGCCTAAAAACTGACTATCCCTCTGCTTTGAAAACTGCCGCCTGGGTGTTGCCTATAGCCATTGTTTTCCCTATAATTGTACACCTGGCACCTCCTTATAATGGCATTCCGATTGGTGCCTATTTGTTGCCCATGTTTTACATTCCATTGGTGGCTTTAATAGCTTATCGACTTCCAGTGGCACTTATCGCTGCTGCGTTGTCCCCTTTCTTCAATTTCTTCCTTACTGGCAATCCTAATTGGGGCTTTATGGGAATTCTTACTGGGGAACTGGTCATTTTTACACTATTGGCCAATTTGTTACTTCAAGGAAAACTAAGATGGATAGCCGCTCCCACTGCCTATATTGGCGCAAAAGTTATTTCATCCACTTCATTGCTCCTTTTTCCATTTGTAGAAACTTCGCCATTCCTGTTTTTCAGCTCCTCCTTAGTTAATGCCACGACAGGTATTTTAATTTTATTAGTGATCAATATTTTAAGCTTAAAATACCTCCCTAGTCAAAAAGGCGCTAATTAAAAAACATTCATTTTACCCAAGGGCCTAAAGTAAAACCTGCCTTTAAAATCAAACAAGTATGGATACAAAAGTGCCCGTTTCTTTTGTTAAGATAAGTAAAGCCCTATCCAGGTTCCCTTTCCCTCCCACCGATATCGTCGTAGGCATTGGTAGAGGAGGAATTGTACCTGCAAGCCTCGTGGCCCATCAACTCAACCTTCCACTGTTTATTGCCTCCATAAATTATAGGGATGACAGCAATCAACCAAATAGGGAATCTCCGGAATTTTTAGCTTTATTTCCGGCTACCTTTCCAGAAGGATCTCGAATACTACTGGTAGATGATGTAGCGGTCAGCGGAATGACCTTGGAGCTGTTGAAAAAAACATTGATGGACTACCCGGTCAAAACTTTTGTACTGAAAGGAAAGGCAGATCATGTCCTTTTTCCAGACATTAAAACCTGCGTTCACTGGCCATGGCATGCTGCCGCTAAACCATTGATTTATGAAAGTTAGGATTCTCTTTTGCGCATTACTCATTTGCTGCAGCGAATCGTTGCTGGCGCAGGAAAGGGACAGCTTGATTTTGGAGCTTGATGAAGCAGTAGTCACTGGCACCAGAGTGGAACGACAAAAGAAGAAAGTGGCTGCTTCCATATCTACTATTTCCCGAGAAACCATTGATCGTTCAGGAGAGAATAATATATTACCACTTATTGCTTACCAAGTACCTGGTTTTTTATTGAACGATAGAAGTGTCACTGGCTATGGTGAAGGTCCCGGATCAGGAGGAAATATCAGCATTCGCGGCATTAGCGGATCTCCCAACAACAGGGTATTGGTATTGATCGATGGACAACCTCAATACATGGGGATTTTTGCACATCCAATTGCCGATGCTTACAGCGCTTCCGATATAGAGCGGGTAGAAGTCCAGCGCGGTGCAGCATCAGTGCTTTATGGTTCGAATGCCATGGGTGGGGCCATTAACCTGATTACCCGGAAAGCCGACAAAGAAGGCTGGCATGGGACAGCCAATGCCACCTATGGCTCCTATGGAACATTCCTTGGAAGCATTAATGCCTCTTACAAAGCCGGTAAATTTCATTCGATGGTATCTCTGAATCGCAACAGTACTGCGGGCTTTAGGACAGATGCCAGAGACAGTTTCGATAACACCACGGGCTACCTTAAATTGGGTTATGCCCTCTCCCCCAGCCTTTCTCTTTCCGGAGACATCCAATTGGCTGATGCCACCTATTACCAGCCAGGACCTATAAATGCCCCACTTGAGGATGACCGACGAGAATTTTTACGAGGAAGAGCCGCCCTGTCCATGAACAACGATTGGGGAAATATTTCAGGAGCATTATTATTTTTTCACAATTTCGGAGACCATGAATTTCAAACCGGTTTTTCTTCTAAAGACCAAAACCAAGGCATCACCTTCTTTCAAAACATTAGCCTGGTACCAAAACAAGTCATTACCGTAGGTTTAGATTACAAGCGATTTGGAGGTAAGGCTTACAATGAAAATCTCCCTCCCCCCGCCCGTATTGGCTTAGGAGAGCAGCATTTGGTCAACGAGACAGACCTTTACCTGCACATACAACAGGATTTGGGAGAGAAAGTGAGTTTAAATGCCGGAATCCGCCAAGTACAAAACTCCCAATATGGCGGGAAGCTGCTACCCGGTTTTGGAGCAACCATCCAAGTGACCAAAACCCTCACTTTGAAAGCATCCTCTTCCAAGGCTTTCCGAAGTCCTTCCGTTGTGGACCTTTTTCTTTTTCCATCTTCCAATGAAATGTTGCAGCCGGAAGAATTGTGGAACAATGAAGTTGGTTTTCAGGCCCTATTACTAAATAAAACACTAGCAGTCGAACTTATGGCATTTATGGCCAAAGGAGACAATTTGATACAGATCAACCCAATGGACACTCCTCCTATTGGACGAAATACCGGTAGCTTTTCGAACAAAGGCTTTGAAAGTCAGCTACGCTATCAAGCCGCTAAAACAGGAAACTTCGTGCTCAATTATGCCTATATGCATGCTAGTGAAAACATTCTATTTGCCCCTAGGCATAACCTGAACTTTAGGGCGGATTTTTCGGTGAAAAAATTCACCATTATTCCCTCCATGCAACTTATCGGAGGGCTCCGCAACAGCCTACAAGAAAGCGTGGGGAGTGAAAATTACACTTTGCTAAATCTTAGGGCCCTGTATCAAGTAAGCCCGAAAATAAGCGCCTCCATCACGGGTAAAAACCTCCTAGACAATGCCTATCAGCTTGAAAATGGCTTTCCGATGCCGGGTATAAATATAATTAGTGGAATACAACTAAAATTTTAACTGAATCAACCATGGAAAACAATAACCAAAATAACCAAAGAAGAGCCTTCTTGAAATCATTGGCTGGATTGACTGCTGGGATGATGCTACCCCTTACCCGTATCAATGCAGAAGGAAAAGCTATTCCAACTCCCTATATGCGGGACAGGCTGGGTGATGTGCTTCCCAAGCGTAAATTTGGTAAATCTGACTTATCAGTAACCATGCTCGGATTGGGTGGTGCGCATATTGCTCGCATGAAGGAAAGTGAAGCGGAAAAAACCATAGAACGCGCGCTGGAAGGTGGTATTCGATTTTTTGACAATGCCGAATCGTATGGTTCTGGTACCGGGGAAAGAAGGTATGGTCAATTTCTAACGCCCAAATACAGAGACCTGGCTTTTATTCAAAGCAAGTCCACTGCTAGAGATGGTAAAACAGCCCAAGAACATCTGGAAGGCACCCTTAGTCGGATGAAAACAGACTATATCGACCTTTGGCTGATTCATGCGGTGACCAGCCCTGGGGATGTGGACAGCAGATTAAAAAATGGAGTCCTGGATTATGTCTTGAAGGCAAAAGAAAGCGGAAAAGTAAAGCACATCGGATTCTCAGGGCATTCGGATTACAATGCCCACCTGCGCATGTTGGAAAGCACGGATGAATTGGAAGCCTGCCAAATGCCCATCAATGCCTTTGACCCGAATTACAAGAGCTTTATTACCAATGTGATGCCACGACTCTTGGAAAAAGGCATGGCTCCCTGTGCCATGAAGACCTTGGCCAATGGCGGCTTTTTTGGAGGCACCAGCCATTTCAATAGTGGGGACAAGCCACGAATCGTCCCAAACGCTATGACAGTAGAAGAAGCCATATATTTCTCCTGGTCCCTTCCCATCAGTGTATTGGTAACAGGTGCCGACAATGCTGACATGCTCACCGAAAAGATCGATTTCGCCAAAAAATTCAAAGCCTTAGACGAGAAAAAACGCCAAGAACTCATAGGCCGTGTGTCTGGATTTGACGGGAAGTTGGTGGAGTATTATAAGGTTTAATTCTTACAGTTACATTGTCTCGTCCTAAAAAAGTGTACAGATTATTGTTCAAATATTGGTATAGGTTTTCAATCCCGATAAAATCCCTCCCGACTCTGCCTTGACAGGCACTGTGGGCCCTTGAAAAGGGGAGTTGCGGAAACGAGAATTTTATAATGATTTTGTATTATTGTAATGGGCTGAGGAAATGAGAAATCAAGTTCGCATTCGTAAATCCTAAAAACTCAAACTCCCCCTTTTCATCAAAGGGAGATTTATGAATAGATACCTATTTGAATTGAGAGGCTTCGACAGGCTCAGCCACTCCCTCTAGGTGTAATTTGCAATTACACCTTTTTATCAAACCTCGATAAACTTTAGAAAAGACATGTAATAATGGCCATTTATAGAAAATTGCTGAGTCTTCGGCTCCGCTTGCTTCGACTCCGCTCAGCAACCTATATTGATTTTCGTTTTGCGACCTGATCCCATAAAACAAAAAACATCTCGATTTCGATGTCATCGTCTTCGGTGTCGGAGCCTGTCGAAGACCCCATATCTCTACAACCGTCAATACATGGAAGAATGGAAGTCTTTAGAAACTTTCAGGTCTATGTATGCTTTGCCTCAATGAAAAAACAGCTCCTATCGATAATCGTTTTTTTGGATAACGTTGAGATAATGGTTTTTACGTCATATTTCGGTTCGGTTTATGCCGGCTAAGTCTTCGGCTCCGCTCAGACACCGCATATGTTTTGATTCCACTTTTTCCCTATCCGCTCAGACACCACATATGTTTTGGGTTCAATTTTACGTATCCACTCAGACACAGCATATGTTTTGGGTTCAATTTTACGTATCCACTCATACACCGCAATTTTCAAGTTCGATGTCTCAATTCCAATAAATTAGTAACTTTGGTTCCTGTGTCTGAACCTGTCGAAGACCCTCGTGCGGGTCTTGACTTCTGTTCTGATGACTTCGACAAGCTCAGACACCCGTATGGGTATTTGTTTTGCGAGCGGAGAAGGCCTGACATTTGGCAGCTGTAAAGAAATATTGGTTGTTTATAGGTAATGGGCATTTTCTCCAATTAATGTGGTACCTTTGCTTTTTAAATAGAAAGCCTAATAAGAAAGAATAGTCCTGTGTTTTAGTGTATCTGAGTGGGCTGGAATTGTTTAAGTGTTATGTGAAAAGTTTGAGTGCATTTTCACCTGAAGAGCTTACCCAATCACTTGTTTAAAATCGAGATTTCTTAATCATTGGTATTAAATTTCTCAATAAAAACGCCCATTCAGGGAAACCTCAAGTCAAAATTTACGTCATATAATTTCATTGTTTTTATAAATATTCTTACCATGAAAAAAATATTAATTCCTATAGCCATCATCGCAGTGATCGGGTTCATTGTTTACTCCAAAGCGGTAGGCGTGTACAACACTTTCGTACAAACCGAAGAAACCATCAACGGTCAGTGGGCTGAAGTAGAAACCCAATACCAACGAAGAGCTGACCTGATTCCAAATTTGGTCAATACTGTGAAAGGTTATGCAGACTTTGAACAAGAAACCCTTACTGGCGTTATCGAAGCACGTGCTAAAGCGACTTCAATTAATTTGCAGGCAGATGACCTTACTCCTGAAAACATCGCGAAATTCCAAGGTGCACAGGATCAATTGAGCGGGTCACTCAGTAGACTATTAGTAGCGGTAGAAAGGTACCCTGACCTAAAAGCCAACCAAAACTTTCTTGAATTGCAGGCCCAATTGGAAGGTACCGAAAACAGGATTGCGGTAGCAAGAAGAAATTTCAATCAATCTGTGCAAAGCTACAACTCCAACCTGAGGACTTTCCCGAACAACATGTTTGCTGGATGGTACGGATATGAAACCAAGGGCTATTTCGAAGCTTCAGCAGGTTCAGAAAATGCCCCAACGGTAGAATTTTAAATAGGACAATTATGGCCGAAAAATTATTTAGTAAGGCAGACCGAGAAAGTATCATTGGCGCAATCAAGAATGCCGAAAAGGAAACCTCAGGGGAAATTCAAGTGCATATCGAAAACAACTGCAAAGGTGATGTGCTTGACAGGGCTGCTGAAGTGTTTGAAAAACTCAAAATGCATAAAACAGCACAGCGCAATGCGGTGCTGTTTTATCTTGCTGTGCTTGACCATAAATTTGCCATCCTCGGAGATGCCGGTATTAACAAGGTAGTTCCGGAAAACTTCTGGGAAAACATTAAAGAAGAAATGCTTATTCATTTCAAGCAAAAGGCCTTTACTGAAGGTTTAAGAGTAGGCATAGAAATGTCCGGTCAGCAACTTCAACAGCATTTCCCTTACGACAAGGAAGGAGACATCAACGAACTTCCAGATGAAATATCCTTTGAATAAGACATCATGATCAAAAAACAACTTTTCTTTTCTTTCCTTATATTGGCACTTTCATTTACCAGTTGGGCTCAGGGAGATTTTCCTGAAAAACCGAACCCACCTCGGCTTGTGAATGATTTTTCCAAGACCCTCTCCGCAAATGAAGTGCAACAGCTGGAAAACAAGCTTGTGGCTTATAACGACAGCACTTCTTCTGAGGTAAGCATTGTTTTGATCAACTCTGTAGGGCCGTATGACATCAGTGATTATGCTTTTCAACTGGGAGACAAATGGGGAATAGGTAGAAAAGACAAGGACAATGGCATCCTTATATTGGCAGCGATGAAAGACCGCAAGGTTTTTATTGCCACAGGTTATGGTATGGAAGGAGCTATTCCTGATATCTTAGCGAAGCGTATTGTAGATCAGTTGATCGTGCCAAACTTCCGAACGGAAAACTATTACACAGGCTTGAACCTAGCCACGGACATGATCTTTAAGCTTGCATCAGGCGAGTACCAAGCAGAAAATCTGCCTTCCTCTGACCAACCGGGAGGTGGAATACCGATGTTTATTATCCTTATTGTCGGATTTATAATCATATCTTTTATTAGAAATCGAAATGACAATGACAATCACATGGGAGGCAAACGTGGTGGAGTAGGTTTTTTAAGTACCTTACTTCTTGCCAATATGCTCGGAGGAAGCAGGGGTGGTAAATTCGGAGATTTTTCCTCTGGAGGCGGAAGCTTTGGCGGCGGAGGCGGATTCGGTGGCTTTGGTGGCGGTGGCTTCGGTGGAGGCGGTGCAGGCGGAAGTTGGTAGTGGTTTTGCTCTCATCTTATTATTCTCCTATAGGCCTGAGCCTTTGGGAGAATAAATTTCAACCTTTTAGGGTTTTCTATTCTCATCATTCTTACCAGTCCACTTTACCAATAGCGGTATATCCTTTAAATTAAAGTCGTATCACTTTAGTGTATAAACAATAAGCACCGGATTTTCAGAGTCTTTTGCCGCCAAAGCTGTTTTTGCAAAGTTTCTACCTTTGTTTTTTGCCCAATTCTCAAAATCTACCTGCCCCATTAGCTTATTCTTTTCTACCAAAGCTTGGTAAAGGTCCTTACCAGCTATTCTTACCCCCACCTTCCCGGCTTCAAAACCATATTCTATTATCTTTGGATCATGCCCTTCATCGATATCGTTTATTAGTTTGCCTTCAATAACATGAGTTTGTGATTTCTCCCGGTCATAAAATAGGTTGTAAACTTTCTTTTCGTAACTGAGGATGGTGTAAAGCTGTTTTTCGGAAACATAGTATCGCCCTTGGAAGTATAATTTTGCTCGGCTATTAATAAGCTTAAGTCTGTCTCTTATTTCCAAGCCCTTTAATTCTTCCAAGTCTTGACCATAATTTCCATAGGCAAAAATAAACATGGGAATCATTTGTTGATTTTCAAATTGAAAAATTGTATCTAAAAAAGTCATTCCAAAATAAAGGTGTTGCTTGCTTTTTTGAAAATAGTTTCTCCCGGACATCTCACTTTCAAGTCTATCGGAGTAGAATGGCAAGAAATTAATGGTATCCTGCAAATCTTCATTCAAGGTTTGGATAAAAAACGCTGCTACATTTCTTGCAGAGCTGTACAAATAATAGCGATTGTCAAATACAGAGAACACACCCGGCCCAAAGCGATCTTTCAAGATCAATTCACGTAGAAAATCCCCTTCCAGGTTAAACCACATTAATTTACTGGGATAAACCCCTAGCAAAACCACTTCTTCATTTACAACTGCCAAGGCATCAAGATCAAGGTATTCACCCGGACCTTCTCCAAAAGCGTCAATCTTTCCTATATACTTTCCTGACTTATTGAAAATTGAAATGCATTTGCAACTGTAAATATCAAGAATGTAAATTTTATTTTCATGAAATTTTATTTGATTTAAGCCAGCATTAAGTTGTGCTTCCTCCGAATCATCTGCCAACCATATATAGGAGATTTCCGGCTCAAAAAATTCAGACAGTTTACCGGTTCGGGATTGAGAAAGGTCTACCGAAACCATGGCCAAACCTCGCTCCTGTTTTTCAACATTTTTTTTTTGTTTGCAGCTGCTAGTTAAAAGTAAAATCAAGCCTCCTAATAGCCATAACCAACGATAAATACAGTTGAAGTATACTTTATAAAGGCTTAGTTGAGGAAAAGAGCTTGTAGTGATGGGCATATTCTTTGTCGTTTTTTTATAGATTTAATCAATCCATAATAGGATGTCAATTGCTAACATACTAGTGAATATCTATGCCCTGATTGAATTTAGCATTAGATAAAAAACCTCTCAAAATTTATTTCCTTTCTTTATACCCAAAGCAAATAAACTCCTTTGCATCTTTTTGGTCAATTCGTGTCAAATTGCAAAGTATTTCCTCTTGGGGATTGTCATTATGGACACAGGTAATGCACAAAGATGGTTTTTGTATTAAATCAGTACTAATCTCATATCCATCATCATCAAAGAATCCATTTATTTCGGAAGGTGGGATATCGTCAATATGTCTTCTGCCACGGACGCTTATTCTTTTTATAATGGCTGACTCAATTTCATAATCATTGTTAGGGTCGCTTTCTCCAGTGATACAGGTAAAGCAACTATTCCCAACAGTTGCAGAACCAATTACCCAAATGTCATTTCCACAGGAACATTTAACGCCTTCTTTATAATCTGCTAACGCCGCTTCAAGGCGCTTCCTTAAATCTTTCTCATTTTCACTTGGGTTGTTTTTCAAGTGCTTTTTAACATATTCTTTTATTGAAATTGGGGTAAATTCCATTTTGTTTTAATTTGCGTTGTGAAGTCAATGCTAATGATTTGATATGGAAATTGCTGTTATAAACTGAATATTTACAGCATATATTTTATCTAATTTTCATTAAAGACAAAGGCTGGCTCATCGGTAAAATCCGAACTTACCAAGGTGGGTGCCCAGAATTTTTCTACATGGTCGATCACCAAATCCGTACCTTCGAAATGACTTACATAAGGAGGCATTTCCGGATTGTACATGGTATCTGTCATGTCTCTCATCAAAACCACATTTTTCTTAAGATTGGCCAATTGACGTATGGCAAAAGGCCTTCCCAATACACACATGTTTAAATGTACTCCCATCACCACTATATTATCGATTTTATTCTCAACCAAAATATTATAAACTTCCTGTCCCTGGTCAGTGATATAGTCTTTCTCCTCAATACCAATAGATTCAATTTGTCTGGACCAAGCAGTCATCTCTTCGCAAGGCTTCCCATCGGAACAAGGCATATCGCAACCACCATCACTGTCATCGATGGGCAGCGCAACTTCTTTGTTTTCATCCAGGTAGCACCAATCATTAATCGGGAAATCCTTAGGCGCATTGTGGGTTGGGGTTTTTATCGCTGCTTTCCTTTGAGGAGAATCTTTATAGAAATTCATGGTACCACTAGGTGCATGTATAATGGTCACCCCCATTGCCCTAGCATTCTCCAAGGTTTTATTCATCACCGGTGCCAATTGGGACACTCTTTGGGTAGCCCTTTCACACCAGTGCCTGTCCCACATATCCGTAACAATGATAGCCGTTTTTTGTGGATCCCAGGTTTCAGTAAATTCCACCTCCTCCCAGCTACTTGCTTCGCTCTCAGGTTTAACTTTTTTTCTTAGGTTAACGGTAACCGTCTTCTCTTCACTTACAGCACTGGATTTTCGCTCTTCTTTCTGATCAGACTGGCAACTTAAAATTAAAATTGGCAAACAAAGAAAAACTAAGTAGAAAAATGATCTCATATCAATTTTTTCTACCAATTTACATTATTCTTTTAATTTTTTAAAATATAATGCTATAGAATTTCTACCTTTTACCACTTTCTCACCTGCCGATAATGATTCAGTATACCTTTGAAAATATTTTGATCTATTAAAGTATTATTCAAATTATCCGAAGGAACTGAACCAATTAAATAAAATATCTTTGCTCAATAATAATTTTTAAGTAATATAGTTTGGCGGTTATTAATTTGGCTGGCATCTAACCCAAAATAACACTTTGTAAAATGGATTTTTCATCACTTTCGGAAGTTGAAATATGGTGTCTGGTAAAATCCGGTAACCAAAAGGCATTTTCCTATATTTACAGCACTTTTTCTAAAGACCTATATAAATATGGACACAAATTCACTCAGGATACTAACTTAATTGAGGATGTTATCCAAGACCTATTCGTCCATATTTGGGATTTGAAAAAAAATATTAACATTAAAAATTCCATCAAGTTTTATTTATTTGCTTGTTTTCGCAGGGAGCTAATTAAAAAAATTAAATGCGCTTACAAAAACGAATCATTAGAAGAAGTACATTCCAAATTTAAATGGGAAGCATCCTTTTTAGAAATTCTTGATGAGAATCAAATTATTTTGGAATCTAGCAATAAAATCAGCCTGGCCCTGGATCAAATACCCCTTAGACAAAAAGAAGCCATTTACTTGAGATATATCCAAGAACTTTCCTACGAAGAAATCTCTAAAATGATGGATGTTCAAGTTCCTTCAGTATACAATTTGATTTTTAAAGGCTTGAAAAAACTAAAAAACCTATTATCCTTCACCCGAACCTCAACAAAATTTAGTGGACTATTGTTTTTATTTTTTCAATAATACTCCATCAAATTTATTCTTATTGTAATTATAAGATAAATATTTATTTTTTATGTAATTGTTAAAAAATATTCGGATCTAGAGATGAGATTTCACCTATAAATCGCTCTCTGTTGTTAAAGATCCAAAATGAGAGATTTCAACGCCATTGATGATTTTATTGATGATGCCTCCTTCCGCAATTGGGTATTGAGAAATAATCCAGAAAGTGGCTTGTCATGGAACAAGTGGCTAATGGAAAATCCAGAAAAACTTGAAGTTTTTAATGAAGCAAGAGCAGTTCTTTTGGAATTGGATCTACCAGGCAATGATTGGAATGCAGAAAAAGAGCGGGTTTTGCACCAAAAAATACAACTGAGGATCAATAAGAAGACCATACCGCTACACCTAAAACAAAATAAATCAAAGAATTACGCTATTTATGGATATGGTGCAAAAGCAGCGGTCATTGCTTTTGTACTAATTTTGTCTGTTGTAGGCTTTTTACAATTAAAATACGCAACAGAAAAGGAGATCGACATCAGTGCTATGCTTCAGGATGAATATCAATGGATTACCAAATCAAATCCCAAAGGTCAAAAATCCAAAATACATCTACCGGATGGTTCCACTGTCATTCTAAATGCTGAAAGTCAAATACGATTTAATAACGATTTCGGAAAGTCTGACAGGGATATATTTTTAAAAGGCGAGTCGTTTTTTGAGGTGGCTAAAGATAGTTTATTACCCTTCAGGGTTTTTAGCGGTGACCTCGTTACCACCGCTTTGGGAACTTCCTTCAATATTAATTCCTATGACAAGGACAGGGTAAATGTACAATTGGCTACCGGTCAGGTCAAAGTTTTCAAAGAGAATTTAGAAAGTGAGTCCTTGTTACTTAAACCTGGGGAAGAGGTAATCTTGGAGGAGCATGGGCAAATGAGTAAAAGAAACTTTGATAAGCAAACGGCATTCCTTTGGAAGGATGGCACCCTAAAGTTTACAGATGTTTCATTTTCAGAATTCAAGGTTGCGCTAGAACGCTGGTATGGGGTGGAAATAGGAGTCAAAGGCACTCCATCTTCCGCATTACTCATTTCTGGTGAGTATAAAGACAAATATTTAAGCAGTGTTTTAGAAAGCTTGGGCTATGCCTATGGCTTTGAATATAAGATTGCACAGAAAAAAGTTACGCTAAAATTTAACCAATAAGACATGTAACAATCGCTCAAAAAAATGGACAAGGCTCTTGCAGGCAGGAGCCTTGTCCGGCAGATAGGAAAGTTTCTCAGGCTCTAACTATTTGCCTTCGTTTCACTGAAATAATTAATTAACAATAAAACACCCAAATTTATGAAAAAAACACTACATGCCCTATGTATGATTGGTAAATACTACCTATATGGAATTGCTTTACAAATGCTGTTTTTAAACTTGCTCTATGCTGCACCGATTAATGCCCAGGGTTCTTTGGACATGAAAGAAGTTTACCTGAGCATCAGCCTAAAAGAAGCATCCTTTCCTGAAGTCTTCTCTGATATTAAATCAAAAACTGATTTCTCTTTTATATATGATAAAAAAGTTTTTGAAAAAATCAGTGGAGTAAGCATTAAGGCCGATGGCCAATCCCTTGAAAGTATTTTAGTTGATTTGGCTACGGCACATGGACTAAGATTCAAACAGGTTGATGACAAAATAAGTGTACGCTTAGCGAAAGTAAAAGAGCCTTCACCTGCAATCATTGTGGATGTTACCGTAAGCGGTACTGTGGTAGATAGCAAAGGGCAACCTATTCCAGGGGTAACGGTTTCAGTACCTGGCACCTCCATAGGCACCGCAACGGACCTGGATGGCAAGTATTCACTTTCTGTCCCAGAAGGCACCACACTTGTTTATTCATTTATCGGGTTTGAATCCCAGAGAAAGGCTGTGGGCGACCAGAGTATTATCAATATTACGCTCGCTGAAGACATGTCTTCTTTGGATGAAGTGGTGGTTATTGGTTACGGTACCCAAAAACAGAGAGAAGTTACAGGGTCAATCGCTACATTAGAAGCAGATCAGCTAGAAGACCAACCCGTTGGCCAGTTTGCACAAAAGCTACACGGCAGGATTCCAGGGGTCCAAATAAATCAGGCTTCTGGAACACCGGGAGGAGGAATGGCTATCCGTATTAGAGGAGCGTCGTCTATAAATGCAGGAAATGACCCTTTATATGTAGTCGATGGATTTCCGATTGTTGGAGACATTAACAATATCAACCCAAATGAAATCGAGACTTTTTCAGTTTTAAAGGGGGCTTCTGCTGCCTCACTTTATGGATCAAGGGCTGCAAATGGAGTGGTATTAATCACTACCAAAAGGGCGAAAAAAGGGGAGACAACTATACAGTTTTCGGCAAGTTATGGCCTCAATCAAATTCCTCAACAAGGAAGAAGTGAATTTATGGATGCGAAAGAATTCCTGCAATTTCAAAAAGAAATTTACGAGGATAAAATTAAATATGAAGGGTACACTGGTGGAATACCTGAATTATATCAGAACCCCGAACAGTACACTGGTAAAAGTACAGACTGGTCAGATGTAATCTTAAGAGATGGTTCTGTAGCTAGCTACAATTTAAACATTGCTTCAGGCAAGGACAATTTCACTACCTCCACAACTGCTGGATATTTTAAAGAAGAAGGTGCTGTTTTAAATACAGATTTTGAAAGGTTTTCATTGCGTTCAAATAACGAATATCAATTCAATGAAAATTTTAGGATCGGTGTTAATATAGCCCCCACCTTTCAAACTAGCCAAAATTTTAATACGGATGGGCATTCAGGAAGTGCGATTGTAATGGCAGCATCCTCTACCCCACCTATTTTTTCACCATTTGACACGAATGAAGATGGAACATTGGTAGATAGTTATTCCGGACCAGGAATATTTACACAACCCAATTGGTATAGGAATTTGATGGAGTCTACTAATCGCACAAAATCAACCCGGCTTCTAACCAATGCTTTTGCTGAGTTGGCTTTTATGGAAAACTTTACCTTTAAAAGTTCTATTTCTTTGGACATTCTTGGAAGCAACAGAAGAATGTTTCAGCCTTCAACCTATGGTGTCTCAGGCAATGCACCTCTAAACAGAGCTCAGGCGCAATATGCTACAGAATTTTACTATTCCTGGTTAACTGAAAACACACTTAATTACAGTAAAACTTTTGGTGAGGACCACAATTTTGATGCTTTAATAGGATATTCTGCACAAAAATTCACCCAAGAAAACACGATTCTTACAGGTATAGATTTTCCTGATGATGATGTACAGTGGATAGATGCTGCAGCCATAAAAAATGGAAACAGTAATGTGGGTGAATGGTCTCTTTTGTCTCTTTTCAGCCGGGTCAATTACAATTATAAAGGTAAATACCTACTTTCTGCTTCAATTAGAAGAGACGGTTCATCAAGATTTGGTGGTGAAAATCAATGGGGGTCCTTTCCAGCAGCTTCAGCAGGATGGATCATTTCTGACGAATCATTTTTAAGTAACTCGACAACACTTAGTTACTTAAAATTGAGGACAGAATATGGCTATGCTGGTAATTTTAATATAGGAAACTATAGGCAGTTTGGCAATATCTCTTCTACAAATTATGTCATTGGAAATAGTATCGCTCAGGGAAGAAGCCCTGTTTCCATTGGAAACTCTCTTTTGACATGGGAAACAACTCGAGGGATGGATGTTGGTTTGGATGTTAGTTTCTTAGGGGACAGGATTTACGCAAATTTTGATTATTATAACAAAACCACTGATAATATGCTTTATCAGGTAGATATTCCCTATGCTGCTGGATTTCCAAATATCCAATCCAATATCGGAGAAATAAATATTTGGGGCTATGAGTTTTCTATTGGCCATAAACTTTTAACTGAAAACTTTAAATGGAACACCGATTTTAATATTTCTTTTAACCGAAACAAGGTCATTCAATTGGGAACTAATAATACACCTATTGGAGGAATTGGCGAACAAGGTTTTTCTTCTTATTGGAAAACAGAGGTAGGGAGACAAATGCCATTATTTTATGGGTATGTATTTGAAGGAGTATATATGAATCAAGAGGATTTTGATTCAAGTGCCAAACATATTACTTCAGCTGTTGGTACTACCAAAGTACGGGACCTAAATGATGATGGTATAATCAATAGTGAGGACAAAACCTTTTTAGGAAATCCAAACCCTAAATTTACTTTTGGTTTTAATAATTCCTTTAATTATAAAAATTTCGATTTGAATATCATTATGTCTGGGGCTTATGGGGGTGAAATCTTTGCTTTTAGAGGATGGAATACCCTATTAGACGGTAATTTCAATGTGATCACAGAAGTGAAAGATCGTTGGCGTTCTGAAGAAAATCCCGGTTCAGGGTTTCATGCTTCAACCCGTTCAGGTACTACTGCATTTGGAAGATTTACAAGTAGCAAATGGATTCATGATGCATCCTATCTCACGGTAAAGAATATAACTTTTGGTTACACTTTACCTAATATCAAAAATTACTTCACTAAGGCAAGGGTTTATGCAAGCATTCAACAAGCGCTTGTAATTACCAACTACCCGTATGGAAACCCTGAAGCAAGTTTAAGAGGATTAAGTAGTTTGGAATTGGGCTTTGATGGAACAGCCTACCCAGTTCCCAGAACCATAGCGTTAGGCATAAACCTTAATTTTTGATCCCTAAAAAATTAAATCATGAAAAAATTAATTTATATATATATTATCTTCTGCCTTAGTCTACAATCATGTTCAAACGATTTCATTGAAATTGCACCCCAGGCTTCGGTTACTACTGCGAATTTTTACAAAACACAATCTCAATTTGAGCAAGCCTTGATCGGAAGTTACGAGTCAATTAGAGATGCCAAAGGATCCGTTGCCTCTTGGGTAATGGGAGAAATGAGATCTGACAATACTCATTATGAATACAATAATTTAAATCGTGGAGTTTCTTATTCAGAAAGAGAAGATACTGCAGGTTTTTTGGATGACAACTCAAGTAGCTATATCTCTAGTAAATACAACTCCTGTTATACCGGAATCGCTCGAGTAAATCAGATTTTAGATAAAATTGATGCTGCCGACTTTAGCCTACAGACTAAGGATAGAATTTCTGGTGAAGCCAAATTTATTAGAGCCTTACTTTATTTTGAATTGGTGCGGTATTTCGGAGGTGTATCCTTGCACCTCAATGCTGTTGAAGGAGCCGCACAGGCCTATCTTCAGAGATCTTCCGTTGCCGAGGTTTACCAAGCCATTGAATCAGATTTGAACGATGCTATTCAACAACTTCCGGTAGCTTCATTTCCTCAAAATGGTCGGGCAACTAAAGGTGCTGCACAGGTCTTACTTGCTGATGCATTTATGGCTCAGAAAAAGTATGCAAATGCGGAAACAGCATTGAAAGCAACCTTGCAAATGGGTTATGAATTAATGCCTGATTATAGTTCTGTATTTAATATCAATAACAAAAACAGCAAGGAGTCTATTTTTGAAGTCCAATATCAAGAGGGAAATCAAGGGCAACAAAGCAACTTTTTATATCCGTTTTTACCCTTGTCTTCCGATGTAAGTTTGATTACAGGTATTCAATCACAAAATAGAAATGGTGGAGGATGGAATACTCCTACCCAAGAGATGATTGAAAGTTATGAGCCAGGGGATTCAAGACTTGAGGCGTCTATTGGGATCATTGAAGGAACAGGACCAGTTGGTGAAATGGTTATAGAAAAAGTGACTAGTCCTCTCAACTATACCACTCCTGAAAATAAACGGTCTTATGCATATATAAAAAAATACCAAAACACGCATAGTGTAATAAACAACACGGATGACAATTTTCCAATATACCGTTACTCCGATGCGCTTTTATTACTTGCAGAAGCCCTCAATGAACAAGGGAAAACTGCTGAGGCATTGACTCATTTAAATAGGGTTAGAGAAAGGGCTGGCCTACTCCCTTCGGTAGAAGTAAACCAGGGTGCATTACAGGACATAATCCTCCATGAAAGACGTGTAGAGTTTGCTTTCGAAAATAAAAGATGGTTAGATCTAGTCCGAACAGACCGTGCCATAGAGGTAATGAATCAACACGGGCAATACCTCAAAACTTTGCACCCTATCCTAAGAGATGTAAGTTATAATGTTACCACAAACCGATTACTGTTTCCAATACCTCAGAGAGAGATTTTAATTGGTAGATTGGAACAAAATCCAGGTTATTAGTTAAATCGGTTTTATTATTTGGGAAAGTTAAGAAATAAAATAGTGTCCTTTTTTCCTTTAATCTACCATTTATGCTAAAGACATTCATGTAGCATTCAACTGCTTTACTTTCCGGCTAAAAAGAACTTAAGGGACCCCCCTTAGGTTCTTAAAATGGGATTCTAAAGTACTATCATATCTAATTCGGTATTCAACTCATTTTCACATGAAAATTGGCCGAAAAAGGATTACAAAAAGCAAAATATTGTAATTACTGAACTTTGAAAAAAAATGAAAACATATATTTCAATATTACTAATAATTATAGCTGTGAATGCATGTAATTCACCGCAAAAAAAAGAGGAGAATGACATCGAAAACTATCCTGTAAACTTTCAAAATGTCGTTTTTATAATTGGTGATGACCATAGTACTGAAGTTTTAGGGGCTTATGGTAATAAAATAGTAAAAACACCAAACTTGGACAAAATGGCAAATAATGGAGTTTTATTTAGCCGTGCATATGTTAACTCCCCTGTTTGCTCACCTTCCAGACAATCGATGATCACCGGAAAATACCCTCATGCTTCAGGGGTTTCTTTGCTTTCTACTCCATTTCCTGAAGATCAAATATCCATTGCTGATTATTTGACTCCCTTGGGTTATAAAACAGCCATAATTGGCAAAAATCATTTTAATAGTCAGTCCAATCATGGATTTGAGCAAAAAATACAAAAGAAGGATTACCTGGATTTTATTAAGGCTAATCCTCCCAGAAAACCATCGGAAGGAGTACAGTCTCGACCGCAGTGGAAACCATTTAAAGATCCAGCCAATATTTGGCTTAATGCTGATGCCTTACCCTCTGCTTTTTATGACGAGGAAGACGTAGGGACCTTTTATGCAAAAAAAGCAATAGAATTTATACAAAGTAACCAGGATGACAAATTTTGCCTCTGGCTTGGGTTTGAAGAACCGCATTCACCATTTAACTTCCCCATAGAATATGCCAAAAAGTACAATCCCGAAAACATGCCCCTTCCAAGTGGTAGCCAAGAAGATGACCGCTGGATTCCCGAAGTGTTTAAAGATTTAACTGATGCAGAAAAAAAAGGAATCATTTCTTCCTACTATACTTCAGTTGAATACCTGGACAAAAATGTAGGACTTGTTTTGAATGCATTGGAAAAGGCCGGATTAAAAGAGAATACCTTAGTCATATATGTGGGAGACCATGGCTATTTATTAAATGACCATAAACGTTTTGAAAAACACATGATGTGGGAAGAAGCCGCAAAGGCTCCGTTAATAATTCAAGGAGGAAAGGCTTTCGGAGAAGGGAAAATTCAATCGGAACTGACGGAGTTTGTTGACTTGTTCCCAACAATTGTTGAGGCACTAGGAGAAAAACCACTGAATGATATCCATGGTAAGAGTTTGGTCCCACTTCTAACCGAAAAAACAGACTATCACCGTGATTACGTTTTCTCAGAATTTTTACCCGATAATAAAGCCATGATACGGACCGAAAAATGGAAGTATATTTTTTCCACGGGTAAAAATGATTTGGGAATGGGATATGCAACAGGATTTGGTGCAGCAGGCATTACCCATCATTTGTATGATATTGAGGGTGATCCTAAGGAAACTACTAATCTCTCCAATGACCCAGATTACCAAGACATCATGCAAGGTTTGCAAGTGAAACTTTTAGGAGTGTTTGAAAAAACGCATCCCTTAGCTGGAAATGTTCCAGAGTCATGGAGTATCGAACAGAAATTTGTTGCCTATTGTGAACCTCCAGAGGAAAGTAAGACTTTAGAAACCTCTAAATAATTTATCCATCCCAATTAAGAAACTTTCATAATTGGGATGGATAGTCTTTTATCATTTTAATATTCATATCAATTGTGATAAAATCATCCATCTTCTTACTTATTATATTTAGTTATTCATCTTTAGTTTTTGGGCAAAAGGAAGACAATAAACCTAATTTTGTTGTCATTTTCACCGATGATCAAACCTACAGGGCCATTGGATATAATAATTCAGAAGTGCTGACTCCAAATCTGGATAATTTAGCAAAAAAGGGTATAATTTTCAATAAAGCCTTTACTTCAACACCTGTTTGCGCTGCAAGTAGAGCTAGTATATTCACTGGCTTGTATCCCCAGACTAATGGAACAGTAGCATTGGATAGAGATTCCTTTATTAAAAACATAGTGAATGAAAACAAATTCAAAACTATGGCCGAATTCTTAAAAGATGCAGGTTATGATACTTACTTTAGTGGCAAATCTCATTTAGGAAATCCCCAGGATTATGGCTTTGGGTTCGGACACGAATCCAGCAATTTTGATGATGAAATAGCCTTTGAGGAGGTGTCAAATTTTATTAAAAAAGCGGATTTTGGCGAGCAACCCTTCCTTATCTGGTTGGCGCCAAGACAACCTCACGTCCCATTGAAACCAGCACAGCAATGGTTAGATCTTTATCCTTTAGAAAATATTTCGATTGAAAAGAATTTTCTTAACACCCCAAGGCTCGAAAGTGTATTTAACCAAGGCTTACCTGGTGAGAATTTTTACAGAGATTCAGATTACATAAATAATTATAAAAATTTACCTGCCGGACCTCCACGGTCAAAAGCGATTATTTCAGAATTCACAAAAGCCTACTATGCGACCATTACTCATCTCGATTCTCAAATTGGACATTTTATAGATCAGTTAAGTGAAAGTGGACATATGGAAAATACCGTTTTCATTTTTCTTTCAGATAACGGCTATTTTCTAGGAAATCATGGCTTGGGGAATAAATTGACCATGCATGAAGAATCCGTTCGGGTACCAATGTTCATCAATTGGGATAAATTAAAAGTTAATACCCATGAATCAGATGCCCTAGTATCCAGTACAGATATTCTACCTACTATTTTAAATATAGCAGGGTTGCCAATTCCTGAATATTTACAAGGAAAATCAATTTTACCAATTTTAAGAGATCCGGCAACTGTTGTAAATGATTTTATAGCTAGTGAAAGTGTAGGAGTTGGAGGTAAAGTTGGCACAGGTCACCGAATGATAAGATCAACAGAATGGAAATATATAATTACTGATAATAATGTTGAATTATTATTCAATTTATCCGAGGATCCCTATGAATTGGATAACCTTATAGACAATGATTTATATGAGCCAATTATAGAAAAACTGAAGGGTTTTTACAAAGTTTGGAGGGATAAAGTAGGAGACGAGAAACCTTTTCCATAAATGCCTGTAAAATGTAAACCTGTAGAAGGTTTTAAGAAGCCCTACCGGCTATATCAATGTCTTCCAATTCTTAGACAAATAACATAAAAAATTTTAGACAGGTTTCGCATCCGCTCAGCCACCTAAAAGCCTGCTACCTTCAAGACATATAGGTCCATCCCAAAGCAAGACAATAAAAAAAGCACACATAAAAATTTATGTGCGCTTTTAATTTCAATATGATAGAGAGCTATTAATTACGCTTGCTTTTTGCAAACTGCGCTAGATTATCGATACTTTTTACTCTAATGTTTTAAAATACAAGATAACTGACTCAATGTCCTTATCGGAAAGCAATCCCAAGAAAGAAGGCATCTCCCCTTCTCTGCCCACCACTACTTTCGCTCCAGGATCAACGATGGACTCTTTGATATAGGCATCGTCTGCTGTAGCTGTAGTGCCGTCTTTAAATTCTCTTTTGGCACCATAAAGTCCTTTTACACTTGGACCTATTTTTCCAGCCACATCGTCGTCAATCGCATGACAAGCGATACATCCGTATTTCAGGAATATTTCTTTTCCCTTAATGGCATCCGCTTGCCCTTCTTCTTTGCCGGCCAATAATGTCGGATCAAATTTTTCGATCAGGTCTGCTGGATTAAGGTTTTCAAATCCCTCCGCCTTCAGGTTGGCTTCGTTAACCCCATTTACGGTCATCCAAACTTTATCAGACCAAGCCGTTCCTTTTTCTGTTTTAAGGTCAAAGGCTACTTCCATTTGCATCACAATCGCAATGTTGGGAACTACCAAAAAAACAGCTTTCTTGTCGGCCGACAAGTGGGCAGCCAATACTGGCATGTTCTCCTCTCCTACTTCGCCATTCAATTGATAATGCCCTGAGCCATATTTTTCTGTCCGCAGGTAATTCCACCTTTTGACTTGATAGCTAGCCAAATCGCTGGCTGTCGCCTCATCCAATACTTGATCAAACCTTAATAGAATCCCTCCCTCACGAACTTTATAAGCTACAGGTAATAAACTTTCCTTGCCGGTATACCTCAATCTAAGAAATGCGCTTAAAGCATCAGAATTGTGCCCCCATAGAGAGAAGCCTGCGAAATAAACCAGACCATCTGTAGGGTTAACCGTACCTTTCATGGTAGGCGCCGGATAAATACCAGGAATCACAGATGCCCCTCCTTGTACGATGGAAGAGCTACTGTCTACTTTCACCAAAAACAATCCTGGCCTGCCATAAGACAAATGAAGCATTTGGTCATTGAGGGGGCCCATCTGATCCGAAGTTACCCAAATTTGCCCCACTCCTGAACGGTCAGCACCGTGAGGAATCCAAGTAATTGGAGGAGTAGTTTCAGGAATAGGCGCTCTATGAGCAGTGGCAGGAACCCCGAAATAGTCTCCTTTTCTAATCAGCATAATAGGTGTAGAAGGCATATAATGCCCTTGCTGATCTGAACCTGTTAACCAACCTTTTTCAGGATGAATCCCTAGGTAAGGCCCTCTAAATCCAGTTGCAAACTGACTTATACTTCTACCATCTGATGAAACCTTAAGGATAGATCCATCATCATTTGAGGCGGATCTAAACCCCATAAGGGCTTTAGGTGAGGAGGCTTCAGGCCCCATGTCCAAGGCCCCAAATTTGGCCACATAAAATCCTCCTTTTGGATCAGCCACCATATCACTGGCCCATTCACGGGTTTCGATAGATTGTGCCATGACATTGGAAAAGTTTTCATAAAAATCAGCAACACCATCACCATTCAGGTCATGTAGCCTGGTGATTCCATCCTTTCCGTAAACATAGATTTCGCCGTTTACCACTTCTATACTTTGTGGTTCATAAAGGCCGGAAGCAACTCTGGTCCATACCAAACGATCTAAATCCTTATTTATGCCTGCTATTTTCCATACATCCCCCTCAAAGGTGACCATGGCAGCCTCGGAATCGCTAAGAAAACTAACATCAACCATTCTAACATTTCGTTTCCAAGGGTTTGGCACCGGCAATGTCAAACGGTCTGTTACAAAAGCTGCGGTATCAGGTGAAATCTGACCCTTGGTCAGCACTTCTTCTTCCCAATATGGCTTGCTTCCTTTTTCAAAATCAGGAAGGATTGACATTTCATTGGCCAAAGCTCCTTTAAATTTATCTTTTTCAGAAGCTGCCCCATTCCAAAGCAATAATTCAAAATCTACTGTTGTTTCATGCGCAGCAACTTCCACTACCAGGTACCTATTGTCTTCAACCGAAAGTGTAATGCCTTCACTGCCATTGGCTAGCCCCATCGCAGTCACTTTATCGCCATGATAAACCAAAACCTGATTGTCGGACAATTCTACATTGCTAATATCAGTGATCTCAGCAGCCATTAGGAAGGTCTTTTTATCAGAAGCTGCCATGGCAAATCTTCTGCTGAAAACGGAAAGTCCTTCATGAAGAATGCTACTTGGTAATTCATAAACAAGGGTACTCCCTACTGTATAAGAAAGGATGACTTTGTCTTCTACTGGATAAATGCCTCCATATCTGCCTATTTCAGCAGGGATAGCTCCCCAAGCAGGGCTCTCAGGGTGCGGGGAGGGTTTTCTCGGGTCTTTTACCGAGGGCTGTCCAATGGACCAACCTGGATAAGCTCCTGTTGCTAGTTTTGCCTCTCCTCCTATTGTTGGGATCTGATTCCCTTTATTGTGAAAATCCGCATAGGAAACCTGAGCCATGGTTACCATTGGCATAAAGTCTCCCGTCCATGCCACCGACCAACGCAACATGTCTGTATCGAAACAGGCGTAAGCATCATTCCCCAGTTTAATAGCCAAAACGCGGCCGGAAATATTATCCTCAGGAAAACCTATACCTAAATCCCTACCATCAAATGAAGTTGTGATATAGGGAAAGAATGGCTCCACAAAAGGGGCAAAACTTTGTTCTTCAAAATTTACTGTAGTTATAAAGTTCTCCTTTTCGGCTTCCCCACAGCCGGATAGAATCAATAGCATTAGGATTAATGTACCGAAAAAATTCCTTGTTTTCGGCCGTTGAAAAAAAATCATGGCAACAGTATCAGTGTGTTTCATTTCTAAGTTATGCAATTTAACTAATAGGTTTTAAATTAAGTTTATTGGGCTTAAAGACATCTGCTAAACGATTGAAAAATCAATTTTTAACTACCATTTCATTTTCGAGTATTGATACCATTTCACCTATTCGAATTCGTCTTCCGGCTTTTTATTCGAACCAGCCTCCCCATTTGGCTTTCCAGCCTTGAAATTACATCCAATACCGTTAATTACAAAAAATAATACCTTACAGTAATACTAGAAATGCATTTCATTGCTTGGATAAAGGAAGAAAGCTTATTATGGGTTGTACCTTTCTTTAAGTAAATTCATCATATAAACATTGATATCCCACTGATTGGCTATTGGCATTTCGGTATACGGAAGTGTAGGCATGTAAGGATATGGCCCAAATTCTGTATTAATGGTTAAATCTTTGTTGTTGGCCTTATGCAATTGGACCACTTTATCCCACCATTTAAGATGAGCAGACATTGCATCTTTCCATTCGGGAGCGCGTGGATCATTTACTTGTGGCCCTTCTGAATGTCCTACCCTACTGTGGATATGGTCTGCTCTGGAAATGGCCAGATCAACAATATCCTCCTGGTCCTCGAGCAAAGACTCGTGTACATTGCACCAATGGGAGATGTCTAAACAGATACGAAGCTCAGGCAGGTTTTCAAAATACTTTTTAGCAACAGGCGCTGAATACAAGCACTTTCCACGATGGGTTTCATGGGTAATGGGAATACCTGATTCTTTTGAAAGCCTATCAGCCAGTTGAAAAAGCGATAAATTGTCTTCGTAATTGAAGTAATCCTTTCCCGTTTGGCAGTTAATTAATACTGGTGCTGCTCCTATTAAATGGTTGAGGTACCTTTCATAGGAGTTTAAATTGGCTTTTGGATTGGTCTCAAAAGATTGAAAATACTGACCAATTAATTCCAGTTCATGGTCTTTAAGAATGGAAAGTAAATTATCCCTTTGCTTTTTCTCCAAGGGTAGATCCATTTCCACCCCGTTGTATCCAGCTTCGCTGACATTTGCGCAAAACTTCTCAAAAGGAAGTGTGTTTCCCCAAAGCGGAGCATAAAATTTAATCTTCATTTTATTTGATGTTAATCCCATTGCTAAACTGAGACCAATTTATAGATTTAAGAAGTAGATAAAAAATCCATCTTTCAAGCAATTAAATTCCAACTATAACTATACGCGATTGCAACACCTTTCCCTACCCTTTAAAACCCAAAAAAAAGGTTCGCAAAGACGGGTTGGGAGGTTTCTGAAGTTTACGTAGGATAGGTATATAAAAAGGGTAAGTGTTTGAACACTTACCCTTTTTATAAATTCTTCAAGTTTGACAGAGACCTATTTTAAAGCCATGGTTTTGTCTTCTTTATAAAATACCCGCCAGATTTTTCCAGTAACAGAGTCTGAAACGATTACGGTACCATCTGGTGCCATTGCAAGTCCTGTAGGTCTATGTTTGGCATCGCTTGGTGCTTCTATTGATTCAACACCTGCAAATCCTTCCGCCAAGTTTTGGAATGCAGCTGAAGGGTCCCCATTTTGAAAAGGTTGAATTGCCACGAAATACCCTTTTTGTCCCAAAGGAGCCCTGTTCCAGGATCCATGAAAAGCGATCAGGGCAGCCCCTTTATAGCTTTCAGGAAATTGATCCCCTGTATAAAATAACAAGTCATTTGGTGCCCAATGCGCTGGGAAAGTAGCAATTGGACCTTCTGTTCCTTCACACCTGTCAGTACTATTTCTATCTCCCCCATATTCTGGTGCAGTCACACGGGCATCTTGCGAGGGGTCAAAATAACAGTAAGGCCAGCCGAAATCAGCCCCATCACTAAGCCTAAACATTTCTTCTGCAGGTTGTTCAGCACTTTCCTCTTCTGTATACATATCCGGAAACAACCCATTCAGCATGTCTCGACCATGTTGAACTGCATAAACATGCCCATCTAGTGGATTGAATTGCAACGCTACAGCATTTCGTATGCCAGTAGAATAGCGATGCCCATCTTCCAATTGTGTTTGGCCGACCTTTGAAGCATCAAATCGCCAGACACCCCCATGTCTTTCCAAAAGAGGACATGGATCCATGGCCGGTGAATCTCTTGTTCTATCTTGTTCCTGACAAGCATTAGAGGGAGCACCTATATTCACATAGAGGTATCCTTTGTCGTCAAAAGTGAAGGATTTGGCTGCATGGGATGTTTGTACAGGCAATCCAGAAACAATGGTGTCTGGAGCAGCTGCGTTATCTGGTAATAAATTGTCCCCAACGAAGGAATACCTGAATATGGTACTGTCATTGGACGCATAAAGACTCCCATCATAGAAAGCCATTCCAGTACCCCCAAAATCACTAAAATACTCAATCTCATCTGCCCTGCCATCTCCATTAGTATCTCTTAAAGCAGCAATCCCTCCTTGATCATTTGCCTCCCTGAGGTTTACATATATATCTCCGTTTTCCCTGACAGCCAAATGCCTTGCTCTACCCAGATCCTCCGCAATTACATAGGATTCAAATCCCGCGCCCAGATTCAAACCTCCCTGGTCTTCATCAGCTGTAAAATAAGGGTCCTCTGAAGCAGTTTCTGTCGGACTACTACATCCTGCAAGCATGCCTCCACATAGGAAAGTTGCTAAAAGTATATTTGAATATTTCATTTTTAAATATGGTTTTAAAGTGGTTAATGATTAAAGATACTGTTATACATCAATAGCCACAAATATTGTACCTTATATTTCCTTCAAAAAACAAACCAAATCATGTCTTAATGATTAAATTTACCTATTAAAAAACAAGGTTTTAATTTCATTGAAACGGTTTATGCAAATATTATATTGAATGAAAAAAAGCCTTTCCCTTCTTAGCAATCATTGCCTGGCATTATTTCTATTAAGTCTTATTTCATGTCAGGACAGTAACCGTTTTACAGCTTTACCCTTTTCGCACACAGGCATTGAATTTGAAAATACACTTTTAGAAGATGAGTTTTTCAATATTCTTACCTATGAATATTTTTATAACGGAGCAGGTGTAGCTGCTGCAGATTTTGACAATGATGGCTTAGATGACCTTGTTTTCACCTCCAATATGGGGAATTGTGAAATTTACGCCAATATAGGGGACTTTGTATTTGAAAATAAAACCCCTAGGTCAGGGATAGTCACCGAGGGTAAATGGGCGACAGGGATAGCCATTGTTGACATCAATCAAGATGGCTTAAGAGACATTTACATATGCTTTTCGGGCCCCTATGGAGCGATTAAAAGAAAGAACGCATTGTACATCAACGTAGGGGACTTTAAATTTATTGAAAAAGCCGCGGAATATGGTTTGGCAGACAATGGATTTAGCACCCAGGCCGCATTTTTTGATTATGACAGGGATGGAGACTTGGACATGTATCTGTTGAATAATATGACAGATGAAACAGGTCCAAATATTATTCGACCCAAAAGGATGAATGGTGAAATGCTAAACACCGACAAGCTTTACCAAAACAATGGAGACGCAACCTTTAGTGATGTCTCAAAAGCAAGTGGCATTACGCTGGAGGGTTACGGCTTAGGTTTAGCCATTGCTGATTTCAATGACGACAATTGGCCTGATATTATGGTTAGCAATGATTACCTCTCCAATGACATTTTGTACTTGAATCAAAAAGACGGCACTTTTCTGAATGTAGCAGGAAAAGTATTTCAGCACACCAGTTATTCGGCCATGGGCAACGATGCAGCTGATTATAACAATGACGGTAAAATAGATCTTATTGAAGTGGACATGCTCCCTCCCACGAATTACCGTCAAAAATTGATGTTTGGTACTACGGGTCATGACCGGTTTACTTCGGAAATCAAAAGCGGCTATGAACCCCAGTATATGCGCAATACCCTACAATTAAACAGAGGGATTAATGTGGAAGGATTACCACAGTTTTCTGAAATCAGCTTTTTGGCTGGCGTTTTTGCTACCGACTGGAGCTGGGCTCCTTTGTGGGCTGATTGGGACAATGATGGTTGGAAGGATCTATTTATTACCAATGGCTATCCACGTGACATCACCAATAGGGATTTCGTGGATTACAGGTCTAGTTTTCATCAATTAAACAGCAAGGAAATATTTGATGAACTAAAGGAATTGAAAGGTGCGCACCTTGGAAATTTTATGTTTCAAAATAGACAAGACCTCACTTTCAAGGAGGTGTCAAAGGATTGGGGTTTTGGTATACCCGGATATTCCAGTGGCATGGTATATTCAGACCTCAACAATGATGGGCAATTAGACCTTGTCATTAACAATACCTATAGTAAGGCTTCAGTTTATAAAAATAACGGCCAAGACCACAGCAAAAACCATTTTTTAAAAATTCGATTGGAAGGAGAAAAAGGGAATCTGCAGGCTTTGGGAACAAAAATAAAACTTTATGTCAATGGCCAAATGCAATATTACGAGCATTATCTAACAAGAGGGTACCAGTCCTCGGTATCTGAGACCATACATTTTGGACTTGGAGACAAGCAACAAATTGATTCGATCCAAATCCATTGGCCGGATGGACAAGTCAATCTTTTGAACGAAACCCTCAGTAATCAAATCATCACTCTTAACAAAAAGAGCTTGGAAAAGGAAAAAGTGAAGCCCCTTTCTAATTCACTGCTATCGGAAGTAGTAGAAGAACTGCCGGAAACACTTCCCATTTTTTATCACCAGGAAAAATTTTATGCTGATTTCAACTTACAGCCATTATTGCCCCATAAACATTCCCAACTAGGGCCAGGCATAGCGGTGGCAGACATTAATGCTGATCAAATGGATGATTTATTTATCGGTGGAGCCTTTGGACAATCAGGAGTTATACTATCCCAACAGGAAGATTCAAGATTTGCTTCAATTCCACTTTCTGACGATAACAGCAATTTTGAAGACATGGGTGCTTTGTTTTTTGATGCTGATTCAGATGGAGATCAGGACTTGTATGTAGTTTCGGGTGGAAATGAATTTGAGGCTGGGTCAGGGCATTATCAGGATCGGCTATATTTAAACGATGGTCAAGGAAAATATGAGCGGGCGCAATCTGCACTACCTACCATTTCGGCAAGTGGCTCTTGTGTCACAGGGGCAGATTTTGATAAAGATGGAGATATAGACCTTTTCGTAGGCGGCAGGTTGGCACCCAATTCCTATCCATTACCCGGGACTTCTCAATTGCTACAAAACGAGGGGGGTACTTTTACAGAAGTAGCTGATCAATTGGCTCCAGGCTTGAAAAATATAGGAATGGTAACAGCCGCATTATGGACTGATTATAATGAAGACAATTGGGTGGATTTGATTTTGGTAGGTGAATGGATGGAAATTACACTTTTTGAAAATCAATCCGGTAAATTGATTTTAAAGGACAGCCTACCAGGCATAAAGGCGAGTTCGGGCTGGTGGAATAGTATCATTGCAACAGATATAAATCAGGATGGAATGACCGATTATATCGTTGGAAATCTTGGACTGAATAGCAGGTATCAAACCAGTATAGAAAGCCCACTTGAAATTCATTGCGGTGATTTTGACAACAATGGAAATTTGGAATCGATCATTTCCTTTGTTGAAAATGGAATAAGGTTTCCTATCCATCCACGTAATGACCTGTTCCAGCAGATCCCACAATTAAAAAAGAAATTTCTCACCTTTCACAGTTATGGAAATGCTGATTTGCCTTCTTTATTAGGTAAAGACCTTATAGAGAAAACCGAAAACACTTTATCCGCTAACACCTTTTCCTCAGCACTTTTGATCAATAGGGGGGACAAAGGTTTTGAGCATATTCCATTACCAAATTTGGCTCAAATCTCGCCAGTCTTTGGCATGGAATCAGGTGATTTTGATGGGAATGGATTAATGGAAATATTTTTAGCAGGCAATTTTCACCAAACAGAAGTAATCACGGGGTCCTATGATGCCTCCTATGGCTTAAGGATGGAATTTGAAGCGGATGAAAAAATACGGGTAAAGGAGCAATTGCCTGGGCTGGGTGGGGATGTCAGGGCTGTGGCTTCTGTATACTTAAGTGCAAAAAAAGGCCTATTTCACATTGCCGCTAAAAATAACCAGCCTACCCAATGGATCAATTTATATGGGAAAAAAGTGATGGTTCCCCCCTTGCCAGAGGTGCCAGGAGCTAAGAAAGCCATGCTGTACTTTAATGATGGTCGATTGAGGGCAAAAGAGTTTTACTTTGGATCAGCTTATTTAAGTCAACTTTCCAACCATATATTTCCTGAGCCTAACCTAGTTAAAGTTGTCTATTATGATAAAGATGGTACTCCAATAAAAGAGCACCATCTTTAATCAGCATTTAAATAATAATTTGCGCCAAACACAGGTTGGATTTTTGACATTCAATCGAAATTGCCACACACTTTGCCTCCCTAGAGGCCCCCAAAAAAGGTTCGCATTGACGATTTGGTATAAATTAAGTCAATATCAAATCGAAATCAGTTTATCAATTCGCAACCCTACTATTTCGAATTTAAACGACTTGGGCACCCCCTAATCCATCCTGGAAAAGTAACGGACCTCAAACCTGTTTTGGTTTTTTCCTTTAAACAATGGCTTTTTATCCGTTCTTAACACCATGTTTTCCCCATCAATAGATAAAATATCATAGACGTTTACCAGTTCACCATTACCATTAAAATATTGAAGACGTTTGTCTTCAATAGCGTACTTGTTACTAACAGAGGCATTTACCGCACTGGTGATCGCCTCACCAGTGGGTAAATAGGTATAAGTTTCCACTTGATGCCAACCTTGGCTAGAGAAATTGAATTGGTTATAATGGTAATAAGCAGAATCCAATCTCCATTCCCCTATTATTTTTTGTTCGTAACTGGTTTCACATGAAAGGATTAAACCAAAAATAAAGCAAAAGATTAATCCTGTTTTCAGCATTAGTATCCAGAATTTTGGCTCAATACACCGTTACTTAAATCGATTTCTCTTTGGGGTATGGCGAAAAGATAATGTTTGGGCCTTTCAAAATTTCTTGGTGGCTTTAATGGCCCCAGGTCTTTTTTATACAGGGCAACAATATCTACCAAATTGTCTTTATCCCAACGAATAAGGTCTTGGTGGCGCTGATTTTCCCCAGCCAATTCTACTCTTCGCTCATGGATCAGGTCTTCGATGGTAGCATTTGTAAGTTCCGTTCTATTTGCTCTTTCTCTGACCGCATTGATTTCAGCATCTCCATTTTGACCTGACCTTATTTTGGCTTCGGCCATCATTAACAAGACATCTGCTGTTCTTAAAATCGGATTGTTATGGCTCATATTAAGCCCTCCCTGAGGATTCCAAGAAGAGTATTTTCTGAAATGATAGCCTGTAGAAGAAAGGTCTTCGGTGTATTCTGTCAGCCCTTTGTCTCCTCCCAAATCTACCATGTCTCCAGGCTTATAAACCGTATAATCCAGTCTGGGATCACCATCCTCAAACTCCTCGATCAAATCCTGCACCGGTTCGTGAAAATCCCAACCTCCCCAAGGTCTTGGTGTGGTGTAAATAATATGGGTATTGTCCTGCCATCCTTGCAGGCTTTGTATAGAGAACAAAACCTCCGGGTTATTTTGCGTTTCCACCCGGAAATTGTCCTGATAATTATCAGCCAAAGGGTAAGGGCCATCTAAAACCTTCTGACCGAATGAAATGGTCTTGTCAAAGGCTTTCTGGTACAGGTACAATTTGGCCAATAGTCCATTGGCAGAACCTTTAGAGGGTCTGCCTGAATCATCTGCATCATGAGAAATGGGCAAAAGATCTGCAGCTCTTAATAAATCAGCTTCAATCTGAGCATAAGTTTCTTCCAAAGTAGCCCTTGGTTTGTTGTAATTGTTTGCGATAACATCCTCTTCTAGGATTATTGGCACACCACCATAGATTACAGCAAATCTCCAGTACATAAATCCTCTTAGAAAATGGGCTTCTCCTAAAGTTCTGTCTTTAAGTGTTTGGTCCATGCTGATATCTGGAACATTTATCAAAACGGCATTGGCCCTGGAAATTACTTCATATTTGTGCCTCCAGCTATAAAATAGCTGCGGGTTACCTGCATCAAAAGTAAAAGATTCTATGGCCTGGTCCTCACCATGATCTCCTGCTCTGAACTGATCGTCAGATGGAATATCAAAGGTGTGTTCCGCATGCCCATAAAAGTCTTCCACTACTAAAGGCTCATACATGGCATTGGCAGCAGCTACAGCATCTTCCCCATTTCTCCAAAACTGTGAGGAAGTAGATTGCCCGTAGGGAGTTGTATCGAGTATATTGTCTTCACAAGCTGTAGCAATTAATACTAGCAACAAAAGAAGTTGAATTGAATTTTTCATATGCTTACATTAGAAAGTTATCGTTGTACCTATGGTCCAGCTTCTGGCTTGCGGATATTGTGCATAATCTGCATTCAATTGCAGGTTGCCATCTGTATATCCTAATTCAGGATCCATTCCCGAGTAGCCTGTAAGGACAAATACATTTTGTCCAGTTACATAAAACCTGGCCTTAGAAACCCCAATTCGGTCAGTGATTGGTGTGGGTAAAGTATAACCAAGTACCACATTTTTTAACCTAAGAAAATCTCCATCTTCCAAAAACAAGTCAGAAGTCCTGTGGTTGAGATTATCTCTTTTAGTCGTCATTCTGGGGATTTCATTGCTTGTTCCCTGGCCATTCCATCGATTGATGGTTTCTGCATACATATTGAAAGGGTAAGTTGGATCTATTCCCTGCATCCTGTCGGCATTGTAAATATCAAATCCAGCATTGCCAAGGAAAAATAAACTTAAGTCAAAATTACCATACCCTAACTGTGCATTTAAACCGTAAACCACTTTTGGATGAGGATTCCCAATGATTTCCCTGTCTGACTCGTCAATGATTCCATCACCGTTTAAATCCAGAAACTTCATGTCCCCGGGTTGTATCAATCCGCCACTTTTTCGTGGATCATTTGCAATATTGCTGTCATTCTGAATCTCCTCGGAACTTTGGTACAATCCATCCGCTCTCCATCCATAAAAACTTGCAATTGGGGAACCCTCATAGGTTCTGGACAATTCCTGACTAGACCTGCCATATAACCTAGAACCTATAAAATTACCATCTACTAATTTGGTGACTTCATTTTGGATAAAGGAAGCATTTCCACTCACCGTATAGGTAAATTTTCCCTGGGATTCTCTAAACAAAACCTCCACTTCAAGTCCCTTATTTCTTAATTCACCAAGATTTTGGTTGGGTATCTGTGCAGTCCCTATGGATCCAATGGTGGGAGGAGCGATCAGCATGTCTTTGGTGTCCTTTATAAAATAATTCAAATTGGCTAGCAAACGGTTGTCTAAAAAGCCTAAATCCAGGCCTATATTTGTCATTTGGGCTGTTTCCCAAGTAATCCCAAGATTTGGTACCCTGGTTTGTGCGGCGCCTACTGTTTGGTTTCCCCCAAAAGAATACCTTCTTCCAGAGCTAATGAGCGCCAGGTATTGTAATCCCGGAACATTTTGATTTCCCAGGCTTCCCCATCCACCGGTCAATTTCATATTGGAAATAAAGCCAACATTTTGAAAGAAATCCTCTTCTGAGATTCTCCAGCCAAGTGAGAAGGCTGGGAAATAACCCCAGCGATTTCCAGGTGCAAATTTAGAGGACCCATCACTTCTAAAAGTGGCGGTCACCAAATAGCGTTCATCATAATTATAAGTAGCCCTGCCAAAATAGGATGCCAGGGCATCATATGATTTACCTCCATCTATTCCGTTCAAGGTTTGGCCCACACTTAAAAATCTTTGATCAAATGACTCATCCAGAAAATCTCTTTTACTGGCACTGAATCCATCTGAATTAAAGGTCTGGGTGGTATATCCTCCAACAAAATTAAAATTATGCAGGTCATTGAATACTTTATCATAGGAAACAAAGTATTCGGCCAATACAGAATAGTATTCATTGTAGCTTCTTGAAAGAGAATTCATAGAATTGGTTCTTATCTGGTCATTGACAATGATATTGAAATTATAACCATCACTAATGAAACCATCCAAACCAAAATTAACCCGGAACTTAAGCCCTTCAATGATTTCATATTCAGCATTTAAGTTTCCTAAAATCTTGTGGCTGGTACTGTTATTGTCCTGTGTATTCTGGGTAAATATAGGATTGTTAATGTCTCCGAATTCTCCTGAAATCTGAGAAGAACTGTAAGAACCATCTGGATTCATAACAGGCAACCCAGGGTGAAAGCGTATTGCACTCCATAAGACGCCGGTTTGTGCTGAGAGTGTATTTGGGCTTCTTTGATTGATCGATACAAGCTGTAGATTTTGGCCTACCTTAAACTTATCACTAATCCTATGGTCAGAATTAATTCGAAAGCTTAGTCGCCTAAAGTCAGAATTAGAAATCATCCCTTCTTCCTTAAAATAGCCACCAGCGAGCATAAAAGAAGAATTATTGTTTCCGCCTCGTAGTGTAAGGTCCACATTCTGCGTGGTGCCCTGTCCCAAAAGTTCTTCCTGCCAATTGGTCTTTTGCGTTTGGTAAGCTGCATTTTCCCAAATGGGATTAATCGTTAATCCATCATTCGTGTACCTTTCTCTTTTCAGGCTGGCCAATGTAGGTGCATCCAGCACGTCGATGGTCTTTATGGCGTTGGAAACGCCCGTGTAACCATTTAACTCAACTCTCAATGGTTGGTTGAAGTCACCACGTTTAGTGGTGACAATCACAACGCCATTGGCCGCTCTTGTTCCATAAATCGCGGAAGCAGACGCATCTTTTAATACCTCAATGGATGCTATATTATTTGGGTTTACGTCATTAAGGTTACCACCAGGAACACCATCTATGATAATTAAAGGGTCTGCATTGTTAAGCGTTCCCGTCCCTCTAATTCTAATAGAACCCTGATTTCCGGGTGCGCCACCATTTCTTACCACATTGACTCCCGCTGCCCTTCCTTGCAATGCCTGTGCAGCACCTGATACTGGTAAATTCTCCAGGTTATCCCCTTTTATAGAAGATACAGCACCGGTAACATCTCGTTTTTCTTGGGTACCATAGCCCACCACTAATACTTCATTCAGGGAGGATTCATCCTGTATCAATTGCACATTAAGCACGCTTTCATTTCCAATGGTGATGACTTGCGTTTTATACCCTATAAAGGATATCACCAAAGTGCCATTTTCCGGTATATCTATGGAAAAATTACCGTCAATATCAGATACGGTCCCTTGAGTAGTTCCTTGTAAGGTAATGGTGGCCCCTGGTAATGGAGCACCCGTCTCATCGACAACAGTTCCTTTAAGGTCTGCTAAAATACTATTTTCTAGCGCCACCAGAGAGGCCGAAACTGGTTGAACCAGTAGTACTGAAAATAGAAGTGATGCAACCAACCAAATAATGCGATGGATGCTCATTTTAGGAATAGTTTTTTTCATAGGGTGTGTATTAGATGTATATTGAATTCATATTTATAGTCACATTCATTAGCAATGCAGAAAATTTTACTTTTGCCAATCAGTTGGAATCGATTACTTTAACCTGGATCATGTCAAATTGAAGATTTGCGACTTATTTGGATAATCTTTTAGACTATTCTCTTACCTAATTCCCGGAATTTCAATGCTGATTTACACCTTAGTAAATATTTGATATTAAATTTTGTAAAAAATTACCAAAGCATCAAATTAATTCGTTAAAATAATATTAATAAAATATTATTAGTTACCACATTCACATAACAAATTCCTAATGATTGAACTTGCCTTCGTTAATTCTTCTAGACATTAGTAATCTAAGTCCGCTATTGAAATCCACAGTCTTATCTTAATACTTAATGTAAATCCCCCAAAAGATGAGGTAATAATTACTTGAATTGTTTTTATCACTTTAAGCCCGAAATAGGGAATAGACCTTTTACCATGTGCCACAATCAATTAATAATCAGCCTATTAATTGTTTTTTTAAGAAATCTTTGCCCATTGTGGTGCTATGCTAATTCTCTGAACAACTTTGTTTTCTCGCGGATTTAATCTTTCCCGTAAATACGGAACAGGCTTCAAGAATTATACTGCATGATCTGATTTATACTATCAAAGACAAGTTCTCAATTCAAATTACACTGCCTGTGTAAAGCTTATAATAATCAAAGGCTTACAATTCAGAACATCCCATTAGCAGTTGTTTTTCACCTGCTTATTCTTAAGAAGTCTAAATACAAAAAGTTGGTTTTCAACTATTTAAATTGATTCTATCTGCCTTCTGTGGTAAATTTATATTGAATCTTAAACCAAATGAATTATGTCTATCAGATTAGCAAGTAACTGTAATAACTGTGAAAATTTAGATTCCAGTGGTATATGCAAAATTCATGGCGTAAAAGTCAATGAAAGCTATACCTGCGATACCTTCGAAATGAAAGCAGCATTAAAAGACAACAAAAATTGTAACTCTTGCCTAAGGTATGAAACAGATGATTGTGCCAATCCTCAAAAAGCAGCTCCTGGAATGCTATGCTCCCATTGGGCACCTCAAAGTGCCAATGCCTAGATGTTTATAAGGAATACCACAAAAAAGGTCAGCATTAAAATGCTGACCTTTTTTGATTTAATGAAGCTAATTTAGATTTATGCCATTTTTTTTATTCCAGCCTTATGGAAATTAGTAAAATGGATGCTCAATGGCGCTAGAACAAAAAATCTGTTTGACGCCTTTTCGGCGGAGTTTTTTTTGTTTAGCCATTCAGTATTCATTTTACATTAAGATTTACATACAGCCTTGATCTTTTTGGTTGGCTTTTTCATCATAGCCTGCCCTGATTTATAATTCACTTAGGGGAAAAAATGAACAGGAAGAGATAAGGGTAATCAGTAACTTATCCCTTAAAATCACATTAAGGGGTTAATTAAAACCATTAATTATAGGAGTTAGATGGTATATGTATTAGAGTGTCTCCTGAATATTTAGGGCTTCAAACAAACCTGATACTTTTTTAATCAATCCGTTCAAATTCCACCCACAAAGGGAACATGCTTTTTCCTCCACTCATAAAATGTGGGGTAACACTTCCTTTGTAGTGCTTCAAATGAACATTTTTTAATTCAATCATATCCGTTGGCATTTGACTTATATGGGATTGTATGATCTGTGTTTTGGTTTCCAACATTGCCTTGCCAGCTTTAGTCAAGGGTTCAATAAATTTATACCTGATGTTATAATTCCCTTCAAGAATTTCAACATTCCAATACCCATATATCTCTTGTTGTGTCCATATGCCTCTCTGTCCCGAAGCGTCATTGCGATTCAATATTAGCGGATTCTCATGTTTTGTCCCAACTATTGGCATATGGTCCTCCATGAGGTTTGGCGAATCAGTTAACTCACCTACCATTTGATCTATGGCTCTTTTAAGTTCTTGGGCCTTTTCCGGATGACTAGCTACAATGTTGTCCAATTCATAAGGGTCCTTTGCCAAATGAAACAACTCGAAGTCTTTTGGGGCTGCATCATAGCCAATATTCCCAACCAATTTATATGGGCCTTTTTGGATGGCAATGTTTTCATACAATTCCGGCAACTTCCGGGTCCAGTAAAAAAACAAAGGCCTTTGATCAAATGCCGCTTCATTTTTATCTTTCCCCTCTAATAATCCAGCAAAACTAAGTCCATCTATTTCTCGGTCATTTGGCACTTTTGCTTGGCACAAATCAGCCAAAGTAGGCAATACATCAATATGAGCCAAAGTGGCATTTACCTCCTGGTTTGGTTTTAAGCCATTGGGATATCTGACAAGAAAGGGCACTCTCACCCCTCCACGGTAAACGTTCCCCTTCTTCCCTCTCATGCCAGCGACATACCTGAATTGCTGCGGTCCATTGTCTGTCATGAAAATGATTATGGTATTCTCTGAGATGCCCCTTTCTTCCAACTTCTGCATTAGCTTCCCTATATTGTCATCAATATTGGACACCATGGCATATACCTTTCTAGCATCTTCTTTGTCGTTATCGCTCATTTTAGGCATTGGCATTCCATTGCCGTCAAAGCCTACAGATGGATCAATTTCTTTGTATTTTTGGTAATATTCGTCTGGCACCTGCAAAGGAGTGTGTGGCGCATTAAATGATAAGTACAAGAAAAATGGCTTTTCCGGACTTTGATTTTCTACAAAGCGAATGGCTTCATCAGTAAATATATCAGAACAATAGCCCAGAAATGACTTCTGTTTGCCATTGTACCAGAGGATAGGATCAAAATAACTGCGGTCTTTTTTGAAATAAGTCGTGAAATCTCCAGGTTGCCCCATCCCTCCTGCCAAGTGTATCAAGGATTCATCAAAACCCTGATCTCCAGGACGGAAAGGATAATTGTCTCCCAAATGCCATTTTCCAAACGCTCCAGTTTCATATCCAGCATCCTTAAGCATTTCAGCAAGGGTAATTTCCTCTGTAGCCATGGTAGCGCCACCATTATAAGTATCCCTAACACCTGTACGCAAGGAATACCTTCCTGTCATTAAGCTAGACCTGGTAGGCGCACAAACTGGGGAAACATAAAAATTATTAAGCCGAACACTTTCCTGCGCCAAATTATCTATCACAGGAGTTTTGACATGCGGATTACCCGTAAATCCAAAATCCCCATACCCTTGATCATCAGTAATAATAAGGATAACATTGGGTGGATCCTTTTTCAACTGCATTGGTTTTGCTTGCAGGAATTGCGACGGAAATTCAGCGACAAACAGTAAGAATAGTATGCAGAATGATCTCATTTTATATTTTTCTTTAAATGAAAAGAATGGGTTTACAATTATTTTTCAAGCTGATTCTCTACTGGTACAATCCCTGCCTGGTGTTCTGCCAATACCTTTCTTATTTCAGCTATAATCTCAGGATGGTCTTCAGCTATATTAAACCGCTCACCTGGATCATTATTCACGTTATACAATAGAGGTGTTTCCAAAATGGTAGCACTATTTTCTACTGTAACTGCGGGATGGGTCGTGGGATGGGCTGTTGGATTTCCATATTCAAGCTGGGTGATAAAATGGGCTTTATAATCCCCTTTTCTCACAGCAAACACTCTTTGACCACGGTAATAAAAAACAGTCTCTCTCTCACTTTTCCCTGTACCTTTAAGCAAGCCTGAAATATCAAAACCATCATACACCCTATCATCAGGCAATGCTGTTCCTGAAATGGCGCAAAATGTGGGCAACAAATCCATAGTTGTGGCCATATCCATAACCACACCTGGCTTAATTTGTGCTGGCCACCAAAAAACAGTAGGCTCTCTCATACCCCCTTCAAAAGTACCTCCTTTGGCTCCTCTAAGTAATCCAGCAGTACCTCCATGGGTCTTAAAAATATGCCATGGCCCATTGTCAGAGGTAAAAACTACTAAGGTGTTCTCAGCAATGCCTTCCTCTTTCAAAGCAGCTAAAATTTGACCAACCGACCAATCAATTTCCTCTATAACATCTCCATAGATTCCTCCCAAAGACTTGTCCTTAAATTCCGAAGACCTGAACAAAGGAATATGAGGAAGGTTGTGGGCCAAATAAATGAAAAATGGATCCTTTTTAAAATCTTTGATTTTTGACACAGCTTCTTCTGTATATCTTTTGGTGAGGTTTCTTTGATCTGTTGGGCGTTCTACTATTTTATTGTCCCTCATCAGTGGAACGTTATAAGCGTCAAACTTCTCGTTATCCGTCAAGGTAAAATGATCTGTTTTGTCAACCTTATCCATGTCATTTGAATATGGTATGCCAAAATAACTGTCAAAACCATGATCAGTAGGTAAAAAGGGAGACTTGTGCCCAAGGTGCCACTTTCCTATGGCAGCCGTTTGGTAACCATTACCTTTTAATGCCTTTGCAATGGTAATCTCAGATTGAGGAAGTCCACCATTGGAGTCAGGGAAAAGTACCCTTCTTTTATCACTGCTCATTCCAGAACGGATTGGCAACCTTCCGGTTAAAATTCCTGCTCTACTAGGTGTACAAACCGGTGCCGCTACATAAAAATTGGTCCACTTTTGCCCTTCAAAGGCCATTCTATCCAAATTGGGTGTTTTGATGGAAGGGTGACCAAAAACCCCTAAGTCGCCATAGCCCAGGTCATCTGCAAATATCACAATAATGTTTGGAGGATCGTCTTTTTGTCTGGCCTCAGACAGTGAAATAAAGCTCACTAAGCAACTAAAGATTAAACCTAAGACTATTTTGGGATTTATAAGTTTCATGTTTTTCGTTTCTGAGATGTATTTAAATTTTTTACGCTATTCAGGCTGTTGCCAAGGTACTTTGCCTCCCTCTTGAATATGAGACATTAAATAAGCATTTAATTTTTTAAAAACTTCCGTATTTTCTGCAATTAAATTGTCTTTTTCGGATGGGTCTTCTTTTAGATTATACAGTTCCATTGGTTGAAAAGGGCTATTTTGCAGCAATTTCCAATCCCCTAGCCTAAGGGCATGATAGGCCTTTCCTCCATACCTTGCACCCCCTTCTCGGCGGACAAAATACAAAGGTCTTGCTTCTTCAGACATGGTTTCCCCAAGGAGAGTTGGTAAAAAACTCCTCCCATTGATTGCATGGTCCATGGAGACACCTGCTATTTCTATCAAGGTTGGGAAAATATCCATGGATAGGTTTACTTGATCTGAGCTGCTTCCTGCTTTAATTCTTGAAGGCCATGAAATCGCTGTAGGCACTCTCAACCCACCTTCATACATGCTTTGTTTCCCATCGCGCAATGGGCCATTATTGGCCAAATCAGGTAGATGGCCTCCGTTATCACTTGTAAAGATAATTAGTGTATTTTCATATTGTCCGGATTCCTTGAGGGCATTTATCACCTGTCCGATGCCATCATCCAAATGCTCAATAAAGGCTATTAAATTGGTCCGCTTCTCTGGTAAACCAGGTTCTCTTTTCTTCACTTTATCCACCCATGTTTTTGGCGGTTGCACAGGAAAATGAGGCGCATTGTAGGCTAAATAAAGAAAAAATGGGTTTTCCTCTTCACTCCTGTCTTTAATGTATTTCACTGACCATTCGGTAAAAAGATCTGTGGCATGGCCCTCGGGATCGATGATTTCCTCATTCAATCGCATGTAATTTTTCCCATGTCTCCGTTTGATCAGGTAATCGTCCATCATGTCTTCCAACCAACCATGAAAGTAATCAAAGCCATGATCATTGGGCAGGTTGGGGTGTTCCAAACCCAGATTCCATTTCCCTATATGTGCCGTGTGATATCCTCCCTTTTTAAGCATGGCTGGCAATAAGATCGTTTCTGGATTCAAATACCCCCAATTATTGGCAGGTTTTGACCTTACAAGCCCTGGCACACCTACGTGATCCGGGTAACGTCCTGACATCAGTGAAGCCCTAGTAGGTGCACATACCGGTGAGTTGGCATAAAAATAATCCAACTGCATCCCATCATTTCGAATGGCATCTATGTGGGGAGTCTGAATATCCTTGGTGCCATAATAAGATACATCATGGTACCCCTGGTCATCAGTAAAAATAATCAATATATTGGGCTTATCTGATTTCGTGTTCGTTTGTGCATTTACAATTCCTACGCGAATAATTAGGCAAAAGAATAAAACGCACTTCCATCCAGTTAACTTCATTTTTTGAATTTTCGATTTTTATATTTAATTATTTGGCCAAGAAAAATCCCTCCAATCAATGGCTTCTTTTACAATTTCTTCGTGCAATTTGATCATTTCTTTTTTCATACCTTCAAACACTTCAGGATTTTCTGATGAAACATCCTTACTTTGTTTAGGGTCATTTCTTAAGTTGTAAAGCCTAAAATTCTGCAACTTGGTTTCTTTAATTATACCAATATATTCTTCTTGAAACATATTCCCCCTAGGAATTTCAATTTCAGGATCTGCGATCAGGTTCCAAGAGTCTTTCCTAATCACTGCCACTGGCCTTGAAGGAGGGTAAAACCAATACAATGGTTTTTTACGTTCAAACTTTCCCTCCTTAAATACAGGCAGTAAACTCGATCCATCGATTACTATATTTTTGTCAATTTCCCCTTCAACAATTTCCTTGATTGTAGGGAAAATGTCCACAACTCCTGCAGGTTGGTTTTCAATGGTGCCTTCTGCAATTACTCCCGGCCAACTAAAAATTCCAGGAACTCGAATGCCACCTTCCCAAAGGGTGGTTTTACCTTTGGTCAACTCACCATTGCTACCATTGCTCCCCCTATAGCTTCCGTTGTCAGACATAAAAACAACTAGGGTTTCACTTGTTAGCCCTTGTTTTTCCAGTTCCGTCAATACCCTACCAATGGCAGCATCCATATTTTCGATACTCCCATAATAAGCTGGCAAATTAGTATCTTGGTGCTTTTCCAAATAACCATCCGGTGCTGCTACTTTCTGGTGCGGTTCATGAAACCATAAATTAATGAAGAAAGGTTTGTCTTTTGGTCTATCCTCAAGCCAGCCTATGGCTTCATCAGCCAAAAAATGGGAAGAATAGCCCTTCACCTCTCCCAAGGCAAGCCCATTCCTAACAAAATTCTCAGGATTGTGATGGGATGGAATGGCGTTATTACCTGTAGCTATCCAATGGTCAAAACCCTGGTCTCCAGGATTTGGCCCTGGTCCGGAACTCTCTTCCAGGTCATAACCTAAATGCCATTTTCCAATATGTGCCGTAGCATAACCTGCTTGTTTTAATAATTCAGCAGTAGTAAACTCCTTTTCGACCAAATGCATTTTATGAGAAGTATGTATCCAACTGTAGATTCCCGCCCTAACGGAAGAACGCCCAGTCATTAATGCAGCCCTAGAGGGTGAACAAACTGCAGAGCCTGCATAAAAGTCTGTAAACCGCATACCTTTCGCCGCTAAATTGTCAAGATTTGGCGTATTTACCTGCGTACTACCATAACAACTCAGGTCACGGTACCCCAGATCATCTGCCAAAAGCAAGACTATATTCGGCAATTGCTTGTTCTGGGCTATAACACCTCCAAAGGGAAGGAGAACAATTATTAGTAAACTTATATATTTCCGTAAAATCATGCGTATTTTTCAATTGGTCCAATTAATTGTTTAAATCGTTTTCATGGCTGATACTGGCCCTACATCTTGTTCCCAAGTGGCTAACTTTTTTATAAGCTCTTTCAATATATCTGGCCTTTCAGTGGAAAGGTCATGCATTTCCATAACATCTTTTTCTAAATTTACCAGTAAGGTATCTTTGTCCGAAAGCAATAACTTCCATTCCTTTTGCCGAGCTACTTTTTGGTTTCTGTACCGCCAAAAAAGGCTTCTGTCTTCAAGTGGTTCGTGGTATAAAAGATGTCTGGATAGGTCTATTCCATCAAATTTTAGTTGACCAGAATAGTTGCCTTGACTCAACGTCATTAAGGTGGGTAAAATATCCATACTAAGTACAGTGGCAGAGGATTTCCTAGGTGTGATTTTGCCCTTCCAATAAGCAATACCTGGAACGCGATGTCCTCCTTCCAATAGGTTTCCTTTTTGTCCAGTCAGCTTGCCATTGTTTCCAAAAAGCTCTGCCCCATTGTCTGAAATAAACAAAATCAAGGTATTTTCTTCGAGTTCATTTTCACGTAAAGCTTTTAAAATTT
This sequence comes from uncultured Cyclobacterium sp., assembly GCF_963977555.1. Lineage (GTDB taxonomy): Bacteria > Bacteroidota > Bacteroidia > Cytophagales > Cyclobacteriaceae > Cyclobacterium. The sequence goes on along the minus strand of NZ_CAXBPD010000019.1, from coordinate 57,841 downwards.
CTCCCACTCCTTCATCCATCACTTCCACCATTTCATTGTATACCTTTACGGTATCCTCCACAGGCCCGTGGTAACTAAATTCCTTACCCGGAAATCTATAGGCTGGGTCATTTCTTCCTTGAAAAGGTACATGGGGGGCTTCATGGGAAACATACAAAAAGAATGGTTTTTCCTTATTCTCAGTTATAAAATCTACCGCATGCGCACTGATCAAATCAGTTGCATAGCCCTCTTCATATAATGAATCTAGGTTATGCCACCAGTCATAAATGCCCGAGTTGTCATAGTGTGAATGGTAATCTACATTTCCACTCAAGTACCCATAAAAAGTATCGAAGCCATGCTGTACAGGATTATACTCCGGTTGATAACCCAAATGCCATTTACCCATAATCCCAGTTGTATAACCTGCTGTTTTCAATAGCTTAGCCACCGATACCTCGCTACTATCTAGGCCTACCTCTCTAGTTTCCCCTCGCACATAAATAACGCCTTCCATACCTGACCTTTGCTGGTAATTCCCTGTTAACAAAGCAGCCCGAGTAGGTGAGCACACCGGTGCGTTGGAATGAAAATCGGTAAATTGAATGCCTCCTTTTGCCAAATTGTCAATATTTGGCGTACGAAGGCTGCTGTCACCGTAAGAAGCAAGCCCACCATACCCTAAATCATCTGCCAAAATGATAATAAAGTTTGGGGGCACTTTTTCCTTGGTAGCTGAGTTACTGCAACTGTATAATATCCCTGCCAATACCAAAACCCAAGTGGCGTTTTTAATAAAATTCATTTGATTTTTGCTTATTATTCAAGTGTTTGTAGGTTTAAACCCAGACCACGATTTATACTATTTCATGATCCGGGTATAAAAACAACTTTTACCAACCTGGGTTTTGAGTCAAATTCCCATTTAGAGATATTTCACTATCAGGGATTGGAAGCAATCGGTAAAAATCGAGGTATCCATTCGGAAATTTGGTTTCAATCACATCCCCATTATGGTCTTTTACTTCCATAGGATAAATATCAGCTCCAATTTCCCATCTTTTTATATCTGCCCAGTACAATCCTTCCAAGGCAAATTCGATTCTTCTTTCCTGCCGTAATTTGGCCCGGGCATCTTGCTGAGAAAGGCCCATCGGTAAAGCTGTAATTTTCACATCCTCCCTCTCTGTTCGGATTCTATTGATAAGGTTAATGGCCTCATCTATATCGCCATTGGTTTCGATAATCGCCTCCGCTTTTGAAAGTAGTACATCTGCATACCTGATGACGATATTGTTCAGGCCGGATTGGCCTGAAGGAGGCAAATCTGCTTCCGGTTCAATGCGGTATTTTCTTGCACTTAAATGTTTTAGCCTATTTCCTGGATGATTGAATGCTCCACCTGGATAGGTATAATTGGGAAACCTGTATCCCAAAATGTAGGCTCCTGGCACTACCACAGTAAACCCTAATCGGGGATCACGATTTTCGTAAGGATTATTGGGATCAACTGCTGAACCATCAACTGTTTCATAAGCGTTTACCAGATCGTCTGTGGGTACATACCTGCTTCCCCTCGTCCAGCTTCCTGTGCCCGTCCCACAGTATTGGTCGTGCAATGAGCCTTGAGAATTCTCCCCTGATATGTATTGTACATCAAAAATTACTTCCGCATTGTTTTCATTTTCAAGTTTAAACAGTCCTTCATAACTTGGAAATAAACTGTATTTATTTAACGCATCAATTTCATTAATTACGGATAGGACCTGCTCATATTCTCCCTGGTACAATAAAGCCCTCATTTTCATGGCCAAAGCCGCTCCTTTTGTTGCTCTTCCTAATTCAGGCGCTTCTTCTTGAAGGTTCTCAATCGCCATGTTATAATCTGCTATCACCTGATTCCAGGTTTCTTCCTGACTTGCTCTGGAAATAGACCTTGCCTCTTCAGTAGAAATCGCATCCAATATTATAGGGACACCTCCAAAACCTTCTGCAAGTATAGAATAGGCTAACCCTCTCAGGAACCTCGCCTCAGCTCGGTAAATGGCCTTTTCCCCCTCAGGCAAATCTATCTGATCCAAAGCCTGTAAGAGATAATTGGCCCTGAAGATTATGCCATAGGACCTTGTCCATCTAAAATTGACTATGCTGCCATCACTGGAATTCAATTGGCCACTTCCAGCTCTGGCGATAGGGGTATTGCCCCAGTTAAAAGCGTTTGGAGTAGCTCCATCCAGCACTCCAAACCCGAATAGGCCCTCATTGTAAATTGAATTTTCGCGCAGCAGTGCATACACTCCGTTGAGTAGCAATTCAATGTCCTCTTCATTTTGAGGAAAGTTGGCAGAGGTAATTTTATCCTCAGGATAAAACTCCAGGAAATCATCATTACAGCTGGATAGTGGAAATAATAACACTATCGATAATAAGTATAGAATATATTTATTGGTCTTCATGTTCTTAGAAATTTAAATTGATACCTGCTGAAAAAATTCTAGGGGTAGGATACAACTGATAGCCAGCATCGAAAGTATTTCTTTCCGGATCGTAGCCTTCATAGCCTTTGCTAGCAATTGAAAAAACATTTTGTCCATTGACATAGAGGTAAATTTTCTGTAGCCCCAATTTTTCTGCAACAGAAGTTGGGAAAGTATAACCCAATTGAACATTCTTTAATTTTATAAAATCAACCTCATCTACCCAATAGGAAGATTGGGAGCCATCCCATGGATTATTAAACTTTAAACTTGGGTTTTCCGCATCCATATTTTCGGGGGACCAAGCATCTCTCCATCTGGTAGATATCATCCTGTTTTCCCAATCCAGGTCCGTAAAATTGTTTTGGGTATACATGTTTACCCCCAATATTCCCTGAAACAAGAGATTCAAATCAAAACCCTTGTACTTAAAACCCGAGGATATTCCGAAAGTATATTTTGGAAGTGTATTCCCAAGCCCCATTTTATCCTCAAAATTTAACCTTCCATCGTTATTTAAATCTTCAAATTTTAAATTTCCAGCTGTTGGTGTAAATGGATTGGAATGCATGTGTTCCTTTGCTTCATCGTCTGATTGATAAATGCCTATCGCATTGTATCCATATAAAGTTCTAAAGGAATAACCTTCCCTTAAGAGATACAATTGATCGGGAGAATCTCCTCCCCTGAATTTGGTAACTTCATTTTGGATATAGGTCATATTCAGTCCCATATTGAAACCTAGCTGATCCCTATCAAACCTCAAGTTGTTGTAATTGAGTATGAATTCCACTCCATTATTGGACATTTCACCAACATTCTCGAATGGAGAAGAAATTCCTCCCATTACAGAAGGAATGGGTAGTTGTACCAAAATATCCTTGGTGGTCTTTTGAAAATAGTCAGCTTCAAGGGTAATCCTATCGTCCAATATCCCAACTTCTAAACCTATGTCCAGAGAAGCGGAAGTTTCCCAGGTAATGTTCTGATCTACCAAAGCAGTTACTGCTGCTCCAGGAGAAAAACTACCATTATAACTGTAACTAAGATTATTATTCTGACCTATTACGGTCAAATAAGGCCAATATCCTGAAATATTCTGGTTTCCTAATTGACCCCAAGAAGCCCTGACTTTCAGGTTAGATATCGCTGAAACATCCTTGATAAAATCTTCTTCAGACAAACGCCAACCTGCTGAGAAGCCTGGAAACACTCCCCAACGATTGTCTTTGTTAAACCTGGAAGAAGCATCCGCCCTGACATTCGCTTCAAATAGGTATTTACTCATCAAGGTGTAATTTGCCCTTCCAAAATAGGAGAAAATACGAAACCCATTCATGTTACCTTCCCCTTGTATTCCCGAAGTACCAGCATCCACCTGAGTCAGGCCTTCTTTAGGAGGCTCTGATCTTCTGGAAAACATGTTTTGTACTTTAAAGGTCTCTAATTGTAAACCTCCAATGGCTGAAACATTATGTATTCCATTGTATTCCTTGTTAAAATTAATGGTGGAGAAAAGATTGTTTTGCATGCTTGAAATCTGCGTCCTATTGATTTCTAAGCCCTCTCTATTGTAATTCCTTGTTGTTGTTTCTATCCCAGTGTCTGTGTAGCCGAAAACACTGGTATTGTACCTGTCTATCAAGTTCCAATTGCCGTTGGAAGAAACGGTGGTTTTAAAAGATAGGTAATCGGTTAATTTAATGTCTGCACTTAAATTCAGTGTCAAAATATTCTCCTCCGTATTTGTCAACCCATTGGCGGCGTCTATAAGTGCATTTCTATTGTCAAACAAAAGGTTACCATCTTCACTGATTGCCTGGACCGAACCAAATCTACCCTCTCTGGTATATGGTGCGATGTAAGGTGCTGATCCACCAAGCATTTCAAAAACCCTACCTAAAGAACCATAGGTTACGTCTGCATAAGGTTCATCAGAATCTTTGCGGATATAATTAAACCGGCCACTTACGGTCAACCAATCTTTTACATTGGAAGATATGTTTGCCCTTAATCCATACCTTTCTGAACTTGTGTTTGGCACCATCCCTTCCTGATTGAGGTAATTGAAGGAAATGAAAGAAGAGGATTGTTCCGAACCACCTCTAATAGAAACATTGTGTTCTTGAATATTGGCTTTATTGAATATTACTTTAAACCAATCCGTATTCGGATATTTGTAAGGATCGTTCCCATTTCTGAATGCTGAGATTAAACTTTCTGAAAATAGTGGTGTAGAACCTTCGTTAAGTAATGCTGTGTTTGTCAGTTCCATGTGTTCAGCACTATTATTGATCACATCATACCGTCTGCCCAAGGATTGAATGCCGAAATAGGAATTCACATTCACTTGCATGGCTTCGTTCTTTTTTCCCATTCTGGTGGTCACTAAAACTACGCCATTGGCAGCTTTTGATCCATATATAGCCGCACTTGCAGCATCTTTCAGTACAGAGATGTTTTCGATATCATTTGGATTCAGCTGGCTAAAGGAACCTTCAACACCATCTATAATGATCAGAGGATTGGAATTATTTAGCGTTCCCCATCCCCTTACTCTTATCTGCGCGCCATCACTGCCAGGTTTACCTGAATTTTGACTTACCCAAACTCCAGAAGCTGTACCTCCTAAGGCTTGTGAGGCATTCGTCAATGGCCGATTAGACAATTCATCATCAAAGTCAACTGTAGATATTGCTCCAGTAAGATTCACTTTCTGCTGAACACCGTAACCAACCACCACCACTTCATCCAGTGAAGTGGCATCTTCTTTTAAAATGATGGAAAGGTTGTTTTGATTACCTGGGTTGACCCTTTGGGTTTCATACCCAATAAAAGAGATCAAAAGCACTGCTCCCTCAGGCACCTCTAGGTTAAAATTGCCATCAATGTCTGAAACTGTCCCCTTTGTTGATCCTTCTATTACCACGGTTGCCCCAGGAACAGGATCGCCGTTTTCATCTTTGACCGTACCTGAAACCTGCTGCAGGTCGACGATTTCTATTGTAGTAAGGGTTGAGGTACCTAAGTCAAAGCCTAAAGTTGCTAAATTTGTGTTCCCATCTGCCAAAAGTGGCATCCAAAGAAAACACTGTATAAGACTTCCGAGAAGGAGTGTTTTCGATACCCTGGAATAAAGGTAAAGTATAGGTTTATTCATAATTATTTGGGTTTATTAAGTTGTTGATATTTACACGATATTATTTGACTATTCAGTAAAGTCGCATTGATAAAAATTATTATCAATGCGACATTTTATTTCTAACAATCTGCTCCTATATACCCACAGTTTTGTAAGTAACCTCCACTGGTCCTATCTATTTGCTCCAAAGGAATAGGTCTGAGAATATGATAGTCCTGAATATTGCTTCGACCCTCTGGGTTATGTGCTTTAACTCTTTCTACAAGTTTTCCAGTTCGAGTAAGGTCAAACCATCGATGCCCTTCTCCTACCAGTTCTCTCCCTCTTTCATCCAAAAGAAAATCCAGTGTAGCTTCTTCTGAGGAAATTTCAATGGCTTCTTCCATTCCCGGCCAGGCTCCCCTTCTCCTTACAATATTGATATCTTCGGCAGCAGCATCTTGATTGTTCTGCATGATCTTGGCCTCAGCCCTGATTAGGTAAGCATCTGCAAGTCGCATTAATGGATGGTTTCTTTGACCAGGTGTATGTTGTCGATTAGGTCTGGTAGGATCAATCCATTTATTTAAGGTCGGGTACCACCTTTCATCGTATTGATTATTGGTAAAAACCAAGTACCTCGTTTTTCCTTTTTTCTCCTCGGTCCATGTCTCATCCTTTCCTGGGCCAGGAATATAAACCGCCGTATCACCTATTGAGAACTTTTTTGTTCCCACCAAATTAGAAGAGATGTATCCCATGTTGGCATCCTCATTGGTCCAGGCTGGAATACTGCTTTCTGTGTTAGAAATCCAGACATGTTTATAGGTTTTATCGTAGCGGGCATCATTCTCCCTATCCCATAAACCCAGTAAAAATTCTGTTGGCCTGAATCTGATCCAAGGTCTCCCGTTTTCAGTATCTCTAGCCATACCTGGCAAAATATCATACTCCATTAAAAAGTACAAATGGCCACTGTTTCCTTGGGTATCCAAACCTTCGTCAACCTGATTTTTATTGTTTTGAATGGCAAATATTACCTCACTGTTTCTCTCGTTGTTGATGTCCCACAAATCTCCAAAGTCCTGCAATAAACTGAATCCATAATTATCAATGACACTTCCCATTAACCTTTCTGCTTCAGAAGCATCAGAATTACCGGATCCATAAGGTTGATAAGCCCTTGTCATATAAACTTTTGCCAACAAGAATTCTGCAGCTGATTTGGAAGCTCTCCCATATTCATTTTGATTATCAGGTAAGTTATTGATGGCAAATTCCAAATCTGGAATTATACCTTCAGAATAAATTTGACCTGCTGGAGTCCTGTTGGCCTCTATTTCTACGCCTACGGTTTCATCAAGAGAAAGGTGAACATCTCCAAAAAATCGAACCAGGTTAAAATAATACAATGCCCTGAGGAAACGAACCTCTGCCATCCTCACTGTCTTGGTTTCATCAGAAACCCCAACCACATTTTCTGACCTGTTGATCACTGCATTGGCCTGATTGATACCCCTGTAAAAATCCCTCCAGGTATCACGTACAAAACTTTGCGCAGGACTAAAAGCCCCATCATAATAATTGATCATCTTATGGCTTCCTCCCCTGCCATTGGTATGTAGGTCAGTCCCAAATACTGTCATGGTGAAGCCTCGCTCCCCTCCGTAAAAACTCTTTGATTCGGCATAGGTCGCCGCAATTGCTGCTTCAAATCCACTAGCAGTCGTATAATAGGTGCCAGCTGAAACCCCGGAAACAAGCTCTTCTTCAAGGTATTCCTCACATGAAAGAAAACAGGATGTAGAAAATAATATGAGAATAATACTAAATTTATTTTTCATGATTTTTTGCTTTAGAAGGTTACATTAACACCAAATAAAAATTGCCTGGCTGAGGGTATGGACCCTGCATCAATGTCCCCCGCCAATTCCGGATCCCACGTATCAAATGTGGACCAAAAGACCGGGTTTTGTGCGGAAGCATAAATTCTAAACCTACTCATCGCTAGCCTACCCGCTAAAGCAGTAGGTAAATTGTACCCAAGAGTAACATTTCTCAACTTTACAAAACTCCCATCGAAGTAACTTCTGGTGGAACTATCTCTGGGAAATTCCTGATAAACATTAGGTCTTGGGTTTTCATTACTTGGGTTATCAATGGTCCAGTAATCAACATTTAGATTATTATACCTTGCCTCAAGGTTGTTATTGGAATCGTGAAACCTGCTTCGAATCATGTGGCCCATCCTATAAAAGAAAAAGAAACTAAAGTCAAAATTTTGAATTTGAAAACGGTTGGTTATTCCACCTAAATAATCAGGCACGTCTGATCCAAGCACTAACCTGTCATCCGGAGTTATCAAATTGTCACCATCTTGATCCTTCAACTTAATCTCTCCTGGAAACTTATTTTCCATCTGTTTAGCCATGTCCACTTCGTCGGATTGCCAGATCCCAATTTTTTCGTAATCGAAAAACACCCTAACAGGCTGACCTATGAACCATTGATTTCCGGTGTCATCAATAGAATTCCCATTTTCATCTTTAAAAACCAAGTCTGTAATCTCTTCCTTGTAACTTGATATATTAAACTGAATATCCCATCTAAAATTCTTTTTATCCATAGGAGTGGCATTTAAAGAAAATTCTATCCCATTGGTTTTGGTGGCACCAATATTTTGAAGGATATTTTGGTAACCGGAAGTGTAGGGAAGGTTTCTTTCCAATAGAATATCGGTAGTATTGGTAATGTAATACTCAAAAGATCCGGAAAGCCTATTATTGAACAATCCAAAATCCAACCCGAAATTGGTGGTCGAGGAGATTTCCCAGCCCAAGTCACTATTAGGGATCTCATTTAGTCCAAAGCCCAAATAGGGAATGTCTCCTAATGCGTAAACTGTCCTTCTAAGCCTACCTAAAGTTTGATATGGATCTACCGAGGTATTTCCTACTTGTCCATAAGATATCCTCGCCTTGAGTTCGGTTATCAAATCCTGGTTGCTCAAAAAGCTTTCTTCTATCAATCTCCAACCTATTGATCCGCCAGGAAAATAGGCCCATTTCTTACCAGGTGCTAACCTTGAGGACCCATCAGCTCTTAAGGTTGCCTGAAACAAATATTTGCCCATAAAATCGTAATTTACTCTACCCATGTAGGAGGCTAGGCTCCACTGTTCAAGCCTACTGCTAAGATTACCCTTGACTTCAGCAGTTCCTATATCATAAAACAGCTGAGATTCGTAAGGCAAGTTAGAAACCTCACTGCCATGCTGCTCGGATCTCAGTCCCTGAATACTTTGCAGAAATGTGGCCTGAAAAGAATGTTTTTGCCCAAAACTCTTAGAATAATTAAGGATGTTTTCCACCGTATACCCAAAATCAACTTCATTTTCTATAGAAGCACTAGCTGGCCCTCCTCTATTGGCATTGCTTTTACTGGCACGAAAATTACCTATCCTATTGTACCTTATGTCAGGTCCGGCATTGATCCTGAAGGTCAATCCATCCAGTATTTTGGCTTCTACATATACTGGTGCAAATATCCGATTGGACCTTCTTTCATCAATATAGGCTCCAGGTTCCAATTCGTTTAGAGGATTCGTTCGAATACCGTCATTCGTAGGCAAGAAGCGTAAACTACCGTCTTCATTGTATGGAACGCCTAGCGGATTATTGGAAACTGCCTCTCCTATGGCAGATCCAGAGCCCCAATTCTGAATGGCAAAAGAAGCCAAAAAGGAAGTACCAACTTTGAAAATATTACTGATTTTATGGTCTAAATTTATCCTCGCAGTGGCACGAGTATAATCCATATTATCTACAATCCCTTTTTCATTAAAATAACCCAATGAAATATTGAATTGTGTTTTATCACTACCACCATTTACACTTATTTGATGATTGGTTTGACTGCCCTGTCCTATTATTAAATCCAACCAATCTGTAGACCTACCCAAGTTAACAGATTCAAATTCTGTGGGATCTAAAAAAACTTGTTCATCTGTGGGCACAACACCGTTCCATGAAGGCTGGCCTGTTTCAGGATTCCACCTTCTTGCCTCCCTTTTCATAGCCGCATATTGTTGTCCATCCATCATGTCCACCATATTGGTAACATTTGAAAAACCATAATATCCATCATAGGAAACAGTGGTCTCCCCCGTTGAACCTCTTTTGGTAGTAATAATGATAACCCCATTAGCACCCCGAGAACCATAAATGGCAGTTGCAGCAGCATCTTTCAACACCTCCATAGAAGTTATATCCTGAGGATTAATGTCAAAAATGGCACTGGTTGCACTCGTTTGTGGTATTCCATCAATTACATAAAGTGGATCATTTGATGCCGATATGGATCTCCTGCCTCGTATTAAAACTTGAGGGTTTTGGCCTGGACGCCCTCCTGAAGAAACTATATCTACACCTGCTACCTGGCCCTGCATGGCTTGGACAGCACTGGCAACAGGAATTTCTTTAATGTCTTTTTCATCAAGCGACGAGATTGCTCCTGTTATATTTCTCTTCTCTTGAGAACCATAACCCACAACTATCACTTCCTCCAAAGAGGCTAAATCTTCTTCAAGGACAATATTTATCAAGGTTTGATTTCCAACAATTACCGTTTTAATTTTATACCCTACAAAAGACACAATCAATTCATCACCTTGCTGGGCTTCGATTTTAAAGTCTCCATTACTATCTGTAGCGGTCCCTTTGGTAGTCCCCTTAACTAGAATCGTGGCTCCTGGCACCCCTTCACCAGAAGAATCAGTAACTTTCCCTTGAATATCAATTAATACTTCCTTTATCGGAGCATTTTCTAAACTGACTATTGAATTTCGTTCTGAATGGATCTCCATGGCTGGTGCTGTCAACACACAAAAAAATAAGAGGAAGACGCCTAACAATTTTTTGTTTTCCTCATTTAGAAGGAAACTTATCCGTTTTATCATGGTTTTTTGGGTTAATGTGAATTGAAAAAAGCCTAATTATTCGCAAATCAGCTATCGGAATATTCCATCAGAAATCTACCAAGTTTGGTAATAATTTAATTATGGAAACAATAAAATGATTAGGCTAAAATCATATAGATCTTTTCTATTATATTCAAATAATATTTTGAATAATAACACAACATAAATATTTATTTGTTGTAATAAAAGATTTTTATGCATTAAACGTATACTAATTATTGTGAGTGGTACTATAACTAAATCCATATGAAATATGGGGATTTAGGAAAATTAAAAATTTCATAGTAAAAGAGACTTAAAGGCGAGCTATAGAAAAATTAAATTCTTTGGCGAAAATAGGGTGGTACTTAAAGAACTTTTTTGGGTTGAATCTGGGAATAATAATGCCTCTAAAAAAAATGATCTCTGTAGTCTAATCAATTGAATATTAGGAATCAATTAAAAACCCGAGCTTAAAATAGTTGTAAATACACTATTTTAAGCTCGGGTTTACCAAAGAATATTATTCTATCGCTTTGAATTTTCTTTAAAAAATTTTTAAAATAAAGGTAAATTCCAATATCAATATTGTTTTAAACCGTCCAGCCTTTCCTGTATTTTCGGGACAAGTGCTGGTTAGCCTTTTTAATATTTTTGATACGCATTCTTTCAGCGTCCCATTCTAAAAGCGTGTCTGGTTCACGAATGGCTACAGTACCTAAGATCACGGTTTCAGACATTGGCCCAGAAATCGAGAAATCACTTTCTGTTTTTACATTATCTAAACAAGACTCCGCAAAATAATGATAATGGTCCCTGTCCTCTAACACTGGATTTTTGACCTGCTTAAATTTTTCTTCAGGTAATAAAACAGGCATTTTGGTGTGCGGGATTAGGAGTGCTCCTTCTGTTCCAATTAACATGGCGGATTCTGCGGGATAGTTTTCTAAAGAAAACAAGGCCCTTACCTCTTCCGGTGGGTAAAACTCCCCATCATACCACTCCACTTTTAACTCATTTTCAGCTGTCATCTCATTACCAGGGAATACCCAAGTAATGTGGTTGCTTTGTGGCCAGGTATCCGTATTTCTTTCCGGAGAGTTTTTCCATGATTCCTGCACCTTGGCTACAACGGATACAGGTGCTTTCAATCCCATCCCTTTCCAAACTGCATCTAAAATGTGACAGCCAATATCACCTGACCAGCCAGTTCCAAAATCTTGCCACGCCCTCCATTTGGCTGGGTGATAGATTTTAGGCGCATAGGAGCGCATTGGGGCTGTGCCTATAAATTGGTCCCAGTGAACATGCTCCGGAGCCGCTTCTCCATGTTCAGGTCTCGGCCCTACAAACCTATAGGCCTCAGTGGCACCTGGCCTGTTGGAACAAAGGTATACTTGTTTTATTTTACCTATATGTCCTTCCTTAATCCACTGCACAGCAGTTCGGTCTCCTTTTCCAGAGGCGTGTTGCGTGCCTAATTGGCTAATTATTCCAGCTTTAGTGGCCGCCTTAGTAAGCTCTCTAATTTCGCTTACATCATGGCACATGGGTTTTTGACAATACACATGCTTGCCATTGTTGATCGCTGTGTAGGCAATTGGGAAATGATTGTGGTCTGGAACACTTACGTTTACAGAATCAAAGTTTTCTGCCTCTTGAGCGAACAATTCTCGCCAATCCGTGAATTTCTTAGCATTGGGTAAAATCTCAGCTGCTTTGGCCAAATGATTTTCATCAATGTCACAAATGGCTACAATTTCCACATCAGGATGAGCATTAAACCTGGAAAGGTCATGGCCACCCATTCCACCTACGCCAATACAGGCGTGCCTAAGCTTCTTCCTTTTTGTTTTGGCAAAGGCAGGTAAATTGAAAACAAGAGGTTGAGCCAAGACAATAGCTGCAGAATTCAGTATAAATTTCCTCCTTGAGGAATTATTTTCATTCTCCATTATTAAAATTTTATTTACTAATTCGATTTAAAGATTGAATATAGTCCCAAAATAAAACAAGAAGAAACCAGTAATAATGGATTCATCTTGTTTCATCATTTTGGTATTAAGCCGTTAATAACCAGGGTTATTAGGGGTTAAATTCGGATTATTCTGCATTTCAGGCAAAGGAAAAGGCATAAGTAAATGCTTTTCCTGAAGCACCTGGTTAGAGCTAGGATTTTCATGGCCTACAAAAGCATCAAAACCATCGGTCGCCTCATTGTACACTTTTCTCAAACGTAACATGTCAAACCAGGTAATTTGCTCGTAGCAGAGCTCATGCCAACGTTCTCTCCAAACTGCTTCCCGAAAAGTATCTGCGGAATATTCACCTATGGACATGGTACTCAACTGCGCCCTGTCTCGTATTCTCTTCAATCCTTCATGTGCCAATTCATTGGGACCTCCTATTTCATTTTGTGCCTCAGCATAAATCAACAGTACCTCAGCAAACCGAATGATAGGAAGGTTAAGGTTATTAGATCTGTTGCCAGGAATTCCTTCCTCACCCAAAGCCAATTTATTAAAATGTTTGAAAATATAAGGTGCACCCAGATCAAATGGCTCGCCACTGCCATTGGTATAGTAGCTTGTATAAAAAAAGCCTTCCTGATTAACGGCCCTCAAATCACCCTCTTCATAAGAATTATAAAACTCATCTGTGGGAACCGTACTACCTGTTCCAGAAGGTCCCTGATAGGTCACAGGTTTGAAATTAGGGAACATGTTGTTCATTGGATTTCCTGCCACAATGATATTGTATTGCAACATAAAAATGTGTTCCACAGTATTGCCTTTAGACTCATCATGCAGGTCACCATAGGTAGGAAAGAGATTAATAACACCTGGATTTCCATTTGCATAATCAATTACCTCCTTAGACTTATCCGCCGCCAATTGATAGTGGGAAGCCCCTTTGTTTAATGGAAAACCAGCCATAGTCAGGTAAACTTTTGACAATTGGGACTTTACTGCAGCTTGGGAGACTCTACCACTTGGATCCATCCATGCAAGACCTGCCTCCTCTGCTATTTTAAGATCATCTACTATTTGCTGATAGACCGCATCTTGTGAAGTAGGAGCTGGCATGAAATCTTCGGAACTAGCCGTTTGAGGCATAGTGATCAAAGGAACATCTCCCCAAAGTCGAACCGCATAAAAATAAGCCCATGCCCTTAAGAACCTTGCTTCACCCAGAATTTTCTTTTTCTGTGTTTCATCCATAGGGCTTATAGCTGGCACTCTATCCAAAACCAAATTGGCCTGCGCAATTACTTTATACAAACCATTCCACCAATTAATAATGTGTCCTGTCCTACCATCATAAACCAATCCATAAAGATTATTAAGATCGGAATTTTGAGCTGTTTCGGTTGTAGAAGTCCCTGTAGGTGCTTCCAATAATTGCCAGGTGGAGGAGAATATACCAGCCCCATCACCTATAAATCTAGCATCTGCATAAACGGCAGCTAAGGCAGCTTCGGCATGATCAGGGATGGTATAAAAACTTTCAGGTGTGAGATTGGAAGGATCTTCCTCAGCTAAAAAACTCTCACAGCCCATAAAGCTGACAGAAAGCATCAATACAGCAATTATGCCTGTACGTAATTTTATATATGTCTTATTTTTCATTTTTTCTTTCTTTTAAACTAACAGAATCAAAGGGTAACCTGAATACCTAAAAGATAGGTGGTCGGCTTGGGATAAGAATGCCAATTCATACCCTGGGAAAACACATTGTTGCCATCCCCACCTCTGATAGGAGCTACTTCCGGATCACCTATAATTTCATCCCCTGTTACCAAGAAGAAATTTTGGGTAGAAGTGTAGATTCTCAGTCTGCTCAGCTTTAGCCTGTTGACTACCTCCGGAGAGAAGGTATACCCTAGAAGTAAATTTCTGCCCCTAAGAAAAGAAGCGTCTTTTACCCATCTGGAATCAACGTTGGTCACATAACCTGCTCTGGTATCTCTGATTTCAGCGATCATGGAGTTTTGATTGGTGGGTGTCCAGGCATCCAATACAGTTCTGTAGCTATTGGCTAGCGCTTGCCTGTCTTCACTTGGGTGCAGGTTCATGTCCAATAGATCGTTGCCATACATGTATTGCAGGTCAATGGCCAAGTCCCAGTTTTTGTAGGTGACATTATTGGCAAGTGCTCCCCAAAACTTAGGGTTACCATTTCCTATGATCATCCGATCCGTGTCATTGATGGCCTTGTCTCCGTTTACATCCAGGTACTTAATGTCTCCAGGTAGAATAGTCAAGCCATTTCTATAACTGACATATTCAGCAGCTTCTGCCCTTTCTGCCTCACTCCAAACCCCTAAGCGCTCTAAACCCCAGAAAGAACCAACCGGCTCACCTATTCTGATAATATTGGTTTGATTGGTGAAATTAGGTCCTCCCACACCAAATATATCTGCTGGAGTGGCCAGGGATAGCACTTTATTTTTGTTTGCTGAGAAATTGAAGCTCGTGTTCCATGTTAAATCAGCTTTCTCAATATTCACTGTGTTCACAGTAAATTCAACTCCTTTATTTTCCATAGAACCCACATTACTTCTAATGGTAGCAAATCCACTTGTTCTAGGAACTGGTGAATCTAATAACATATCTGTAGTTTTTCTATAGTAATAATCAAATTCCACTGTGATTCTATTTTGGAACAAACCCAATTCCAATCCAATATCACTCTGAGATGTTTTTTCCCATCTTAGGTTAGGGTTCGACAATCTGTTGATACCTGTGCCACCAAACTGGTTTTCATTGTAAATAGCAGAATAGTTGGAGCTTAACAAGGATAACGAGGAATAGGCAGGGATTTCAGAGTTGCCTGTCAAACCATAACTGGCTCTAATTTTCAAATTAGAGATAGTGGAATTGTCTTTCAGAAATTGCTCCTCTGACATTCTCCAGGCAAGCGCCGTAGAAGGGAAGAAAGCGTATTTATTGTTTTCACCAAATTTAGAAGCTCCATCTGCTCTTCCAGTAGCTGTAAATAAGTACTTGTCATCTAAAATATAATTTACTCTGGCGAAGTAAGAATTAAGCGCATTTCTAGAAGCTCCTGAGCCAACTCTAGGCAATTGTGAACCTGCTCCGAGATTGTTAAAAGTAAAGAAGTCAGTGGCGAAATTCTGAATGCTGGCACTCATAGATGAGTAATTACTTTCTTGCCAAGAGATTCCAAGCAACCCAGTAAAGGCATGTCTGTCTGCAAAAACTTTGTTGTAAGTCAGGTAATTTTCCAAAGACCAGAAACTGTCCTTAATTAAGCTTTTGGAAGCAGTGCCATTTTGTCCAATGGAAAGTGTCCTGGTACTGGATTCGTTGTTCTCCTGAGTTAGGATGTTTACTCCCAATACAGTTTGCATTTCCAAACCTTCGGCAAATTTGATATTGGTATAGGCACTCCCTAAAGTGGTCTGTGTATTCAATATGTATTTTCTTCCATAAAGCCTGTGCATTGAACTCATTGTACCTTCAGCAAATGGATAATCACGATTATTGGCGAAAGTTCCATCTTCATATTTTACAGGTAAAAAAGGGAAATCTTCCACAATTTGACGTGGTACAGCATCACTGACATCCACCAGGTTTTCTGATTGGCTATTATAACTAAGGGTACCACCGATTTTCAACCAGGTTTTCACCTGATCATCTATGGTGAAACGAGTTGAATAACGTTTGAGATAAGAAGTCTTTAATAATCCCTGATCATCTCTATACCCTAGTGAAAGTGAATAAGAAGTCCTTTCGTTGCCTCCGGTGAATCCCAATTGGTGATTTTGAGATATCTTATTTTGGGTCGTTTCATCTAACCAATTGGTATCAAATAAAGGGTTTCCCTGACTATCAAACACTCTTGGGTCAGTTCTTCTCAAGGCTGGATTTAAATAGGCCCATCTTCCATCGGCCCATCCTTGAGGATCATATTTCTCCATGTTCTGCCAGGCAAGGTCCTCTACTGCCAAGTACTCCTCAGCATTCAAAACTTCTGGTCTATTAGGGCCTATTGTGTTGACACTTACATCAACATTGTAAGTAAGGGTTCCTTCGCCAGATTTTCCTTTTTTGGTTGTCACTAAAATCACTCCATTAGCTCCTCTGGAGCCATAAATTGCTGTAGAAGATGCATCCTTTAACACCTCTACCGAAACAATATCATTGGGGTTAATATAATCAATTGCATTACTGGCTTGTGCCTGATTGCCCATAGGTAGCATGACACCATCTACCACATATAGTGGGTTGTTGGAAGAATTGATAGAACTAAATCCTCGAATTCGAACATTGGTTCTTCCTCCTGGTCGTCCAGAATTCACATTTACCTGAACACCCGCAACCCTACCAGCTAAAGCTTGATTCAATGAAGGTGAAGGCCTTTCGCTTAACTCAGACGCTCCAACTGAACCAACTGAACCAGTTAAATCAGATTTTCTCTGGGTGCCATAACCGATAACAACCACTTCTTCCAATGCGGAAGCATCTTGGGAAAGTTTAATGTTCAAAACCGTTTGATTACTTATTTTGATGGTTTGTGGTTGGTAACCAATGAAGGATACTACCAAAGTAGATGATTCAGGAACAGTGATGGAGAAGTTTCCATCCAAGTCTGTAACGGTGCCCTTGGTTGTTCCTTGAACAGCAATTGTAGCCCCAGGAAGTGGTTCACCATTTTCATCAACAATACTACCAGTGATGGTAATATCAACCTCCAATGAGGTCATTCGCCACTCTGGGCTCAAGCCCGCTGAAAACCCAGATTGGACTATCATCAAGCTCGAAATAAACAAAAGCATTAAAAGGTTTAACCTTTTGCTTTTTGACAGGCGATTGCCTGCCATTAGTAATGGTTTTTTCATGGATCTTGGATCTTGTTAATTGAATAGGATAATTAAATTTGTCTTTTAAACACTTCTAATATTGGGAAATCCATCACTTATAATTAACGGTTACAATAGTAGACTTAAAAAACAAATAGTAGATTTATAAATTGTCCTAAATATATACACCTGACCCATTCAATACTAACAAATCCCTATAAAAATCAAAGAAAAAGTCATATCCTTTGAATAGTTTTAGCTGGAAATGGTTTTAAAAAATACTAATAAGATGCGGTAATTTTCTATTGAATTAATAAATTAACTGAGGATTTAAATTTGATTAACATGGGTTATTTTTAAATTAAATGTCCAATTGACATTAATTTAAAAGATCTATTACAATAATGCGTTAAGTTTAGAAAATATTGGGTGATTTAATCCACAGGGAAATGATACCAAAATCAACTTTTCAATGTCTTCGGGATAAGATTTTTAAAAATAGCAGGAAATTAAATTGTAGAAATTGCCCTAACCGACCAAGTCGAATGATAAAGTAATGCTGGATAATAGTAATGATTAGGTTTTCGTGATGGTTTCTTCCAAATTATAAAGCGCGACAATGACTTGCATTAAAGCCGCTGTCCTGATGGCTTCCTTTTCTGTAGTTGGTGATTCTCCCACCAATAAAGCACTTGTTGCAATGACTGGTTCCAATTGAAACCTTGACAACTCCTCTGCATAAAAGTCTTCTAAGATTTTTTCTTCGTCATCTTTGGGAAGACGGCCAAGAATTCGAATAAAAGCTTCATCTATCGCTGTATTATTATCCTTATATTCAATCACCAATTTCTCCGCAAGTACCCTAGAAGCCTCAAGCACCAAGGGATCATTGAGCATGGCCAATGCCTGTAATGGAGTATTGGTTCTGTTTCTATTTACCTGACAAATGTCTCGGTTGCTTCCATCGAAAAGCAGTAATGAAGGGGGAGGCAAAGTGAGTTTAATAAATGTATAAATCCCTCTTCTATAGAGTTTGTCGCCTTTATCCTGTCGATAAATATTGAGTTCTCCCCTTCCCGAACTGGAGGCTTCCCACAAGCCTTCAGGCTGATAAGGTTTAACACTTGGACCACCTATTTCCGGAACCAGCAAACCACTGCTAGACAATACCATGTCACGTATCAATTCAGCATGCAACCTTAGCCTGGGATATCGAGAAAGATAGGTATTGTCTGGATCTAGTGCTAAACCAGCTTTGGAGACAGCAGAAGATTGCTGGTAGGTAGAAGAACTCACAATTAATTTTATAAGATGTTTGATATCCCAACCACTTTCTCTAAATTCTACCGCCAGCCAATCTAAAAGCTCTGGATGGGTAGGTAACTTCCCTTGCATACCAAAGTCACCCGATGAAGGCACTAAACCTGTTCCAAATATTTCCTGCCATATTAGATTGACGAAAACCCTTGAAGTCAGTGGATGGTCATCAGAAAATGCCCATTCCACCAAGCCTAACCTATTCTTCTGTAGTTCACTAGAAAAAGGCTTAATAATAGCTGGTGTATTGGCGGTAAGCGGTTCTCCTTTAGGCGCATCATACAAGCCTCTATCCAAAATAAAAGTAGGACGAATGGAATCTTGAAAATCCTGCATGATGGAAACGGCCACCCTACTGGTGTCTGAATGATTAACAAAGTCTAGGATCCCTTCAGTATCTTCGGTGTCAATCCACATTAGTGGTGTCTTGGCCCTCACAGCAGATCCTGCTCCCCCTTCAAAACCTTTTTCAGGCGTATTGTTGAAAAATGCGTAAAGGTTGTAATAATCTTTTTGAGAAATCGGATCGTATTTGTGGTCATGACATTGGGCACATTCCATGGTCATTCCAAGAATAACCTTGCTAAAGGTGTTGGTCTTATCCAAAACGTATTCCATCCTATACTCTTCGTGAATGACTCCTTCCTCTTCAGTAACTTTATGATTTCTATTGAAGGCTGTTGCTAAGAGTTGTTCTCTATTGGGGTCAGGAAGCAGGTCACCAGCAAACTGCCAAGTCAAAAACTTATCATAAGGGAAGTTATTATTGAAAGCATGAATCACCCAATCCCGATAAGGCCATTGGGTTCGGATGTTGTCGTTCTGGTAGCCAAAAGAATCTGCATACCTGGAAATATCCAGCCATAACAGGGCTAATTTTTCGCCATAAGCTGGTTTGTTAAGGTATAGGTCTATCATTTCCTCCCATGACTTTTCACCTGAACCAAAAAGCCTAACTTCCTCAGAGGAAGGCGGAAGACCGTTAAGGTCCAAACTCAATCGTTTTAGAAGAAATCCCTTGTCAGCTTTTTGACTGGGAGACAAACCGTGTTCTTCCATTTTTGCAAAAACAAAACCATCAATCGGGTTATGATTCCATTCATCCTTGTCTGTTTTTGGAATGGTTTTCTTTATTGGTGGTTCAAAAGCCCAATGCTTTTCATAAACTCCTCCTTGATCCACCCATTTCTTAATCATTTTCCTTTCACGATCTGTGATTGTCAAATTGGATGCTGGAGGTGGCATTTTCTCAGAAACATCTTCTGAAAAAATCCTTTTAACCACTTGAGACTTATTAGAATTGCCTGGAACTATGGCATGTTGACCCGGATTTTCTTTCAATGCAGCATAAGCACCTGCTTCAGTGTCCAGTCTTAAGCCTGCTTCTCTTTTATTGGCATCCGGCCCATGGCAAGCAAAGCAGTTGTCAGATAAAATAGGTCTTATGTGGAAATTATAACTGACTTGATCAGGAATTGGAGCTTCCTTTCTGACATTCTCGTTCGAGCAACTATTTAATGCCAAAGCAGCTATAAATATTGCCATAAAAATTGAGGAAAAAACGGCTGTATTTTTCAATCCCATCGGGTTTATATTAATTTCATCTCTAATTTAATGGTTATCAAGCAGATTGACAACATATCTATTACCACTGAAAATAAAAAACCATTATTTATGGGATTTCCGCTTAGCCAACCTAGATTAAGTCAAAAAAAACCAATACCAACCTCCTCTAACAATATTAGAAATAGGCCGATATTGGTTTTAAAGCATCTGCTGTTCAAAATGAGTTTATCAGTTTAATTACAATTAAACCCCATCCAATTCTTCAAATCTCCACCTTTCATTGGGTGAAGTGGTATGTTCTCTTGCTACAATTTCATTTACCTTCTTCAGTACTTCTGGATTTTCTTCAGCTACATCGTGCATTTCCAAAGGATCATTTTTCAAGTCAAACAATAACCATGAAGCCCCTCCTTTTTGTACATCAAGTTTTAACGCTTTCCAGTCGCCCATTCTAACTGCAATCTGACCGCCATAAGAAGGGAATTCCCAGTAGAGAAATTCAGGCTGGGCTTGATCATGTCCTATTAGTGTTGGATAAAAACTGGTTCCGTCTGTAGCAGTTTCTAAAGGTTTCCCGGCTACCTCAGCTAAGGTTGGCATTACATCATAAAAAACAGAGGCATGATCGCTTACTGAACCTTCCTTGATTTTTCCCGGCCAAGAGGCAATCATGGGTACCCTAATTCCACCTTCATAAAGAAAGCCTTTGCCATAACCCATTTCTTCTCTAAATTTTCCTCCACTATTGAACCAAGGGGAATCGGTACCTCCATTGAAAGTAGGGCCATTGTCGGAAGTGAAAATAATCAAAGTGTTTTCGTATAAGCCTTTCCTTTTTAATTGCTCAACGAGTTTTCCTACTTGCTCATCCATATAGCTGACCATGGCGGCATAAGTCGCTCTTGGGTTTCGGGAAGGAAAATACGAGCGACCTCCCAAATAGGGCTCCTCATCCCCAAACTTTTCCACATAATGGTCTATCCATTTTTTCGGGGCCTGGAGGGGAACATGAGGTATCGGAGTCGCCCAATATAAAAAAAAGGGCGCTTTGCTATTTTGTTCATCTACGAAGTTGGTAATCCTATCAAACATCAGCTCAGGAGCATAGTCTGTAAGAAAATAATCTCCATAATTTTCCAAATCATAAGGATCAGCACCTTCCGGCAATTTCTTATTTGGAGCGATCGTATCGTTGTTCAAATATACCCGCTGTTCATTTTCATAAAGATGTACCGGATAAAGGGTGTGGGCCTGCCTTTGACAATTATAGCCAAAGAAATAATCGAAACCTTGATTGGTAGGAATCCCCTCTGTATGTGGAGCTCCTAAGCCCCATTTACCCACTACTGCTGTGGTATAACCTGCCTCTTGAAGCATAGCGCCAAGGGTATAAGTACCTGTAGCTATTGGTCTTTGGCCTTCAAGAGTAGAATCAGCTAACATGGCATGGTAATTCCAAACATCGCCTCTACTACCCCATTCGTCGTTTCCTCTTACCTGAGAATGACCTGAATGCTGCCCTGTGAGCAATACTGCTCTTGCAGGTGCACATACAGGTGCTCCTGAATAATGCTGGGTAAATAGCATTCCCGAAGTGGCCAAAGCATCTATATTCGGGGTTTCAATTTTCTCCTGTCCATAACAGCCTAAATCTCCATAACCCAAATCATCAGCCAAAATATAAATGATATTGGGTGGGACGACCTCCTCCTTCTTTTCTTGTTGGCAAGCGACCAGAAAGGAAAGAAATACAGGCAGGATACATACAAAATTCTTTTTCATTTTAAATATATAAGGGTGTAATAATGCTATTATTTTGGCTTGCACTAAGCTCTTAAGGTAGATAAATCTACCTTAAGAGCAGCTACCTGATCAGCAACAGGTGTTAAATGATTAAGCACCATGAAGTTTCCGGTTTTTTCATCTGTTATTTTCACCAAATAATTCCCTTCTTCAAACACCTCCGGATGGAAAATCTTTTCATTCACCTTAAGTGAGTATACCAATTCCCCTGATTGTTCTTCTATTACCGCTACTACGGGTTTGTTACAATTGCTTAAATCCAAAGGAGGAAGGGTTCCTACAGCATTTCTTGCGTAATTTTCTTTTTGAGAAACAGTTACAGGCCATCCTTCATACTGTCCATTTGGATTGGCTTTCGGGTCTACATACCTAGGCCAACATTCCATGGTCATTTCCTTGCCTTTTTTATCAAAGGTCACTATACCATAACCAGTTGCTCGGTCATGAATCAATGCTGGCTCAACCCCTGTTTTTCTAGGGTTTGCTACCGCATGAACGGTCACCTTATTGCCAAATCCATCATTAAAATCCCCTGTATATTTTGGTTTTCCGGGTAAAGGTTCATGGTTTTCAGGTACCGGAGGCCACCAGCGCCTAGGAAATAAATTGTTCAATGCAGGTCCGGCAAAAGCATAGCCGGAATCTTTGAATTCATCTACCCCATATTGGACAACCGAGGCCAAATGCTGGTCTCCGGCAATGTGCAAAGCAAAAGCCTTTCTAATAATTTTAATGGCTTCATCTCTTCCTTTTTGCGGCCAACCGTTAGAATCCATGTCTGAAGTAGGCGCATCTCCTGGTACATATTCTCCCAATTCAGGAATGGGCAATTTAGGCACAATGCTGTCGATAATGCTTCCTTCAGGAAGGGTAGCTACAGTACAAAAGTTGGTTTGAGATAATACCGCCTTCATTTCCGCACCTTTGCTCCAGTCTGTAGACCAATGCTTTAAAAATTCCAATTGACGTTCACCTAGCAAGTCTGCCTCAATGTCATAGTATTTTTTGATGTCAAATTCCCTGTTTTGAATAAAGCCATTGGTAACCTTTGCTTCTTCAGGCAATACATTTTTTGGAGCGGATTTAAACTTTCTGTCTTCAAGTATGGCAAAACTAACTCCTCCATATACCCAATCGGTATAGTAAGTACCAATCCCCTGCTTTACAGGTGTTGGGTCAAAGGCGTCCGGCAGGTGGCCTGTCTGTGTCAATTGCACCATATTCACCCACTCAGCAGGCATTTTATAGCCTCCTTGGTCTTGTGCCACATAGGTCCAGCCTTCATCGGTTGGGGCCACCTTTCCGGCTTCTCCCCAAACATTGCCATGGTAAACATCATGGTCATCCGGGATAAATGCAGAAGGTATGTGCCTGAATATTTCCCTGTAAGACCAGCCAAACATGTACCATTTACGGAGATAGTCCAGGCTGGATTTCTCTAATGGAGAAGTTTGGATGCCAAAACCGCCTGTGCTCTCATAAAACTGATCCCCTAAAAACACCGCCATATCAGGTCCATGTTTCAGCGAATGAAGGCTTACTTCGTTGTCCGGAAATCCATAATCTGCATTGCAACTAAAAACGGCAAGCTTAACCTGATCCTTGTCTATTGGTTCTTCAGCAATGGTACCATTATAATAAAAACTCTGAACACCATTTTCTAAAGGCAAATCCACTTTAACTCTATATGGGATTGCCGATTCTTCGGCCCAATTTTCAAGGCGGAAATGGGCCACCCTTCCTAGGGCATCAATTTTTGCCTCTTGAATATTGGTCCAACCATTTCCTTTTTTTACTTGTAAGCTGACTTTATTTCCCTTGATTCTTTCTATCGGTGCCAATTGAGCACCTAGCTTTAATACACCATCATGCAAGGTATAATGCGCAAAACAGACAGGCCCAAATGATTGGTTTTCTGCTGCTAATACCTTCTCTCCTGTTACAGCCCAATCCGAAAAAGCTACGGAGGCTTCGAAAAGTGCCTCTTCAGGAAAATGGGAAACCAATGCAATATTTCCACCAAGGTTTCCGCTGTAATTTTCAATCTTTAAAACTCCTAGCAGTTCCTTACTTGTTGGGACAAAAGCTTCTATTGTTAAAGCACCTTTCTCTCCTTTCACCACTAGATTAATTTCTTTGTCCAAGGGCAATTTTTCCGTCCCCACCTGCTCATCAATGAATAAATAGCCCTCACCATTGATACCAGCATCCAGGCCTTTACCAAAAACTGCCGCAGAGCGGTAATCTTCAAATTTCCCTCTGGCTCCTAACCTTATCCCTACATAGGACGCTGAATCACCAATTTTATCTTCCTTTAGCCAGCTTATCTTTACTTCACTTTTAAAAGAATCAGCTTCCGGGCTCAATTGATGGGTAAGGCTATGGAGGGTTCTGTTTTTAGCACTTAGGTTACAAACGGCTTTGCCATTTTTCAATTCCCAATCCTGAAGTCGGTTCCCCCAGTATTCAGGACCTACCCAAGCCATGTCAGGCCAATTTTGCCAATTGCTTTTAAGCGGACTTCCCTTTTTAAAGGATATTATAGGCCTTGTTCCAGCCCAATTTTCAGTAAGAACGAAAGATGAACCTACTGTTCCTAAGGCGATTGATTTGATGGCTTTTCTTCTTTTCATATAAATTAGTCAGCTAATTTTGGATTAATATTTGTTTCTGATTCAGGAATCGGCCATTTTTCATCTTGACCTGGTCTGAAATTTTTGGAGGTAACATACCAACGAGACTTGGAATCGAGTTTTATAGATGTCGTAGGATACCTTTCTGATTCCGGGAAAGGAGCACCCCAAAAATCACCAGTTAGGACCTCACCTCCAATATTCCACCTAAAGATATCCCAAAGTCGTGTACCTTCAAAGGCAAGTTCAATCCTTCTTTCTCTTCTTAGCAGTTCTCTAAGAGAAGATGGATCTGTTTCTGTTATGGGCGGCAAAGCTACCGATGCCCTTCCTCGAACCAGGTTGATGCTTTGGTCTAATAATTCCTGGGTTATCGCATTGCCAGCCTCCAGTTCAGCTTCAAGGTAACTTAGTAAAACCTCGGCATACCTAATAATTGGAATATTTCCACCATAATCTGTTCTTAAATTTCCACTAAAAGACTCATCGAAAAATTTCCTTAAGCCAAATCCTGTTCTTGTGGCCTGTTTGGAATAGGTCAGTTGATCAACAGATTGAGAGGAATCAGGATGACAGACATACCTCTTTCCTTGAAAAGTAGATTCATTCCAGATAAAGGTATCTCTAAAGCGCTGATCTCTATTTGCTCCCATGTCTTCCTGAATAAATTTAGGATCATCATAAGAAAAATCGGATCCATCATCAAAACCATAGGCTTCGGCCAAGCTTCCCAGTGGATTGACTATGTGCCACCCACTTGATGCCGCAGGAAAAGCGTGCTGAGGTAGGGCATTTGGAGCCAGTCCTGAAACAAATTGAGAACTAAATATATTCTCCGAACTATTCTCATTTTGGGGTGTAAAAAGTGAGCCATAATCGGAAGCCAACTCATTGTCCCCGTAGTCTATGATTTGCTTATAGGTGGCTGAGGCTTCATCAAATCTTTCTTCGGACAGGTAGAGTCGTCCAAGAAAGGCCATGGCTGCTTGTTTGCTAGCTCTTCCAATTTCAGGAGCCCCAAGGGAGGAAAATCGGGGCAAGGCTTCTATAGCTGCTTTCAATTCGGTATCAACAAAGTCAACGACTACCGATTTATCAGATTTTTCCACATTATTTGCCTCATCAGGTGTTAAAGTACTTGTAACCAAAGGTACATCCCCCCAAAACTGGGACAAATAAAAATATTGAGTGGCTCTGATAAACCTTGCCTCGGCTTTCATCCTGTCAATTTTTTCTTGAGGCATACTTACCAAGTCAATATTTTCTAAGAAATCATTGGCAATGGCTATTCTTCTGTAGGAGCCACTCCAATAACCATCAACTACATTGTTGTTGGGAAGAAGGGTTCCGTCCGTAAGTCGGTTATAGGTAGAATTATCTCCTCTTCTGTCATAAGCATTGTCAGTAGCAAATTCTAAAAAGACGATGCCACAATAAGTCCACCAATCAGATGGCACCACTTGAGTTCCAAATTCAATATTACCACGATACATGCCTGTCAAAGCTATAAGGGCATTGGATTCAGATGTCCAAAAGGTACCACTTGCAAATGCGTCTGTAGGAAACTGGTCAAGCTTTTCATCGCAGGCCGAAAAAGATCCTAGTAAAAGTAAGCTGAGAATATATATTTTAATGTTTTTCATAATTGAAGTCATTTTAACTTTAAATTATTTCAGATTAAAACCTGGCATTTACACCTAGGGTATAGGTAGATAAAATAGGATAATATGCCCCGCCAGTATTTATTTCCGGGTCCCAACCATCAAAGTAGGAAGTCAGAGAAAGGATATTTTCTCCACTAAGGTAAATTCTAAGGTTTTGCAAGCCTATCCTGTCCAAGGTTTCATTGGGTAATGTATACCCAAATTGCATGTTTTTAATCCTTAAATAGGAGGCGTTGGTTACCCAGAAGTCTGATGAAACTGTATTTGGGGTCCCACTATTCGTAATAACCTCAAGCCGCGGATAGGCAGGATATCGCTCTGGACTGTCAGGATTGAACCTTCCATCCATTTGCCACTGCTGAATATTACCTAAATTAAAAAATGCTAGACCAGCATATCCATCTAACAAACCACTTACTCCTGAAACTCCCTGAATAAACAGGGAGATATCGAAATTCTTATATTTGGAACCTAAATTTAGTCCATAGGTATATTTGGGTATTCTACTCCCTAGATAAGTTCTATCATAAGTAGGATCTACCTTTCCATCAGGCACACCGTCGGGGCCACTAATGTCAAGATACCTAATGTCACCAGGAACAGGGTTGGGTGTAATGGAGGATTGGCTGGGCCATGTGTTGATGTCTTCTTGGTTTAAGAATACACCATCTGATTTATAACCATAATACATTTCCATAGGAAAACCGACAAACAAACTAGAGCCATTGCCTACCAAACCATTTGGCTGCTCCACATTCCCAAGTCCTAAAGTAACAATCTCATTGTTGATGATTGAAAAATTTCCTGAAATGGAATATTGAAAATCATTTACTCTTTCCCTGAAACCAAAATCAAACTCCCATCCTGTATTTTTAGCAGCACCGGTATTTACTTCGCCAATGCCTACTCCTAACACCGATGAAACACTAGCGGTAGGCTGGTAAAGAATATCTGTCGTTTTTCGCTTAAAATAGGTGGCGTTAAAACTTAATTTTCCTTGTAAAAAGCTACTTTCAACACCTACGTCTGTTGTTTCGGTTGATTCCCACTTAATATTTGGGTCTCTAAATACCGAATAGGCCGCACCCGTGGAAATACCACCTCCCAGGGGATAATTTCTTCCTGACTCCAGCACTGTCTGGTAAGGGTAGTTACCTATGTTCTGATTGCCCAATACCCCCCAAGAAGCTTTCAGCTTCAAATCAGAAAGCCAAGAGGAGTTTTTTAAAAAATCCTCGTTTGAAAGTCTCCAACCTATTGCCATGGAAGGAAAGAGGGCATATTTATTGTCTTCAGGAAACCGAGAGGAACCATCGTACCTGAATGTAGTTTCAAATAGGTATTTTTCATCATGATTGAACTTTACTCTGGTAAAAAGGGATTGAATGGCCCATTCAGCATCGAAACCACCTACTCTTTGGTTATCAGCTCCTCCCATTCCTATGACTGTATAATCATTACTTGGAAAATCTTGTCTATAGCCGTTAAAATAGGTATTGACTTGATTTTCAAAAGTATAACCCACGAGAAAATCGATGGAATTTTTAGAAAAACTTTTGGAATATTCACCTAAAAATTGCGCTGTTTTAAAAATCTCCTTATTACTGAATTGGTTCAGATAGGATTGGTCATGTATGATATTGTCATTTAACCTTTGAGAGGCTAGGTAAGAACGCTGTTCAAGTAGAAAAGAATTATACCCTCCAATTGCCGAAAAAACCAAACCTTGAACCGGCGTCCAATCCAGTTTCATATTTATTCCAACACGGGTTCTAGGGTTAGTCAGATAGGAATCAGATTGCAACCAAGAAACAGGAGTTCCCCCACTTTCGGGACCAATACCAAAGTCACCGTTGGAAGCCTGACCCAGAAAAATTGCAGGATACCTGATGGCGTTCTGGATCAGTTGATCACTGAGCTCTCCCCCTTTATTGGCAGTTGCCTGAGGCTCATTTCGCTCCTCTATCGATCCAAACAGTCTCGTTGTTAATTTCAAACTTTCCCCCAATTTATTTTCAAGATTTAACCTTAAGTTGTAACGGGTATAGTCGTTTTTTGGAACAATACCTTCCTGACTTAATATCCCCCCTGAAAGAAAGTATTTGTTGTTTTCATCTCCACCATTCAAGGTCAAGGTGTGCCCTGTTTGAGTACCATCTCCAGCAAACACATGATCTAAGAACCGAGTGTTTGGATAATTATCCGGATCTGATTGGGACCTGTATTTCTCAATGTCCTCAGCCGTGTAACTATTGCTTCCTGAGGCAATATTATACATGGCTGCATAATCCCAGGAGTCCACAAATTGAGGTAACTGAGTAGGTTGATTAAAACCTACATATCCATTGTAACTTACAGTCAATTTCTTAGCTGACCCATTTTTAGTAGTTACCAGGATAACGCCATTTGCTGCCCTTGCTCCATAAATCGCTGCTGAGGAAGCATCCTTTAATACAGAGATCGATTGTACATCATCAGGATTAATGTCATTCATATTTCCGGGTATGCCATCAATTAAGATCAATGCATCAGGTGTGGCCCCAAAGGAACCTACTCCTCTGATCCTTATATCACCACCACTCTGACCTGGTCTACCTGATCTTTGTATCACCGTAACACCGGGCATTTGGCCTGTGATTGCCTGAGATAGTTGCTGTACAGGACGATTTTCAATCGCTTCAGATGAAATTTGACTTACAGAACCTATTACATTGACTTTTTTCTGCGTTCCATACCCTACTACCACCACTTCCTCCAGTGATGACTGGTCTTCAATTAAGGTAATGGTCAGACTTGATTGGTTACCAACCGTAATGCGTTGAGATTCGTAGCCTATAAAGGAAAACTGCAGTACAGATCCCTCTGCCACTTCCATAGAAAAATTGCCATCAAGGTCGGTAGCAGTTCCAGTATTAGTCCCTTCAACCAGAACCGTTGCACCCGGGATAGGCTGCCCATTTTCGTCTACAACTTTTCCGGAGATTTCTATGAAATCAAAACTTATGGTAACTTCTTCAGCTTGATTTGTTTGACTTGATCCCCCTACATATATGGAATTATTTACCTGCCGGAACTTCAACTTAGAAGATTGAGCTACCTGTACCAATATGTCATTGACAGATTGTTTTCCGGTCTTTAATCTAACCGAATCTTTCTCACTAAGCAGGTCATCCGGAAAAATAAAAACATAGTCTGTTTTGGATTCAAGGTTGTGAAACACCTCCCGTACACTCCAGTCCTTATTGGACATTCGGAGGAATGTTTCATCGATCGGTTTGATCTGGGCTTTGGAATCATTGGCCAGCAAGGTAGTCAGAAACAAACATTGCAGTAAACAGCCGTATAGCAGGTTTTTGGATACCATCTTTATTAGGTATAGTATTTTTCTTTTCATAATTTTGGGTGTTTTATTGAATTGATTTCTTTAAAGCGGGCAGGGTAAAATGTTTCATTTGGCGATGGGAATTTTATCCTGCTTTTTGTTTTTATTTCATAGGCAATTAAAATTTTATAACTACATTTTTTTGATTAATCTGATAGTCAAAATCAAGAGAGAAACTCAAACCTGTCAGGATGTCTTCAAGGCTTTCATTATTGAACAAGCCCGAGACTTTTCTATTCTCATCCCTTTTCATTTCGAAACGAACCCCATACCAAGTCTCAAGGGACTGAAGAATCTCTTTGAAAGGTTTACTTTTAAACCGAATCTTACCTTCCTTCCAAAGCGTTGTTTGGGCCGGATCAAATTTTCCTTTGGATAAATCTGAAAAACCATTTTGCTGCGCTGTAGCCATTTCTCCCGGCATAAGGGTAAGCAATTGTTCTTCTTTGGTTACATTGACTTTGCCCTCAGTGAGCGAAATTTTAACCCCCTCATCTCGGGCATAGGCATTAAAGGCAGTGCCTAATGCAGTGGTAATCACAGGGCCGGTTTTCACTTTGAAAGGCAGGTTTTTATTTGGAGCTACCGAAAAGAAAGCTTCACCTTCAAGTGCTATTTCTCTATTGCTACTACCAAAATCAGAAGAAAAGGTGATCGTGGACAGAGAATTTACAATTACCGCTGAGCCGTCAGGGAGGGTTAACCTTAGTTTTTCACCGGCGGTAGTTTGCTTTCGGATTTCTACAACTGGAATACCTGTCATTTCTACTTGATCTTCCTTTAAAACAATGCCCTCATATAGAAAGTAAACAGAAAAGATAAACAAAAGGAAAGTAGCGGCAACCTTACTAAATTTAAAAAATTGATGAAAAACCTGCTTTCCCTTGGGAGCCTTTGAGCTTTTTAAAGTTGCATGATGAATATTACCCAATATTTGCTCCTGTTTCAATTTACTTACCTTATCCGTCTCCTCTGAATTCCAGTTTTCGTGAAGCATCCTGAAGAACTTGTCTTCCGAGTCAGCTTTACTCAACCAATCCAATACCTCCCTGTTTTCCTTGGGCGTAGTATGGTTATTTAAAAATCTTATTAACTTTTCCTCCTCCAAAATATTATTTCATTTTAAGCATTACACCTGACACCGACTTATTACTTAAAAAAATCGAAAATTATTTTGATAAACTTCTCTTCCCGGTAGAATAACCGGAAAAATTTCATTTCTAATTGAGGGGCTACCTTTTAAGAATTCGAAACAATTTTAAATGATAGTATAGAAAATTATGTAACAGACAGGTACAGGTACGTTGGTATTCCTACGCTAGTATTAACTACTAAAAAAAAACAAAATTAATGGCCCATATATAGACACTTTATGGATTAACTCTCCCTTAAGAAACTTGGTAGCCAAATAAATATGATGTTCGACGGTTCTTTTGGAAAGACTTAACTGGAAAGCTATATCCTCATTGCTCAGCCCCTCAAATTTACTTAAAAGAAACACCTTTTGTTGTGTTTTGGGAAGGGATTTAATCAGGGCTGTGGTAGTATGCTGCAGTTCTTTAAAAGATAATTTTTCAAATACATTATCAGTGCTGACACAATATTTCTCAGGTATTTCCTCGATAGTACAGTTTTTCTTTTGGTCCCTAAGTTTATTGAGCAATTGATTTTTTACAGATTGAAACAAATAGGATTTGAAGTTTCGGTTTTCATTAAGTGTTTTTCTCCTTTCCCATATTTTGATGAATATCACCTGTACCGCCTCTTCTGCCTCAATTTCGTCGCTAAGGTACCTATAAGCAAAACCAAGTAATTTTGGAAGGTAGCGGAAATACAATTCATCAAAAGCTTTTATATCCCCTTGCCTTAGGGAACATACCAAATCCTTATCAGTATGGTAAATTAGGGGTCTCAAGATCTGGGTTTAAGTTAATTGCTCACAATCACTCCTGGTAAATGGTTATTTGCAATATAGGTAATTAATTAAAATAGCTTATAATAGGATTTTATTATAATATTTCAATTTACGAAAATAAATGAAATTATCTAACCGATTTAAATCGATGGTCATCATGTGTTGATTTTCATACCTCGTTTTCTTCCGCCAGAATTGAAAAGGTAGCTAGTACTTAAGGAGGCTTCAGGGCAAATGGAATCAAAGCACATGTCTGCGAAAATGGGAAGAATCAAATTGTAAAATATGATTTTAAGTGGTGTAATCATCACCCTTTTCCCATGACACAGAAAAAAACCGGCATTTTGAGCTACCTTTAGTACGTTTCATTCTACTATGTATCAATAGATTGAAGATAAAATAACCACTCAAAACACAACCTCTCATGAAAACACCTAGAATTATTCAGTTCTTACTATTTATAGGATCTTGCTTATTATTAAGCTGCAGTACCAACCTGATGGTGCTTGAAGACATGTTGCCAAGGGCCAAACAACAGTCTTTTAATGTTAAGTTTGACCAAA
This sequence comes from uncultured Cyclobacterium sp., assembly GCF_963977555.1. Taxonomy (GTDB): domain Bacteria; phylum Bacteroidota; class Bacteroidia; order Cytophagales; family Cyclobacteriaceae; genus Cyclobacterium. Next base: position 25,635 of record NZ_CAXBPD010000019.1, on the reverse strand, counting down.
CATCCCTTGTAGATTTTGCCGTTAATTTTGATCTGGTATATGAAATCAGCAATCCTTACAAAAAAGAATTGCCCATTCCTGATCATGTCATGGGGATATTTGTTGATGGAAAAGACATAGGATTGGCCAAAACCCATGAAGGGGTTTTGGTGCCCCCCAAATCCACCACTTTGCTTAATTATTCCTTTACTATAAATTCTAATCAGTTGAGGCAATTGTTGGGCAAAAACAACAATATCACTTTTAGGTCGGCCATAGAACTGGACCTTACGGATTACACCAATATGTTGCCGAATTTTCAATTGGCTGTCAGTGAGGATTTTGATCTGGAGTCTTCCGAATTGAAACCCTACCTCAACAAACTGCTCCAAAAAAAGATCAGCAAGTTTGATTTTTCCTATGAACACAGCGCCCAAATAAAAATCCCGGCACCTCCTGTGATCAGCAAGTCAAACCAACCAATTGAAATCAAGCTTTTAGGGGAAGGAAGCAACCTGATTAACCCCAATGCCATCAAAACAGCTTTGATTCCATTTGGAGATTTACTGGTTAACGGAGAAATGGCCGGTTTAAAGGATCCTTTTATTGATGCTGTAGTGAGTATGACTGTTCCTGTTCCAGACCCAGTCATTGAAAATATATTCCGGACCAAGGATGTGAAAATTGAAAATTACATGCTTGACTTGATTAGGCCTTTCGACAGTCAAATCAATACTAAATGGAACAATACAAAGGCACTAATGTACCGAAACAGTAGCTTTAAGCTGACTGATTATTTTGTAGACAATATTCTTGATCCCGCAGGTTTTCCTGATGCCTCAGAAAAGTGGGATATTTTCCAAACTTCCTATAATCAGTTTAAATACACTGTTTTCCCGGATCAGCTTCCCGGACCACAGACCAGGGGGTTTGAAATCTTAATTCCTTTTACATTTAAGAATCAAAATGAATTTCCCATTAGTATCCCTATATTTCGTTCCAGTGTTATCCTACCTGGAGGTCAACCTTTCACCATGTATGTTAAGCCAAAAGATATGGGTGAAATTAATTTGGGAGAAGTACCTTCCAACCAGGCAGAGATACCCGCCAAACAATCCAAGACACTATATGTGGTTTTCTCCTTTGACATGAAGGCTTTTAATCAAGGCATTTACAGTCTGTTTATGAAAAATCAGTTTGAGCCCAACCTGGGAGGAATTATGTCTTACGATTTTGGCTATGGCCCTCTTTATATAGGCTATGACTTGAAAAATATGAGTTTGGATTATAAATAGGGAATGGGCTTCGTGACTGTTACGCCTACCCCTTCTGATTCGCTTATTGGACTGACCCAATGTAAAGTTTGTAACGCAAGCAGCATTCCTATAAAATCAAAATCCCCCTTCTAAAAAGGGGGACAAAGGGGGATTTCTTCCGTAATCTGTTAACCGATAGCAGTATTTAAATTAATATCAGTAAACTCTTTTAGGTCAAGTCAAATTCTAAAAAATCATTCGTGTTTTATTGTTCATTCTCGTAAAAATCCCCCCTGCCCCCTTTGAGAAAAAGGGGGAATTGCTGAAATGATAATTTATTGCTGATGGAGTATTATTTCATCGGGCTGAGAAAGCCAATGTGAATATCGTATCCGTTAACCTAATCGCTTCCAAATCACCCTTAAAAGGGTGCGCAGAGCTCGTCCCGACCACAATCGAGAGGGATTTATTCTGACGAATCGCAAATAATAAATAAAGGAAACTACCCTTCCCCGGTGGCTGAGCGGAGCCGAAGCCTTAGGGTGGTTTGATGGTAAGGCATTTGGCTTAGCCCATTAGAGAGGTTAAAATTTTAATTCTCTGCTGCAAAGATTTTTTTGACCTCTGTATTTCTTTTCCCCTGACTTGCTTGGCATCAGGGCAGGCTTAGATGAAAAGAAACGAAGCAAAGAAAAATCAATCCAGCAGAAAACTCCTCCCCACATGGCCCGACGCTGCCTCGTTCTCTGGCATGCCCCCGCGCCTCTTGCGATAGCATAGTTTAAAAGCTGCCTTTATTGGAAAGGTATGAATCAAAAAGGTGCCGCTCCTCTGGAGCTAATAATCGAATCTAACTTCATATGCTACAAAAATTTTGCTCCTCTGGAGCATCTTAATTATCGAGTAAATTATAAGATGGAATAATAAAGGAAACCACCTCTTCCCCGGTGGCTGAGCGGAGCCGAAGCCTTAGGGTGGTTTGATGATAGGGTATTTGGCTTAGCCTATTGGAGAGGTTAAAATTTTAATTCCCTCTGCAAAGATATTTTCAACCTCTTCATTTCTTTTCCCCTGACTTGCTAGGCAACAGGACAGGCCCTGTGTTGCTCCGCTTCAGGACAGGCCCTGAGTTACTTCGTTTCAAAACAGGCCCTGACTTGCTAGGCATCAGGACAGGCATTGATGAAAAGAAACGAAGCAAAGAAAAATCAAGCCAGCAGAAAACTCCTCCCCGCATGGCCCAACGCCGGCTCGTTCTCTGGCATGCCCCCGCGCTTCTTGCGAAAGAATATATTAAAAGATACCATAATTGGAAAAAACATGCTATGATATTATTGGCATTCTCTCCTGACTTGTAGGTTGTGCTTGAAAGAAATAGAGGCAGTCCCATTGCAAAAAAGTAGGTGTGTTAGACGCATGAAAGTAAATAACCACAATTCAACCCGGTGGCTGAGCGGAGCCGAAGCCTTAGGGTGGTTTGATGGTAGGGCATTTGGCTTAGCCCATTAGAGAGGTTAAAATTTTAATTCTCTGCTGCAAAGAATCTTTTGACCTCTTCATTTCATTTCCTTAGATGAAAAGAAACGAAGCAAAGAAAAATCAAGCCAGCAGAAAACTCCTCCCCGCATGGCCCAACGCCGGCTCGTTCTCTGGCATGCCCCCGCGCTTCTTGCGATAGCATAATTTTAAATGTTACCATAATTGGAAAATAATATGCTATGGCATTATTCGTATTTTATTCTGCCTTGTAGGTTTTGTTTGAAAGAAATACAGGCAGTCCCATTGCAATGAAAAAGGTGTGTTAGACGCATCAAAGTAAATAACCACAATTCAACTCGGTGGCTGAGTGGAGCCGAAGCCTTAGGGTGGTTTGATGATAGGGTATTTGGCTTAGCCTATTGGAGAGGTTAAAATTTTAATTCCCTCTGCAAAGATATTTTCAACCTCTTCATTTCTTTTCCCCTGACTTGCTTCGCATCAGGGCAGGCTTCGATGAAAAGAAACGAAGCAAAGAAAAATCAAGCCAACAGAAAACTCCTCCCCACATGGCCCGACGCCGCCTCGTTCTCTGGCATGCCCCCGCGCTTCTTGCGATAGCATACTATATAAGGAGCCTTTATTGGAACGTTATAAATCAAAAGGTGCCGCTCCTCTGGAGCTAATAATCGAATCTAACTTCATATGCTACAAAAATATTGCTCCTCTGGAGCACCTAAATTCTCGAGTAAATTATAAAAGGGGATAGTCCATGTGCCACTATAATTTTGATTGACCAAAGTTGTTGCTATTGTTAAATTCCCGGTGGCTGAGCGGAGCCGAAGCCTTAGGGTGGTGTGATCTTTACACCTACCCCTTCCGCTCAGGGTCGGGTAAAAATCATTACATAACCCATATTTTTTAGCCTGAAATTTCAATACTTAAAAATTTTAAACAATATTTAGGTAACGTAACCGTACAAATTTAAATTCTCAGGTTTTACTAATTGAAATTCAAATCCACTTTCTATCAACCATTTTTACCATATAATGAAAAACCATAATTCCCTCTTGGTCGTACTTTTAGTTTGCGGTGTTATTGGCTTACCTAGAGCAATGTTTGCAAAAGCTTTACTAGCCAATAAACCAAAACATGTTGTCTTTCTAATCAGTGAGGACCCTTTAAACTATGAAGCCCACATTACGGTCCCTCCTTTTGCTGAGATGCTGGATAAAAAATATGAAAACTTAAAAATAACCGTGCTCAAAGGTGAGGGTACACATGGCGCCTACCGCTTTCCTAATCTTGAGATACTTAAAGAAGCGGACCTTTTGGTTGTCTTTTGCAGAAGACTGGCCCTGCCTTTTGACCAAATGACAAGCATCAAAAATTACCTAAGATCTGGTAAGCCATTGGTGGGTTTGCGAACAGCCAATCATGGGTTTTCGGTTAGAGATGAAGTGGAGCCCGGTTTTGAAGGATGGTGGGGTTTTGTACCGGACATATTGGGTTGTGAGAACAATGGCTATTTTCCTGAGAAATTAGGGACAATTGTAAGTGCTTACCCTGGGGCTGAAAATCATTCTATTCTAAATAGTCTTGACTTAAAAAACTGGAAGAGCAAGGGTCAGGTGTACAAAGTTAAGCCCATCATTGACCCAAATGCGGTAGTTTTACTCAATGGCAAGCCAAGAGGAAAATCCGACACCGAACCTATAGCATGGACAAGAAAAACAGCTTATGGTGGAAAGGTTTTTTACACCTCATTGGGCTATCCTACGGATTTCAAACAAGCACCCTTTATTCAATTGGTGATCAATAGTATTCATTGGGCATTGGAAAAAGAGTAAATTAGTAAATCGAGGGATGGACGTACTAATATTTGTTATTTGATGTAGTCGCTAAAAAAAATAATTACATTATTTAATAATTGGCATTATTTGATTTATAAGTTCTGTTTCAAATTAATGAGTATTAAGCTAGGAAATGAAGGCAAAGGTAGAAATTTAGCCATTTTTCTACCTGTTCATATTTGGCCCTGAGGGATAGAAAAATTAGGGCAGGCCTTGATCCAAAAACGAACCAAAAAGATCAAGGCTGTATGTAAATCTTCACGCAAAATGAAATCCTCCCTGGCTAAACAAAAAAAACTCCGCCGAAATGGCGTCAAACAGTTTTTTGTTTTTAACGCCATTGAGAATTCCATTTTACTAATTTCCATAAGGCCGAAAAAAATTAAAAATACATTTTTTTATATTTATATTAGATAGCCAATGATCAATACTAAACTATAACTGTATATCCTGTTATAACAAAATATGCACTCACAATTATGAACAGAAAACCATGTCTCCTTACATTACTTTTTTTTAGTCTTTTGGTAAATGGCCTAAAAGCCCAAAACCCTTTGCCCAATTGGGAAAAGGTGAGCGAAAAGGCAGACTGGCAAGCCAGGGATTCACAGGGAGAACTGGTTTACAACAACAAACTCTGGATTTTAGGTGGCTGGTTTGATTCCCACCATGCCCCACCAAGAGATGTGTGGTCATCTGCCAATGGAAAGGACTGGGAAAAAGAGGCATCCAATGCACCATGGATCCACAGCGACCTGCCCATGACTTTTGTTTTTGATGACAAAATGTGGATCACAGGTGGCTGGTACAATGGCCGGCTGGAAGGACATTCTGCAAGCAACAGTGTCTGGTCCTCCACAAATGGAGCAGACTGGAAATTGGAAAAGAAAGCAGCTTCCTGGACACCTAGAATTGCAGCAACTGTAATGGAATTCAAAGGCAAGCTATGGTTAATGGGTGGTATAGAGAATTACTATTTTGGAGATGATAAAAGCCTTAAAAACGATGTGTGGGTTAGCGAAAATGGGAAGGATTGGGAATTGGCCACTGCCGATGCTGGCTGGTCTCCAAGAGCTTACCATCAGTCCGCTGTGCTCAATGGAAAGATGTATGTTTTTGGAGGTGGGAATTACACCCCTGAATACCATGCAAAAAATGATGTTTGGGTCACAGAAGACGGCATAAATTGGGAACAGGTAACCCAAGCTGCCCCATGGCATGAGCGGATATGGTTTTCATCTGTCGTATACAGGGACTGCATCTGGGTAATGGGCGGCTGGTCCAACAACCCTTACAAAAACTGGGGAGATGTTTGGTACAGCAGGGATGGTATAAACTGGACTGAATACAAACCAGAAATTACCTGGCCCGGCCGACACGAACATTCCGCTTTTGTTTTCCAAGATAAAATATTTATTGCCGGAGGCATGCTCCCTCCCCTAGTCAATGACGTTTGGTCACTAGACTTGCCTGAAGACTGGTAAAGCTCAATTTACTTTTGTTTAATAAATCCTAGTTAAGCATAAAGACGAATATTAAAGTCTCCTAAACCTAATACCACATTACAAGATCACAAACTCACTTTATCATTACCTCACACTATCACCACATCACAACATCACTTTATCACCCCATCACCAAATCCCATCCTCAAAGCCCTTTAAACTAAAAAATTAAAAATAAATTATTATATTTAACCCAATTAAACCAAGTAGCAGAGGAAGCGCTCGAAAAATGCCTATTGTCTAAGATTTATGGATGATCTGCAAATAGCCGAACTTGTGGACATACCTATTATTTCATCATGGAACTGGATTGCATATCGAAAAAAACGTTTCACAAAGTGAGGCAAATCTCAAAGGCTAGGTTACTTCAGTTGAAAGGCGTATTGTTACTTTGAAAGTTATAGCATTACTTTTTATTGCAGGTGGATAATATTTTATTGGCGTTATTAGGAAGCTAGTTTTCAACATCAAAACTCAATTGACCTGATGAAGTACTTTATATTGTTAAGCTTTATTTTGATTTCCTGTGATTTAAGGAAAAGAAATACGGATTTAACAGCTTTCCATCAGTCTAATGAAAAGTTCACCTTCTTAAAACTAGACAGTATAAAGATTGAATATTTAGGTAACCCAACAGTACATGATATAGATCCTGTATCAAAAAGAATCCTCTTTATGGAGCACAAAGAGACCTCCCAAATTATCTCAATTGCTAATTTTGATGGTTCCATCGAAACTTCTTTTTCCAAATGGGGGGATGTTCCTGATAATTATGGAAATCTTATCGCTCCTCTTAAATTCCATGGAAGTAATTCATTTCTAGCTTATGGGTCAAAAGGTTTTTTGACTTACAATTTTGATGGAAAGCTACAACAAATGGTCAAACATAGTGAAATCCCAAATCAAAGTTTTTCTCGAATTGGATTAGGTCAAGGATTGGAAGAAATTGAAGACCTGTATTTATATTTTAATCCATCATCTCAAACTATTTCTAATAGCGAGAGTCACTTTTACGAAAAGCATTGTCCTTTAATTTTGCTTAATCCGAAAACAGGAGAGAATGAACCAATTATTTCGTTTCCTGAAACTAGTATCTTTCGCAGTGGTAAATTCTTTTTTCGCAGTGCCTGGGAACCTTCCTATACCGTATCTGGTAACTTGATTTATGTAGTATTTGGAGTGGAACCAACCATTTACGTCTTTCAAAATACTAAACCCTATACCTTGGTATCCAAGATTCCACTAGAGCTGCCTGATTGCCGTTATCATAAGGGTTCAGACACATATTCTGACGATGTAAGATTCTTTGGACACTCAAAAACTTCTGGAAAAATACGGAATATAAAAAAATTAGATAAATACTTTATTATCGCCTATTTCCCTGGTTATGAAAGACTGGACATAGAAGAGACTTTTTTAAGCAAGTTACCAGAGGAAGCAAGGTTGTTTTGGGATAGAATGCAAGAAAAATACCCACATAGAATTGCTATTTTTGATACTAATGGAAATAGCCTAAATGATTTTGAACCAAAAGGATTGATAGCCAGTTCCATGGTTCTTCGAAACGGTGAACTCTGGATGATGGAAAAACCGAACGAAGAAATAGAGCAGGATTATTTTCGGCTTTTTCAGGTAGGCTTGAAGGTTGAACATGAAAATTAATCCTCAAATAGCCAATAACCTTTTAATATTAGGGTCCCCAATCCCAAAACACCCCCATCACAGATCACTAAATCACCCCATCACAACATAACTACATCACTCTATCACCCCATCACCAACTCACTCAATCTCTGTATCACAAATTCCTGATTTTCTTCTCATTGCAGTCTTCATACATGTAATAACAAGGCTGAAATGGCTATTCACGGGAAAACGAATCCGGATCACAGTTAAAATGAATATTCCTATATGAAAAATAATTTTAATTGGTTTAATTAAAACATCTTTTAACCATAAACCAAAAAATAGCATGAAAAAGAAAATAACTTTACAAAAAGCTACAGTTGCCGCAGGAGTAGTAGCCATGAGTGTTGGATTATTTAATTCCTTTAATGCAGAGGCCGAGGGTGGATGTACTTGGTACAAGCAAAACGATGAGTGCAACCAATATGATCCAAACTGTTCATTTGCCGTAAAAAAATGCCGTGAGTCAGGTGATTTCACATGCGAACCTTGGGAGCAACTACCTTGTAGCGTAGCTTGTGGATGGTTTTAGGATAATGACATGAAATTTTCCATATCATTATTTCCAACATTGCAATTGGCGGGATTGCTTGTTTTCTTTTGCTTATCTTGTGTTAGAGAAAAGGTAGCAAATAATTCCGAAAGCAAACTTACGTCCATACCTATACCTCAGAAAAACATTGAAAATTTATCTGAGGTTTTTAAGGAAGTAAGCTATTTGACAGTACAATTACCTCCTGAATCCTATATAGGACAAGTGGATAAACTCATCCTGACAGATGACCATATTTTTATGGGAGACTTTTACCAAAAGCCAAGAGTTGTGGTATTAGATAAAAGAGGGAAGTTTTTGGGAACTGCGGGTTCCTTTGGTGAAGGCCCTGGTCAATACACCCAATTAGACGATTTTGAAATAATCCAAAAAGAAAAACTAATCGTCCTACTCTCTACCAAAAAACTAATCTACTATGATTTTGAAGGAAGATTTATAAGAGAAATTCCAATGCCTATAAGAGGAGGTTATAAGTTTCTTGTCAAGGATGATCAAACCATTATATTATATGTACCACAAAAAATAAATTCTAGAGAAGCTAAATATAGAGACTACATTTTATTCCAACACAAAGGTGGAAAGATTTTACCTATTTTTGAGTCTATTGATAAACTAGAATACACGCCGTTTTTTGCGGAGAGAAACAATCTTGCGTTGCATAATAATCAAGAGTTTTTCACTACACGTTTCTCCGACACGATTTATGTTTTTAACAAAGGCACCCTATTGGAAAAAATGTACCTGAATTTTGAATCTTCTAGAAAATTTCCACTAGGTATTTTTGAAAAACATGACTCGGAAATTCTTAATAATTTTGAATTTATGCAAAACTATCTATTCCATATGCCCAATATGCATGTAAATAAGGACTATTTAATTACCTGCTTCAGGGAGAACAACCGCCGGAGTACGCTGATCTATAAAAGGTTCAATGATACTTCCTATTCCGTAGCGAATACGAATAATGATCTGGACAGATTATTGCCTTATTTAAATGTAAAATACTTAAAAGATGACCAAATCATAACTTGCCACTATCCCGAAGAGTTTTTAAATAAGACAAGAAGTACCTCGCCTAGAAATCATCCCCTACTGGTATCGTTAGCGGAAGACGAGGTGGATTTCATATTAGCCTTTTATACACTAAAATAGCTTTAATCGGAAAAAGTATGGCCCGAATTCAATCGGGTTCACAAAACAGTCTGGTACTTGAATAAAGTCAATGGCATTATTCAGGAATCCTTGTAAAACAGTGAGAATTCGCTATAAATTAATTATGAATATTAATTTTTAAAAAATAAGGCCATCAAGGGAAAAAGAAATGTTTAAGGAATTTAAAGGAAATGAGCATCAAGCTAAATTACAATTAATAATTAAAACCCAATCACACCATCACAATATCACCATATCCGATAAATATGCCCGTTCACGGGAAAAAGAACCAAGTTCACAATAAATATAATTAATCCTTTATGAAAAATAATTTTAATTGGTTTAATTAAAACATCTTTTAACCATAAACCCAAAAATACCATGAAAAAGAAAATAACTTTACAAAAGGCTACAGTTGCCGCAGGAGTAGTGGCCATGAGTGTTGGATTATTTAATTCTTTTAATGTAGAAGCAGATGGAGGTTGTGGCTATATGTGTTGCCCAGGCACTATGTATTGTACGGATGAATCTGGAATCATATGGTCACAGGACAGAAAAGTTCAAAGAGATTTTCCAGGTGATACCTGTTCGAATCATTAATAATCTATGGTAAATAGTAGTTAAAAGGCTTCAAAGTAAGAAATATTTTTTCTAAGATTAAATTGGGTTGGTTAAAATAATACGGTTTATCGTGAAGAATTTTATGGAATTATAAAATTAATACTGTTGTGAATTTAACTCAAAACACAAATCAGGTTTTAATAAATGTGGCAATATTAATCATTGTACTATTATGCTTTACAAATTGTTCAGAAGACAAATTGAAATCTGATAATTTAAAAAGCTTTACTGAAAAAACGATACCTAGAACAGTAAACCTGGCTGGCAAAAAATTCTTTTTCGAAGCAATAAAAATTCCGTTAAAAATTTTCGTTAAAAACAATAAATTAATCATTGGTGAAAGCAGAAGAATACCTGAAGCCTATCCTCCGATACATATCGTAGATGCAAAAAACATGGAATATTTGCGGCCTTTCGGTAAAAGAGGCTTTGGACCTGGTGAAGTTTCTGACGTATCAGGAATTGATTTAGGTGACAATGATAATACTTTTTGGGTTTATAGCGCCATGTCAAAGCATTTTTCAGAATTCGCCCTTAATGATTCGACATCCTTGTTAAAAAATCAGATCAAACAAGAAGGAGACTTCTTTATGGCCATGGCCATGGCTTGGTCCTCCGATAGTACAGTTATGTGCCGCATGGTAAATGACCCCCATCAGTTTGTAGAATTTTCGATTGATGGAAGGCGCTTAGCAAATTATGGAAAATGGGAAGATCATTTAGTAAGAGAAGACCTAACCAATTATATGATGTCGGATTTACATATGGGTTGGTATAAAGGAAACCAGCTAAATAATATTTATGCATCCGCTGGTGGTTATAGAGATAGGATTGAAATTTTAAACAAAGAGAACGGAAGCATTTATATCACAGATGGCCCCTTCAATTACATTCCCAAATTTACTATTGTTAATTCTAGTGGCTCATCTGGCGCATTAATTGTAGATATAACTGAACCTTTGGCCTATTTGGACATTGCCATATCTAAAAACTATATTTTTGGGTTATATACCGGTAAAACAGAAAAACAATTAAGGGAAAGTAGTGAAATCGCCAATGATATCTATGTTTTTAATTTGGAGGGTAATATTTTATTAAAAATTATATTGGATATTTCTATCAGAGGATTGGCGGTAGACGAGGAATCCCAAAAATTATATGGCATCACCACAGATGAAGATCCAGGAATTGCTGTTTTTGACTTACCTAACATAAAATAATTTCTCAATGGGCAAAAATACTTCGCTAAAACAATCTTTTTTAATCCTCACCAATAAAACCTCACTCCCTTTAATTCAAAAATACCATAAGCTGTTTACAGCTACCCAAAATATGGGAGATACAGTGGTGTTGTACCATTTGCTAGGGGATAATTCTAATCCAAACTTAGAAGACGTGAATACGCACATCTTTGACGATGAAGTCTTAAGCTCTTTGAATTATTTCCCCCTAGGCTTTACCCTGGTACCTGGCAGCAATCATTTCCCCTTGCTAAAATTCTACCTTTCTCATCCACATTACGATTACTATTGGTGCATTGAAGACGACGTGGAATTCTCGGGGGACTGGAAATCCTTTTTTGAGGATTTTTCCTCTATTGATACTGATTTTATAAGCAGTCACATCCGTCGCTATAAAGAAGAACCGGAATGGCCCTGGTGGCCTGCCCTGGCCCATCCCTACACCGTTATCCCACAAGAGCAACGGATCCGGTCCTTTAACCCCATCTACCGAATTTCACGTCAAGCTTTAGAATTACTTCACAAAGCACTCTTAAGCAAGTGGTGCGGGCATCATGAAGTACTCATTCCTACCCTGCTTTATGAAAGTGGATTTTCCATCCAAGACTTTGGTGGGAAAGGGGAATTTGTACCCGAAGGCCTTGAAAACAAATTTTATTCGGAAAATACACCTAACAAAAGAGGTATACTTTCCGACGGCACCATGCGATGGAGACCCGTTTTCGAAAAAACAGGGAATTTGAAAAATAAACTTTACCACCCTGTAAAAATAACAGATGAATAAGGTTACACAACTTTTCCATACACGAGATGAGCTATTGTTGGGACATTACACCAGCCTCGAAAATCCTGGACTCTTTAAAGGCAAGTTTGGCCTTTGCCTTTACTTCTTTGAAGCCTTTCAACAGTGCGAAGAACCAAAATACCAGCATGCAGCGGAACATTTACTACATGAAGGGTACAATTTTATTCACCAAAACCCGATGCCGACCTCGTTTGACAATGGATTGGCAGGAATTGCCTGGGGAATTAACCAATTAATCAAAAGAGGTTATTTGGAGGGTAATGCCGATGAATTGCTAATGGAAATAGACACAATCCTTTTCAAGGTTATTTCTGAAAAAACGAACGAGCTTGAATTTGGCTTAAAGCGTGGAATTTTAGGCTACCTGATCTATATCCTCGACCGTGTTTCAGTCCAGCCTAAAAATGCGCCAGAGAAGGTAAACAGTGAAATATTCACTTCTCTTGCAGTTTTACTGATCAACCGCATCCACCTAATGGCCGAAGAAAACAGTGGAAATTTTACTGAGCCAAAAGAATTTAACCTTTTCTGGGACCTACCCAATTACTTGTATGTATTGGGTGAAATCAACCGCCTAAACATAATGCCCAACAAAACCCGACAAATGATTCGCAACATTTCTTCTCTGCTGCTTTCCTTAATTCCCCAAAATCTAGGTAACTGTCTCAGTTTACTTTACGGAATGAGCAAGGTGGCACATGAGGATTGGTCAGCACACACCCGACTTCTGCAAGAAAAATTAAATAGTGCTTCAATCACTTCTTTTAGGCTTGGAAATAAAAGCCTGTATGTAGAAAACGGTCTTTCCGGTTTGATTTTATTAGACAAGCAAGTAGGGTTGAAAATAGATGATTGGAAGGGCTTGTTTAATGATGAAAAAAACGTACAACTAGCGATGCAACATCTGGAGAAATCCGAGTATTGGAGAGCCACCGAAAAAAATCCAGAAAACGAAATGGGGTTTATTTACGGAATTACAGGAATTCATTACGCTCTCCTTTTTTTGAAACAAATTAAAGATCCTCAACATGAATAAAGCGTCTCTGCAAGATATCAGCTTTCTTATTCCTGTCCGGTTGGATTCTGTCATTCGGCTGGAAAACCTAATGGTGGTGATAGACTTTCTACACCATCACTTACGCTCTCCTATTTTAGTCCTCGAAGCTTCCGCTTATAAAACTGGGATTATTCCTGCTTTTGCAGGGAACAAAATAAATTATTGGTTTGAAGAAGATAGGGACGATATCTTCCACCGGACAAAATACATCAATACATTGGTAGGGTTTTCTAAGACACCATATGTGGCTATTTGGGACTGTGATGTTATCATTCCACCAAAACAAATCATAGCAGCCCTAAAATGCATAAATGATGGCGAATCAAGTTTCGTTTTTCCCTATGCCAAAGAATTTTTAGATACGGGTATGATCCTTAGGGAAATTTTTATAAAAAATCGGGATCTTACAGTATTTACTTCACACAAAGCTAAAATGATGTCAATGTATAGACCTGACCCCATAGGTGGTGCTTTTCTTGCAAACCTTCAGGATTACAAGGCAACGGGGATTGAAAACCCGAACTTTTACGGGTGGGGAAGGGAAGATGGAGAGCGAATACACCGATGGAAAGGGCTAGGTTACAACCATAACCGCATAGACGGGCCATTGTTCCATCTATCTCATCCCCGTGGAATCAATAGTAGTTTCCATAGTAATCGTGAAGACCAGGGAAAATGGAACGACATTCTTTATATTAAATCACTGGGGAAAAAGGAGTTAAACAACAAAATCCAAGAATGGTCTCAATCTTAAATTATTTTACAAATTTAACTAAAAAATTGAATCCTAAATTGAAGATTAAATCCCAGGTTGAGTACTGGATTCATATTACTGGGAATAAGAAAAACTGGACGGTAGTACAAATTGGAGCCAATGACGGCAAAACCAAAGACCCACTTCATAAGTCTATTTTAAAAAATAAAAAATGGAAAATGCTTTTCGTAGAGCCCGTTCCCTACCTATTTGAAAAACTAAAGACCCATTACCCCGATTCAACTAGGTTTTTATTCGAAAACACCGCCATCAATAATGGCACAAGGCAGGAATTTTATTGGGTAGACCAAAAGGCCAAATACATCCTAGGCAATCTTCCGGACTGGTATGACCAATTGGGCTCCTTTGACAAAAACCATATCAGTAAACATCTGAACAGTATTTTAACCCCCTTTATTGTTTCCACAAGCATAAAGGGAATTACCCTGAAAACTTTGCTTCAAAAGCATGGAATTCAACAAATCGATCTATTGCGGATAGATTGTGAAGGCCACGACTGGAAAATACTTAGACAATTGGATTTGACCAGATTTAAACCCTCTCTTATATTATTTGAAATGAAACACTTGAACCGGGAAGAATTAAAAGCAGCACTTTTATTTCTTTACAATGACTATCAGGTTTATCAGTTTGAGGGGGACTTTTTGTGCTTTTCAAAAGTCGGATATAACGAATTATCTAAAAAAGACATAAAATACCTTCTTGACTTTCATTCCATCGAGTCACTTAAAAACAAGCTTTAGAAAATGAATGAAACTTCAAAAAAATTAAAAATTGCGTTCTTAGTTGAGCGTTTCCCCAAATTATCCGAAACATTTATACTCAACCAAATTAGTTATTTGATTGAGGCAGGCCATAAGGTGGATATTTTTCCGGCAGGCAAGTCTGAAGAAACTAAAGTACATGATGAGATTCACCGATTAGGATTACTCCAGCATACTTTTTATCCACCTAAAGTACCCCAAAACAAAATATGGGCTTGGCTAAAATTCTTTGTGTTGGTAAATATTAAGCCGGCTGTTCGAAAATTGGTTAAGTTACTTGATTCTCAGGATTTTTACCGCAATCAGGATATGATACGTCGGTTATATTTGATTTCCCTCTTCTATCCATTTATATCAAAAAATAAATATGATATTATTCATTGTCATTTTGGCCCTACCGGCTTGAGAGCAGTTTTTGTGAGATCACTAGGACTTTTAGATGGTAAAATGCTCACCACCTTTTATGGCTATGATATCACTCATCGAGGAATGGGTGAAAACTATTATCAAAACCTGTTTTCCAATAGCGATATATTTATTGTCATTTCTAATTTTATCAGGGAAAAAGCAATTTCAGCTGGATTTGACAAGAATAAAATTGTGGTTTTGCCCATTGGTGTGAATCCTGGAGAATTTATTCCTCATAAGCAGAAAACGGACAAAAATTGCATTCGACTGTTAAGCGTTGCGCGATTAGTAGAGAAAAAAGGATTGTACTACTCCATCTCAGCTTTTCACCAGCTTGTAGAACTTCACCCAAATACCTTTTATGACATCGTGGGCGATGGTGAATTGATGAAACCTTTAATGGAACTGGTAACCTTTCTTGGATTGGAGGAAAAGGTTATCTTTTATGGAGAGAAAAAAAAGGTTGACATTATCAATTTTTACAGAAATTCCGACATTTTTGTACTTCCAAGCATTACTGGGAGTGATGGCAATTCCGAAGGACAGGGTCTGGTACTTCAGGAAGCCCAAGCCATGCAATTACCGGTAATTGCTACCTTACACAATGGGATACCTGAAGGAGTAATGGATGGCATCACTGGATACCTAGTTCCCGAAAAAGATATCAATGCCCTTCAAATAAAAATGAAATACCTTATTGAACATCCAAGGGTTAGAAAGGATATGGGAAATAGTGGTAGAAAATTTATAGAACACAAGTTTGACAACTTCCATTTAGGTAAAAAACTGGAAAAAATATATTCTGATCTGCTATAAGTCATTTAGGACTCAATTTTTTTTGTTTAAAAGCACTGATTAAACAAAAAATATATTCAAATAAATTTTAATCCGTAATAGAAAATAGATCGTCTATTACATAATTCTGAGATTAAAAATGTAATTCCAATACAAATGTCAAATTAACACCTATTACTTTGTTAAATTCTATTTTTTTTTACTTTAACAATATAGTTATACTACTAAATCTTTTTTATGGAAAACTCCTATTTAATTCTCAAATGCAGCCAAACCATACTAAAACTAGAGTTGAAAAAAATAACGCATTTTTTAGTAAATGATTACCTTCTCACGGTCTTTTGTTTGAATGGAAATAGCCATTCTTGCTGTTCTTCTCTTAAAAGTATGGAAGATAAGTTGCCGGAAAACTTTTTCAAAATAAACCGAAACTGCATAGTAAATGTAAATTTAATCTATTCTCTTCAAGTAAAAAAAAGGGAAATAATTATGCAAAACGATTTTCGCCTTAAGGTGGCCAAATCAAAATGGACTGAAATAAAAAAGAAAATGATTCTACTAAACCAACTAAATAATGGCTTGGAAAATACAAATTAATCCTATCTCTTGTTTATTTAAAGATAAAACTGGAAATAATAGCAGGAAGTCAAGACCCAAAGAAAACATTGAGGTAGAAACAATTTTTATCATCAGTGCAGGCAGATCAGGCACCCGTTTTTTTCAGGATTTTTTTAATACCTGTTTCAGTCAGGTATATGCAGTTCATGAGCCCCAACCTGATTTTTTTGACATGGGTATGCAAAAAATTAGGACAGATTTGCTTTTTGATGTCAGCCGCCAAAATATATGTGAATTTAGAAGACCATTACTAAAGCAAGTGCTTTCCACTCCAAAGACCACCTATATAGAATCAAATCCACACGCTGCATACCTTATTCCAGAACTAATGGCTACATTTTCATCTATCAAGTTTTTGTATGTGGTTAGAAATCCAATAGACTCCGTCAGGTCATTTTATGCTAAATCTCCAAAAGATAGTGGTGGGGAAATGTTGTTTTATGGGGAAAACGATCACAGGAAAAGGATCTGCCCCAAGGACTTTCCAGGCGATGGATGGGAAAAAGAATGGCCCGATTTCAACCGGGTTCACAAAATAGCTTGGTACTGGAATAAAGTCAATAGCATTATTCAGGAATCATTAAAAAACAGTGAGAATTCGATACAAATTAAGTACGAAGATTTCTTTTCAAAAAATCAGTCCATCAGGGAAAAAACAATTTTACGAGTTATGGAATTTTTGAAATTAACCGAAAAAAGGGATGCAGATTGGAACAAAATAAATCGTATCATGAATCAAAGGTCGAATGCAACCAAGGTAGAGTACCTCCCACCCTTTGACCAGTGGCCCATAAAGGAAAAAGAAATGTTTAAGATGTTAACAAAGGAAATGAGGATCAAGCTAAATTACAAATAATTCCTAAAACCCAGTCCCTTTTCACTAATCTCCAACCACTTCATCAAACTATCACCCCATCACAAGATCACTACATTACCACATCCGATAAAAATGCTCGTTCACGGGAAAAAACAGCCCGTTCTCGGGAAATATAATTAGTCTTATATGAAAAATAATTTTAATTGGTTTAATTAAAACATCTTTTAATCATAAATCAAAAAATAGCATGAGAAAGAAAATGACTTTACAAAAAGCTACAGTTGCCGCAGGAGTAGTGGCCATGAGTGTTGGATTATTTAACTCATTTAATGCAGAAGCAGAAGGAGGAAGTGCATGCACAAGTGGTTGTTTAAACCAACCATCCAACAATGACGGGCATTGTGATGAGTTTAATTCCAATGGTACATTGGTTTATAACTGTGATGTACCCGGTTGGTTTGAATCTACAGATTGTGTAAAAGGACAATGTCCATGATAATTTGTTTTTCAATATTTAAAGCAATTAAAGGTTGAAATCGGTCTTTAATTGCTGTTTTATTACAATTGTTTATCCTACCGTATTATGCGAATATATTATACTTTATTAACCTTTTTATTATTTTATTCATGTTCAAATACATCTTTTCACAATGAAAATCCTTTTTATAATTCTTTAAAAGGTTCATATACTCTTTCAAAAAAGTATGAAAAAAAGATACCATTGGATACATTATCCGATGCATTTATTTTATCATACGAAATCAATCAAGGCGATAAAATAGACAATGAAGCATTTATATTTTTGAATAAAAAAACCAATTCAATCTATTTTTATAATTGGGAAAAAAGTGAATTGGATTCAATACTAACCTTACCAACCCAGGGACCAAGTGGTGTAGGCTCAATCAATGGATTTAACTATATTAATAAAGACTCCATATTTTTATTTGCGCAAAACTACACAATTTCATTAGTTAACAGGAAAGGAGAAGTACTGTCTAGAAAGAAAATGCCTATTTTTCGGGAAATGCCGGAAGGAAAACGAATATACAATCCGTCCATTGAAGTTACCGGGATCAGTCCAATGCATTATAAGGACAATAAAATTTTCTTTAGTGGAAATATTGATGCTGAATTTGATGATTTTAGTAAAGAAAACAGCTTTTCTATGACTCTAGTAGATTTAAATTCTGAAAAGTTACAATTTATCCTTCCATTCCCTGAAATATATTATAGTGGAAATTGGCTTGGTGCAAAATTTAGAAAAAGCTTTACTACTTACAATGAAATAAAAAATGAAATTATAATCAGCTATCCTTCCTCTCACCAACTTTCAAAATACGACATAAATAATGGAAGTATTGAAAAAAAATTTGGTGCAAGCAATTTTTCCAATATCATTGTTCCAATGAAGGGAAATTTTTCTGATCAAACATCCCTTGAAAAGTGGTCATTTTTTTTGGGTTCTGATTCTTATGGACCAGTTATTTGGGACAAATACCGAAAGTTGTATTATAGAGTTTTATTGAAAGGTAGAGTCAATGTTGATAATTTAACCGGCAAAGGAGATATATACAAAAACATGAGCGTAATTATTTTGAATGAAGACTTTTCATACATGGGAGAAACTGAACTACCTGGATCCATTTATGATAACAATACGTTTTTTGTTACCAAAGATGGCTTGGTAGCTTATAATTATGCTGCTTATAAAAAAAATGAAAATTACCTAGCCTTTGATGTTTTTGAATTGAAGAAACATTAGGAAATATTTTCTAAATAAACACAGCTAAAGAAAAATTGAAAGGGTAAAAGAAGTAAAGCATATATTGCCTTTTATCAACCTAGATAATATTGATTCGCATGCCATAACCAATACGCATTATCTTCCAATACCCGACCCTTGGCGGAAACTTATTTATAGATTCAATTGGGAAGCGCCAATTAAAGGGAAAGAAAATTCATTTTTACAAAAGAAAACCTCACTTACCGTTTTTGATTCCAAATTGAAAAAACTTCAGCACTATTCTTTACCTGATTATACTTACCAGATCAATAATTGGTTTGTAACTAAAAAGGGTTTATTTTTAAACCTAGCACATCCTGCAAATCCTACATTGAAGGAAAATATCCTAGAGTTTCATGTTGTAAAATTAAGGAATGACGAATTTTGATAGCTTTTCTCCTCTTTCTAAGTGCAATCACAGGTTTTTACCTTCCTCCCTTTGATACAACTCACTCCCTATTAGTACCGCTGGATCATCATTTAAAGAATGCTAGGAAAATAGAAATTAGCTATACCCTAATGCATCCCTACGATAAGCAAAAGGAAACCATTCTGCTAATTGAGGATCCCTTGGACAAGTATTTTCAGGAAAGCATAGACCTCAAGCCACTAGCGGAAGAATTTAATATCGTTCATATCAAAGGCCGGAATGAGGCTGATGCCATATTGAAAATTATCAATTCTACAGGGATAATTGATTGGGCAAAAGCTTATCAATGGCTAAACATGGACCAACAAGCAAGAGACATAGAATTGGTCCGTAAAGACTTGCCTGGGGATCGGCCAGTACATTTATTGGGTTTTTCCGGTGCAGCTGCCTACCTGCATTATTACCTTGGGCTTTTCCCTAAAAATGTCAAATCCTTGATTTCCTTCAACCCCCTACTCTTTGACCTTCAAAAAAACCTGAATCTTATCAACCCTTCACAGTGCCTGGAAGCAATACCACTTGAAAATGCTTCCTACCTTGGTTTTTTGTGGTACAACAATTCCGAGAACCTTTGTAAGGAACAAACGGGGACTGAAGACATTGATCTGGCCTTTTATTTTTATTTAAAATGGCGGTTTCTGTTACCGTCTTTAGTAGAAGCAGATAAAGCCGATATTGCTCTGAAAATCAAGCTTTTTGAGCACAGTTATGGATTGACCTATAATGCAGCTTCCAATTTACCAGCCTCTAAATTGGCAAATTGGATGATGCTAGAAAGTCATGAAATATGGAAGCAGTTTGAACGCCATCCTTTCTCTGTTTATGGGGTGAATTATGATCGGGGATTAAATTTTACAGGTAAGGTATTGATTGTAGGTGCGGTTCATGATAAATTACTTTCCAGATTTTGTTATGATGTGTTGGCAGAGTTTTATTTAAATTCCACCTTATTGCTTATTCGAGATGGGCATTCCTTAGGGAAATTAGGTGGTTCAATGTTGCATAATAACCTAATTCGTTCCTTTATCAACAATGATATCAAGGAGAAAGTCAGTGTTTATCAATTACTACAGGATGAAGGATTACTTTTTAATACAAAGGATCG
The DNA here is from genome assembly GCF_963977555.1 of uncultured Cyclobacterium sp. Classification (GTDB taxonomy): domain Bacteria; phylum Bacteroidota; class Bacteroidia; order Cytophagales; family Cyclobacteriaceae; genus Cyclobacterium. The sequence goes on along the minus strand of NZ_CAXBPD010000019.1, from coordinate 4,953 downwards.
GGTAAGGTATTGAAAAAGTTAGATGTGTTTTTGTTGATTAGTTTTGATTAAATGTTTCCTTGGTTCGTTTCTTTTCTTCATGTTTTCCCTGTCTTATTCAGGGCTTGTCCTGATGCGTAGTAACTCAGGGGAAAAGAAATGAACGGTTAACAGCCAGTTAATTGTATAATTTAAAAAAGCAGTTCTGTATTTCTGTTTCTACTATACAAAGTCTTTTAATTATAACCATTGTCACTTTTTTGCTGCAGGTCAAAAAACTAACGAAAAAACCCCGCCGCTGAGTATCTTTTCAGCTAAAATTTAAGGCTTCCCGCGCACAGGCAAACTCCTTAGTTTTTGGTTTTCACATATTTCGTTATTTATTGGGTATTCCCCTAACCAAAAACTTCGTCAAACAGTGCCTGTGCCTTTGCCATCCCCGCTTAAATTTCTTAACGCCGAAAATCTACAAGGCGGAAGTTAATATATCATTTGATTAATGATGGGCCATTTTTAACGCATTCGCCAAACTCAGGGCGCGGTGGCCATGCCAAAACTACGAGGCGGCGTTGGGCCTTGTTTTAGAAGGTTTCTTTTGGCTAGATTTTTCTTTGGTTCGTTTCTTTTCATCAATGCCTGTCCTGATGCGTAGCAAGTCAGGGGAAAAGAAATGAACGGATTAATGTAAGTTAGGCCTTTACCTTTATCAAAAACTTCAATATTTCCATGATGCATTTTGCATAGCAATTCTGTATACCTATCCAAAGTCAAATATTAAAACTATTTTTACTTTTTTGCTACAGGTCAAAAAAGTAAACAAAAAACCCCGCCGCTGAGTAGCTTTTCGGCTAAAATTTAAGACCTCCCGCGCACAGGCAAACTCCTTAGTTTTTGGTTTTCGCATATTTCGTTATTTATTGGGTATTCCCCTAACCAAAAACTTCGTCAAACAGTGCCTGTGCCTTTGCCATCCCCGCTTAAATTTCTTAACGCCGAAAATCTACAAGGCGAAAATTAATAAATTCGTCATTCCATGACTTTGCAGGGGCCTTGCGTAGAGAAAGTCGAAGGAATCTCACAATGGCGAGACTGCCGCACGCACTATTGGCCCACCTTAAAAGTTCGCAGTGACGGCAATTAATTTCAAAAATAATCATTTTGAAAATGCAGAAACCAAGTTGACAATATCCAATGCAGCACTCCAGTGCAATCTTTGTATTTTATTTTCGATTTTCATATACATTTTCAATTATAAAGACCATTCTTACTTTTTTGCTACAGGTCAAAAAAGTAAGCAAAAAACCCCGCCGCTGAGTATCTTTTCGACTAAAATTTAAGGCTTCCCGCACACAGGCAAACTCCGTTATCTAAGGTTTCGCTTTTAGCAATTGCTATTTCTAGAGGCTCATCCTCTAAATTCTATTCCAACCATGCCTGTGTCCTTGCCATCACTTCTTAAATTTCTTAACGTCGAAAAGCTACAAGGCGGAAGTTAAGATATCATTTGATTAATGATGGGCAATTTTTAACGCAATCGCTGAACTAAGGGCCAGATGGGTAGAAATTTTATATTGCTTAATTTTTCTTTGGTTGGTTTCTTTCATCATGTTTACCCTGTCTTATTCAGGGCCTGTCCTGAAACGAAGTAACTCAGAAACTCCACTCAGTGGTAAAAGCAATTGCCCAAAACCCCATTGGGGGTGGCATTTTTGTAGCCAAGGCTGTAAAGCCTTGGTTAAGGTAAGAAGCACAAACTGATTTTGGCGGTATTGTTACTTTTTTTCTGCAACAATGCTGACAAAATCTCTAACGCAAGCGTCATATCCTTACATCTTTTTCTATATCCAAATCCAAGCTAATAATCTATATCCCTTTCCGGAATATTTTCTCCATGCCATGGAAAGGCATAGGTCGGAGGGTTTTGAAATCGGGTCATTTCTATTTCCAGCTTCACCACTGAGCCCGGTGCTATTTCAGCTTGAAAAAATTTATGATCGATTGTATCAAATTGATAAGGATATTTGTCTATCATATTTACCCGTTTGATATGGTGTTCTCCAAACATCCCCCCTTGAACAATTACTTTTCTTGTTTCGGTAGGATGTAGATTTACCAATGTTAGGGAAATACCGGCATCTGTGATTTGTTCAACCAAGGCTGCCATATCCGCTGGAATACCTGACCTTCTATTTTCAGGGTCAAAATAGCGCACAGAAGTATGCAATAGTCCTCCATGGTAGATATGGTTAGGGGCACCAAGCATGGTCTGTACAATTCCTTCTAAAACGACCGGATTCAGGTTCAGCCAATGATGGACATCCTGAAAATCAGGTGTAGTAGTGTCTTTTCTTATTCGGTCCAGCCTAGAAAGCATTTCATTGTACGTGGCCTTTAAAATATCCACAGGATAAGTGGGAACTTTCCCCTCTAAATACCCTAACCATGTGGCCGTATTGATTTCATCTCCTTTGCCCTTTCTATAATTCAATTTTTCCATTTCCCCAGGATCCAATAAATCTTTTACCCTTTCCCAGTCTTTGCTCTTCCGAGACATATACCATAAATGCGTAGGATACATGGGCTGCATGGGTCGATAGTCGTACCATCCCCTATCATCATATCGGTGAGGCACCAATTTTTTATCATTCTCTACCTTTGCTTGATTTGAAACGGATGCGATAACGGCATTGGGTAAATCCAAGTATTTATCACCTCCGGAAATCAAATAGGCATTGGAAGCGCCAATTGTGGTGGCTTCCAACTTATTTTTGACCCCATGGGGCCATTTCCACCCATAATATCCTCCCCACCAATTCCCCTCCATATATTCTCCAATCTCCCCGGAAAGGCCTACATTATCCGGGATTATCCCATTGTTTTTATAAGTCCTTTCCATCCAAGCATTGACATAGGAGGTTACCCATTCTTTGTATTCCTCCTCCCCATTGTACATATAGGCGTTCAGCATCATGCTTGTTGAAGCCAAATTTAAGGGCACATCTCCTTTCATCATGCGGTTATTTAATGCCTCCAAAATAAATTGGAATTTTTTGTCATTGTTCCAATCTTTTCCGGAAGTGACATTGGGAATGTCGTCATAAGGAAGGGGGTAATTGCTTAAAATGGGTCTATGGGTAACCCAGTCCTCAGCAGTATTGATAAATCTTGGGCCAAGGCTACCTGTAAGTGGTGAACGAATAAGTTTCAGTTTACTGTCAAAATTGGACTTTTCGGTACCATCATCAAAATACAATTTTGCAAATTTAATGGCCCTGTCCCGCATCTTTTTATCAGTAGGATCTGCCAGGCCGAAAAAATAAAAATAGGTATAAGACTCCCCATGATGCATCCAGTCATAGCCGGCATCAAATTCATCTACTATCTGACCATAGCCGGTAAACTGCTTGGTTACACCCTCCCATAATTTTCTTGAAAGCAGGTCTATTTCTTTTGGTCCACCTAGCGCATAATACAAGGGGAAATTATAAAAGCTTTCATAGCCGTCATCAGATCCATCCATCCCCGGCCATTCGTCTCTCCAGATTAAAGTGCCGTCTGGATTGGTGTATTTTTCAACAAACTCCATGGCGGCAGGATAGAGTGCTTCCATCATTTGCCTTTGTAGCAAAGCCCATTCCGGAGGTGGAGAAGGTGAGTGATAGGGTATGGATTTGAGGTTAGGAATTGAATCCAATTCCTGACTTACAGCAGGAGGAATAATTACTGTCAAAAAAAATATTACTATAACAACGTATTTCATAATGTTTTTATTTCAATATTAAATTTTAATAAATATCTAATATAAACATTATTTTAGATTGGTATTTAAAGTTAAATATATACACTGCAATATTATAGCTTTTGATTTATTTGATCGTAAAATTGAATGTTGTAGATTGATTAGAAGTGTTTTAGGAGTCATTTTATCCTTTATTGTTACTTTCTTACTGTAGGCTTGCCCTGATGCATTGCAAGTCAGGGCCTGTCTTGAAGCGCAGTTACTCAGAATAAATGAACGTTAATAGCTAATTAATTGTATAATTATAAAAATCATTCCTGGGTAATAATGCATTACTGTTTCTACTATACCAAGTCATTGAATATGACCAATCTTACTTTTTTGCTACAGGCCTGTCCTGACCCTAGTCAGTGGCCCAAAAAGTAACCAAAAAAGCCCGCCGCTGAGTATCTTTTCGGCTAAAATTTAAGGCCTCCCGCACACAGGCAAACTCCTTAGTTTTTGGTTTAAATATTGGCGTTGCTTTTTTATTGATTACTAAACCAAAAACTTCGTCAAACAGTGCCTGTGCCCTTGCTAATCCCTGCTTAAATTTCTTAACGTCGAAAAGCTACAAGGCGGAATTTCACTGGTAGTTTTTAAGGTATTGGCCTAGTAAAGGGCGCGGTGGCTAGGCCAAAACTACGAGGCGGGGTTGGGCCTTGTTTTAGAAGGTTTCTTTTGGCTAGATTTTTCTTTGGTTCGTTTCTTTTCATCAATGGAAAAGAAATGAACGTTTTACTGCCAGTTAAATGTATAATTTTAAAAAAGCAGTTCTGGGTAATAAAGCATTACTGTTTCTACTATACCAAGTCATTGAATATGACCATTCTTACTTTTTTGCTACAGGCCCAAAAAGTAAGCAAAAAAGCCCGCCGCTGTGTAGCTTTTCGGCTAAAATTTAAGGCCTCCCGCACACAGGCAAACTCCTTAGTTTTTGGTTTAAATATTGGCGTTGCTTTTTTATTGATTACTAAACCAAAAACTTCGTCAAACAGTGCCTGTGCCCTTGCTAATCCCTGCTTAAATTTCTTAACGTCGAAAAGCTACAAGGCGGAATTTCACTGGTAGTTTTTAAGGTATTGGCCTAGTAAAGGGCGCGGTGGCTAGGCCAAAACTACGAGGCGGGGTTGGGCCTTGTTTTAGAAGGTTTCTTTTGGCTAGATTTTTCTTTGGTTCGTTTCTTTTCATCAATG